>NZ_JBIAPF010000012.1:0-271192 GCF_042888135.1 Streptomyces sp. NPDC003247
GTGTGCCCGGTCCAGGCACCCGAGCGGACCCGGCCGGCGAAGTCCGCCATCTTGTCCAGCACCGCGTGCACCGCGGGGACCACGTTCTCCCCGTCGACCTCGACCACCGCGTCCCGCGGGGCCCGCAGCGCGGTGTGCAGCACCGCCCGCCGCTCGGTGGTGTTGATCCGCTCCCCGCGGAACATGGCGTCCCGCAGGCCGAACACACCGGTCGCGGCGGCGAGTTCCCGCAGCAGGGCGAGGGTCTCGTCGGTGATCAGGTTCTTGGAGTAGTCGATGCGCAGGTCACCGACGCGCACGACGTAGCGTTCCGCGCGCCCGGGGTCGGCGGCGAACAGTTCGCGCAGGTGCGGCAGCCCCTGGGCGCGGTGGTCCGCCAGGGCGGTCCACTCGGGCCGGCGGGTGAGCCGGGGGGTGTCGGACATCTCAGCCGTTCTCCTTGGTGCCCTCGCCGCGCAGGGCGACGGCGTACATCTCGTCCGCGTCGAGGCGCCTGAGCTCCTCCGCGATCAGTTCGGAGGTCGAGCGGATCTTCAGCGCGAGGGTGCGCGGGGGCTGGCCGGGCAGGGTCAGCGTGGCCAGCGGGCCCTCGGGGCGGTCGATGACGATCTCGCCGTTGTCGGTGCCGAGCCGTACGGCGGTGACGACCGGGCCCGCCGTCTCGACCCGCTCGACGGGGACGCCCAGCCGCGCCTCCAGCCAGCGGGCGAGCAGCTCCGCGCTCGGGTTCTCGGCCTCGCTCTCGACGGCCCCCGAGGTGATCGGCAGCCGCGCCTGGTCCAGGGCCGCCGCCAGCATCGAGCGCCAGGGCGTCAGCCGGGTCCACGCGAGGTCGGTGTCGCCGGGCGCGTAGGACTGCCGCCGGGCCTCCAGCGCGGCCAGCGGCCGCTCCACGGCGTACATGTCGGTGATCCGGCGCTGGGCCAGCGCGCCGAGCGGGTCCTTGGCGGGGTTCTCGGGCGCGTCCACCGGCCACCACACGACGACCGGCGCGTCCGGCAGCAGCAGCGGCAGGACGACGGAGTCGGCGTGGTCGGACACCTCGCCGTAGGTCCGCAGGATGACCGTCTCGCCGGTGCCGGCCTCGGAGCCCACCCGCACCTCGGCGTCCAGCCGCGACTGCGTGCGCTCCCGCGGGGTGCGGGCGTGCCGCTTGATGACGACCAGGGTGCGCGAGGGGTGCTCGTGCGAGGCCTGCTCGGCGGCCTTGTAGGCGTCGTAGGCGTTCTCCTCGTCCGTGACGATGACCATCGTCAGGACCATGCCCACGGCCGGTGTGCCGATGGCGCGGCGGCCCTGCACCAGCGCCTTGTTGATCTTGCTTGCCGTGGTGTCGGTCAGGTCGATCTTCATGGCCTGCGCCAGCTCCGTCCGTCTCGTGCGAGCATCTCGTCGGCTTCCTCGGGGCCCCAGCTGCCCGCCGGGTACGTGGCCGGCCTGCCGTGCGTGGCCCAGTGGTCCTCGATCGGGTCGAGGATCCTCCAGGACTCCTCCACCTCCTGGTGGCGCGGGAACAGGTTGGCGTCACCGAGCAGCACGTCCAGGATGAGGCGTTCGTACGCCTCGGGGCTGGACTCCGTGAAGGACTCGCCGTACGCGAAGTCCATCGTCACGTCCCGGATCTCCATCGAGGTGCCCGGCACCTTGGAGCCGAAGCGGACGGTGACGCCCTCGTCGGGCTGGACGCGGATGACGATGGCGTTCTGGCCGAGTTCCTCGGTGGCCGTCGTGTCGAACGGGGAGTGCGGCGCCCGCTGGAAGACGACCGCGATCTCGGTGACGCGGCGGCCCAGGCGCTTGCCGGTGCGCAGGTAGAACGGGACGCCCGCCCAGCGGCGGTTGTCGACGTTCAGCCGGACGGCCGCGTACGTGTCCGTCGTGGAGGCGGGGTCGATGCCGTCCTCCTCCAGGTAGCCGCGCACCTTCTCGCCGCCCTGCCAGGCGCCCACGTACTGCGCCCGCACGGTGTGCTCGCCGAGGTCCTCCGGGAGCTTCACGGCCTTGAGGACCTTCAGCTTCTCGGTGAGCAGCGAGTCCGCGTCGAAGGAGGCGGGCTCCTCCATCGCGGTGAGCGCCATCAGCTGGAGCAGGTGGTTCTGGATGACGTCACGGGCCGAACCGATGCCGTCGTAGTAGCCCGCGCGGCCGCCGATGCCGATGTCCTCGGCCATCGTGATCTGCACGTGGTCGACGTACGAGCGGTTCCAGATCGGCTCGAACATCTGGTTGGCGAAGCGCAGCGCCAGGATGTTCTGGACGGTCTCCTTGCCCAGGTAGTGGTCGATGCGGAACACCTGGTCGGGCTCGAACACGTCGTGCACGATCGCGTTCAGCTCCCGGGCGCTCGCCAGGTCGTGGCCGAACGGCTTCTCGATGACCGCCCGCCGCCACGAGCCCTCGGGCGCGTTGGCCAGGCCGTGCTTCTTCAGCTGCTCGACGACCTTCGGGAAGAACTTCGGCGGCACGGACAGGTAGAAGGCGAAGTTGCCGCCGGTGCCGCGCGAGGCGTTCAGCTCCTCGACCGCGTCGCGCAGCTGCTTGAACGCGGTGTCGTCGTCAAAGTCGCCGGGGATGAACCGCATGCCCTCGGCGAGCTGCTGCCAGACCTCCTCGCGGAACGGCGTCCGCGCGTGCTCGCGCACCGCGTCATGGACGACCTGCGCGAAGTCCTGGTCCGCCCAGTCGCGGCGGGCGAATCCGACGAGCGAGAAGCCCGGCGGCAGCAGACCCCGGTTGGCGAGGTCGTAGACGGCCGGCATCAGCTTCTTGCGGGACAGGTCGCCGGTCACGCCGAAGATGACGAGCCCGGACGGTCCGGCGATCCGGGGCAGGCGCCGGTCGCGGGGATCCCGCAGTGGGTTCACCCAGGTACCGGCGGTGGGTGCCGTGCTCATTCCGCGTCAACTCCCTTGCTGTTCAGCGACTTCGTGACCGCGTCCAGAAGGTCCTGCCACGCGGCCTCGAACTTGGCGACACCCTCGTCCTCCAACCGGGTGACCACCTCGTCGTAGGAGATGCCGAGCTTCTCCACCGCGGCGAGGTCGGCGCGGGCCTGGGCGTAGCCGCCCGTCACCGTGTCGCCGGTGATCGCGCCGTGGTCGGCGACGGCGTCGAGGGTGGCCTCCGGCATGGTGTTCACGGTGCCGGGGGCGACCAGGTCGTCCACGTACAGCGTGTCCTTGTACGCCGGGTCCTTCACCCCGGTGGACGCCCACAGCGGACGCTGCTTGTTGGCCCTGGCTCCGGCGAGGGCCGTCCAGCGGTCGCCCGCGAAGACCTCCTCGTACGCCGCGTAGGCGAGGCGGGCGTTGGCGAGCGCCGCCCGGCCCTTCAGCGCCAGGGCCGCGTCGGTGCCGAGGACCGTCAGACGCTTGTCGATCTCGGCGTCGACGCGGGAGACGAAGAAGGAGGCGACGGAGTGGATCGCCGACAGGTCCCGGCCCGCCGCCTGCGCCTTCTCCAGACCGGCCAGGTAGGCGTCCATGACCTCGCGGTAGCGCTCCAGCGAGAAGATCAGCGTGACGTTGACGCTGATGCCCAGCCCGACGACCTCGGTGATCGCCGGGAGGCCGGCCTTCGTCGCCGGGATCTTGATCATGACGTTGGGGCGGTCGACGAGCCAGGCGAGCTGCTTGGCCTCGGCGATCGTGGCCGCCGTGCGGTGGGCGAGGCGGGGGTCGACCTCGATGGAGACCCGGCCGTCCCGGCCGCCGGTGGCGTCGTGCACCGGACGCAGGACGTCGGCGGCCGCGCGTACGTCGGCGGTCGTCATCATCCGTACGGCCTCGTCGACGGTGACGCCCCGCTCCGCCAGCTCGGCGAGCTGCTCCTCGTAGCCCTCTCCGGAGCCGATGGCGGCCTGGAAGATGGACGGGTTGGTGGTGACGCCCACGACGTGCCGGCCGGCGACGAGTGCGGCGAGGTTGCCGGACGTGATCCGCTTGCGCGACAGGTCGTCCAGCCAGATCGACACGCCTTCGTCGGAGAGGCGCTTGAGTGCTCCCGCGGAGGCGGATGCTTCGGTCACAATGATCATCTTCTTTCTGGCGATCGGATCAACCACGCGCGGCGGCCGGCTCGGTAGTTGAATTGAATACAGCCGTGGCTGCTGCGGCGACGTTCTCGGCGGTGAAGCCGTACTCGGCGAACAGGGTCCCGGCGTCGGCGGAGGCGCCGAAGTGCTCCAGGGAGACGATGCGGCCCGCGTCCCCCACGAATCGGTACCACGTCAGGGCGATGCCCGCCTCGACGGCGACGCGGGCCTTCACGGACGGCGGCAGGACGCTGTCGCGGTAGGCGGCCGGCTGCTCCTCGAACCACTCCACGGACGGCATCGACACCACCCGGGTGCCGATCCCCTCGGCCTCCAGCAGCTCACGGGCCGCGACGGCGAGCCGCACCTCGGAGCCGGTGGCGATCAGGACGACGTCCGGGGTGGCCGTCGAGGACTCGGCCAGGACGTAACCGCCGCGTGCCGTGTCCTCGTTCGGCGCGTAGGTCGGCACGCCCTGCCGGGTGAGGGCGAGGCCGTGCGGGGCGGGCTTGGTGGAGTGGCGCCGGAGGATCTCGGCCCAGGCGATCGCGGTCTCGTTGGCGTCGGCCGGGCGGACCACGTTCAGGCCGGGGACGGCGCGCAGGGAGGCGAGGTGTTCGACGGGCTGGTGGGTGGGGCCGTCCTCGCCCAGGCCGATGGAGTCGTGGGTCCACACGTAGGTCACCGGCAGCTGCATCAGCGCGGACATGCGGACCGCGTTGCGCATGTAGTCGGAGAAGACGAGGAAGGTGCCGCCGTAGACGCGCGTGTTGCCGTGCAGGGCGATGCCGTTCATCTCCGCGGCCATCGCGAACTCGCGGATGCCGAAGTGGACGGTACGGCCGTAGGGGTCCGCCTCGGGCAGCGGGTTGCCGGCCGGGAGGAACGACGACGTCTTGTCGATCGTGGTGTTGTTCGAGCCCGCGAGGTCGGCGGAGCCGCCCCACAGCTCGGGGATCACCGCGCCGAGCGCCTGGAGCACCTTTCCGGAGGCGGCGCGGGTGGCGACCGGCTTGCCGGGCTCGAAGACCGGCAGCTTCTCCTCCCAGCCCTCCGGGAGCCGGCCCGCGACGACCCGGTCGAACAGCTCCGCCCGCTGCGGGTGGGCGTCGCGCCAGGCGGCGACCCGCTTGTCCCAGGCGGCGTGCGCCTCGGCGCCCCGGTCGAGGGCGGCCCGGGTGTGGGCGAGGACCTCGTCGGCGACCTCGAAGGTCCGCTCCGGGGCGAAGCCGAGGACGCGCTTGGTGGCGGCGACCTCCTCCTCGCCGAGCGCCGAGCCGTGGGAGGCCTCGGTGTTCCGCGCGTTCGGGGCCGGCCAGGCGATGATCGTGCGCATGCCGATGATGGAGGGCCGCCCGGTCTCCGCCCGCGCCGCCTCCAGCGCCGTGTACAGGGCGTGGACGTCGATGTCGCCGTTCTCCGCGGGCTCGATGCGCTGGGTGTGCCACCCGTAGGCCTCGTACCGCTTCAGGACGTCCTCGGAGAAGGCGGTCGCGGTGTCGCCCTCGATGGAGATGTGGTTGTCGTCGTAGAGGAGGACGAGGTTGCCGAGCCGCTGGTGGCCGGCGAGGGAGGAGGCCTCGGCGGAGACGCCCTCCTGGAGGTCGCCGTCGGAGACGATCGCCCAGACGGTGTGGTCGAAGGGCGACTCGCCCTCGGCGGCGTCCGGGTCGAACAGGCCGCGCTCGTAGCGGGCGGCCATCGCCATGCCGACGGCGTTGGCCAGGCCCTGGCCCAGCGGGCCGGTGGTGGTCTCGACGCCGGCCGTGTGCCCGTACTCGGGGTGACCGGGCGTCTTCGACCCGTGCGTGCGGAACGCCTTGAGGTCGTCCAGCTCCAGCTCGTAGCCGGCCAGGTAGAGCTGGGTGTAGAGGGTCAGCGAGGTGTGGCCCGGGGAGAGGACGAAGCGGTCACGTCCCGTCCACTCGGGGTCCGCCGGATCGTGCCGCATCACCTTCTGAAAGATCGTGTACGCGGCGGGCGCCAGGCTCATGGCGGTGCCGGGGTGGCCGTTGCCCACCTTCTGCACGGCATCCGCGGCCAGCAGGCGCGCGGTGTCGACGGCACGCCGGTCGAGTTCGGTCCATTCGAAGCTGTCCGGTGTCTGCGTGCTCATCTTCAAGAAGTCCTCGGTCCGAGCGAAGCTGCTGGTCTGACGCGTTCAAAAGTAAAAGTCTGACTTTTTCGACGGAAGGTCCCTGTGTGTCAGGCTGTGGTGAAAGTGGGACACCCCGGTGGGTCCGGGGCGCGGACGAGGTGGCACGGGACGGACATGGCGGACACAACGGTCCAGGACGGCGGTGGGATCGGCGGTGGGGCCGGCGGCGGGATCAGGACCTTCCCCTTCCCGGTCGACCGCAGCGTCGGCGGGGTGGGCATGCAGGTCGGCCCGATGGGCACCGGCCGCACCTGGCACGCCGACGTGCCCCTGGACCGGGTGCACCGGATCGACTTCCACGTCGTACTGCTCTTCACCGACGGTCCCGTCCGTCACATGGTCGACTTCACCGAGTACGAGGCGGCGGCGGGTGACGTGCTGTGGATCCGCCCGGGTCAGGTCCACCGCCTCTCGAAGTCGAGCGAGTACCGCGGAACCGTCCTCACCATGCAACCCGGCTTCCTGCCCCGCGCCACGGTCGAGGCCACCGGCCTGTACCGCTACGACCTGGCGCCCCTGCTCCACCCCGACGCGGCCCAGTGGGACGGCCTGCGCGCGGCCCTCGCCCAACTGCGACGCGAGTACGAGGACGACTCCACCCTGCCCCTGAGCCTGCACACCGCGGTGCTGCGGCACTCCCTGACCGCGTTCCTGCTGCGCCTGGCGCATCTGGCGGCCAGCTCCGCGGAGGCGGCCCGCCGCCGGGCGGACACCACCTTCACCCTGTTCCGGGACGCCGTGGAGCGCGGCTTCGCCACCAACCACAGCGTCAGCGCCTACGCCGACGCGCTCGGCTACTCCCGCCGCACCCTGGTGCGGGCGGTCCGTGCCGCGACCGGCGAGACGCCCAAGGGCTTCATCGACAAGCGGGTCGTCCTGGAGGCGAAGCGGCTGCTGGCCCACACCGAACTGCCGATCGGCCGGGTCGGCGCGGCGGTGGGCTTCCCCGACCCGGCGAACTTCTCCAAGTTCTTCCACCAGCACACGGACACGACTCCGGCGGCGTTCCGCGCGGAACTGCGCTGAACGCCGCCGGGCCGGTCCCTCCGCGGCCGCCGCGGTCCCGCCGGCCGCCGTGCTCTCAGTGGCCGAAGTCGAACCAGTTCACGTTGACGAAGTCCGACGGCTGACCGCTGGTGAAGGTCAGGTAGACGTCGTGGGTGCCGGTGACCGAGGTGATGTTCGCCGGGACGGTCCGCCACGACTGCCAGCCGCCCGTGGAGGCCACCGCGAAGCTGCCGACGGGCGCGTTGCTCCGGCTGTCCAGGCGTACCTCGACCAGCCCGCTCACGCCGGCCGCCGCGCCGCTCGCGACCCGGCCGTAGAACTGGGTGGCCGCCGTGGAGCCGAAGTCCACGCCCTGGAAGAGCGCCCAGTCGCCGTTGGCCAGGGAGCCGATGTTCTGCCCGCCGCCGGTGTCGGTGGTGGTCTCGGTGCTCACGCCGGACTGGCCGTCGTAGGACTCGGCCTGGATGGCGGCGTAGGCGTCACGGCCGCCGGTCGGGGGAGGCGTGGTGCCGCCGCCGTCGCCCGAGGCCTGGAGCACCTGTACGTAGTCCACCACCATGGGGACGCCGGAGCGGGTGTCGGCGTCGAGGCCACCGCCGAAGGCGTCGGGGAAGCCGCCGCCCATCGCCACGTTCAGGATGATGAAGAAGCCGTGGTCGGTGGCGTTGTTCCAGGTCGTGGCGTCGACCTGGTTCGCGGTGACGGTGTGGAAGGTCACGCCGTCGACGGAGAAGCGGATCGCCTCGGGGGTCACCGAGCGGTCCCACTCCAGCGTGTACGTGTGGAAGCCGGACTGGCAGGTGGTGTTCGGACACGCGGTGGTGTTGCCGATGCCGCTGGTCTCGTTGCACGGGCCGCCCGGGCTGGTGCCGCAGTGGATCGTCGACCACACCTGGTTCAGGCCCTGGACGTTCTCCATGATGTCCAGTTCACCGACGGACGGCCAGTTCTGGTAGTTGCCGCGGTAGGGGGCGCCCAGCATCCAGAACGCCGGCCAGTAGCCCTCGGCCGCCGTGCCGGTGACGTTCGGCATCTGCAACCGGGCCTCCACGCGCAGCTTGCCGCCGGACGGGGGCTGGAAGTCGGTGCGGTTGGTCTCGATACGGCCCGAGGTCCAGTTGCCGGCGGAGTCGCGCAGCGGCGTGATGCGCAGGTTGCCGTTGCCGTCGAGCGAGACGTTGCCCGTGCTGTTCGTCATCGTCTCGACCTCGCCGGTGCCCCAGTTGGCGGGGCCTCCCGGGTACGAGGTGCCGGTGGCGTACTGCCAGTCGGCGGTGTCGACGCCGGTGCCCGCGGCGCCGTCGAAGTCGTCCAGGAAGACCTGCGTCCAGCCCGAGGGGGGTGTGGGCGCGGAGGCGTTCGCGGACGGGGAGGCGACCGTGGCCGCGGCCGCCGCGAGGGCGAGCGTGCCGACGGCGGCGACGAGCGCCCGCCGGAGCGGGCGCCGTCGTCTGCGGGGGGTGCCGGAGGTGTCACTCATGGGTGTGCCTCTCGGGTACGGAGTGGGGTGTGCGGGGGCTTCGGGCAGCGCTCCGGGGACCGTCTGAGAGCGCTCTCAAAGTGGCCCCCAATGTGCTCCCGGGCACTCCGGCCGTCAAGAGGTGAAACAGGGAAAGTCCGTTGCCCGTCAGTGAGTTCACTCCGTGAATGGGGGCGAATCGGCCGGGCGTCGCGACGGCGCGGAGATCCGTCAGAGGCGCCCTAGCCGGGCCGGCCGGTGGTCAGTTCGTCGAGTGCCAGCAGTGCGGCGGCGGCGTCGCCCTGGAGCGGACTCCTCAGCGCGGCGAGGGCGTCCCGGGCCGCGAGCAGTGTCCGGCGGGCCTCCGGATGACGCAGCGCGCTCAGCACACGGCCCAGGTCGAGCCGGGCCGGTTCGGTCCAGGTCGGGCTCTGCGCGGCCTCGAAGTGCGCCAGGGCCCGGCGCAGCGGCGCCTCCGCCTCGTGCCATCGGCCCAGGGCCGCCAGGTCGTTCCCGATCTGCTGGTGGGCGACGGCCTGGTACATCGCGGCCAGCTCGTCGGGCAGCCCCGAGGTGCCGGCCTCGCAGAGCCGCGCACTGCGGCGGTGGATGTCCAGCGCCTCGTCCGCCCGGCCGGCCTGGCGCAGGTAGGTGCCGAGGGAGTTGAGGACCGTGAGCTCGGCCAGCCGGGCCTGCGGGGAGGACTGCGCGCCGAAGCAGCGGGCGGCCTCGCGCAGGCGCGCATGGGATTCCTCCGCCCTGCCCAGCCGGTGCAGGGCGCCGGCGCCGTAGCCGAGCGCCCAGCCCACCTGGAGTTCGTCCTCGCCGGCACGGGCCGCCACGAGCGCGGCGTCGGCGGTCGTCAGGGCGGCGTGGGAATCCTGGACGCAGAGGTTGTAGGCCCAGGCGAGGTAGTTCAGGTGGACCGCCTCCTCCCGTGTGCTGCCCAGGGCGCGGGCCGCGTCGGCGGAGCGCCGGAACACCTCCACCCACAGCTCCCAGTGCTGGTTGAGGTCGGAGAACCAGTGCATCGCCTCCGCCGTGTCCACGACCTGCCGGTGGTCACCGGCGTCGTGAGCACGACGCAGCGCGGCGAGCCACTGGAAACGCTCGGCCTCCAGCCAGGCCCGCGCCTCCTCCCGGCCGACGGGCGCTCCGGCGGGGTCCGGGTCGCCGTGCGGGGCGTCCTGGTGGTGCTCGGCATCGAAGCGGAGGGCGGCGGCGGTGGCCCGGCGCAGCATCCACCGGGCGGCCCGGTCCAGCGCGGCCTCCCGCTCCGACGGGCCGTCCTCGGCTTCCGTCAGCTCGGCGGCGTACAGCTTGAGCAGGTCGTGGAACCGGTGGCGTTCGGCGACGGGGTCGCTCTGCAACAGCCCGGCGTCGGTCAGTTCCTCGGCGCAGGCGACCGCGTCGGCGTGGGGCAGGCCGGCCAGGAGTGCCACGGTCTCGGGGCTGAAGTCGGGTCCGGCGGCCAGCGAGGCGCGGCGCAGGAAGGTCCGTGTCCGCGGCGGCAGCTGACGGTACGACAGCGCGAAGGCGGCGCGCACCCGTAGGTCCCCGGCCTCGAGGCCGTCCAGGCGCCGCCCCTCGGCGGTGAGCCGGGCGACGAGCTTGCCGAGGCGCTCGTGCGGCCTGCTCAGGAGTCGCTGGCCCGCGATCCGGACGGCCAGCGGCAGGTGTGCGCACAGGTCGGCCAGGTCGCGGGCGGCCTGGGCCTCCGCCCGGACCCGTTCCGGGCCGACGATGCGGGTGAGGAGTTCGACCGCTTCCTCGCGCCGCAGCAGGGCCAGGTCGGTCCGGTGCACCGATTCCAGGCCCGGCAGGGCGTTCCTGCTGGTGACGATCGTCAGCGACGGGCCGTCGCCGGGCAGCAGGGGACGGACCTGGGACTCGTCGGCGGCGTTGTCCAGGAGCAGCAGCACCCGCCGGTCACCGGCCACGGACCGCCACAGGCCGGCCCGGTCGTCCGTGTCGGCCGGGATCGCGGCGTCGGCGACGCCCGACGCCCGCAGCAGCCTGGCGAGCGCGTCGCGCGGTGTGGTCGGCTCGGGATCCATGCCGTGCAGGTCGAGGGCGTACTGCCCGTCCGGGAAGCGCGGCGCGAGCCGGTGCGCGGCGTGCACCGCGAACGCGGTCTTGCCGAGACCCGGCTGGCCCGCGACCACGTTCACGACCGCACGGGTGGGGCCGGCGTGTTCGGCCAGGTCCAGGAGGCGGGCGAGGGCGGTGCCGCGGGCCGTGAAGTCATGGATGTCGCGCGGCAGGGCCAAGGCGGTGTGGACGGCCGGTGCGGAGGCCGGTGCGGAGGCCGGTCCGGAGGCCGGTGCGGAGGCCGGTCCTGAGGCTGTCCGAGGACGGCCCAGGGCGGCGGCCTTCTCCAGCCGTTCGGCGGTGGCGTCGTCCAGTCCGAGCCCTTCGGCCAGTGCCTGCACGGTGCGGCGCTGCGGTCCGCGGGTCCGCCCCCGTTCCATGTCCGCCAACGCGCGCACGCTCACGCCGCAGACGTGGGCCAGCGCCTCCTGGCTGAGTCCGGCGCGCGTCCGCAGGGCGCGCAGCTGCTGCCCGAAGTCCCCCGTGGCGGGTGTGCCACTCCACACAGTCGATGTCCCCGATCCCCGGACCCGTCCGCACGCGAGCCCCGGCAGAAGTATGGCCGACGGTACTTCTGCCGGTTGAACCGCCTGGGCCGCCGACCCGGGGCGTGATCGACTGAAGGCGGGCGAGGGACGGACCGATGCGCTCCCGCCCCATGTGGTCCGCGTCCGCGCGGACCGCTGGCCGTCACACGGGGGATCTCACATGAACAGCACCACGGAGCGGTTCTCTGCCCTACGGGAACGCCGACGGCGTGCAGCCGCGTGGCCTGCCGGCCGATGAACGACGGCGCGCACTCCGACGCGCGTCTCCACCCCGTCCGCACGTTCGTTTACACGCCGGCGCCCGGTCATCGTCCGGGCAAGGGCGGCCGCGAACCGAGGAACGGCGGCAGCTCGACAGACGGCCGACGGCAGCACGCCGCGGCCCCGCACCACTGACAGGGAACCATCTCCATGAACGCACTGCGTCACCGCTCCGCCCTGCTCGCCGCCGCGGGCACGGCAGTCCTCGCGCTGTCCCTGACCGCCTGCCAGGACGACACGGACGCCGCGTCGGCGTCGGGGGCGACTGCTTCGGCGGCAGCCGGGGCGGCTCAGGGACAGGCGACCGGCTCCACGGCCGCGGCCGGCTCGGCGGAATCCGACGGGTCCTCCGACGCCGAGGGGTCCACCGGCGCGAGCGGCTCCGGCACGACCGACGCACAGGCCTCCACCAGCACCCCGGTCTGCACCGCGGGCGACGTCGCCGTCACCGCCGCCCTCCAGGACGGCCCGCCCTACACCCACATCGTCCTGACGGCGAAGAACACCTCCGGCGGCTCCTGCCGGCTGACGGGCTTCCCGCACATCCAGTTCCTGGAGAGCCACAAGCAGGACGTCCCGGAGGTGGCCAAGAGCAAGCCGGCCGCGCCGGTCGTCCTCCAGGCGGGCGAACCGGCCTACGCCCTGGTGAAGCTCTCGGACGGCGGCACCGACGAGGAGAACGAGCCCGTCTCGGCGTTCTCCGTCCAGCTCGACGGCGACTCCACCGTCATCGCCGTCACCGCGCCCGGCAGCGAGGGCATCGCCGTCGACCCGGCGGCGGCCCTCACCGGCTACTGGACGCCCGAACTGCGCAACGGCGCCGACGACTTCTAGGGCCTGTCGTTCGGATCAGGTCGCGGGACGCCGACGGTGCCGTGTCAATCGGGCGAGCGGGGTCTGGTGCGTGCGGCTGCAAGGCGGAGGAGGGCGTCGACGCGATGGGGGTCCCTCCCGCGCGAGCGCAGCCGAGCGTGGGGGAGTCGGCAACCGACGACAACGCCGCAGACGTGCGTGCCAGACCCCGCGTCCGCGGCATGATCCGAACGACAGGCCCTAGGTCCCGCTGCCACCTTCCCGTCCTCGCCCGCCGGCGTGGACGGGAAGGTCACGACGGGTCTAGAGCGCGCTGCCCGCCTTCCAGTCGGCCCAGGACATGTTCCAGCCGTTGAGGCCGTTGCCCGGATCGACGGTGGACCTGGTCGAGTTCTCGACGACCACCACGTCGCCGAGCATCGAGCTCTCGTAGAACGCGTAGCCGGCCACGGAGCCGTCGGCCGCGCCCTGCGCGTCCCGCAGGCCGATGCAGCCGTGGCTGGTGTTCTCGCCGCCGAACACCGAGGCCGACGCCCAGTAGTTGCCGTGGATGAAGGTGCCGGAGGAGGTCAGGCGCTGGGCGTGCGGCACGTCCTCGATGTCGTACTCGTCGCCGAGGCCGATCGTGGAGGACTCCATCCGGGTCTCCCGGAACCGCTCGCTGATCACCATGATCCCGGACCAGGTGGGGTGCTCGGCGTCACCGCCGCTGACGGGATAGGTGGCGACGGTCGCGCCGCCCCGCCGCACCACCATCTCCTTCGCGGCGAGGTCCACCGTGCTGATCTGCTCGCGGCCGATGTGGAACGTGACGTCCTTCGACTGGGTGCCGTAGACGCCGCTCGCGCCCTCGACGTCCTTCAGCCGCAGGGAGAGCGTGACGGTCGTGCCGGCCGCCCAGTACGTCTCCGGGCGGAAGTCCAGCCGGGTGTCGCTGAACCAGTGGCCCACGACCTCGACGGCCGGGGAGGCGGTCACCGTGATCGCCTTCTGCACGGCCGCCTTGTCCGTCACGGCGTGCGTGAAGTTGACCGAGACCGGCATGCCTACGCCGGAGGTGGAGCCCGCCTCGGGGGTGAAGGCGCCGATGAAGGTGGCGCCGGGCGACTTGGTCTTGAAGGTCGTCGTCTGCGCCTCGGCGCCGTCCGCCTGCGCGGTGACCGTGTACTTGGTGCCCGAGGAGGGGTTGCGGGCCGACGTCCACCGGGTGCGGGTGTCGTCGTAGGAGCCCGTCAGGGTGGAGCCGTCGTTGCCGGTCACCGTCACGGAGGTGAGGGTGCCGTCCGTCACGGTCACCTCCACCGGGCTGGTGAAGGCTGCCTTCTTCGTGCCGTCCGCGGGGGAGACCGAGATCACCGGGGGCCGCGCGGCGGAGACCTGTGCGGTCGGGGTGGCCGTCGCCCGGGCCGCCTCCGTCTGCGCCGCCGTCTGCTGGGTCACCTGGGACGCCCGCGATCCGGCCGTCGTCCCGGGGGTGCCCGCCGACGCCGTGCCGCAGCCGGCGAGCGCGACGGCCGGTACGGCACCGAGCGCGGCCAGCACACCACGCCGCGACCACCTCCCCGGCTGCTGCTCGGACCGGTTCGATATGTGCGGGACGCCCACGACACGCCTTCCTCAGATGTCCATCTTTGCGCCTGCATCATGCGACTTCTTCCTGGGTGAATCCTTTGAATCGTCGGTAAGGAATCTGAGATTCCGGTGAGGACGGCTGCCGGAGGGGCGATCGGGAGGGGCTGCCGGAGGGTCGAGCAGGACTGGCTGCCGGAGGGTGGACCGGGAGGGGCTGCCGGGGGGTCGAGCAGGAGCGGCCGCCGGAGGGTGGACCGGGGCGGGCTGCCGGAGGGTGGACCGGGACGGGCCGCCGGAGGTCCGACCACGACCGGCCGCCGGAGGGCCGGCCGGGGCGGGATGCCGGAGGCCCGCCCGGACCCGGTCGCCCGGTGTCACGGGGCGGCCGGGTCCGGCTGCCAGCCCAGTGCGCGGGAGATCCCGCGCGCCGCGAGCCGCACGGCCGGCACCAGCACCGGCACCCGCGCGTCCGCGTAGGGCACGACCACCGACACGGCGGCGGTCACCGCGCCGCCCGGGCCGCGCACCGGGGCGGCCACCGATACGGCGTCGTCGGTGACCTGGCGGCTGCTCACCGCCACCCCGGAGCGCCGGACCTCGGCCAGCACCCGGCGCAGTCGCGCCCGGTCGGTGATCGTGTGGCCGGTGTAGGCGCACAGCGGTGACGCGCAGTAGGCCTCCTGGAGGTCCGGTCCGCCGTGCGCCAGCAGGACGAGACCGACGCCGGTGACGTGCAGCGGCCAACGGGCGCCGACGCGGATGCGGACGCCGACCGCCGCACGGCCGGAGAGCCACTCGGTGTAGACGACCTCGGTGCCGTCCCGCACCGCCAGCTGCACGTTCTCGTGCGTGGCCTCGTACAGGTCCTCCAGGTAGGGGAGCGCGACCTGGCGCAGGGCGAGGCCGCGCGGGGCGAGTGCCGCGACCTCCCACAGGCGCAGCCCCACGTGGTAGGCGCCGGACCCGTCCCGCTCCAGGGCGCCCCAGCCGGTGAGGGCGGTCACCAGGCGGTGGGCGGTCGTCAGGCTCAGCCCGGCCCGTCGGCTGATGTCGGTGAGGGACAGCGCCGGGTGCGCGTGGTCGAACGCGGCGAGCACGGACAGCAGCCGGTCGGGCGCGGAGCGGGCGGTCATGGCCAGGGGTTCCTCGACTTCACTGTCACGGTGCCGGACTTGTCACGGTGCCGGATCCCGGTCTCCGGTGAAGTTAGGCAGCCGCCGCCCGCCCGTCAATCGTGGGCACGCCCTCAGCCCAGGCCGTCCTCCGCGACGCGCAGCAGCAGGGCGTGCAGCGTCTCGCGTTCGGCCGGGCCGAGCGCGGCCAGCAGGTCGTTGGTGACCCGCAGGCCCGCCTCGTCGGTGCCGCGCAGGAAGGCGCGCCCGTCCTCGGTGAGGACGACGATCCGGCTGCGGCGGTCGTCCGGGGCCGGGCGCCGCTCGGCGAGGCCCAGCTTCTCCAGGTCGTCCACCAGGCCGACGATGGCGCTCGGGTCGTAGCCGAGCCGTGCGCTCAGTTCGCGCTGGAGCGCGCCCTCGGTGCCGGCCAGGAACCGCAGCACCGCGTAGTGGCGCAGGCGCAGCCCCGACTCGTGCAGGAACGTGTTGAACAGCTGACCCGAGCGCAGGCCCAGGCGGTAGAGCAGGTAGCCGGTGTCCGCGTGCAGCCCGCGCATCCACGGCTCGTCGGCGTCGATCGGTGCGGCGTTCACGGCGTCGGGCTGGCGGGCGATGGCGGGCTCCCCGGTGTCGGGCCCCGGACGGGGCGGTGCGTCGTGCGCAGTCCAGCATGGCCCACCCGCGGGGAGACAACAACTATTGACGACAACAATTATTGCTCTTAGCTTCGATCTCGAAGCCGCACCCCGCGTCTCCGAGCAGAGCAGAACCTCCCGTGTCACCGCGTGAAGGGACTCACCCGTGCCCAGCATCGATCTCACCGGCAAGGCCGCCGTCGTCACCGGCAGCGGCCGGGGCCTCGGCCTCGCCTACGCGCACGCCCTGGCCGCGCACGGCGCGTCCGTGGTCGTCAACGACGTCGACGAGGCGGTCGCCGAGCAGGCCGTGAAGTCGATCACCGAAGCGGGCGGCACCGCCGTCGCCGAGGTGGTCCCGGTCGGCACCGCCGAGGCCGCCGACCGGCTCGTGAACCGTGCCGTCGAGGAGTTCGGCCGGCTGGACGTCCTGGTCACCAACGCCGGCATCCTGCGCGACAAGGTGCTGTGGAAGATGACCGACGACGACTTCGACGCCGTGATCGCCACTCACCTCAAGGGCACCTTCACCTGCGCCCGCGCCGCCGCCGTACGGATGCGCGAGCAGGGCGAGGGCGGCACGCTGATCCTGGTCGGCTCCCCGGCCGGCCAGCGCGGCAACTTCGGCCAGACCAACTACGCCGCCGCCAAGGCCGGCATCGCCGCGTTCGCCCGCACCTGGTCCATGGAGCTGGGGCGCGCCGGCATCACCGTCAACGCCATCGTCCCGGTCGCCGCAACCGCGATGACCGAGACCATCCCCGCCTTCGCGCCGTACGTCGAGGCGATGCGCCACGGCGAGCCGCTGCCGGACTTCCTGCGCAAGGGCGAGGGCTTCGGCACGCCCGAGGACTGCGCCGCCCTGGTGCCGTTCCTGGCCTCCGAGGCCGCCCGCGGGATCACGGGCCAGGCCATCGGCATCGGCGGCGACAAGGTGGCACTCTGGTCGCACCCGCAGGAGATCCGCGCGGCCTACGCCGACGGCGGCTGGACCCCCGAGACGCTGGCCGACGCCTTCCCCACGTCGGTGGGCGCCGAACTCCAGACGGTCGGCATCCCCGCGCCCAAGGTTCCGGGGGCGTGATGACCCACTCCCTGAACGTCGACGAACTGGTCGCCATCGACGTCCACACCCACGCGGAGGTCTCCTCGAAGGGGCACGCCTCCCTGGACGACGACCTCCACGAGGCCTCCTCCGCCTACTTCAAGGTCGAGGGCAAGCGGAAGCCGAGCCTCGAGGAGACGGCCGCCTACTACCGCGAGCGGAACATGGCCGCCGTGATCTTCACCGTGGACGCCGAGTCCGCGACCGGCACGGCCCCCGTCCCCAACGAGGAGGTCGCCGAGGCGGCCGCAGCCAACGCCGACGTCCTCATCCCCTTCGCCTCCATCGACCCCTTCCGGGGGAAGGCGGGCGTGAAGCAGGCCCGGCGCCTGGTGGAGGAGTACGGGGTGAAGGGCTTCAAGTTCCACCCCAGCATCCAGGGCTTCTTCCCCGACGACCGGTCGGTGGCGTACGGCCTGTACGAGGTGATCGAGGAGACCGGCACCATCGCCCTGTTCCACACCGGCCAGACCGGCATCGGCGCCGGCGTGCCCGGCGGGGGCGGCATCCGGCTGAAGTACTCCAACCCGCTGCACGTCGACGACGTCGCCGCCGACTTCCCGCACCTGAAGATCATCCTGGCGCACCCGTCGTTCCCCTGGCAGGACGAGGCCCTCGCAGTCGCCACCCACAAACCCGGCGTGCACATCGACCTCTCCGGCTGGTCGCCGAAGTACTTCCCCCCGCAGCTCGTGCAGTACGCCAACACCCTGCTGAAGGACAAGGTCCTCTTCGGCTCCGACTTCCCCGTCCTCACCCCCGACCGCTGGCTCGCCGACTTCGCCAAGCTGACGATCAAGGACGAGGTCAGGCCGAAGATCCTCAAGGAGAACGCCGCCCGCCTGCTCGGGCTGACCACACCGTAAGGGGCGTCACCGATGCGCAACGAGGGACTGGGATCGTGGCCCGCACGCCGGGCCCGCAAGACCCCCCACCGCACCGCCCTGGTCCACGGCGAGCGGTCGACCGACTACCGCACCCTGCACACGCGTACCACCCGGCTGGCCCACGCCCTGCGCGCCCGGGGCGTGCGCCGCGGCGACCGCATCGCCTACCTCGGCCCGAACCACCCCTCCTACCTGGAGACCCTGTTCGCCGCCGGCACGCTCGGCGCGGTCTTCGTCCCCCTCAACACCCGTCTGACCGGCCCCGAGATCGCCTACCAGCTCGCCGACTCCGGCGCCAAGGCCCTCCTCCACGCCCCCTCGCACACCGGCCTGGTCGCCGGACTGCCCGGCAGCACCGACGTACGGACGTACCTCGAGGTCGGCGCCGAGTACGAGGCGGCGCTGGCGTCGGCCGCCGAGGAGCCGATCGACGAGCCCGTCGGCGCCGACGACACCTGCATCATCATGTACACCTCGGGCACGACCGGCCGGCCCAAGGGCGCCATGCTCACCCACGGCAACCTGATCTGGAACGCCGTCAACGTCCTCGTCGACACCGACCTGATCGCCGACGACCGCGCCCTGGTCTCCGCGCCGCTGTTCCACACGGCCGGCCTGAACATGCTGACGCTGCCGGTGCTGCTGAAGGGCGGCACCTGCGTCCTGGTCGAGGCGTTCGACCCGGAGACCACCTTCGACCTCGTCGAACGGCACCGCGTCACGTTCATGTTCGGCGTGCCGACCATGTTCGACCGGATCGCCCGCCACCCGCGCTGGGCCGACGCCGACCTGTCCTCCCTGCGCATCCTCACCTGCGGCGGCTCCCCGGTCCCCACCCCGCTGATCGAGGCCTACCAGCGCCGCGGCCTCACCTTCCTCCAGGGCTACGGCATGACCGAGGCCGCCCCCGGGACCCTCTTCCTGGACGCCGAGCACGCCGTCGCCAAGGCGGGCTCGGCGGGCGTGCCGCACTTCTTCAGCGACGTCCGGGTCGTCCGGCCCGACCTGGCGCCCGTCGAGCCGGGGGAGACCGGCGAGGTCGTCGTGCGCGGACCGCACGTCATGCCCGGCTACTGGGGCCTGCCCGAGGAGACGGCCGCCTCCTTCACCGACGGCTGGTTCCGCAGCGGGGACGCCGCCCGGGTGGACGACGACGGATACGTCTACGTCGTCGACCGCATCAAGGACATGATCATCTCGGGTGGGGAGAACGTCTACCCCGCCGAGATCGAGGACCTGCTCCTCGCCCACCCCGACATCGTCGAGTGCGCGGTCATCGGCGTGCCCGACGAGGAGTGGGGCGAGGTGCCGCGCGCGGTGGTCGTCCCCCGCGAGGGCGCCGCGCTCGACCCCGACGAGGTGCTGGCCGGCCTCTCCGGCCGGCTCGCCAAGTACAAGATCCCCAAGTCGGCGGTGGTCGCGGACGCACTCCCGCGCACCGCCTCCGGCAAGCTCCTGAAGTCCCGGGTGCGCCGGCGCTACGGCGACGGCTCCTGACGACTCCTCACTCCTCCTCCCACCTCTCGGCCCTTCCCGGCAACTCCCACCGACTCCCACCGACTCCCACCGACTCCCACCGACTCCTGACGAAGGAACGATTCCATGAGCATCACCGTCGACGGTCTCGACGCACTGAAGAAGCTGGCCGGCAGCGACCTGGGCACCAGCGAGTGGATCGAGGTCACCCAGGAACGCGTCGACACCTTCGCCGACGCCACCGGCGACCACCAGTGGATCCACGTGGACCCCGAACGCGCCAAGGACGGCCCGTTCGGCGCCCCCATCGCGCACGGCTACCTCACGCTCTCCCTCTTCATCCCGCTCTTCACCGAACTGCTCGACGTCCGCGGCGTCACCACGAAGGTCAACTACGGCCTGGACAAGGTGCGCTTCCCGTCCCCCGTGACGGTGGGCTCACGCGTACGCCTGGCCGCCCGGCTGACCGAGGTCGCGGACGTGCCCGGGGGCGTGCAGATCACCGTCGACGGCACGATCGAGATCGAGGGCGGGACGAAGCCGGCCGCGGCGCTGCGGAGCCTGTCCCGCTTCTACGCGTGAGCCCGCTTCTACGCGTGAGCCCTCCCGGCGGGCGCGCTCAGCCCACGACGTCCACGAAGACCGGGTTGGAGTAGAACCAGGTGTCGGCCCACGGGTCGCCGTCCCCCGGCGTGTGCGGGACCGGCCCGTGCGGGTCGACGGCGGCGCCCAGGTACCCGGCGCCGTGCCGGTTGCCGTCGCTGCCGCGCAGCCGTACGTAGAAGGACTCGTCGCCGGCGGTCAGCGGGACGCGCAGGGTGTACCTCCCCGTACGGCCGCCGACGTCCCGGGTCGCGACGACCCTGGTGTCCGGCGCCCGCCAGGCGTCGCGGTCGGCGGCCGGGCCGCGCACCGCGCCGCGGATGACGTCCACGTGCGCCAACTCCGGCAGGATTCCCTGCGGGTTGGGCCGGGAGGCGGTGGTGACGGTGACGCTCAGGGTGAGCCGCTCACCCCTGCGCACCCGCAGCCGGCCGCCGAGGGTGACGCCCCGGCCGTGGTCGCGCTCGCGCGTCAGCCGCACCTCCAGCCCGTCCAGCAGGTGCCCGTGGTCCACCCAGACCCGGCCCGCGCGCAGGCCCGCCATCACCGGGCGGTAGCCGTGCCGGGTGACGCCGACGTGCGTGCGGCTGAACTGGCCGGGCCAGAAGTCGCTGCCGGGCTGCGCGGTGCCGGTGTCCACCGGGTCCGGCAGCCGGCCGGTGTCGTCGAAGGTCCGGCCCGCCGGCCAGTCGCCGTTGCGCAGGGTGTCGAAGACGACCCGGTGCGCGTCGGAGTTCGAGGTGACGGAGAACAGCCCGCCCTCGGCCAGCAGCGCGTCCCACAGCCCGCCGACCGTCGCCGTCGCCCAGTCGAACCCGCCGTAGGTGAGGTAGGCGTCCGCCGGGTAGCCCGCCCAGGACTGGGCGGAGGGCTTGTTCTCGTACTCGCCCCGGACGGAGGCGGTGCCGCGCAGGCCCGGGATCGCCGCGCCCTGGGCGCCCGGCGCGCCCTCCATGCCGATCACGATGCCGGGGGCCGCGTCCCGCCAGCCGCGGATCTCGTGCGGGGAGTCGATGCCCAGGCGCATCGGATGGTTGGCGAGCACGAGGACGTCGTCGACGTAGCCGGTGCGCCGCTGCTCGGCGAGCCAGCGGAGGGCCGCGACGGCGTGGGCCTCGTAGCGGGCGGTGTCCGCGGCGCCGGCGGCGCCCTCCGTGTACCCGAGGAGCTTGCCGTCGTAGGCGTTCTCGAACCGGGTGAGCAGGTCGACCTCGTGCGGACCGGGGGCGGCGAAGACCGTGGCGTGCTCGGCGGCCGGGATGTACCACTCCAGGCCCTGGAAGATCAGCTGGCGGGGGTTCTCCGCGCGGGCCCTGACGATGTCGTCGTGCTCCAGCGGCGCCCCGTACCGGGCGTGCCCGACGTTGGAGTGCTCGGTGAACACCATCCAGTCGAGCCCGTACCCGGCGCCCGCCGCGGCCAGCTGCGAGAACGTGTACTTGGCGTCGTGGCTGTAGACGGAGTGGACGTGGTGGTCGCCGACGAGGTAGGCCAGCCGCGGGTCCTCACCGCCGAGGTGCCGTCCGGCGGCCGACGCGGGCGCCGCGGTGGCCGACCCGAGCGCGAACGAGGCACCGAACAGGCCCGCGGCCCGCAGGAGCCGGCGCCTGGAGGCGCCCTGCGGGTCGAGGGCGGCGGGGGAGACGGACGGGTCGGCCC
Organism: Streptomyces sp. NPDC003247; assembly: GCF_042888135.1. Classification (NCBI taxonomy): domain Bacteria; kingdom Bacillati; phylum Actinomycetota; class Actinomycetes; order Kitasatosporales; family Streptomycetaceae; genus Streptomyces; species Streptomyces sp. NPDC003247. Next base: position 21,424 of record NZ_JBIAPF010000012.1, read on the forward strand.
AGACGGGCAGCTGCTGCTCGGTCATGACTCTCTTTCGACATGCGCGGGGGCGCCGACGGCGGTGCCACGGCCGTCGGGGAGCCCGGCGGCTCCGTACCCGGCCGGTCGTCCGTCGTGCACATGCCGGAGGATCGCCCGGCACCGGAACTCCCCGGTGAACCCACCCTGAAGCCCCGGCATGGCAGAGAAGGCGGCCCGGCGACGGTGACCATGGCCCTGACCGGGGACAACGAGTAGCGTTCACGGCGTGCCGGTGGAGCGACGCCGCCACCGATCCGTCCTGCGAGGGGTCGTAGACGTGGAGGTTCGGCTGGAGTGGTCTGGGCCGGTCGGCCTGGCTGTGGTGGCCCGGACTGGTCGGTTTGGCTGTGGTGGCCAGGGCCCGGCGGTGATCGCCGCGCCGGTGGGCGGTCGTGGTGGCCTGGCGGATGGTCGTGGTGGCCGGGCGGATGGACGTGGCGCGCGGCCCCTTCCCGGCGGCCGCTGATGGACGCGGCCGCGCGGCCCCCTCCCCGGCGGCTGGCGACGAACGAGGCGAGCGGCCCCCTTCCGGGCGGCCGGTCATGGCGAGGCGGGGTGCGAGGTGCTCCCGGTGGGAAAGGTGCAGGCGTGAAACTGACGATTCTGGGCGGTGGCGGGTTCCGCGTGCCGCTCGTGTACGGAGCGCTCCTCACCGACCGCGCCGAGGGCCGGGTCACCGACGTCGTCCTGCACGACCTGGACGCGGGCCGGCTGCACGCGGTCGCCCGGGTGCTGGCCGAGCAGGCGGCCGGTGTGCCGGACGCCCCCCGCGTGACCACCACGACCGACCTGGACGAGGCCCTGCGCGGCGCCGCCTTCGTCTTCTCCGCGATCCGCGTCGGCGGCCTCCAGGGCCGCGCCGACGACGAACGCGTGGCCCTCGCCGAGGGTGTCCTCGGGCAGGAGACGGTCGGCGCCGGGGGCATCGCCTTCGGCCTGCGGACGGTCCCCGTCGCCGTCGGCATCGCGCGGCGCGTCGCCCGCCTCGCCCCCGACGCCTGGGTCATCAACTTCACCAACCCGGCCGGCCTCGTCACCGAGGCCATGTCCCGTCACCTGGGCGACCGCGTCATCGGCATCTGCGACTCCCCGGTCGGCCTCGGCCGCCGTCTCGCCCGGGTGCTCGGCGCGAACCCGCGCGACGCCTTCGTCGACTACGTCGGCCTCAACCACCTGGGCTGGGTGCGCGGCCTGCGCGTGGCCGGCCGCGACGAACTCCCGCGGCTGTTCGCCGACCCCGACCTGCTCGGCTCCTTCGAGGAAGGCAGACTGTTCGGCGCCGACTGGCTCCGCTCGCTCGGCGCGGTCCCCAACGAGTACCTGCACTACTACTACTTCAACCGGGAGGCCGTCCGCGCCTACCGGGAGGCCGAGCGGACCCGGGGCGCCTTCCTGCGCGACCAGCAGGCCCGCTTCTACGAGGAGATGCGCGACCCGGCCGCGGCCGCGCTGCCCGCCTGGGACCGCACCCGCGCCGAGCGGGAGGCCACCTACATGGCCGAGAACCGGGAGACGGCCGGCGCGGGGGAGCGCGAGGCCGACGACCTCTCCGGCGGCTACGAGAAGGTGGCCCTCGCCCTGATGCGGGCCATCGCCCGCGACGAGCGCACCACCCTGATCCTCAACGTCCGCAACCGGAACACGCTCGCGGCGCTGGACTCCGAGGCCGTGATCGAGGTTCCCTGCCTGGTCGACGCCAACGGGGCGCACCCGGTGGCCGCGGCCCCGCTGCCCGGCCACGCCACCGGCCTGGTCTGCTCGGTGAAGGCGGTCGAGCGGGAGGTGCTCGCCGCCGCGGAGTCCGGCTCCCGGGCCACCGCGGTGAAGGCCTTCGCGCTGCACCCGCTGGTCGACTCGGTCGGCGTGGCCCGCCGGCTCGTGGACGGATACACCGCCGTACATCCGGGCTTGGCCTACCTTAGGCACCGGTAGGGAAAGCGCTTTCCCCTCCGGGCTCGCCCTTCGTGCCTCCCTACGAGCCGCCCTCCGCCCGCTCCCTCCCTGGAGACCCCATGCACGACGAACGCCGCCGGATCGAGGACCGCGTCGAACGCGCCCACACCCAGCGCATCCAGCCCGCGCTCTACGCGGCCGCCGTTCCCCTCGACGTCGAGGCCTGGCAGGCGCCCGGGGAACCGGTGCCCTTCGAGGAGGCCGCGGCCGCGCCGTACGCACCCTTCGCCATGGACACCCCCTGGGGCCCGCCCTGGGGCACCACCTGGTTCCGCATGCGCGGCCGGGTGCCCGCCGAGTGGGCCGGGAGGCGGGTCGAGGCGGTCATCGACCTCGGGTTCACGGGCGGCTGGCCCGGCAACCAGGCCGAGGCGCTGGTCCACCTGCCCGACGGCCGGCCCCTGAAGGCGGTCAACCCCCTCAACCGGTACGTGCCGGTCGCCCGCCCGGCGGCCGGCGGGGAGCGGGTCGACTACCTGGTCGAGGCGGCCTCCAACCCCGACATCCTGGCCGCCGGCTTCGCGGCCCCGACCCCGCTCGGCGACGTCCTGACGGCGGGCGACCGCCCGCTGTACACCTTCCGCCGCGCCGACCTCGCCGTCCTCGACGAGGAGGTCTTCCACCTCGACCTCGACCTCCAGGTCCTGCGCGACCTCATGGCCCACCTCGGCGAGCACGAGCCGCGCCGTCACGAGATCCTGCACGCCCTCGACCGGGCCATGGACGCCCTCGACCTGGACGACGTCCCCGGCAGCGCCGCGGCCGTCCGCGCGGTGCTCGCCCCCGTCCTGGCCCGCCCCGCCCACGCCGGCGCGCACACCCTGTCCGGCGTCGGCCACGCCCACATCGACTCCGCCTGGCTGTGGCCGATCCGCGAGACCAAGCGCAAGACGTCGCGCACCTTCTCCAACGTCACCGCGCTCGCCGACGAGTACGACGACTTCGTCTTCGCCTGCTCCCAGGCCCAGCAGTACGCGTGGGTGCGCGACCACTACCCGCACGTCTGGTCCCGCATCCAGGAGTCGGTGAAGAAGGGCCAGTGGGCGCCGGTCGGCGGCATGTGGGTGGAGGCCGACGGCAACCTGCCCGGCGGCGAGGCCCTCGCCCGCCAGCTCGTCCACGGCAAGCGGTTCTTCCTCGAGCACTTCGGCATCGAGACCAAGGGCGTCTGGCTGCCGGACTCCTTCGGCTACACCGCCGCCTACCCGCAGCTCGCCCGGCTCGCCGGCAACGAGTGGTTCCTCACCCAGAAGCTCTCCTGGAACCAGACGAACACCTTCCCCCACCACACCTTCTGGTGGGAGGGCATCGACGGCACCCGCATCTTCACCCACTTCCCGCCCATCGACACCTACAACGCCCGCTTCAGCGGCGAGGAGATGGACCGCGCGGTGCGCAACTACGCCGAGAAGGGCGCCGGTACGCGCTCGCTGGCGCCGTTCGGCTGGGGCGACGGCGGCGGCGGCCCCACCCGCGAGATCATGGAACGCGCGCGCCGGCTCGCCGACCTGGAGGGCTCGCCCAAGGTCGTCGTCGAACACCCCGACGACTTCTTCGCCAAGGCCCGCGAGGAGTACCCGAACGCCCCCGTCTGGAACGGCGAGCTCTACCTGGAGCTGCACCGCGCGACCTACACCTCCCAGGCCCGCACCAAGCAGGGCAACCGGCGCAGCGAGCACCTCTTGCGCGAGGCCGAGCTGTGGGCGACCACGGCCGCCCTGAACGCGCCGGGCTACGCCTACCCGTACGGGACGCTGGACCGCCTGTGGAAGACGGTGCTGCTGCACCAGTTCCACGACATCCTGCCGGGGTCGTCGATCGCCTGGGTGCACCGGGAGGCGGAGGCCGAGTACGCGCGCGTGGCCGAGGAACTGGAGGCGCTGACGGCCGAGGCGGTCGCCGCGCTCGGCGCCGGCGGGCCACGGGTGTTCAACACGAGCCCGTACGACCGCGCCGAGGTGGTCCGCACGGCCGACGGCACACCGGTCCACGTGGCCGTGCCCGCGGGCGGCAGCGCGCCCCTCACCGACGCCGGACCGCCGCACCCGGTCACGGTCGACGGGCGCGTCCTCGACAACGGCCTGGTGCGGGTGGAGGTGGCGGAGGACGGCACCCTGGCGTCCGTGTACGACCTGCGGGCGGACCGCGAGGTCCTCGCCGGGCCGGGCAACCTGCTGCGCCTGCACACCGACCTCCCCAACCACTGGGACGCCTGGGACATCGACCGGCACTACCACAACCGCTACACCGACCTGCTGGCGGCGGACTCGGTGACCGTCACCGACGACGACCCCCTCGTCGGCGCGATCCGCGTCACCCGTTCCTTCGGCAAGGGCTCGACGATCACCCAGACCGTCACCGTCCGCGCGGGCAGCCCCCGCGTCGACATCGCCACCGACATCGACTGGCACGAGACGGAGAAGATCCTCAAGGCGGCCTTCCCCGTCGACATCCGGGCCGCGCACTCCTCCGCCGAGATCCAGTTCGGCCACGTCCAGCGCCCCACCCACACCAACACCACCTGGGAGGCGGCCCGTTTCGAGGTCTCCGGCCACCGCTGGGTGCACCTCGGCGAACCCGGCTACGGCGTCGCGGTGATCAACGACTCGACGTACGGCCACGACGTCTCCCGCACGGTCCGCGAGGACGGCGGCACCACCACCACGGTCCGCCTCAGCCTGGTCCGCGCCCCGCGCGTCCCGGACCCCGGGGCCGACCAGGGCCGGCACCGCCTCACCTACGCGCTGCTGCCCGGCGCGAGCATCGAGGACGCCGTCGCCGAGGGCTACGCCCTCAACCTCCCGCTGCGCGTGGCCGACGCGGCGGGCGCGCCCGCGCCGGTCGTCTCCGTGGACGGCGCGGGCGTCACCGTGGAGGCGGTCAAGCTCGCCGACGACGCGTCGGGTGACGTGGTGGTGCGGCTGTACGAGTCCCGCGGCGGCCGCGCCCGGGGCGTCCTGCGCACCGGGTTCCCGCTGGCCGGCGTCGAGGTCACCGACCTGCTCGAACGGCCGCTCGACGACGCGCCGGGCGGGACGGAGGCGGAGGTGAAGGCGGAGGCGGAGGTGCGGGCCGGAGCGGACAGCGCGGGCGGCACCGTCGCGGTCGCCCTGCGGCCGTTCCAGATCCTGACGCTGCGCCTGAAGAGGCGCTCCTGAGTCCGCGCGCGGCGGCCCGAGTCCGCATGCTCGGGCTCAAGTCCCCACGCGGAGGCCGGAGTGAGGTCGTGTCGGCCCGGGGCCGCCCACATCGGCCCCGGCGCCGTACGCATCGGGCCGGTCGGTCGCTCCCCGTGACAGCGGCCGACCGACCCGTCCCCCGTTCCCCCGGGGATCCCCCGTCGATCCCCGATTTCCCCCGTAGGTTCCCGATTCCCCCGTCGGTCCCCTTGCTCCCACGGAGCCCCCGTGCTCCCCGTCGTTCCTCCGTGGGCCTTCGGTGTTACACCGTTAAGAGCACGCGACCCGGGCCCTGATACACCCCGAGCGGAAAAAAATCCCCCGGATCCGAGTCCGGGGGATTTCCGCTGTACGCCCCCGCCGTGTGACCTCGGCGCGTGACGCTCGGTCCTGCGACGTCAGAGCGGCAGAGCCTCCGCCGCCGCCGATGCCGCAGCTGCCGCGGGCGCCGTCGACGCCGGGGTCTGGTCCCCGACGGTGCCGACCGGTGCGGGCACCGTCGGAAGCAGCGTCTCCGTGTCCTCGACCCGCTGCTGCGGGAGCGAGACCGGCCGCAGCGGGCGCGGGCCCGACACCACCGTGTAGTCCTGCCCCAGGAACGGCGGCACGATGTCCCCGGGGTCCTCGCCGAGCGCCAGCTGCACGGCGGCCCACGGGGCGTTGACGCCGCAGAGGGAGAGCTGGTGCAGCCCCCCGGCCGGACGCGTGTTGACGTCCATCAGCACCGGCCGCTCGCCGAACATCCGGAACTGGATGTTGGACAGGTAGTGCAGCCCGAAGCCCTCGGCGATCAACCGGGCCGGCTCCAGCCACTGGTCCTGGAGAGTGAAACCGCGGCGGCGGCCGTTCTTGGTGCGGCCGATGGCGAGACGGACCAGGTTGTCGGGGCCGGTGAGGCAGTCCACGGACACCTCGGGCTGCTCCAGCCGCGGCATGACCAGCCAGTCCACCGGCTCGTCGGCCTGCCGGAGCGCCTCGACGACCATGTCGAGCTGCACGTACGGCGTCGGGAAGCCGCTGAGGTGCATGAGGGAGAAGGGGGCACGCGTGATCACGCGGAAGCCGACCCCGCCCGCGCCGGAGGCGGGCTTGAAGCACGCCTTGTGCCCGGCCGCCTCCAACTCCTCGACGGCGGCGAGGAGTTGGTCGGCGGTCCGCACCCGCCACCACGGCGGCACGGGGACGCCGATCGCCTGGACGGCCTCGTAGGCGACCACCTTGTCCTCGAAGACGGCCACGGCCTCGGGGGTCGGCGCCAGCAGCGCCGTACCGGCCGCCGCGAAGTCGGCGCGGTGCGCCACGATCGCCGCCTGGTGCAGCCGGGGCACGAACACGTCGATGCCGCGGCGGGCGCACTGGTCGAGCGCGTACTCCACGTACGCGGCCGGGGACAGGCCCTCCGGCTCCAGGTCGGCGGTGTCGGCGGCGGCCAGCACGGGGGAGTCGGCGTCCCCGTGCGTGGCGTGGATCTCGACGGCCCGATCACTGGGATTTCGCCGCAGCTGATCCATGAAGAACACGTTCTCCGCGTACGTGCGGTTGAGCCAGACGCGTACGCGAGAGACCATGCGGGCCGCCTTTCACGGTTCGCGGGCAGGGCGGAGCGGGCCCGTGCCCGGGCAGGGTGGAGGGAGGGACACCAAAGCGCCCCGTGCGAAGGGGCGTTCAAAGCGGAGGTGTTGGGGCGATCATACGGCTTCCCGAGGGTGCGGCGTGCAACGCGCGTGTTACGGATTTTCCGATCATGTTCACGTTCGCGGCCCGGTCGGGTAAGGGGCGCGCCGGGCCGCCGGCCGGGCCGCCCGCCGGGGTGTCCTTGTCCCGCGCGCGCGAATGTGCTGTCGTGGTGGCGTTCGCGCGTCCGCCGGGGGCGCGCGTGCCCGAGCGGGACGGGGGGTCGGACGTGACGTCGACGGCCGGTGGTGCCGGACAGCTGCTGGCCATCAGTGATCTGCACATCGGGTATCCCGAGAACCGGGCCCTGGTCGAGCGGATGGTCCCGGACTCCGACGACGACTGGCTGATCGTGGCCGGGGACGTCTCGGAGAGCGTGGCCGACATCGGCTGGACGCTCAAGACGCTCGCGAGCCGCTTCGCCAAGGTCGTCTGGGCCCCCGGCAACCACGAACTGTGGACCCATCCGAAGGACACGGTCACCCTCCGGGGAGTGGCCCGTTACGAGCACCTGGTGGACCTCTGCCGCGAGCTGGGCGTGACGACCCCCGAGGACCCGTACCCGGTGTGGGAGGGCCCCGGCGGCCCGGTGGCGGTCGCCCCGCTGTTCCTGCTGTACGACTACTCGTTCCTGCCGCCCGGCTGCGCCACCAAGGAGGAGGGCCTGGCCTACGCGCACGGCACCGGCGTGGTGTGCAACGACGAGTACCTGCTGCACCCCGATCCGTATCCGACCCGGGAGGACTGGTGCCGGGCGCGGGTCGCCGAGACCGAGCGACGGCTCGCCGCCCTCCCCGAGGACCTGCCGACGGTCCTGGTCAACCACTATCCGCTGGACCGGCACCCGACGGACGTCCTGTACTTCCCCGAGTTCGCCATGTGGTGCGGCACCCGGCTGACCGCCGACTGGCACCGCCGCTTCCGCGTCGAGGCCATGGTCTACGGCCATCTGCACATCCCGCGGACCACCTGGCACGAGGGGGTCCGCTTCGAGGAGGTGTCGGTGGGCTACCCCCGTGAGTGGCGCAAGCGCGCGCAGCCGCCGGGCCGGCTCCGCCGCGTCCTGCCCGCCCAGGACGGTGCCGTGTGATCGAGGAACTGCTGCCGGACACGGTCGTCGCCGTGGAGGCCCACGGCGACGAGGGCGTCGCCGAGTTCGGTCACGGGCCGCTGTACCCGGAGGAGGAGGCGGTCGTGGCGCGGGCCGTCGCCAAGCGCCGCCGCGAGTTCACCGTCGTACGCTCCTGTGCGCGGCGCGCCATGGAGAAGCTCGGTGTGTCCGCGCAGGCCGTGCTGCCCGGCGAGCGGGGTGCCCCGCGGTGGCCGGCCGGTCTGACGGGCAGCATGACCCACTGCGACGGCTACGGCGCCGCGGCCCTGGTGCGCGTCGCCGACCTGGCCTCGCTCGGTATCGACGCCGAGCCGCACCAGCCGCTGCCCGAGGGCGTGCTGTCCGCCGTCGCCCTGCCCGCGGAGGCGGAGCGGCTGCGCCGGCTGGCGGCGGACCGGCCCGAGGTGCACTGGGACCGGCTGCTGTTCAGCGCCAAGGAGTCCGTCTACAAGGCGTGGTTCCCCCTCACCCGCGAGTGGCTGGACTTCAGCGAGGCCGACATCGAGATCGACGCCGGCCTCGAGGACGGCGCACGGGGCACCTTCCGGGCCCGGCTCCTGGTCCCCGGCCCCGTGGTCGGCGGCCGCCGGCTGGCGCACTTCGACGGCCGCTGGGCCGTGGGGCGCGGGCTGGTGGCGACCGCGATCACGGTGCCGCACGCCTAGGGCGGCGGCCCGCGGCCCCGGCGCCGTCCGCGCCCGCCCGCTCACCTCTCGGGGCACCAGCTGTGCAGCAGCCGGAAGAACTCCTCCTCGTTGCCCGTCAGACCGGCGGCCCGCAGGGCCTGTTCGGCCTCGGCCAGGACGGCGGGCGGGACGACGGGCGGCAGCCGGTCGTGCGGCGGGCCGGAACCGTCGTCGTCGAAGGCGGCCCGGACGGTGTGCAGCAGCCGCAGATAGGCCTGGACGGCGGTGCGCTCGCGGTCGGTCAGTACGGCAGTGGGCATCGGTCGGCTCTCCCCGCGTCGGCGTCGTCTCCCCCGCGCCCTGACGGCGCGTACGCCCCCGTGCGGCGGCGCACCCCCCAGCTTGCCGTCCACCACTGACAATGCGGTCCCGTCCCGCGCCGGTTCGCCCGCTTAGCGGAGGTGAAACCTCGGCGTAACCCCCCGGGGAAAACGGCTCCTACGCTGGAACGGAGGGCTGTGGGCGACCGCCGGCGGCCAGGGCGAGGGGAGGCGGCCGGTGACCGACGTCCCGAGGCGCCGGCCGGCGCACGGCACACGGCTGCGCCGGGTGGGCGACGGCGAGCCGGGCGTGCACCACCGTGTCGTGCACGGCTACCGGCGGGCCTTCCGCATGGCGGGCGACGGTCCGGCGCTCGTCCTGATCCACGGCATCGGCGACTCCTCGGCGACCTGGGCCGACGTGCTCCCCGGCCTCGCCCGCACCCATACCGTCATCGCCCCCGACCTGCTCGGCCACGGCGCCTCCGACAAGCCGCGCGCCGACTACTCGGTGGCCGCGTACGCCAACGGCCTGCGCGATCTGCTCACCACCCTCGGCGTCGACTCGGCGACCCTGGTCGGCCACTCGCTCGGCGGGGGCGTGGCCATGCAGTTCGCCTACCAGTTCCCGGAGCGCACCGAACGCCTCGTCCTCGTCAGCGCGGGGGGTGTGGGCCGGGAGGTCAACCCCGCCCTGCGGCTGGTCTCGCTGCCCGGCGCCCCGCTGGCGCTGTCCGCGCTGCGGCTGCCCGGGATGCGCCTTCCGCTGGGACTCGCCGTCCGTCTGCTGAGGCTCCTGGACACCGGTCTGGGCCAGGACGCCCCGGAACTGCTCACCCTCGTCGACGCCCTGCCGGACGGCACGTCGCGCGACGCGTTCGTACGGACCCTGCGCGCGGTGGTCGACTGGCGCGGCCAGGTGGTGACGATGCTGGACCGCTGCTACCTGACCGCCGGTCTGCCGACCCTGCTGCTGTGGGGCGACCGGGACAGCGTGGTACCGGTCCGGCACGCCCACCGGGCGCACGAGGCGATGCCGGGCAGCCGGCTGGAGATCTTCGAGGGCGCCGGCCACTTCCCGTTCCACACCGACCCCGCCCGGTTCCGCTCCGTCGTCGAGGAGTTCACCCGTACCACCGCCCCGGCCGACTGGAGCCGCGACCGCTGGCGCGCCCTGCTGCGCGGGGGCGGGTTCGGCGCGGACCCGTCACTCGCGGCCGACGGCCGTCGGGTGCGGGAGGCCGGCGACCGCGGTGCCACCTGAGGGCCGGACACCGGTCCGCGGGGGAGCCCCGTCGGAACGCGCCGCGCCGTGCCGACGGATCGACTCATCGGGGCGGCGCGCCGGGCCGTCCGGTCCGGCTCCTCGGAGCGCGCCGGGCCGCCCCGCTCAGGCTCCGCCCGGCTCAGGCTCCGCCCGGCTCAGGCTCCGCCCCGCTCCTGCCGTCCCAGGTAGCCCAGCGACGCCCCGATCCGGCCCGCCAGGTGGTCCCGCCGGGCCCGCTCGTGCGCCACCGGGCCCGCGAGCCACGTACGGCACTTGCTGGCCAGCAGCAGGCCGAAGCGTTCGGCGTCGCGCTCGTCGGCCAGGTCGAAGCGGGTACGGGCGGCGACCTTGTGGACCGTCGCCTGGAGGTCCGCGCCGTCGTGGAGCAGCCGGGCCGCGACGGCGGCGCCCTCGACGTGGTGGCTGCAGTGACCCGCCTTCATGTGCCACAGCTCATGGCCGAGGATCACCAACTGGTGGTCGGGCGCGGTGCGTTCCTCGATGACGACGAGGTCCTGGTCGGCCATGTCGAGCCACAGCCCGCTGGCGGTGCCGGGCGGGAAGGCCGCCGTACGGAAGTGGACGGGGCGGCCGCGGCGTCTGCTCATGCCGTCGCACAGGGCGGTGTACAGGTCGGCCGGTGCGGCGGGGGCCGGGAGGGTGAGCTCCCCGACCAGCTCGTCGCGCAGGCGGCGCATGTCCTTGCCGATGCCCACAGTTATCCCCCGGATCACGACTCGGGCCGCTTCACGCTCTCCAGGAGCATGTCCAGCCACTCGGCGACCTTGTCGCGGTGCTGGTCGGTGGGCAGCTGCGCGGCCCGCCAGGCGATTCCGCGCACGCCGTGGTCCTGAAGCAGCCGCTCCAGCGGGTCCTGGGCGGCCGCGGCCGCCTCCCGGGCGGCGAGCTTCTGCAGCAGTTCCTGCTCGACGTGCTGGAGGGCGCCCGCGAGTGCCTCGGGGTCCTCGGCCGTGAGGAAGCCGGCGTGGACGCGGAAGAAGCGCTGGAGGGCGTCGCAGTGCTCCATCGTGGGGCGGCGGTCGCCGTTGATGAGGGCGCCCGCCTGCTGCCGTGACATGCCGGCGCCGTCGGCGATCTCCTGCTGGGTGTACTTGCGCCCGTTGGGCTTGAGCCGGGTGCGGCGCAGCAGGTCCAGGCGTTGCAGGAAGCGGGCCTGCACATCCGGTTCGCCGGCCGGCCGGCCGCTCAGCAGGGCCTTGACCACGGACTCGGGGACCCCGGAGGCGATGGACAGCCGTCCGGTGTCGAAGACCTCCGGGTACGGCACGCCCAGCCGGTCGGCGAGTGCGGTGACACGGGCGACGACGGCCGACAGCAGCACCGTCGCCGTGGCGCCCGGAACCTCGAAGCCATCCGTCACCGACAGGTCTCCTACGTCTCTCCGACCCCTTCACAGGCATTACACGATCGCCGTGAACTGACCGGAGGGTAGCGGGTTCTTCGAACTCTCATCCAGGTCTCGCCACAACTGTGGCCAATTTCAGCCGTCAACGAGCGTGGAATGCCACGATAGTTGACATGCGTCGCGGCGGGGTACCAGGATCAGGGCGCCGCGTGCAGGCGGCACAGGCAAGAGGGGTGACCTCCCGATGGCGTATCAGGCAGGTGGGCAGCGGTCGGTACCGCGGCCCGTCCCCGACGGTTCCGAGACCCAGGCCTACCTCCAGGACTACGCCGGGTACCTGGAAGCCGTCCCCTTCCCGTCCGTCGTCCTGGACCACCGCTGGGACGTCGTCCTGGCCAACACCGCTTTCCGGACACTCTTCCGGGAGATGGGCCCGCACCCGACGGCCCTGCCGGGCGACAACTTCCTCCGGTTCGTGCTCTTCCACCCCGACGCGCCGTCGGTCCTCGGCGACCACGAGTCCAGCTGGTGCCTGCCGATGATGGCCCGCTTCTCGGCGGCCGTCGAACGGTACGGCCATGACCACGGGCTCCAGGCGATCCGCCGGGAGATCGCGCAGGACCCGCTCATGGAGGCCGCCTACCGGGAGGGCCTGCCGCACTGGATCCGCGCGGTCGGCGAGGAGGCCGTCGAGCACGACGGAGCGGTCCGGCCCCTGCTGCACCCGGACCCGCGCTGGGGCGCCACCCAGTGCCGTATCGTCGCCGACACCCCCAGGACGCTTCAGGACCTGGGGTACACGCGGCTGACGATGGTGCTGCGCGAGGCGCCCGCGCCCACGCCGCGCCGGGCACGCCGCCGCCCGCGCCGGAGCGCGGCGCACCTCAGCGTGGTTCCCGCCCCCGAGGTCTGACCGGGCACCGTCGGCGTTCAGGTCGCCGACGGCGCTCCGGTCCGCCGGCCGGCTCAGTGCGGTGCCGGAGGCGGGTCCGCCGGGACCGTGCCCTTGGCGAGCGGGTCCGCCGGAGCCGCGCCCTTCGCGAGCGGTACGGCCGGGGCGGTGTCCTTCGCGTCCGGCCGGCCGGACGCCCCGCGCTTCGCCGCCTGGATCTGCTCCCACACATGGGTGCGCAGCTCGGCGAAGCGCGGGGCGACGCGGGTGTGCAACTGGTCGCGCTCCGGGGGCAGATCGACCTTCAGCTGCTCCTGGACGACGGTCGGCGAGGCGGACAGGACGACGACCCGCTCGCCCAGGTAGACGGCCTCGTCGATGTCGTGGGTGACGAACAGGATCGTGATGCCGCGCTCCCGCCACAGGCCCCGCACGAGGTCCTCCAGGTCGGCGCGGGTCTGGGCGTCGACGGCCGCGAACGGCTCGTCCATCAGCAGCACCCGGGGCTCGTAGGCGAGCGCCCGCGCGATCGCCACCCGCTGTTGCATGCCGCCCGACAGCTGCCAGGGGTACGCGGAGGCGGCGTCCGCCAGCCCGACCGACTCCAGCGCGTCGGCCACCAGCTCCCGCCGCCGCGCCTTGCCCAGCCCCTTCTGCTTCAGCGGGAGTCCGACGTTCTCGCCGACCCGCATCCACGGGAAGAGGCTCCGCCCGTACTCCTGGAACACGAACGCCATCCCGGGCGGCGGCCCGGTCACCTTCCGGCCCTCCAGGAAGACCTCGCCGGACGTCGGCGTCATCAGGCCGCCCATGCACTTCAGCAGGGTCGTCTTGCCGCAGCCCGACGGGCCGACGAGACAGACCAGTTCACCGTCGGCGACGGTGAAGGTGAGGTCGCGCACCGCCTCCACCCGCCGCCCGGAACCCTCGTAGACCTTCTTCAGGCCGCGTACGTCGAGCATGCCCTGCCCTTTCGAACCGTTCGAGGACGGCACCGTCCGAGGACGTCACCGTTCGAGGACGTCACCGGGAGCGCCGGGTGGCGGCGCGCAGACCGTGGTACCAGCCGAGCATCCGCCGCTCGACCAGCTGGAAGAGGACCGACAGGACGAAGCCGAGCAGGCCGAGCAGCAGGATCCCGGTCCACATGTCCGGGATGGCGAAGCCGCGCTGGAACTGCACGATGGTGAAGCCGAGGCCGTTGCTGGCGGCGAACATCTCGCTGATGACCATCAGGATGATCCCGATGGACAGCGCCTGGCGCAGGCCCGCGAAGATCTGCGGACTCGCCGAGCGCAGCACCAGGTCCCGCAGCCGCGCCACGCCCGTGATGCCGTACGAGCGGGCCGTCTCCGCCATCACCGGGTCCACCGCCCGCACGCCCTCGACGGTGTTGAGCAGGACCGGCCACACGCAGCCGGCCGCTATCACCACGACCTTCATGGTGTCGCCGATGCCTGCGAACAGCATGATGACCGGCACCAGGACCGGCGGCGGCACCGCCCGCAGGAACTCCAGGACCGGCTCGCACACCGCCCGCACCCGCCGGTAGGACCCGATGACGGTGCCCAGCGCGACCCCCGCCACGGCCGCCAGCGCGTAGCCGCCCGCCAGCCGCAGCACGCTCGGCAGGACGTCCGCGCGCAGCCGCTCGCCCGTCCACACGTCGGGGAAGGTCTCCAGGATCGTCCGCAGGGGCGGCCAGTACACGTCGGTGCTGTGCGCGGACGCCGCCCACCAGACGGCGACCAGCACGGCCGGCAGGGCGAGCACCAGCACCGGCCGGAGCAGCAGCCGTCTCACACCGCCACCTCCCCGCGCACCGACTGGTGCCAGCCCAGCGCCCGGCGCTCCACCGCTCGCGCCCCGACGTTGATCAGCAGGCCGAGCAGACCCGCGACGACGATCAACGCGTACATCTCGGGCACCGCCTGCGAGGTCTGCGCGACCGCGATGCGGGCGCCCAGTCCCGGTGCGCCGATGACCAGTTCGGCGGTGACGGCGAGGATCAGCGCGACCGCCGCCGCGAGCCGCACCCCGGTCATGACGTAGGGCAGCGCGGTCGGCCACAGCACGTGCCGCACGCGCGCCCAGGGGCCGAGGCCGTAGGAGCGGGCCGTCTCCTCGGCGACCGGGTCGACGTCCTGGACGCCGTACAGGACCTGGATGAGGACCTGCCAGAAGGAGGCATAGACGACCAGGAGGAGGACCGAGCGCAGTTCGGTGCCGTACAGCAGCACGGCCAGCGGGATCAGGGCGACGGACGGGATCGGGCGCAGGAACTCGATCGTCGAGGCCGTGCCCTCGCGCAGGTACGGGACGACGGAGATCACCACCCCGGCGACGACGCCCGCGGCGACCGCGAGCGCCAGGCCCAGGGCCCAGCCGGTGAGGGTGTCGCCGAGGGCCGTCCAGAAGGCGCCGTCGGCGAGTTCGTCACCGAGGGCCGCGAGGATGCGGCTCGTCGGCGGGAAGTAGGCCTCCTTGACCAGGCCGAGCCGCGGCACCGCCTCGCCCAGGGCGAGGAAGGCCGCGAGCCCGGCCGCGCCGAGCGCGGCGTTGCCGCCCCTCACGGAAGCAGCTCGTCCAGGTCGGGGTCCGCCTTGAACAGGCCGTCCTCGTCGCCCAGTTCCTTCAGCGCCTCGATGGAGGAGCGGTTCGCCTCGGCGGGCCACTTCGGCAGCGTCACCTGCTCCAGCACCGCGGCCGGGATCTTGGTGTACGTGGTGACGATCTGCCGGACCTCGTCCGGGTGGGCGTCGGCGTAGGCGAGGGACTCGGCCGTGGCCTGCTGGAACTTCTTCACCACGGCCGGGTTCTGCTGCGCGTACTGCGCCGAGGTGAAGTACATGGCGACGGTGAGGTTCGCGGCGACGTCGACCAGGGGCGAGGCGATCTCCACGCCGCCCTGGCTCTTGACGGTGGCGAGGGCGGGCTCGACCACCATCGCGGCGTCGATCTGCCCGCCGTCGAGGGCGGCCGGCATCTGGTCGAAGGGCAGCTCGACGAACTTCACCTTGTCCGGATCGCCGCCCGCGGTGCGCACCGAGGCGCGTACCGCGGTCTCGTTGATGTTCTTCAGGGTGTTGATGGCGACCTTCTTGCCCTCCAGGTCCTTCGCGGACTTCAGCGCGCTGCCCTTCTTCACCGTGATCGCGCCGAAGTCGTTCCCCTGCACGCCGGTCGAGGCGATGCCGTTGGCGACGGCCTTCACGGGCACGCTGTTGGACTGCGCGACCATGAGGGAGGTCATGTTGCTGAAGCCGAACTGGAACTGGCCGCTGACGACGCCCGGCACGATCGCCGCGCCGCCCTGCGCGGTCGTGATCGACAGCTTCAGGCCCTGCTTCTCGTAGAAGCCCTTCTGCACGCCCAGGTAGACGGGTGCCACGTCGACGATGGGAATGAGACCGAGCTTGACGGTGGTGGTGCCCCCCGACGACGTGCCCTTGTCCGACGGACCGGAGTCGTCGGACGAGCCACAGGCCGCCGTGGCGAGCAGGAAGGTGCCGGCCGCGAGACCGGCGAGCAGACGACGCATGGCTCCTCCTGTGCAGACAAAGGTGTTCCGACAGGCTGTGCGCACCCCGCACAGTAGTGCTCAACTGGCGTGCAGGGAACGTAGAACCACGCGTTCGACCGGGTCAATGGGTTGGCTGACGAAATCGTTGACAATGTGGAGGCGCCGGTTGTCCAGCACTGGCCGCGCAGCGCACTTCGTGAGGTCCTTCGAGCGGGGCCTCGCCGTCATCCGCTCCTTCGACGCCGAGCACCCCGCGCGCACGCTCAGCGAGGTCGCCCGCGCCTGCGGCCTCACCCGCGCCGCCGCCCGCCGTCTGCTCCTCACCCTCGCCGACCTCGGCTACGTCCACTGCGACGGCCGTCTCTTCCGGCTCACCCCGCGCGTGCTGGAACTCGGCTACGCCTACCTCGCCGGCCTGACGCTGCCCCAGCTGTGCCTGCCGCACCTCGAACAACTCGCCGCGGACGTGGGGGAGTCGTCCTCGCTGTGCGTCCTCGACGGCGACGACGTCGTCTACGTCGCCCGGGTCCCCACCCGCCGCATCATGTCCGCGACGATCACGGTGGGCACCCGCTTCCCGGCCCATGTCACCTCCGTCGGCCGGGTGCTACTGGCCGCCCTTCCCGACGAGGAGCTCGACACCCGCCTCGCCCGCGCGGACCTCAGCCCGCTCACCCCGCGCACCCTCGTCACCCCCCGGGCCCTGCGCGCGGAAATCCTGCGCGTACGGCGGCAGGGACACGCCCTCGTCGACCAGGAACTGGAGGAGGGGCTGCGCTCGGTGGCCGCCCCGGTGCGGGACCGGGACGGCACGGTGGTGGCCGGTGTGAACATCGCGGTGCACGCCGGCCGTACCTCGGTGGAGTCGGTCCGCCGGGACCTGCTGCCGCGGCTGCGGGCGGCGGTGGCGCGGATCGAGGCCGACCTGTCGGTCACAGATCCAGCACGAGCCTGCGCCCCCGGCACCGGGACACACAGATCATCATCGTCTCCCCGGCCTCCCGCTCCGCGGGGGTGAGCACACTGTCCCGGTGCTCCGGCACGCCCTCCAGCACGTCGGTCTCACAGGTCCCGCAGGTCCCCTCGGCGCAGGAGAACAGCACCTCCACCCCGGCGGCCCGGACGGCGTCCAGCACGGAGACGTCCGCCGGGACGGTCAGCGTACGGCCGCTGCGCGCGAGCTCGACCTCGAACCCGGCCCGCGCCCCGCCGCCCCGCCCCTCCTCGGGCCGGAACCGCTCCACGGACAGCGCACCGGGCGGACACCGCTCGGCGACCGCGTCGAGCAGCGGGCCCGGTCCGCAGCAGTACACCAGGGTCCCCTCGGGCAGCCCGGCCAGCGCGGAGTCCAGGTCGAGCAGCCCCGTCTCGTCCTGCGGGGCGAGGGCGACCCGGTCGCCGTAGCGCGCCAGTTCACCGGTGAACGCCATGGAACCGCGCGTGCGGCCGCCGTACAGGAGCCGCCAGTCGGCGCCCGCCGCCTCGGCCGCCGCGAGCATCGGCAGGAGCGGGGTGATGCCGATGCCGCCCGCGACGAAGCGGTAGCCGGGCGCGGGCCGCAGCGCGAAGCGGTTGCGGGGGCCGCGGACCCGCACGGTGTCGCCCGGCACGATGTGCTCGTGCACATACGCGGATCCGCCCCGCCCCGCGGGCTCCCGCAGGACCGCGATCCGCCAGCCGGCCCGGTCGGCCGGATCGCCGCACAGCGAGTACTGGCGCTCCAGTCCCGGCCCGAGCAGCAGGTCGACGTGGGCGCCCGGCTCCCAGGCCGGCAGCGGTTCGCCCCGCGGGTGGCGCAGGGTGAGCGCACGGACCCCGTCGGCCGCCGGTTCCGCGCCGGCGACGACGAGTTCGGCTTCGTACACGGTGTCGTACGCGGTCATGAGGCCTTTCCTCGCGGCTCGTGGCCCTCGGGGTGGGCGAGCATCCACCCCCACATCTCCACCGGGTCCTCGGCGCTGTGCTCGGCCCCGCAGTGGCAGGTGCCGTGCAGGACGTCGGTGCCCGGCAGCCAGTCGACGCGGTAGACCTCGCCGGTGGCACCGCTCACCGGGCCGCCTCCACCGGCTTCTCGCCCTCCTCCACGAGCCGGGCGAGGATACGGCGGGCGGCCAGACCGCCGGTGTCGATGTTGATGCTCAGCTCCTGGTAGCCGGCGCGTTCCGAACCCAGCGTGCGCTGGAGCAGGTTGAGCGCGTCGACGTCCTGCATGACGACCGTGTGGTTGTTGGCGCGCAGGAACTCGGTGACCTCGGCGTCGTCCGTCGCCCAGTCCCGCGAGACCATCCAGAAGTCGTACACCGTGCCGTCCGACGACGGGGTGATCGCGTACGTGATCTCGGTGTGGAAGCCGCCCGGATCGCTGCCGTCCGCCTCCGGCAGCACGCCCACCGGGGCGATCCGGCTGTGCAGCAGGTACAGACAGGGCGCGTGGTACTCGATGTCCTGCCAGCGCGTGATCCGGCCCTCGATGCCGGTCGAACGGGCGTAGAACGGCGGGCACTCGGCGTCGTCCATGCGCCGGCTCACCCGGACGATCCCCGCCCCCTCGTCCACCTCGGTGGTGATCGGCGTCTCCGCGACCTCGGGGGTGCCGATGTAGCCGCCGTGCAGATACGTCTCGTGGGACAGGTCCAGCAGGTTGTCCACGAGCAGCCCGTGGTCGGCGTCGATCGGCTCCATGCCGCGGACGGTGGTCCAGCCGGGCGAGTCGAGATGGCGGGCGCGCGGGATCGCCCCCGGGTCGGCCAGCGCCGGGTCGCCGATCCACACCCACACCAGGGAGTCCTGCTCGACGACCGGGTAGGAGGCGACACGGGCGGTGCGCGGCACGCGTTTCTGCCCCGGCACGTACACGCACGTCCCCGTCGTGTCGTAGGTGAAGCCGTGGTAGCCGCACACGATGCGGTCCCCGTCCCGGCGGCTCTCGGAGAGCGGGTAGCGCCGGTGCACACAACGGTCGTGCAGCGCGACGGGCGTCCCCTCCTCCTCCGTCCGGTAGAGGACGAGGGGCTCCCCGAGCACCGTCCGGCCGAGCAGCCCCTCACGCCCGACCTCGTGGCCGTAGGCGGCGACGTACCACTGGTTCCTGGCGAAGGCGGTGATGTGCGGCATGGCGTTCGGCTCCCGTCGTTGGGTCGTGGCGACATGGTCGGGACGGGCGCCGGGGGTGCGCAAGAAGGCTTCCGTGACACGGAAGACCAGCCGGAAAGTGCCTGGTGAGAGGCGTGACGCAGCGGAATTTTCAAGGACGGTGAGGGGCCGGACGGCACGTCTCGAAGGTCGAGGCGGGCAAGGCCGGCTCACCGTCCGGCAGGTCGCTGCGGCGCCCGCGGTCGACGTGCGCGCCAACGGCACCCCGGTGGTCGAGGACCCGGCCAACCCGGACGAAGCCAAGGCCGAGGTACCGGCCGGAACGGTCCGGGCCGACGTGGTGCCGCCCGGCACGGACACCGTCGCCATCGGGCCCGCCGACCTGGACCTCGCCGCGGACACCAGCACGGTCGCCTACGCCTGGGGCAGCGCCGACGACAGGAGTCGCCGGCTGAAGATACAGACGTTCGACGAGCAGCCCGCCCGCCCCGGCCGGCGCGCCCGCGGAGCGGAGTGCCTGCCGGGACCCCGGGCGACGACACTCGCGGTGCGGCCCGCCCCCCGGCGGGCGCGCGACGACGGATCGCGGGACCTGCTGGGGGACCGCATCGCGGGCGGCACGGGATCGACGGCCCCACGCGGTCTCAGTCAGACGGGCCACAGGGCGTGGAGGGAAGGGACATCCTCCGCCTGTGCATCGTCGTAGGGCCGGAGGAGAGGGTGTCGCGGGTCTTTGCGACGGTGGCCACCACGCAGGCCGCGTGTACCGGGTCGGTGGCTCGGGGCTCGGGCTTCCACCGGGTGAGCAGCAGCACGTCCCGCGCGGCACCGGCGGACAGGGCCGTGGCGGCATCGGGGTGCCAGACCGCGGCCAGCGCGTCGTGGGCCAGGTCGCCCACGGCCCGGTCGACGGGCAGCCAGGCAGCCAGCGCCGGGTCGTCGGAGAGTGCGCGGATGAGCATCCCGTTGTGCCGTTCGCGTTCGTAGGCGACGTCACGGCGGGCCTGGCGAGCCTCGGAGGAGGCCGGTTCGCCCTGGTCGACGCAGGCCAGCAGCCGGGCAATGGCGTCCACCGTGCGGTGGTACTGGCGGACCTGGGCGGCCCGGGGCCCCCGCCGTCCGGTGGTCCACAGGACGAGCAGCGCCACACCGCAGCCGGTCAGGGTCTCGACGACGCGGTCGGCGAACAGGTCGCCGACCGCCGGGTCGGGTGAGGAGGCGGTGTTCGCCATCATCGCCATCGCTGTCACCGCTACGACGGCGAGCGTGTACTGCCGGCTGAGCAACAGGTTCATCCCGTACACACCGATCAGCAGGATGACCACTTGCCCGGACCTGGTCGGGCCCAGGGACCAGACCCCGGCCACCACGAGGACCCCGAGCAGGGTGCCGAGGACGCGGTGCAGGACCCGTTCGAGGGTGAAGTCCCGGGCGGCGCCGGAGTGCAGCACGACGGCCGAGGAGAGCACGGCCCAATAGGGGTGCCCGATCCCCAGGAACTGGGCGATCAGCACAGCGGCACCGGCGGACAGGGCGGTGCGGCCGGCGGTGAGGCGGGCCGGGGAGTGCCGGTCCAGGGCGTGCCCGAGCAGCCGGCGCGGCGCCGGCCGCCCGACGTGACTGTCTCGCGTCTCCGCGTATCCGGCGACGGTTCCGGGAAAGTGGTCGGCCACCAACCGGTGGGCCAGTCTCGACTCGATGTGCAGCAGGTCGTCGGCGAGCGCGCGGTGCGCGGCGTTGCGGGCGTGCCGCGCGGCGTGGAGCACACCCCAGGCCCGGCGGACGGCACTGGTGGCGTGGTCGCGGGCGGTGAGCAGGGGCTCGTCGGCCCGGCGGTCGGGGCGTCCGGGCATTCCGGTGCCGTCGGGGTGCGCGGGCATCCCGACGTAGAGGTCGACGGCGTCCCGGGCGGCAGCCACCGCGCTCCGCTCGGGGTGGCCAGGACGCACCGCCAGGTCGGCGAAGCTGAGCAGGCCCGTCAAGAGGGCGGAGCCGAAGGTGACAAGAACGATCTGCCATGCCTTGTCCGTGTGGCTGCCCAGATAGGCGCCCAGGGCGCAGGCGAAGAACGTGTTCAGCGGCCCGGGACCCGGCTCGACCACGAGGGCGTGGTACAGGGTGACGGCCACCAGGGTGACGGCGGCCAGGGCCGGGGCCATCAGCCGGGGCAGGGGCGAGATCAGCACTCCGAGCGCCATCGAGCCGGGCAGGACGCAGGCCACGACCGAGAAGGTGCGGATTCGGGAGCGGAGCGGCCGGCCGGTGTTCCACAGGGCGATCAGGGAGCCGAACAGGGCCATCGGACCCACGTCCAGGCCCGCGATCGCGGTGATCACCAGGATGGGGACGGCCATCACCAGCGACGTGTACAGGGCCGTACGCCACTGCCCCGGAGCCGGTGCCGGTGCGCACCGGAAGAAGGCGACGACGTGGGCGTGTGTCCCGCTGGTGGCCTGGGCCGAGCCGGGCGGCATGGGGGAGGGTCTCCTTCGGGTTGCTGTCGGGTGCCGGCCACCGCGGGGGACGACGTCGGGCGCCTCGCGGGTCAGGTGGCCGACGGGCGCAGGAGTCCGGCGGCCCCGCGCAGGGCCGCGGCGTGCCGGGCCCGCTCGGGGTCGCCGCCCCGGTCCGCGGGCATGGATGCCATCAGGGCCAGCCGGTCCCGCCAGCTGTTGCCGGTCAACGGCACGGCGACGGCGTTCATGCCCGGCACCGACTCGCCGACGCTGTCGGCATGGCCGAGTGTGCGGATGCGGGCCAGTTCGGAGAGCAGGGCCGTGCGGGAGACCACGGTGTGCTCGGTGACGCCGGTCAGCCGCTCACGCGGGTAGAGGGCGCAGACCTGTTCGGTCGTGAGCTGTGCGAGCAGCACCTTGCCGGCCGACGTGGCGTGCGCGGGGTGGGCGCGGCCGATCTCCAGGACCGCGCGCACGGGGTGGGGCGACTCCCGGCCGTCGGTGATGATGACCTGGTCGCCGATGAGGGCGGCGGTGCTGATGGTCTCACCGGTGGCGGTGGCGGCCGCGTCCAGGACCGCCTGGAGGCGGGTCCTGGTCTCGGGGTCGTAGCCGGCCGGCCGGCCGAGCGTGACCAGTTCGGGCCCCGCCGAGTAGCCGCGTCCCGAGGCGTCACGGGCAGCGAAGCCGCGGGCCTCCAGGGTGCTGAGCACCCGGTGCGCGGTGGAGCGGGCCACTGCCAGTTCCCTGGCGGCCTCGGTGACCGAGAGGGTGTCATGGGTGAGGAACAGCCGCATCATGCGCAGTCCGGTGTCCAGTGACTCGATGACGTAGCTCTTGGTGTCGGCCACGGTGTCCTCTCGGTGGGCTACGGGTGCCGGGTGCCGGGTGTTGCCGGGTCGGTGGGGCGGCACCCTGCACCCGGCACCCATGATCCCGGGCCGGTCACACGGCGGTGTAACCACCGTCCACCACCAGCTCGGTGCCGGTGACGAAGCGGGACTCGTCCGAAGCCAGGTAGAGGACGCCGTACGCGATGTCCTCGGGGGTGCCGCGGTGGCCGACCGGGGTGCCGTCCAGCATCCGCCGGGCGTAGGCGGCGGCCTCGGGCGACGGGTCGGCGGAGAGCGACTTGCTCAACTCGGTCTCGATCGAACCGGGGTGGACGGAGTTCACCCGGATGCTCGCCTTGGCGTAGGTGGCGGCGTCCGCCTTGGTCATCAGCCGGACCGCGCCCTTGGCCGCGTGGTACAGCGGGATACGGGCGCCGCCGACCAGTCCGTAGATCGACGACATGTTGATGATGCTGCCGCCGCCCTGCTCCAGCATGTGCCGCACGGCGTGCTTGGTGCACAGCCAGACGCCCTTGACGTCGACGGCGAAGAGGAGGTCGAACTCCTTCTCCTCCACCTCGTGGGAGGGCTTGATCGGGCCGGGCACACCGGCGTTGTTGACCAGAACGTCGATCCGGCCGTAGGTGGCGGCGATGTCGTCGAACGCGGTGCGCACCGACCTCTCATCGGTGACGTCGACCTGCCGGTAACCGGCAGGGCCGCCCCCGGCGGACGCGGGAACGCCGTCGGCGGGGGCGAGGTCGGCCACCACGACGGTGGCGCCTTCCGCGGTGAGGACCTTGCCGATCTCCGCACCGATGCCGCGCGCCCCGCCGGTGATGACGGCGACCTTGCCGTGTACGCGTCCGTTTGCCATGGCCGTGTGCTCCTTCATGTGCTCTTGAGCCTCGCACCCAGTCCAAAAATCGTCCTGCTGTGCGGGACAGTTTTGCGAAGGGAATCCATGAGACTGTGAACCGAACTCCTTTTTCGCAGCCTACACCTCGACGGCAAGCGTCCGTCCATGTCGATAGCTGTCCTGCCTGTCGGGACAGGGGCGTATTGACTGACGGTCTGCAAAAGGATTCGATGCCAGTCCCGCCCCTCCCCCCTTCCCCCCGACCCTGGGAGCAGCGTTGTCCACCCCTGAACCCTCCCCCCGCGTTCTCGTCGTCACCGGAGCCGCGTCCGGCCTCGGGCGTGAGATCGCCGCCCAGGCCATCGCCCTGGACTGGACCGTCGCCCTGCTGGACCGGGACGCGCGGTCCGTCACCGCCGCCGCCGACGAACTGGGCGCCCTGGCCGTCCCCGCGGACGTCACCGGCCCGGCGGAACTGGGCACCGCCTTCGCGACCGTCGTCGAGCGACTGGGCCGGCTCGACGGCCTGGTCAACAGTGCGGGGCTGACCCGGCCCGGCCCCTCCAGCACCTTGCCGGAGACGGACTGGCGGACCGTGGTCGACGTCGACCTCAACGGCACCTTCTACGCCTGCCAGGCCGCCTTTCCGCACTTCGCCCCCGACGCCGCGATCGTCAACCTGGCGTCGATCGCCGCCGCCCGGGGCCTGCCGGAGCGCACGGCGTACTCCGCGGCGAAGGCCGGCGTGGTGGGCCTCACCCGGTCCCTGGCCGCCGAATGGGCGCCCCGCGGACTGCGGGTCAACGCCGTGGGCCCCTCCTGGGTCGACACCCCGCTGATCCGGCGGATGACCGAGGAGGGTGCCATCGACCTGAAGGAGATGACCGACCGGGTGCCGCTGGGCCGGCTGGGCACCCCGAGGGACGTCGCCGAGGCCGTGCTGTTCCTCCTGGACCGGACCCGTGCGGGCTACATCACCGGACAGACGCTGTACGTGGACGGCGGCTTCACCTGGGCCGGCTGACCGGGGCGGACGAGGCGGAAAGTATTCCATTGGACGGAATGGCTGTATCGCGGACCGTGTGGCTGAGGCCACGCTCATCCCCCGTCGCATGCGAACCGCACAGGAACTCTCTCCTCGCGTGTGAACCGCACAGGAACTCTCTCCGCGAGCCGCGTTCGGAGGATCCATGTCCGCTCACTTCCCGTCCCCGACGGCCGCCCACCCGGCCGTCCTTCCCCCCGCCCCGCAGGCCCAGCCCAGGAAGGCCGCGCTCGCCGCGTTCCTGGGCAGCATGCTGGAGTACTACGACTTCTTCATCTACGGATCGGCCGCCGCCCTGGTCTTCCCGACGCTGTTCTTCCCCTCCGGCAACCAGACCGTCGGCACCGTCTCCGCCCTCGCCACCTTCGGCGTGGGCTACGCCGCGCGTCCCCTCGGCGGCATCGTCCTCGGCCACTTCGGCGACAAGGTGGGCCGCAAGAAGGTCATGGTCTTCACGCTGCTGCTGATGGGCCTCTCCAGCCTCGTCGTCGGCCTGCTGCCCACCTACGAGCAGGTGGGCATCGTCGCACCGGTCCTGCTGGTGCTCGCCCGCCTCGGCCAGGGCATCTCCGCGGGCGGTGAGGCGGCGGGCGCCAGCACCCTGACCCTGGAACACTCCCCCGAGGGACGCCGGGGCTTCTTCACCAGCTTCGCGATGTCCGGCACGATGGCCGGCATCCTGCTGGCCGGCTTCGTGTTCATCCCGGTGGCGGCCCTGCCGGAAGCTCAGCTGATGTCCTGGGGCTGGCGGGTGCCGTTCTGGCTCAGCATCGTCATGATCGTACTGGCGTACCTCGTCCGCCGGCGTCTGGACGAGACCCCGGCCTTCGAGGCGGTGGCGGCCGGGGAGGAGGCCCCGCCGCTCCCCCTGGCACATCTCTTCCGCACCCAGTGGGCGGACGTCCTCAAGGTCATGTTCGCCTCGCTCTTCGCGGTGTTCCAGACCGTTTTCATGGTGTTCGGCCTGGCCTACGCCACCTCCGACGCGGTCGGACTGGAGCGGTCGACCATGCTGTGGGTGTCGGTGGCCGCGAACGCGGTGGCGGTGGTGGCGGTGCCCGCCTCGGCGGCGCTCTCGGACCGCGTCGGCCGCCGGCCGGTGTGGATCACGGCCGCCCTGAGCTGCGCCGTCCTGGTCTGGGCGTACTTCTGGGCGGTGTCCACCGGCAGCCTGCCGTTGATCGTCCTGGTGGCCGTGCTGCTCAACGGCGTCGCCTACTCGGGCATGAACGGCCTCTGGCCCGCGTACTTCTCCGAGCTCTTCGCCGCGCGGGTGCGCTACTCCGGGTTCGCCACCGGCAGCCAGTTCGGCTTCCTGCTCGCCGGGTTCGCCCCCGCCATCGGCTTCGCGATCATGGGGGACGGCGTCACCGGCTGGGTGCCGGTCGCGGCCTTCGCCGCAGTCTGCGGCGTGGTCTCGGCGGTCGCCGTCCTGACGGCCCGCGAGACCCACCGGGTCCCCCTGGCCGAGCTGGGCAAGCCGCTGCCCCGCCACTGAACGGCTCGCACCTCCGCCCACCCACGGAACGAAGGAACCCCCATGCCGGTCTACACCGTCACCTACACCTACACCGACGACAGCGCCGGTCGCGACGAACACCGCCCCGCCCACAAGGAGTACCTGGCCGGGCTCGGCGACCGGGGCGTCAACCTCTGCTCCGGGCCGTTCGGCCCCCAGGAGGCCCCCGGTGCCCTGCTCCTGATCCGGGCCGACAGCAAGGAGGAGGCCGTCCGGTACACCGAGGACGATCCCTTCCGGCGACATGGGCTGGTCGGCGCCGTCGCCGCCCGGGAGTGGCTCCCCATGCTGGGACGGCTGGCCGCGGAGATCTAGGGCGCTTCTGACGGATCTCCGCGGCGCCCTAGCCAGCGCCTGTCCGGCGGCGTCATGCCGCGGACGCGGGGTCCCGCACCCCCGTCCGCGGCGTCGCCGGCCCGCGCCGGCGCTCCGGGCGCCCCGGCACCCCGCGGCGGTCCTCGGCACGCTGGTGCGCCCACGAGACGTATGCCAGTCTGGAACGGAAGGTGACCGTACATGGCCAGGTCCAGCGCCGGTGAGTCGGTGCTCAGCCGCGCGATGCGCGTCCTGCGGCTGTTCACGGCCGACTCGCCCGCGCTCACCGTGTCGGAGATCGCCCGCCGGGCCGACCTCCCCATCGCGACGGCCCACCGCATCGTGGGAGAGCTGGTCGCTCTCGGAGCCCTCGACCGGGCCGAGGGCAAGCAGGTGCGCATGGGCTACCAGCTCTGGGAACTGGCGTCCCGATCGTCCCGGGTCCTCGATCTGCGCGAGGTCGCGATGCCGTTCATGGAAGACCTTCAGGCGGTGGTACGGCACCACACGCAGATCGGTGTGCTGGAGGGCACTGACGTGCTGTACCTGGAACGGCTCTCCGCCCGTGGCGCGGTGCGGAACATCACCAGGATCGCCGGCCGGCTGCCGATCCACGCGACCTCGGCCGGCCTGGTGCTCCTCGCCCACGGTCCGCTCGAACTCCAGGAGGAGGTCCTGTCGCGGCCGCTGCGGCCGTACACGGCCCGGACGGTCACCGACCCGGTGCGGCTCCGCTCGCTGCTGGCACAGATCCGCCGTGAGGGATTCGTGGTCGCGGCCCAGATGATCAGCGAGGCGGGCACCGGCGTCGCGGCCCCCGTCCGGGACGCGGGCGGCGAGGTGGTGGCGGCCCTCTCCGTCGTCGTCCCGGCCGCCGACCCGAGCCCCCACACCCTGGTGCCGGCGCTGCTCGCGGCCGGCCGCGGCATCTCCCGCGCCCTGGGCGCTCCCACCGCCGACGAGGACCTGCTGCGCAGCCACGGCCCCCGGCTGCCGGGCGACAGATGACGACGGTTCTCCCATTGGGCGGAAAGCGTGTTGTGGGCGCCCCCGTCCGCGTCGCACGCTGGTCGCACCGCTGGTCGCACCGCTCGAAGGACCTGGCAGGGTCCCATGGCCGGGACCGACGGCCGGGCCCCGGACCGGAAGCCGGCGATCCGCTCCGTGCCTGCCTCCGTGCCTGCCTCCGCGTCCGCCGCCGAGCCACCTGACCCTCCTGCCCGCCACGAGTGTCGGCGGGCGTGTCCGCCAGGAGCGCAGCCGCCACGAGGGCATCGAACGCCGTCACGGTGGGGACAGCCGGCGCGCGTCGACCGCCCGTCGCCGACCGCCCGTCGCGCCCGCCTCTGCCCCCGCACGTGGTGCTCAAGGACCTGATCGCCCTTCAGCTCACCGCGGGCCGTACCTCCGTGACACCACCGACCATCTGACCGAACCGCATTCAGAGCCGCGAAAGTTGGACAGCATGAGCGACACGACCTACCAGTGCGACGTCCTCGTCATCGGTTCCGGCGCCGCCGGGATCTCCGCCGCCCTCAAGGCGAAACAGCAAGGCCTCGACGTCCTGGTCGTCGACAAGGAGCCGTACCTGGGCGGCACCACCGCCATCTCCGGCGGCTGGCTGTGGGTGCCCGGCAACAAGCAGGGCGTCGCCGAGGGCGACACCCGCGAGGAGGCCGAGACCTACATCAAGGCACTCGCCGGCGACTCCTACGACCCGGCCGCCGTGAAGACGTTCCTCGACCTGGTGCCGGAGGCACTGGACTTCTTCGAGAACGACGCCGATGTCGCGTTCCACTACCCGGAGATGGCGCCCGACTACCAGATGGACACCCCCGGTGCCCGCAAGTCCGGCCGGGCCCTGACGGTGAAGAAGGCCAGCGGCCGGATGCTCAAACGGGACCGGCTGCGCGTCCAGCCCTACCTGTACACGTACACGGTGTTCGGCTACATGCCGGAGATCGGCCCGGACATCGCCACGTTCATCAAGGCCAACCGCTCCCTCAAGGCGTTCCTCTACGTCGGGAACCGGTTGGTCAAGACATGGGCGGAGCGCGTCCTCTTCCGTCGCGCCTTCACCCGCACCAACGGCAACGCGCTGATGACCCGCATGCTGGCGAGCGCCGGTGCCATGGGCATCCCGATGTGGACCGGTACCAAGGTCACCGAGGTCCTCAAGGGTGCCGACGGCGTGGTGAACGGCGCGCTGATCACCGGCACGCGCTCCGGCACGGTCCGGGCCCGGCACGGCGTGGTCATCGCGGCCGGCGGCTTCTCCGGCAACACCGCGCTGCGTACCAGGGCGTTCGGGCACGACCCGCGCGGGGACAACCACTTCACGCCCACCATCGGCCACCAGGGCGACAGTTACTTCCTGGCCGAACGGCACGGCGGGGTTCTCGACACCCGACCGCACCAGCCCGCGTCCTGGGGCCCGGTCACCGTCTGGAAGAACCTGCGCGGACAGGACCGGATCTTCCCCCACCTGCGCGCGTTCGGCCTGCCCGGACTGATCGCGGTCAACCGCAGGGGCGAGCGGTTCGCGAACGAGTCGTACTCCTACCACGATTTCGGCGTCGAGATGATCAAGGAGAACGCGGACGAGCGGGACACCTACGGCTGGATCATCGCGGACAAGAAGGCCATGCACACCTACGGCATCGGCTACGCCAAGCCCTGGCCGCTGCCCACCTGGTACTACAAGAAGGTCGGTTACCTCGTCGAAGGCTCGTCCGTGGAGGACCTGGCCGCGAGGATCGGTGTGCCGGCGGCCGGCCTCAGGCGCACCCTGGACGAGTTCAACGCCGACGCCGCCCTGGGCCGCGACCTGAGGTTCCACCGCGGCTCGAACTGGTTCCACCACTTCAAGGGCGACATGGAGCACCAGCCCAACCCCAACCTCGCCCCCATCGACAGGGCGCCGTACTACGCCGTGCAGATCCAGATGGGTGACCTGGGCACCTACGCGGGCCTCGCGGTGAACGACCGCAGCGAAGTCGTCGACTCCGCCGGTGCGGCGGTGCCGGGCCTGTACGCCGTCGGTACGGCCGCCGTCAGTGTCTTCGGCGGCGGATACCCGGGCTACGGATCCAACATCGGCCCCGCGATGGTCTTCGGCTACCAGGTCGGCCGGGACATCGCCGCCCACGCCGCGGAGCGCGCGAGCGGACCGCGGAGGACCGAAAGCCGGAGCGGAGGGCGTTGAGACACCATGGGCCGGTTTGCGGCCCTGTAGCGCGATGTGCCGGGTCAGGGGGCGACGTTCCGCCCGCCTCGACCAGCAGACGCCGGGGGGCGTGGGACGCGCGTTCCCTCATCCCCTGCCGATGCCGGCGTCGCGGGCCACGAAGCGCACGGTGCCGTCCGTCACGCGGTGCAGGAACGCGCCGCCGCCCGCCTTCGCGTCGAAGAACTGGTCGCCGGTGTCGAAGACCGTACGGCGGGTGATGCCCTGCCAGGGGCGCCGCAGGAGTTCCGCGCGCAGGGCGGCGCGGCCGTCGGCGCCCGCGGCGGTGAGGCCGTGGGCGGCGAACCGGACGGCGTCGTAGGCCTCGGCCGCCCAGGGGGCCGGGGCGTGCCCGTGGCGGTCGCGGTACGCGGCGGCGAACGCCTCGGTGCGGGGGTCGGCGTCCGCGTCGGTGTAGCGGCGAGGGAACGGACGAACGCCACCGCCTCCGTCCGCGGCGCCCGGTCCTCGGCGAGCGTGTAGGCACCGCTCGACGACGACGGCGACGCCGTGGGGGAGGAGGGGCTCGGACCCCGCGTCCCGCCCGCACTCGCCGACGGCGTCCCCCGCGCCGTACGCCCGTCGTCGGTGCCGTCGGTGCACCCCGGCAGCAGCAGTGTCCCCGCCACCACCGCCAGTGCTGGTCTCCACCCGGCCATCGTCACTCCCCACCCGTGCGGCCGCGCTCCTGGGTGCCGTGCGCCGCATGGTAGTCCCGGAGGGCGCCAACTCGCCGTGGGAAAACGTCACTTGATGGGGCGGGGTGGACCGTCGGGGGCCGGTGAGGGGTGCGCCGGGCCGCTCCCGTCCTCGCGGGGAGGATCGGACGGGGAGCGGCCCGGGCGGTCAGATCGCGTCGGGCGGTCAGATCGCGTCGGGCGGTCAGATCGCGTCGAGGTCGCGCCGGCCGGTCTCCGGCAGGGCGAGGACGCAGAGCAGCGACAGCAGGGCCATGCCGCTCATGAACCAGCCGCCCACCACGGGGCTGTAGTTCTCGGCGAGCGCCGTCACGATCAGCGGGGCCGCGGCGCCGCCGAGCACGCCGCCGAGGTTGTACGAGAACCCGGCGCCGGAGTAGCGCATGCGCGTGCCGAACAGCTCGGGCATGTAGGCGCCCGCGGGGCCGTAGATGATGCCCATGCAGAGCAGGGCGCCGCTCAGCGCGATCGCGATGAGGACGTAGTTCTCCGTGTCCAGCAGGGGGAAGAGGACCGCGCCCCACACCACGCCGAAGGCGGCACCGGCGATGATCAGGCGACGGCGGCCGACGCGGTCCGACCAGCGGGCGACCAGGAAGGTGGACAGGCCGAGGACCACCACGGCGACCAGGGTCAGCATCAGCATGTCGTTCTTGGGGATGCCGAGTTCACCGGTGGTGTACGTCATGCAGTAGGTGGCCGCCGTGTAGAACATCACGTACACGACCGTGATCATGCCGGCGCCGAGCAGCATCTCCTTGGGGTGCACCCGGAACGCCTCCAGCAGCGGTGCCTTGGCGGTCTCCCGCTCGGCGGTGACCTTCGCGAAGGCCGGCGTCTCCGAGATCCGCAGGCGGATGACCAGACCGACGGCGACCAGCACGAAGGACACCAGGAACGGGATGCGCCAGCCCCAGCTGCCGAAGGCCTCGTCGCTGAGCACCGACGACATCAGCAGGAACGTACAGGTGGCGGCGAAGTAGCCGACGGGGGAGCCCATCTGGGGGGCCGCGGCGTACAGTCCCCGCTTGCCCTTCGGGGCGTGTTCGACGGCGAGCAGCGCGGCGCCGCCCCACTCGCCGCCCAGGCCCAGCCCCTGGATCAGCCGGAGCACGACCAGCAGGATCGGGGCCGCGACGCCGAGCGTGTCGTAGCCGGGCAGCAGGCCGATCAGACCGGTGGACAGGCCCATCATCAGCAGCGAGACGACCAGGACGGCCTTGCGGCCGACGCGGTCGCCGAAGTGTCCGAAGATCGCGGCGCCGAGCGGGCGCGCGGCGAAGCCGACCGCGAAGGTCGACAGGGTGGCCAGGGTGCCCGCGGTCTCCGACAGGTCGGGGAAGAACGCCTCGTTCAGGACGAGGGCGGCCGCGGTTCCGTAGATGTAGTAGTCGTAGAACTCGATGGCCGTGCCGATGAAACTCGCCGTGGCGACGCGGCGCAGACCGGCCGGCGATCCCGACGCGGACTCGGACTCGGACTCGGACTCGGACGCGGCCGCGTCGGGGGCGGGGGCAGGGGTGCCCGGCTCGGGGGCGCGGCTGGGCGCGGAAGAAGGCATGGCTGGACTCCGGAGCGGAGGAGGACAAGGACGCCGTCGCAGAACGCGAACAGGATGTGAACGTAAGCCGACAGCCGTGCCCCGGCCGTTGTCCGCTCGGACAGCGATGCGCGGGCCACGCTGTCCGGGAGGACAGCCCGCGTCACCTGCCCGTGCTGTTCGGACGGACAGTGGTGACACCTCTCCGCGCTGTTCCGGCGGACAACGCCCGTCGTCCGCCCGGTGCCCGGGCCGGGCCGGGGGAGTGGGAGGTGTCCTTCCGGCCGTCCCCGCCGGTGGGCGGGCCTGCCGCCGTGCGGCGGCCGCCGCCGCCGCGTCCGGGGCGCGTCCTCAGCCGGCCGGGAACGCCGTGTCCGTCCGGTCCGGTACGCCGAGGTCGAGACGGAGCTGGAGCGTCGCCGCCAGCCGGTGCTCGGGGTCCTCCAGGTCCAGACCGGTCAGCGCCACCGCCCTGCGCACGCGGTGGCGCAGCGTGTTGGGGTGCACGTTGAGGCGCTTGGCCACCACGGCGACGTCGCCGAACGCGTCCAGGTACAGCAGCAGCGACCGCGCGAGGTCGGTGCCGTGCGCGCCGTCGTGCCCGACGAGGGCGGCCACCGCCGGGAACCGTACGCCGGGCGCCCCGTCCAGGAGGTCCAGGGTGTCGCGGACGACCAGCGCGGGCGTGAGCCGGGCATGGGTCTCGACGGTCACCTCGGGGCTGCGGGTGAGCAGGTGCAGGGCGCGGTGTCCGCGCAGCTTCACGGACGGGATGTCCGCGAGGCGCTCGGCCCGTCCGGCGACGACCGCCTGCACCCCGGTGCCGGTGAGGCGCCGCAGGGTCGCCACGAGCTGCTCGGCCCAGCGGACGAGGGGCGCGTCACCGACCGGCGGGTCGGCCACGGGCTCGGGCAGGACGGCGTAGAGCTGGCCGCACGCCTGCACGACGAGCGCGTTGTCCCGGTGGGCGGCGGCGTGCACCGACATGATCCCGGTGGCCTCCGCACGCCGGGCGTCCGCCCGCACCGCGTCGCCGCTCCCGGCCGGGTCGCGCAGGTCCACGGCGACCACATGGGCGGCGGCCGCCGGATCCAGACCCAGGTGCGCGGCGAGCGCGGGCGCGTCGAAGCGGCCGGTGAGCAGCCCGTGACTCAGTTCCTCGCGGGAGGCGAGCCGGGCCGTGGCGTCGCCCTGGAAGTAGTGGTCCACCAGTTGGGCGGCGGCCAGCCGCGCCGCCCCGCGCAGCATCTCGGGCGTCCGCTCGGCCAGCGGGCGTGAGCCTTCCTGCACCCAGATCGTCCCCAGCGGCCGGCGCCCGGCGTTGATCCCGATCACCAGCCGCCGCCGCGCGCCCATCTCCGGCTGCTCGTCGACCGGGACCACCTCGTCGCCCGCCCGCACCCGCTGGTACACGCCGAGCCGGCGCAGCAGCGCGAGGTACGACTCCGGGCAGCTGCGGCCCAGGATGGAGCGGCGGCGCAGCTCGTCCGCCTCGTCGCCGGAGCCCGCGTAGGCCACCACCCGGTGCGCCGCGTCCTCGACGCTGACCACGCCGTGGGTCAGGGTGGCCACGGTCTGGGCGAGGGAGAACAGGTCACCGCCCCGGTCCGCCGGCCGCTCCGCGCGTCCCCGGGCGAGCGCGGCGCGTATCCCGGCCTCCGCCCGGTCCCACCGCAGCCCGGCCGGCACCCCGAGCACGGCGATGCCCGCGTCCTCGGCCGCCGACCGCACCGCCGCCGGCAGCCCGTCGTCCGCGATCCGTACGGCGACGGCGGCGGCCCCCGCCGCGGCCGCCCGGGTCACCATCGCCACGGCCTCGTCACCGCGCGCCCCGACCGCGAGGACCAGGGCGTCGGACAGGGAGTCGAGGGGTTCGCCGGGACCGGCGATGACCACGTCCTCGATGCCGGTGTCCGCCCGGCCGCACCAGTCGGGACCGGGTTCCAGGAGGTCGGCGAGACGGCGCACCACGTCGCCCAGGGAGGCGCCGCCCGGCAGGGGCGGGAGGGAGACGCCGAGAGGCATGTCGTTCACCCGAGCAGGGTACGTGCGACGCCCCCCGACGGAGGGACCGCCGGGACGTGCCGGTGCGGTGCCCTGAGCGGGGCAGGTCCGGTGCCCGGCGGGAACGCTGCGTCGGCGGCCCGGACTGCGCGTCGGCGGCCCGGACTCCGCGTCGGCGGGCAGGACTCCGCGTCGGCGGGCAGGACGACGGCACCGGGAGGCGGTCCGTGCCGGCCGTGCCGGCCGTGCCGGCTGCGTCGTGCCATGCCGCGTCGTGTCGTGTCGTGCTGCGCGTGTCGTGTCGTGCTGCGCGTGCAGTGCCGTGCCGTGCCGCGCTGCGACGCGTCGTGCCGCGCCGCGCCGCGCGTTGTGCTGCGGGCGTGCCGCTCCGTGCGGCACCGCGACCGCCGACCGGCGCGCGGGCTACGTCACGACGTCCCGCCGCCCTGTCGGAGGCGGCGGGGCGTGGGCGGAGGCGGCGCGGCAGCCCCGGCGACGACCCGTGACGGCCGTGAGACCGGGCGGGCGGCCGGTCGCCCGCCCGCCCGGTCTCACGCGCCCGGTCTCACGCGCCGTGGTGGACGTACGGCGCCCACAGTTCGGGACTGCCCGGGTAGCGGTGGCGCAGGGCGAGCACCGCGTGGTGCAGGGCGTGCGGGACGCGGGACGGGACCAGCCGCCCGTCCTCGGCCGCGTGGGCGTAGAAGGCGTCCGCCACCCGGGCCGAGGCCAGGTCCGGGACGCTCCACAGGCTGCCGACGACCTGCGGGTACCCGGCGACCTGGAAGCCGGAGGCCAGGTGCACCGACTCGTCGGCCAAGGAGATCCGCGTCTCGCTGGTGCCGCACGCCGACAGATAGGCGAGTGCCGCGCCCCGCAGATCCAGCCCGGCCACCGCCGCGACCGTCAGGGGAACGCCGTCGGCGTCGGCCAGCAGGACGCCGTTGCCCGCCGGGGACACCGTGTCGCCCGCCCCGTGGCAGGCGAAGTGCGCCACCGCGTGCCGGGGCAGCGCGGCCAGCACCGACGCCCGGTCCGCCTCCGCCGCGCACAGCAGCCGCGCCCCGTGCAGCCGGCGGGCCACCCCCTCCGCCTCCCGGACCGCACCGGGCAGCGGGCCGAGGTACGCCGACTCCGGCTCCGGCACGGCGACGACCAGCGCGCCGCCGTCCGCCGCGGACACCCGGGAGCGGGCGTACGCCAGGGCCCGCAGGGTCGGCGTGTACGACGACACCACCCGGTCCAGGACGCCGACGGCGGGATCCGCGTCGTACCGGCCGGCCGCGTGCAGCGGCAGCAGCGCCAGCGCGCCCGTCGGGCACCACCACAGGCGGGAGCCCGGGGCCGGGTCGAGGGCGGTGAGCACCGGCCCGGCGACCGCCTCCCACAGCCACGCCAGGAGCGCGAGCAGCTGCCCGCGGTCCAGCGGCTCGCCCCTGCCGAGCGGCTCCCGCAGACGGGCCGCCCAGCCGTGCGCGGCGCCCGGCGTCAGCGCGGGCAGCGGGACCACCGTCACCCCGTCGGCGTCGGCGTCGGCGCCGGTGCCGGTGCCGGTGCTGGTGCCCCGGCCGGCGGGTGGGGCGCCGACGACCAGGGCGTGTCCGCCCGCCGGGCCCTCGACGACCATGACGACCGGTCCGTCCGCCGCCGACGCCACCAGCTCCGGCAGCGCGGGCGGGCGCAGGAAGTCCGCGAGACCGGGGACGCGCCGGATCCGCTCCAGCAGGTGCCCCCAGCGGGCGGCCAGCACACGGCGCCGCTCGCCCTCCGCCAGGACGCCCAGCCGGTCGTCCGGCGGACCGTGCGCCCACCGCGGCGGTACGGCGAGCAGTTCCCGCAGCCGCACGAACTCCGCCGCCAGGGGCGCGGGCAGCGCCGTCGGGCCGTCATGGGCCTCGATGGCCTCGCCCAGCAGGACGCCCCGGGTGCGTTCCAGCAGTTCCACCGCGCGGCCGGGCCGTCCCGCCGCGAGGGCCGCCGCCACCGCCTGCTGCGGAAGACCGGCGTGCCGCTCCAGACCGCGCTCCCTGCCACTGCGGGCCAGGTGCCGGGGCGCCACGTACGGCAGGAGGCCGACCGCCTGTTCCACGGCGTCCAGCGCCTCGGCGGGACGGCCGGCGGCCAGCCACAGGGCGCACAGGGCACGGGCGCACTCCAGACGGTCCTGGGGGAGGGAGGCGGTGGCGGCGGCGCCCGCCGCGAGGACCTCGGCCGCCTCGGCCCAGGGAGGGGGCGACGGGGGCGGCGGCGCGGGCGGGGAGGGCGGGGAAGACGGGGAGGGCTCCGGTGCCGGGGCGCCGGCCGTCGCACCGGAGGCCGCGGCACCGCCGGAATCGTCCGCACCCGGCCCGTACCGCGCGACCAGCGCCGTTCCCAGCGTCAGCGCGACCCCCGCGTGCTCCACCCGGTCCCCGGGAAGGGCCCGCAGCGCGTGCCGGGCCAAGGCCACCGCCTCGGTCGCCGCCTCCTCGGCGGAGGCTTCCGCGACGCCCGGCGCGCGGGCCAGCAGGACCAGCGTCCAGGCGAGTTCGCCGGTGCGCCGGCCCCGGTCGGGGGAGTCCTCGGGCGTGTGGGCCAGGGCGCGGCGGGCCGCCGCCACCAGTTCCGTACGCAGGCCGAGGTCGCCGCCCGTCACCCCGTCCAGGTCGTGCAGCGCCGAGCAGAGCGTGCCCAGGTACAGCGGGAGGCGGGGGTCGTCGCCGGCCAGACGCACCGCCTCCCGGGCGGTCGCCACGGCCTCCTCCAGGTAGGCGCGGTCGCGGTCGAGCCAGTGACGGGCGCGCAGTGTGCCGCTCAGGTTGTTCAGCCAGGGCACGCGCTGCGCACCGGACTCCGGGCCCTCCTCCAGCGCCGCCCGGGCGGCCCGTACCGCGTCGTCCAGCAGACCGGGCTCCTGGGTGTGGTCGTACAGCGTGACCAGCGCCTCCACGAGCACCGAGCGGCAGGCCCCGCGTTCCGGACGGGCCGCCGGCAGTGCCGCCAGGGCCTCCTCCACGGCCCGCACCGCCGCTCTGAGCGTCTCGGTGTCGCCGGTCAGCCGGAAGAGGGCCAGGCGGTGGGACGACAGGGTGCGCAGATGGCCGGGCCGGTCCAGGTGGCCGGGCGGGGTGGCGGCGACGGCCTCCGCGGAGACGGCCACCGCCCGGCGGGCCCACCCGGCGTCCCCGGTGCGTGCGGCCAGGTGGCCGAGGGTGGCGGAGGTGATGTTGAGGTAGGCGGGACGGCGCGGATCGTCGGGCGCGACACGCTCCAGTGCCCGTTCCTCCAGGGCCAGCGCCTCGTGCGCGTCCGCGAGGTCGCCGCGCGCCAGGTACCGGGTGAGGAGGGCGCCGGCCGCGGACACCTGGTGCAGCGGGTCCCCGAGGGCCCCGGCCGCCGCCCGGCCCAGCGCGCAGGCCTCCTCCAGCGCGTCGAGGTCGCGGGTGGCGTCGTAGCGGGCCCGCAGGTGACCGGCGAGGTTGTGCTGGTGGCGGGCACGCAGTGGATCGTCCGGCGCGAGGCAGGCCAGTGCCTCCCGCTCGGCCGTGACGGCCGTGTCGAGGGCGGCCGGGTCACGGCGGAACTGGTGGACGCGGTGCAGCACCAGGGCGAGGTTGGACAGACAGCCCGCCCGCGCGGGGTGGCCCGGAGGACTCAGCCGCACCGCCCGCCTACCGTGTCGCTCCGCCTCGTCGAGCAGGGCGAGGTCCGTCGTCGTCTCGAACAGGGCGACGAGCGCGGCGCACTGGTTGCGGTGGACCTCGACGGGATCGGGATGCCGGCCGTCCAGCAGCGCGGCGCGCCCCAGCGCCACCGCCTCCTCCAAGGCCTCCGCCCGGCCGGACAGCCGCCACCGGTGGTACAGGTGCGAGGACAGCCGGCCGGCCAGCACCGCCCGCAGCCCCGGCTCCGCCAAGGGCAGCGCCAACGCCTCCCGCACGCCGGCGATCGCCTCCTCCAGCGCCGCCGCACCCCCGACGCCACGGTCGAAACGCTCCCGCGCGGCGAAGGCGCGCCGGGCGAGGGACAGGGCCCGGCGCAGGCAGACACCCGAACCACCGGACGCCTCCCCCGCTCCGGGGCCGCCCGAAGCGGGAGGACCCGGCACGGGATTCCCGCCCGCGAGCCCACCTTCGTCCGGGCGGGGCCGCTGGTCTTCGTCCGGGCCGGGCGCCTGGCCTTCGTCCGGGCGGGGCCGCTGGTCTTCGTCCGGGCCGGGCGCCTGGCCTTCGTCCGGGCGGGGCCGCTGGTCTTCGTCCGGGCGGGGCCGCTGGTCTTCGTCCGGGCCGGGCGCCTGGTCTTCGTCCGGGCGGGGCCGCTGGTCTTCGTCCGGGCCGGGCGCCTGGTCTTCGTCCGGGCGGGGCCGCTGGCCTTCGTCCGGGCCGGGCGCCTGGTCTTCGTCCGGGCGGGGCCGCTGGCCTTCGTCCGGGCCGGGCGCCTGGCCTTCGTCCGGGCCGGGCGCCTGGCCCTCGTCCGAGCGGGGCCCCCGGCCCTCGCACGAGCCGGGCCCCCGGCCCTCGTCCGAGCCGGACGCCCCCTGAGGGGACGCCGGCGCGATGGCGGGCTTCGGTGGCGGTGGCCTCTCGGCCGGGGGTGGCTCCCCGTGACTCATCCGTGCCCCCGGTCCGGCACCCGTTCCCGCTCCCGCCTCGCCGGCGCCCCCCCCGTCTCACTCGGAACCCCCCGTCTCCCCGGCGCGCAGGACCGCCTCCAGCAGCCGGCCGGTGTCCTCGGGCAGGGTCTGCTCCGCCTTGGCGGCGAGGGCCGCCGGGGTGGCGCCGAGGCGTTCGATGCGGCGGTGGATGTCGCGGCGGACGGCGTCCAGGGGGCCCGGGGCCTTGCCGGCGGCGG
Source organism: Streptomyces sp. NPDC003247 (assembly GCF_042888135.1). Lineage (NCBI taxonomy): Bacteria > Bacillati > Actinomycetota > Actinomycetes > Kitasatosporales > Streptomycetaceae > Streptomyces > Streptomyces sp. NPDC003247. Next base: position 59,774 of record NZ_JBIAPF010000012.1, read on the forward strand.
TGGAGAGGGCCGCGTGCCAGGCCGTGAGGGCGAGGGCGACGCCCCGGACGCCGAGGGGGTCGTACGTGACGGCCACCTCGCGCACGCCGACCGTCTCGTCCCAGTGGTCGGTGCGTACGTACCGCTGGTCGTAGCCGGTCACCACCTGCCGTTTCTTCTTCTTGTAGCCGACGAGGACCTCCTCGCTGACCCAGCGCTCGGCGACGAACCCGTCGCCGCCCAGCCAGTTGCCGATGCCGTCCAGGAACTCGTCGAAGTCGCCGGGCGAGACCTTCACCTTGCGGCGGCGCGTCTCGTAGACCGGCCGGCTGTAGTCGGTCTCCTTGACCCAGTCGTAGCGCGGCACGTCCTCGTAGACGTCCTTCGAGCGCCGTTCGATGATCGGCTCGGTGGCCACCTTCCGCAGGCCGGCGAGTTCCTTGGCGGTGAGGGCCTCGAAGCGCTTCAGCCAGGGCCCGTGGTCGCGGCCGCCGCCGCCCGCGAGGCGGTCCGCGTACTCCACGAGCCGCCGGGCGGCCGCCATGGGCACCTCGCCGGCCGTGGCGTCCGACGCGGGCGTGACCGCCGCGACCTGCGCGGCGAACCGGACCACGGCCTGCTGCACCTCCCGGCGGTACAGGCGCGGCGCCCGTTCGTGCTGGTAGGTGACGATCTCGGTCAGCGCGGCGTTCCCGCCGAGGCAGTCGCGGGCCGCGGACAGCAGTCCCGCCAGCCCCGCCCCGGACCGGCAGTCCATGGGCACGATCCGCGAGGTGTCCAGCCGCCGGCCCGCCTCCTGGTGCCAGCGCGCCAGGGCGGCGTGCGCGTCCTCCAGGTTCTGCGGGGTGGCGAGCCGCCGGCCGGCCTCGTCGTGGAAGAGGTTCAGCACGAACAGGACGCGCTCACTGCCGATCGCGCCCAGCAGGTCCACGATGTACGGCTCCTCGGCCCGGCCGACGCCCCGGTGCGGGGCGCAGAGGTACAGCACGAGGTCGGGGCGGAGCAGGTCGGGCGGGAGACCGGCGGCCGGGTGGGTGTCGTCGGCGATCTGCCGGCGCTCCTCGTACCGCAGGACCCGCAGCGCGTCCACGGTCGGCCACTGCGGTGCCTGCGGCAGGCCCAGCGCCAGCCGGTTGAAGTTCTCCAGCCGGTCGTCGCCGGCCACGCCGGGCAGGTCGACGTAGGTGAGTCCGCGGGGGAAGCGGAGGACGTGGGCGGCGTCGGTGCAGTCCTGGAAGCCGGTCGAGCGCAGCAGGTCGTCGGAGCCGACCAGGAGGTTGCCGAGTGTGGACTTGCCGCTGCCGGTCCGGCCGGTGGACACCAGCCGGGGCAGCCGGCCCGCGGTGGTGGGGCGGGCCGTGCCCAGCCGCCTCTGGATGAGGGCGGCGCGCACGTCGCCGAGGGACGGCTCGTCGAGGGTGAGCAGCGTCTGCCCCCTCGTGCGGGCGCTCATGACGTGGCGAGGAGACGGTCGAGCAGCACGGCGATCTCCTCCTCCGCTTCGTGGCCCTTGCGCAGCAGCTTCGACAGCTGCGGCTCGGCCCGGTCCAGCACGATCGCGATCCGCTGCCGCTCCCGTTCCACGTAGGTGTCGATGCCGTCCCGTCCGTCCTCGGCGACGCAGTACGCCTCCACGCCCGTCCCCACCGACAGCAGCAGCTCGATCACGGGGAGGCCGCCCTTGAGTGCCTTGGTGCCGATGACGCGCTCGGTGACGTCCACGACCTCCTCGACGGTGGCGAGCACCTTCTCCTGGTAGCCGACGACCTTCTGGCGGATCTCGGTGACCGGGACCTCGACCTCCTCCTGGACGGTGCTGGTGGTCCGGTGCACGGAGTTGCGCCGGGCCCGTTCGCGCAGCGCGTCGTGCTTGTCCCAGCCGCCGCCGCCGAGGGCGTTGTCGATCTGGTCGACGGTGGCCTTCGCGTGCTCCTTCAGCGTGTTCAGGAAGCCCTTGCCGGTGACCTGCTCGACCTCGCGGGTGATCTTCTTCTTCTCCTTGCGGGTCGTCTCGACGAGGTCGAACTTCGGTTCCTTGGTGACGATGTCCCGCTTGCGGGTCGTGAGGTCCTTGGTGATGACCTTCTCGGACTGCTTCTCCCGGACCGACCGCGCCTCACGGTCGACCAGTTCCGCGAGCGCGTCCCGGAGGGCGGCCGCCGCGGCCCCGGCCTCGAAGGTGAGCACCCCGAACTGGCTGACGCCCTTGGCGGCGACCGCCACCAGGTCCTGGTTCCCGGCCTGCTGGTCCACGGTGTTGAGCGCCAGCCGGGCCGCGATCCGGTTGACCGTACGGCGGTAGTGCAGGCTGCGTTCCCGGCGGGCGTGCTCCTTGAGGTCGCCGTCCAGGACGGCCTGCATGCCGCCGAGCTTCTCCGGGGCGATCACCTGGCACAGCGCCCGGGTGAGGTCGTGGACGCCCGTGCCGCTCAGGGCGTCGAACCGGACGAACCGGGGCTCGGCCGAGGCGCCGAAGACGTCCTGGTAGACCGACGTGATCTGCCGGCGCACGTTGAGCACGTCGACGTCCCGGGTGGCGCTCTCCCACGTGTTGAGGGCGACGACGACCTTGTCGCCGTACCGCTCCAGCATGTCCCTGAGGTAGTCCTGGTCGGGACGGAGGAACAGGCGCTGGGGCACCACGAGGTAGACGATGACGTCCGGCGGGTACTTCTCGCCGAAGTCCCGGTCGCGGTCGGCCGCCGCGACCTCCGTGCGCAGCACGCCGACCACCTTCTCGCCCTCCAGGGACGCGTCCGTGAAGTCGAGCAGTTCGAACGACTTCGCCTTCCTGCCCCGGATCTGTTCGAGGCCGAGGGCGAGACGGGCGAAGTTCTCGTACTGCTCGTCGCCGCCCGCGCCGGGGGTGTCGAAGTACCACAGGTCGCTGCGGAGCCTGAGCATGCCGATGTAGTCGGTGCAGTCCTGGTAGCCGGTCGAGCGCATCGCCCGCTCGCCGAACAGGAGGTTGCCGAGGGAGGTCTTGCCGGCGCCGGTCTGGCCCACGGCGAACTGGAAGACCGGCAGGCCGAACAGCCGGTCGTGGGACTGGATCTCCTCCACCACACCGCGGCCTTCGAGGTCGCCGAGCGTCACGGCCCGCAGCAGTCCGGGCCGGTCCTGGAAGAGGGCCCTGAGCAGTTCGAGCGTGGTGTCCGGCGAGGGCCGCCGGCTGGTGTCGTTGCTCTGTGTTTCTGCCATGCCCCGACCTCACCCCCGCCGCCGCTTCCGACGACACCACCCCGGTGATTCCCCGTGCTTCCCGCCGCTTCCCGCCGCTTCCGTGCGCTTCCCCTCCGCTTCCCGGGCGGGGCGCGGGCGGGCCCGGCCGGGCGGGGCCGGCCGGGCGGGACCGGTCACGGGGCGGCCCCGGGCGGGCGGCGGTCGTAGGCGGTGAGGGCGGTGAAGTCGCCCGCGGTGAGCCAGTCCTGGCCGTCCGTGTCGACCGGACAGCCCGCCAGCCGCAGCCGGCTCGCGACCTTGGCACGGAAGCCGGGCGCCCCGGACATCTGGACGAAGTTGCGCCCGCCGAGGTCGCTCACCGGCCGCTGGTCGCCGGCGACCACGATGACCGTCCGGTCGGGGTGGGTCACCAGGGCCATGCCCAGTTCGAGCAGCACGTTCGGACGGGCCTGCAACGACCAGCGGGCCTCGTGCGCCGCCTCCTGCGTCTCGTGCAGGTCGGGGTGGAGCCGGACGACGTCCTCGGGGGTCATCAGCACCACCACGGCCTGGGTGTACGGCATGGCCCGCGCGATCACCTCGCCCAGGAACGGTGACGCGCTGCCGGTGAGGGCGACCAGGTCCTCCCATTCGAGCGGGCACAGGCCGAGCGCGCGCAGGAAGGTGAAGAACGCGTCGCGGGCCGGGACGTCCCGGCCGTGCACGACGAAGACGTTGCGGGAACGGTCGCCGCCGGGCGGGCTGCCGGGTTCGCTGCCGGGCGTGGTGCGGGGCGTGCCGCGGGGTCCGCTGCCGGGCGGGCTGCCGGGCCGGCCGCCGGGTGCGCTTCCGGGCGGGCTGCCGGGCCGGCCGCCGGGTGCGCTTCCGGGTCCGCTGCCGGGCCCCGAGAGGCCCGCGACAGGCCCGGAGGCGGGGGTCACAGGCCCGGGGACCGGGACCGGGGCGGCTGCCGCTTCAGCCGTCGCTCCGGGCCCCGTGACGCCCTCTGCCGTGACGCCCTCTGCCGTGGCCTGGTCCGTCGTGGGGTCGCCCGTCGTGGCGCGGTCCGTCGTGAGGCCGTCTGCCGTGAGGCCGTATGGCGTGGCGCCGTCCGTCACGGCGCCGTCCGTCGTGGCGCGAGCCGTCGCCGCTCCCGGTGGGGGCGTGGGCGGGGGCGTCGCGGGCCCGGGGGCCGGGGAGGGGTGGGCCGCGGCCAGTTCTCCGGCGCCGTCGGCGGCGAGACCGAGGTACGCCAGGTCGTCGTCGAGCCGTTCCAGGAAGGACCGGGCGAGGTCGGCGTCGTCAGCGAACGGGGTGCCGGGGGCGGCCGGCCCGGGCAGGTCGACGGCCCGGCGCAGGTTGTCGGCGGCGATGTCCACGGTACGGCGCAGGGCGCGCAGGTCGTTGAGGAAGAGCAGCGAGTCGAGCCGGCGCAGCCGCAGCAGTTCGGCCGTCGCGCGGTCGCCGGCGCCGAGCCGGCGCAGTTCCGTACCCAGCGTCTCCAGGGCCGTCCGCAGCTCCCGGGCCTGGTTGTCGCGCTGCCACACCCGTAACTGGTAACGGAGTTTGGCGGCGTGCAGCAGATAGCGGGCGAACGGGGGCAGCGCGGTGTCGCCCCGGGACCACAGCCAGGCGCTCGCCGCCCGATCGGCGTCGGGGGCGACGGCCACCAGGAAGCGGCGCAGGGCGCGTTCGTCGGTGTCGTCCCCGGTCTCCCACAGAGCCAGGCCGCTGGTGTGGGGGGTGCCGCGCCGCCAGGCGGGGGAGGCGCGGACCGCCTCGGCGGGCAGCAGGCGGTGCAGCCGTGCGTACAGGGGCGGGGCGCAGGTGCGGACCTCCTCGGCGGAGGGGACGCGCGCCAGGTAGAGGCGGGCCTGGCCCAGCAGGTGCGGGGCGTGCCGGCCGGTGAGGGCGGACCACGCGCGGTTGGGGGCCCGCCAGCGCTCGCCCTCCTCGCCCCACGCGGTCCCGGTCGGCCCGGTAGGCCGGGTGAGCCCGGCGGGCCCGGCGGGCCGGTCGGACGTCAGGGACACCGACAGGTTGAGGAGGTCCTGGTGGAGGCGGAGGACGGCCTGGCAGTCGGTGCCGGGGCGTTCCTGCGCGGCCAGCGCCCGCTCCGCGCCGAGCGGCAGCGCGCCGAGGTCGGCCGGCGGCACGGGGGGCAGCCCGGTCCCCGCGATCGGCTCGGTCATGCCGAAGAGCAGGCGGCAGCCGTTCCACAGGGCGTGCAGGGCGCGGTGGGCGGCGGGTGCGCCGGGTCCCTCGGCGGGGGCGTACAGGTGGACGACCAGGTGCTGGTCGAGGAGTCCCGCCGGCCCGGTCACGGACGTCCGCCGGGCCGCTGCCCGCCGCGGGGGCCGTCGTCCGGCGGACGGCCGTCCTCGTCCGGGGTCCCGCCGGGGCCGCCCGACAGGGTGTGGATGAGATGGTTCAGGCGCTCCCGGACCGGCGGCGGTGCCGGTGCGGGGACGGATTCCCGGGGGGAGCCGCGGTGCGGGTCACCGATGCGGGTGATGCGGACGGGCCCGGCCAGCTCCAGCTCCACGGTGGCCTGGTCGAAGCGGTCCGCGTCGCCCGCGCGCAGGGCGCCCGCGGCCGTGTCGAGGAGGCCGGCCAGCCGCTCCCACCGGTCGGGCGGCAGCCGCCACAGCCGCACGTCCCGCAGGACCACGAGGGCCGCCTCACGCAGTCCGGGGGGCAGCTCACGCGTCGGCTCACGCGTCGGCTCACGCATAGGCTCCGGCGTCGGCTCACTCATCGGCGTACCGCCCGGTGCCGTCGAGGCGTTCCACGAACCGTGCCACGTCCCAGATGCGGATCCGTTCCAGGGACGAGGTGCGGACGACGATGCGCAGTTCGGGCGCGACGGGGGTGCTGCGCGACGCCCGCAGGAAGGTCTCGATGATCATCCGTATGGATTCCTCGTCGCCGAGCCCGTCGATCCGGGCGAGCCGGGAACCGACGAGCGGGACGGCCACCGGCTTGTACAGGCCGTGCACGGTCACCGACTCCCACAGCCGGTCCAGCGCGGCGCGCAGCTGGTCCTTGGTGCCGCGGGTGACGAGGTCGTTGCCCTGCCGGCAGTAGACGGTGGCGAAGATCCGTCTGCCGGGCAGCGGCAGCGGGACGACCGTGCCGACCGGGTAGCGCACGCGTTTGCCGCGCGGCTTGTCGCGGACGTTCTCCACCCCGGAGGGGGTCACCCCGCGCAGTGCCTTGCGCAGCCGGCGGTCCAGGTCCTCGCGGCTGCCGCCGTACACCCGGTGCAGCAGCTGGCCCTGCACGCTGTCCCGGCTGATGACGACGTCCTCGTCGGTCGAGGTGTCGAAGGTGTCGCCGAACCCGACGACGACATTGGCGTCGTCCTGGTCGAACAGGTCGCCCCGCTTGACCACGATCGTGGTGCGCAGCGGCCGGATCTCGTGGCGCAGCACCTCGTCGCCGTGCCGGGCCCGCAGGCTCTCCCGCAGGGCGTGCAGCGCGCGGGCGGCCTCCGGGTCGCCGGGCGCCTCCCGGGCCAGTGACTCGGCGATCGGCAGGGCCAAGTGCAGTTGCCCCAACTCGGCGTGCACGCGGACCAGTTCGCGGCGGGCCGTGTCGTACAGGTCGGTGAGCCTGCGGACCAGGGGCCGGGCGAAGGGGGAGGTGGCCACCTCCTCGAACGGGGTGCCCCGCCACAGGCGCAGCGCCTCGTTCAGCATCGCCGCCGCGTGGCCGGGCGCCGCGTGGGTGGCCTGGTTCACCAGCCGTTCGAACTCCAGGCGGTCCAACTGGTTCTGGTCCAGCACGAGCCGGTACGCCGACACCGGGTCCCGCCCGGTGAGCGACTGCTCGGTGCGTAACAGGCCGGCCTGGTCGCCGGGTGGTCCGGCCGCCATGGCGCGGCGCAGTTCGTGGACCCGTTTCTGTACCTCCGTGCGGTGCAGGCGGGTGATGCGCAGGCCGGGCGGGGCTCCCCACAGTTCCGCGTAGAGCCGCCCGGCGGGAATGGTGTCGCCGTCGGCGGCGACGAGGCGCAGCAGGAGTTTCACGGCCTGCGGCGAGAGGCGGACGCGCGCACCGTCGAGTTCGAGACACGCGGAGCCGAGGACCTTCACACGAATGCGCACCACATGGTCTCCAGGTGGCCGGTCTGCCTGCCCGTCCCCCAGACGCGGGCAGGGACGGAAGTCTATAACCTGCCAATGGCATAAATGAGGGTCCTTCGGTGGATCGATCGACAGAACGTGCGTTCCCGTCACAAGGGACTCAGCCGTCACCTCGCCGGAGGACGCGACCACCCGCGTCAGCAGGGCTTGCGCCACACCCCGAGTTCCGGCTTCTTCCGCATCGACGACAGCCCCAGCCGCCGCGCCTCGGGGCAGAAGGCGGCCGTCGGCTCGGCGTACTCCACGTGGAAGACCGCCTTGCCGGCCTCGATGAACGGGGTGAGCCGCCCGCACTCGTCGTACTGCGCGCACTCCTCGTTGACCGCGAAGTCGAAGTCGGCCAGCAGCTGCGGGATCTGGGGGAGGTCGTTCTTCAGGCCCACCGCCATCCCCCGCTCGTGGGCGAGAGCGGCGATCATGCGGTTGTAGCGGAGCTGGTCGCCGGCGGTGAGCGGGAAACCGGTGTCGTCGCCGTAGCCCTCCACCAGGTCGGGCTCGACCGCGTCGAAGCCCTTGTCGCGGCACATGTCGAAGCGCCGTTCCATGAGGGGGCGCAGCACGGAGATCCGCCGGATGTCCAGCCAGCGCTCGCCCTCCCAGCCGTTGGGCCCGCCGAGCACCGAGCGGGGGAACGCGTCGGCGTCGGGCCGGAAGTCCTCCCAGGCACCCACGTTGACGTAGCAGATGACCTTGCGCCCGGCGCGGTGCAGACGGGCGACGTCGGCCGCGGAGTTCTCGAAGCCGTCGATGTCGTAGACGGGCACGTCGGCCGACGGGTCGACCGGGCCGTCGAGCTGCCACTGCCAGGCCAGTCCGGGGCGCGGCTGCCAGCGGGCCTGCGCCGTGCCGCGCCCGTCGGCGGACCGGCGCGGGCCGTCGGGGCCATCGGGACCGTCGGGGCCGTCCGGGCCGGAACAGCCGGTCAGCGTCCAGGCCGCGAGCGCGGCCAGCAGTGTCACGTACGCCAGTGCCCTGCTTCTCATCCCTCCGCTCCTCATCCCTCCGTTCCTCATCCCTCCGTTCCTCATCGCTCCGCTCCTCATCGTTCCGTCCCGTTCAGCGCGGGCGTCAACGTGGCCCAGGGGTTGGGAAGGTGTCCCGTCACGGGCCCGCAGACCGCCGCGCCCCGCTCGTGCGCGGTGCGCACGGCGAGCGGGACGAGCGCCCGCGGGACCCCGTAGACCAGGTGGCACAGCCGGCCGGGCGGGTGCCGGGCGGTCCACGCCGGCCGGCTGAACGCCGAGACGTACGTCGACCAGGGACCCTCGAAGGTGACGGTCAGGTCGGCGAGGCGGGCGTACCCGGGCGCCGGGTGCACCCCCGGGTTCAGCACGACCGTCCCGGCCCCGAGCCGGCGCACCGCCCGCACCAGCCGGCGGCACGCGGGCAGCCCCTCGGCCGTCGCCGTGACCCGGTCGAGGAAGCAGCCGTCGGCCGCGTACCACTCCCGGTGCCGGCGGACGTCCTCGCTCACCTCGGCCCGGCCGCGCACCCCGTAGTCGGTGTCGACGTAGCCCAGCAGCCGCCCCCCGGCCGCCCGCAGCGCCGCGGCCGCCGCGGTGAACGCCGGGTCGGGGCGCTCGCCCGGCCCGTTCGCCGGGTTGAGGACGACGCCGTAGGTGTCCGGCGCGGCGGTGATCAGCCGGTGCCAGGCGCCCGGGTCGTCGGCCGGGTGGACGTAGAGCGGGACCAGCAGGCTCAACGGTCGCCTTCCCACAGGGCGGCCAGCGCCTCCTCCAGGGAGTGCGCGGGCCGCCAGCCGAGGGCCGCCTCGGCGGCGGTGATGTCGGAGCACTGCCACGACACCTCCGCCGACCGGGCCGAGCCCGCCGGACCCTCGGCGTCCTCCTCGATCCGGCCCCGGAACCCGGCCCGCCGGGCCAGGCCGTGGACCAGCTCGCGCACCGGGACGGCCCGGCCCCCGCCGACGTTCAGGACCGGCGGCAGCGGACCCGGCGCGGTGACCGCGAGGGCGACGGCCCGCGCCACGTCCCGTACGTCGACGAAGTCGCGGTACGCGGACAGGTCCCCGAGCCGCAGCACCGCGTCCGGGTCCGGCCCGGCGGCGCGCAGCAGTCGCCGGGTCCGCCCGGGCAGGCCGGTGGACGGCGCCCCCGGCCCCACCGGGTTGCCCACCCGCAGCACCACCGCGTCCAGGCCGGACGCGGTCACCGCGGCCGTGCCGGCGAGCTTGGTCGCGCCGTACGGTCCGGCCGGCCGGGTGGCCGCCGACTCCGTCACGGTGAGGCCGGGCGTGCCGGGGCCGTACTCGGCGGCCGAGCCCAGGTGGACCAGGCGGACCGCGGGAGCCGCCTCGCGCAGTGCGGAACACAGCACCGCGGGCCCGCGGGCGTTGACCTCCGCGAGGGTCACGGCGTCGCCGCCGGTGGCCCCCGCGCAGTTGACGACGGCGTCGGGGGCCGCCGACGCCAGCGCCTTCGCCAGCCGTGCGGGGCGGACGGTGGCGAGGTCGACGGGGAACGCGGCGGCGGACGAGCGGCCGGCGCCGAGGACCGTCACACCCGGCAGGGCGGTCAGCCGCCCGGCGACGTGGGCGCCCAGGTAGCCGGTGTGACCGAGGACGAGGATGCGCATGCGGTGCTCAGGCTCCCTTGAGCAGAAGCGACTTGCGGGTGGTGAACTCGGCGTTGGCCCGGTCGTAGTCGTCCGGGCGGCCGATGTCCAGCCAGTAGCCGTCGAACGCGTAGGCCTGCGGCGGTCTGCGGTCCCGCAACAGGTCGAGGACCAACTCGTCGAAGCCGAGCGGCAGCCCCGGCGTGTACCCCTCCAGCGTCGCGCGGGACAGGCCGTAGACGCCCATCGAGACGCGGTAGTCCATGCTCGGCTTCTCGGTGAACGCGACGACCTTGCTGTCGTCGGTGGTCAGCACCCCGAAGTCGATGCTCACGGTGCGGGCGTACGTGGCGATGGTCAGCGGCGCGCCCGACTCCCGGTGCCGGCGCAGCACGTCGGCGTAGTCGAGGTCGGTGAGGACGTCGCCGTTCATCACCAGGAACGTCTCCGGCAGCCGGTCGCGCAGGTTCAGCAGCGGGCCCATGGTGCCCAGCGGGCTCTCCTCGGTGGCGTAGTCGACGGCCATGCCCCACTGGGAGCCGTCGCCGACGTAGGCCCGGATGATCTCGCCGAGGTGGCCGATGGCGAGGGTGCAGCTGGTGAAGCCGGCCGAGGCGAGCTGGCGCAGCACGATCTCCAGGATGGCGTGCTGGTCGCCGATGGGCACGAGCGGCTTGGGCAGCGCGGTGGTGTACGGACGCAGCCGGACGCCCTTGCCTCCCGCCAGGATCACTGCGTGCATGGGGCTCCTCCTTCGTGGATGTGCTTCGGACGGACCGGATCTATGGGATGTATCGGAGGGACCGGACGGGGGTCAGATGTTGTAGATGCCGGTCTTGTAGCGGGCCAGGTTGGCCGGGTCGCGGAAGAACTCCACCGTGCGGGCGAGCCCGTCCTCCAGGGTGTGGGCGGGCTGCCAGCCGGTGGCGGCTGCCAGCCGGCTCGCGTCCGCGACCAGCCGCATCACCTCGGAGTTCGCGGGCCGGATGCGGGTGGCGTCCTCCCGCACGTCGAGGGCGGTGTCCATCACCTTGCCGATCAGTGCGACCAGGTCCCCCACGGAGATCTCGCCACCGGTACCGGCGTTGAAGGTGCGCCCGACGACCCGCTCCGCGGGCGCGGTGCCCACCGCGAGGAACGCCCGCGCGGTGTCCCCGACGAAGGTGAAGTCACGGGTGGGACGCAGGTCGCCCAGGGTGATCGTGCGCTCCCCGGCGGCGACCTGGCCGATGACGGTGGGGATGACCGCCCGCATCGACTGGCGCGGCCCGAAGGTGTTGAACGGCCGCAGCGTCACCACCGGCGTGCCGAAGCTGGCGTGGTAGCTGTCGGCCAGCCGGTCCCCGCCCGCCTTCGACGCGGCGTACGGCGACTGGGTGTTGATCGGGTGGTCCTCGGTGATCGGCACGGTCTGCGCGGTGCCGTACGTCTCGCTCGTGGACGTGTGCACCAGCCGGGGCGTGCCGAGGGCACGGACCGCCTCCAGCACGTTGAGGGTGCCGGTGACGTTGGTGTCCACGTAACTGTGGGGCGCCTGGTAGGAGTACGGGATCGCGATCAGCGCGGCCAGGTGGTAGGCGGTGTCGGCGCCGTCGAGCAGCCCGCGGACCGAGCCGGGGTCGCGGACGTCGCCGAGGACGACCTCCACCTGGTCCAGGACGTCCGGGTGCAGCGTCTCCAGCCAGCCGTAGGAGGAGAAGGAGTTGTACTGGGCCATGGCCCTGACCCGGTGGCCGGAGGCGACCAGCGCCTCGGTGAGATGGGAGCCGATGAAACCCTCGGCTCCGGTGACGGCGGCGAGCGGTGCGGAGGTCAACTCGGTGGTCCTTTCGGTCGGTGGAGGGGAGGAGCGGGGTGGTGGTGCGGGGTGACGGTGCGGGGCGGTGGAGCGGGTCGGTCCCAGGGGCAGGGGGCCGGGCGGTGCGGATCGGTGCGGATCGGGGCGAATCGGGGCGGCGGCTGTGGTGGTGGCGGCTGTGGTGTGGTGGCGGTGGCGGTAGCGGTGTGGCGGTCGAGGTCGAGGTCGAGGTCGCGGTGGCGGCGGTGCGGGGCGGGGCGGGTGGTCTCAGGCGTGCGCGGACGGGCGGCCCAGCAGCCGCAGCGCGCACGCCGTCAGACAGAGCGCCGCGGCACCGCAGCCGAGCGGGAGCACGGCCGGGCCCGGTGGGAGGTGCAGGAGGACGACCGCCCCGGCACCGCCCGCCGCCGTGAGACAGATGGCGGCCGACGGCCAGGCCGCCCCGAACGCCTGGAGCAGCAGCGCGGTCCACAGGGCCGCCGCCAGGGGCAGTACGACGGCGGGTTCGGCGCCGGTGAGCAGGGCCGCCGGCAGCAGCGGCAGGAGGTAGGCGGTCAGGCACAGGCCGAGGACGCCGGCCGAACGCAGCCGGAACCCCGCCGGGGTGACGGCGGCGCGCAGCGCGGCCACCGACAGCCCCCGGTAGCGGTACAGCAGCCACTCCGCCGGGCCCATGCTCACCGTCAGCACGATCACCGCGTACGGCTCCCGCTCTCCCGCCAGCAGCACCAGCACCCCCGCCGCCAGCCCGAACAGGCCGTACGGCAGGGACCGCAGCACGGGCGGCCGGCCGGCGCCGGGCACGGCGGGCGCGGCGAGCGAGGCCCGCAGGGCGTGGCCGGTGACGGCGAGGACGGCGAGCAGCGCCAGCAGCGGGAGCCCCGCCCGCGGCCACGGGCCCGGATCCGCCCAGGGCAGCACGGCGGCACCGGCGACCAGGGGAGCGAGCGCGGCCGCCAGCAGCCGTTCCCGGCCCAGGACGAGCAGCACGCCCGCCGCCGCGAGGTACGCCGACTGCGCGGCCGCCACGAGTGTCACCGGCCCGCCCCCGGCGGGCAGCGCGGCGGCCGCCGTGGCGATGACGGCCCCCAGCGGCGCGCCCACCAGGAGGGTGCGGCCCGCCTCCCGCGGCCCGGTCGCCCTCCGCAGATGGGCGCGGTGGCCCAGCGCCTGCCCCCACGCCCAGGACACCAGCCCCGCCACGACGAGCACGGCGGTGTGCCGGCCGGCGTCCCACAGCGGCGCCGTGAGCAGGTAGGCGAGGCCCGGCAGCGCGAACAGCACGCCCCGCAGCAGACAGCGCACGGTGTCCGGGCGCCACGGATCGGCCGCCGGCGGCGGATCGGGGAACGTGCGCGGCACCCGCTCGTACAGCGCGGCGGCGAGCGAGAACAGGTCCGGGTGGCCGTACCGCTCCTTGATCACCGAGCCCGGCAGGCCCTCCGCCTCCAGCAGCGCGGCCACCTCGTAGGGGTGGACGGCGGGCCCGATGCGGTCGGCGAGTTCGGCGGCGAGGGCGCTGACCGCCTCCTCGTCCGGTCCGGTGCCCGGCAACCGGATGGCGAGGGTGGTGTCGTCCAGGGCCCAGCGCGGGCGGCGGCGCGGCGGGCGCGGCGGGCGGGTCCCGGCGAGGCGGAGTGCGAGCGTGTCCTGTTCGGCGCCGCCCGGTTCGAGGGAGATCGGGCCGCTCATCCGGCGAGGCTCCCCGTGACCGTCGGGACCGCTCGCTCGACGCGGACGTCGCCCGCCGGCACGCCCCGCCCCACCGTGGGCAGCTCCTGGTAGATGGACCGGAAGGTGTCGACGGTCTGCCGCAGGGTGAACTGCTCGATCACCCGCAGCCGCGCCGCCTCCCCCATCGCCCGCCGCCGCCCGGGGTCGGCGAGCAGTTCCAGCGCCGCCGCGGCCATCGCCGCCGGGTCGCGCGGCGGGACCACCAGCCCGGTGTCGCCGACGGCCTCCCGCACCCCGCCCACGTCGGTGGAGACGGTCGCCCGGCCGCACGACATGGCCTCGATGAGGGTGAACGGGAACCCCTCGCTGATGCTGGAGAGCATCACGACGCTGCCGGCCGCGTAGGCGTCCTTGATGTCGTCGACGCGGCCCTCGAAGGTGACGGCGTCCGCGTGACCCAGCTCGGCGGCCAGCGCCTCGCACCGCTCCCGGTAGGCCTCACCGCCGCGCGGTGTCCCGCCGAACAGCCGCAGCCGGGCCTCGGGACGACGGGCCCGGACGAGGGAGAAGGCGCGGATCAGGGTCTCCAGGTCCTTGATCGGGTCGACCCGGCCTGCCCAGCTGAGGGTGGGTGCCTCCGGCTCGGGCCCGGCCGGCGGGAAAGCGGCGGGGTCCACGCCGTTGTAGACCGTGCGGATCGACTCCGGGGCGGCACCGCCCTGTTCCTCCCACAGCCGGTTGTAGCGGTTGCCGGGGGTGATCAGGGCGGCCCGGCGGTACGTCTCCTCGGCCAGCAGCCGGAAGAAGCCGAGGACGACCGCCTTCACCGGCCAGCGGTAGGGGGCGGTGCGGTAGCCGAGGTAGCGCTCGCGCAGATAGACGCCGTGCTCGGTCAGCAGCAGGGGGACGCCGTGCCGTTCGAGGGCGGCGAGGCCCGGCAGGACGGCGACCCCGCCGCTGACCGCGTGGGCGACTCCGGTCTCCGGCGGCGGCGCCGCCAGCGGGCGCAGCGCGTGCTCCAGCAGGGCGGTCGCGGTCAGCGCGTCGTGCACGGTCGGCCGGGCCTCGCGCGCCGCGATCCCGGGCCGGTTCCAGACGGCGGTCAGCAGGGCGACCGCCCGGTCGCCGCGGAGGAAGGCGCTGAGCCCGCCGTCGGCGGCCGACCGCGCCATCGTGTACAGGGCGGGCGCGAAGCCGCCCTCGGCGCGCGGGTCGAGGAGCGCGGTGAGGAACTCCTCGTAGGCGGCGGCGAGCCGGTCGCGCGGGCGGCCGCGGGGCGGGCGGCCCTCGGGCGGAGCGCCCCACATCGGGACGGAGAGCACGCGTGAGACGTGCGCGGGCAGCTCCCACACCAGGGGTTCGCGGCCCGTGCCGGTGACCGCGACGACGTCGAAGCCGACGTCGGGCATGCCCTGCACGAGCTGGTCGCACCAGACGCTCACGCCGCCGTGACTGTGCGGGTAGGTGCCTTCGGTGAGCAGGGTGACGCGCGTTGCGCCGGGGCGTCGCGCGCCGTGGGGATCGTGCATCGGTGTGCTCCACGGCCGAGGTGTGGGGTGGTCCGCGCCGGGCCGGTCGCCCGACGGCGGTCGGCTCCCGGGGGAACCGTTTCGCCTGTGGTGGTCCCGGCCTGGGTGGAGAGCGGCCGGAACCGGTGGATCGGAGGGTCTGCCGACGACCGGTCCGACATCGGTTCGAGGTCGGCCCGAGGTCGGCCCGAGGTCGGCCCGACGCCGGTTCGATGTCGGTCCGACGCCGGTCCGTCAACCGGCCCGACGCCGGTCCGTCGACCGGCCGAGGGCCGGGGCCGTCGGCGAACGCGGGCCGGTCCGCGGAGCGGTTCGCGGACCGGCCCGCCGGCGGGGTCTGTGAGCCGGCGGACCGCGGACGGGTCCGTGGACCGGTGCATCGGCGGGGCCGGTGGACCGATCGGCGGACGGGTGCGTGGGCCGGTTGGCCGACGGTCCGTGAGCCGGTCTGCCCACGGTCCCCAGCCCGGTCCGTAGCCCTGGTCTGCCGACCGGTCCGTGGGGCCGGTCCGCCGACCGGCCCGAGTCTGGTCCGTTGGTCGGTCCGAGCCTGGGCTGCCGACCGGTCCGAGCCCGGTCCGCCGACCGGTCCGCTGGCCGGTCCGTAGCCTGGGCTGCCGACCGGTCCGAGCCTGGTCCGTTGGTCGGTCCGAGCCCGGTCCGCCGACCGGTCCGAGCCTGGTCCGTTGGTCGGTCCGAGCCCGGTCCGCCGACCGGTCCGAGCCCGGTCCGTCGACCGGTCCGAGCCCGGTCCGCCGACCGGTCCGTAGCCCGGTCAGCAGACCAGCCCGAGAAGCCCGGTCGGCAGACCGGCCCACGGACCGGCCGCCGACGGAGGGGCCGACCGGCTGCGCGACCGGCCATGGACCGGCGCCTGCCGGTGGCCGCCGGCGCCCGCCCGACCGGCCTCCCCCCGGCTCCCGGACGCGCCCGGGAGCCGGGGGGAGGCAGGCCTCAGTCGCGCGTCGTGTACGGCACCTGCCGGGTCACGCCCGCCGGGACGCGGGTGTCCGGTGCGGGCGCGGTGACCTCGGCGGACGCGGTGGCGGCGGCGGACGCGGTGCCGGCGGCCGGTTCGTCGGCGGCGTCGGCGGTGGCCGGGAGGGCGAACGTGAGCGGGGTGCCGCCGGCCGGCGTCCACCCGGACACCGCGCCCGCGTAGGCCTCCCCGAAGGCGGCGCCCGCCAGGGTCGTACCGGTGGGCAGGGTCGCGGTGAGCGCGAGCCCGTCCGGGGCCTCCACGGTCACGGTGTCGCCGATGCGGTAGGCGGTCACCTGCCCGGCATCCAGGGCGGCCCGCCAGGCGGCACGGCGCTGGAGCTCGATGCCGATGTCCTTCATCCGCAGGTTCACCACGGGGGTGTCGTCGGCGAACAGCGCGGCGTAGCCGTCGAGGACGCCGTCGAGCACCGGGTAGGCGATCCGGTCCTCGGCCAGGTTCGACTGGTGGATGAAGTGCGGCTTCGGGTCGTTGGCGAGGACGTGACCGAGGGCGATCCGGGTCTCCAGCGGCACGATGTGCTCGGTGTAGCCGGTGGCCGGGTCGAGCGGGGCCGCCAGACAGGTCGTGGTGGCCGGGTTGTCCTCGCAGATGCCGCTGCCGCCCTGGGCGCGGCTGGTGTAGATCCAGTTGTACTCGTCGACCTGCTCGGCGGCGCGCCCCGCGTTGTAGAAGACGTTCACCGGGTAGCGCGGCACGGTGGTGGCGGTGCCGACCGCGCGCTGGCCGGGCTCACGGGAGTTGTCCGAGCCGAGCCAGGCGACGCCGTTGTCGGCGAGGGCGAGCGCCAGGTTGGGGTTGTCCTCGGTCTGCTGCGGCAGCACCTTCATGCCGGAGTGCTCTCCGGTGACCAGCTCGTCGTCCTCCAGCGGCAGTCCGGCCGTCTCGCCCCAGACCCGGTTGGTGGCGATCTCGTCGGAGATCTCGGCGCGGCTCACCCACTGGACGGTTCCGTCGGCATCGGTGGCGCACCGCCAGGGCACGACCGTGGTGTCCTGCACACAGCCGAGGAAGGCGTGCGTGTAGGTGTGGTTGATCCAGCGGAACTGGTTCCGGTCGGCGACCAGTTCGTCGGCGAGCAGGTCGACGCCGCCGTTGTCCTCCCGGTGGTCGACGCTGCCGGCGCCGTTGTAGGCGAAGTCGAGGGTGAAGCCGTGCTCGTTCTGCCAGGAGACGGCGTGGTCGACGTCCTCGGGGGTCATCCGGATCGGGTCGGGGGTGGCGTTCGGGTCGGTGCAGTCGACGTCGCCGGGCGTGCAGTTGAGGGTCGTGTTCCAGCGGTCGTCGGCGGCGAACACGTCGTCGACGTGCACGGCGAAGTAGTTCCGTGAGGCGCCCAGGTGCACGCCCTGCGTCGCCCACTCGACGATGCCGCGGGCGAGCAGCCGGAACTGCTGCTGGTACTGGTTGTATACGAAGGTGACGACCAGCTCGCGCCGCCCGTCGTGCCGGTACTCGCCCACCAGCGAGCCCCGCGTCGTCCCGCCCGGGACCGGGGCGTCCACGTACGAGGTGAAGTCGGCGCCGGTCGCGGGCGTCGACAGGTAGGCGTAACTCTCGCCCACGGCCGGGTCGTTGTCCTCGAAGGGCACGGCCCCGTCGAGGTAGCCGAAGGGGCCCGCCTTCCCGGCGGCCGTGACCGACGCCTCCGTCCCGTCGAGGCTGCCGGAGTAGCCGCCGTACACCGGGTACTGCAAACCCGCTTCCGGACGCGCGTAGGTGTAGGCGTCGACCTGGGGCACGGCGTACGTCCGCTCGTAGTCCGCGAGCGCCGTCATCTCGGTGGAACCGGCCGCGAACGGGTTGTCGTTGGGCAGCACGACCGCCTGGAACCTGGCCCGCGGCCGGCCGTCCACCGTGTCCGCGAGGAACCCGGCGTCGATCACGGTCCGGTCGGACCGGGTCAGGTCGATCTCGGTGTACGGCGTTCCCGCCGCGTCGAGTTCCGCCGCGATGGCGTCGGTCGACGGGCCGCCGTCGCTGACCACCAGTACCCGCAGGTCGACGCGGGGTGCGGTGGTGTCGGCGTGGGCCGTGCCGGCCGGCAGGCCCAGCGCGGCGATGAGTACGCCCGCCGTCAGCACGGCGGTGCGTATGGTCCGCTTCATGCGGTGAAGTCCCCCTCCCGGGCAGGGGTGGACACGGCTCCCACGGCTCCCGTGGAGCGGACGCACCCCCTTGCGCGACGCCGGCGTCCCCCTCAGAAGCCGGTCGTCGACGCATCCGTCGCGTCACATGGTGATGGCTGTGTGTAGCTTTTGCGGTCATGCTGCGAAACATGACGGAAAAGCGCAGGTGTCCATCAGGGCTTTTTCGGAACGGAGTTGAGCGTTCGGTCGCCCGTCGGGGCGAGGGGTGTGCGACGGGCGCGAGTGGTGTGTGTGCAGGTCCGGGCCGTGTGCGGTGCTCCGGCGGGTCGGTCGGGTCCGCCGGGCGCGGTGCCGGTGGTCCACACCGCGACGCGTGACTGATCGCAGACTGCTTTCGAGTCACCACGGGCCTTGCCGGGTGGGGCGCCGTCGGCCCGGACCCCGTCGGGCCGTCAGGCGCAGAGCACGCGGGTCTCGGGGGTGTACACCGGACCGCCGCTGACGCTCGTGGTGTCGCTGAACTCGGCGTAGAAGTACGAGTAGAAGCCGACGTTGCCGTTGCAGCCGGAGTCGGCGGCGATCTGGAGCGTCAGCGTCACGGTGCGGCTCTGGCCGGGCGGGACGGTGGTGCCGTAGTTGGCGCCGAGGTCGGCGGGGCCGGTCCCGGAGCAGGGGGTGGAGCCGGCGGCCGTGGTCAGGGCGCAGCCGGTGAAGGAGTACTTCAGGTCCGGGCGTTGGGTGGTCAGCCACGTGGGGTCGATCGTCTGGTACACGAACCAGATGTCGTAGGTCTTGTTGTTGGTGAGCGTCATCGACAGGTTCACCGTGCCGCCGGGCGTGGTGGTCGCGGTGTCGGTGGCGAACGTCAGCTCGGCCGGCGCGGGGTCCGCGCTCGCGCTGGGGGCCAGGCCGAACACGGCCAGTACGACGGCGAGGACGGCGCTGAGGCCGAGACGTCTCATCAGTGGTGATCGCATGGGCCGGGAGGCTAGGCAGGCGGCGAGTCCGCCGTCTGCACCGCGGGTTGCCTCTGTGGCGCGGATCGGCTGGAAGTGTGCGTCATGTGAGGAACGTGTGAAGGGACGTTTCCCGCGTGCTACGGGGCATGCGGGGCGGACGGCGGGAAACGCGGCGCCCCGGCGGTATTTGGCGCGTACCGGACCGGTGGGCCGCCCCCGCGGCCGGGCCGGCCCCCGGGGCATCTCGGCCATCCGCCGATTTCCGGCCCGCCCGGCCCCGCTCGCCCCTCCCGCCCGGCCCCACTTGCCCTACGCCCGGCCCGCGTTCGGCCCGCGCCGGACCCACCCCGCGCCCCCCGCACCCCCCGTACCGCCGCCCGTCACATCGGCGCCATGCGGCCCTTCCCTGGCGTTGCGCGCCCCTGGAACACTCCTAGGTCCTGGCGTCCCCTTCCCGTCTGCCCCGCGACGACGGGAAGGTGACGCCAGGACCCAGCGCGCGCACCCCGTCACGGCACCGGCCGGCCGTGGCCCTCCCCCTGGTACGAGAGGTCCCTCACCCATGCCCGAAGTCAACCGGCGCCGCTTCCTCCGGATCGCGGGTGCCACCACGGCCTTCAGCGCGCTCGCGAGCAGCATCGAGCGCGCCGCCGCCCTGCCCGCGAACCACCGCACCGGGTCGATCGAGGACGTCGAGCACATCGTCGTCCTCATGCAGGAGAACCGTTCCTTCGACCACTACTTCGGTACGTTGCGGGGCGTGCGCGGCTTCGGCGACCCGCATCCGGTCACGCTGCCGAGCGGCAAACCGGTGTGGTACCAGTCGGACGGCACCCAGGACGTGCTGCCCTTCCACCCCACCGCCGACGACCTCGGCATGCAGTTCCTGGAGGGCCTGCCCCACAGCTGGCCCGACGGCCAGGCCGCCTACAACGGGGGCCGGTACGACCGGTGGGTGCCGGCGAAGGGCACC
This sequence comes from Streptomyces sp. NPDC003247, assembly GCF_042888135.1. Taxonomy (NCBI): domain Bacteria; kingdom Bacillati; phylum Actinomycetota; class Actinomycetes; order Kitasatosporales; family Streptomycetaceae; genus Streptomyces; species Streptomyces sp. NPDC003247. The sequence continues at coordinate 79,660 of NZ_JBIAPF010000012.1, forward strand.
ACGACCATGGCGTACCTCACCCGTGAGGACATCCCCTTCCACTTCGCCCTGGCCGACGCGTTCACGGTCTGCGACGCCTACCACTGCTCGTTCATCGGCTCCACCGACCCCAACCGGTACTACCTGTGGTCCGGCCACACCGGCAACGACGGCCTGGGCGGCGGACCGGTCCTCGGCAACGACGAACTCGGCTACGACTGGACGACGTACCCCGAGCGCCTGGAGCGGGCGGGCGTCTCCTGGAAGATCTACCAGGACGTCGGCGACGGTCTCGACGCGAAGGGCTCCTGGGGCTGGATCCAGGACGCCTACCGCGGCAACTACGGCGACAACTCGCTGCTGTACTTCAACGCGTACCGCGACGCGCAGCCCGGCGACCCGCTGTACGACAAGGCCCGCACCGGCACCGACGTCAAGAACGGCGACGGCTACTTCGACCGGCTGCGCGCGGACGTGCGGGCCGGCACGCTGCCGCAGGTCTCCTGGATCGCCGCGCCCGAGGCCTTCTCCGAGCACTCCAACTGGCCCTCGAACTACGGCGCCTGGTACATCTCCCAGGTGCTGGACGCGCTCACCTCCGACCCGGAGGTGTGGGCGAAGACCGCCCTGTTCATCACCTACGACGAGAACGACGGCTTCTTCGACCACCTGGTGCCGCCGCTCCCGCCGGAGTCCGGGGCCGGGGGCAGGTCCACGGTCGACGTCTCGCTGGACCTCTTCGCGGGCAGCGCGACCCACACGGCCGGCCGCTACGGGCTCGGCCCGCGCGTGCCGATGCTCGTCGTCTCCCCGTGGAGCAAGGGCGGTTACGTCTGCTCCGAGACGCTCGACCACACCTCGGTCATCCGGTTCATGGAGCGCCGCTTCGGGGTGCGCGAGCCGAACATCTCGCCCTGGCGGCGCGCCGTCTGCGGCGACCTGACCGCGGCCTTCGACTTCGCCCGCACCGACACCCGGCTGGTCACGCTGCCCAACACCGGCGGCTACGAGCCCCCGGACCGCGAGCGTCACCCCGACTACCGTCCCGTGCCGCCCGCCGAGGGCGCCCTTCCCCGGCAGGAGCGCGGCTCGCGGCCCACCCGCCCGCTCCGGTACGCGCCCGCCGTGGACGGATCGGCCGACGCCGCCGCGGGGACGCTCACGCTCACCTTCGCCTCCGGCCCCCGGGCCGGCGCCGCCTTCCTCGTCACCTCCGGCAACCGCACGGACGGGCCGTGGACGTACACCACCGAGGCCGGCAAGAAGATCTCCGACACCTGGGACCCGGCCGGCTCCGACGGCACCCACGACCTGACGGTGCACGGCCCGAACGGTTTCCTGCGGGTCTTCAAGGGCGCCGGTAAGCAGGCGGGATGCGAGGTGGTCGCCCGGCACGTCGGCGACGGGCTGGAGCTGACCTTCACCAACCGGGGCTCGGGCACCGCCGCCTTGACGGTGGCGGACGGCTACGGCGGCCGTACGACGACCGTCCGAGTGCGGGTCGGGGCGGTCCTCAAGCGCACCGTCGACCTGGGCGCGAGCCGGCGCTGGTACGACCTCACCGTCACCTCGGACGCGGACACGGCCTTCCTGCGTCGGTTCGCCGGGCACGTCGAGAACGGCCGGCCCGGCGTCAGCGACCCGGCCATCGCCACGGATTGAGGGCAATGCGCTGGTAAAGGGCGGGTGAACACCGCATCGTGGGGACTGGTCAGGTCCTGGTGGGCTCGGGATAGTGTGCCCCGGTGACCACGCATTCGAACACACCTGCAGGTTGGTACCCGGACCCCCACGGAGCGGTGCGGACCCTGCGGTACTGGGACGGCACCCAGTGGACCGAACACACCCACGCCGACCAGCAGGCACCGGCGCCGGGGCAGCCCCCGGCCCAGGTGCCCGCGCAGCCCGCCGGGCCCGACCCGCGCGTGCAGCGCCAGGTGCAGCAGCAGGCCGGCGTCGCGGCGAGCGGCGCCGGCGGCGGCACGCTCTTCAGCGAGCCGGTGCTGGTGGTGAACCAGAAGGCCAAGCTGATCGAGCTCACCAACGAGTACACGGTCATGGACCAGCAGGGCAACCAGCTCGGCTCGGTCGTCCAGGTCGGGCAGAGCGCGCTGCGCAAGGTCCTGCGTTTCGTCGCCAGCATCGACCAGTTCCTGACGCACAAGCTGGAGATCCGCGACGCGTACGGGCAGCCGGTGCTGCTGCTGACCCGGCCCGCGAAGGTTTTCAAGTCCCGGGTGATCGTCACCCGTCCCGACGGGCAGCCGGTCGGCGAGATCGTCCAGCAGAACGTCTTCGGGAAGATCAACTTCTCGATGACCGCGAACGGGCAGCAGGTCGGCGCCATCAAGGCCGAGAACTGGCGGGCCTGGAACTTCGCGATCGTCGACCACGCGGACAACGAGGTCGCCCGGATCACCAAGACCTGGGAGGGCCTCGCCAAGACCCTGTTCACGACCGCCGACAACTACGTCCTGCAGATCCACTACCAGCTGCCCGAGCCGCTGCTGAGCCTGGTCGTCGCCACGGCGCTCACCGTGGACACGGCGCTCAAGCAGGACTCGCGCGGGTTCGGCTGACGGCGCCCGCCGCCCCGCCCCCCGGCCCGGCGGCCGACTCCTGGAGCGGGGCGGGGCGTCCCGGCCCGCCCGGCTGCCGGGGCAGCAGCACCGGCTCGGGCGAGGCGGTGCGCGGCTCCAGCACCAGCACCACCGCCACCGGATGCCCCTCCCCACCGACCGGTGCCGGCTCCGGCACCGCCACGGCGGCCACCGGGCGCTCCGCCCGGCCGGCCGGTCCCGGCGCCGGCTCCGGTTCCGGCGTGAGCAACGCCACCACCGGGTGCTCCGCCCTGCCGACCAGTGTCGGCTCCGGCGCCGGCGCGGCGGCCACCGGGTGCTCCTCCCCACCGACCGGTGCCGGCTCCGGCACCGCCACCGCGGCCACCGGGTGCTCCGCCCCGTCGGCCGGTTCCGGCTCCCGCGTGACCGCCGCCGCCGTGTGTTCCGCCCCGTCGGCCGGTTTCGGCTCCGGCGCCGTTCGGGACAGCAGCACCACGCCCCATCCGGCGAGGCCCGCCCCCAGCAGCGCCGGCAGCATGCCCGTGGCCCCGCCCCGGAGCCGTTCGCCCAGCAGTGCGATGCCGATGACCGCGGCGGCGACCGGGTTCGCCAGGGTGACCACGGCGAGCGGGGCGCCGAGGCCGCCCCGGTAGGCGGTCTGCGACAGCAGCAGCCCGGCCGTCGCGAAGGCGGCGACGAGCAGCGCCACCCCCAGCACCTGCACGCTGAGCAGCGGACCCGACCGGTCCGTGGCGGCCACCGTGACGGTCTGGGTGAGCGCCGAGGCGACGCCGGAGGCGCACCCGGACGCGGTCGCGTGCCGCAGTCCGGGCCGGGTGCCCGGCCGCGCCAGCAGCCCGATCAGCGCGGCCGTGGACCCCGCCACCGCGAGCGCCTCGCCCACGCCGAGCACGTCCTCGGGCGCCGGCCCGGACGCCGCGGCCAGGATCGCCGCCAGCCCCAGCAGGGTGAGCGCGGTGCCACGCCACTCGGCCGTGCCGACCCGCCGCCCCGCGACCCGGGCCCCCAGCGGCACGGCCGCGACCAGGGTGAGCGCGCCGAGCGGCTGCACCACGGTGAGCGGACCGTACTTGAGGGCCACGACGTGCAGCAGCGCGGCACCGCCGTTCAGTCCCGTCGACGCCCACCAGGCGCCGCTGCCCAGCAGCCGCAGCAGTCCCGTGCCCGGGGAACGGGCGGCCAGCCGCTCCTGGGCGACGGCCGCGCCCGCGTAGGCGACGGCCGACAGCAGCGACAGCGCGACGGCGACGACGGCGGCGCTCATCGTCCCGCCCCCACGAGCACCCGCTCCCCGGCCGGCACGGGCCGCCGCTCCCGGCACCCCACCGTGGTCCCCGGGCGCCGGGGCGCCCGCACCGCCGTGAGCACGACGCCCGCCAGGGCCGCGGCCACCAGCGCGTCGATCCAGTAGTGGTTCGCGGTGCCCACGATCACGAACAGCGTGACCAGGGGGTGCAGCAGCCACAGCCACCGCAGGGGCGACCGGGTGGCGGCGATCAGCCCGAGCGCGACCATCAGCGCCCAGCCGAAGTGCAGCGAGGGCATCGCCGCGAACTGGTTCGCCAGGTGGTCGGCCTGCGGCGGCCCGTACACCGACGGGCCGTACACCCGCGCGGTGTCGACCAGGCCCGCCGCCGCGAGCATCCGGGGCGGGGCGAGCGGGAAGAGGAGGTGGAGCAGCAGGGCGGCGGCCGTGACGGCGGCCAGCGCCCGCCGCGCCCGGACGTAGTGCGCCGGGCGCCGCAGGTACAGCCAGACCAGGAAGGCGGCGGTGGCGGGGAAGTGGACGGTCGCGTAGTAGGTGTTCGCGGCGCGGGCCAGGGTGTCGCCGTGCAGCAGCAGGGACTGCACCGCGCCCTCGCCGGGCAGCCGGAGCCACCGTTCGGCGTCCCACACCCGGTGGGCGTTGCGGAAGGCCTCGGCCGTGTGGCCCGCGGCCAGTTGCCGTCCCGCCTTGTAGACGAGGAAGAGCCCTGCGACGAGCAGCAGCTCCCGGACCACGGGAGGCCGGGCCGGCGTGGCCGGCTCCGCTTCCCCAGGCTCGGCCGGCTCCGCTTCCCCAGGCTCGGTGCGGACGTTCATCCCCCGGCCCCTTCGCTGACGGTGGTGCGTGTGGAGGTGCGGCGCGGACCGAAGACCCGTGTATGCACCATCGATACGATCTCGTACCGATACGCCAGTGTACCGATACGCCTCGGTACCGGTACACTGGCGTATCGATTGTTGTCGGAGACACTGGAGTCGGCCCCCCACGGGCCCGCGCACCGCGCCGCCGGCGACAGCGGTGACGACAGCAACGACAGTCACGACAGCAACGACACTCACGAGGGGACACAGCGATGACGTCGCAGGCCGCGGACGGACCGGACCCGGTCACCGCCTCGCGCCGCTCCAAGCTCACGCCCGAGCGCGAGCAGGAGTTCTTCGACGCCGTCCTCGAACAGATCCGCGAGTGCGGCTACGAGTCCGTCACCATGGAGGGGGTCGCCAGCAGCACGCGGTGCAGCAAGTCCACCCTCTACCGGCAGTGGAAGACCAAGCCGCAGTTCGTGGTGGCCGCGCTGCGCTCCCGGCGCCGCTCCCGGCTGACCGGCATCGACACCGGGTCGCTCACCGGGGACCTGCGCGAGGCCGCGCGGGCCGCGGCCCGCTGGTCCACGGCCGACACCAAGCTGCTCCAGGCCCTCGGCCACGCGGTCACCCAGGACCAGGAACTCGCCCGGGCCCTGCGCGAGGCGCTCGTCGACCCGGAGATCGCCGCCCTGCGGGAGATCCTGCGGCGCGGTGTCGAGCGCGGCGAGGTCCCGGCCGGGCACCCGGCGCTGGAGTTCGTCCCGGCCCAGATGTTCGGCGTCGTCCGCGCCCGCCCCGTGGTGGACGGCACCTACGCCGACGAGGAGTACCTGCTCCGCTTCGTGGAGGCCGTCGTGCTGCCGGCGCTCGGCCTCACACCATGACCCAGGCCGCCGTCCGCGGGATGACCGGACGGTGACCTGCTCGCGCCGCACCGTGGGGACGGGGGCGGCGCGCACCCCCCGGCCGGGTGGGGTTCCCCTTGAGCGGAGGGGCGCCCCACCCGGCCGACCGGCGTCCGGGGCGGCTCAGACGTCCTGACCGCTGCCGCTGCCGCCGCCCGAGGCGGCCTTGATGCCCTGGGTGACGGTGTCGATGACCGACACCGACTGGTCGGCGTCCACGCCGAAGCGCACCACCACCAGCCGGTCGGTGTCCGCGGGCGCCGGGAACACCAGCGACTCGACGTAGCCGTCGGCGCCCTTGCTGGTGACCGCCTTCCAGCGGACCAGGTAGCCCTTCTGCCCGGCCACGGTGACCGCCTTCGAGGCCAGCACCTGGTGCGAGGTGATCTCGCCGTAGGTGGTGCCGCCGTAGGACTCCTCGGCGTTGGCCTCGATGTCCGCCTTCGCGACCTCCTCCGCCGTGTCCCCCTCGGTGCCCAGCGCTTCGGCGGGCGCCGAGTACAGGCCTCCCTTGGTGCACGTCTTCGACGTGTCGCCGGGGCACTCGTAGGAGGAGTCGGACGTGATCTGCGCCCCCACGCTCAGCTCCTGCCCGGTCCAGCCGTCCGGGATCGGGATGCTGATGCCGTTGAGCGCGTCCGTCACCGAGCCGCTCTTGATCTCGGGCGCCTCCGACTCCTCCGGCGCGGGGGAGGACCCGCCCGAGCCGCCCGAGCCGCCGGACCCGCCCGAGTCGCCGAACGGCCCGCCCTGGCCGCCGCCCTGGCCGCCGGGGCCGCCCGACTCGCCCGGAGCGCCCTGGCCGCCGGGTCCCTGCGCGGTTCCCGTACCGCCGGAGCCGCCGTCGTCCTTGGTCAGCGCGTACACGCCGATCCCGATGCTCGCCAGGACCGCCACGGCCGCCGCGACGGCGATGCCGGTGCGCAGCCCGCGCCGTCCGCCCTGGCCGGCCGGTGCCCCGGGATACGGCGGGTAGGCCGGATAGGCCGGGCCGCCCCCGGCGGCCGGCTCCTGCGCCGCCGGACCCCATGCGTCGGCCGAGCCCGCGGGGCGGGTCCGGTCCGTCCACGCCCCGCCGTCCCACCAGCGTTCGGTGGCGGGACCGTCACTTGTCTGCCCGGGGTCGGGGTACCACCCGGGAGGAGTCACCTGCGTCATGCCCCCACCGTATGAGGCGTCGGTGAAAGTCGTATGAGAGGGATGGGTACTTGTTGGAGCACTCTGTCCGGCACCCCGTGCCACCGTGGCGTGAAACCGACGTCAACGCCCCGCGCGCTACGCGCCGTTGACGTCCACGCGCCTCCCCGCAGGCTCGCGGCGGCGCCCCGGTCCGGCCCCCGTCACCCGGCGGGGCAACAGCTGCGCGGACCGCCCTCCGCACCGGCCCCCGGAGGACTACGCTCAAGGTCTGTACGTCGTTCGGGCGACTCGGGGAGGTAGCGGGATGACGGAGGTACGGCCGGCGGCGGCCGCCTCGGCCTCCCTGTGGGAGCGCGACGAGGCGGTCGCCGCCATCGAGCGGGCGGTCGGGACACTCTGCGCCGACCGGTCCTCCTCGGGCCGGGTGCACCTGCTGCGCGGCGACGCCGGACTGGGGAAGACCACGCTGTTGGCCGAGACCCGCCGTATCGCCGAGGCCCGGGGATGCACGGTCTGGTCGGCGCGCGGCGGCGAGACCCTCAGGTCCGTCCCCTTCAACGTGGTACGGCAGTTGCTCCAGCCCGCGCTGCTGTCCCTGCACCCCGAGGAGGCCCGCGAGTACCTCGGCGACTGGTACGACATCGCCGGCCCCGCCCTCGGCATCGCGGAACCCGTCGCGGACCAGGCCGACCCGCAGGGCGTGTGCGACGGCCTGGTCGCCGCGGTGACCCGGCTGGCCCGGCGGGACTGGCCCCTCGTCCTGCTCGTGGACGACGCGCACTGGGCCGACCAGGAGACCCTGCGCTGGCTCGCCGCCTTCGCCGACCGCCTCGACGAGCTCTCCGTCCTCGTCGTCGTGGCCCGCAGGCCCGGCGGGGTCAAGGGGGACAGCGCCCGCCACCTCGACGCCGTGGCCGCCGTCGCCGGATCCTCCGTCACCAGCCTCAGCGCCCTCACCCCCGACGCGGTCGCCGGCCTCACCCGCGCCACCGTGGGCGCGCACGCCGACGACCCGTTCTGCCGCGAGGTCTGGGCCGTCACCGGCGGCAACCCCTACGACACCGTCGAACTCCTCGCCAAGGTCCAGGACGGCGCGATGGAGCCGAGCGAGTCCTCGGCCACCGAACTGCGCCCCCTCAACCGCGCGGCCCGCGGCGGCGGCCTCGTCGACCGCCTGGAGGAACTGGGCGTCGACGCCACCCGGTTCGCCATGGCCGCCGCCATCCTCGGCGCCGACATCTCCGTCGATGAGGCGGCCCAGCTCGCCGGCATGCACCGCGACGACGCCGAGCGCTGCGCCGACCTGCTGCGCAGCGCCCGCATCCTCACCGACCCCGATCCCGCGGTGGGGCCCGTCGCCGAGGCCGGCCGACTGGAGTTCGTCCACCCGCTGATCGCCACCGCCGTCTACAACTCCATCCCCGAAGGCCTGTGCCGGGCCATGCACGGCATCGCCGCGAAGGTCGTCCTGGACGCCGGCCGGGGTGTCGCGGCCGCCTCCCGCCACCTCCTCCAGGTCCATCCGGACGACGACGAGGAACTCGTCGAGCAGTTGCGGGAGGCCGCCCGCGAACACGTCGCCGTCGGCGCCCCCGAAGCGGCCCGCCGCTGCCTGGAGCGCGCCCTGGAGGAACCGCCCGGGCCCGACGTCCACGCGCACGTGCTCTACGAACTCGGCTGCGCCACCCTCCTCACCGCGCCCGCCCGGACCATCGGCCACCTGCGGGAGGCGCTCGCCGCACCCGGCCTCGACGGCGGCCTGCGGGTCGACGCCGTCTACCGGCTCTCCCAGGCGCTCCTGCACAACGACCAGTTGGAGCAGGCCGTGCGCACGGTCGAGGCGGAGGCCGCCCGGCAGCCGCCGGGACCGGCCCGGATGCGGCTCCAGGCCGTGCAGTTCATGTGGGAGGGCATCCACGCCGGGGAGACCACGTCACCGGGCCGCTCGCAGAAGCTCGCCGCGCTGGCCGCCACCTGCACCGGCCGCGACAACGCCGAGCGCGCCCTGCTCATCCTGCGCGGCTTCGACGCCATGACCCACGGCGAGAACGCCGAGATCGTCGTCGAACTCTGCGACCGCGCCCTCGTCAACGGACGCCTGGCGCCCGGCCTCGGCTGGACCGACACCGAGTGGGGCATCGAACTGCTGATGATGCTCGCCAGCTCCTACGTCTACACCGACCGCCTCGACCGCGCCGAAGCCCTCTTCAACGAGGCCCTGCGCGCCTACGAGTCCGCCGGCTGGAGCGGCGGGCACCTCGCCCTCGCCCACGCCTACCTCGGCCTGGGCCTGCGCCGCCGCGGCCGGCTGAAGGAGGCCGAGGAGTCCCTCCGGGAGGCACTGCGCCTGGCCGAACGCGTCGGACGCGGGCTGCCCCTGTACTGGTCCGCGACCTGCAACCTCGTCGACACGCTGCTCGCCCGCGGCCACGTCGAGGAGGCCTGGCGGATCGCCGACCAGTACGGTTTCGCCCCGCCGTACCCGTCCACGATCGTCCTGCCCGACCCCCGCTCGGTGCGCGGCCGGCTGCTGCTCGCCGTCGGCCGCACCCAGGAGGGCGTCAACGAACTGGAGGAGGCCGAGAAGGCGGCGGCCGTCCGCGGGCACCTCAACCCCGTGATGGTGCCCTGGGCGGCCGACCTCGCCCGGGCCCTCGCCACCGAGGACCCGGCCCGCGCGGCCCGGCTCGCCTCCGACGCGCGCCGCCAGGCCGAGCGCTTCGGGACCGACACCGCCATCGGAGAGGCCCTGCGCTGCGCCGCCGCCCTGGAGACCGGCCAGCGCGCCGTCCGGCTCACCGCCCAGGCGGTCGCCTACCTGGAGTCCTCGCCCTGCCAGTACGAACACGCCGCCGCCCGCATCGAGCACGGCATAGCCGCCCGCTCCGTCGCCGAACTCAACCGCGGCCTGACCCTCGCCCGCACCTGCGGCGCCGACGGCCTGATGACCCGAGCCCGACAGGCCCTGGCCGGCTTCGGCTCACCCCAGGTGGGACTCGTACCGGGACAGGCACGCGGACGCGAGTAGGAGCGGGGCCCCACCATGGGCGGTGCGCCGCGTAGGCCCGTGAGCGGTGTCGGCGGGCGGTGCGCCGCGTAGGCCGTTGAGCGGCGCCGGTGGGCGGTGCGCCGCGTAGGCCCGTGAGCGGTGCCGGTGGGCGGTGAGCCGCGCGCGGGACGCCAGGTGGCGGGCGTCCGGCCGGTGTGCCTGTCCGCCCGGTGCGCCTGTGCGCGGAGGAGCCGGGGTGCGCGGAGGAGCCGGGGTGCCGCGGGGGAGTCGGGGCGCGCGGGGGAGCCGGACGGGCTCACCCGGCGACGTTCGCCGAGACACCGGTGCCCGTCCCCTCTGAGCCCCGGTCGCCCCGGGGCGGGCAACTCCCCGCCTCGGTCGCCCTGGCGCGGATCGCTCCCGCCCGGTCACTCCCGGCAGGGGGCGCTTCAGGCCGCGGGCACGTGCGGCTCCGGTCGCCTCGGACCGGGGTGTGCCGGGGCGGGGCGCTCCCGGCCCCGTGCTCTCGGCCCCCGGGCCGGGGTGCCCCCGGCCCGGCGGCCGAGGCCCCCCGTCACGCTCGGCCCGGGCCGAAGCGCCTCAGCCCTCGTCCTCCTCCGCCAGCACCCGCTGGGCCGTCGCGAAGGCCGAGTTCGCTGCCGGGACCCCGCAGTAGACGGCCGTCTGGAGCAGGACGGCGCCGATCTCCTCGGGGGAGAGGCCGTTGCGGCGGGCGGCGCGGACGTGCATGGCCAGTTCGTCGTAGTGGCCGTGTGCCACCAGCGCGGTCAGTGTGATCATGCTGCGTTCGCGGCGGCTGAGGGTCGGGTCGGTCCAGATCTCGCCCCAGGCGTAACGCGAGATGAAGTCCTGGAACCGGGCGGTGAACGGCGTCTGCCGGGACTGCGCCCGGTCCACGTGCGCGTCGCCGAGCACCTGCCGCCGTACCTCCATGCCCCGCTTCGCCCCACCGGAGAAGTGCGCGCGCAGCGCGGTCAGCACGGCTTCGGGGCGCTCCGCGGGCGCGAGGTGCGAGGCGCCCGGGATCTCCGTGAGCGCGGAGCCCGGGACCGCGTCCGCGATCTCCCGCAGGTGCGCGGGCGGCGTCGCGGGATCCTCGCGGCCGGCGACCAGCAGGGTGGGCACGGAGATCTCCGCCAGCCGCTCCCGCAGGTCGAACGCGGCCAGCGCGTCGCAGCAGGCGGCGTACGCCCCGGGGTCGGCGTCGCGGTGGTCGGCGACCAGTTCCGGCACGGTGAAACCGGGCGTGAACCAGCGGGCGTTCGCGCTCTCCGCCAGGCCGGCCAGCCCCTCGCGCCGGACCAGCGCGGCCCGCTCCTGCCACGGCCCGGCCCCGTTGAAGTGGGCGGACGAGCAGATCACGGCGAGCGACGACACCCGCTCGGGGTGGTGCAGCGCCAGGTGCAGTCCGACCGCGCCGCCCAGCGACACCCCGGCGTACGCGAACCGCTCCAGGCCGAGGGAGTCGGCGAGCTCCAGCACCAGGCCGGCCAGGTCGCCGACGGTGGCGCCGGGGCCGATCAGGCCGGCGTCGGAGCCACCGTGCCCGGGGAGGTCCCAGCGGACCACCCGGTGGGTGATGGACAGCTCGGGCGCGACCTTGTCCCACAGGGCGTACGAGGTGCCCAGGGACGGCCCGAGCAGCAGCGGCGGAGCGGAAGCGGGCCCCTCGGCACGGTGGTTGAGCAGTTTCTCGGTCAACGTCGCTCCAGCGCACGGTCGGTGAGGGCTCCGGCGGAGCCGGTGTAGCGGGCGGGGTCGGTGAGGTCGCCGAGGTCGACGTCCTTCAACTCGGGCTCTTCCGTGAGGAGTTCGGCCAGTGAACGGCCTTCGGCGTAGGTGCGCGGTGCGAGCCGGGTGAGGAGTTCCTTGGCGCGGGCGCGGCCGAGCACGGCCGACAGCTCGGCGGACAGCCGCTCGGAGACGATCAGCCCGTGGGTGAGGTCGAGGTGCGCGCGCATGGCGTCCGGGTGCACCCGCAGGCCCTCCGTCAGCTCGGCGGCGTCCCGGGCGGCACCGCCCACCAGCCGCAGCAGGTCCCGCAGCGGCTCCCACTCGGCGTGCCAGGCCCCGGCCGGCCGCTCGTCCTCGGCCACCAGCGACCCGTACAGCGTGGCCGCGAGCTGCGGGGCGTGCCGGGCGGCGGCCGCGATCAGCGTGGACCGCACCGGGTTCGCCTTGTGCGGCATCGCCGACGAGCCGCCCCCGCTGCCCTCCGCGACCTCGGCGGTCTCGGTGCGGGCCAGGGTGAGGACGTCGGCCGCGAGCTTCCCCAGCGCCCCGGCCGTGAAGGCCAGGCATCCGGCGAGGTCGGCGACCGGCGTGCGCAGGGTGTGCCACGGCAACCGCGGGGCGCGCAGGCCCAGTTCACGGGCGTACGCGGCGGGCAGCGCGGTCGCGTCGGCGGCGCCGTACGCCGTGAAGGCGGCCAGGGTGCCGGCCGCGCCGCCGAGCTGGGCGGGCAGGGCGTCCCGTACGGCCGTCACGCGGTCCCGCGCGTCCAGCACCAGCGACCGCCAGCCGGCCGCCTTCAGCCCGAAGGTCGTCGGGACGGCGTGCTGGGTGAGGGTGCGCCCCGGCATCGGCGTGTCCCGGTGCCCGGCGGCGAGCCGCGCCAGCGCGCGCTGCGTGCGGTCGAGGTCGGCCAGGACGAGGGCCAGGGCGCGCACGGCGACCAGCATGGTCGCCGTGTCCATGATGTCCTGGCTGGTGGCCCCCCGGTGGACGTACGGCCCGTACTCCGGGCCGGTCGCCTTCGTGAGGTCCGCGACCAGGGGGATCACCGGGTTCCCGCCGCCGCGGGCGCGCTCCGCCAGCGACCGTACGTCGTAGGCGTCCGCACCGGCGGCCTCGGTGACCGCCGCCGCGGCCTCGGCGGGGGCCAGGCCCAGGGAGGCCTGGGCGCGGGTCAGCGCGGCCTCCGCGTCGAGCAGCGCCCGCAGGAAGGCGTCGTCGCTCGTCGCGGAGGCGGCGGGGGCGCCGGTCCACCCGGGGGCGAGCAGACCGGCGTCGGAGGGGACATCGGGGACAGCGGGTGTCACTGGAACTCCAGGAAGACCGTCTCGCCTTCGCCCTGAAGGCGGATGTCGAAACGGTAGGTGCTGTTGCCCTCGTCCTTCGCGATCAGCGTGTCGCGCCGGTCGCCCACCCGGGTGAGCAGCGGGTCGGCCGCGAGCGCGGCGTCGTCGCCCGGCAGGTAGATGCGGGTGAACAGGTGCACCAGCAATCCGCGTGCGAAGACGCACACGCTGAGGTAGGGGGCGCTGTGCCCGCGAGCGCCGGGGCGCAGCGTGCGGGCGTACCAGTGGCCGTTCGCGTCGGTCTGGATGCGGCCGAAACCGGTGAACTCCACGCCGTTGCGGCCCAGGAAGCCGCCGGACGACGGGTCGCGGCGCATCGAGCCGTCGGCCGTGGGCACGTTGCCCTCCGGGTCGGGACCCCACAGCTCCACCATGGCGTCCGGCAGCCCGTTGCCCTCACCGTCGTACACGTATCCGTGCACGGTGATCGTGTCCGCGTGCCCGTGGGGCGCGATGTCCTCGCCGCCGCGGAACGGCAGGGCGTGGCCGTAGAAGGGGCCGACCGTGTGCGACGCGGTGGGCAGCACGGTCTCGGGACGGCTCGTGTCGATCTTCGTCATGGCAGGTCAGCGTCCCTCTTCGATCCAGGTGGCGTTCGGGCCGTCGAGCACGATGTCCCAGTGGTAGCCCATGGAGAACTCCGGCACCGACAGGTTGTGGTCGTACGTGGCGACGAGCCGCTGCCGGGCCGCGTCGTCCGTCACCGACTGGATGATCGGGTCGTACGGGAACAGCGGGTCGCTCGGGAAGTACATCTGCGTCACGAGCCGCTGGGTGAAGGCCGAGCCGAAGAGCGAGAAGTGGATGTGCGCCGGCCGCCAGGCGTTCACGTGCTGGCGCCACGGGTACGGGCCCGGCTGGATGGTGGTGAAGTGGTAGGAGCCGTCGTCGCCGCTGAGGGTGCGGCCCACGCCGGTGAAGTTCGGGTCCAGCGGCGCGTCGTGCTGCTCGCGCTGGTGGGCGTACCGGCCCGCCGAGTTGGCCTGCCAGATCTCGATCAGCTGGCCCCGGATCGGGCGGCCGTCGCGGTCGAGCAGCCGGCCGGAGACGGTGATGCGCTCGCCGATCGGTTCGCCGGTGTGCTGCCGGGTCAGGTCGTTGTCGATCTCGGTGATGTCGCGCTCGCCGAAGGCGGGGGAGGCCAGCTCCACCAGCTCCGGGTCCTTGTTCACGTCGATCGCGACCAGCGGCTGTTTCGGGTGGCGCAGCACCGAGGAGCGGTAGGGGGCGTAGTCGCGGCGCGGCTGGTGCTCGACGGGGGCGCCGTCGGCGATCCGCTTCTCGTACGCGGCGCGCTCGGCCGCGATCTCCAGGTCGATGTCCGCTTGCGTGAGAGTCATGGGGATTCCTAGCGTTCGAGGACGAGGGCGAGGCCCTGGCCCACGCCGATGCAGAGGGTGGCGACGCCGATGCCGCTGCCGCGGCGGGCGAGCTGGTGGGCGACCGTGCCGGCGAGGCGGGCGCCGGACGCGCCGAGCGGGTGGCCGAGGGCGATCGCTCCGCCCTGCGGGTTGAGGATCCCGGGGTCGAACTCGGGCCACTCGGCCACACAGCCCAGCACCTGGGCGGCGAAGGCCTCGTTCAGCTCCAGCACCGACAGGTCACCGAAGCCCTTGCCGGCCTTGGCCAGCGCGCGGTTGACCGCCTCGACGGGGGCGAGCCCGAAGTACTGCGGGTCGTTCGCCGACACCCCGGTGGCGCGGACGCGGGCGAGGGGCTCGCGGCCGGTGGCGGCCAGGCCCTCCTCGTCGACCAGCAGCAGGGCCGCGGCGCCGTCGTTGAGGGGGGAGGCGTTGCCGGCCGTCACCGTGCCGTTCTCCGTGCGGAAGGACGGCTTCAGCTTGGCCATCGCCTCCAGGGAGGCGTCCGCGCGGACGCTCTCGTCGGCGGCGACGACCTGCGGGTCGCCCTTGCGCCGCGGGATGGTCACCGGCGCGAGCTCGGCGTCGAACAGGCCCTCCGCCTGCGCGGCGGCCGCCTTGCGGTGCGAGGCGAGCGCGAACTCGTCCTGCTGCTCCCGGCTGATCTTGTGCTTCTCGGCGATGAGTTCGGCCGACTCGCCCAGCGGGATCGTCCACTGGGGGTCCATCTTCGGGTTGACCATCCGCCAGCCGAGCGTGGTCGAGTACAGCTCGGTGTGCGCGGCCGGGAACGGCCGGTCGGACTTGGGCAGCACGTAGGGGGCGCGGGTCATCGACTCCACACCGCCGGCCACGGCGACCGAGGCGTCCCCGACGGCGATGGCGCGGGCCGCCTGGATCACCGCCTCCAGGCCGGAGGCGCACAGCCGGTTGACGGTCACGCCGGGCACGGAGGTCGGCAGGCCCGCGAGGAGGGCGGCCATACGGCCGACGTTGCGGTTCTCCTCGCCGGCGCCGTTGGCGTTGCCGAAGTAGACGTCCTCGATGCGGGAGGGGTCCAGCTCGGGGGTGCGGGCCAGGAGTTCGCGGATGGCGTGCGCGCCGAGGTCGTCGGGGCGCACCGGGGCGAGGGCGCCGTTGTAGCGGCCGATCGGGGTGCGGACCGCGTCGACGATGTAGACGTCCTTCACTGCACTTCCTCCGTCAGGGTCACCTTGGCGTCGGTCTTGGCGACGATCTCGTCGGCGCTCACCCCGGGGGCGGTCTCGACGAGGACCAGCCCGTTCTCCGTGACGTCGAGGACGCCGAGGTCGGTGATGATCCGGTTCACGCACCCCTTGCCGGTCAGGGGCAGCGCGCACTCGCTGACGATCTTCGGGCTGCCGTCCTTGGCGGTGTGCGTCATGACGACGATGACCGTGCGGGCGCCGTGGACCAGGTCCATCGCCCCGCCGATGCCGGTGATCATCTTGCCGGGGATCGCCCAGTTGGCCAGTTCGCCGGTCTCGGACACCTGCATCGCGCCGAGCACGGCGACGTCGATGTGACCGCCGCGGATCATGCCGAACGACAGCGCCGAGTCGAAGAAGGAGGCGCCCGGCAGGACCGTCACGGTCTCCTTGCCGGCGTTGATCAGGTCCGGGTCGACCTGGTCCTCGGTGGGGTAGGGGCCGGTGCCCAGGATGCCGTTCTCCGACTCCAGGATCACCTCCACGTCCGCCGGGAGGTAGTTCGGGATCAGCGTCGGCAGACCGATGCCCAGGTTGACGTACTGACCGTCCTGGAGTTCGCGGGCCGCGCGGGCCGCCATCTCTTCCCGTGTCCACGCCATGGTCAGGCCACCGTTCCCTCTGCCGGCGCGGAGACCGTGCGCCGCTCGATCTTCTTGTCCGCCGCCTGCTCGGGGGTCAGCGCGATCACCCGCTGCACGAAGATGCCCGGCACGTGCACCGCGTCCGGCTCGATCTCGCCGGGCTCGACGAGTTCCTCGACCTCGGCGATCGTCACCCGTCCGGCCATCGCCGCGAGCGGGTTGAAGTTGCGGGAGGACTTGTTGAACACCAGGTTGCCGTGCCGGTCGCCCTTGGCGGCCCGCACCAGCGCGAAGTCGGTGCGGATACCCCGCTCCAGCACGTACTCGGTGCCGTCGAACTCCCGCACCTCCTTCGGCGGCGAGGCCAGCGCGACGCCGCCCTGCCCGTCGTAGCGCCACGGCAGACCGCCGTCGGCGACCTGCGTGCCCACCCCGGCCGGGGTGAAGAACGCGGGGATGCCGGCGCCGCCGGCTCGCAGCCGCTCGGCGAGCGTGCCCTGCGGGATCAGCTCGACCTCCAGCTCACCGGCCAGGTACTGGCGGGCGAACTCCTTGTTCGCGCCGATGTAGGAGCCGGTCACCCGGGCGATCCGCCCCGCGGCCAGCAGCACCGCCAGCCCCGACTCCATCGCCCCGCAGTTGTTGGAGACGACGCTCAGGGAGCCGACCCCGCGCTCGTACAGCGCCTGGATCAGTACGTTCGGGACACCGCTCAACCCGAAGCCGCCCACCGCGAGCGACGCGCCCTCCGGCACATCGGCCACAGCCTCCAGGGCCGTGGCGACCACCTTGTCCATCCGTGAAGCCCCATCCGTCCGAGCGCCCAGGTCGTCAATTAATCAGGGCACTGATTATTTCAGCGAGGTGTCCATCACGCTGCCATCGGGGGAGCGAGGCGTCAAGACCTCGGTGAAAGTGCAGGTCAGATCACATTGGCCGCCAGGAGATGCGGCCCGGCTCCCGCGCGGTATTGTTCAGTGCACCAACGAAACGAAGACGATCTCGGGAGCGCACATGGCCGCGGTGGACCTCTCCTCCCACCCCGGGCACCTGGCCCGCCGGTTGCAGCAGGCGCACTACCTGCTGTGGAACACCATGGTTTCCGAGGAGATCACCTCACCGCAGTTCGCGGTGCTGAACGCGCTCGTCGCCGAGCCCGGCCTGGACCAGCGCACCGTGGGCGAACGGGTGGGGCTGGACCGCTCCACCATCGCCGAGGTGATCAGCCGGCTCGGCCGGCGCGAACTGCTCGACAAGGTCCGCGACCCGCAGGACGGCCGCCGCTTCCTGCTGCGCCTCACCGACGAGGGCCAGCGCGTCCACCGCAAGCTGAGCGTGCGCACGGCCCGGATGAACCAGGTCTTCCTGGCCCCGCTCTCCGCCGAGGAGCAGGTCGTCTTCTTCGACCTCATCCGGCGCGTCTCGGACGCGACCGAAGGACTCCGCAACCCCGTGGAACCCGTCGTCACGCCTTCCTGACCTCCGCCACGCGTTCCTGGCGTCCGTCAGGCCTTCCTGGCCTCCGTCATGTCTTCCTGACCCTCGTCACGCCTTCCTGGCCCCCGTCATGTCTTCCTGACCCCGCGAGCCGGCGGCTGCCCGCACCCCCCGCGGGGCGGACCGGGCCGGACCGGTCCGGGCGCCCGCGCGGTTCGGGGCGCCGCCGCCGGGTACCCGGGCGGCACCCAGGACCAGGCCCCCCGACACGGCGGGACCCCGAAACTCGGTGGAGGGAGCGCGGCACGATGAAGGCAGTGACCTGGCAGGGGAAGCGGGACGTACGGGTGGAGACCGTGCCCGACCCGAAGATCCAGGAACCGACGGACGCCGTCATCCGCGTCACGTCCACCGGACTGTGCGGTTCCGACCTGCACCTCTACGAGGTGCTCACCCCGTTCATGACCCCCGGCGACATCCTCGGACACGAACCCATGGGCATCGTCGAGGAGGTCGGCCCGGGCGTCCCCGACCTGAAGGCCGGCGACCGGGTCGTGGTGCCCTTCCAGATCGCCTGCGGCGGCTGCTGGATGTGCCTGAACGCCCTGCCCACGCAGTGCGAGACCACCCAGGTGACCGGCGAGGGCATGGGCGCCGCCCTGTTCGGCTACACCCGCCTGTACGGCGCGGTGCCCGGCGGCCAGGCCGAGTACCTGCGCGTCCCGCAGGCCCAGTTCGGGCCCATCAAGGTCCCCGAGGGACCGCCCGACGACCGCTTCGTCTACCTCTCCGACGTCCTGCCCACCGCCTGGCAGGCGGTCTCCTACGCCGACGTCCCCGAGGGCGGCACCGTGGCCGTGCTCGGCCTGGGGCCCATCGGCGACATGGCCTGCCGGGTCGCCCAGGTGCGCGGCGCCGGACGGGTGATCGGCGTGGACCTGGTCGGCGACCGGCTGCGCCGGGCCAAGGCGCGCGGCGTGGAGACGTACGACCTGCGCAACTTCGACAGCGAGAAGGAACTGGTCGCCGCGATCCGCGACGAGACCGACGGCCGCGGCCCCGACGCCGTGATCGACGCCGTCGGCACCGAGGCCCACGGCAGCGCCGCCGCACGTCTCGTCCAGAACGCCTCCGCCCTGCTGCCGCGCAAGCTCAGCGGCCCCCTCGCCGAGCGCTTCAGCGTCGACCGGCTCGCCGCCCTGCACACCGCCATCGAACTGGTGCGGCGCGGCGGGACGCTCTCCCTGGTCGGCGTCTACGGCGGCACGGCCGACCCGATCCCCATGCTCACCCTGTTCGACAAGCAGATCCAGATCCGGATGGGCCAGGCCAACGTGCGCCGCTGGAGCGACGACATCGTCCCGTACCTCACGGACGAGGACCCCCTCGGCGTCGACGACTTCGCCACCCACCGGCTGCCGCTGTCGGAGGCGCCCAAGGCGTACGAGATGTTCCAGCAGAAGCGGGACGGCGCGGTGAAGATCCTCATGACACCGTGAGGACGCCGCCGTGCCTCAGGAGGGCGGTGTCCGGGGCGGTGCGCCGAGGATCTCCGCGAGGTCGTAGCGCACCGGCTCCTCCAGCTGCGCGTACGTGCAGCTCTCCGGTGTCCGGTCCGGGCGCCAGCGGCGGAAGCGGGCCGTGTGCCGGAAACGCGCGCCGTTCTCCATGTGGTCGTAGGCCACCTCGGCCACCCGCTCCGGTGCGAGCGGCACCCAGGACAGGTCCTTCTTGCCCGACCAGCGGCTCGGCGCACCGGGCAGCCGGGCCGTCTCGTGGGCGGTCTCGTCCGACCAGGCCGCCCACGGATGGCCCGCGGCGTCCGCCAGGCGCAGCGGTTCCAACTCCTCGACCAGCTCCGCCCGGCGCTTCATCGAGAAGGCGGCGGAGACGCCGACGTGCTGGAGGGCGCCCCGGTCGTCGTACAGGCCCAGCAGCAGGGAGCCCACCACCGGGCCGCTCTTGTGCAGCCGGTAGCCGGCGACGACCACGTCCGCCGTGCGCTCGTGCTTGACCTTGAACATGGCGCGCTCGTCCTGGAGGTACCGCAGGGTGAGCGGCTTGGCGACCACCCCGTCCAGGCCCGCGCCCTCGTACTCCTCGAACCACTGCCGTGCCACCTCGACGTCCAGGGTCGCCGGCGCCACGTGGACGGGCGGCGTCGCCCCCTCCAGCGCCCTGGTCAGCAGGGCCCGCCGGTCGCTCAGGGGTACGTCCAGCAGGGACTGGTCGGCCAGTGCCAGCAGGTCGAAGGCGACGAAGGAGGCGGGGGTCCGTTCGGCGAGCGTGCGCACCCGTGAGTCCGCCGGGTGGATGCGCTCGGTGAGCGCGTCGAAGTCCAGCCGCCCCTCCCGCGCGATCACGATCTCGCCGTCCAGCACGCACCGCTCGGGCACCCGCGCCAGGAGGGCCGCGACGAGTTCGGGGAAGTACCTGGTCAACGGCTTGCCGGTACGGCTGCCCAGCTCGACGTCCGGCCCGTCGCGGAACACGATGGCCCGGAACCCGTCCCACTTCGCCTCGTACTGCATGCCGGGCGGGATCGCCGTCACCGACTTGGCGAGCATGGGCTTCACGGGAGGCATGACGGGCAGATCCATGCTCCGATTCTGCTCGTTCGGTGCGGGTATCGCCCGGTATGCGTGCTGTGCGAGGTGCGCCTACCGTGGCTCGCATGGGTGACGCGGTGGAACTGGAGGCGGGCGGCCGGACGGTACGGCTGTCCAGCCCGGACAAGGTCTTCTTCCCGGAGCGCGGTTTCACCAAGCTCGACCTCGCCCGCTACTACCAGGCGGTCGCTCAGGGCATCCTGCGCGCCCTGCGCGACCGCCCCACCACCCTGGAGCGCTACCCGGACGGCGTGACCGGCGAGTCCTTCTTCCAGAAGCGGGCCCCCAAGGGCATGCCCGACTGGATCCCGACCGCGCACATCGCCTTCCCCAGCGGCCGCACCGCCGACGAGATGTGCCCGACCGAGGAGGCGGCCGTGCTGTGGGCCGCGCAGTACGGCACCCTCACCTTCCACCCCTGGCCCGTCCGCCGCACCGACGTCGACCGCCCCGACGAACTCCGCATCGACCTCGACCCGCAGCCCGGCACCGACTACGACGACGCCGTGCGCGCCGCCCACGAACTGCGCGAGCTGCTCGACGAGTTCGGCGGGCTGCGCGGCTGGCCCAAGACCTCCGGAGGCCGCGGTTTGCACGTCTTCGTACCGATCGAGCCGCGCTGGACGTTCACCCAGGTCCGGCGCGCCGCCATCGCCGTCGGCCGGGAGATGGAACGCCGCATGCCGGACCGGGTCACCATCAAGTGGTGGAAGGAGGAGCGCGGCGAACGCATCTTCATCGACTACAACCAGACCGCCCGCGACCGCACCATCGCCTCCGCCTACTCCGTCCGCCCCCGCCCGCACGCCCCCGTCTCCGCCCCCCTGCGCTGGGAGGAGGTCGGCCGGGCCCACCCCCGCGACTTCGACATCGCGACCATGCCGGCCCGGTACGCCGAACTCGGCGACGTGCACGCCGACATGGACGACCACGCCTACTCCCTCGACGCACTCCTCGACCTGGCCGCCCAGGACGAACGCGACCACGGCCTCGGCGACCTGCCCTACCCACCCGAGTACCCGAAGATGCCGGGCGAGCCCCGACGCGTCCAGCCGAGCCGCGCGAAGAAGAACCACCCACCGGCTTCTTGACGGCCCGCACACCCTGATCCCGCGGGGGGCCGCGCCTTTCAGGGCGCACGGGCACCGGGGGATCACGGGCACTGAGGGATCATGGGGACATGACCCTCGTCCTGACCCGCGGTGACCTGGAGACGGTTCTGGACCCCGAAGCCTGCCTGGCCGCCCTGGACGCGGGCTTCCGCCGCGCGGACGGGGAACGGACACCGGGCCGCCGGATCCGCACCGACCTCCCGTTCCCCGGCACGGCGACGGCGCTCGTCCCGGGGCTGTTGCCCGGCATCGAGGCGTACACCGTCAAGGTCAACGCCAAGTTCCCCGCGGCCCGGCCCGCGCTGCGCGGGGTGATCTGCCTGCACGGCGGACGGGACGGCGAACTGCTCGCTCTCCTCGACTCCGCCACGGTCACCGCCTGGCGGACCGGCCTCGCGGCCGCCCTCGGCACTCACGTCCTGACCGGGCGGGCCGACGGCACCCTCGGGGTGGTCGGCGCGGGCGCCCAGGCGGAGCTGGTGCTGCGCGGACTCGCCGTTCTGCGCGGGCGGCGCGCGCTCGTCGTCCACGACACGGACGCCGGCCGGGCCGCCGCGTTCGCCGCCCGGCACGGCGGAGGGACCGCTGGATCGGCCGCGGAGGTGGCCGCGGCCTCCGATGTCGTCCTGCTGGCGACCTGGTCGCGCACACCGCTGCTGTGCCTGGCGGACACCCGGGCCGGGCAGCACGTCACCAGCCTCGGCGCCGACGAGCCCGGCAAGCGGGAACTCGCCCGCGACCTGCTGGAGGCCGCGCTGCTCGTCGTCGACGAGCGTGAACCGGCGGCTGAGATGGGCGTGCTCGCCTCCGCCGGCCTGCCCCCGAAGGCCGCTGCCGCCACCCTCGGCGAGATCCTGCGCGGCGACCACCCCGGGCGCACGGACCCCGCCACCCGCTCCGTGTACGCCCCTGTCGGCCTGCCCTGGCAGGACCTGGCGCTCACCTGGCTCGCGTACGAGCGGGCCGAACGGACGGGCGTCGGGCGGCGGATCGACCTGCTGGCCTGAGGCCGGCCTGCCGACCTGGGGCCGGCGCCGGGGCGCGTCCCGTTCTCCGGTGGGGGAGCGCTCTCAGCGGCGCCGGTCAGTGTCCTGGTGCGCGGCTATTCTGTCCCCCAGCCGCCGAGGAGGAGCCCCGTAGTGACCGAGACAGCGCCGCGTCCCACGCTGGAGGCCGTGGCCGCCCGGGCCGGGGTCTCCCGGGCCACGGTCTCACGGGTCGTCAACGGTGGGGACGGCGTGCGCAAGCCCCTCGCGGAGCGGGTCCGGCGGGCCGTGGAGGAACTCGGGTACGTGCCCAACCAGGCCGCCCGCAGTCTGGTGACGAAGCGGCACGACGCCGTCGCCGTCGTCATCGCCGAACCGGAGACCCGGATCTTCGCCGACCCCTTCTTCGCGCTGCACCTGCGCGGCATCAGCAAGGAACTGACGGCCCACGACAACCAGCTCGTGCTGCTGCTCACCGAGGGCCGCGACGACCATGCCCGGGTCGCCCGCTACCTGGCCGGCGGCCACGTCGACGGCGCCCTCGTCTTCTCGCTGCACCTCGACGATCCGCTGCCCGGGCTGATCCAGGGCGCCGGAGTGCCGACGGTGTTCGGCGGCCGCCCCGGCTGGAGCGACGGCACCCGCGACGTGGTGTACGTCGACAGCGACAACCGCGGCGGCGCCCGCGCGGCCGTCCGCCACCTGGCCGGTCTGGGGCGCGGCCGGATCGCCCACCTCACCGGTCCCCTCGACCAGACCTCCGCGGCGGACCGGCTGGAAGGGTTCCGGGACGTCGTGGGCGACACCGATCCACGGCTCGTCGTGGAGAGCGACTTCACCTTCGGCGGCGGTGAGCGGGCGATGCGGGAACTCCTCGACCGCCGCCCCGACGTCGACGCCGTGTTCGCCGCCAACGACCTCACCGCCTCGGGTGCCCTGCGCGTCCTGCGCGCACGCGGACTGCGGGTGCCCGAGGACGTCGCCGTGGTCGGCTTCGACGACATGCTGCCCGTCGCCGAACAGACCGACCCGCCGCTGACGACCGTCCGTCAGGACATCGAGGAGATGGGCCGGATCATGGCCCGCCTCCTGCTGCGCGGCCCCGACCCCCGCATGCCCCACGCCGGACCGGACGACGGGCCCGACGCCCCGCCGTCCGGCGTGGTCCTGCCGACCACACTGGTGCGCCGCGCCTCGGCCTGATTGGCCACCACGCCGGAATCCCGGCGTCCCGCGCCGTGCTCACGTCCGCCGCGGCGCGGTACTGATCACCGCGAAGACGGCCCCGTCCGGGTCGGCGAGACGGGCGATCCGGCCGACGTCCTCGATGTCCGTGGGGGCCAGCCGCACCGCGCCCCCCAGCTCCCGCGCCGCCCCCACCACCGCGTCCACGTCCCCGACCGCGAAGTACGGCAGCCAGTACGCCCCCGCCCCCGCCCCCGTGGGGGCGTCGGCCGACGGGACGACCCCGCCGAACGCGCCGTCCTCCCCGGCGCCCGCCGGACGGACACTGGTGTAGGTGCCGCCGGGGAAGGAGACGGCCGAGGTCTCCAGGCCCAGGGCGGCGTGGTAGAAGGCGGCGGCCGCGGCCTCGTCCGGTGTGTACAGCTCGACCCAGCACAGCGAGCCCGGCGCTCCCGCCACCTCCAGGCCCTGGAGCCGCGCGGGCTGCCAGATGCCGAACGGCGCGCCCGCCGGGTCGGCGAGGATCGCCATCGTGCCCTGGTCCCTCACCTCCATCGGCGGGAAGACCACTCTGCCGTGCGCCCGTTCGGCGGCCCCGCACGTGGTCTCGGCGTCCGATGACCGGAAGTACACCGTCCACGACGGCGGGCCCTGCTCGGGCGTGGTCTGCATACCGCCCGCCGCGATGCCGCCGTCCAGCCGGAAGAAGCCGTAGCCCCCGGCGTCCGGCCCCGCCGACTCGAACCGCCAGCCGAGGAGAGCACCGTAGAAGACGGAGGCGCGCCCGATGTCGCTCGTACCGATGTCGATCCAGGTCGGAGCGCCGTTGACGAAACGGGTGGTGAGCATCGTCGCCCTCCTCGTCGAAGTCCCGCCGATCCACTGCCGAGTCTCGCACCGCCCACCGACAACCGCTGCCGGAGCCCGGCGGGGGGAGGGGGCGGGGAGGAGGGGGCGGGGGCAGCGGCCGGGGACTCACCGGCGGCGGGGGACCTGTCAGGGCCGGCACCGATCGAGTCCTGCACCGGTGCCGGAACCCTCCTCCTTCGTCGCGGTCCCGCGCGCCGCCGTGCGCCGCGCCCCTCGGCGGGGGCACCATCGGGGCGGCCGGAGGCCCTGCCGCACCGCGTATATCCGGCGTTGATCGAACGTTTTTCGCCGTTCGCCACGATGCTGGCCATGTACACCGACACCACATCGACGCCCGATCTCACCTGGCAGCGGGAGGCGCTGTGCGCGCAGACCGGGGCGGACTTCTTCTTCCCGGAGCCCGGCAGCTCGGTGCGGGAGGCCAAGCGCATCTGCACCCTGTGCGACATGCGCCCCGCCTGCCTCGAGTACGCCCTGGCCAACGACGAGCGCTTCGGCGTATGGGGCGGCCTGTCCGAGAAGGAACGGTTGCAGCTGCGGCGCGCCTCGTACTGAGCCCGCGAGAGCCGGGCGACCGCATCGCGGGGGTGTGGTCGGGAACCGGGAATCGGGAATCGGGAATCAGGAACCGGGAACCGAGAACGCGGGCCGCGCGGCCGCGGTCCGAGGCGGCATGGTGCCGCAGACCGGGGGACCCGGGCCGGGGGCCGGGGGTCGGAGCCCGGGGCCCCGGGACCGCGGACTGCGGACTGCGGACTGCGGACTGCGGGCCCCGGGTCCGCGGGCTGCGGACCGTGGACAACGGCTGCGCCGAACGACGGACGGCCCGCACCAGGAGGTCGTTCCCGGTGCGGGCCGTCCGTCGTTCGGCGGAGCCGTGTGTCAGCCGGCGGCGCGGGCCGCCATGCGCGCCTTGCGCGCCGCCAGCTTCTCGTCGAACTTCAGGGCCTCGGCGTCCAGGCCGCCCATGAACAGGCCGAGTTCCTCCTGCGCCTTCTGCCCCTCGGGGCCGAGGCCGTCGATCTCCATGACCTTCAGGTGGCGCAGCACCGGCTGGATCACGTCGTCGTGGTGGATGCGCAGGTTGTAGACCTCGCCGATCGCCATCTGCGCCGCGGCCCGCTCGAAGCCGGGGATGCCGTGACCGGGCATCCGGAAGTTGACCACGACGTCCCGCACGGCCTGCATGGTCAGGTCGGGCGCGAGTTCGAACGCCGACTTGAGCAGGTTGCGGTAGAAGACCATGTGCAGGTTCTCGTCGGTGGCGATGCGGGCCAGCATGCGGTCGCAGACCGGGTCCCCCGACTGGTGGCCGGTGTTGCGGTGCGAGATGCGGGTGGCGAGCTCCTGGAAGGCGACGTAGGCGACCGAGTGCAGCATCGAGTGCCGGTTGTCGGACTCGAAGCCCTCGCTCATGTGGGCCATCCGGAACTGCTCCAGCTTGTCCGGGTCCACCGCGCGCGAGGCGAGCAGGTAGTCGCGCATCACGATGCCGTGCCGGCCCTCCTCCGCCGTCCAGCGGTGCACCCAGGTGCCCCAGGCGCCGTCCCGGCCGAACAGGCTGGCGATCTCGTGGTGGTAGCTGGGGAGGTTGTCCTCCGTCAGCAGGTTCACCACCAGGGCGATCCGGCCGACCTCGGTGACCTTCGACTGCTCCTTGTCCCAGGCCTCGCCGTCCTCGAAGAA
This sequence comes from Streptomyces sp. NPDC003247, assembly GCF_042888135.1. NCBI lineage: Bacteria > Bacillati > Actinomycetota > Actinomycetes > Kitasatosporales > Streptomycetaceae > Streptomyces > Streptomyces sp. NPDC003247. The sequence continues at coordinate 105,488 of NZ_JBIAPF010000012.1, forward strand.
GCCGGGGAAGTTGCGGGCGTCGCTGAACGGCACGTACTCGTGCGGCATCCAGTCCTTGGCGACCTTCAGGTGCCGGTTCAGCTCCTTCTCGACCACTTCCTCCAGGGCGTACAGCAGCCGGGCGTCGGTCCAGACGGAGGGGCTGCCGAGGTGCGGGGAGGCGATCGTCACGGGTACTCCAGGGGACGTGATGCAGAGCGGAAACCGTCCGGCGGTGCGCCGGAACTTACGGGATCGTAGGCTACGAATCCGTAGGTTACGAAGCCGTAGGTTAAGCGCGCCGTAAAGATCCCTGATCAGCCGCTCTCCGGCACCCCTCGCGGAGGGCGTCCGGGCGGGGCGGACGGCCCCGGATCCGCAGGTCCCGGGGCCACCGGGACGATCCCGCCGGCCGGTCAGGCGTACAGCTCCCGCAGGCGCACCGAGAGGCACGTCACACAGCCCTCGAGTTTCTCGAATTCGCTGATGTCGACCACGACGGGCTCGTACCCGAGGTCGGCGAGGAGACCGGCCGTCCGCGGCGCGCTCGCCGCCATCAGCACCTTGGGGCCGCCCAGCAGCACCACGTGGGCGCCGGCCTCCTCGGGCACCGAAAGGAAGCGCGGGAACAGCGACGGCCGGTCCACCTTCGGGATGTGGCCGATCACCGTGCCGTCGGGCAGCGCGGTCACCGCCGACTTCAGGTGCAGCACCTTGCTCACCGGTACGGCCACGACCCGCGCCCCCAGCGGTTCGAAGGCCTCCCGCACCTGCTGGACGCCGGCCGCGTTGGTCCGGCCGCCGCGGCCGACGTAGACCGTGTCGCCGACCTTCAGCACGTCACCGCCGTCCAGGGTGCCCGGCTCCCAGATCCAGTTGACCGAGCAGCCGAGCCGGGCCACGGCCTCCTCGACGCCGGCGGTCTCCGCACGCCGGGACTCCGCGCCGGACCGCGCGATCAGGGCGACGTTCCGGTACATGACGACCGTGTCCTCCACGAACACGGAGTCCGGGCAGTCGTCGGCCGGGTCGACCTCGATGGTCTCCCAGCCGTGCGTCCGCAGGGCCTCGGCGTACGCCTCCCACTGCTCCCCGGCCAGTCCGACGTCGACCGTCTCCCGCTCGACGTGTGTCACCAGGCCTTCGGCGAGGCGCGGGCCGGGGCGGCGGACGAGGGCCTTCTTGCTGGGCACGACCAGATCTTTCGCATCGGTGGGAGGTCAGGGCCGTCCCTGACCGGCGCCCCTGACGCGGCGCCGGTCAGCCATCATGCAGGGCCGGTCCATCGGGACGAAATCCTCGTTACCGGCCTGTGCCCCTCCTGAGACCCCCCGTGTCTACGCGGGATCCGCCAGCTCCTGCGCGGACGTCTCCCGCAGCTCCCCGTCCAGCAGCAGCCAGCGGGTGATGCCGATCGACTCCAGGAACGGCAGGTCGTGACTGGCCACGACCAGCGCCCCCTCGTACGACGCGAGGGCAGTGGTGAGCTGGCGCACGCTCGCCATGTCGAGGTTGTTCGTCGGCTCGTCCAGCATCAGCAGCTGGGGTGCCGGCTCGGCGAGCATCAGGGCGGCCAGGGCGGCCCTGAACCGCTCCCCGCCGGACAGCGTCGCCGCCTTCCGGTCGGCGCGCGCGCCGCGGAACAGGAAGCGGGCCAGCCGGGCGCGGATCCGGTTGCCGGTGGCGTCGGGCGCGAACCGGGCCACGTTCTCGGCGACCGTCAGCTCGCCGTCCAGGACGTCCAGACGCTGCGGCAGGAACCGCAGCGGCACGTGTGTGCCCACCTCGCCCGACACCGGCGCCAGCTCCCCGGCGATGGTCCGCAGCAGCGTGGTCTTGCCCGCCCCGTTGCGCCCGACCAGCGCGACCCGCTCGGGCCCGCGCAGGTCGAGGCCGCCCACCACGCGCGCACCGTACGCCAGGTGCACGTCCCGGAGCGTGAGCACCTCGCGCCCGGGAGGTACGGCCGTGTACGGCAGGTCGACGCGGATCTCGTCGTCGTCGCGTACGGCGTCCACGGCCTCGTCGAGCCGCTCCCTGGCCTCGGCGAGCCTCTCCTCGTGCAGGATGCGGTGCTTGCCCGCGGACTCCTGGGCCGCGCGCTTGCGCGCCCCCATGACGATCTTCGGTTCGCGCTTGCTGTCCGCCATCTTCTGGCCGTACCGCTTGCGGCGGGCCAGTTTGACCTGGGCGTCGGCCAGTTCGCGTCGCTGCTTGCGCAGGTCGGCCTCCGCGACGCGCACCATCCGCTCGGCGGCCTCCTGCTCGGTGGCGAGGGCGTCCTCGTAGGCGGAGAAGGCGCCGCCGAACCAGGTGACCTCGCCGGCGTGCAGGTCGGCGATCTGGTCGACGAGCTCCAGCAGTCCGCGGTCGTGGCTGACCACGACCAGCACGCCCGGCCAGGACGACACGGCCGTGTACAGCCGGCGGCGGGCGTACAGGTCGAGGTTGTTGGTGGGTTCGTCGAGCAGCAGCACGTCCGGGCGGCGCAGCAGCAGCGCGGCCAGCCGCAGCAGCACCGACTCGCCGCCCGACACCTCGCCGATGGTGCGGTCCAGGTCGACGTGGCCGAGTCCGAGCTCGCCGAGGGCGGCCAGGGCGCGCTCCTCGACGTCCCAGTCGTCGCCGACGGTCTCGAAGTGCTCCTCGGACACGTCACCGTCCTCGATGGCGTGCAGCGCGGCCCGCTGCGCGGCGATGCCGAGGGCTTCGTCGACGCGGAGGGAGGTGTCGAGGGTGACGTTCTGCGGGAGGTACCCGACCTCGCCGGCGACGCGGACGGCGCCGTGGGCGGGGGCGAGTTCCCCGGCGATCAGCTTCAACAGGGTGGACTTGCCGGAGCCGTTGGCTCCGACGAGTCCGGTGCGGCCGGGGCCGAAGGCGACGTCGAGTCCCTCGAAGACGGCGGTGCCGTCCGGCCAGGCGAAGGAGAGGGCGGAACAGGTGACGGAAACGGACAAGTGGGCCTCGCGGTTGCGTGTGCGGTCAGGGCAACGCGTATCGAGACACCAGGGGGCGACCACTGCGGGGAGCGGGTTGCGCGGGCAGCGGGCATACAGAAAGCCCTGTTGCGCAAGGACGGCTCGGACGGTCGAGGTCGCACGCGACGCCCACCCCTCTCGCGGGTGTGGCGCGGTGTCTCAGGACCTCAGACGAGCAACGTCCTTCTCCGATCGGCGGCAACAGAAGCGTTCCACACCGTAGGAGGGGGGTGAGAAGGCTGTCAACGCATTAATCACGGCCGACAGAACGCCCCGCACCGCGCCGGTCACACGTCCGCACCGGGCCGGTCACGCGTCCCGCACCGGGTCGGTCACGCGTCCCGCACCGGGTCGGTCACGCGTCCCGCACCGGGTCGGTCACGCGTCCCGCACCGCGCCGGTCACGCGTCCCGCATCAGCTCCGCCAGGCCGTGGTCGAGGTCGAGCTGGAGGTGTTCCCGGCCGGCCGGCACCAGGTCGCGCGTGGCCCGCAGGAAGCGCCGGATCTCCGACGAGTGCACATGGATCACCGCGGTGCCCTCGGGCGCGCGGAACTCCAGGACCGTGCGGTCGTAGCCGTAGGGGCGGACGCGGACGTCGCCGTGTCCCTCGACGTCGTGGAGGCCGGCGGCGAGCAGGTCGCGGGCGAAGGTCCAGCAGACGTCCACGCCCTCCAGGGTGGCCGGGGCCGGGAAGGTCATGCGGACCGCGAAGGGATCGCGTCGGTCGTAGTGCAGCGTGGCGGGGATGTTCGGCATCCGGGGCGCGGCGGCGACCAGGCGGGCCTCGACGGGCTGCTCGATGACGGTGGACAACGCCTTGCTCCCTCGTGACGGCGGGACGAAACTTCCGGGACGGTGGGCCGGACACTGGAAGAGACGCCGGAACCGGCCGATCCGTGCGCACGAAACGAGTGACCTCGGTCACCGCCTTTCATGCACGGGAGTGACCGACTTCTCCTCCCGTGCCCCGCAGGGCGGTTGAGACCCGTGGGGCGGGGCGCGGCGCACGGGACACCCCGGTGGGCGACCGGTGCCGGCGGCGGGGGGAACATCCGCGGACCGGGGCCGGTCGGCGCGCCGTTTCGGGGTACCCGTCGGGAGCAGGCGAAAGGAGTGAGCGCACATGCCACGCGGTTCCAGCCCCAAGCGGGAGCGCCAGTACGAGCACATCAAGAAGAGTGCGCAGGACCGGGGGGAGAGCACCGACCGGGCGAAGGAGATCGCCGCCCGCACGGTGAACAAGGAACGCGCCCGGTCCGGTGAGTCGAAGACCGCCAGCCGCACCTCCACGCAGGACATGTCGTCCGGCAGGCGCGGCGGCCAGCGGTCCGGGAAGGGCTCGCAGGGGCCCACGTACGACCAGCTGTACGAGGAGGCCAAGCGGCGCAACATCCACGGCCGTTCGGACATGAACAAGAGCCAGCTCCAGCGGGCCCTGGGCAAGGACTGAACCGGCCGCCCGGCGGCACGTTCGCGGGCCGGTCCCCGGGAGCCGTACGCTCGTCCTCACCATGACGACCGTACGCATTCCGGCGGGCTGGCCCGCGAACGACGCCGAGGCCCGCGCCGTGCAGGACGAGCTGCGGGCGAGGGTGGTGCTGGACGAGCCGGGCCCCGCCCCCGGCACGGGCCGGGTGACCGGCGTCGACGTCGCCTACGACGACGCGCTCGACGTCGTGGCGGCGGCGGCCGTCGTGCTGGACGCGGCGAGCCTCGACGTCGTGGCCGAGGCCACGGCCGTCGGACGGATCTCCTTCCCGTACGTGCCCGGCCTGCTCGCCTTCCGCGAGCTCCCCACCGTCCTCGCCGCCCTCGACGCCCTGCCCTGCGAGCCGGGCCTGGTCGTCTGCGACGGCTACGGCCTCGCCCACCCCCGCCGCTTCGGCCTCGCCAGCCACCTCGGGGTCCTCACCGGCCTGCCCACGATCGGCGTCGCCAAGAACCCGTTCACCTTCACGTACGACGACCCGGACGCCCCGCGGGGGTCCCTGTCGCCGCTGCTGGCGGGCAGCGAGGAGGTGGGCCGTGCGCTCAGGACCCGCCAGGACGTGAAGCCGGTCTTCGTGTCCGTCGGCCACCGCGTCGGCCTGGACAACGCCTGCGCCCACACCCTCGCGCTCACCCCCCGGTTCCGCCTGCCGGAGACCACCCGCAGGGCGGACGCGCTGTGCCGCCGGGCCCTGAAGGACGCGACGGCACGCGCCTGACCGGCAGGCTCCGGCGGTCGGCCCGCCTGACCCGAGTGCCTGACCCGAGTGCCTGACCCGAGCACCTGCGCTGAGTACCCGCCTGAGTACCCGACTGAGTACCTGCCCTGAGTACCTGTACGGATGTGAGGCCCGGCCGTCGCCCGGCAGGCTGGTCCGCATGACGACGCACCGTGCCCCGAAGCCCCTCGCCGATCCCGACCGGCCCGTCGAACGCGCCGTGAACGCCGTGCTGGTCCTCGCCACCCTGGCGGGGCTGGCCTGGATCGTCGGGATGGTCTACACGCTGGTGGAGTGGCCGGTCTAGGACGGGACGGGTCAGGACTGTTCCAGGGCGGTTCCAGGACGGTTCGAGGACCGTGGGGGACGGCCGGTCCGGGTGCATGCCGGAACCGCCGGTCCGGGAGCGTGCTGGCACCGCCGGTCCAGGAGCGTGCGGCCGAGGTCCGTTCAGCGGCTCGCGGCCACCCGGAAGCGGATGCCCGCCGCGCGCAGCCGTCCGGTCAGCGCGTCGCCCATCGCCACCGCCGGGGTGACCTGGCCGGCCGTCTCCGGGAGGTCGTCGAAGGACAGGGCGAGCGCCGCCTCGGCGAACATCTTCGCCGTCTCGTCGTAGCCCGGGTCGCCGCCCGAGACCTCGGTGCACACCCGCCGGCCGCCGCCCTCGCCTACGAACCGGACGGAGAACCGGCTGCGCGCCCGCTTCTCGGCGCTCGGCCCCTCCCCGGGCTTCAGCCGGTCCGACAGCACGCGCCGCACGGACGGCAGTTGGGCGGCGGCGAACAGCGCCCCGACGGCCGCGGTGCCGCCCACGGCGACCGGCAGCCGCCGTACCGCCGCGTAGTGCCGGTAGCGGAAGTCGGGGCCGTAGCGCTCCAGAGCCTTCGCGGACCGGCGCACGATCTGCGGGTCGATGGTCGGCAGGGGCAGCGCCCACGCGCCGACCTCCGGGGCGAACCGGGGCACCCCCAGCGGTGCCGTGGCCCTGCGGCCCATCAGCCGCGGTTCGTGACGGTGCCGCTCCCGCGCGGCGGCCACCAGGTGCCGGCCGCGGGCGAACTGGCCCAGCGCGGAGGCGAGCGTGCCGCCCGAGAAGGAGGCGTCGACGGACACGTAGCCGTCCACGGTCAGCGGCACGCCCTCGGGCAGGTGCCGGACGGTGAAGTACACGCCCAGGTCGTGCGGGACGGAGTCGAAGCCGCACGCGTGCAGCAGCCGCGCCCCCGTCTCCCGCGCGCGTGCGTCGTACCGGACGTACATGAGGTCCACGAACTCCGGCTCACCCGTCAGGTCGACATAGTCGGCACCGGTGTCCGCGCAGGCCGCCACCAGGTCCTCGCCGTGGCGCACGTACGGGCCGACCGTCGTCGCCACCACGCGCGCGTGCTCGGCGAGGGCGCGCAGCGAGGCCGGGTCCGACACGTCCGCCCGCAGGACCGCGGGCCGCGCGTCGGCGGGGAGCGCGTCGCGCAGCCGCCGCAGCCTCGTGTCGTCGCGGCCCGCGATCGCCCAGCGCAGGTCCGCCGGCGCGTGGGCCGCGAGGTACTCCGCGGTGAGCGTCCCGACGAAGCCCGTGGCCCCGAAGAGCACGATGTCGTACGGACGGTCCGTCCTTCTTAGCCTGCTCATGACACCCCTTGGTCGTGCAGCACGCGCCGCTCTCGGTGGCTGAGGCTAGCGTGAGGTGTGCCGAGCGCGACCCGGGCCTCCCGGCCGGACGGCGGCCGGGTGGACCGGGCCTCCCGGCCGGACGGCGCTGAGCGGAACCCGGCCTCCCGGCCTAGACTGGCCAAGCGCTTGCTCGCCCGTCCCGCGCGTCTTGTGTCCACTGGAACACGTTCCTAGCATCAGTGGTGTTACATCGGTTGTGTCACAGCAAGGGGGCTGGATGACAACGGCAGGCAGAGCGGGAACGACGGGCACGGCCCCCGCGCCCGGTACGGCCCCCGTGCCCGGTACGGCCCCTGTGCCCGGTAAGGCCGGCATGCTCGGTACGGCCGGCACGCCCGGTACGGCCGGCACCGCCGGTCACGGTCCGCTGGCCGGGGTGCGGGTGGTCGAGCTGGCCGGCATCGGGCCCGGCCCCTTCGCGGCCATGCTCCTGGCCGACCTCGGTGCCGACGTCGTCCGCGTGGACCGCCCCGGCGGCCCCGCCCTCGGCATCGACCCGGCGCACGACCTCACCAACCGCGGCAAGCGTTCCGTGATCGTCGACCTCAAGGCCCCGGACGGCCCCGCCCGCGTGCTCGACCTCGCCGCCCGCGCCGACGTGCTGATCGAGGGCAACCGCCCCGGCGTCGCCGAGCGCCTCGGCGTCGGCCCCGACGCCTGCCGCGCCCGCAACCCCCGGCTGGTCTACGGCCGGATGACCGGCTGGGGCCAGGACGGCCCGCTCGCCCACCGCGCCGGCCACGACGTCGCCTACATCGCCCTCACCGGCACCCTCGGCATGATCGGCGCCCCGGACGCGCCCCCGGCCGTCCCCGCCAACCTCCTCGGCGACTACGCCGGCGGCTCCCTCTACCTCGTCGTCGGCGTCCTCGCCGCCCTGCACCACGCGCGCGCGACGGGCACCGGCCAGGTCGTCGACGCCGCCATCGTCGACGGCGCCGCCCACCTCTCCACCATGATCCACGGCATGCTCGCCGCCGGCGGCTGGCAGGACCGCCGCGGGGTCAACCTCCTGGACGGCGGCTGCCCGTACTACGGCACCTACGAGACCGCCGACGGCGGGCACATGGCCGTCGGCGCCCTGGAACCCCGCTTCTACGACGAGTTCGTAGGCCTGCTGGGGCTCGACGGCTTCACCGACGCCCGCACGGACCCGTCCCGCTGGGACGAGCTGCGCAAGGCGGTCGCGGCCCGCTTCTCGTCCCGCACCCGGGACGAGTGGACGGCCGTCTTCGCGGCCTCCGACGCGTGCGTGGCGCCCGTGCTGTCGCTGCGCGAGGCCCCCCACCACCCGCACCTCGCCGCCCGCGCCACCTTCACCGACCACGGCGGCATCACCCAGCCCGCGCCCGCCCCCCGCTTCTCCGCCACCCCCACCGCCGTCCGCGGCGGTCCCGCGCGGCCCGGCGTCGACACGGCCGACGTGGCGCGCGACTGGGACGCACCCCGGCTCCTGACCGACCCCCCGCAGGGCGACTGACCCCGCTCGGCCCACCCACCCCGAAAGGCTTGCCAGTGAGCACCGAAGCGTACGTGTACGACGCGATCCGCACCCCGCGCGGCCGCGGCAAGGCGAACGGCGCCCTGCACGGGACGAAGCCCATCGACCTCGTCGTCGGCCTCATCCACGAGCTGCGCGACCGCTTCCCCGGCCTGGACCCCGCCGCCGTCGACGACATCGTCCTCGGCGTCGTCGGCCCGGTCGGGGACCAGGGCTCCGACATCGCGCGGATCGCCGCGCTCGCGGCCGGCCTCCCGGACACGGTGGCGGGCGTGCAGGAGAACCGCTTCTGCGCGTCGGGCCTGGAGGCCGTCAACCTGGCCGCCGCCAAGATCCGCGCGGGCTGGGAGGACCTCGTCCTCGCCGGCGGTGTGGAGTCGATGTCCCGGGTGCCCATGGCCTCCGACGGCGGCGCCTGGTTCAACGACCCCATGACCAACCTCGCCGTCAACTTCGTGCCGCAGGGCATCGGCGCCGACCTCATCGCCACCATCGAGGGCTTCTCCCGGCGCGACGTCGACGAGTACGCGGCCCTCTCCCAGGAGCGGGCGGCCACGGCCGTCAAGGACGGCCGCTTCGACCGCTCGGTCGTCCCGGTGAAGGACCGCAACGGCCTGGTCGTCCTCGACCACGACGAGCACCCGCGCCCCGGCACCACCGCCGACTCCCTGGCGAAGCTGAAGCCCTCCTTCGCCGACATCGGCGAGCTGGGCGGCTTTGACGCCGTCGCCCTCCAGCAGTACCACTGGGTGGAGCGGATCGACCACGTCCACCACGCCGGCAACTCCTCCGGCATCGTCGACGGCGCCTCGCTCGTCGCCATCGGCTCGAAGGAGATCGGCGAGCGGTACGGGCTCACCCCGCGCGCGCGGATCGTCTCCGCCGCCGTCTCCGGATCCGAACCCACCATCATGCTCACCGGTCCGGCCCCCGCCACCCGCAAGGCCCTCGCCAAGGCAGGCCTGACCATCGACGACATCGACCTCGTCGAGATCAACGAGGCCTTCGCGGCGGTCGTCCTGCGCTTCGCCAAGGACATGGGCCTGTCCCTGGACAAGGTCAACGTCAACGGCGGCGCCATCGCCCTCGGCCACCCCCTCGGCGCCACCGGCGCCATGATCCTCGGCACGCTCGTCGACGAACTGGAGCGCCAGGACAAGCGCTACGGCCTCGCCACGCTGTGCGTGGGCGGCGGCATGGGCGTCGCGACGATCGTCGAGCGCGTCTGACCACCCCGGCGGAACCCCACGACTTCTACGGAGACCTGTCATGACACAGAGCACCACCATCCGCTGGGAACAGGACCGCACCGGCCTCGTCACCCTCGTCCTCGACGACCCCGACCAGTCCGCGAACACCATGAACGCGGCGTTCCGCGCCTCGCTCGCGGCGGTCACCGACCGGCTGGAGGCCGAGAAGGACACCGTCCGGGGCGTCATCATCACCTCCGCGAAGAAGACCTTCTTCGCCGGCGGCGACCTGCGCGACCTGATCCGCGTCACCCCGGAGACCGCCCAGGAGCTGTTCGACGGCGGCCTGGAGATCAAGCGCCACCTGCGCCGCATCGAGACCCTCGGCAAGCCCGTCGTCGCCGCCATCAACGGCGCGGCCCTCGGCGGCGGCTACGAGCTCGCCCTCGCCTGCCACCACCGCGTCGCCCTCGACGCGCCCGGCTCGAAGATCGGCCTGCCCGAGGTCACCCTCGGGCTGCTCCCCGGAGGCGGCGGCGTCGTGCGCACCGTCCGCCTGCTCGGCATCGCCGACGCCCTCCTCAAGGTCCTCCTCCAGGGCACCCAGTACAGCCCGCGCCGCGCCCTGGAGAACGGCCTGGTCCACGAGGTCGCCGCCACCGAGGAGGAGATGCTGGCCAAGGCCCGCGCCTTCGTCGACGCCCACCCCGAGTCGCAGCAGCCCTGGGACAGGCCGGGCTACCGGATCCCGGGCGGCACCCCGTCGAACCCCAAGTTCGCGGCGAACCTGCCCGCCTTCCCCGCCACCCTGCGCAAGCAGACCGGCGGCGCCCCCTACCCGGCCCCGCGCAACATCCTCGCCGCCGCCGTCGAGGGCTCCCAGGTCGACCTGGAGACCGCGCAGGTCATCGAGGCCCGCTACTTCGTGGAGCTGGCCGCCGGGCAGACCTCCAAGAACATGATCCAGGCCTTCTTCTTCGACCTCCAGGCCGTCAACTCCGGCGCCAACCGCCCCCAGGGCGTCGAACCCCGCCAGGTCCGCAGGGTCGCCGTCCTCGGCGCCGGGATGATGGGCGCCGGCATCGCCTACTCCTGCGCCCGCGCGGGCATCGACGTCGTCCTCAAGGACGTCTCCCTGGAAGCCGCCCTCAAGGGCAAGGGCTACTCCGAGAAGCTGTGCGCCAAGGCCGTGTCCCGGGGCCGTACCACCCAGGAGAAGGCGGACGCGCTGCTCGACCGCATCACGCCCACCGCGGACCCGCAGGACCTGGCCGGCTGCGACGCCGTCATCGAGGCGGTGTTCGAGGACACGTCCCTGAAGCAGAAGGTGTTCCAGGAGATCGAGCACATCGTCGCGCCGGACGCCCTGCTGTGCTCCAACACCTCCACCCTGCCCATCACCGTCCTCGCCGAGGGGGTCGAGCGCCAGGGCGACTTCATCGGGCTGCACTTCTTCTCGCCCGTCGACAAGATGCCGCTCGTCGAGATCATCAAGGGCGGGCGCACCGGCGACGTGGCGCTGGCCCGCGCCTTCGACCTGGTCCGGCAGATCAAGAAGACGCCGATCGTGGTCAACGACTCCCGCGGCTTCTTCACCTCGCGGGTGATCGGCCACTTCATCAACGAGGGCGTCGCCATGGTCGGCGAGGGCATCGAGCCCGCCTCCGTCGAACAGGCCGCCGCCCAGGCCGGCTACCCGGCCAAGGTCCTCTCCCTGATGGACGAACTGACGCTCACCCTGCCCCGCAAGATCCGCAACGAGTCCAGGCGGGCCGTCGAGGAGGCGGGCGGCACCTGGCCCGGCCACCCCGCCGAGGCGGTCATCGACCGCATGGTCGACGAGTTCGGCCGCACCGGCCGCAGCGGCGGCGCCGGCTTCTACGAGTACGGGGAGGACGGCCGTCGGACCCGCCTGTGGCCGGGCCTGCGCGACCACTTCACCCGGCAGGGGGCGGAGATTCCCTTCCAGGACATGCAGGAGCGCATGCTCTTCTCCGAGGCCCTCGACACCGTGCGGCTCGTGGAGGAGGGCGTGCTGACCTCGGTCGCCGACGCCAACATCGGCTCCCTCTTCGGCATCGGCTTCCCCGGCTGGACCGGCGGTGTGCTCCAGTACATCAACGGCTACCAGGGCGGCCTGCCCGGCTTCGTGGCCCGCGCGCGGGAACTCGCCGAGCGCTACGGCGACCGCTTCACCCCGCCCGCGCTGCTGGTGCGGAAGGCGGAGGCGGGGGAGACCTTCACGGACGGACGCTGATCCGGACCCACGGGCGGGCGCCCGCCGCCGGGCCCTGCCCGGAGGCGGCGGGCCCGTCCCTCGGAGGCCGTGGGCCGTCCGGAGGCCGCAGGCCCGTCCGCAGGTCGTGGGTCGGTCCGGAGGCCGCAGGCCCGTCCGCAGGTCGTGGGTCGGTCCGCGGTCCGTGGGTCCGTCCGCAGGACGTGGCCTGCCCGGAGGCAGTAGCCCCGTCCGCGATCCGCGCGCCCGCCTACGGCTCGTAGGCCTGCCGGCGACCCGTAGGCATGCCCGCGACCCGTAAGCCTGCCCGCGACCCGTGGGCGGGCCCCCGGACCCGTGGGCGAGCCCCCGGACCCGTGAGGCGGCCCCCCGCCCGTGGGGCAGCCGGCTCATGAATCCGCCGCGGCGGCCCCGGGCCACCCGCCCGGGACGGACAGCCCTCAGGAGGACCCGTCCGCGGGCGGCTCCCCCATCCACTCCCGCAGCTCCTCCGTGAGCGACCGCTGGAACGCCGTCAGCAGGGCCTGGACCACCAGCGGCTGCATGTGCGCCGACAGCGACCGGACCGCGCCCGCGTCGCGCTCCGGCACCTCCTCGCGCAGCAGCCGCGACAGCTCGTGGGCGGCGGTGCGCGCATGCTCCAGCAGGACGGTCCGGGCGGCGAGGATCGCCTCCGGCGACAGGGGGACGTCGAGGAGCCGGACGCCCAGCCGCAGCAGCCCGGCGTCGACGCGGTACGAGCCGCCGTCGGCCCGGTCGCCGGACCCGGCCCCCACCACGCCCATGGCACGGAGCCGGTCCACGTCCGCCTCGCCGAGCGCCCGCCCGGCCCGCCGCTCGAGCTCCTCCCGCGTCACCGTCTCCACGGTGTCCGGCGCCCACGAGGCCACCACCGCCCGGTGGACGGCGAGGTCGTGCGCGTCGAGTCCGGGCGGCAGCCGGTCCAGGTAGCGCTCGATCGCCGCCAGCGTCATGCCCTGCTGCTGGAGCTCCGCGATCAGCGCGAGACGCGCGAGGTGCTCCGGACCGTAGTGGCCCACCCGGCGCGGACCGATCACCGGCGGCGGCAGCAGGCCCTTGGTGCTGTAGAACCGCACCGTGCGCACCGTGACCCCCGCCCGCGCGGCCAGCTCGTCGACCGTGAGGGCCGGCTCCTCGGTCTCGATCGTCATGTGCAGCAGTATCGCTGTCCCACCACTCCTGTGACACCAGCCGGGACCGCCGAGACCGCGGGGAACGCCGGGACAGCGGGGACCGCCGGAACCCCCGCACCCCGTGTGACGGTCGTGTGAGGAGTCACGCTCTGTGACGTGAAGCACCGCATGAGAGGGGTCCCTCCGGGAAGCTGCTTCCTTGGTCTGGGCCCCGACCGGGGAGCCGCGGGCCACGACCGTCAGGACACCCGGGCATACGGCGCCCGGGCGCACCAGAGAGTGGAACACCCGTGAGCAAGGACACCGCGCACACGGCCGACGTCGCCGCCCACCCCCAGGCGACCACGACACCCGCGGACGCGGGCGACGCCGGCTACAGCAAGGACCTCAAGCACCGCCACGTCAACATGATCGCCATCGGCGGCGCGATCGGCACCGGCCTCTTCCTGGGCGCCGGCGGACGCCTCCACACCGCCGGCCCGGCGCTCGCCCTGGCCTACCTCGTCTGCGGCGTCTTCGCCTTCTTCGTCGTCCGCGCCCTCGGCGAGCTGGTCCTGTACCGGCCGTCGTCCGGTTCCTTCGTGTCGTACGCGCGCGAGTTCCTCGGCGAGAAGGGCGCCTACGTCGCCGGCTGGATGTACTTCCTGAACTGGTCGACCACCGGTATCGCCGACATCACCGCGATCGCGTTGTACACCCACTACTGGAGCATGTTCACGAGCATCCCCCAGTGGGTGCTGGCGCTCGTCGCGCTCGCCGTGGTCCTCGCGGTGAACCTCATCTCGGTGAAGATCTTCGGCGAGATGGAGTTCTGGTTCGCGATCGTCAAGGTCGCCACTCTGGTCGCCTTCATGTGCGTCGGCGTCTTCCTGCTCGCCACCGGGCACGAGGTGGACGGCCGGACGCCCGGCCCGAGCATGATCACGGACCACGGCGGCGTCCTCCCGCACGGCCTGCTGCCCGTCGTCCTCGTCATGCAGGGCGTGATCTTCGCGTACGCCGCCCTGGAACTGGTCGGCGTCGCCGCGGGCGAGACCGCCGAGCCGGAGAAGGTCGTCCCGCGCGCGGTGAACTCCATCATGTGGCGCGTCGGCCTCTTCTACGTCGGTTCCGTCGTCCTGCTCGCCCTGCTGCTGCCCGGCTCGGTCTACTCGGCCGACGAGAGCCCCTTCGTCACCGTCCTGTCGAAGATCGGCGTCTCCGGCGCGGGCGACGTCATGAACCTGGTCGTCCTCACCGCCGCCATGTCGTCCCTGAACTCCGGCCTGTACTCCACCGGCCGCATCCTGCGCTCCATGGCCATGTCCGGCTCGGCCCCGAGCTTCACCGCCCGGATGAACCGCAGCCAGGTCCCCTACGGCGGCATCCTGCTCACCTGCGCGGTCTGCGTCCTCGGCGTCGGCCTGAACTTCCTCGTGCCCGAGCAGGCCTTCGAGATCGTGCTGAACGTCGCCTCCCTCGGCATCATCAGCACCTGGGTGATCATCATGATCTGCCACCTGGTCTTCGTCCGCCGCGCCAGGGCCGGTCTCGTGGCCCGCCCCTCCTTCCGCCTCCCCATGAGCCCGGTCACCGAGATCGTCACGATCGCCTTCCTGATCGCCGTCCTCGGCCTGATGTGGAGCGACCCCGAGGTCGGCCGCAAGACCCTGCTGCTCGTCCCGGTCGTCGCGGCCGCCCTGGTCGGCGGCTGGTTCGCGGTCCGCCGCCGGGTGGCGCGAACGGCCGACGAGGAACTGTCGCGGCTCACGCCGTAGCCGGGGAAGGGGCCGGGCCACTGTCAGTGGCATCGCCTACGGTGGCGTCATGTCGGAGATCACGTATGTCCGGGGGGACGCCACCGTGCCGTCGGTGAAGGGCGTCAAGGTGATCGCCCATGTCTGCAACGACATCGGGGGCTGGGGGAAGGGCTTCGTCCTCGCGCTGTCGCGCCGCTGGCCCGAGCCCGAGAAGGCCTACCGCGCCTGGCACCGGGACCGCGCGTCGAACGACTTCGGGCTGGGCGCCGTCCAGTGCGTCCAGGTCGAGCCGTACGTGTGGGTGGCCAACATGATCGGCCAGCGCGGGACCAGGACGGGCAGCAAGGGCGTCCCCGTGCGGTACGAGGCCATCGACGCGGCACTGGCACGGCTGGCCGGCCGGGCGGTGGAGCTCGGTGCCTCCGTCCACATGCCGCGGATAGGGTGTGGCCTGGCCGGCGGCACGTGGTCCCGCGTCGAACCGCTGATCACCGAGCGGTTGGTCGGGCGGGGGATCGCGGTCACGGTCTACGACCAAGGGGAGGGCCAGAGTTGAGCCGTGACACCGACGTCCTCGTACTGGGCGGCGCGGGCGTGGACACCATCGTGTACGTCCCGGAGCTGCCGCTCCCGTACGCCGACAGCTACATGATCGACAGCGGGGTACGCACCCGAGCGGGCCAGACCGGGGACTTCGTCGCCATGGGCCTGAGCGCCCTCGGTCTGCGCACCCACCACCTCGACTTCCTCGGCGACGACCCCGAGGGGGACCTGGTCCGCGCCCTGCACCGCGACCGGGGCATCGGCCTCACCGCGGTCCCGCAGCCCGCCGGCACCAAGCGCGCGGTGAACCTGGTCGGCCCGGACGGCCGGCGGCTGTCCCTGTACGACACCAGCCGCTCGCTCCCCGACGACCGGTTCCCCGAGGACACGCTGAGGGCCCTGGCCGCGAGGAGCCGCCACGCCCACGTCTCGATCACCCAGCCCTGCGCCCTCGCCCTGCCGGTGCTGCGCGAGGCGGGCGTCGGCATCTCCACCGACCTGCACAACTGGGACGGGGAGAACCCGTACCACGCGTCGTTCGCGTACGAGGCCGACGTCGTCTTCCTCTCCGCGGCCGAACTGACCGACCCCGAGCGGACCATGCGCCGCGTCGCCGAACGCGGGCGGGCCGAGGTGGTCGTCGCCACCGCGGGCGCGCACGGCGCGTACCTTTTGACCGACGGCGAGCTGACCCGCATACCGGCGGTGCCGCCCCCCGCGCCCGTGGTGGACTCCAACGGCGCCGGCGACGCCTTCGCGGCCGCCTTCCTCTTCGGCCGCCTCACCGGCGAGCCGCCCCTGACCTGCGCCCTGTTCGGCGCGGTGGCCGGCGCCCACGCCTGCACCGTGCCGTCGACGCGGACGGACGCGATCGACCGCGACGAACTCCTGACCCGCTCGGCCGTCGCCCAGGCCGCCGAACCGCGCTAGGAGGCCCTCGGCCACCGCCTCCGCGCGCGGTGTACCGAGGCCGATGGCCCAGGTCGGGGAGATCAAGGACCGGCTCGACCGCCGTACCGATGCCGGAGCACCGGTCCGACCGGTCCGGGCCTGTGCCCCCGATCTGGCGCCCGCGCCGCCGCCGGAGCCCTGGCACCGTCCGGGCCCCGCTGCCGCTCGGCCCCCAACGCCGCCCCGGCCCCGACGGCACGCTCCGACCCGACGCCGACCCGCCCCGCCCCGGCGTGCCGGGACGCTACAGCCCCTGGAGCCGGGCCCCGGTCGGGCCGGCCGGGAACGCCAGCCCGGCCGCCTCCTCCGCGCACCCCCACGCCACGGTCACCCCGCCGCCGCCGTGCCCGTAGTGGTGCACCACGGACCGCCCGTCCGGCAGCACCTCCCGCTCCAGCCGCACCGCGGGCCGCACGGGCCGCAGCCCCACCCGGTGCTCCAGGACCCGCGCCCCCGCGACCTCCGGGCGGAAGGAGGCGCACCGCCGCACGATCGCCGCGGCCACCGCCGGGTCCGGATCCGGCGACCAGTCGTCGTCCTCCGCGGTGCCGCCCAGCAGCAGCCGCCCCGGCTGCGGGAAGAGGTACGCCAGTTCACCGTCCGGGCCGGTGGACACCAGCCAGGTGCGGATCCCGGGGTTCTCCACGACGACCAGCTGCCCCCGCTGCGGCCGTACCGAGCCGTCCGCGGCCAGATCACGGGCGCCCAGGCCCGTGCAGTTGACGACGACCGGCGCGTCGGCCTCCGCCAGATCGCCCACGGCGCGTTCCTCGACCGTGCCGCCCGCGCGCAGCAACCGCTCCCGCAGCCACGGCAGATGGACCGCCATGTCGATCAGCGGCAGCCGCGCCCACAGACCCCTCCCGGCGGGGTACTCCCGGGCGGTCGCCGGACGCAGCCCGGTCAGCCGGCCGGCCGTCCAGGCCGCGACGGCGTCCGGCTCCGCTCCGCCCATGACCCCCTCGACCAGACGCACCCCGGTGTCCTCGGGCCGCCCGGCCAGTCGCTCGTACACCTCCAGCGAGCGCAGCGCCCACACCCGCGCCGACGCCACCGGCCCGATGTGGTACGGCCACCACAGCGCGCCCGCGACGGCCGAGGTGGTCCGCTCGGCCGGCTCCCGCGTCCACATCCGCACCCGGCGGCCCCGCTCGGCGAGGACCACCGCCGTCACCAGCCCGACGACCCCGCCGCCGACCACGATCACATCGTCGTTCCCGCGCGTGCCCACGCCCTGACGGTAGCCCGTCGGCGCGCCCACCGGCCACGGGGCGCGACCCCCGCGCCCCGGGCGCCGCGCGCCCACTAGGATCTACCGTCTGATGACTGCCACCCTCGTCGCCAAGAACCTCGCCGCCGGCCACGGCGACCGCTCCCTCTTCTCCGGGCTCGACCTCGTCGTCGCCCCCGGTGACGTGATCGGGCTGGTCGGAGCCAACGGCGCGGGCAAGTCCACCCTGCTGAAGCTCCTGGCCGGCCTCACCGCGCCGGAGGAGGGCGAGCTCCGGCTCTCCCCGCCGGCCGCGACCGTCGGCCACCTGCCCCAGGAGCCGGAGCGCCGCCCCGGCGAGAGCGTGCGGGAGTTCCTCGCCCGCCGCACCGGAGTCGCCGAGGCGCAGCGCGCGATGGACGAGGCCACCCAGGGCCTGGTCGACGGCGCTCCCGGCGCCGACGACGCCTACGCGGCGAGCCTGGAGCGCTGGCTCGGCCTCGGCGGCGCCGACCTCGACGAACGCGCGGAGGACGTCGCCGACTCCCTCGGCCTCGGCGTGGACCTCGGCCAGCCGATGACGTCCCTGTCCGGCGGCCAGGCCGCCCGCGCGGGCCTCGCCTCCCTCCTCCTGTCCCGCTACGACGTCTTCCTCCTCGACGAGCCCACCAACGACCTCGACCTCGACGGCCTGGAGCGCCTCGAACGCTTCGTGACCGGCCTGCGCGCCGGCACCGTCGTCGTCAGCCACGACCGCGAGTTCCTCGCCCGCACCGTCACCAAGGTCCTCGAACTCGACCTCGCCCAGCGGCAGATCAACCTCTACGGCGGCGGCTACGAGGCCTACCTGGAGGAGCGGGACACGGCCCGCCGGCACGCCCGCGAGGACTACGAGGAGTACGCCGACAAGAAGGCCGCCCTGCACGAGCGCGCGCAGACGCAGCGCTCCTGGATGGACAAGGGCGTGAAGAACGCGCGCCGCAAGGCGGGCAACGACAACGACAAGATCGGCCGCAAGTTCCGCAGCGAGGCCAGCGAGAAGCAGGCCGCGAAGGCCCGCCAGACCCAGCGCATGATCGAACGCCTGGAGGTCGTCGAGGAGCCCCGCAAGGAGTGGGAGCTGCGCATGGAGATCGCGGCCGCCCCGCGCTCCGGCGCGCTCGTCGCCACCCTCCGGGACGCCGAGGTACGGCGCGACACCTTCACCTTCGGCCCGGTGACCCTCCAGATCGACTGGGCCGACCGGGTCGCGGTCACCGGCGCGAACGGCGCGGGCAAGTCGACCCTGCTCGCCGCGCTGCTGGGCCGCATCCCGCTGGACGCCGGCCACGCGGCCCTCGGCTCGGGCGTCCTGGTCGGCGAGGTCGACCAGGCGCGCGGGCTGTTCCACGGCCCCGAGGCCCTGCTCGACGCCTTCTCCGCCGCCGTACCGGACACCGAACCGGCCGACGTGCGCACCCTCCTGGCCAAGTTCGGTCTGAAGGCGGACCATGTGCTGCGTCCGGCGGCGACCCTCTCACCGGGCGAACGCACCCGCGCCGCCCTCGCGCTGCTCCAGGGACGCGGCGTCAACCTGCTCGTCCTCGACGAGCCGACCAACCACCTCGACCTCCCGGCGATCGAGCAGCTGGAGTCCGCCCTGGACGCCTACGAGGGGACCCTGCTGCTGGTCACCCACGACCGGCGCATGCTGGACGCGGTCCACGTCACCCGCCGCCTGGAGGTCGCGGACGGCAAGGTGACCGAACGGTAGCCTCACCCGGTGCGGCCCGCCTCCCGGGCCGCCCGTTCCACCCGCTCGCGGTGCGCCGTCCACCACGCCGGGTCGCCGTCGGGCGTGTTGGCGCCGCCCGGGCGCTGTCCCGTCGCTCCGTCGACCAGCTCCCGGACGACGTCGGCGTGCCCGGCGTGCCGGTGCGTCTCACCGATCATGTGGGCGAGGATCCGATGCAGGGTCACCTCGCCGCCCTTGCCTCCCGGGATCCGGCCGACCGCGTCCCACGGCAGCGCCGCGACCGTCTCGTCCGCGTGCGCGCAGGCCCGCCGGTACAGTCCGACGATCTCCTCGCGCGTCTCGTCGGCCCGCGCCCACAGGTCGGCGTTCGGCTCCGCGTCCCCGGTGATCCACAGCGGCGTCCCCGCGAACGGCCGCCCGAACACCGCCCCGAAGTACAGTGCCTCCGCCCCGGCCAGGTGCTTGACCAGCCCCAGCAGATTCGTGCCGGTCGGCGTCATGGGCCGGCGCACCTCGTACTCCGACAGCCCGTCGAGCTTCCACACCAGCACGTCGCGGGCGTCCTGGAGGCACCGGAGGAGGTCCGCCTTGGGGTCGAAAGCGTTCATCCCGCCAGTGTGTCGGTACGACGATCACCGGCAACCGGATTTTCCCCGCCCCGAGCGGGCGTCCCGCCGGCCCCGGACGGTCGGCGGCGTCCCGTCCTCGTCGGACCCGGTGTCCTCGCGGACGCGGACGGTACGAGCGGGGGCCGGGCCACGGGCGGTGCCGCCGGGCCCGGCCCCCTCGCTCAGCTCCGGCCCTTCTTGGGGTCGACCAGCCCGGCCCGGCGCAGTGCGTCGGCCATCGCGCTGTTCGCCGGCGCCGGAGCCTGCCGGGCACCGCCCCCGCGCTGACCGCCGCCCGCGCCCCGCTGACCGCCGCCCGCGCCCCGCTGACCGCCGCCGCGCTGGCCGGACTGCTGCCGCTGCTGCGGCGGGCGCCCGCCCCCGCGCTGCGGCCGGCCCTCGCCCGGGGCGCCCTGGGGGGCCGCCTCGTCGTCGAGCCTGAGCGTCAGTGAGATCCGCTTGCGCGGGATGTCGACGTCGAGGACCTTCACCTTGACGATGTCCCCGGGCTTGACCACGTCCCGCGGGTCCTTGACGAACGTCCTGGACATCGCGGAGACGTGCACCAGGCCGTCCTGGTGGACACCGACGTCGACGAACGCGCCGAAGGCGGCCACGTTCGTCACCACGCCCTCCAGGACCATGCCGGAGGACAGGTCGGAGATCTTCTCCACGCCCTCCTTGAAGGTGGCCGTCCGGAAGGCGGGCCGCGGGTCGCGCCCGGGCTTCTCCAACTCCTTGAGGATGTCGGTGACGGTCGGCAGACCGAAGGTGTCGTCCACGAAGTCGTCCGGCCTGAGCGACCGCAGCACCGACGTGTTGCCGACGAGGGCGGCCACCTCCTGCCCGCTCGTCTTCACCATCCGCCGGACCACCGGGTACGCCTCGGGGTGCACGCTGGAGGCGTCCAGCGGGTCCTCGCCGCCGCGGATCCGCAGGAAGCCCGCGCACTGCTCGTACGCCTTGGGCCCGAGCCGCGCCACCTTCTTCAGGTCCTTGCGGGAGGTGAACGGGCCGTTGGCGTCGCGGTGCGCCACGATGTTCTCGGCGAGGCCGGAGGTGATGCCGGAGACCCGGGCGAGCAGCGGGGCGGACGCGGTGTTCACGTCGACACCGACGCCGTTCACACAGTCCTCCACCACCGCGTCCAGCGAGCGCGACAGCTTCACCTCGGACAGGTCGTGCTGGTACTGGCCGACCCCGATGGACTTCGGGTCGATCTTCACCAGCTCGGCCAGCGGGTCCTGGAGCCGGCGGGCGATCGACACGGCGCCGCGCAGCGACACGTCCATGTCGGGCAGCTCCTGCGAGGCGAACGCCGAGGCCGAGTAGACCGAGGCGCCCGCCTCGGACACCATCACCTTGGTGAGCTCCAGCTCCGGGTGCCGGGCGATGAGGTCACCGGCGAGCTTGTCGGTCTCACGGGACGCCGTGCCGTTGCCGATCGCGACCAGCTCGACGGCGTGCTCCTTCGCCAGCCGGGCCAGCTTGGCGATCGCCTCGTCCCACCGGTTCGCCGGGACGTGCGGGTGGATGACGTCGGTGGCGACGACCTTGCCGGTCGCGTCCACCACGGCCACCTTCACGCCCGTGCGGAAGCCGGGGTCCAGGCCGAGCGTCGCGCGCGTGCCCGCGGGGGCGGCGAGCAGCAGGTCCCGCAGGTTCGCCGCGAACACGTCGACGGCCTCGTCCTCGGCGGCCGTCCGCAGCCTGAGCCGCAGGTCGATCCCCAGGTGCACCAGGAGCCGGGTGCGCCAGGCCCAGCGGACGGTGTCGGTCAGCCACTTGTCGCCGGGGCGGCCCCGGTCGGCGATGCCGAACCGGTGGGCGACGATCCCCTCGTACGACGAGGGCCCGTCCGTCGGCTCCTCCGGCTCCAGGACGAGGTCGAGCACCTCTTCCTTCTCACCGCGCAGCATCGCCAGGACGCGGTGCGAGGGCAGCTCGGTGAACGGCTCGGCGAAGTCGAAGTAGTCGGCGAACTTGGCGCCCGCCTCCTCCTTGCCGTCCCGCACCTTCGCGGCGAGGCGCCCGCGCACCCACATGCGTTCGCGCAGCTCGCCGACCAGGTCGGCGTCCTCCGAGAACCGCTCGGTGAGGATCGCCCGTGCCCCGTCCAGCGCGGCCTGCGGATCGGCGACGCCCTTGTCGGCGTCCACGAAGGCGGACGCCGCGGCGAGCGGCTCGACGCCCGGGTCGCCGAGCAGCCCCGTGGCCAGCGGCTCCAGCCCGGCCTCCCGCGCGATCTGCGCCTTCGTGCGCCGCTTGGGCTTGTAGGGCAGGTAGATGTCCTCCAGCCGGGCCTTGGTCTCGGCGCCGCGGATCCGCGCCTCCAGTTCGCCGGTGAGCTTGCCCTGCTCGCGCACGGAGTCCAGGATCGCCGCCCGGCGCTCCTCCAGCTCCCGCAGATAGCGCAGCCGCTCCTCGATCGTGCGCAGCTGCGCGTCGTCGAGCATCTCGGTCGCTTCCTTGCGGTAGCGGGCGATGAAAGGCACCGTCGAACCGCCGTCGAGCAGTTCCACGGCGGCCTTCACCTGCCGCTCCCGTACGCCGAGCTCCTCGGCGATCCTGCCTTCGATGGACCCTACTTCGATGGACCCGGGTGTCGTCACGATCCCGTACCGCCTTCTCCACTGAGGTTGCGCGGCAATTGTGGCAGGCGGCGCCGACAATCGGGGATCAGGGCGGACTCCCGGCGGGCCGGGCGGGCGGCAGCGCCCTCACGCGTCCGGAAACGCGTCCGGAAACGCGTCCGGAAACGCGTCCGGGAACGCGTCCGGGAACGCGTCCGGGAACGCGTCCGGGAACGCGTCCGGGAACGCCTCCGGGAACGCCTCCGGGAACGCGTCCGGGAACGCCTCCGGGAACGCCTCCGGGCCGCCGGGGAGCGGCTCCGCCCCCGGCGGCCCGGAGGGCCCCACGGCTCAGGCCCTGCCGTGCCGCGTGGAGGCGGAGGCGTGCCCGAAGAGCCGGGCCACGGCCCGGAAGGGCAGGGTCACCACGGTGGCGACGGCGCCACCGATCTGCCGCAGCACGTCTGCGATCGCACGGAACACGTGAGTCTCCTCTCCTCTCCCGGCCGCTCCGGCCGGGAGGGAACGGGTACCTCCACGGCGCCCGGACATGCCCGTCCGTCGTCGGCGGGCGGTGGGAAGGCCCCGCCGGAGCGCGTCTCACCCCGACGAGGTCCAGGTGAAGCGCGGCTCCCTGCGCTCCAGGAACGCGGCGACGCCCTCCGCGGTCTCGCCCTCGGCGCGGGCCAGCGCGGCCCAGTGGGCGTCGCGGTCCGCGTGGCCGTTCGCGAACTCCTTCGCGGCGGCCTGCGTCAACTGCGAGCGGGACGCCAGCACCCGCGTGAACCCGGCCACGCGCTCGTCGAGCGATCCGGCCGGCAGCACCTCGTCCACCAGCCCGGTGCGCAGGGCCCGTTCCGCGTCGATCAGTTCCCCCGAGAACAGCAGGTACTTGGCGGTGGCCGGACCGACCAGCGCGACCAGCCGCCGGGTCGCGGAGGACGGGTAGACGATCCCGAGCTTCGCCGGCGTCACCCCGAACAGCGCCCCCTCCTCGGCGAACCGCAGGTCGCACGCGGCCGCGAGCTGCGTGCCGCCGCCCACGCAGTGGCCCTTCACGGCCGCCAGCGTCGGTTTCGGGAAGGCGGCGAGGGCCTCCTCGGCGCGCACCGCCAGTCCCTGCGCCTCGTCGGGCGACCCCTGGAGCGTGGAGATGTCGGCTCCGGCGCAGAAGGTGCCGCCCGCGCCGGTCAGCACGAGCGCCCGCACGCCCGGGTCGGCGGCGAGCCCGTCCAGCAACGGGGGAAGCGCCCGCCACATCGCGGCCGTCATGGCGTTGCGCTTGGCGGGGTGGTGCAGGACGACGGTGGCGACCGCGTCGGTGACGCCGTACAGCAGCTCGGGCTCCATGTGCCGGATGCTAACGGCCCGTTCGCGCACCCGGCCGACCGCGTCCGGCCGACCGACCCGGCCGACCGCGTCCGGGTGAGCGTCGCCGCATCGCGGGCAGAGGAAATCACCGCGGCACGGGGTACGAAAAGGGGCGAGCGCCCCGGTAAACCCGTACAACCTGAATAGTGCACGAAGGTGGTGTGTACCGGACAGAACTCGACAAGATGCAGAAAATCGCGGGCGGGAAACGCCGAGAACGCTCGATAAGTGCTGACTTCTGTTCAGTCATCCGGCGCCCCGGGTCGGGTTACCAAACTCGGGGGCGTGGCGACAATCGAGCGCAAGGGTGGCGACCGGACGATGGACGACCGCGGGCGCGGGCCCGGCCCTCGCCCACAGGGCGACGCAGGCGCACCTCTCGGACCCCGTGGGACGGACGTGCCGCGACCGCTGCCGTACGAGGGGGTCTGGCGGTTCACCGCCGCCCCCGTCGAGGTCTCGGTCCCGCAGGCGCGGCACGCCGTGCGGGACCTGCTGCTGCGTCAAGGGGTGCCGGTCACGGACGACCTCACCGAGGGGCTCCTGCTGATCGTCTCGGAACTGGTGACCAACGCCGTCAGGCACGCGGCGCTGCTGTCGCCGGTGCTCGCGGTGGAGGTGGCCGTCGGCGCCGAGTGGGTGCGGGTGTCCGTGGAGGACGACCACCCCTACCGCCCCACCGCCCTGGAGGCCGACCACGCCCGGACCGGCGGCCGGGGGCTGCTCCTGGTGCGGGAGATCACCCGGGAGGCCGGCGGGGTGTGCGACGTCGAGCACACGGCGAGCGGCGGCAAGGTCGTCTGGGCCGCCCTGCCGCTCAAGCCCCCGGACGCCCTGGAAGGGGTGATCCTTCCCGCCGGGGAGTGATCCGGACGCCCCGGCTCACCAGCCGGCCGACGGGCCCGTCAGTTCCCGGACGGCCGGCCGGGCCGTGTCCAGCACGGTCATGAACCACGAGGAGAACGTGTCCCTCGCGTGCCGCTCGGCCAGCTCGGCGGGCGTCACGAAGGCCGTGCCGCCGACCTCCTCCGGGTCCGGCCGCAGCGGGGACTGCACCATCCCGACGAACAGGTGGTTGTACTCCTGCTCCACCAGGCCCGAGGCCGGGTCCGGGTGGTTGTAGCGGACCGTGCCCGCCTCCGCGAGCAGCGACGGGGACACCCCCAGCTCCTCGAAGGTGCGCCGCGCGGCCGCCGCGAAGGGGGCCTCCCCCGGGTAGGGGTGGCCGCAGCACGTGTTCGACCACACACCGGGGGAGTGGTACTTGCCGAGCGCCCGCTGCTGGAGCAGCAGCCGGCCGTGCTCGTCGAAGAGGAAGACGGAGAACGCCCGGTGCAGCTGCCCCGGCGCCCGGTGGGCGGCGAGCTTCTCCGCCGTGCCGATGGTCACGCCGTTCTCGTCGACGAGTTCCAGCAGAATCGCGTCAGCGGTGCCGCTCGACGAGCCGGTCGTCGTGGTGGCAGAAGTGATCGGCATACCCATCCTTAGCATCGGTCCTCGCCCCCTCAGTCTGCCGTACGCGCCCGCGCTCCCCGCATTCCGCGTGAGCGCCGCATGTCCCGCGTCCGGCGACCGGGCCCCCTGGTCGATCTTGCCCGGCACGGCACCCGGGGAACCGTGCCGAACGCACATACGAAACCGGGACCGGTGGAGCGGCCACCGCGGCGCCGGCCCGGGGCCCGTCCCGCTCGCGTCAGTGGCAGAGCCGCGCCTCGTGCTCGGCGTGCCCGCCCGGCTCCAGCTGGAAGGTGCAGTGCGCCACGTCGAAGTGGTCGCCCAGACAGCCCTGGAGCTCGTGCAGCATCTTCTCGTGACCGGTCGCGTCCAGCACGTCCGAGCGCACCACCACGTGCGCGGAGAGCACCGGCATCCCCGAGGTGATCGTCCAGGCGTGCAGGTCGTGCACGTCCTCCACCCCGTCCAGCGCCAGTATGTGCGCCCGCACCTCCGCCATGTCCACGTCCCGCGGAGCCGACTCCAGCAGGACGTCCAGGGTCTCGCGCAGCAGCTTGAGGGTCCGCGGCACGATCATCAGGCCGATGACGAGCGAGGCGACCGGGTCGGCGGCCTGCCAGCCGGTGGTGAGGATCACCGCCGCCGACACCAGCACCGCCACCGAGCCCAGCGCGTCCGCCGCCACCTCCAGGAACGCGCCCCGCACGTTCAGGCTCTCCGCCTGGCCGCGCATCAGCAGCGTCAGCGAGACCGTGTTCGCCACCAGGCCCACCGCGCCGAACACGATCATCAGCCCGCCCTCGGTGGCGGCCGGCGCGAAGAACCGCTGGACCGCCTCGTACAGGACGTAGCCGCCCACCCCGAGCAGCAGCAGACAGTTGGCCAGGGCGGCGAGGATCTCCGCCCGGGCGTAGCCGAAGGTGCGGTGCGTGCTCGGGGGACGGTTCGCGAAGTGGATGGCGAGCAGCGCCATGCCGAGGCCCAGCGCGTCCGTCGCCATGTGCGCCGCGTCCGCGATCAGGGCGAGGGAGTCCGCGAGCACCCCGCCCACCAGCTCCACCACCATCACGGTGAGCGTGATCGCCAGCGCCACCCGCAGCCTGCCGCGGTACGCCGCGGCGGCCGTGGCGGTGGCCGGCGCGTGGGTGTGCGTATGGCCGTGGTCGTGCCCAGCCCCCATGGAGCAAACCCTCCTGTCAGCGGTCCGGCACCCAGTCAACTACGGGTGGGGGGTATCCGGCAACGCGGCACTGAACACCGTTGTCATCTGCTCTGACCTGCGAAAACGATTCCCGGTTCAGGTCGGTCCCGCCTGCCGCCCGGCCGTTCCGCGCGGGTGCGCGGCGCCGCGGTTTGTCGGCCGGGCCGCCGATCGCCCATGATGATCTCGGCAAAGGGCGGTGCACACGTGCTGTCAGACCGTGTGATCCGTCCTGAACGGCCGGTGAACACGGTCTTCGCGGCATCCGATAGCCTCTGCCGACATGCCGCCCGGCTGGTACCGCCGGAGGGCGACCCACGATGCAGATGACCGGCGCGGACGCGTCGGGACCCAGGGAGTGAGTTCGGTTGCCGACCGCCATCCTCACCGGTCAGCCGGTCCCCGGATCGTCGATCGAGACGGACCTGCGGTCCCTCGGCTTCGACGTCCTGACCGCGGCCGGCACCGCCGACGCCGAGACGCTTCTCGCCGCCGTCCCCGGTGACGAGCGCGTCGCCCTCGTCGACAGCCGCTTCGTGGGCCACCCGCACGCGCTGCGCCTCGGCCTCACCGACCCCCGCTTCCCGCTCGCCGCGATCCCCGGCGCCGTCACCGCCCAGCCCGCCGGCCGGCAGGCCCTGACCCGGGCGATGGCCCGGGAGAACTCCGCGAGCGGCGGCACGGCCGGTGGGGGTGCCCCCGCGCGAGCGAGGTCGAGCGTGGGGAACATCGACAGCCTCGACAGCCTCGCCGAGCGTGTCGTCGGCGCCCTCGACGCCGACGGCGCCGACGTCCACCGGCCCGAGCTCGGCAGCCTGGTCGCGGAGGTCCCCGCCGACCCGCAGGCCCGCAACGAGGCACGGCAGGCCGTCGCCGCCGTCGACGACGAGGCCGTACGCCTGAAGTCGGCCGTGAAGTCCCGCGACGGTTTCTTCACCACCTACTGCGTCAGCCCCTACTCGCGGTACATCGCCCGCTGGTGCGCCCGCCGCGGCCTCACCCCCAACCAGGTCACCACCGCCTCCCTGATCACCGCGCTGATCGCGGCGGGCTGCGCGGCCACCGGCACCCGGGGCGGATTCGTCGCCGCCGGCCTGCTGCTGATCTTCTCCTTCGTCCTGGACTGCACCGACGGCCAGCTCGCCCGCTACTCCTTGCAGTACTCCACCCTCGGCGCCTGGCTCGACGCCACCTTCGACCGCGCCAAGGAGTACGCCTACTACGCGGGCCTCGCGCTGGGGGCCGCCCGCGGCGGCGACGACGTATGGGCCCTCGCGCTCGGCGCGATGATCCTCCAGACCTGCCGGCACGTCGTGGACTTCTCCTTCAACGAGGCCAACCA
Organism: Streptomyces sp. NPDC003247; assembly: GCF_042888135.1. Lineage (NCBI taxonomy): Bacteria > Bacillati > Actinomycetota > Actinomycetes > Kitasatosporales > Streptomycetaceae > Streptomyces > Streptomyces sp. NPDC003247. Next base: position 133,137 of record NZ_JBIAPF010000012.1, read on the forward strand.
CGACGCCACCGCCAACACCAGCCCCACCGCCGCCCTCTCCGACAAGCTCGACAGCGTCGGCTGGACGGTCTGGGTGCGGCGGATGATAGTCCTGCCCATCGGCGAACGATGGGCCATGATCGCCGTCCTGACGGCCGCGACGACCCCCCGCATCACCTTCTACGCCCTGCTGATCGGCTGCGCCCTGGCGGCGACCTACACCACCGCGGGACGGGTGCTGCGGTCGGTGACCCGCAGGGCGAAGCGCACGGACCGGGCCGCGCGGGCACTGGCGGACCTCGCGGACAACGGTCCCCTGGCCGCCTTCGTGGGCAGCCTGCGCAGCCCGAACACCCGCTTCCACCCGAGCTCCCCGCTGCTGCTGGCGGTCTTCGGCGTCGTCGTCCTCGCCGCGAACGTCGCGTCCGGCAGCCCGTGGGCCGCCGCCGTCGGCGCGGTGATCTACGCCCTCACCTCCGGCCTCGCCCTCTCCCAGCCCCTCAAGGGCGCCCTCGACTGGCTGATCCCGCCGCTCTTCCGCGCCGCGGAGTACCTCACCGTCCTCGTCCTCGCCGCCCGCGCCGATGTGAACGGGGCGCTGCCCGCGGCTTTCGGGCTGGTGGCGGCCGTCGCCTACCATCACTACGACACGGTGTACCGCATCCGCGGCGACGCCGGAGCGCCGCCGGCCTGGCTGGTGCGCGCCGTCGGGGGGCAGGAGGGGCGCACCCTGCTCGTCACGGTGCTGGCCGCGCTGCTCACCGCCTCGCAGTTCACGGTGGCGCTCACGGCCCTGGCCGTGGCCGTCGCCCTCGTGGTGCTCGCCGAGAGCATCCGCTTCTGGGTGTCCTCCGGGGCCCCCGCCGTACACGACGAAGGAGAACCCGCATGATCGGCCTCGTGCTGGCGGCCGGCGCCGGACGGCGTCTGCGCCCCTACACCGACACCCTGCCGAAGGCGCTGGTGCCGGTGGGGCCCGCGGGCATAGAGGGCGAACCCACGGTCCTCGACCTCACCCTCGGCAACTTCGCCGAGATCGGCCTGACCGAGGTCGCGGTCATCGTCGGCTACCGCAAGGAGGCCGTCTACGAGCGCAAGGCGGCCTTGGAGGCGAAGTACGGCCTCACGCTCACCCTCATCGACAACGACAAGGCCGAGGAGTGGAACAACGCCTACTCCCTGTGGTGCGGCCGTGACGCCCTCAAGGACGGCGTGATCCTCGCCAACGGCGACACCGTCCACCCGGTCTCCGTCGAGAAGACGCTGCTCGCCGCCCGCGGCGACGGCAAGCGGATCATCCTCGCCCTCGACACCGTGAAGTCCCTCGCGGACGAGGAGATGAAGGTCGTCGTCGACCCCGACAAGGGGAACATGACGAAGATCACCAAGCTGATGGACCCCGCCGAGGCCACCGGCGAGTACATCGGCGTCACCCTCATCGAGGGCGACGCGGCCGCCGAGCTGGCGGACGCGCTGAAGACCGTGTGGGAGACCGACCCGCAGCAGTTCTACGAGCACGGCTACCAGGAGCTCGTGAACCGCGGCGTCCGGATCGACGTGGCGCCGATCGGCGAGGTCGACTGGGTCGAGATCGACAACCACGACGACCTCGCCCGGGGACGGGAGATCGCGTGCCGGTACTGACGAGGCTCATCCCCTCGCCGGTCGTCGTCGACATCCGCCCGGGTGCCCTCGACGACCTGGCGTGCGTCCTCGCCGACGAGCGCATCTCGCACTCCGGCAAGCTCGCCGTCGCCGTCAGCGGCGGCTCGGGCGCCCGGCTGCGCGAGCGGATCGCTCCCTCGCTGCCCGGAGCCACCTGGTACGAGGTCGGCGGCGGCACCATCGACGACGCGGTGCGGCTGGCCGCAGACATAAAGGCCGGCCGGTACGACGCGGTGGTGGGTCTCGGCGGCGGCAAGATCATCGACTGTGCCAAGTTCGCGGCGGCACGCGTCGGTCTGCCGCTGGTCGCGGTCGCCACCAACCTCGCCCACGACGGCCTCTGCTCGCCGGTCGCCACCCTGGACAACGACGCGGGGCGCGGTTCGTACGGTGTGCCGAACCCGATCGCGGTGGTCATCGACCTCAATGTGATCCGTGAGGCCCCCGTCCGCTTCGTGCGCTCCGGCGTCGGCGACGCCATCTCCAACATCTCCGCCGTGGCGGACTGGGAACTGGCCAACCGGGTCAAGGGCGAGAAGATCGACGGCCTCGCCGCCGCGATGGCCCGCCAGGCCGGCGAGGCCGTGCTCCGGCACCCGGGCGGCGTCGGGGACGACGGGTTTCTCCAAGTGCTGGCCGAGGCACTGGTCCTCACCGGCATCGCCATGTCCGTGTCGGGCGACTCCCGCCCGTCCTCCGGCGCCTGCCACGAGATCAACCACGCCTTCGACCTGCTGTTCCCCCAGCGTGCCGCCGCCCACGGCGAGCAGTGCGGACTGGGCGCGGCGTTCGCGATGTACCTGCGCGGAGCCCACGAGGAGTCGGCCTACATGGCCGAGGTGCTGCGTCGGCACGGGCTGCCGGTCCTGCCGGAGGAGATCGGCTTCACCCCGGACGAATTCGTCCGTGCCGTGGAGTTCGCCCCGGAGACCCGGCCCGGCCGCTACACGATCCTCGAACACCTCGACCTCAAGACCGAACAGATCAAGGACGTCTACGCCGACTATGTCAAGGCCATCGGTAGCTGAACTCAGACCGGTCGTGCACCCCCCGGGGGTGAAGGACCGGCGCAGCGGTGAGCACTGGATGGGACGCCTCTACATGCGCGAGGTGTCCCTGCGGGTCGACCGCTACCTGGTCAACACCAGGGTCACGCCCAACCAGCTCACGTATCTGATGACCGTCTTCGGCGTCCTCGCGGCCCCGGCCCTGCTGGTGCCCGGGATAGCGGGCGCGGTGCTCGGCGTGGTGTGCGTCCAGCTCTACCTGCTGCTGGACTGCGTCGACGGCGAGATCGCGCGCTGGAAGAAGCAGTACTCGCTGAACGGGGTCTACCTGGACCGCGTCGGCGCGTACCTCACCGACGCCGCCGTACTCGTCGGCCTCGGGCTGCGCGCCGCCGACCTGTGGGGGAGCGGCCGCATCGACTGGCTGTGGGCCTTCCTCGGCACCCTGGCCGCCCTCGGCGCGATCCTGATCAAGGCCGAGACCGACCTGGTCGGCGTCGCCCGGCACCAGGCCGGGAAGCCGCCGGTCAAGGAGACCGCCGCCGAGATGCGCTCCTCCGGCATGGCCCTGGCCCGCCGGGCCGCCGCGGCGCTCAAGTTCCACCGGCTGATCCTCGGCATCGAGGCGTCCCTGCTGATCCTGGCCCTGGCGATCGCCGACCAGATCCGCGGCGACCTCTTCTTCACCCGGCTCGGCGTCGCCGTCCTGGCCGGCATCGCCCTCGTGCAGACCCTGCTGCACCTGGTGTCCATCCTCGCGTCGAGCAGGCTGAAGTGAGCGCGCCCGTGAAGGTCGGCGCGGTGATCATCACCATGGGCAACCGCCCCGACGAGCTGAGAGCCCTGATCGACTCGGTCGCCAAGCAGGACGGCGACCCGGTCGAGGTGGTCGTGGTCGGCAACGGCTCACCCGTTCCCGACGTCCCCGACGGTGTCCGCACCGTCGAACTGCCCGAGAACCTCGGCATCCCCGGCGGCCGCAACGTCGGCATCGAGGCCTTCGGCCCCAGCGGCCGCGACGTCGACGTCCTGCTCTTCCTCGACGACGACGGCCTCCTCGCCCGGCACGACACCGCGCAGCTGTGCCGCGAGGCGTTCACGGCCGACGCGGGGCTCGGCATCATCAGCTTCCGCATCGCCGACCCGGAGACCGGTGTCACCCAGCGCCGCCACGTGCCCCGGCTGCGCGCCTCGGACCCGATGCGCTCCTCCCGGGTCACCACCTTCCTCGGCGGCGCCAACGCCGTCCGCACCCGGGTCCTCGCCGAGGTCGGCGGCCTCCCGGACGAGTTCTTCTACGCGCACGAGGAAACCGACCTGGCCTGGCGGGCCCTCGACGCGGGCTGGATGATCGACTACCGGTCCGACATGGTGCTGTACCACCCGACGACCGCGCCCTCGCGGCACGCGGTCTACCACCGCATGGTCGCCCGCAACCGGGTCTGGCTGGCCCGCCGCAACCTGCCCGCCCCGCTGGTCCCCGTCTACCTCGGCGTCTGGCTGCTGCTCACGCTGGCGCGCCGCCCCTCGCGGTCCGCGCTCAAGGCGTGGTTCGGCGGGTTCCGGGAAGGGTGGGCCACCTCGTGCGGACCGCGCAGGCCCATGAAGTGGCGTACGGTGTGGCGGCTGACCCGACTGGGCCGGCCTCCCGTCATCTGACAAGCTCGTCCCCGAGGGCCCCGGAGCGTGCCGAGGCCCCCCGGCTCATGCCAAGCCCGTCCAGGCTGTGCATCCCGAAGACGAAAGTTTCCTACTGGTGAGTGAGACAACGCATGACGGCGGAGTCGCGGTGAGCGCGCCCCCGTCGCCCGACGAGGGCCTCACGGCGGCGCAGCTGGCCGCCAAGCACGGGCTGGCCGTGAGCGGGGCCAGGCCCACGCTGCGGGAGTACGTCCGCCAGCTCTGGGGGCGGCGCCACTTCATCCTGGCCTTCTCCTCGGCGAAGCTGACCGCCCAGTACAGCCAGGCCAAACTGGGCCAGCTGTGGCAGGTGGCCACCCCGCTGCTCAACGCGGGCGTGTACTTCGCGATCTTCGGTCTGATCCTCGACGCGGGCCGCGGGATGGACAAGGACGTGTACATCCCGTTCCTCGTCACGGGTGTGTTCGTCTTCACCTTCACGCAGAGCTCCGTCATGACCGGTGTCCGCGCCATCTCCGGCAACCTCGGACTGGTCCGCGCCCTGCACTTCCCGCGGGCCTCGCTGCCGATCTCGTTCGCGCTCCAGCAGCTCCAGCAGCTGCTGTACTCGATGATCGTGCTGTTCATCGTGGCGATCGCCTTCGGCAGCTACCCGGACGCCTCCTGGATCCTGATCGTCCCGGTGCTGGTCCTCCAGTTCTGCTTCAACACCGGCCTGGCGCTGATCTTCGCCCGGGCCGGCGCGAAGACCCCCGACCTCGCGCAGCTGATGCCGTTCGTGATGCGCACCTGGATGTACGCGTCCGGCGTGATGTTCTCCATCCCGGTCTTCCTCGCCGACAAGCCCCAGTGGATGGCGAACGTCCTCCAGTGGAACCCCGCCGCCATCTACATGGACCTGATGCGCTTCGCCCTCATCGAGGAGTACGGCGCCGAGAACCTCCCCGACCACGTGTGGGCGGCGGCGGGCGGCTGGGCGGCCCTGTTCGCCATCGGCGGCTTCGTGTGGTTCTGGCAGGCGGAGGAGAGGTACGGCCGTGGCTGACCAGGTACCGGGACAGCGCATCCCCACCGTCATCGCCGACGACGTGCACATCGTCTACCGCGTCAACGGCGCCCGCACCGGAAAGGGCAGCGCCACCGCCGCCCTGAGCCGGATCGTCAAGCGCGGCGGCGAGGAACGCGGGGTGCGCAAGGTGCACGCGGTGCGCGGCGTCTCCTTCGTCGCCCACCGGGGCGAGGCCATCGGCCTCATCGGCTCCAACGGCTCCGGCAAGTCCACCCTGCTGCGGGCCATCGCCGGCCTGCTGCCCCCGGAGAGCGGCAAGGTCTACACCGACGGCCAGCCCTCGCTGCTGGGCGTCAACGCCGCCCTGATGAACGACCTCACCGGCGAGCGCAACGTCATCCTCGGCGGTCTGGCGATGGGCATGTCCCGCGAGCAGATCAAGGAGCGCTACCAGGAGATCGTCGACTTCTCCGGCATCAACGAGAAGGGCGACTTCATCACCCTGCCGATGCGCACCTACTCCTCCGGCATGCAGGCCCGGCTGCGCTTCTCCATCGCCGCCGCCAAGGACCACGACGTGCTGATGATCGACGAGGCCCTGGCCACCGGCGACCGCAAGTTCCAGAAGCGCTCCGAGCAGCGCATCCGGGAGCTGCGCAAGGAGGCCGGCACGGTGTTCCTGGTCAGCCACAGCAACAAGTCGATCCGGGACACCTGCGACCGCGTGCTCTGGCTGGAGCGCGGCGAGCTGCGCATGGACGGCCCGACCGACGAGGTCCTCAAGGAGTACGAGAAGTTCACGGGCAAGTAGCCCGACGCGACCGGGGCCCCGCCGGAACTGCCCGGCGGGGCCCCGCGTCTGCAAAGGAAACGTCAACTCGGCCTCGGCACAGGAAGCTTGACGCCAATCGGTGTGTTGTTGTGATCTGCGGGCCACCCCCGCGAACCCCGCTGCGTTGTACAACGTAAGCTGGACCGGTCCCGAAACGAGTCAAGTGGGGCGATATGGCGCGACGCCCTCGGACAGGGCTGCCGTGCGGACGGCTGGGCGGCGTGTCCGAAATAGTGGGTATCGGGTTGTCGGTGTAGAACGGGAGATGTGACGGCAATGGCTACGGAAACTCCCCAGCGTAACGGAGCATGCGCCGTCCCTGCCCCGGGCAGCCGACGATGACGGCGCCGACCACGTCACGCCCGGTGGACCCGGAGCGCGACACCCTCGCCAAGGCCGCGCACGAGAACTTCCCCGTGGCCCCGTTCTTCCTGCCCCGGGCCTGGCGCGACGACCTCATGGCCGTGTACGGCTTCGCCCGTCTGGTCGACGACATCGGCGACGGCGACCTGGCCCCGGGCGGCGCCGACGCCCGGCTGCTCGGCGTCCCGGCCGCCGACGCCGAGGACCGCCTCGTCCTGCTGGACGCCTTCGAGGCCGATCTGCGCCGGGTCTTCGACGGCACGCCCCGCCACCCCCTGCTGCGCCGCCTCCAGCCGACCGTCCGCCGCCGCGCCCTCACCCCCGAGCCCTTCCTCGGCCTGATCGCCGCCAACCGCCAGGACCAGCTCGTCACGCGCTACGCGACCTACGACGACCTCCTCGCGTACTGCGAGCTGTCCGCCAACCCCGTGGGCCGGCTCGTCCTCGCCGTCACCGGAACCTCCACCCCGGAGCGGATCCGCCGCTCCGACGCGGTCTGCACCGCGTTGCAGATCGTCGAGCACCTCCAGGACGTGGCCGAGGACCTCGGCCGCGACCGCGTCTACCTGCCCGCCGCGGACATGGAGCGCTTCCACGTCCGGGAGGCGGACCTCGCCGCGCCCACCGCCGGCGCCTCGGTGCGCGCCCTGATCGCGTACGAGGCACAACGCGCCCGCGACCTCCTGGCCGAGGGCGCCCCGCTGGTGCGCAGCGTCCACGGCAGGCTGAGACTGCTGCTCGCGGGCTTCGTGGCGGGCGGAAGGGCGGCGGTCCACGCGATCGCCGCCGCCGATTACGACGTCCTTCCCGGCCCGCCCAGGCCCGGCAAGCTCCGGGTGCTGCGCGAGGCGGGCGCGACCCTGCGAGAAGAGGGGTGATCCGGACCGTGGACTCTCCGCAGAACGTGTCCGCACCGGTACTCGCCGCCTACGGCTACTGCGAGGCCGTCACCGGGCAGCAGGCGCGCAACTTCGCCTACGGCATCCGGCTGCTGCCCACGCCCAAGCGGCGCGCGATGTCGGCGCTGTACGCGTTCTCCCGCCGGGTCGACGACATCGGCGACGGCGCGCTGGACGCCGAGGTCAAGACGGCCCGGCTGGAGGACACCCGGGCGCTGCTCGCCCGGGTGCGCGCGGGCGAGGTCGAGGAGGACGACACCGACCCCGTCGCGGTCGCCCTCGCCCATGCCGCGCGGGTCTTCCCGATCCCGCTGGGCGGCCTGGACGAGCTGATCGACGGCGTCCTGATGGACGTCCGCGGCGAGACGTACGAGACCTGGGACGACCTGAAGGCGTACTGCCGCTGCGTGGCCGGCGCCATCGGCCGGCTCTCGCTCGGCGTGTTCGGTACGGAACCGGGCGCGCGCGGCGCCGAGCGCGCTCCTGAGTACGCCGACACGCTGGGGCTCGCGCTCCAGCTCACCAACATCCTGAGGGACGTCCGCGAGGACGCCGCGGGCGGCCGCACCTACCTGCCCGCCGACGACCTCGCGAAGTTCGGCTGCTCGGCCGGCTTCGACGGGGCGCGGCCGCCGGAGGGCTCCGACTTCGCGGGCCTCGTGCACTTCGAGGTGCGACGGGCCCGCGCCCTCTTCGCCGAGGGCTACCGGCTGCTGCCCATGCTGGACCGGCGCAGCGGCGCCTGCGTCGCCGCGATGGCCGGCATCTACCGCCGCCTCCTCGACCGCATCGAGCGCGACCCCGAGGCCGTCCTGCGCGGCCGGGTCTCCCTGCCCGGCCGGGAGAAGGCCTACGTCGCCGTGCGCGGGCTGTCCGGTCTGGACACCCGGCACGTGTCCCGGCTGGCCGTCAGGAGGCAGCTCTGATGGGCCCCACCAGCGACCCGGCGGACCGGGGTGACGCCGCCGGGGAAAAGCGGCACGCAACCCTCCGGCGCGGCGCGGCGTCCCTGACTCCGACGGCCTGCCGGGCACGGTTCCCGCGGCACGGCGGGCGCGCAGGGGAGGGGGCGCCATGAGCGACGAGCTGCTCCCGGACGGCCCGCGGACGTCCGGACGGGACGCCGTCGTGGTCGGCGGCGGGCTGGCTGGCGTCACCGCCGCGCTCGCGCTCGCCGACGCGGGCGTCCGCGTCACGCTGCTCGAAGGCCGGCCCCGGCTGGGCGGCCTGGCCTTCTCCTTCCACCGCGGCGGACTCACCGTCGACAACGGACAGCACGTCTACCTGCGCTGCTGCACCGCCTACCGCTGGTTCCTCGACCGGATCGACGGCGCGACGCTGGCACCGTTGCAGGAACGTCTCGACGTGCCCGTCGTCGACGTCGCCCGGCCCGAGGGGCGACGGCTCGGCAGGCTGCGGCGCGACGCGCTGCCGGTCCCCCTCCACCTGGGACGCAGCCTCGCCGCGTACCCGCACCTCTCGCTCGCCGAACGCGCCCGGGTGGGCCGGGCCGCGCTGGCGCTCAAGAAGCTCGACCTCGCCGACCCGGCGCTCGACGCCCAGGACTTCGGCAGCTGGCTCACGGCGCACGGCCAGTCGCCGCGCGCCGTCGAGGCCCTGTGGGACCTGGTCGGCGTCGCCACCCTGAACGCGGTCGCCGGCGACACCTCGCTCGGGCTCGCCGCGATGGTCTTCAAGACCGGTCTGCTGTCCGACCCGGGCGCGGCCGACATCGGATGGGCCCGCGTCCCGCTGGGCGAACTGCACGACCGGCTCGCCCGCCGGGCGCTCGACGCCGCGGGCGTGCGCACCGAGCTCCGCGCCCGCGTCACCTCCGTCTCCCCCGGCGGCGACGGCGGCTGGAGCGTCGAGACGCCCGGCGAGACGCTCCGCGCGGACACCGTCGTCCTCGCCGTACCGCAGCGCGAGACGTACGACCTGCTGCCGCCCGGGGCGCTGGAGGCGCCCGAGCGGCTGCTGGACATCGGCACCGCGCCCATCCTCAACGTGCACGTCGTCTACGACCGCACGGTGCTGGACGCGCCCTTCCTCGCCGCGCTGGGCACGCCGGTGCAGTGGGTGTTCGACCGCACCGACGCCTCGGGGCTGCGCTCGGGCCAGTACCTCGCGCTGTCGCAGTCGGCCGCGCGGGACGACATCGACCGGCCCGTGGCCGCGCTGCGCGAGCGCTACCTGCCCGAGCTGCGCCGGCTGCTGCCGCGCGCCCGCGAGGCCCAGGTGCGGGACTTCTTCGTGACCCGGGAGCGCACGGCGACGTTCGCCCCCACCCCCGGCGTCGGACGGCTCAGGCCCGGCGCCCGCACCAAGGCACCCGGCCTGTACCTGGCCGGAGCGTGGACCGCCACAGGGTGGCCCGCGACCATGGAGAGTGCGGTCCGCAGCGGTGTGAACGCGGCGGACGCCGCGCTCGGCGCCCTGGGCCGGCCCCGCCCCCGCCACCTCTTCGCCAGCGAGGAGGCGGCCCACTGCATCGTCCCGGGGGACACCCCCCGGACCCCCGGCCGAGAACCGGAGGGAACCGGCGCCCCCCTGCGAGGTGGCGTCCGGTGAAGTTCGATCAGCACGGCTCGGCACATCCCCGCACCCCCTCCGGTACCGCAACAAGAGGAGAAACTGTGCCCCCTGTGTCCCCGGCGCCGACGGCCGCCCGAGAGACCGCGGTGGACGTGACCGCGCTCCTGGAGCGCGGCCGGACCCTGGCCACACCGGTGCTGCGGGCGGCCGTCGACCGTCTGGCGCCGCCCATGGACACGGTCGCCGCCTACCACTTCGGCTGGATCGACGCCCAGGGCAACCCGACCGACGGGGACGGCGGCAAGGCCGTGCGTCCCGCGCTCGCGGTGCTCTCCGCGGAGGTCACCGGGGCCGCGCCCGCCATCGGCGTCCCCGGCGCGGTCGCCGTCGAACTGGTCCACAACTTCTCGTTGCTGCACGACGACCTGATGGACGGCGACGAGCAGCGCCGCCACCGCGACACCGTCTGGAAGGTGCACGGCCCCGCCCAGGCCATCCTGGTCGGCGACGCCCTGTTCGCCCTCGCCAACGAGGTCCTGCTGGAGCTCGGCACCGTCGAGGCCGGCCGGGCGACCCGCCGGCTGACCACCGCCACCCGCGCCCTGATCGACGGCCAGGCGCAGGACATCTCCTACGAGCACCGCGACCGCGTCAGCGTCGAGGAGTGTCTGGAGATGGAGGGCAACAAGACCGGCGCCCTGCTGGCCTGCGCCAGCTCCATCGGCGCCGTGCTCGGCGGCGCGGACGACCGCACCGCCGACGCCCTGGAGAAGTACGGCTACCACCTCGGCCTCGCCTTCCAGGCCGTCGACGACCTCCTCGGCATCTGGGGCGACCCGGTCTCCACCGGCAAGCAGACCTGGAGCGACCTGCGCCAGCGCAAGAAGTCCCTGCCGGTCGTGGCCGCGCTCGCGGCGGGCGGCCCCGCCTCCGCGCGGCTCGGCGAGATCCTCGCCGCCGACGCCGGGAGCAGCGACTTCGCGCACTTCTCCGAGGAGGAGTTCGCCGCCCGCGCCGCGCTCATCGAGGAGGCCGGCGGCCGCGAGTGGACCGCCGAGGAGGCACGCCGCCAGCACACCGTCGCCCTCGAGGCCCTGACCGCCGTCGACATGCCCGAGCAGGTCCGGGCCCGGTTCACGGCGCTCGCCGACTTCGTCGTCGTACGAAAGAGATGATCCCTATCGGTCGAATAGCCCTCGCGTAGTCGCCGGCCGGTGCAGCGAGGCGGGACGGCGCACCGGCCGACGGCGGACCCACAGCAGCACGACGTCGCACGACTGCACGAAGGGGAAGCCATGACAGCGACGACCGACGGAAGCACCGGGGCGCTGCCGCCCCGCGCCGCCGCGGCCAGCGAAACCGACATCACCACCCCCGTGGCGGCCGGGGCCCACGAAGCCGCCGCGCGCGACGCGATGCGGCGCGCGACCGACTTCCTGCTCGCCCGGCAGGACGCCGAGGGCTGGTGGAAGGGCGACCTCGAGACGAACGTCACGATGGACGCCGAGGACCTGCTGCTCCGCCAGTTCCTGGGCATCCGCGACGAGCCGACCACCCGGGCCGCCGCCCTCTTCATCCGGGGCGAGCAGCGCGAGGACGGAACCTGGGCCACCTTCCACGGCGGCCCCGGCGACCTCTCCGCCACCATCGAGGCCTACGTCGCCCTGCGCCTGGCCGGCGACGCGCCCGACGCGCCGCACATGGCGCGCGCCTCCGCCTGGGTCCGCGACCGGGGCGGCATCGCCGCCGCCCGTGTCTTCACCCGGATCTGGCTGGCGCTGTTCGGCTGGTGGAAGTGGGAGGACCTGCCCGAACTCCCCCCGGAACTGCTGTACTTCCCCAAGTGGTTCCCGCTCAGCATCTACCACTTCGGCTGCTGGGCCCGGCAGACGATCGTCCCGCTCACCGTCGTCTCCGCCAAGCGCCCGGTGCGCCCGGCGCCCTTCCCGCTCGACGAACTGCACACCGACCCGGCCCGCCCCAACCCGCCGGGGCCCCTCGCGCCGATCAACAGCTGGAACGGGCTGTTCCAGCGGCTGGACAAGGTCGTGCGCGGCTACCGCACGGTCGCGGTGCGCCGGCTGCGCCGGGCCGCGATGGACTCCGCCGCCCGCTGGATCATCGAACGGCAGGAGAACGACGGCTGCTGGGGCGGTATCCAGCCGCCCGCCGTGTACTCGGTCATCGCCCTGCACCTGCTCGGCTACGACCTGCGGCACCCCGTGATGCGGGCGGGGCTGGAGTCCCTGGACCGGTACGCCGTCTGGCGCGAGGACGGCGCCCGGATGATCGAGGCCTGCCAGTCGCCGGTGTGGGACACCTGCCTGGCGACCATCGCGCTCGCCGACGCGGGGGTGCCCGCCGACCACCCCCAACTGGTCAAGGCGGCCGACTGGATGCTCGGCGAGCAGATCGTCCGCCCCGGCGACTGGTCCGTACGGCGGCCAGAACTGCCCCCCGGGGGCTGGGCGTTCGAGTTCCACAACGACAACTACCCCGACATCGACGACACCGCCGAGGTCGTCCTCGCGCTGCGCCGGGTCGACCACCACGACCCGGAGCGGGTGGAGAGGGCGATCGCGCGCGGAGTGCGCTGGAACCTCGGCATGCAGTCGCGCAACGGGGCGTGGGGCGCCTTCGACGTCGACAACACCAGCCCGTTCCCCAACCGGCTGCCGTTCTGCGACTTCGGCGAGGTCATCGACCCGCCGTCCGCGGACGTCACCGCGCACGTCGTGGAGATGCTCGCCGTCGAGGGCCTGGCGCACGACCCGCGCACCCGGCGGGGCATCCACTGGCTGCTGGCCGAACAGGAGCCGGACGGCTCGTGGTTCGGACGCTGGGGCGTCAACTACGTCTACGGCACCGGATCGGTCGTCCCCGCCCTGACCGCCGCCGGGCTGCCCGCCCGGCACCCCGCGATCCGCAGAGCGGTGGCCTGGCTGGAGCGGGTGCAGAACGACGACGGCGGCTGGGGCGAGGACCTGCGCTCCTACCAGGACGCCGGCCGGTGGAGCGGCCGGGGCCCCTCGACCGCCTCCCAGACGGCGTGGGCGCTGATGGCGTTACTGGCGGCGGGGGAGCGGGACTCCCCGGCGGTCCAGCGGGGCGTCGCCTGGCTCACCGACAGCCAGCGGGAGGACGGCTCCTGGGACGAGCCCCAGTTCACCGGCACCGGCTTCCCCTGGGACTTCTCCATCAACTACCACCTCTACCGGCAGGTGTTCCCGCTCACCGCGCTCGGCCGGTACGTCCACGGCGACCCCTTCGCCCCGAAGGTCCCCGGTGCCGTCGAGGCCGAGGGGGGCTGATGAGCGCGCAGCCCGCTCCCGCCCCGCTGCTGATCGCCTGCGCGCTCGGCATCGAGCACCTCGCCCTGCGCATGGGCGACCGGTCGGGGGCGGGCGGGCCGGTCACCGTCCTGCGGACGGGCATGGGGCCGAGGGCGGCCGAGCGGTCGGTCACCCGGATCCTCACCGACCCGGTGCTCGGCGGAGCGGCCGTGCTGGCCACCGGCTTCTGCGCGGGGCTCGCCCCCGGCATGCACCCCGGGGACCTGGTCGTTGCCGAGGAGACCCGTGACCCGCGCGGCGGCGTGCCGTGCGTCGGCACCGAACTGCTCGTCAAGGAACTCGCCCGCACCCTGCCCGGGCGTACCGTCCACACCGGCCCCGTCACCGGCTCCGACCACGTCGTGCGCGGTCCCGAACGGTCCGATCTGCTCGCCACCGGCGCGATCGCGGTCGACATGGAGTCGGCGGCCACACTCCTGAGCGCCGTCCGCGCGGGCACGCGCCCGGTTGCGGCTGTCCGGGTGGTCGTGGACGCTCCTGAACATGAACTCGTCCGGATCGGCACGGTGCGCGGTGGAATATCGGCTTTCCGTGTCCTTCGCTCCGTCCTGCCTGCATTCTTCGAATGGCACCGTAGTGTGCTGCTCCCCCGGAGGTGAGCCAGATGGCCATGCCGCTGCGCCAGTCCATCAAGGTCGCTACGTACTTGGCTGAACAGAAGCTCCGCAAGCGGGACAAGTTCCCGCTCATCGTCGAACTGGAACCGCTCTTCGCCTGCAACCTCAAGTGCGAGGGCTGCGGCAAGATCCAGCACCCGGCGGGAGTGCTCAAGCAGCGCATGCCCGTCGCCCAGGCCGTGGGGGCGGTGCTCGAATCCGGCGCGCCCATGGTCTCGATCGCCGGCGGCGAGCCGCTGATGCACCCTCAGATCGACGAGATCGTCCGGCAGTTGGTGGCCAAGCGGAAGTACGTGTTCCTCTGCACCAACGCGATGCTGCTGCGCAAGAAGATGGACCGCTTCACGCCCTCCCCCTACTTCGCCTTCGCCGTGCACATCGACGGGCTGCGGGAACGGCACGACGAGTCGGTGGCGAAGGAGGGCGTGTTCGACGAGGCCGTCGAGGCGATCAAGGAGGCCAAGCGGCGCGGCTTCCGGGTCACCACCAACTCGACCTTCTTCAACACCGACACCCCGCAGACCATCGTCGAGGTGCTCAACTTCCTCAACGACGACCTCAAGGTCGACGAGATGATGATCTCGCCCGCCTACGCCTACGAGAAGGCGCCCGACCAGGAGCACTTCCTGGGGGTGGAGCAGACCCGCGAGCTGTTCAAGAAGGCCTTCGCGGGCGGCAACCGCCGCCGCTGGCGGCTCAACCACTCGCCGCTCTTCCTCGACTTCCTGGAGGGCCGGGTCGACTTCCCCTGCACCGCCTGGGCCATCCCGAACTACTCCCTCTTCGGCTGGCAGCGCCCCTGCTACCTGATGAGCGACGGGTACGTGCCGACGTACCGCGAACTCATCGAGAAGACCGACTGGGACCGGTACGGGCGGGGCAAGGACCCGCGGTGCGCCAACTGCATGGCGCACTGCGGCTACGAGCCCACCGCCGTCCTCGCCACCATGGGCTCGCTCAAGGAGTCGCTGCGCGCGATGCGCGAGACGGTCTCCGGGAACCGGGAGTGACGCCGTGACCGCCGTCTCCCTGGGCGTTCCCGAGGTGCCGGTCAGGCCGGTCGCCGAGCGGCGTGTGGCGCGCCGGATCCAGGTCGGCTCGGTGGCGGTGGGCGGGGACGCCCCGGTGTCCGTGCAGTCGATGACGACGACGCGTACGTCGGACATCGGTGCCACGCTCCAGCAGATCGCCGAGCTGACCGCGTCGGGCTGCCAGATCGTGCGGGTGGCGTGCCCCACGCAGGACGACGCCGACGCCCTGTCGACGATCGCCCGCAAGTCGCAGATCCCGGTCATCGCCGACATCCACTTCCAGCCGAAGTACGTCTTCGCGGCGATCGAGGCGGGCTGCGCGGCGGTGCGGGTCAACCCCGGCAACATCAAGCAGTTCGACGACAAGGTCAAGGAGATCGCGAAGGCGGCGAAGGAGCACGGCACCCCGATCCGTATCGGCGTCAACGCCGGTTCGCTGGACCGGCGCCTGCTCCAGAAGTACGGCAGGGCGACCCCCGAGGCGCTCGTCGAGTCCGCCCTGTGGGAGGCGTCCCTCTTCGAGGAGCACGACTTCCGGGACATCAAGATCTCCGTCAAGCACAACGACCCGGTCGTGATGATCGAGGCCTACCGGCAGCTCGCCGCCGCCTGCGACTACCCCCTCCACCTCGGCGTCACCGAGGCGGGCCCCGCCTTCCAGGGCACGATCAAGTCGGCCGTCGCGTTCGGCGCGCTCCTCTCCCAGGGCATCGGCGACACGATCCGGGTGTCGCTGTCCGCGCCGCCCGCGGAGGAGGTCAAGGTCGGTATCCAGATCCTCCAGTCCCTGGGGCTGCGGGAGCGGCGGCTGGAGATCGTCTCCTGCCCGTCCTGCGGCCGGGCCCAGGTCGACGTCTACAAGCTGGCCGAGGAGGTCACGGCAGGGCTGGAGGGCATGGAGGTGCCGCTGCGGGTGGCCGTCATGGGCTGTGTGGTGAACGGCCCGGGCGAGGCGCGTGAGGCCGACCTCGGCGTCGCCTCCGGCAACGGCAAGGGCCAGATCTTCGTCAAGGGCGAGGTCGTCAAGACCGTCCCCGAGTCCAGGATCGTCGAGACCCTCATCGAGGAGGCCATGAAGATCGCCGAACAGATGGAACGGGACGGCACCGCGGCAGGGGAGCCGGCCGTCACCGTGAGTTGACCAGCACGGACCGAAGGGGGCCCGAGCGTGACGATCCTGGAGACCATCCGGCAACCACGCGACCTGAAGGCGCTGTCCGAGGCGGAACTCGGTGAACTGTCCGACGAGATCAGGGAGTTCCTGGTGCACGCGGTCGCCAGGACCGGCGGGCACCTCGGGCCCAACCTGGGCGTGGTGGAGCTGACCATCGCGCTCCACCGGGTCTTCGAGTCACCGGCCGACCGCATCCTGTGGGACACCGGCCACCAGAGCTACGTCCACAAGATCCTGACGGGACGTCAGGACTTCTCCAAGCTGCGGGGCAAGGGCGGCCTGTCCGGCTACCCCTCCCGCGAGGAGTCCGAGCACGACGTCATCGAGAACAGCCACGCCTCCACCGCCCTCGGCTGGGCCGACGGGCTCGCCAAGGCCCGCCAGGTGCGGGGGGAGCGGGGGCACGTCGTCGCGGTGATCGGGGACGGCGCGCTCACCGGCGGCATGGCCTGGGAGGCGCTGAACAACATCGCGGCCGCCAAGGACCGGCCGCTGATCGTCGTCGTCAACGACAACGAACGTTCCTACGCGCCGACCATCGGGGGGCTCGCCGACCACCTCGCGACCCTGCGCACCACCGACGGCTACGAGAAGGTCCTGGCCTGGGGCAAGGACGTCCTGCTGCGCACACCCGTCGTCGGGCACACCGTCTACGAGTCGCTGCACGGCGCGAAGAAGGGCTTCAAGGACGCCTTCGCCCCGCAGGGCATGTTCGAGGACCTCGGCCTGAAGTACGTCGGTCCGATCGACGGACACGACGTCGGGGCCGTCGAGTCGGCGCTGCGCCGGGCCAGGCGCTTCCACGGGCCGGTCCTGGTGCACTGCCTCACCGAGAAGGGCCGCGGCTACGGACCGGCCCTCGCCCACGAGGAGGACCACTTCCACACCGTCGGCGCGATGGACCCGCTGACCTGCGCCCCGCTCACACCCGCCGGCGGCCCGTCCTGGACGTCCGTCTTCGGCGACGAGATCGTACGCATCGGTGAGGAGCGCGACGACGTCGTGGCCATCACAGCGGCCATGCTGCACCCGGTGGGCCTCGGACGGTTCGCCGAGCGGTTCCCGGACCGGGTGTGGGACGTCGGCATCGCCGAGCAGCACGCGGCGGTCAGCGCGGCGGGCCTGGCGACCGGGGGCCTGCACCCCGTCGTGGCCGTCTACGCCACCTTCCTCAACCGCGCCTTCGACCAGGTGCTGATGGACGTGGCCCTGCACCGCTGCGGGGTGACCTTCGTGCTCGACCGGGCGGGCGTGACCGGCGTCGACGGCGCGTCCCACAACGGCATGTGGGACATGTCGGTCCTCCAGGTCGTCCCGGGGCTGAGGATCGCCGCCCCGCGCGACACCGGCCAGCTGCGCGCACAGCTGCGGGAGGCTGTGGCGGTGGACGACGCGCCGACCCTGGTCCGCTTCCCGAAGGAGTCGGCCGGACCGGAGATCCCGGCCGTCGACCGGGTGGGCGGCATGGACGTCCTGCACCGCGCCGCACGGGCCGAGGTGCTGCTGGTGGCCGTCGGCGTGATGGCGCCGGTGTGCCTGAAGGCCGCCGGGCTGCTGGAGTCCCGCGGCATCGGCTGCACGGTCGTGGACCCCCGCTGGGTCAAGCCCGTCGACCCGGCCCTGCCCGGCCTCGCCGCCGCACACCGACTGGTGGCCGTCGTCGAGGACAACAGCCGCGCCGCCGGCGTCGGGTCGGCGGTGGCGCTGGCCCTGGGCGACGCCGAGGTCGACGTCCCCGTACGGCGGTTCGGCATCCCGGAGCAGTTCCTCGCCCACGCCAAGCGCGCCGAGGTGCTCGCCGACATCGGTCTGACCCCCGTCGAGATCGCCGGACGGATCAGCGCGAGCCTGGCCGTCAAGGCTGCCGAGGACCCCGTCCGGCACACCGCCGGCCCTGGCAAGGAGAACGACGCATGACCAAGGAGTTCGACCTCGGTGACCTGCTGGCCGAGCGCGGAGCCGAACGCTACGAGCTGCACTCCCGGTACCTCAACCACCAACTGCCGCGGGTCCTGCACACCATCGGCTTCGACAAGGTCTACGAGCGGGCCGAGGGCGCCTACTTCTGGGACACGGACGGCAACGACTACCTGGACATGCTCGCCGGGTTCGGGGTGATGGGCCTGGGCCGCCACCACCCCGTCGTCCGCAAGGCACTGCACGACGTCCTGGACGCGCGGCTCGCCGACCTCACCCGCTTCGACTGCCCGCCCCTGCCCGGACTGCTCGCGGAGCGACTCCTCGCGCACAGCCCTTACCTGGACCGGGTGTTCTTCGGCAACAGCGGGACGGAGGCCGTCGAGACCGCGCTGAAGTTCGCCCGGTACGCGACCGGCAGGCCGCGTGTCCTGTACTGCGACCACGCCTTCCACGGGCTGACCACCGGCTCCCTGTCCGTCAACGGCGAGTCCGGCTTCCGGGACGGATTCGCGCCGCTGCTGCCCGACACCGCCGTGCCGCTCGGCGATCTCGACGCCCTGGCGCGGGAGGTGGCGAAGGGCGACGTGGCCGCCCTGATCGTCGAGCCGATCCAGGGCAAGGGCGTCCACGAGGCACCGCCCGGCTATCTGCGCGCCGCCCAGGAACTGCTGCACCGGCACAAGGCGCTGCTCATCGCCGACGAGGTGCAGACCGGCCTCGGCCGGACCGGCGACTTCTACGCCCACCAGCACGAGGAGGGCGTCGAGCCCGACCTGGTGTGCGTGGCCAAGGCGCTCTCCGGCGGCTATGTGCCGGTGGGCGCCACCCTCGGCAAGGACTGGATCTTCAAGAAGGTCTACTCGTCCATGGACCGGGTGCTGGTCCACTCGGCGAGCTTCGGTGCCAACGCCCAGGCCATGGCGGCGGGCCTCGCGGTGCTGTCCGTGATGGAGAACGAGCGGATCGTGGCCGGCGCCCGTGCCACGGGCGAGCTGCTGAAGTCCCGGCTCACGGCGCTGGTCGACAAGTACGAGCTGCTCGCCGACGTCCGGGGCAGGGGCCTGATGATCGGCATCGAGTTCGGCCGGCCGAGGTCGCTGAAACTGCGCGGCCGCTGGACCATGCTCCAGGCCGCCCGCAAGGGACTGTTCGCGCAGATGGTGGTCGTGCCCCTGTTGCGACGGCACCGCATCCTCACCCAGGTCTCCGGCGACGAGCTGGAGGTCATCAAGCTGATTCCGCCCCTGATCGTGGGGGAGAAGGAGGTGGACCGGTTCGTCGACGCCTTCACCGAGGTGATGGACGAGGCCCACGCCGGGGGCGGGCTGGTGTGGGACTTCGGCAAGACGCTGATCAAGCAGGCGGTGGCCGGCCGCTAGCGTGGCTCCGGGTGCGGCGAGGTGGCGGGTCTTTGCCTCAGAGGTAAGAAACTTGCCGCGGAGGCAATAGCGCGGCTCAATGGAGTCATGAGCTCTCCCGCCTCCGAGCCCGGAGCCGAACCGGCCGACGGCCTGCCCGGCGACGGATCGACCGCCGACGGATCGCCCGTGGCCGGATCGCCCGTGGCCGGGTCGTCCGCGCCCGGGTCGTCCGTGCCCGCGTCGCCCGGGGCCGGACCGCCCGCCGGCGGCCTGCCCGTCGTGGCGCCTCAGCTGCGCGCCCTGCGCCGCCGCGCCTCCCTCACGCTGGAGGCCGCCGCCCGCTCCGCCGGCCTGTCGCCCGCCCACCTCTCCCGCCTGGAGACCGGCCGGCGACAGCCCTCGCTGCCGATGCTGCTGGCCCTCGCCCGTATCTACGGTACGACCGTCTCGGAACTGCTCGGCGAGACGGTCGCCGACCGGGACGCCGTCGTACGTGCCGCCGACATGGAACCGACGGCGGCGGGCGGCTGGACGTACTGGCAGGCCGGGGCGTCCGGGCGCGGGATGCAGGCCCTGCGGGTGCGGGTGCCCCACGGCTCACAGGGCGACATCGTGCGCGTCCACCCCGGCGAGGAATGGCTGTACGTCCTCACCGGGCGGCTGCGGCTGCGCCTCGGCGACACCACGCACCTGCTCGGCGCGGGCGACAGCGCGCACTTCGACTCGCTGACCCCGCACCGCATCGCGGCCGACGACCCCGACGGGGTCGAGCTGCTCTTCGTCCACACCCTGTTGCAGAGCCCGACGGCCGCGCTGTGCCTGGGCCCGACCTCTGGAGGAACGCCATGAGCGACATCGAGGAGCGCTTCCCGCGCAGCCTATGGATCCGGCTGATCATCTACATCGCGGTGGGGCACGTCGTCGCGGCGTTCATCTGGCTGCTCTTCGAGGTGGGGGCCAACCAGTAGGAGTCCCCGGCGGCCGGGCTCAGTCGAGGAGGCGTTCGCGCAGCCGCTCCCGGGTCGCCGGGGTGAGCCCGAGGCCCTGCTCCAGATAGGCGTCCACACCGCCCCATGTCTCCTCGACGGTCTCGAAGGCCGCCGAGAGGTACTCCGCGCGGGCGTCGAAGAGGGGGCTGAGCAGTTCCATGACCTCGGGGGAGTAGGCCGAGGGGGAGGTGCTGCTGCGGCGCACCTTGTAGCGGCGGTGGGTCGCGTTCGACTTCAGGTAGTCGTCGAGGATCGCCTCCCGCTCGACCCCCACGGCGAGCAGCGTCACCGCGATGGACAGGCCCGCGCGGTCCTTGCCGGCCGCGCAGTGCATCAGGGCGGGGACGCTGTCCTCGGCGAGCGCGTGCACCACCTGGGAGTGCTCGGCGGTGCGCTCCTTGATGATCGTGCGGTAGGAGACGATCATCCGGTCCGCGGCCCGGCCGTCCGCGAGGATGGCACGCAGCTGCTCGATGTCGCCGTCGCGGACCATCCTCCAGAACTCGGCGCCGTCCGCGGGGTCCGACAGCGGCAGGTTCACATTGCGCACGCCCGGCAGTTCGACGTCCGGGCCCTCCAGCTTCTGGTCCGCCGCGTTGCGGAAGTCGAAGACGGTGTGCAGACCCAGCGAGGACAGGAACACGGTGTCCTCGTCGCTGGCGTGCGCGAGGTGGCCGCTGCGGAACAGCACGCCGTGACGCACCCGCCGTCCGTCGACGGTCGGCAGGCCGCCCACGTCTCGGAAGTTGCGCACACCGGCCAGCTCGGGCTCGGTCGACGGGATCTGCTGCGTCACAGGTGCTCCTCCGGTCGTCGGTCCCGCTCGGCGCGGCTCGGGTGGCCGACGGAACACTTCCCCGACCATACGGTACGGATTCACGGGGCAACGGGTTGTCCACAGGCGGGCGTCGCCGGGGGCCCGAATGGTTTTCCACAGGCGTTGCTCCACGGGACACCGGCCCCTGATGATGTCGGTGCTTGATCGCACCTGTTCGAATCAGTGGGAGTTTCTGATGCCCGAGTCCGCCGCCGACGGCCGTACCTGGCTCCTTTCGGGGCCCCACAGCAGCTACGCCGTCCATGTCACCGAGGCCGACGAGCTCGTGCACCTGCACTGGGGCCCGCGGCTCGCCCTCGCCGACGCCGAGGCGCTCGCCGTGCGCCCGCTGCCGGACTACTGGGCCTTCGAGTCCCCGCTCGACGGCCGGGAGGAGTATCCGGTCGAGGGCGGCGCCCGCTTCGTCCGCCCCGCCCTGTCCGTGCGCACCGCCGGCCGGCGCGGAACCGAGTGGACCTTCACCGGCCACGAGACCGAGGGCGACGAGCTGCGGCTGCGCTTCCGGGACGGCGGGCTGGCCGTGACCCTCCACTACCGGATGCGCGACGACGTCGTGGAGCGCTGGACGACCCTGCGCAACGACGGCGACGAGCCCCTGGAGCTGCTGCGCGCCGACTCCGCCACCTGGACCCTGCCCGACCGCGACGGCTGGCGCCTGTCCCAGCTGCACGGCCGCTGGGCCGCCGAGTCCCGCCTCACCCGCGCCCCCCTCACCTACGGTGAGAAGGTCATCGGCAGCCGCCGCGGCCACACCGGCCACCAGCACCTGCCCTGGGTGGCCCTGGACACCGACGCGACCGAGGAGCGCGGCGAGGTCTACGGCTGCGCCCTGGGCTGGTCCGGCTCCTGGCGGATCGCCGTGGCCCAACTGCCCGACGCGCGCGTGCAGGTCACGGGCGGCGCCGGGTACGACGACTCGGGCCTGCTGCGGCTGGCGGCGGGGGAGTCCTTCACCACGCCGCTCTTCGCCGGTCTGTGGAGCGACGGCGGCTTCGGCGGCGCGAGCCGCGCCTGGCACGCCTACCAGCGGGGGTACGTGATCCCGGACGCCGAGCGGGACCGGCCCGTGCTCTTCAACTCCTGGGAGGCCACGTTCTTCGACATCTCGGAGGAACAGCAGGCGACCCTCGCGCGCCGCGCCGCGGCCATCGGCGTCGAGCTGTTCGTGGTCGACGACGGCTGGTTCGGGGCCCGCACCGGCGACCACGCGGGACTCGGCGACTGGCGCCCCAACCCCGACCGCTTCCCCAACGGCCTCAAGCCGCTCGCGGACCAGGTGCACGCGCTCGGAATGCAGTTCGGCATCTGGGTCGAGCCCGAAATGGTCAATCCGGACAGCGACCTCTACCGGGCGCACCCCGACTGGGTCCAGTTCCAGCCCGGGCGGAAGCGGACGGAATTCCGCAACCAGCTCGTCCTCAACCTCGCCCGCGAGGACGTCCAGGAGTACCTCTGGCAGCAGCTCGACACCCTCCTGTCCAGCGCGCCCGTCGACTACGTCAAGTGGGACTTCAACCGCTGCTTCACCGACGCCGGCTGGCCGGACGACCCCTATCCGCAGCGGCTCTGGGTCGACCACGTGCGCGCCCTGTACGCGCTGTTCGACCGGTTGCGGGCGGCCCACCCGGGCGTCGCCTTCGAGTCCTGCTCCGGTGGCGGTGGGCGGATCGACCTCGGGATCGCGAGCCGGACCGACCAGGTGTGGACGTCCGACAACACCGACCCGCTGGACCGGCTCGCCATCCAGCACGGCTTCAGCCAGGTGCACCCGGCGCGGATCATGGCCGCCTGGGTCACCGACAGCCCCAACACCCAGCTCAACGGCCGGGTCAGCTCGCTGCGCTTCCGGTTCGTCAGTGCCATGGCCGGTGTGCTCGGCGTCGGCGGAGACCTCTCCGAGTGGACCGAGGATGAGCTCACCGAGGCGCGCGGCTGGGTCGAGCTGTACAAGGAGATCCGGCCCCTCGTGCAGCACGGCGACCTGTACCGGCTGCGGCCCCCGGAGGGCGGCCTGAGCGCCGTGCAGTACGTGCGCGGGGACGAGAGCGTCGTCCTCGCCTGGCTCCAGGCGCAGCGCTACGGCGAGCCGGCACCGGCGCTGCGGCTGCGCGGCCTGGACCCGGCAGAGTCGTACGAATGCCTTGAAACGGGTGAAGTGCGCCGAGGGGCGGTGCTGTTGCACCACGGGCTGCGCACCGGGCTGCGCCGCGACCTCGATGCGGCGGTTATCCGGCTGCGTCGCATCTGAGAGTTCTGTCCGGATTGAATTCCTTCATCACAACTCGCTCTGGAATAAAGAAGCCTGGAGGCGTGTCACGTGAGGAGCGTCATATCCGTGACCGTGCGTCGCCCGTCATGCTCACGTAATCAATGCGTTTCTCATGGGCGTTCCGGGAAGTGCGGGCCCCGCGGTACACGGAAAGTGACGGGGAATTCTCACAGAGGATCAAGAGAAAGGCGTGAACAGCGCAACCGCTGCTTGTTCCTGTGCGTCCTGGTCGCTTACGTTCCACACCAATCCGGACGGACGCCCAATCCTGCCGCCGCCCGGAGCCCGCACACACTCACCCGTACGTGGCAGGAGCGGGGGACCCACAGGTAGAACCGCCTGTTCCGGTCTCCGGAACGGCTAGGGGTAAAGCCGTGCCTCGGCGCGGCCGGGCATCTCCAGCCCGCACCCGACAGCTCACCTCGCAGGCGCCGGAGAGGAATGCGACATGCCCGCGAAGGGTAAGCACCGCCGCCCGAAGACCCCGCGCTTCACCCGCTCCATCGCCGTCGCCGGAACGGGCGGCGCCGCGCTCGCCCTCCCGCTCATGGGTGCCGCCGGCGCCCATGCCGCACCGGCCCAGTCGGCGGCCCGGTCGGTCTCCGCCGTCGCGGAGACGTCCGTCCAGGCCGCTCCGGCGGCGCAGCAGGCCGCCGCCGACGCGACGTCCGCCACCGAGACCCGGACCTACACGGTGGTGGCCGGCGACTACCTCTCGAAGATCGCGGACGAGCAGAGCGTCAGCGGCGGCTGGCAGGAGCTGTACGAGGACAACCGTCAGGCCGTCGGCGCGAACCCGTCGCTGATCCACCCGGGCCTCAAGCTGTCGATCGGTGAGAAGGCGGCCACGACCGGTACCACCAAGTCGCCGTCCACGTCGTCCGGTTCCTCCTCCTCGAAGTCGTCGCAGTCGTCGAAGTCCACGCAGTCCTCGACGTCGGCGAAGTCCTCCGGCTCCGCCGCCGGGTCGACCACGGAGAGCGCCGGGAACACCACCGCCTCCAGCGGCTTCGTCCTCCCCGTGGCGAGCGCCGCCATCGGCACCCCGTACCGGATGTCCGGCAGCATGTGGTCCAGCGGCTACCACACCGGCGTCGACTTCGTCGTCTCGACCGGCACCTCCCTCAAGGCCGTCGGCGCGGGCACGGTCGTCTCCGCCGGCTGGGGCGGCGCCTACGGCAACCAGGTCGTCATCAAGCTCGCCGACGGCTACTACGCCCAGTACGCCCACCTCTCCTCGCTCTCCGTCTCGGCCGGCCAGACCGTCTCCGCGGGCCAGCAGATCGGTCTGTCCGGCGCGACCGGCAACGTGACCGGCCCGCACCTGCACTTCGAGATCCGCACCACGCCGAACTACGGCTCGGACATCGACCCGGTCGCCTACCTCCGCTCGCACGGGGTCTCCGTCGGCTGACCGGTCGCACGACCACCCGCCCGACACGCCACCGAAGGCCGGACCCGTTCCCAGGGTCCGGCCTTCGGTGTCTTTGCGCGTTCATGATCACTGTATTGCGGTCGTGTGGCAGGTCCCGCCGGACCGTCGACAGCGGGGGCGGAGGAGGGACACAGTGATCTCCGGCAAGGGACAACCGCTTTCCCCACCCCTTCCGCATGTCCGATTCCTCGAACGCCGTTCGGCTCCGTGGACGGCGGCCGGGCCATCGCGAGGTGGCCGACCACACGACCACGCTCATCGTGAAGGACCACTAGTGAACCCCTCCCGACGCCGAAGAACCGTCGCCGTCACCGCCGCCGCCCTGCTCGCCGGACTCTTCTCCGCGCCCACCGGTCAGGCCGCCGAGCAGCCGCGCCGGATCGTCGAGAACCTCGACCGCGGCCTGGTCGCCGTACCGTCCGGCGAGGGCACCTTCCTCAGCTGGCGCCTGCTCGGCACCGAGTACGCCCGGTACGGCGACGCGATCGCCTTCAACGTGTACAAGAACGGCCGCCGGCTGAACCGCGAGCCGATCAGGAAGTCGACGACCTACCAGGACGACTCCCGGGGCACGGGGACCTACACCGTGCGCGCGGTGGTCGACGGACACGAGCAGCGGCCGAGTTCCGCCGCCCTCGACTTCGCCGACGGGTACGCCGAGATCCCGCTCGCCGCGGCCGACGGCTACACCGTCCAGCACGCCTGGCCCGGCGACCTCGACGGCGACGGACGCTACGAGCTCGTCGTCAGCCGGCTCTCCCAGACCCGGGACAGGTCCGACCTGCTGGAGGCCTACACCCTCTCCGGCGAGCGGCTCTGGCGGGTCGACCTCGGCCCCGGCTCCTACACCCAGGTCGGCGGGAACGGCGCCAACGACCCGGCGCCCGCCGCTGTCAGCGGATCCACCGCGATCGGCGGCTACCGCAACGACGACAACGTCACCGTGTACGACCTCGACAGCGACGGCAAGGCCGAGGTGCTGGTGCACACGGCCGACGGCACCACCTTCGCGGACGGCGCACAGGTCACCGCCGCCTCGCCCGCGAACCAGTTCGTCTCGGTGATCGACGGCGCGACCGGCACCGAGCGCACCCGGCAGCCCGTCCCCGACGACTTCGTCGCCGACGGGCCCTCCGGCGGCCACTTCGGCATCGCCTACCTGGACGGCGTCCACCCGAGCCTGGTCACCAAGCTGGTCACCCGCGTCGGCGCCAAGCGCGGCACCTTCCGGATCCTCTTCCAGACCTGGGACTTCGACGGCACGGACCTGACCCGCCGTTGGAAGTACGTCGTGCCCTCCGACAGCGGCGCGACCAGCTTCCACCAGATCCGCACCGTCGACGTCGACCAGGACGGCCGGGACGAGATCGCCGACGGCAACTACGTCGTCAACAGCGACGGCACCCTGCGCTACGTCGTCGACGGCGCCGGCCACGGCGACCGCTTCCACATCGCCGACCTCGACCCCGACCGCCCCGGCCTGGAGGGCTTCGCCATCCAGCAGGCGGAGCTGGGCGTCGTCCCGAACTTTCCCTGGTACTACTACGACGCCGACACCGGCGAGCGCCTGGTCACCGGCCAGCACCCGGCGGACTGGGTGAACGACACCGACATCGACGTCGGCCGCGGCAGCACCGGCGACATCGACCCCGGCCACCCCGGCTACGAGTACTGGACGTCCACCGCCGACGTCACCGCCCCGGGCGCGGGCGTCTACAACGTCCAGGACGGCAAGGTCTCCACGACCACGCCCAGCGTCAACTTCCGCATCTGGTGGGACGGCGACAAGGCGTCGGAGAACCTCGACTACACATACGTAGAGAAGTGGGACCCGGCGACCCAGACCAGCGCGAAGATCTTCGAGCCGTCCGGAGTCGTCTCCGGCGCCCGCAACGCCACCCCGTTCTACGGCGACATCCTCGGCGACTGGCGCGAGGAGATCCTCGCCGAGACCGCCGACCACACCGCCCTGCGCCTGTACACCACCACCGAGCCGACGAAGACGCGCCTCTACACGCTCGCCCAGAACCCCGGGTACCGCCTCGGCTGGACCGTGCGCGGCTACCTCCAGTCGACGTACACCGACTACTACCTCGGCACCGAGACCCGCCGCGTCCCCGCACCCCGCGTCACGACCCCCTGAAGGAGCCGTCTCCCGTGACCACTTCCCGCAGAGCCTTCGGCGCCCTGGCCGCCGGCGCGGCCCTGGCCGCCCTCGCCCCCGCGGCGGAGGCGAGCGCCGCACCCCGCCACGGCCGTCCGATCGCCCACGACGACTTCCGCCACGGTCTGCGCCAGTGGGCCGTCGAACTGGAGAAGGGCGGCACCGTCACCGCCTCCCGGGGCACCCTGGAGGTCGACGTTCCCGCCGGCGCGACCATCTGGTTCAAGCAGCGGCTCGAAGGACCGTACGTCCTGGAGTACACCGCCACCCCGGTCTCCGCGGGCGGCGCCAACGACCGCGTCTCGGATCTCAACAACTTCTGGAACGCCCTCGACGCCCGTTCCCCGGACGACCTCTTCGCCACCCCGCGCGGCGGCGCCCTCGCCGAGTACGACCACCTCAAGACCTACTACGTCGGCTACGGCGCCAACACCAACACCACCACCCGGCTGCGCCGCTACGTCGGCCAGGCGGGGGTCCGGCCGCTGGTCTACGACTACACCGAGCCGCTGCTGGTGGCGAACGAGCCGAACCACGTCCGCATCGTCTCCGACGGTTCCACCGTCCGGTGGTGGAACAACGGGCGGCTCGTCTTCGACTACACCGACCCGGAGCCGTACACCGCCGGGCACTTCGCCTTCCGCACCACGTGGAGCCATTTCCGGATCAGTGACTTCCGGGTGTGGTCACTGCGTCGACACGGCTGACCGCACGCCTTATTCCCACATTGGCGAATTCTTTAGGAGTGGCTTATCTCACCGTCCGTCAACCCCTTCCTACGGTCGCGTAGGTCACATTCGAAGGTGAATCATGCACTGTTGTGGCAGACGATTCGAAGAGTGACAGCAGATCAGTGATCGGGTCGTACGTGGCGGTGGGGGACAGCTTCACCGAAGGCGTCGGCGACCCCGGCCCCGACGGGGCGTTCGTCGGCTGGGCCGACCGGTTCGCGGTGCTGCTCGCGGACCGGCGGCCCGAGGGCGACTTCCGGTACACCAATCTGGCGGTGCGCGGGAAGCTGCTCGACCAGATCATGGCGGGCCAGCTTCCCCAGGCCGTCGGGCTCGCACCCGACCTGGTCTCCTTCTGTGCCGGCGGCAACGACATCCTCCGTCCCGGCACCGACCCGGACGAGGTCGCCGAGCGCTTCGAGCGGGCGATCGCCGCACTGACCGCGGTGGCCGGGACGGTCCTGGTGACGACCGGCTTCGACACGCGCGGGATCCCGGTGCTCAAGCACCTGCGCGGCAAGATCGCCACCTACAACGGGCACGTGCGCGCCGTCGCCGACCGCTACGGCTGTCCGGTGCTCGACCTGTGGTCCCTGAAGTCGATCCAGGACCGGCGGGCCTGGGACCACGACCGGCTCCACCTGTCCCCGGAGGGGCACACGCGCGTCGCGCTGCGCGCCGGACAGGTCCTCGGGCTGGAGGTGCCGGCCGACCCCGAGCAGCCCTGGCCGCCGCTCCCGCCGCGCGGCACCCTGGAGGTGCGGCGCGACGACGTGCACTGGGCGCGCGAGTTCCTGGTGCCGTGGATCGGGCGCCGGCTGCGCGGGCAGTCCTCGGGCGACCACGTGACCGCCAAGGGGGCGCTGTCGCCGGACGACATCAGGACACGGATCGCCTCGGTGGCCTGAGCCCCGGTGGACCGCGGCCGTCCGCCCGCCCGCCCACAACGGGTCCGGGCCGCCGCGGGTCCGGGCCGAAGCGCGGCCGGGCGACAGCGCGGATCGGACAGCAGCGCGGCCCGAACCGAACCGCGTCCGGGCCACAGCGGGTCCGGACCGCAGCACGGACCGCAGCGCGGACGGGCCCGACGGCCTCCCAGCCGACGGGCCCGCGCCCCGTCCGAGGCCGCCGTCAGCGCCCCTGGACGCTCACCGTCCGTGCCTCCAGCCCGAGTTCCCGGGCCAGCGCCTCGTCGACCCACTCCCGGGCGCGGGTCCGGGAGACCGCGCCTTTGTAGGACGTCAGCTGCACGGCGAGGCCGTCGAGCAGGGCCGTCAGGCGCAGGGCGGTGCCGGAAGGGTCGGGGCAGCGGAACTCGCCCGCCGCCACCCCCTGGGCGATGACTTCGGTGAGCGAGGCCTTCCACTGCCGGTCGAGGTGGCGGGCGACGTCGCGCAGGGCGGGCTCGCGCAGGGACACCGCCCAGCCCTCTATCCACAGCCGCCAGCCCTTGGCCTGGCCGGTGGGCGCGTACCAGCGCACGGCCGACCGCAGCCGGCGCAGGGCGGTGGTGCGGCGGCCGAGCAGCTTGCGCAGGCGGGTCAGGTCGTCCTCGGCGGCGTACGCGAACGCGTCGGCGACGAGCTTCTCCTTGGTCGAGAAGTGGTAGAGCACCAGCGCGTTGCTCACACCGAGCGCCGCGGCCACGTCGGCGATCCTGACCGCCGCCACGCCCCGCGCCTCGATCTGCTCGATGGCGGCCTTCAGCAACTCCTCGCGCCGCTCGGCCACACTCAACCGGACTCTTGCCACGCCGTCACCCTACACAGGGCCCGCGACCTGCGCCGACGTCGTCGGCGAGGGCGGTCGGAGCGCCTCGCGCCCACGGACGGCCGGGCCCCACCCACGAGTTCGCGGCCACCGGGACAGGGGCGGTCCGGCGGCACCGCCCGGGCCGACCATAATGGAAATCCTCAGCGACTCCACCTGGAGGTACCGTGGCCGGTTTCCGTACCCTGAGCTCCGGGCTCCGCGCGCTGCAGCCCGAGGCCTTCGGCGCGGACCCGAGCGGTGAGCGCCTGGCGCGCATCCGCAGATCGCCCCACTTCAAGGACGGGGTCTTCCAGAACCCCGGCGGCCCGACGCGCACCCGCCCCTCGGGCTCGGCCCTCGACTTCGCCAAGGTGTACTTCGACCAGGACTCCCGCACCCGCCGCGCCCCCGCGGGCACGGTCCCGGTGCACGCCACCACCGTCGCCGACCTCGCCAAGCCGCCCGCCACGGACCTGCGTCTGACGTGGCTGGGCCACTCCAGCGTGCTCGCGGAGATCGACGGGCATCGCGTGCTGTTCGACCCGGTCTGGGGCGAGCGCTGCTCCCCCTTCCCCTTCGCGGGCCCCAAGCGGCTGCACCCCGTCCCGCTCCCGCTCGCCGCCCTGGGCCCGGTCGACGTCGTGGTCATCTCGCACGACCACTACGACCACTTGGACCTGCCGACGATCAAGGCGTTGGCCGGCACGGACACCCTGTTCGCCGTCCCGCTCGGGGTCGGCGCCCACCTGGAGCACTGGGGCGTGTCCGCGGACCGGCTGCGCGAGCTGGACTGGCACGAGGCGACCAAGGTCGGCGGACTCACCCTCACCGCCACCCCGGCCCGCCACTTCTGCGGCCGCGGCCTGCGCAACACCCAGCACACCCTGTGGGCCTCCTGGGTGGTCGCCGGTGACCAGCACCGGATCTACCACAGCGGTGACACCGGTTACTTCGAGGGCTTCCGGGACATCGGCGCCGAGCACGGCCCGTTCGACGCGACGATGATCCAGATCGGCGCGTACTCCGAGTTCTGGCCCAAGAACCACACGGGTTCCGCGCCGCTGCCCGGCGCGTGGCCGGACATTCACATGAGCCCCTCGCAAGGGGTCCAGAGCCATCTCGACCTCCAGCAAGGCCGGCCGAGCGGGGTCATGCTGCCGATCCACTGGGGGACGTTCAACCTCTCGTTGCATCCCTGGGCCGAGCCGGGGGAGTGGACCCTGGCCGCGGCCGAGGCGGTCGGACAGGCGGTCGCCGTCCCGATTCCGGGCCGGCCCTTCGAGCCTGCCGGAGCCCTCCCCACGCACCCCTGGTGGCGGGATGTGTCCCTGCCGCTGAACCGCGAGTGGCCCGTTCCGGAGATCACCCCGGGGACGTCTCGTGACGACCTCGACCTCGTGGGCGAGGGCTGACCCGGCGGTACACGGCCTTGATCAGCGGGGCAGCGGGCGGCAGGGGAGTTCACCGTTCGCGACGTCGTGATCCGTTCGCGGGCGTTCTTCCCGTACGCGGGGGCGGTACTCGGTGAAGATCGAGTGCCGCCCCCGTTCCGGCCGTCGTCAGCCCGCGGCGACCACCTGCGCCGACGAGTTGCGGATCCTGCAGTAGTACGCCGCCATGTCGCCCCGGTAGCGCCAGGGCAGCGCGTTCACATGCCCGTCCACGAGCCGGAACTGCTCTATGGCCACCTCGTCCCGGTCCTGGAGCGAGAGGTAGTACGCCAGCAGGTGGCGCAGCTCCGGCAGCCGCGGATGGGTCGGGTCGGCCGCGGCGGCGTCCGCCAGGCCCGCGTCGACCCGCGCCACCATCCCGGGCGTGCGGTCGCCCTCGGTGTCGTCGTCGGACTCGTCGTGCTCGAAGTGGGCGACCAGCGGGAACACGGTCAGCAGGCTGCCCGGCGGCGCCTTCGCCGCGGCCTGCTCGGCGAACTCCATGGCCAGTCGCTCCGAGCCGCGCCACTTCTTGCACCAGTACTGGAGCGCCCACCAGTGCCCCTCGTAGTGGTGCGGGGCGCGTGCGGTGATCTCCGCCCAGAGCTTGTCCATCTCGGAGTGCGGGTAGCCCAGGCCGAGCGCCAGCGAGATCTCCGTGACGTACGGCGTGGGGTCGTCGGGATCGAGCGCCGCCGCCCGGGCTATCTCGTCGCGGGAGCGTTGCAGCATCCGGTGGAAGCCGGCGAACTGCTCCTCCGTCGTGTACTGGGCCCGCTTGGCGCCGCGGATCCGCCCGGCGAGGGTGACCGTGCTGGTGGCCCGGACCACGGCGGCGTCCGGGTCGTCGGGGTGGGCGGTCTCCCAGGCGAGCAGCCAGGCGTCGTCCTCCGCGGCCAGCCCGCCCAGCAACGCGACGGCCATCGACCGCCGGTCCCAGTCCCGCCCGATGCCCCGCAGCAGCTCGGCCGCCGCCAGCCAGTCGCCGTCGCCCACGCGGCCCAGCGCCGCTTCCCAGCCCGCGGGCAGCGGGCCGGCGTGCTCGGTGTCCTGCCGGTCGGCGGGCAGCAGCCCGAGCTTCTCGGCCGCCTCGGCGGCGGCGTCCTCGTCATGGCTCGGGGAGAAGAACTCCCTGAGGAACACCCAGGCCAGCCACCCGAGGACGAGCAGCGTGGGTACGGCCAGGATCGCGAGGATCCACAGCACTACGGTCATCGGGGACTTTCCGTTTCTCGGTCGGCGGGGTCGGTCGGAGCAGGGGGCAGCAAGGCGCGCAGCGGGCCGGTGTCCGGGTGGTCGGCGACCGCGGCGGCCACGGCGGGTCCGATCAGGTCGTTCAGCGCCGTGCCGGACGGCGGCGCCGGTTCGCCCGGCGCGGGCAGCAGCCGCGCGGTCGCCGCCCGCTCCCAGGAGAACTCCCAGCGCAGTCGGGCGCGTGCGCTGAACTCGGCCAGCACCATGCGGTGCAGCGACTCGGCCAGGGCCGGCCGCACGAACTCCCGGAAGACGCGCCCCTTCGCGGCCACCGCCTCGTCGGACAGCGGCAGCCGCCGCGCCAGCTGCCACACCCGGCCGTCGTCGATCAGGCCGAGCAGGGCGGGCAGGGTCGGGCGCGCCTTGGTGTACATGGCCAGGGCCCGGTGCAGGGGGGTGTCGAGGCTCACGAACCGGCTGGTCATCGAGGTGTCGAGCAACTCCGGCCAGTCGGCCGTACGCCGGAACCGCCGCACCTCCTCCGCCAGGACCGCGTCCTCCAGGGCCGCCAGGGTCCGTTCGGGGTCGGACAGCAGAGCGAGGGCGGCGCCCCCGCCCTCGTCGGTGCGGTCGTCGGCGGGCAGCGCCTCGATACGGCGGACGCGGTCGGCGATCGGCGGGTGGGAGTCGTACGGCGAAGCGGGCTCGGTCGGCAGCTCGGCGCGCAGCCCGGCCAGTTCCAGCTGGCGAGCGCTCAGCATCCGGCCGAAACCGCCGAACACCTCACCGCGCGGCGGCAGCAGCTCGGCGTCCTCGCCCAGGCTGACGTAGTGATGCATGTAGAAGCCGAACGCGGCGTCCAGCACCGGGATCTCGCGCAGCGCCGAGGCGGTGGCGTCCCGGCCGGCGATGCGGGCGGCCGCGGCGTCGGCGGCGTACTCCTGGCCGCGGGCGCCGGCCAGCGTGGCGCGGAAGTACAGCTTGGCGTACGCGGTGTAGATCCGGGCCATCGCGCGGTACGTGACGCCCCGGTGCCGGGTGTCGACCTCGCTCGTCTCCTTGCCCTTGGCCGCGGCCCTGGCGTTCTTCTTCTCCTGCCGGGCCTGTTCGCGTGCCGCGGTCTTCCCGGCGCGTTCCTCGAAGTGCCCGATGGTGCGCAGGATCTGGGCGCGGCCGCGCAGGGTGAGCGCGGTGAGGCGGGTGTCGGCGTGGGAATAGTGGCCCAGTTCGTGCGCGAGGACCGACCTGAGCTGGGCCTCCGTCAGCCCTTGGAGGAGAGGCACGCCGAGGTGGAGGCGGCGGGGACCGGGCAACAGGCCGAGCAGGCGGGCGTCCTCGGCGACGGCCGCGTTGACGTCCGGCATCAGCACGATGCGGGACGGCGCGCGAGTGCCGATGCGGTCGGCCAGCTCCCGTACGGTGCGCCACAGCACGGGCTCGTCGGCCTCCGTGACGGGCAGGCCGGGAGCTTCCTCCGCCTTCGGCGTGCGCAGCATGAACAGGCCGCGGACCAGCGGAACCGCCAGCAGCACGGAGACGAGGTACAGCTTCGCCGCGACGCCCGACGGGGCGTGCAGATACAGCAGGTAGTCGATGCCGGCGAGCACCGCCAGCAGCAGGACGCCGAGCAGATAGAAGCCGGCGAGCAGCAGGAGAGCGCGCAGCGCGCGCAGGATTGCGCCCATCGGGCAGGGCTCCACGGGATGTCAGGTGGACGGCATCGGGTGCGGCGACACGGGCGCCGCGGCTGATCGCGGCCGGTGCGAGGCGGGCTCGCGGACGGTCGTGATCAGTGGTTGTGGGGGGAAGCGGAGTATGGCTCACCAGGAGGTTGACGTGCAAGACGTGTCCATGGCAGGCCGGTCCGGTGCCGGCCCGGGAGCCTCGTACGATGCGGCCCTCCCGTCGGCTCCGGAGAGCCCGGACGGAGACCTGCCCGCTGCCGCGAGGACGCCCGCCGACGCGAGGGCGCCCGCTGCCGCGAGGGCGCCCGCTGCCGCGAGGACGCCCGCTGCCGGGAGGACGCCCGCCGCCGCGAGGACGCCTGCCGGCGCCGAGCGGCCCCGGGTGCGGCGGCCTCACACAGGTGCCGGTGACGGGGGAGGGTGACGGACGGTCAGACGGAGCCGTCGGTGTCCCAGGTGGTCAGGAGGTGTTCGAGTCCGCCCGTCACGGTCGCCTCGGCCAGGACGTGTTCCTGGCCCGGAGACGCCGGGCCGAGTCCCGGGAAGCGGGTCAGTGCGGCGAGGTAGACGCTCAGTTCGAGCCGGGCGAGCGCGGCGCCCAGGCAGTAGAAGGTGCCGTGTCCGAAGGCGATGTGCGGGTTGGGGTGCCGGCGTATGTCGAAGCGCTCGGCCTCGGGGAAGACGCGTTCGTCCCGGTTGGCGGACTGGAAGGACAGGACGATCAGGTCGCCCGCCGTGACCGTGGCGTGCGGCAGGGGGATGTCGGAGCGCGCGTAGCGGGGTATCCAGCTGCCGCCCGGGACCGCGAGGCGGAAGATCTCCTCCACCGCCCCCGGTATCAGCGCCGGGTCTCCCGTGAGGGCCCGGAACTGCTCGGGGTGGTCGAGGAGGTAGGCGGTGCCGTGGACGATGCGGGTGGAG
This sequence comes from Streptomyces sp. NPDC003247, assembly GCF_042888135.1. NCBI lineage: Bacteria > Bacillati > Actinomycetota > Actinomycetes > Kitasatosporales > Streptomycetaceae > Streptomyces > Streptomyces sp. NPDC003247. The sequence goes on from NZ_JBIAPF010000012.1 coordinate 167,931, forward strand.
ATGGTGTCGTAGCCGGCGAGGAACACGTCCAGGACGGCGTCCGCCCACTCCTCGCGGGCGAGCCGGTGGGCTCCGGGCCGGGCGAGCGCCATGTCCCTGACGAGGGTGTCGTCCGCCGTGGAGTCGCCGGCCTCGGCCCGGACGTCGTCGAGCACCCGGTCGATCCGCTGCCGGAGGGCGCCGCGACGGGCGGCCGCCTCCCGGGCCCTGCCGCGTGCGCGCGCCGTGTCCGACCACGCGACCAGAGCGGGGCGGAGGGCGTGCGGAAGTCCCAGGAGGTCGCAGATGACCGTCGCGGCGAAGGGCTGCGCCAGACCCGTACGGACGTCCATCGGCGGTCCTTCGGCGAGCCGGTCCGTCACGATGCGCCCCAGCACCTCTTCCACGTGCGGCCTGAGCTGCTCGACGTGCCGGCTGCTGAAGTGCCGTGACAGCGTGTGCCGCCAGCGGGAGTGGACCGCGAACTCGTCCGCGTGACCGCTCTGCGGTTCCATGAGCGCGGCGTCCCACAGGCGGGGCGCCCGCGAGGGGTCCGCGTGGGACTTGCCCACGCGCGGGTCACCGCACATGGTCCTCACACCGTCGTGGCTGGTCACCAGCCACGCGCTGTCCCCGGTGGAGGTGGGCAGGCGGTCGATGCCCGGCCCCTGGCGCAGGACCGGGAACTGTGGGGGCTCTCCCAGGTTCGCCGGACAGCGATAGGGGAGAGCGGCCTCGTCGTGCGACTCGTCGGCCGTGACCACCGCTGCCCTCCCCGTTGTGGCGCGATCTCTCAGCGCGATCCTTCAGCGCGGTCTCTCAGCGCCGTCTCTCAGCGCCGTCTCTCAGCGTGATTCCGCTACTTGACGGTCTTTCAGTTCTCCGGCGCGTACGGCGGTGTCGACGATGGCGCGGGTGACGGTGGGCAGGGAGTCCGGCTGCACCGCGAGGAAGAGGTTGGGCTCGACGAGTTCCAGCTCCATCACGGTGGGCCGGCCGTTCTCGTCGTCCACCATGTCGACGCGTGCGTAGAACAGGTGCTGTCCGTCCGGTACCACCGACAGGGCGCTCTGGGCGACCTCGACCTCGTGCTGCGTGGGGTTCCACGGCTCCAGGCCCGGGTGGGCGACCTTGCGCTGGTCGAACGGGACGTTCGGCGCCAGTACGGCGTTCTTCCGGATGGCGTGCAGCAGGGCGCCGTCGAAGAAGACCAGGGCGCGTTCGCCGCTCGAGTCGATCGCCGTCATGTAGGGCTGGACCATCGCGGTGAAGCCCTCGCCGTGCATGCGGCGGATCTGCTGGAGGGCCGTGTCGCGGTCGGCCGGCTGGTACCGGGCCGCGTAGCGCGCGCCCGCTCCGACCGCGGGTTTCACCACGAACTCGTGCGAGGCCGGGAGGGTGGGCTCCGTGCCCGGGGCGACGTAGTGGGTCCTCACCACCGGGACGTTCGCCTCCGCGAGGCGGGAGAGGTAGTACTTGTCCGCGCTCCAGCGCACCACGGACGGCGGGTTGAGGAGCGTGCTCAGGGAACTGACCCGCTCCACCCATTCCATGAATTCCGCCGACCGCCAGGTGTAGTCCCAGGTGGACCGGATCACCACGAGGTCGAATTCCTCCCAGGCGGCTTCCGGGTCGTCCCAGTTGACGGAAACGGCCTTGGCGCCTTCCTCGTTCAGGGCCGCCAGAAGCAGCGGCATGTCGTGATCGACGTTGATCTCCGGGCGCGGCCTGGTGGTCGCCAACGCGATCTTGACATCCGGCATGACTCATTCCTTACTCGGGACGACATGACGGGAGGCACGCTACTCGCGAGCATGGAAGTGCACTGAACCTTCCCGAACCGGAATCCGCTCTGTGCTATCCGTGACGCCGGATGCCGCGGTTTCCGGTGCTCACCCATTTCACTCTCACGGAATGATCGGAAGTTGACGCCCCGACAATCGTAGATGTCCTGCGTGTCGTCTGGCTATCGGCATGACCATTATTGGCGAAATCCAGCTGCTTTTCGGCGCTGTGGCATGGTCATTTTTTCCGCCCTGGTGTACGACGTTCGCTGATCTTTTCCAGGAGATCCACCGCGTTTCTCGTCTCCGGATGGTCGTCGCCGAGTACACGCCGATAGCGCCGTACGGTCTCCTCCTGGAGATCCGCCGCGCGGTCGAGCAGGTTCAGGTGCAGCAGGATCTCGCACAGGGCGTGCCCGGCGCGCAGACTCTGCGGGTGGTCGGCGCCCAGGATCTGCCGGGAGCGGACGAGCGTCGTCTCCTGGAGGGCCAGGGCCGGTTGCAGACGCCCCAGTTTGCGCAGGATGGTCGCGTAGGAGACGGCCGCACGGAGCGTGTAGGGGTGCTCCTCGCCGAAGGTGCGCCGGCAGCGTTCCAGCGTGTCCTCGTCCAGCGCCCGCGCCTCGGCGTACTCGCCGAGGGCGATGAGGTCGGCCGCGAGGTGGTTCGCCGACCGCAGGGTGTCGGGATGGTCGTCGCCCAGGACCCGCCGGTAGCGGGCCAGCGTGTCCTCGTGGAGCCGTCTGGCCTCGTCGTGGTGGCCCAGCGTGCCGAGGTCGACCGCCAGGTGGTTGGCGGAGTGCAGGGAGTGCGGATGGTCCTCGCCGAGCACCTGGCGGTACGACTCGAGCGTCGCCGCCTGAAGGGCCCTGGCCTCCTCGTACCGTCCGAGGAGCCTGAGGTTGATCGCCGAGCCGTGGGCCAGCCGGAGGGAGTCGGTGTGCTTCCGGCCGAGGACGCGCCGGTACCGCGGCAGCGTGTCGTCGTACAGGACCCGGGCCTCTTCGTAGCGGCCCTGTTCGCGCAGGGCGCGGGCGAGGCACCGGGTCACCCACAGGACGTGCACGTCGTCGGGGCCCAGGTCGCGCAGCCAGGCCTCGCGCAGGGGGCGCGCGAGCCGGTCCCCGGCGTCCGCGTCGCCCCGCTCGATCAGGTACCACGACGTGTCGCAGGAGAGCGTGCGCAGGTGCGGGTCGGTCGGGGTGGTCGGCTCCACGGCGAGGAGGTGGGGCACGATGCGGGCCCATTCCGGCCAGGTCGCCGGGTCCTCGGGGTCGCCCGGGCGGTTGGCGACCAGCAGGGCGCGCGCGTGGCGGCGGACGCGCTCCCGTGAGCTGGCGGGCAGCAGATCGCGGATCACCCCCTGGACGAGCCGGTGGAGCCGGACGCCGTCCCGGTTGCTCTTCGCCAGGCCGAAGCGGACGGCCGTGCCGATGGCGCGGCGCAGGAGCATCTCGTCGCCCGCGACCTCGGCGAGGGGCGCCAGGGCCTCGTCGTCGCCGGTGGTGATGTCGTCCACGGCCATGAGCCAGCGCACCGGAATGGACTCGGGGGCGAGCAGGGCGCACACCCGCACGGTGGTCAGCCCGATGGGGTCGGCCCGGGTGAGCTGGTCGAGGCTGAGCCCGATCACCGCGGCCAGGGACCGCGGGTAGTCCCCGGCCTCGCCCTCGCTCAGCAGGGCGGCGGGGTGGGTGTGCAGCAGCTGGACGTAGTCGCCGACCTCGGTGGCCGTCTCGGCCAGGAAACCGCCGGCCTGGCACAGGGCGAGGGGGAGGTAGTCCAGTTCCTCGGCCAGCGACTCCGCCTCGCCGTGGCTGAGTTCGGGGCAATGGGCCTGGAGCAGGGCGACGGATTCGGACTCCCCCATGACGTCCACCGGCACCGTCGCGGCGACGCGTTCCCAGCCGCCGGCCCGTGACGTGATCAGTACGTGCCCCGGTCCGCCGGGCAGCCACTCGGAGACGGCCGCCCGCTCCTCGGCGTTGTCGAAGATGATCAGCCAGCGGTCCCGGCCGCGCAGCTGCGACTTCACGACGGCGGCCGCCGTCGCCGTGTCGGTGCCCTGCTCGACGAGGCCCAGCTCGACGGCGAGCGCGGCGATCTGCTCGCCGACGAGCGAGGGGTCCTCGGCCGCGACCCACCAGACGAGGTCGTACGCGTCGGAGTGCCGGTGCGCGTACTCGACGGCGATCTGGGTCTTACCGACCCCGCCCGGTCCCCGTAACGTCTGGACCATGGAGGGACCGCCCTGCCCGAACCGCTGCCGGAGCGCGCGCAGGATGTTGTCCCTGCCGGTGAACTCGGGATTGCGCGGCTCCAGGTTCCAGATCGCGGGCAGCGCGCCCGCCACCCGGCCCCGGGACGCGGTCCGGTCGGGCCGCCGCTCCGTGACGTCGGTCCCCACGAGGACCAGGGGCTCGGAGCCGCCCGCCGGCTCCGGCCGCGCGGCGCCCGGCGACGGCGACGGGGGCGGGGGCGGCGCGGAGCGCAGAGCGGCGAGGAGCTGCTGGGCGCCGAGCGTCTCGGTGTGGTCGGCGCCCAGCTCCTTCACGCACTCGCCGGCCAGCAGCTCCGCCGCCGTCTCCGCGTCGCCGTACCGGCCCTGCGCGATCAGGATCTCGACGATGCCGCGCTGCGCGCGGACGAGGATCTGCACGTCGGAGGCGGGCGGGACCCGCTGCAACTCGACCACGGTGGCGTAGACCGCCTCCGCCTCCGCCCAGTGCCCCTGGCGTTGCAGTGCCGCGCCCACGGCCGTCAGCGCCCTGGCGGCCTGTTCGAGGGCCTGGCCCTGCTGCCGCAGGCGTGTGCGCAGTTGTGACGTCTGTTCTTCCAGTTCGCCGATCCGCTTCCTGGTGTGGACCACGAGTTGCGGAGGGTGCGCCTCACGTCCCTCCGTCGGCTCGGTGACCTTGTATTGCACCGCCAGCCGATTCCAGGTGTTCTCCCACGCCTGCATCTCGCCCGGCTGGATTCCGCACAACTCGACGAAGGTCAGCAGAAAGGCCTTGCTGGGAAACCTGCGTCCGCGCAGAACCTCGCCGAGTGTGGTGCGGGGCAGTGCCCGTCCCCTTCCCAGGGTGGCGGCGGATTTCTCGAGATCCCGGTACGAAGGGCTGTCGGCCCTGGCGCGGAGCATGCGCAGAAAACGCGCGAGATCTTCCGTGCTGGTGGCCGGAGAGGGATCGATTCGACCCTCTGCCTCGTCATTCATTGGCTCCCCCGACTTCGGGGACGCTGTCCGGCAGCGTCCCGAAACGTCCACCAGGATAGGTGTCCCAAGCCAGGACGGGACAGTGATTGTCCCAACCTGGTGATGCGTCGTCCCACTGCGAGTCGTTTCGGAGCCGGGTTTCATCTGGCTTTGGCGTGACAGATGGTGGGACACCCCGTGGCCTGCTCCTATGAAGCGAGGGAACTCCGATCGGCGTGCAAGGAGGGGAATCGGTGAGCAGGACCTCCAGGCTCTGGTCCCGGATCGAAATGCTGCTGCACCTGGTGCGGTCCGCACTCGTGGGCGAGGACGCGTCACCGTCCCGGACGGCTTATGGAAATCAGGTGGTGGTCCTCGGCGCCCTCGCGGGTACGGGGGCCGGTCTGGCGATGACCTGGCTGGGGGCCTCGGCGGTGGACGCGGGGAGTTTCGGCCTCGCCACCGGCGCGGCGATCGTGAAGGTGCTGTCCGGTCCGCGCCGGGGCGGCGGCACGCCCGAAGGGGCGCCGGACGGAGCCGGCGCGGGTGAGCCGGCGGTGGATCCGTCCGGCGCGCCCGGGGGCGACGACCTTCCGTGCGGACGCACGGCCGACGCGCCGCACGGCTCCGACGGCGGCCGGCCGCGCGGCGAACTCGACCCGTGCGACGAGGGGTGACGCTCCCGGGAGGTGGTGACGCTCCCGGGAGGTGGTGACCCTTCCGGGAGGTGGTGACCCTTCCGGGAGGTGGTGACCCTTCCGGGAGGCCGGTCCCACGGCACATCACCCCGAGCCAAGGCTGATACGCAGCGTGATGTTCCGGGTGGGTCGCAGAGGGGCCGGACGGCTCGCAACCACCCTGAAGGGACGGGCGCGTGACGGCATGACGGGGGCGGGCGCGACGCGGAGGGCCCGGGGGACGAGGAACTCCCCGGGCCCTCCCGTTCCGTTCAAGACCGGCCGCGACCAGGTCTGATCGTCTTTTTTCGACTCCGGTACCGAAGGAGTCGGCGTGTTATCGGTCCTGCGTACGAGACCTCATACCAGAGCGGGACCCTGCCCGGGTGACTTTGTCAACTGCCCACCGCACATGATGCCTTGGCGACTACTGTGAGTGTCCGTCGGACGACGTGCGGCCGAATCTCCGGCTCTCTCGACCGACACCGCGATGGCGCATGCCCGAGTCGCGCACCCCGCGCGCACCACCACGCCCGACGGACAGTACGAGGACCCCGATGTCTCACCTCCGCGCACCGGCCGCACGCGCAGACCGCCGTGAGGGCGGACGGCACGGACGACCGGTCGCCCGCACCGCTCCCGCACCGGCCGAGACACACATACGGCCTCAGCTCCTCCGGCTCGCCGTGCTCCCCCCGACCGCCGTCGCCCTCAGCGCCTGCGCGGCCGTGCTGTTCGCCGTGCGCTCCACCGGCACCCGGCCCGGCCCGACCCTGTGGGCCGTGCTGACCGGCGCCCTCGGGGTGACCACCGCCGGCATCCTGATCGCCGCCGTGGCCGCCGACCGCGCCGCCCGCTCCGTCGCCGACCGCATCGACGCCCTGCGCCAGGACAGCGCACGGGACACGGCCGACCTGCGCGCCCTGCTCGACGCGCTGCGGCGTGGCGAGGTCCCGCCCCGGCGCACCACGCGCGGCCGCCCGCCCGCCGACGCCGACGAGCTGGAACTGCTCGCGGCCGACCTGTCCCGCGCCCACGAGGCGGCCGTCGACGCCGTCGTCCGGGCGGCCCAGCTCTCCAGCCAGGCCGGCAGCGAACAGAAACTCGAGGTCTTCGTCAACCTCGCGCGGCGCCTTCAGTCGCTCGTGCACCGCGAGATCTCGATCCTCGACGAGTTGGAGAACGAGATCGAGGACCCCGACCTCCTCAAGGGCCTCTTCCACGTCGACCACCTCGCCACCCGCATCCGCCGCCACGCCGAGAACCTCGCCGTGCTCGGCGGGGCGGTCTCCCGGCGGCAATGGAGCAACCCGGTCTGCATGACCGAGGTGCTGCGCTCCGCCATCGCCGAGGTCGAGCAGTACTCGCGGGTCAAGCTGGTGCCGCCGATCGACGGCGAGCTGCGGGGCCACGCCGTCGCCGACGTCATCCACCTGCTCGCCGAACTCGTCGAGAACGCCACCGTGTTCTCCGCCCCGCACACCCAGGTGCTGTTGCGCGCCAACCTCGTCACCTCCGGTCTCGCCGTCGAGGTGGAGGACCGCGGGCTCGGCATGCACGTCGAGGAACAGGACCGGATGAACGCCCTGCTCGCCGACCCCGACCAGGTCAACGTCGGCCGCCTGCTGGCCGACGGCCGCATCGGCCTCTACGTCGTCTCCCAGCTCGCCCGCCGGCACGGCATCCGGGTCCGCCTCCAGACCAACATCTACGGCGGCGTCCAGGCCGTACTCGTCGTACCGCAGGCCGTGCTGGGCTCGGCGCCGGCGCCGGCGCCGGACGCACCCGTGCCGCAGACGGAGGAACGCGGCAGGGGAGGGGCGGCGGAGGCGGACGGTGCCCGGGCGCGGGGTGCCCGGGCGATCCAGGCCGCGGCTCCGGCCCCGCCCGGGGGGCGGGTCCCGCCCTCGGCCCCGGTCCGGCCCGAGCGCCCGGGGCGGCACGCGGCCCAGGCACCGGTTCCGGGCCTGGCTTCGGCCGGCTCTCGAAGCCGAACTCCGGCCCAGGCGCAGGCCCCTGCGCAGGCTCCCGCACCCGTACCGGCACCGGTTCCGGCCTGCGATCCGGCTGTACCCGCTCCGGCTCCGGCCGCCGCACCGGTTCCGGCTCCGGCTGCCGCACCGGTTCCGGCTCCGGCTGCCGCACCGGTTCCGGCTCCGGCTGCCGCACCGGTTCCGGCTTCGGCTTCCGTACCCGCTCCGGCTCAAGCCTTGTCCTCGGTTCAAGCCTCAGTCCCGATGCAAGCCCACACTCAGGGGCAGGTTCCGGTTCGAGCTCCGGCCCCGACGCAAGCCCAGGCGCAGGCGCAGGACCCAGCTCTAGCCCCGGCCCGGGCGCAGACCCCAGCTCAAGCCCAAGCCCCGGTCGGGACACGAACTGCTGACCAGCCGCAGATCGGAGCCGGAACCTGGAGCGCGACCGCATCACGGCAGAGCGGCCGGGCCCAGGTCGAGCCGCAGCACCGCCCCCAGGCCGGGCCCCAGGCCAAGCTCCAGGTCGGGCCTCAAGTCGGGCTCCAGACCGGGCCCCAGGCCGGGCTCCAGGTCGGGCCCCAAGTCGAGCTCCAGACCGGGCCCCAGGCCGAGCCGCAGCACCGACCCCAGGTCGGGCCCCAAGTCGAGCTGCAAGCCGGGACCCAAGTCGAGCTCCAGACCGGGCCCCAGGCCGGGCCCCAAGTCGAGCTCCAGGCTGGGACCCAAGTCGAGCTCCAGGCTGGGCCCCAGGCCTGGCCCCAAGTCGAGCCCCAGGCCGGACCGGAGAGCTCCCCCCGTGCGGTCGGCGCCCTCGGCTCCCAGGGCGTCGGTCGACCCCAGCCCTGGCTCCCGTCCCGGCCCGACCCCCTCGGTCGGCCCGAGTCCCAGCTTCAACCCCAGCCCGAGTCCCAGCCTCAACTCCAGGGCCAGCCTCAACTCCAGGGCCGGCCTCGGCCCGACGCCCTCGACGGCCCTCAGGTCCCGGCCCCTCAGCCCCGTCGTACTCCCGACACAGATGCCCCGCACACAGCGGCCACCCACCCGGCCGACCCGGTCTACCTGGCCGCCCCGGCCCCGGCCCCGGCCCCAGCCGTGTCCGCGGCCCCGGTCACGACCGGCAGCCGCCATCGGACCGAAGTCGTGTCGGCACCGGACACGTCGGCCGCGGGTACGGCTCCGTCCTCGGCGGGGCCGCACCAGGTGTCCGGCCGGGCGTGGTCGCCGTTGACGCCGCCCGTGACGTCCGCGGAACCCGAGGCCGACCCCGCGACCCGCGCCCCCGACGGGGTGCCGGGCCCGGACGGCCGGACCCGGCACGACGGACGACGGGCGGACGGGCGCGGTCCGGCCCCCCTGCCCGTCCGCGGCGCGCGCGGGGAGCGGCCCAACCCGGCGGAGGCCGTGCCCGGCATCCGGTCCGGCGACCGGCCCGTCGTGGAGGGGCACGCGGGCCAGGCGCCGCTCCCGCGCGCGGGCGGCGCGGTCCGGGGCACGATGGGCAAGCCCCGACTGCCCCGCCGCCGCGCCCAGGAGCACATCGTGCCCCAGTTGCGCGGCGGCCCGGCGCCCCGTCAGGACACCGACCGGCCCGTCGGCCACGATCCCGGCCTGATGGCGGCCTTCCAGCGCGGCATCGGCCTCGCCGAGGCCCAGCAGAGCCTGGAGGCGGAGGTCCCGGGAGCGGCCGCCGCCGGACCGGCGGAGCCCCTCGCGCCCCCGCCGCCCCTGGCCGAAGGCCACACCGCGTCCGCACCCGCCCCCGGCGAGGCGCACCGCGCCGACGGTCACGACCACCACCCCACCACCCGGCACGACGGGAGCACACCGGCCGGATGAGCACCCCCCTGACCACCCCCACCCTGACCCCGATCCCCACCCCCACCTTGACCCCGACCCCCACCGCTCCCGCGGACCTTCGTACCCCTAGGAGTCGATCCACCATGGCGAGCGACGCGCCGACCGGCCATGTCTCCGATCTCGACTGGCTGATGAGCGGCCTCGTGCAGCGCGTACCGCACACGACCAGTGCGGTCCTCCTCTCCTGCGACGGCCTCGTGAAGTCCGTCCACGGCCTCGACCCCGACAGCGCCGACCACATGGCCGCCCTCGCCTCCGGCCTCTACTCCCTCGGGCGCAGCGCGGGCGTACGGTTCGGCGACGGCGGGGACGTACGCCAGGTCGTCGTCGAACTCGACTCGACGCTGCTGTTCGTCACCACGGCCGGCTCCGGCACCTGTCTCGCCGTGCTCGCGGGCCGCGAGGCCGACGCCGCCGTCCTCGGGTACGAGATGGCGATGCTGGTCAAGAGCGTCCGCCCCTACCTGGTGACGGCGCCCCGGCAGCACGCCGTCGAACCGTCGGTGATGGGGCCTTGAGCGTGGCGGCGGCCGGCGACGGGCCCTGGCTCGACGACGCGGCCGGACGGCTGGTGCGCCCGTTCACGGTCAGCAACGGGCGCACCAGACCCACCGTCGCCCTCGACCTCATGTCGCAGGTGAGAGCCACCGGGGTGACCCCCCTGGGCTACCTCGGCCCCGAGCACGCGCAGGCCCTGGAACTGTGCCGCGCACCCGTCCCGGTCGCCGAGGTCGCCGCCCACCTGAAGCTGCCGGCCGCGGTCACCAAGGTGCTGCTGTCGGACCTCGTCGACTGCGGGGCGCTGACCACCAAGCCCCCCGAGTTCCACCACCACCCCACCGACCGGGCCCTACTGGAGGCAGTGCTCGATGGACTACGACGACAGCTCTGAGCGCGACGAGCACGACGAGCACCATGCGCCTGATGCACAAGGTGCGCACGCCGCACACGCCGCGCACGCCGCACACGCCGCGCACGCCGCACACGCCGCGCACGCCGCACACGCCGCACACGCCCCACACGCCCCACATGCCGCGCGTGACGACGGCCCCGAGCCCTTCCCCACCGCGCTGAAGATCCTCGTGGCGGGCGGGTTCGGGGTCGGCAAGACGACGTTCGTCGGCGCGGTCAGCGAGATCGCGCCGCTCAGCACCGAGGAACTGCTCACCACCGTCAGCGCCGCGACCGACAACCTCGACGGCATCGAGAACAAGGTCGAGACGACCGTCGCGATGGACTTCGGCCGCATCACCCTCGACCCCCACCACGTGCTGTACCTGTTCGGCACCCCCGGACAGGAACGCTTCTGGTTCATGTGGGACGAACTGTCCGAGGGAGCCCTCGGCGCGGTGATCCTCGCCGACACCCGCCGGCTCCAGGAGTGCTTCGCGGCCGTCGACTTCTTCGAGGAACGCGGCCTCGGGTTCATCGTCGCCGTCAACGAGTTCGACGGCGCCCACCGCTACGCCTGCGAGGAGGTGCGCGCCGCCCTCGACCTGCACCCGCGGATCCCCGTCGTGCGCTGCGACGCCCGGATCTCCGCGTCCGGCGTCCAGACGCTGCTCACCCTCGTCAGGCACCTCATCGCGCACGCACCGGCGGCACCCCAGCCGAGCCGCGGCGCCCACAGGTGATCCCCGCAACCGACGCACCGGAGCCCCCCATGTCCCACGCCCACAGCGACGGAGCCCGGCCATGAGCTACGACCCGCCGCGCCCGGCCGGTCGACTGCTGCTCACTCCCGAGGACGAGGAAGCTCCCGCCCGCACCCGACGGCTGCGCCGACTCGGCCTCGGGGAGCGGCCGGAGCCCGCCCTCGACGCCTTCGCGGACCGTCTCGCCGAACTGGCCGGCGCACCGTACGCCATGGTCAACTTCATCGGCGAGGAACGGCAGTTCTTCGCCGGACTGCACACCCCGGACGGCGGCGCGGCCGCCCGCGGCGGCAAGCCCGCGCTGGGCCGCCGGCTGCCCCGCGAGTACGGGTACTGCCCGCACGTCGTCGTGCGGCGCAAGGCGCTGGTCCTGGAGGACGTCCGCGACTACCCGCGCTTCGCGGGCAACCCGGCCGTCGACGAGTACGGCATCCGCTCCTATCTCGGAGCCCCGCTCATCGACACGACCGGCATGGTGCTCGGCACGGTGTGCGTCGCCGACCTCGCGCCCCGGCCCTGGGGGAAGGCCGGCCTGGAGACCATCAAGGCGACCGCCGCCGACCTCGTCGTACGGCTCGACCGGCCGTCGGCGGACGGGCTGCCGTAGCCCGTCGCCGACCGGTGTGAAGGCCGGTGTGAATGCCGGTGCGTAGGCCGGTGTGAAGGCCGGTGTGAAGGAAAGCTGCGGCGCCGCTTAAGAAATCCTCGATGGACCGGGGCGGGCGGAGTACGGCAGATTGCTCCCCGAATCCACCCCTCTCCCCGGATGCGGGCCCCTTCGGCGTGCCCGCGGCCGGGACGTCACCACAGGAGCCGTAGCGTTGAAGGCGCTGGTCAAGGAGAAGGCTGAGCCCGGGCTGTGGCTCGTGGACGTCCCCGAGCCCGCCGTAGGACCCGGCGACGTACTGATCAAGGTCCTGCGGACCGGTGTCTGCGGCACCGACCTGCACATCCGGGCCTGGGACGGCTGGGCGCGGCAGGCGGTCCGCGCCCCGCTCGTGGTCGGGCACGAGTTCGTCGGCGAGGTCGTCGGGACCGGGCGCGACGTCACGGAGATCAGGGTCGGCGACCGGGTCAGCGGCGAGGGCCACCTGGTGTGCGGGAAGTGCCGCAACTGCCTCGCCGGCCGCCGCCACCTGTGCCGGGCCACCGTGGGCCTCGGCGTCGGCCGCGACGGCGCCTTCGCCGAGTACGTCGCCCTGCCCGCCTCCAACGTGTGGGTGCACCGCGTCCCGGTGGACCTCGACGTGGCGGCGATCTTCGACCCGTTCGGCAACGCGGTGCACACCGCCCTGTCCTTCCCGCTGGTCGGCGAGGACGTCCTGATCACCGGCGCCGGCCCGATCGGTCTGATGGCCGCCGCGGTGGCCCGGCACGCCGGAGCCCGCAACGTGGTGATCACCGATGTCAGCGAGGAGCGGCTGGAGCTGGCCCGCAAGATCGGGGTGAGCCTCGCGCTGAACGTCTCCGGCGCGACGATCGCCGACGGGCAGCGGGAGCTGGGCCTGCGCGAGGGCTTCGACATCGGCCTGGAGATGTCCGGCCGCCCCGAGGCCATGCGCGACATGATCGCCAACATGACGCACGGCGGCCGGATCGCCGTCCTCGGCCTGCCGTCCGAGGAGTTCCCCGTCGACTGGGCCCGGATCGTCACCTCGATGATCACCGTCAAGGGCGTCTACGGCCGGGAGATGTTCGAGACCTGGTACGCCATGTCGGTGCTGCTCGAAGGCGGCCTCGACCTCGCTCCCGTGATCACCGGCCGCTACGGCCACCGCGACTTCGAGGCGGCGTTCGCCGACGCGGCGAGCGGCCGCGGCGGCAAGGTCATCCTCGACTGGACCCTCTGAGACCTCCTAGGACTGATGATGTTCGACTCCGTGCGCGACGACCTGCGCGCCACCCTCGACGAGATCCGCGCCGCCGGACTGCACAAGCCCGAGCGCGTCATCGGCACCCCGCAGTCCCGGACCGTCGCCGTCACCGCGGGCGGCCGCCCCGGCGAGGTCCTCAACTTCTGCGCCAACAACTACCTCGGCCTCGCCGACCACCCCGAGGTGATCGCCGCCGCCCACGCGGCCCTGGACCGCTGGGGCTACGGCATGGCGTCCGTGCGCTTCATCTGCGGCACGCAGGAGGTGCACAAGGAACTGGAGGCGCGGCTGTCCGCGTTCCTCGGCCAGGAGGACACGATCCTGTACTCCTCCTGCTTCGACGCCAACGGCGGTGTCTTCGAGACGCTGCTCGGCCCCGAGGACGCGGTGATCTCCGACGCCCTCAACCACGCCTCCGTCATCGACGGCATCCGCCTGTCCAAGGCCCGCCGGCTCCGCTACGCCAACCGCGACCTGGCCGACCTGGAGACACGGCTGAAGGAGGCCTCCGACGCGCGGCGCCGCCTGATCGTCACCGACGGTGTCTTCTCCATGGACGGCTATGTGGCGCCCCTGCGCGAGATCTGCGACCTCGCCGACCGGCACGACGCCATGGTCATGGTCGACGACTCCCACGCCGTCGGCTTCGTCGGCCCCGGCGGCCGCGGCACCCCCGAGCTGCACGGCGTGACGGACCGCGTCGACATCGTCACCGGCACCCTCGGCAAGGCCCTGGGCGGCGCCTCCGGCGGCTACGTCGCCGCCCGGGCCGAGATCGTCGCCCTGCTGCGCCAGCGCTCCCGGCCGTACCTCTTCTCCAACACCCTCGCCCCGGTGATCGCCGCGGCCTCCCTCAAGGTCCTCGACCTGCTGGAGGCCGCCGACGACCTGCGCGTCCGCCTCGCCGAGAACACGGCCCTGTTCCGCCGCCGGATGACGGACGAGGGCTTCGACGTCCTCCCCGGCGACCACGCCATCGCGCCCGTGATGACCGGCGACGCGGCGACGGCGGGTCGCATGGCCGACCTGCTGCTGGAGCGCGGGGTGTACGTGACCGGCTTCTCCTACCCGGTCGTCCCGCAGGGGCAGGCCCGCATCCGCGTCCAGCTGTCCGCCGCGCACTCCACGGACGACGTCCACCGCGCGGTCGACGCGTTCGTGGCGGCCCGGGCGGAGCTGGAGGCCTGAGCACTCCGGACGGACTGGGAGAATCGCTCCGATGATCGAAGCGCGGCGCCTGCACATCCTCCGTGCGGTGGCCGACCACCGCACGGTGACGGCGGCTGCCGCCGCGCTGTACCTCACCCCGTCCGCCGTCTCCCAGCAGCTCACCGCCCTCGAACAGGAGACCGGTCACCGCCTGGTCGAACGCGGCGCCAAGGGCGTACGGCTCACCCCGGCCGGCGAGATCCTGCTCGCGCACACCCACGCGGTCCTCGCCCAGCTGGAGCGGGCGGAGGCGGAGCTCGCCGCCTACGGCTCCGGCGCCGCCGGGACGGTCACCGTCGCGGCGTTCGCGACCGGCATCGCCCTGGTCGTCGCACCCGCGGTGGCCCGGCTCGCCCATACCGCCCCGGGCATACGGATCCGCGTCCAGGACGCCGAGGGCGACGCCAGTCTGCCGATGGTCCTCGACCGGCAGGTCGACGTCGCCGTCGCGGTCGAGTACCGCGGGGCCCCGGCCGCCGACGACCCGCGCCTCACCCATGTCCCGCTGTACGCCGAGCCCTTCGACGCGGTCGTCCCGGTCACCCACCGGCTGGCCGACGAGCCCCGGGTGCCGCTCGCCGAGCTGGCGAAGGACCCCTGGATCGGCCCGTACCCCGGCAACCCGTGCCACGACGTGGTGGTGCTCGCCTGCGAGCACGCCGGGTTCCAGCCCCGCCTGGAGCATTCCTCCGACGACTTCCGCGCGGTCGTCGCGCTGGCCTCGGCCGACGCGGGGGTGGCACTCGTCCCGCGCTCGGCGCTGCGCGGCATGGAGCTGACGGGCGTGGTGGTCCGCCCGGTCTACGGGGCCGCCCCGACCCGCCGGGTCTTCGCGGCGGTGCGGCGCGGCGCGGAGGGCCACCCGCTCATCCGGCAGGTGCTGGACGCGCTCGCGGAGGTCACCCCGGCCGCCACGAACTGACCCGGCCCCCCAGGGGATTCCCGTATCTGGGATACAGTCCCGGATATGAAACAGTCACTCGAGGTCGCGGAGGCGGTCGACGCCCGTCTCGCCGCCCGCCTCGCCCAGTTGCGCGCCGAACGCGGCTGGTCGCTGGGGGAGCTGGCCGAGCGCAGCGGCGTGAGCCGGTCCACCCTGTCCCGTGCCGAGCGCGCGGAGATCAGCCCCACCGCCTCCCTGCTGAACCGCCTGTGCCACGTCTACGGGCGGACCATGTCCCGGCTCCTCAGCGAGGTCGAGGCGGAGCCCGCGACGCTGCTGCGGGCCGCCGAGCAGCCGGTGTGGGAGGACCGCGACTCCGGTTTCGTCCGCCGCTCCGTCTCGCCGCCGCACCCGGGACTGCGCGGCGAACTGGTCGAGGGCCGGCTCGCCCCGGGCGCCGACATCGCCTACGACCGGCCGCCCGTCCCCGGCCTGGAACAGCACGTCTGGGTCCTGGCGGGCGCCCTCGACGTGACCGCGCAGGACGTCGTGCACCGCCTCGGCGACGGCGACTGCCTGCGGCTGCGGGTGTGGGGCCCGACGCGCTTCCGGTGCGCAGGCGACGCGGAGGCGCGCTACGTGCTGGCGGTGGTGCTGCCGTGACGACGATCCGGCCGGACGGCACCCGCCCCGACATCGCCCCGCTCGACACCGTCCGGCTCCAGCACCGCCTCGACGCCCTGACCGACCTGCTGATCGACACGGTGGACGGCGGCGCCTCGATCGGCTTCCTCGCCCCCCTCGGCCATGCCGAGGCCGCTGCCTGGTGGCAGGGGAGGGCCGTCGGGGTGGAGGCCGGCCGGCTCGCGGTGTGGGCGGCCCACGACGGCGGCCGCGTCGTCGGCACGGTGAGCCTGGACTTCCCGGACAAGCCCAACAGTCGCCACCGCGCCGAACTCGTCAAGCTCATGGTCCACCGCGACGCCCGCGGCCGGGGCCTCGGCCGCGCCCTCCTCGCCACCGCCGAGCGGGCCGCCCGCGCCGCCGGGATCACCCTGCTCCACCTGGACACCGAGACCGACAGCCCCGCCGAGCACCTCTACCGCACCGCCGGCTGGACCAGGGCCGGGGTGATCCCCGACTACGCGGCCGACCCCGCCGGGGCCCTGCGACCGACCACCCTGTACTACAAGCACCTCGCCACCGGCTGAGTGTCAGTGGCAGCGGCTACGGTGCGAGACATGCCGGACGCCGAAGACGTACGCCGTATCGCCCTGTCCCTGCCGGACACGACGGAGAAGACCGCCTGGAGCATGTCCACCTTCCGGGTCGCCGGGAAGATGTTCGCCACGCTGCCCGAGGACGAGACCTCCCTCGCCGTGCGCTGCCCCAAGGAGGAGCGGGACGAACTGGCCCTCGCCGAACCCGGGAAGTTCTGGATCGCCGCCCACGAGGCGCAGTTCGCCTGGGTCCGGGTCCGGCTGGCCGCCCTGGAGGACGAGGACGAACTGCGGGACATCCTGGCCGACTCCTGGCGCCAGGCCGCCTCACCGCGCCTGCTGGAGGCCCATCCGGGACTGGGCGTGCCGGCGGACGGGTGAGCCGGTCCGGGGCGGGCCGCCGTAAAGGGGTGCACGACCACCGATCCGAGTGCGGTATGGTTTTCCTGCACGTTCGGCCGGGGGAAACCCCAGGTCAGACGGGCAACGGGACGTGGCGCAGCTTGGTAGCGCACTTGACTGGGGGTCAAGGGGTCGCAGGTTCAAATCCTGTCGTCCCGACCAGCTTCATCGCAGGTCGGAAGGCCGTTTTCCCATCACCTGGGAGAACGGCCTTTGTTGTGTTCGTGTTGTTCGGGTTGGTCGGGTTGCGTTCGGTCTGTCGTCGGGGCTGGGCGCGGGGTGTTCTCGGGGCACACCCGCGGCATGTTCCGCGGGCCGCCTCACCGGCGGCCGCGCGTCCGCTTCTCCCGGGGCGGGCTGATGAACTGGAGCTCCAGCGTGACCGGCGGCTCGGTGACGCCGGGTCCGCCCGCGGCCGCCCAGTCCAGGATCTCCTCCGTGCAGTCGTCGTCCATCGCGAAGCCGACCCAGGCGGCCCGGCCGCCGGCCCGGCGACCGGCGGCGGAGGGCTGCACGACGATGACGTTGGCCTGGTCGCACGGCCCGAGGCAGTCCGTCGTACGGACCTGGAAGGCGCCGTCCGACGCGGCGGCCGCCGCGCGCAGCCGGTCCAGCTGCCAGACGTGGTCGTAGCCGGGGTGCTTGCGGCCGTCACCGCAGCAGCAGCCCCGGCACACGACGAGCGTGCAGGGGCGGCGCGCGGCGGCACCGATCGCCACCGCGCGCCGGCCCGGCAGGGCGGAGTCCGTTCCCACGCCGGTCAGGAGGCCGACAGGCCGACGTGGGCCAGCGCCTGCCGCAGCAGGAAGCCGTGCCCGCCCGGCATCTCGCTCTGCACCGCGGGGGAGGCCGCCTCCTGCGGGTCGAACCACACCAGGTCCAGGGCGTCCTGCCGGGGGCGGCAGTCACCGGTCACCGGCACGATGTAGGCGAGCGACACCGCGTGCTGGCGCGGGTCGTGGTACGGGGTGATGCCCTGCGTCGGGAAGTACTCGGCGACGGTGAAGGGCTGGAGCGAGGCCGGGACGCGGGGCAGGGCCACCGGGCCGAGGTCCTTCTCCAGGTGCCGCAACAGGGCGTCACGGACCCGCTCGTGGTGCAGTACCCGGCCGGAGACCAGGGTCCGGCTGACATTGCCGTCCGGTCCGATCCGCAACAGCAGGCCGATGCTCGTCACTTCACCGCTGTCGTCGACGCGCACGGGCACGGCCTCGACGTACAGGATCGGCATGCGGGCGCGCGCCAGCTCGAGCTCGTCGGCGCTCAGCCATCCGGGTGTGGTCTCGGTCATGTCAGACATTGCTTGATCATACTTTCAGTGTGCGTCGGGGAGCCGGTACACCCGGCGGGCGTTGTCCGCTCCGGCCCACCGGGCCAGCCGCAGCGCGTCGGCCAGGTCCAGTTCGTCCGCGTCCACCCGGTCCTGGAGCAGGTCGCCCAGCCCCCGGCGGAACGCCAGCGCGCCGAGCCCGTAGAACTCGGCGACACCGTAGGCGTCGGAGCTGTACAGCAGTTTGCGGAACGGTGTGATCTCCAGCGCCTCCTCCAGGACCGCCCGGGCCCGGGCCGGGCCGACGTGGTGCAGGGTGAGCCCCACGTCCAGGTACACCTGCTCGTACACGGCGGCCAGGTAGGCGGCCTGCCGCTGGTAGGGCCAGCAGTGCAGGAGCAGCACCGGGATCGTGCCCGCGGTCAGGCGCAGCCACTCCGTGAGATGGCTGGGATCCACGTCGTGCAGGCGGATGTCGCGGTCGCCGAAGCCCGTGTGCAGCTGGAGCGGCAGGCCCAGGTCGACGGCGGTCCACAGCAGGTGGCGGACGAGGACGGGCTCGTCCAGCCGGCCGCCGCGCGCCAGCCAGCGCCGGGCCGCCCGCGTCACCTCCGCGTCCGAGGGGCGGGCCGGGTCCAGCACGAAACCGGTGCGGTAGGCGGCCACCGACTTCACCGCGACCACCCCCGGGCGGCGCACCGCGTCCAGCGCGGCCGCCCGGAACGCGTCGGCGTAGCCGCCCGCCCCGACGCCCCGCGCGGCCACCTCCTCGGCGACCGGCTCCAGCCGTACGACCTCGTGGGCGATCGCGTCCGCCGCCCCGGCGAGTTCGGCGGGGGTGGTGAGCCGGTGCGCGTCGAACCCGGTGTCCACGCAGAGCACGCCGGTACGGGCGGCCCGCAGGAAGCGCCGGTTGACCTCCGCCGGGCCCAGTTCGGCCCGCCGGGCCAGGTACGCGTCGGCGGGGGCGTGCCGCTCCAGGCCGAGGACGGGCGCGCAGTGGCGCCGTACCGCCACACCGGCCGGGGTGTCGAACGGCGAGACGCCCGGCCAGCGGTCGCCCTCGGTGAGCAGCGTCTCGAAACCCGCCCGGTCCAGGGGGCCGGTGACCACGCCGTGGCAGTGGTGGTCCACCAGCTCCAGCTCGTCGAGCGCCTCGTGGACCGGCCCGCGGGCGCCCATGTCAGTACCTCCGGCGGTAGGCCGGGCGCCCATGTCAGTACCTCCAGCGGTAGGCGGCGGCCACCCGCTCGTCGTCCAGCCCCTCCACCGCCGCGATCTCCCCGCGCCGTACGGCGGTCACGGCGTCGGCGAGGACCGGGCCCAGCGCGGCCCGCAGCACGTCGTCCGCACGGAACTCCGCCACCGCCTCCTCCAGCGAGACCGGCAGCCGGCGCACACCGCGGGCCGCGGCCCGGCCGGCGTCGAGCCCCACCGGGTCGCCGGAGGTCTCCTCGGGCAGGGTGGCGCCCGAGGCGAGTCCGTCGAGGCCCGCGGCGATCAGACAGCCGAGGGCGAGATAGGGGTTGGCGGCCAGGTCCACGGGCTTGACCTCCAGGTTCGCCTGTTCCGCGCGCCGGCCCGCGGTGCCCCGCACCAGCCGCAGCGCCGCCTCCCGGGTCTCCAGGCCCCAGGCGGTGAACACCCCCGCCCACTGGGACGGCCTGAGCCGCAGATAGCTGGCCAGGCTCGGCGCGGTCACCGCCGTCAGGGCCGGCAGGCGGTTCAGCACACCGGCCGTGAAGGCCTCCGCGTCGGCCGTCATGCCGTGGCGGCGGTCGCCGCCGGCGTGCAGGTTCACGCCGTCGCGCCAGGCGGAGAGGTGGACGTGGCCGCCGTTGCCGACCCCGCGCGCCTCGACGGCGGGGGAGAAGGAGACCCGCAGGCCGTGCCGCCGGGCCACCGCGCGGATCGTCTGGCGCACGAGCACGCTGCGGTCGGCCGCCGCCACCGGGTCGAGGGCGCCGACGGAGATCTCGAACTGGCCGGGCGCGTACTCGGGATGGACCTGTTCGACGTCCACGCCCTGCGCCGCGCACGCCGCCAGCAGGTCCGCGGCGCAGTCGCTCACCTCCACCTGCCGGATCGCGCCGTACGCCGGTCCCGTGGCCGCCGGGACGAACGCGCCGGCGGGCGCGGAGTCCAGGCCGACCACCCACTCGATCTCGATGCCCGCCCGGAAGGACAGGCCGTGCGCGCGGGCCGCGTCGGCGACGATCCGGCGCAGGAACGTGCGGGAGCAGCCCGGATGCCGGTCGCCGTCCTGGGTGATCCGGTCGACCGGTGCCCAGGCCCAGCCGGGCTGCCCGGCCAGCACCACCAGCCGGTCGAGGTCCGGGAAGAGGCGCAGGTCGCCGTCCGGGGAGCCCAGCACGCCGGTGGTGACGACGCTGTCGTCCGACAGGAAGGTGTCGAAGACGGGGGACATGCCGACGCCCCAGGCCGTCGCCGACGGCAGACCGGCGACCGGGACCGTCTTGACCCGGCCGACACCCGCGGTGTCGACGTAGGACAGGACGACCCCGTGCACGCCGCGCCCCGACAACTCCCCGCTCAGGGCTCTGGCCCGTTCCACGTCACCGGGGCGTCCGCCGGGCAACGGGTCGGCAAGGGTGGTCATACGGCCTCCACGGTCATGGCCCGCACGGGCGGTCGCCGGTCAGGGTCGCACGGCCGGCGCGCCGGACCGCGGCACCACGGCGGCGGAGTCCGGCCCCCGGCCCGTCACCGTGAGCAGGACACCGGCGCGTCGTGCGCCGCCGCGGTGTCCGGCCGCGCCGGCCCGTTCGCCGCGTGTCCGCCCCGCTCACGTCACCGTTCCTTCCCGCGGTGTGCGGTCCGTACGCCACGGTGCCGCCGGGTGATCGACGCCGTCCCGGGAACCGGTGCGGCGGAGACCGCTCCCGCGGGGCACACGGGGTCCCCCGGTAGGGTGACATTCCGGTCGCCCCCCGTACAGGAAGCAGGACATGCCCTACTCTCACGCCCCCCAACTGTCCGTCTCCGAGCCGTCGGCCGCCGCCGCCGACATCCGTCTGATCGTGACCGACATGGACGGAACCCTCCTCGACGACGACAAGCGGGTGCCGCGGGGGCTGTGGGAGGTGCTGGCCCGGCTGCGTGAGCGCGGCGTGCTGTTCGTCCCGGCGAGCGGACGGCAGTACGCGACGCTGGCGCGGGAGTTCGCCGAGGTCGCCGACGGGATGGTCTTCATCGCGGAGAACGGCACCTACGTCGTCCGGGACGGCGCGGAGGTGAGTTCCGACCCGATGGCGCCGGGCGTGGTCACGGACGTCGTGGCGGCCGTACGGCGCCTCGCGGCCGACGGCGTCGACGTCGGGGCGGTCGTGTGCGGGAAGCGGTCGGCCTACGTCGAGCGGGCCGACGAGGCCTTCCTGGCCGAGGTGGCGCGCTACTACGTCCGGCACGAGGTCGTCGAGGACGTCACCGCCGTCGACGACGACGTCATCAAGGTCGCGCTGTTCGACTTCGGGCCGGCCGAGCGGACCACCGCACCCGCCCTCGCGCGCTTCGCCGGCACCCACCAGGTCGTGGTCTCCGGCGAGCACTGGGTCGACGTCATGAACCGCACCGCCGACAAGGGCGCGGCCCTGCGCCGCCTCCAGCGCGACCTGGGCGTCACGCCCGCGCAGACCGTGGTGTTCGGCGACTACCTCAACGACCTGGGGATGCTGGACGCCGCCGACTGGTCCTTCGCCATGGCCAACGCCCACCCCGAGGTCCTCCGCCGGGCCCGCCACCTGGCCCCCTCCAACAACGACAACGGTGTCCTCAAGACGGTCGTACGCTTGCTCGACCTGCCGGTGAGCGGCCTCTGACCGCCCCGGGCCCCGCACCACCCCGGTGCGCGGGACGTCGGTACGCACGACATCGGTACGCAGGACATCGGCACGAAGGACATCGGTATCCCGAAGGGGAGGGAACGGTATGAGTGAGCCGGCCGTCGTCGCGCGTCGGGCCCGCGAGGTGACCTCGGGGCTGAAGGCGGCG
Source organism: Streptomyces sp. NPDC003247 (assembly GCF_042888135.1). Lineage (NCBI taxonomy): Bacteria > Bacillati > Actinomycetota > Actinomycetes > Kitasatosporales > Streptomycetaceae > Streptomyces > Streptomyces sp. NPDC003247. Next base: position 189,921 of record NZ_JBIAPF010000012.1, read on the forward strand.
GAGCTGGAGGAGTTCTACCGGGACCTGCACCGCCATCCCGAGCTGTCCTTCCAGGAGCACCGCACGGCCGCACGCCTCGCGGCACGGCTGCGCGCGGCCGGGTTCGAGGTGACCGAGGGCGTCGCCCGTACCGGGGTGGTGGGGGTGCTGGCCAACGGGGACGGGCCGGTGGTGTGGCTGCGCGGCGACATGGACGCGCTGCCCGTGCGGGAGGCGACCGGCCTCGCCTACGCCTCCACCGTCGACGGCGTGATGCACGCCTGCGGCCACGACCTGCACGTCACCTGGCTGGCCGGGGCGGCCGAGGCGCTCGCCGGGGCCCGCGAACTCTGGTCCGGCACGCTCGTGGTGGTCGGGCAGCCCGCGGAGGAGGCGGAGGGCGGGGCGGCGGCGATGCGCGCGGACGGGGTGCACCGGCGCTTCCCGCGCCCCGACGTGCTCCTCGGCCAGCACGCCACGCCCGGGCCCGCCGGCTTCTTCCCGCACACCCCGGGGCTGACCCTGTCGGCCTCCGACGACCTGGAGGTCGTCGTCCACGGTGTCGGCGGGCACGGCTCACGCCCGGAGTCCACGGTGGACCCGGTGGTGACGGCCGCGCACATCGTCACCCGGTTGCAGACCGTGGTCTCGCGCGAGGTGTCCGCCGCCGAGTCCGTGGTGCTGACGGTGGGCCGGTTCCACGCCGGGACCAAGCCCAACATCATCCCCGCCGAGGCGCGGCTCTCGCTGAACGTGCGCACCCAGGACACCCGGGTGCGCGAGCGGGTCCTCGGCGCGGTCCGGCGCGTCGTGGAGGGGGAGTGCCGGGCGGCCGGCTGCCCGGTGCCGCCCGAGATCGATCTGATCCCCGGATATCCGGTCACGGTCAACGACGCGGCCCTGGACGAGGAGATCGCCGCCGTCCACCGGGAACTCTTCGGCGCGCACACCGTGTTCGACTTCGGCCGGGCGATGGGCAGCGAGGACTTCTCCCTGCTCGCGCCGGACGGCGTGCCGTACGACTACTGGTACGTCACGACGACGCCGGCCGCGGTGTGGGAGGCGGCGCCGGGCGAGGAACTGGCGGAGAAACTGGCCGCCGTGCCCGGCAACCACAGCCCGTTGTTCGCCCCGGACCTCTCCGTGGTCGTCCCCGGCGTGCAGACGCTGGTCTCGGCCGCGTTGAGCCGTCTGGGGTGACGGGGTGGCGGCGGGGCCGGTTCCGCGGGCGGCGCCGAGGTGGCCGCGGGCGCGGTTCGACGGTCGCGGGCGGCACCGGGGCGGCTGCGGGCACGGTGCCGTGGTCGGCGGGGCGCTGTCCGGCTCGCCGCGTTCGCCGGTCGCGGGCGGGCACCGGGGCGGACGCGGGCGCGGTTCGACGGCCGGCTGTGGGCCGGCGGCCCTCACCCGATTGGCGGCCCGCAGCCGGCCGTCAGGTGAGGGCCGGCGGTCCGTCCGCGGCGTTCACGGCTTGAGCGGGTCGTGGCCGATCGTCATCAGGCGGTGACGCCGGCGGGTGTCGTCCGCCGACTCGGTCTCGGGCTCGCTCTCCGGATCGGTCTGCGCGGTCACCGTGTCCACGACCCGGTGCATCACGCGGAGGTCGTCGTCGGTGAGGTCGGTGCGCCGCTTCTGGAGGATGGCCAGCACGTGCTGCCCGGTCTGGGTGCCCGCCTCGTCGGGCAGGGACTCCGTGTTCTCGCCGGCGTCCCGCACCCGCAGCCAGGCGGCCAGCTCCTGCGAGGTCATGTTCACCACGCGGTGGAACTCCTCCCACAGCGCGTCGAGTTCGAGGGCGTCGGTCATGGTGTGCCCCTTCGTAGGGTGGGGCCCCGTCGTTGCACGGGCGCCCCGGGCCGGGTGGGTCAGTGGTCGCGCGGCCAGTTCTCCGCCTCGAACATCCACCGTTGCTTCTCCAGCTCGGCGGTGATGCCGATGAGCAGGTCCTGGGTGACGGGGTCCGGCTTCTCCGTGGCCTCGATCCGCTCCCGCAGCCGCCCGATGGCGGCCCCCAGGCTCTCCGCGATCACCCGGACGACTTCGTCGTCGCGCAGCCAGCCGTCCTTCGGGGACGGCAGCGTGAACGCCGAGGCGATCGTCTCCGGGCGGCCGTCCGGGGGCAGGCCGAGGGCGGCGGCCCGTTCGGCGACGGTGTCCGCGTGGGAGCGGGCCGCCGAGACGACCTCGTCCAGCTGGAGGTGGATCGAGCGGAAGCGGGGGCCCACGATGTTCCAGTGGGCCTGCTTCCCGATCAGGGAGAGCCCCAGTAGATCGACGAGGGTGCTCTGCAACGCGTCGAAGGTGACCTGACGGGCCGGTTCGGGAAGCGGGCTGTTCACGACAGTCATACCGAGGTTTCTCCTAGTCGCGTCGTTCCGTGCGGGGGAGCGGTGCGACGCGTTTCGCCTTCGCGGGCCCCGCCCCCTCCCCGTACGCCGGGTGTCCGTCCGACGCCCGAAGGCGTGGGCCGGACGGCCGGCGGCGACGGGGCGACGGGCGCGGACGCTCCGGGCGCGGACGTTCCGGGCGTCCGCGCCATCGTGCGGGACCGGTCAGGACGTGCCCACGGGCCACGACGGCCCGGAGTCCTCGCGCCCGCCGACGGCGCTGCGCCACCACTCCATGGGGGCGCGGGTGCCCCGGGCGAATCCCCGCAAACACAGCGTGCGGCGGGGAGGAAGGTGCGGGCGGGCGCCGGGCGCCCCGGCGGGCGGGGCCCGCCCGCTCCGGTCGGCGGCGGGGCCGGTGCCGTGGGGTGGCCGTCCGATGCCGTGAGACGGCCGTCCGGCCCGTGGGGCGGCCGTTCGGTCCGTGGGGCGTCCGTTCGGCCCGGTGGGGCGGCTGTTTGGTCCGGTGGGGCGGCTCGGTGGGGCGGCAGTCCGGTCCGGTGGGGCGGCCGTCCGTGCTCATGGGGTGAGTGGTCCGGCTTCTGGGTCCGTGGGGCGGGCGGCAGTCCGCTCTCGTGGGGTGAGCGGTCCGGCTTCCCGGTCCGGGGGCGGCAGCCGGCCCTCACGGGGCGAGGAGGCCGGCCTCCCGGGCGAGCACGCCGTCGAGGAAGTGGGTCAGGTCGGCGAACACCTCGGCCCGGTTGGTCTCGTGGAACACCTCGTGCCGGGCCCCGGGGTAGATCCGTTCGGTCAGACGGCCCCCGTTGAGCCGCTCGACGCCGATCCGGCTGCCGTCGAGCGGGACCAGCCGGTCGTCCTCGCCGTGCAGCCACAGCACGGGGAGCGTGCCGACGTCACCGCCCCGGGCGACGGCCTCCAGGGCCCGTACGAACGCCTCCAGCGTCGGTCGCCTCATCGGCCCGTGCCACACCAGCGGATCGTCCGCGTACGCGGCGCCCACCGCGGGGTCGCGGGAGAGCGCGGCCGGGCTGACCGGGGTGTCCGGGAGCTCGGGGAGGGCGAGCAGGCGTCCGGGGAGTTCCCAGGTGCCGATGACCGGGCCGGACAGCACGAGCGCGGCGAGCCCGTCGCCGTGCCGCTGGGCGTAGCGGGCGGCGACCAGCCCGCCCATCGAGTGGCCGATCACGACCACCGGCAGCTCCGGGTGGGCGGCCCGCGCGAGCCGGGCCGCGGTGTGCACGTCGGCGACCACGTCCTCGAAGTCCTCGATCACCACACGGTCGCCGGCCGACCGGCCGTGGCCGACGTGGTCGACGGCGAACACGGCGGCGCCGTGGCCGGCCAGGGCGCGGGCGGGGCCCTCGTAGCGCCCGGCGTGCTCGCCGTAGCCGTGTACCAGCAGGGCGACGTAGCGCGGCCGGGGATGCGGCCACTCGTAGGCGGTGAGCGGGCCCCGGGTGCCCGTGAGGACGTGCTCGGCCATGTCTCCTCCGGCAGGGTGGGTGCGGGTTCCCGGGGATCTTCCCAGGGGGCGGGGCACCGGTCTATAGTCCGAAACTAGCAGTGCTAATTAAATGTGCCGTGCCACGGCGTCGGTGCCGTGCCGATCACCCGGTGTCGTCGTCCGCGGCGCCGTCGGTCAGGAGTCCAGTCGTGCGTCCCGTCCATTTCGCGGCCGCCCGCCGCACCCCCATCGGAAAACTGCGCGGCGCCCTGTCCACCGTGCGTCCCGACGACCTCGCCGCAGGGGTGATCCGGGCGCTGGTCGCCGAGGTGCCCGCGCTCGACCCGGCCCGTATCGACGACGTGTACTGGGGCGCCGCCAACCAGTCCGGTGAGGACAACCGCAACGTGGCCCGCATGGCCGCGCTGCTCGCAGGCCTCCCCGAGACCGTGCCCGGCGCCACGGTCAACCGGCTGTGCGCCTCCGGGATGGAGGCCGTCACCGCCGCCGCCCGCACGATCGCCGCCGGCGAGGCCGACATCGTGCTCGCGGGCGGCTCCGAGTCGATGAGCCGCGCCCCCTTCGTCCTGGCCCGTCCCGACGACGCCCTCCCGCACCGCGTCGAGACCGTCGACACCCGGCTCGGCTGGCGTCTGGTCAACCCCGCGATGAAGGACCTGCACGGCCTGCTGGCCATGGGCGAGACGGCCGAAGAGGTCGCCACGCGGTACGGCGTCCCGCGCGAGCGCCAGGACGACTTCGCCCTGCGCAGCCACCGGCGGGCCGCCGAGGCGCGCGAGAACGGCCACTTCGACGACGAACTCCTGCCGGTCCGGCGCCCGGACGGCGTGGTCGTCGACGCCGACGAGGGCATCCGCGAGGACACCTCGTACGAGAGGCTCGCCGGGCTCCGGCCGGTCTTCCGGCCCGGAGGCACGGTCACCGCGGGCAACGCCTCACCGATGAACGACGGCGCCGCGGGCCTCCTGCTGGTCAGCGAGGAGGCACTGAACGACCTGGGGCTGGAGTCCCTGGGCCGGTACGTCGCCGGCGCCTCCGCGGGAGTGCACCCCGACGTGATGGGCATCGGCCCGGTGCCCGCCACCCGCAAGGCGCTCGCCCGCGCCGGCTGGAGCGTCGACGACGTGCAGGAGGCCGAGGTCAACGAGGCGTTCGCCGCCCAGGCGCTGGCGTGCGTGGACCGGCTGGGCATCGACCCCGGCCTGGTCAACCCCAGCGGCGGCGCCATCGCCCTGGGCCATCCGCTCGGCTGCTCGGGGGCCCGCATCCTCACCACGCTGCTCCACCGGATGCGGCGCACGGGTGCCGCGCGGGGGCTGGCGACGATGTGCGTGGGCGTGGGCCAGGGGAGCGCGGTGCTGGTGGAGAGGCACTAGCCGCACGTTCGTCCGTCCCTCCGTGGAGATGCCCGGCCTCACGCGGACGCGCCGCGGCCCCGCGGGGTGCGCCGTCAGGCGAGACGCCGCTTACCGCCGCCCGGTAGGTGCGCATAGCATCTGTTCCTGCAATGAACATGATGACCTTGTGGCACCTCACCGGCTGGGAGTTCGCCGCCCTCGCCCTCGCCGCCCTGCTGGTCGGCTTCTCCAAGACGGCCGTGAGCGGCGCCAACACGGTGAGCCTGGCGATCTTCGCCGCGGTCCTGCCCGCCCGCGCCTCCACCGGCGTCCTGCTGCCGATCCTGATCGCCGGCGACGTCCTGGCCGTCCTCACCTACCGGCGGCACGCCCACTGGCCCACGCTCTGGCGGCTGTTCCCCGCGGTCGCGGCCGGTGTCGTCGTCGGCACCCTCTTCCTGGTGTGGGCCGACGACGCGGTCGTCCGGACGTCGATCGGCGCGATCCTGCTGTTCATGGCGGGGGTCACGGTCTGGCGGCGCCGCACGGCCGAGGCGGCCGACGACCCCGACGCCGTGGTCACCCGGGCGGGCCGGGTCAAGGCCCGCTCCTACGGCGTCCTCGGCGGCTTCACCACGATGGTCGCCAACGCGGGCGGCCCCGTGATGTCGATGTACCTGCTGTCGGCGGGCTTCCGCAAGCTCGGCTTCCTCGGCACCTCCGCGTTCTTCTTCCTCATCGTGAACGTCTCGAAGGTGCCGTTCAGCGTGGGCCTCGGCCTGATCGACGGCCGTTCCCTGCTCCTGGACGCGGCGCTCGCCGTGTTCGTCGTGCCCGGGGCGCTGCTCGGCAAGTGGGCCGTGCACCGCATCGACCAGAAGCTGTTCGAGCGGCTCGTCATCGCGGCCACCGTGGCCGGCGGTCTCCAGCTGTTGCTGCGGTAGACCGGGCGGGCGCACCCGCCCGCGACACCGCCCCGCGCGCCTTCCTCAGGCGTCCCCGGGGTTGCGGCGCAGCAGGTACGTGTCCATGATCCAGCCCTTGCGCTCGCGCGCCTCGGCCCGCAGCCGCTCGATGCGGGGACCGGCCTCGGCGAGGGGGCCGGAGACGAGGATCTCGTCCGGGGTGCCGATGTAGGCGCCCCAGTAGATGTCGATGTCCTCCCGCGCGTACCGCCGGAAGGTCTGGTGGGCGTCCAGCATCACCACCACGTCGTCCACCCCCTCCGGGAAGCCCTCGGCCAGCCGCCGCCCCGTCGTGATCTGCACCGGCCGCGCCACCCGGTTCAGCCCCGTCCGGTGCCGGGCCACGAGCGCCGAGACACTGCTGATCCCCGGCACCACGTCGTACGTGAACGCCACCGAGCCCCGGGCCAGCACCTCCTCCAGGATGCCCAGCGTGCTGTCGTAGAGCGCCGGATCCCCCCACACCAGGAACGCGCCCCGGTCGTCCTCGCCCAGCTCCTCGGCGATCAGCCGCTCGTAGATGTCGGCGCGCGCGGTGCGCCAGTCGCCGACGGCGGGGGAGTAGGCCGCGCCGCCCGCCCGGCGGTCCCGCTCCGGATCGCGCGCCTCCACGATCCGGTACGTCCCCTCCGGCACGTGCGTGTCCAGCATGTCCCGGCGCAGCCGCGTGAGGTCGCTCTTCACCTCGCCCTTGTCCAGGACGAAGAACACGTCCGTGCTCCGCAGCGCCCTGACCGCCTGGAGGGTGAGCTGGTCGGGGTCGCCCGCGCCGATACCGATGACATGAATCTCTCGCACGACCACGAGTCTGCCGTACGCCACTGACAGTGACGGCACCGGATCCCACCGGCCGCCCCCGCGGCCGGGGCGCCGCCTCTGGGGCCGGGGCGCCGCCTCTGCGGCCGGGGCGCCGCCTCCGATCACCGTCATCGCGGCCCGGGCGCCACCTCCGTCACCGCGGCCGGGTCGCCGTCTCCGGCCGTCCGTCGTCGGCCGGGGCGTCGCCTCCGGCCGCCGCCTCGATCGCCCGTCACCGCAGCCGGGGCGCCGCCTCCCGCGCGTCCACCACGGGGTGCGCGCCCTCCACGGTTCCGGCGAGCCCCCGCGCCCAGTCGGCCAGTCCGGCGACGTCGATCCCGTGCGGCCGCCACTGACCCGCGCCCCGGGCCCACTCCTCCAGTGCCCCGGCGCCACGCCGCAGCAGCCGGGCGCCGCCCGTGACGTTGCCGCGCGCGGCGTGCGTGAGCCCCACCGCGAGCTGCGCCAGCCCCCGCCACAGGGCGCGCTCCGCCTCGGGGCCCGACTTCCAGGCGTCCTCGAACACCTCGTGCGCGTGGAACGGCTTGCCGGCGTCCAGCAGGGCCTGCGCCTCCACGACCGTCTCCCGCGGTGTGCGCACCACCCCCTCGGGCTGCCGTTCCACCCCGGGCGCGCCGTACGGCAGCGGCCGCCCCAGCCCGTCCCGGGGCCGGGCGTTACGCGCCCGCCCCTCCGCGTCCCGGTCCCGTACGCCGGCGGGCCGGCCGTCGTCGTTGTCTCCTGTGCTGCCCATGGGGCGATTGTCCCGCGCCGGTGCCCCCTTCGGCGCAGCGCCCGGTGTGGGGTAAAGTGCTGTTCGCGCGATCACGCGGAACTCCGCGGGAAGCGCACCGGGACGTGGCGCAGCTTGGTAGCGCACTTGACTGGGGGTCAAGGGGTCGCAGGTTCAAATCCTGTCGTCCCGACTCATAGGAGTCGCAGGTCAGGGCCGTTTTCGGAGGCATCCGAAAACGGCCCTCGATCATTTTCGGGGACCGGCGGGGACCGATGGGGACCGGTGTCCTTGATCGGCGTCAGCGGGATCGCACGGACACGGGTCGCGGCCGCCGAAGCGCCGCTTCCGGCACACCTCGACGCGCTCCGCGCACCGGGCCCGCCACCGGATCCGCCGCCGGGTCCGGTCGTCGTTGCGTACACGACCCCCACCGCAAGCCAGGACACTCATGAGCATGACAGTCCGCTCGGGTGCGCGTGGCACGGGGCGGCGATCTTTTCCCGGGCCCGTTCTCGGCGCCGTGACGGCCCACCTAGCTTTTGCACTCCGCTTTTCCGCCGTGGATCGAGGAGTCCGACGTGCGCCGTGCATTCGTTCCGAGGCCGGCGGTCTTCGCCGCTGACACGGCGGTGAGCGCCGCGACGCCGGCGCCGAGGTGCCGGAACCCCAGGAGCCGGAGCCCGGAACACCGCGGCACCTGCCCGGCCCGGCCGGAGCCGTCGTCCGGGGGCGCCGGCGCCGTATAAGCCCCGGCCGGCGATCAAGCGCGCTCGTTATCGGAAGTGGTGGCGAAGGCAGATGTGGCGGCTGTTCCTGCGTGCTGTACGCCGACCCGGACGACCGGTCCGGTTCGGTCGCCCCTCCCGCGGTCTCACCGGGCACACCGGCCTGTCCGGTGTCGCCATGACGGCCCGGCCGCCCGGCCCCCGGCCGCCCGGCCCCCGGCCGTCCTCCGGCCGGCTGCTGACCGTCATCGCGCTGGTCGCGTTCGTGAGCACCGCGGACAACGCGGTCCTCGTCGCGGCCCTGACGTCCATTCGGACCGACCTCGGTCTGGGGATGGCGGGCGCCCAGTGGCTCGGCATCGCCTACATGCTGACCTTCGCCGGGCTGCTTCCGGCCACGGGACCGCTGCTCGACCGCTGGGGGCCGGCGGGGCTGCGGGCGGGGCTGGCGCTCTTCGCCTCGGCGTCGCTGGCCGCCGCGTCGGCGTCCGACGCCGCCGTTCTCGTGGCTGCCCGGGTGGGGCAGGGCGCAGGGGCCGCGATCGTGGTCCCCGGCACCCTGCGGCTGTTGCGCACCGGGCTGCCGGCCCGTCACCGGCCCCTGGGGGCCGCCGTCTGGACCGCGGCCCTGGCCGCCGCGCTCGCGCTGGGACCGTGGCTGGGCGGTGTGCTCACCCAGCACGGCCACTGGTCATGGATCTTCCTGGCCCACCTGCCGCCGCTGGCCGCCGCGGCGATCCTGCTCGGCAGGCCGGCGCACGACGGGGCCGATCCGGTACGCACCGCGGTCCCCGTCGGCCCCGCACTGCTGGCGGTCGCCGCGAGCACGGCGGTGACGGCGGCCATCGTGGGGTGGGGCCAGGACTGGTCCTGGCTGCCCGTGGCCGTGGGCGCGGCCGCGCTGACGACGCTCGTACGCCACGAACTGCGCAGCGCCACACCGCTGTTCCCCCGCGAGGTCGTACGGAACTCCGCCGTGCTCGGTTCGGTCGGGGTGCTGCTGCCCTGGGGGATCGGGGTCAGCGGGGCCGTCTACTTCACCCCGATGGTGCATCAGGACGCCTTCGCCCAAGGCCCTGTGGCGGCGAGTCTGCCGCTCGTCGTCATCGCGATCGCGGTGGTGGCCGCCACACCCGCCGTGGTGCGCATGACGAGGTGGTTCGGGGTGCGTGCGACCGTCGCGGCCGGCTGCCTGGTGGGCGGCGGCGGGTTCCTGGCGCTGGCGGGCACCGCTCATGCGCCCGACCTGCTGTCGCGGGTCCCCGGTCTGGTGCTGCTCGGCCTCGGGGCAGCGTGCACCGCGCCTCTGACGGCCCACCCACTGGACACGGTCGCCGGCCGGGACTCCGGCACGGTCGCGGCACTGCTGACCGCGGCACGCGAAATGGCCGCCGCACTGGGCGTCGCCCTGCTCGGCCTGGTGCTGGCCCGGAACGCGGTGGCCGACCTCGCACACGGCTACGCCACGGCGCTGGTGGTGGCGGCCGCGCTCCAGGCCGTCGCCGCGACCGCCGCGCTGACGCTGCTCCGCCCGCCCGAGCAGGCGCCCCCGTGATCTTTCCCCCTCACGTTCCCCGTCCCGTTCCCTCCACGATTGCCGAGAACCCCATGCGCGTGCAACGAGCCGAACCCGCCACCCCCACCCCCACCTCCGAGGCGCCGTCCCCGCGGACGCTGTCCGGCCTGCTGCGCCGATGTGCCGACCGCCGAGGCGACGAACCCGCCGTCACCCACCTCGACCACTCCCGGGTCCGTGACGGCGTGGCCACCACCGTCACCTGGAGAGAACTCGACGAACGAGCCGACGCCGTGGCCGCCTGGATCCGGCCCCGGGCGTCCGCGGGCGACCGGGCCGCGGTGATGTGCGCCCAGTCGATCGACTACCTCGCGTCGTTCCTCGGGGTGATCCGCGCGGGGCTGATCGCGGTGCCCCTGTTCCCTCCGGGCGACGCCCGGCAGTGGCAGCGGTTGTCCGGCGTGCTCGCCGACTGCGCGCCGGCCCTGCTGCTCACCACCTGGCGTGAGGTCCACGCCGTACAGGAGTTCGCGGGCGCCCAGGGCTTCGCCGAGGGCCAGGTGGTGGCGGTCGACGCCCTGCCCGCCGCCGGCGAGCGCATCGCCGAACCCGTCCGGACCGACCCCGACGACATCGCCTACCTGCAATACACCTCCGGGTCCACCAGGGCCCCGGCCGGCGTCATGGTGAGCCACCGCAACGTCCTCGTGAACTGCCGTCAGGTCCTCGACACCTTCGGCATGCGGCCCGGGCACACCGTCAACGTGTCCTGGCTGCCGCTGTTCCACGACATGGGACTGGTGATCGGACTCGCCGCCCCCGTGGTGTCGGCGACCCGGGCGGTGCTGATGGACCCGGAGGCGTTCCTCGCCGACCCGGCCCGATGGCTGCGCGCGATGTCGGCCAACCCGGGCGCGATCACCGCCGCACCGAGTTTCGCCTACGCCTACGCCGCCACGCGTGTCACCGAGGCCGATCGCGCCCTGCTGAACCTCGACCACGTCGTCGCGCTGATCGACGGCAGCGAACCGATCCTGCCCGCGAACATCGAGCTGTTCCGGGCGGCGTTCACCGACTGCGGCCTGCCGCCCCACGCCCACCGCCCCGCCTACGGGCTGGCCGAGGCGACCGTACTGGTGTCGGCCTCCCCCGCAGGGGAGGGGCCGCGGATGATCCGCCTGGACCGGGACGCCCTCGCGGCCGGACACGCCGTCGAAGCGGAAGGAGCGTCGGGAGTGAAAGGAGGGGCGGGCGCGGAAGGAGCGGCGGGCGTGGCAGGAGTGGAAGGAGCGGAAGGCGCGGCGGGCGCGGCCGGAGTGGAAGGCGCGGCGGGTGCGGCCGGAGTGGCCACGCTGGTCGGTTGCGGTCTTCCGGCCGGCCAGCGGATACGGATCACCGACCCGGTCACGGCCGCGCCGCTGCCCGAGGCCCGGGTGGGAGAGATCTGGGTCAGCGGCGGCAACGTGGGCCTGGGCTACTGGGGCAGGCCGCAGGAGACGGCGGCCGTCTTCGTCGAGGACGGGGAGGGCCGCTGGCTGCGCACCGGCGACCTCGGTGTGATCGTCGACGGCCACCTCTGCATCACCGGGCGCATCAAGGACCTCGTGGTCCTGGACGGGCGCAACCACTACCCGCAGGACATAGAGCTCACCGTCGAGCGGGCGCACCCCGGCGTCCGCAGGCACGCGGTGGCCGCCTTCGGTGTCCCGACCGACGACGGCGAACGGCTGGTCCTGCTGGCCGAGCGGGCCAAGGGCGTCGACCCGGACGCCGTCCCCGACAGCGAGATCATCGCCACGGTGCGGACGGCACTGACCGACGTGCACGGCATCGGACTGCACGCGATGGTGCTGCTGGGGCCGGGAGAGGTCCCGCGCACCTCCAGCGGAAAGATCAGCCGGTCCGGCGCCCGGGCCCGCTTCCTGCGGAACGCGTCGTGACGGCCACGCCGCGCGACGAGCGCGCATGGCTGCTCTGGTTACGCACCCTGGTGGGCACCGAGCTGGGCCACGAACTCACCGACGCCGACCTGTCCCGCCCGCTGCGCGAGTGCGGGCTGTCCTCGCGGCAGACGGTCGCCGTCGCCGCGGCCGTCGCCCGCCGGGCCGGCCGCGACCTGCCCCCCACCCTGCTGTGGAGCGCGCCCACGGTCACCGACCTGGCGAAGGTCCTCGCCGAAGCCGCCGGCCCGGACGAAGCGGTCGAGGCGCGCGCGGCCGCCTTCCCGCCGGTCGCGGTGGTGGGCCTCGCGTGCCGGGTCCCCGGCGCCGCCACGGCCGAGGCGTACTGGTCCCTGCTGCTGGAGAGCCGGGACGCGGTCGGCGAGGTCCCCGCGGAGCGCTGGCCCCAGGCGGGCGACGACGTGCCCCGGCAGGCGGGCGTGCTCGCCGGCATCGCCTCCTTCGACGCCGAGTTCTTCGGCGTCTCTCCCGAGGAGGCCGCACTGATGGACCCGCAGCAGCGGCTGCTGCTGGAGGTCGCCTGGGAGGCACTGGCCCACGCGGGGATCCCGCCGGGGCGACTGCGGGGCACCGACACGGGCGTCTGGGTCGGGCTGTCGGCCACCGAGTACTCGCTGCTCACCCTCGCCGACACGGCCCGGGCCGACGCGTGGTCGAGCCAGGGCGCGGCGGGCTCGATCGCGGCCAACCGGCTGTCCTACGCCCTGGGCGTCCACGGTCCCAGCATGACCATCGACACCGCGTGCTCGTCGTCACTGGTGGCCGTGCACCAGGCGGTGCGCGCGCTGGCGCTCCAGGAGGCGGACGCCGCCCTGGCCTGCGGCGTCAATCTGCTCACCACGCCAGGGGTGAGCGCGTCGTTCGCCGCCGCCGGCGCGCTGGCCCCCGACGGGCGGTGCAAACCGTTCGACGCGGCCGCCGACGGCATCGTCCGCGGCGAGGGCTGCGGTGTGGTCGTCCTCAAGCGGCTCGCCGACGCCCGCCGGGCGGGGGACCGGGTCCTCGCCGTGATCCGTGGCGGGGCCGTGAACTCCGACGGCCGCTCCAACGGCCTGCTGGCCCCCAATCCGCTGGCCCAGCGGCGACTGCTGCGTCAGGCGTACGCCGCGGCCGGGGTCCCGGCGTCCACCGTCGACTACGTGGAGGCGCACGGCACCGGCACCCTGCTGGGCGATCCCATCGAGGCGGCCGCCCTGTCGGAGGCCCTCGCCGCCGACCGGCCCGACGACCGCCCGCTGCTCATCGGCTCGGTCAAGAGCAACATCGGCCACCTGGAGGGCGCCGCGGGCATCGCCGGCCTGATCAAGACCGTGCTGGCCCTGCACCACGGCCGCATCCCGGCCAGCCGCAACCACACCGAACCCAACCCCCACATCGACATGTCCCGGCTGCGGGTCGTCACCGAGAGCACCGTGTGGCCCCGCCACTCGGGCCAGGCCCGTGCGGGAGTGTCCGCGTTCGGGTTCGGCGGCACCAACGCCCACCTCGTCCTCGAGGAGTGGCCGCGCTCCGCACCACCGCCGGGCCAGCCGCACGGGCGCCCCGCCGTGATCGGCCTCGGAGCACCGACCACCGAACGGCTCGCGCGCGACGCCCGGGCACTCGCCGACTGGCTGACCGAGCGGGACGTGCCGCCGCACCGGCTGGCCGCCGCGCTGGCCCACGGCCGCGACCACGGCGTCTGCCGCGCGGCGATCGTCGCCACCGACCGGTCCGGCGTCCTCGCCGCGCTGAGAGCCCTCGCCGCCGGCCGCCCCCACGCACTGCTGGACACCGCGCGGCCGTCCCCGGCGCTCGACGAGGCACCGGTCTTCGTGTTCTCCGGCTACGGGTCGCAGTGGCCGGCGATGGGCGCCCGGCTCCTCCAGGAGGAACCGGCGTTCGCCCGAGCGGTGTCCGCACTGGACGGCCACTACGCCGACCTGGCGGGATTCCGGCTCTCGGAGGCCCTGGGCGAGCACGCGGGGGCCCAGGACTTCCGGGTCCACCAGCCCGCACTGTTCGGCATGCAGCTCGCCCTGGCCGAGCTGTGGCGCGCCCACGGCGTGACACCCGGCGCGGTGATCGGCCACTCGATCGGCGAGATCGCCGCCGCCGTCGTGGCGGGGGCGCTGAGCGCTCGGGACGGCCTCCGGGTGGTGCTCGCCCGTACCGCCCTGCTGGCCGAGGTCGACGGTGCGGGCGCGGGGGCGATGGCCGCGGTCGAACTGTCGGCGGACGGACTCGCCGAGCTGCGCGAGGCGTTCCCCTCGGTCACCGTCGCCGTCCACGCGTCCCCGGCCCAGTGCACCGTCAGCGGACCGCGCGAACAGGTCGCCGCCCTGGTCGCCCACGTCGGCGCGGGCGGCGGCATGGCACGGATGCTGAAGGTGGGCGGCGCCGGCCACTCGGCCGCGGTGGACCCCCTGCTGGGCCGGTTCCGCGCCGACCTGGGGCCGGTCCGTCCCGCCCCGCCCACGATCCCCGTGTACTCCACCGTCACCGACGACCCCCGGAAAGAGGCAGCCTTCGACGCCGCCTACTGGGCGGCCAACCTGCGCCGTCCGGTCCGGTTCACCCAGGCCGTGGCGGCCGCCCTCGACGACGGCCACCACAGCTTCGTCGAGGTGTCCGCTCACCCCATAGCGACGATCGCCGTCGAACAGACCGCGGCCGGCCGGGAGCCGGCCGCACAGGTGCTGGCGACCGTACGCCGTGACCCGGACGGCTCGACCGGGGGATTCGCCGCCGCGGTGGCGCGCGCCCACGTCCTGGGACACCCGGGTGTCCTGCTCGCCCGGCACCCCGACCGGGTGGTGCTCGACCTGCCCGCGCCGGGCTGGGAGCACCGCGAGTACTGGGTGCCGCCCGCCCCGGCGGGCCGGCCCGCCGGGGGCCATCCCCTGCTGGGGGAGGGAAACGAACTGCCTGAGGGCGACGGGCACGTGTGGTTCGGCGACGTCGGACTGGCCGACCACCCGTGGCTGGCCGATCACGCCGTCGACGGCGTACCGGTCCTGCCGGCCACCGCCCACCTGGAGCTGGTGCTCGCCGCCGGACAGTCGGTGCTCGGTCCGGTCGGGGTGCGCGACCTGGTGCTGCACCGCATGCTTCCGCTGGCCGAGCGGACCCGGGTGTGCCTGCGCGGACGCCGGACCGGCACCGGACTGGCCGTACGCGTGTACGGACCCGTGGGGGACCGGCACGTCCTGCTGGCCGACGCCACCGCCGTGCCGGCCCGGCGCCACACGGCCGATGCCACCGCCGTGTCGGCCCGGCGCCGTACGGCCGATGGCACCGCCGTGCCGGCCCGGCGCCGCACGGCCGACGCCTTCGCCGTGCCCGACGGCGGCCCGGTCGATGCCTTCGCCGTGTCCGACGGCGGCCCGGTCGATGCCTTCGCCGTGCCCGGCGACCACCCAGCCGATGCCTTCGCCGTGTCCGACGGCGGCCCGGTCGACGTCTCCGCCGTGCCCGGCGACCACCCAGCCGATGCCTTCGCCGTGTCCGACGGCGGCCCGGTCGACGTCTCCGCCGTGCCCGGCGACCACCCAGCCGACGCCCTCGTCGTGCCCGACGGCGCCCCGGTCGACCTCTACCGGCGTCTCGACGGCGTCGGACAGCGCTACGGGCCGGCGTTCCGGGCGCTGCGGTCGGTCACGGCGTCGGCGGGCACCGCCCGGGCCGACCTCGCCGTGCCCGCGCACCTGCGCCTGCGCCGCTTCCACCTGCACCCCGCCCAGGCCGACGCCTGCCTGCACGCGCTGGCCGCGGCGGTCGACGCCGACGAGGCCGCCCGCACGGCCTGGCTGCCGGTCCGCTTCGGCGGCGTCCACGTGAGCGGCGACGCCGCCGCGGGCGTACGGGTCCGGGCCAGGCTCGCGCCGGCCGGACAGGGAGCCGTCCGCCGCGGGGACGTACAGCTCCTCGACGCCCGCGACCAGGTGGTGGCGACGTTCGCGTCCGTCGAGTGCGCCCCCCTGAGCGCTGGAGACCTTCCCCTGGGCCTCGACCGGCTCGGCCATCACGCCGTCTGGACACCCCTGCCGTACGACGGGCCGCCCCGGCCCACGGGACCTCACGGCACCCAGGTGCTGCTGGACCACGGAGCCACCTGGACGGCCGAGCTGGCCGACGAGATCACCGCACACGGGGGACGGGCACACGTGGCCCCGGCGCACCAGGCCGCCGCCCACGCGGCCGGCCGCGACAGCGTGGTCCTGGCCATCGGCGGCCCCTCCGCACCGCTCGATCCGCGAGCGGCCCGCAGGCTCGTCGCCTCCGTCGCGGACACCGTGCGCGCCCTGGCCGAGCTCGACGCCCCGCCGCGGCTGTGGCTGGTGACCCGGGGCGCCGTCCCGATCACCGACGACCAGCCCGGACACCCGGGTCGGGCGGCACTGCGCGCGCTGGTCCGCGTCCTCGCCTTCGAGCACCCGGAGCTGCGCGCCACCCTCCTGGACCTCGACCCGGCGCCCGACGAGCGGTCCGTGGCGGAGGCGGCCGCCGAGATCCTCGTCTCCCCGCCGGACGACGAGGTCGCGTGGCGCGGCGGCGTCCGGTACGTGCGCAGACTGCGGAGCGGCACGCCACCCCCGCGCACCCCGCGCACCCTGCGCACCTCCCGCACCTCCCGCACCCCGGTCGTACGGCCGGGCTCCTACCTGATCACCGGCGGTCTCACCGGCCTCGGTCTGGCCACCGCCGAGTGGCTCGCCGAGCGGGGCGCGACCCGGCTGGTGCTCGCCGGCCGCCGGCCGCCCGCGCCCGCCGCCGCCGGGAGCATCGACCGGATGCGCGCGACGGGCGTCGAGGTGGCCGTGGTCAGCGGTGACATCGCCGACGCCCGCACCGCGGACCGCATGGTCGCCGCGGGCGGCGCGGACGGCATCCCGGTCCGCGGCGTGATCCACGCCGCGGGCGTCCTCGACGACGCGGCCGTGGTGGCCATGACCGACGGCCAGCTCGACACCGTCTGGCGGGCCAAGGCCGACGGCGCCCTGCGGCTGCACGAGGCGACGGCGGCGCTCGATCTGGACTGGTGGGTGGACTACTCCTCGGCCGCGGCCCTGCTCGGCTCCCCGGGGCAGGCCGCCTACGCCACCGCGAACGCCTGGCTCGACGCCTTCGGCGCCCACCGGCGCGCGCGGGGTGTCCCGGTGGTCACCGTCCACTGGGGTGCCTGGTCCGGGATCGGCGCCGCCGTCGCGGCGGCGGAGTCCGCGGCCGCGCGCCTCGGCCCCGTCGAAGGGTTCGCCGCCCTGGGGGAGCTCCTGGCCTCGGGACTGTCCCAGGTCGGTGTGTTCCGACTGGACATGAACTCCGTGCGGGACATGTTCCCCGACGCCGTGGGCCGGGCCTACTTCGCGGAGTCCGCGGCACCGGCGCCGGCCTCGGCGCGGGCGGCCGTCGGCACCACGCCGGAGGCGATCACCGGCCATCTGCTCGTCGTGTTCGGCGAACTGCTCCGTGCCGACCCGTCGTCCCTCGACCCCGACGCGCCGCTGACGGCACTGGGACTGGACTCGCTCACCGCCATGCGGGCACGCTCCACCGTCGAACGCGACATCGGGGTGCCGCTGCCGCTCCCGTTGCTGTTGCGCGGCGCGTCGACCACCGAGCTCGCCGCCGCGCTGGCCGAACGGCTCGCCACCGGGACGACAGCGGTGCCCCGGCAACGGCCGGGCACCGACAGCGCCCCGGGCCCGGAACCGCGCGACACCGCCGAGCGCTGGGTCGCCCGGCACTGGCGCGGGGTGCTCGGTGCCCACGGCCGTGCCGTCGACGTCACCCTGGACACCGCGGGCGCCACGGACGCGGACCGGGTCCGCCTGGCGCACGAGATGAACGCCGCCCTGCCCGGAGACGACCCCGTCCGGCTCACCGGCACGGACACGATCGCCACCGTCGCCGATCTTCTGCGCCACCGGATCGAGGGCGGCGCCGACGGACCGGTGCGGGTGCTCGCCGACCACGGACGGGAAGCGGCGCTCTTCCTGTTCCACCCCGCGGGCGGACCCACCGCGGTCTACCGGCCGCTCGCCGACCGGATCGGCGGGGCGGCGAACTGCTACGGGCTGGAACGGCTCGACGCCGTCGACACCGTGGAGGCCAAGGCCGCCGCCTA
Source organism: Streptomyces sp. NPDC003247 (assembly GCF_042888135.1). Classification (NCBI taxonomy): domain Bacteria; kingdom Bacillati; phylum Actinomycetota; class Actinomycetes; order Kitasatosporales; family Streptomycetaceae; genus Streptomyces; species Streptomyces sp. NPDC003247. The sequence goes on from NZ_JBIAPF010000012.1 coordinate 207,857, forward strand.
CATCGCCGAGATCCGCCGCCTGCGCCCCCACGGGCCCTACCGGCTCGGAGGCTGGTCCTTCGGCGGCTGCCTGGCGTACGAGGTCGCGCGGCAGCTGACCGCGGCCGGCGCCGAGGTCGACCTGCTCTTCCTGATCGACGCCATCCTCCCCCTGCCCACCGACGACGTCGACAGGGCCCGCCTCACCCGCGTCGCGCGTTTCGCCGAGCACGTCGAGCGCACCTACGGCGTGCCGCTCGGCCTGGACGCTCCGGCCCTCGGCCAGGGAACCGACCTCGACCTGTTCGACCAGGTCGTCGCACGCATCCGCGAGCGGGTCCCGCAGCTGGGACAGGCCGCCCTGCACCACCAGTACACCTCGTACCTCGACGCGCGCATCGCCGAGACCTACCGGCCGCAGCCGTACGGCGGCCCGGTCCTGCTCTTCCGCGCCGCCGAGCCGCACCCCCTCACCACGTCGCTGGACCCCCGCTACCTGCGCACCGACACCGCCCTGGGCTGGGACGCCCTGTGCCCCGGCCTCGACGTCGTACCCGTCCCCGGAGACCACATCTCCGTGATCGATCCGCCCCACATCGACGTCGTGGCGCATCGGCTGCTCAAGGAACTGGAGTCGACGACACACGTCCCAGGAGGCCACCGTGGCTGACCGCCGCTCCGACGGCACCGCCGTGGACATCGCCGATCTGCTCGCACGCGACGACGAAGTCCTGCGGGTCAACGAGAAGAGCGCGGGCGAACGCCAGCACGCCAAGGGCAAGCTGACCGCTCGTGAGCGGATCGACCTGCTCGTCGATCCCGGCTCCTTCACCGAGTTCGACCGCTTCGCCCGGCACCGCTGCACCGACTTCGGCATGTCGGACCACCGTCCCTACGGCGACGGCGTGGTGACCGGCCAGGCCACCGTGGACGGACGCCCCGTCTGCCTGTTCTCCCAGGACTTCAGCGTCCTGGGCGGCAGTCTCGGCGAGGTCTTCGGCGAAAAGGTCCTCAAGATCATGGACCGTGCCCTCGACATCGGGTGCCCGATCGTGGGCATCAACGACTCCGGCGGGGCCCGCATCCAGGAGGGCGTGACGTCACTGGCGTACTACGCCGAGATCGCCATGCGCAACGTCGCCGCTTCCGGGGTGGTGCCGCAGGTCTCCCTGGTCCTCGGGCCCTGCGCGGGCGGTGCGGTCTACACCCCGGCCCTCACCGATTTCACCGTGATGGTCGACGGGACGGCGCACATGTTCGTCACCGGACCGGACGTCGTCGCCGCCGTCACCGGTGAACGCGTCAGCGCCGCCGACCTCGGCGGCGCCGCCGTCAACAGCGCGGTGTCCGGCAACGCCCACTACCGGGCCGGCGACGAGCCCGACGCCGTCGACTGGGTCCGGACCCTCCTGGGGTACCTCCCGGCCAACAACATGGACCCCGTTCCCACCTACCCGTCCCCCTCCGGCGACGAGATCACCCCCACCGACCGGGCGCTGGACTCCCTCGTCCCCGGCGACCCCGACCGGTCGTACGACATGCGGGAACTCGTCGCCGCCCTCGCCGACGACCACGAATTCCTGGAGGTGCACGACGGGTTCGCGCCCAACATGCTCTGCGCGTTCGCCCGGATCGAGGGCGGCACGGTCGGCGTGGTGGCGAACCAGCCCCGCCACCTCGCCGGAGTCATCGACATCGACGCCTCCGAGAAGGCGGCTCGTTTCGTCCGGTTCTGCGATGCCTTCGGGATTCCGCTGCTCACCCTCGCCGACGTCCCCGGATACCTGCCGGGAGTGGCCCAGGAACGGGCGGGCATCATCCGGCGCGGAGCGAAACTCCTCTACGCGTACGCCGAGGCGACCGTCCCCAAGGTGACCGTCGTGGTCCGCAAGGCCTACGGCGGTGGCTACGCGGTCATGGGCTCCAAGCACCTCGGGGCCGACGTCAACCTCGCCTGGCCCTCGGCGGAGATCGCGGTCATGGGTGCCGAGGGCGCGGTCGCCGTCCTGCACCGGCGCACCCTGCGGGAGACCGACGCGGGCGACCGCGACCGGATCAGGCAAGCCCTGGTGGACGACTACCGGGCCAGGACGGCGTCACCGTATCCGGCCGCCGAGCGGGGCTACGTCGATCGCGTCATTCGCCCCGCGGCGACGCGTGTCGAGGTGGCACGGGCCTTTCGCTCGCTCCGCTCGAAACGCAAACAACTCCCCGCGCGCAAACACGGGAACATCCCGCTGTGAGTTCCGCCCCCCGTCGCCGCTCGCCGGCCCCTCCTCGCCCCTCGTCAGGAAAGGAAAGAGCATGAGAATTCCAGGCGGATATCGTGCGGCTGCCGTGGCCCTGCTGGCCGCCGCGCTGACCGTGACCCCCCTCACCCCCGCGGCCGCGCCCGCCGTCGCCGCGTCCGTGTCCGTGCCCGCCGACGACGGCGCGAGCGTCGTGAGCGAGACCCGGATCGACGACCGCACCGTCGATCTGGAGATCGATTCCCCCGCCCTCGGCCGGCGAGCCATGGTCCGCGTCCTCCTCCCCGAGAACTGGGACAGCCGGACCGACCGGACCTGGCCGGCCCTGTGGCTGCTGCACGGCTGCTGCGACACGGCCGACTACCGCGCGTGGACCCAGTTCACCGACGTCGAGGAGTTCACCGCCGACAAGGACGTGATGGTCGTCATGCCCTCCGACGGGCCGGCCGGAATGTACTCGGCATGGTGGAACTTCGGCCTCAGTTCGAAGCCGGACTGGGAGACCTTCCACGTCACCGAGGTGCGGCAGATCCTCGAACGCAATTACCGGGCCGGCACCCAGCGGTCCGTGGCCGGCCTGTCCATCGGCGGATTCGGCGCCATGCACTACGCGTTCCGGCACCCGGAGCTGTTCGGGGCCGCCGCCTCCTACAGCGGAATGCTCAATACGCTGTCCTTCGGTGTTCCCGCGCTGATAAAGAGCATCCTCGTCCGGGAGGGAATCTGGAACTGGACGGCCCTGTGGGGCGAAGAGCTCCTGACCAACGGATTGTGGCGGTCCCACAATCCGTACGACAACGTCGAGGCACTCCGCGGAAAGGCGCTCTACGTATCGTCCGGAAACGGCCTGCCCAGTGATCTCGCGCCGGACGAGGGCGCGGACGCCCTCGAACCCGCCGCCCTGGGCACCTCACAGCAGTTCGTGGCGAAGCTCCAGGCCAACGGACTGCCGGTGACCAGCGATTTCTACGGGAACGGCACGCACGACTGGCCCTACTGGGAGCGCGCGCTGCACCGGTCCTGGCCCACTCTTGCCCAAGGGCTCGGCATGTGAGACAAGTTGTCAGCAGCAGTTCACACCGTGCCGGCTGGAGGTGCTCGGAGTGGGAAGGAACAACGTCACGGCCCCGATCTACGACCCTTGGTTCGAGTTGCCGGTCGAGATGGCCCACGTGCTGCGGCCCCGAGCGGACACCATCGCCACCGAGATGATCCAGGTCATCCAGCGCAGCGTGGCCAGCTACCGCGGATCGCTGGAGTCCCCCGTCGGGCGCGACCTGGTCGGCGCGGTCCGGCGCGCCGTCTACCAGTTCGTGGAACTCATCGAGGACCCCGGCCGGCCGCAGGACCAGGTCACCGCCTATTTCCGCAGACTGGGCCGCACCGAGTTCTTCGCCGGCCGCGACCTCGACCACCTTCAGGAGGCGTACCGCATCGGGGCGCAGGTCGCCTGCCGCTGCTACGTCGAATCCGCCCGTCAGGCCGATCTGCCGCTCTCGGCGGTGCTGCGCCTGGGCGAGGCCGTGCTGGTCCACATCAACGCCTTGGCCAACGAGTCGACCAAAGGCTATGCCGAGGCCAAAGCGCTGGGCACCGACGAGATCGCCGACCACCGCCGCGCGCTGGCCGAGCGTCTGCTGCAACGCGACCTCGACGGAGGCGCCGCACTGGAGGTCCTGGCCGACAAGGCGCGGTGGCCACTGCCCGACCAGGTCTCGTGTCTCGTCGTCGAGAACCAGACCACGCCACCGCTCGGGCATTTCCCCGACGTTCTGTTCGTCCCTCGCGGCACCGAACTGCGTGCGGTCCTCCCGGTCAGGGCCGGACCGGAAGGGGAGCAGCGCCTGCGGGCGGCGTTCCCCGGCCGGCGCCTGGTCGTGGGGCCGGCGGTCCCCCTGGCGGAGGCGTGGCTGTCGCTGCACTGCGCCCGCCTGACGGTGCACCACATCCGCCGGGGCCGCATCCCGGGCGACACGTCACTGGTGAAGGCCGAGACACATCTGACCGACCTCATCCTGCTGGCGGGCGATCCCGTCAGCGCCCTGGTGGCCGAGCGGCTGGTCGATCCCCTGGAAGGACTGTCACTGGGCAAGGCCAAACGCCTCGAGGAGACGCTGCGCGCCCTGCTCTCCTCCTGGAGCCGGTCCGCGCCGGAGGTCGCCACGGCGCTGGGCATCCATCCCCAGACGGCCCGCAACCGGCTGCGTCAGCTGAGGGAACTCTTCGGGGACCGCCTCGGCGACGCGAACTTCCGGTTCGACGCCGAGCTGGCGCTCCGCCTCCGGGACACGTCGTGCGGACGGGGCGGAGCAGCCGACGCGTGAGGGCCGCGGCGACGGTGACCGTACCGAGCGCGTTTCCGGCGGGCGCCCGCGGCCGGGGCGGCGCCTCGCCCCGAGCGCTACGGCGCCTGGTCCGGCAGGTACGACTCCATGGCCACCTCCATCTCGTAGGCGCGCGCCAGCGCCTGTTCGAGCTCGGACAGCCCGCGCATCGTGTCCGGCTTCGGGGTGTCCACCCGGATCAGGTCTCCCTGGTCCAGCAGCTTGCGGAACTCCCGCTGGTCACGGATCCTCTCGTCGCCGTCCGGGGTGCCGGGGACGGGCGGCACGGTGAGGTCCACCCCGAAACGGGGGATCCGCGCCGCGGGCCGCGCCGGATCGTGCCGGCGTGACACCGTCAGCCGGATCCCGGCCCACCGGCCCAGCCATTCCGGGACCCGGCGCCACCGGGTCGCGCGCCACCGCTCCCGCCGCTCCCGTTCCCGGCGCACCGCGGCCCGGCGGTTGGCCTCCTGGTGCAGCCGCAGCCACCACGCGGCCCCGGCCGCCTCGTCCCAGCCGGCGTACGCGTCCCAGGCCACGTTCGCCGTGTGCCGGGTCATGGCCTCGATGGCCTGCTCGTACTCGGCGGGCCGCTCGCGCGCGAGGTCCTGGAGGAGCAGCAGCGCCCGCACCGCCGTACGGACCGCCTGGGTGTGCGCGCCGGCCCCGCTGAGCGCCCCGGCCCGGGTCCCGAGCACCCGGGCCAGCGTGGGACGGTGGATGGTGGGCTGGTCCTCCACCAGGTGCAGCGTCACCCGCAGGCATTCGTCGATGACCCGCACCGCCGCCGAGTAGCGGTTCAGCGCGGTCAGCTCCAGCGCCTGGTTGTGCAGGGACTCCACCAGGGCGGGCAGGTAGGCGTCCGGATGGACCTGGGCGAGCCGGCGCCGGATCAGGACGGCGTGGGTCACCGTCTCCAGGGCGTCCTGGCCCGGTGAGCGCCGGTTGGCGAGGTTGTGCAGCGCCCCGGCGAGCAGGGCGAGGTGCTGGCGGGTGGGCCGGTCGCGGACCAGTTCCTCCAGGATCTCCACGGCCTCCTCACCGGCGCTGAGCGCCTCCGCGCGCAGGTACCGCGAGGCCAGCACCACGGAGAGGCTGCTCAGCGCCTGCGCCAGCCGGGCCCGGTGCGGCATCGAGGCGGCCGCCGTTCGCGCCTCGGAGCCGGCTGCCGTTCGCGCCTCGGAGCCGGCTGCCGTCCGCGCCCCGGACCCGCCCGCTGTCCGCACCCCGGACCCGCCCGCCACCAGCCGCCGGCCGACCTGCACCGCCTCCGTGCAGTCCGCCAGCGCCTCGCGGTACCGGCCCAGTTCGAACAGCGCGCCCCAGCGCACCCCGATCGACTCGGCGAGCAGCGGGAGGTACGCGCCCGGGTCGCTGCGGGCCAGCCCGCGGTACAGCCGTACCGCACGGCCGCTGCGTTCCACGGCGTCCGTCCACCGCCGTACGGAGCTCAGCCGGACCGCGAGGTTGTGTTCCGCCCCCGCCAGGTCGGCCCGCACCGGGGCCGGGGCGAGGACGCCGCCCGCGAGACGGGCCCGGCGGCGGTGCGCGTGGACGAGTCGCCGGGCGATGTCCAGCGCCTGCTCGCCCAGCAGACGGCTGCGGTCCGGCACCGCCGCGTGCAGCACCTCCAGCAGGTCGAGCGGCAGGTCCGGCCGCTCCACCAGCCGGTGCAGCGCGTGCAGCAGGAAGCCCGGGTTCTCCGACCGCCCGGCGACCACCACCGCCGGGACGGCCAGGGCGTCGGGGTGGCCGACGATCAGGTCCGCCACCTGCTCCGCCAGATCCGGGCAGGGGCAGCCGGGCTGGGCCTCGGCCCGGGCCAGCACGGTCAGCGCCCGTTCGGCCTCACGGCCGCCCAGCCGGGGCAGCAGCGAACCCAGCAGGGCCCTGTTCCCGCGGCACCGCAGGGCCACGTGGTACTCGCCCAGCAGATCGGGCTCCAGGGCGCCCCAGTACGACGCCTCGGTCGGCGGATACAGCCGGTGGAGCCATTTGGCCGCGGCCCTGATCCGCTCCTCGCCGGCCAGGCCCGGGAGCAGTCCCAGCAGTTCGGTGGCGCGGCGCGGATCGGCGGTCCTGGTCAGCGTGGCCGTCGCCACCGCGTCGGCCAGCACGTCGTGGCCGAGGCCGTCGAGTTCGGACCAGGCGCCGGCGGTCCGCTTCCAGTACCGCCGTTCGTGCCCGAGGAGCTGCGCCCGGACGTCCGGCTCCCGGCCCGGGCGGGGGATCCGCGGCGCGGCCGGGCCCGGGCCGGCCGGGGCACGGCTGCTCCCGCGGCTGCCCCCACGGCCGTCCGGAGGGCCGTCCGTCGGCCGGTCCGTCCGGAGGTCGGCCTCCGTGAGGAGGTGCAGCAGGGCCCGCATGTGCAGATGCAGGGCGGAGCCGTTGTCGAAGTCCCGGTAGGGCCGCGACAGAACCGCCCGCTCGACCTCGGCCCAGTCGACGCGGGCGTACTCCGTCAGCTCCCCCAGCCCGGGCAGCCGCCGGGCCAGCGCCCGCACCGCCTCCTCGTACATCAGGGCGCGTCGCGCGGGCGTCGTGGCGACGTCGCGGAGTTCGACGGTGTGCGCCCCGCTCAGCGTCCCGGCGCTGCGCGCGGTGGCACCCGGGAGCTGCTCCCACCACTCGCCCGCGCTGCGGATCAGCACGATCCGTACGGGATGGTGGCCGCCGCGCGCCTCCAGCACCTCCAGCACGTCGCCGATCAGCTCGGGGCTGGTCTCGGCGTAGTCCATGACGAGCAGCATCCGCTGGTCGACGGCGGTCAGCGCCCGCAAACCCCGGACCAGGCCGTCCCGTTCGGCGGCGGACTCGCGCAGCAGCGCGGCGACCCAGCCGCGGGTCGCCATACGCGCCGACAGTTCCCGGGCGAAACGGGACTTGCCCTGGCCGCCCAGCCCGGTGATCAGCCGGGTGGCGAGGCCGCCGCCCTCGACGCACCAGTCCTCGAAGTCCCGCAGCTCCCGGTCCCGGCCGGTGAAGGGCACCGCTTCGGCCTGCGGGCGCAGCAACTCGGACGGCAGCCGCGGGGCGCGGCTGGGCACGGCGGGTTCGCACAGCGCCTCCAGTTCCACCGCCTCGGCCGACGGCACGTACCCCGTGCGCCGGGCCAGCAGCGACCGGAACTCCTCCTGGGCCAGCAGCCGGTGGGCCGGTACCGCCTGGAGCTTGCCGTGGTTCCAGTGCGCCGAGTCCACCACCACCACGCCGCACAGCAGCGGGCCGCTCCACAGCGCCGCCCCCGACATCCCGCTCCACGGGGACTCGCCGAGGTCGGCGGGGGCGCGGTCGACACCGAGTTCCCAGCGGTCGGCGATCATCCGGTCCCCGGGGCTCACCGTGCCGGAGACCTGGGCGGTCTCCAGACCGGCGGGGGAGGAGGCCTGGGCCCGGGCGAACCCCAGGGCGTCGGCGGGCTGCCCCGCCCGCAGGGTCACGAACCGGCCGAACCGCACCGGGGAGTCCGCGACGTCGGGCGGCCAGTCCTCCGGCGCCACCTCCAGCAGGGCCGCGTCGAGGCCCGCCGGCCGGCCGTCCCAGACGACGGCGGCGGGTACGAGCCGCCGGGCGGTGAACAACTGCACCCGCACCCGCACCCGTGCACCGGCGGCCGGCCCGGCGGTCTCCCGCGGGGGCAGCGCGTGGCCCGCCGTCAGCACCAGGCGGGGCGCGATCACGCACCCCGAACCGACCCTGCCGCCGCCGCTCTCCCCGTCGGCACGCACGGCGACCAGCCGGCTTCTGTTCATGGCGTCCGTGCCCCTTCGCGCGGGAGGGGCGGTCAGGAGGCGTCGGGCGCCAGGAAGAGGGCGGAGCCGTCGTCGGCCCCGCCGTCGTCGCCCGGCAGGCCCCCGTCCGCCGGGTGCCCGTCCGCCAGGTTCCGGGAGATCTCCACCGCCCGGCCGTCGGCCCGCTTCGGCGTGAGGGTCAGCGAGACCTTGTGGGTGCGGGTCCGGCCGGCCCTCGCCTCCGCGTCGCCGGACAGGACCCAGGCCCGGAAGCCGGTCTTCGCGGCGACGTCCCGGCGCAGTTCGACCGTGAACTCCATGCCGACCGGGCCCACCTCGAAGCGCAGGTCGTCATGCGTGTCGGCGGCGGCGCTCAGCAACGCGTCGCGCACCAGCCGTACCGCGGCCGTCAGTTCCAGCTCCTCGGGCATCGTGTCCCCCTCGCCGGCGCGGACAGAACGCGCCCCCGTGGTCCTGAGGTGACAGGGTGCCAGACGGGGTGGGGGAGGACCAACGCGGGCGGACCCGGGGATCGAGCGGCGGGGCGGCGGCGGCCGGGCGCGCGGTTACGCTGGGATCATGCCGTCCACCCGCCGTACCGCCCGACAGGCCGACCTGCTGGAACGACTCGTCGCGCTGCTCACGGCGGAGGGGTTCTCGGACCTCACCCTCGACGACCTCGCCGTGCGGCTGCGCTGTTCGAAGACGACGCTGTACCAGCTGGCCCGCAGCAAGCAGGGGCTGGTCGTGGAGGCGGTCAAGCACTACTTCCGGGGGGCGACCGAGGTCGTCGAGAAGCGGGTGGCGCAGACCGTGGACCCGTCGGACCGGGTCCGTGCGTACCTGACGGCCGTCGCCGAGCAGCTGCGTCCGCTCTCCCGCCGCTTCCTCGACGACGTGGCCGACTTCCCGCCCGCCCGGGAGGTCTACGAGGCGAACACGCGGATGGCCGCGGAGCGGGTCCGCCGGCTGATCGCGGAGGGCGTCTCCGACGGCGCGTTCCGCGACGTGCACGCCGCGTTCGTCGGCGAGGTCGCCGCCGCGACCATGCGGCAGATCCAGCAGGGCGAGCTCAAGACGCGCACCGGCCTGACCGACGCGGAGGCCTACGAGCAGCTCGCGTCACTGATCGTGCACGCCGTCGCCCCCTGACGCCCGCTACCCCGCCGTCGCCCCCTGACGCCGACTTCCCCGCCCCCGCCCCTGCCCTCTGACGCCCGCTTCCCCGCCGCCGCCCGCGGCCGCTCCCGCCGCTGCCCGCCGCCCCCGGGGGTGATCTCCCCTCGCGAACGGGTGCCGTCCCACCCTCCCGTGCCGTACTCTGATTGATACGTTCGTACGCACTCCAGTATCACTGGGAGTATCACCCGGAGTGCTACTCGGAGCACTACTCAGTGGAGGTCACCATGCCTGCCACCCGCGCCCTGCCGACCGAGGAAGCCGTCGAGCTCATCCAGCTCACCCGCACCCTCGCCGCCAAGGAACTCGCACCCCGGGTCGCCGACGCGGAGGCGGACGGGGCGTTCCCCCGCGACGTCTTCCGCACCCTGGGCCGCAGCGGACTGCTCGGGCTGCCGTTCGCCGAGGAGGACGGCGGGGCGGGCCAGCCGTACGAGGTGTACCTCCAGGTGCTGGAGGAGATCGCCGCGGTCTGGTCGAGCGTCGCCGTGGGACTCTCCGTGCACGCGCTCTCCTGCTTCCCGCTGGCCCGGTTCGGCAGCGAGGAGCAGCGGCGCGCCTGGCTGCCGGACATGCTGGGCGGGGAGCTCCTCGGCGCCTACTGCCTGTCCGAGCCGCACGCCGGCTCCGACCCGGCGGCCATGCTCACGCGCGCGGTCCGCGACGGCGACGCGTACGTCCTCGACGGAGCCAAGGCATGGACCACGCACGGGGGGTACGCCGACTTCTACACGGTCATGGCCCGCACCTCCGACGACCGCACCCACGGCATCTCCTGCTTCCTGGTCCCGGCGGACGCCCCGGGGCTGAGCGCCGACCCGCCGGAGCGGAAGATGGGGCTGACCGGGTCGGCGACCGCCACCATGCGGCTCGACGGCGTGCGGGTGCCGGTCGCCCGCCGGATCGGTGAGGAGGGGGCGGGACTGGGGATCGCGCTGGCCTCCCTGGACTGCGGCCGCCTCGGCATCGCCGCCGTCGCCACCGGCCTCGCCCAGGGCGCCCTCGACCACGCCGTGCGCTACGCGCGGGAGCGGGAGACGTTCGGCAAGCCGATCATCGAGCACCAGGGGCTGGCCTTCGTCCTCGCCGACATGGGCGCCGCCATCGAGTCGGCGCGCGCCACCGCCCTGGCCGCCGCCCGGCTGAAGGACCTCGGCCTGCCCTTCACCCGGGAGGCGTCCATCGCCAAACTCGTGGCCACCGACAACGCCATGAAGGTGACCACGGACGCGGTGCAGGTCCTCGGCGGGTACGGATACACCCGCGACTTCCCCGTCGAGCGCTACATGCGCGAGGCGAAGGTCATGCAGATCTTCGAAGGGACCAACCAGATCCAGCGCATGATCATCTCCCGTGCGCTGGACCGGAGCGAGGGCGGTGTGCTCACCGTCCTCGGCAAGGAGTGATGATGCAGCTCGAGAACACCGCCGCCCTCGTCACCGGCGGTGCGTCCGGCCTCGGCGCGGCCACCGCGAGGGCGCTCGCCGAGCGCGGCGCCACGGTCTTCGCCCTCGACCTGAAGGACGGCATCGACCGGGCCCCGGAGGTCGCCGGCGTCACCTACGTCGCCGCCGACGTCACCGACCCGGAGCAGGTGCGCGCCGCCGTCGCCACCGCCGCGGGCGCCGGCGTCCCGCTGCGCACGGTCGTCAACTGCGCCGGCATCGGCCCGTCGATGCGGATCCTCGGCAGGAAGGGCGTCCACGACCTCGCCCTGTACGCCAAGGTGATCCAGATCAACCTGATCGGCACCTTCAACGTGCTCGCGCTCGCCTCGGAGGCCATCGCCGGCACCGAGGCCGACGGCGACGGACAGCGGGGCGTGATCGTCAACACCGCCTCCATCGCCGCCTACGACGGCCAGATCGGCCAGGCCGCCTACTCCTCCTCCAAGGGCGGTGTCGTCGGCCTGACCCTGCCCGCCGCCCGCGACCTGGCGCAGTACGGCATCCGGGTGTGCACCATCGCCCCCGGCGTCGTGGAGACACCGATGCTGGCCACGGTGTCGGAGGAGATCCGCACCTCGCTCGCCGCCGGCGTGCCCTTCCCGCACCGTCTGGCCCGGCCGGAGGAGTACGCCCGGCTCGCCCTGGCGATCGTCGACCACGACTACCTCAACGGCGAGACGATCCGCATGGACGGCGCCCTGCGCATGGCGCCCCGCTGAGCCCGCGGCCGCCCGCCCCGGGGCCGCCCGCCCCGCGGCCGGCCCCGGGGCGGAGGGTGACGGCGGTGCGCACGGGGTAGATCGTGACCGTCGGGTGCGTCACCGTCGGGCGCGTCGTCGCCGGGTGTGAGGTTCCCGGCCGCGATCGGATCCTCGTTCCCCGTCGTCCCCGTCGCACAGTGAGGTGCTGGAAAGATGGACAGCTCTTCCCCCTCCCGATCCCGCAGACTCGCCCCGGCCGTGGCCTTCGCCGCGGCGGTGGCCCTGACCCTCGCGGGCTGCTCCAGCGGTTCCGGTGGCAAGAAGGCCGAGGAAGGCGGGAGCGGCGCCGCCGCGGGCAAGGCCGGCACACCGCGGATGACGGTCGCCCTGATCACCCACCAGGCGCCCGGCGACACCTTCTGGGACATCGTCCGCAAGGGCGCCGAGGCCGCCGCCGCGAAGGACAACGTCAAGCTGGTCTACTCCCGCGACCCCAACGCCGGCAACCAGGCCAACCTGATCCAGAACGCCGTCGACCAGAAGGTCGACGGCATCGCCGTCACCCTCGCCAAGCCCGACGCCCTCAAGGCCGTCATCGCCAAGGCGACGGCCGCGAAGATCCCCGTCGTCGGCCTGAACTCGGGCGTGAGCGACTGGCAGCGGCTCGGCCTGCTGGAGTTCTTCGGCCAGGACGAGACGGTGGCCGGCGAGGCCCTCGGCGACAAGCTGAACTCGCTCGGCGCGAAGAACGCCGTCTGCGTCATCCAGGAGCAGGGCAACGTCGGCCTCACCCAGCGCTGCGACGGCGTGAAGAAGACGTTCTCCGGCACCGTCGAGAACCTCTTCGTCAACGGCACCGACATGCCGTCCGTGAAGTCCACGATCACCGCCAAGCTCAAGCAGGACGCCTCCATCGACCACGTCGTCACCCTCGGCGCGCCGATCGCGATGACGGCCGCGCAGTCGGTGTCCGAGACGGGCAGCAAGGCGAAGGTCGCCACCTTCGACCTGAACAAGGAACTGACCGGCGCCATCAGCGAGGGCACCATCGAGTTCGCCGTCGACCAGCAGCCCTACCTCCAGGGCTACCTGGCGGTCGACTCGCTGTGGCTCTACAAGAACAACGGCAACTACCTGGGCGGCGGCGAGCAGCCGGTGCTGACCGGCCCGGCCTTCGTCGACAAGTCCAACGTCGACACCGTCGCCGGCTTCGCGGAGAAGGGCACCCGGTGATGAGCGGGGCCCCGCACGCCGGGCCGGCGGTGGGCACCCCGCCGGCCCCCGGCCCGAAGGGGACCGACGGCCGGACCGCGCGCCGCCCCCTGGTCCGCAGGCTGCTGGCCCGCCCCGAGGTCGGCGTCTTCCTCGGCGCGGTCGCGGTGTACCTGTTCTTCCTCGCCACCGCCCCGCCCGTGCGCGACGGCAGCTCGATGGCCAACATCCTCTACCAGTCGTCGACCATCGGGATCATGGCCCTGCCGGTCGGCCTGCTGATGATCGGCGGCGAGTTCGACCTGTCGGCCGGCGTCGCCGTGATCAGCTCGGCGCTCACCGCGGCCATGCTCAGCTACCAGCTGACCCTGAACGTGTGGACGGGCGTCGTCCTCGCCCTGGTCTTCTCGCTCGCCGTGGGCCTGTTCAACGGCTGGCTGCTGATCAGGACCGGCCTGCCGAGCTTCCTGGTCACCCTCGGCACCTTCCTGATCCTCCAGGGCGTCAACCTCGCCGTGACCCGGCTGGTCACCGGCGACGTCGCCACCGACGACATCAGCGACATGGACGGCTTCGACCAGGCCAGGGCGGTCTTCGCCTCGTCGTTCGACGTCGGCGGCGTCCAGGTGAAGATCACCGTCGTGTGGTGGCTCCTCTTCGCCGCGCTCGCCACCTGGGTGCTGCTGCGCACCCGGTACGGCAACTGGATCTACGCCGTCGGCGGCGACCGGGAGAGCGCCCGGGCCGTCGGCGTACCGGTCACCTTCACCAAGATCTCGCTGTTCATGCTGGTCGGCCTCGGCGCCTGGTTCGTCGGCATGCACCAGCTGTTCTCCTTCAACACCGTGCAGTCCGGCGAGGGCGTCGGCCAGGAGCTGATCTACATCGCCGCGGCCGTGATCGGCGGCTGTCTGCTGACCGGCGGCTACGGCTCGGCGATCGGGCCGGTCTTCGGCGCGTTCATGTTCGGCATGGTGCAGCAGGGCATCGTCTACGCCGGCTGGAACCCCGACTGGTTCAAGGCCTTCCTCGGCGTGATGCTCCTCGGCGCCGTCCTCATCAATCTGTGGGTCCAGCGCACGGCGACCCGGAGGTGACCCCCATGACGACCGACAACACCGGCCCGCACGGCGCCGCCCTCGCGGACCCCCCGCCCCCGGGCGGCGAACGCCCGCTGGTCGAACTGCGGGGCGCCGGCAAGTCCTACGGCAACGTCCGCGCCCTGCACGGGGTGAGCCTCGTCGTCCGTCCCGGCCGGGTCACCTGTGTCCTGGGCGACAACGGCGCCGGCAAGTCCACCCTCATCAAGATCGTCTCGGGACTGCACCAGCACACCGAGGGCGAGTTCCTCGTCGACGGCGAGAAGGTCCGCTTCACCACCCCGCGTGACGCCCTCGCCCGCGGTATCGCCACCGTCTACCAGGACCTCGCCACCGTCCCCCTCATGCCGGTCTGGCGCAACTTCTTCCTCGGCTCGGAGATCACCAAGGGGCCCTGGCCGGTCCGCCGCCTCGACATCGACCGTATGAAGAGGATCGCGGACGGGGAACTGCGCACCATGGGCATCGTCCTCGACGACCTGGAACAGCCCATCGGCACCCTCTCCGGCGGCCAGCGCCAGTGCGTCGCCATCGCCCGCGCCGTCCACTTCGGCGCCCGCGTGCTGATCCTGGACGAGCCGACCGCCGCCCTCGGCGTCAAGCAGTCCGGCGTGGTCCTGAAGTACATCGCCGCCGCCCGCGACCGCGGCCTCGGCGTCATCTTCATCACCCACAACCCCCACCACGCCTACATGGTCGGCGACCACTTCAGCGTGCTGCGCCTGGGCACCCTGGAACTCTCCGCCGACCGCAGCGAGGTGGGCCTGGAGGAACTCACCCACCACATGGCCGGCGGCGCCGAACTCGCCGCGCTCAAGCACGAACTGGCGCAGGTACGCGGCGTGGACGTCGAGGAGCTCCCGGAGGCGGAGGACCTCACCGCGCCCGTCGCGGAACCCGGTGACGGGACGCCGCCCTGACCCGCCCGCCCCCCGGCCGGAAACGGAGAGACCGAACGCCCTGGCCCGCCCCGCCCCCGCCCTGGAGAACGGAGAGCCTGAACACCCGTCACGTACGCTCGGCCGCATGGACGACGAACCGGTACGTCTGACCGCGGGCGCCACCGCGTCGGCCCCCGCCCTGCTGCTGCGCCCCTGGCGCCCGCGGGACGCGGCCCCACTGGCCGGGGTGTACGCGGATCCGGCCATGCGCCGCTGGTCCGGCGTGAGGGTGGCGGACGCGGCGGACGCGGCGCGCTGGGTGGGGGAGCAGCGGCGGGGCTGGCGGACGGGGCGCCGCCTCGCCTTCGCCGTCCTGGAGGTCCGCCCCGGCGACGACGACGGCCGGCTGGCCGGGAACGTCGTCCTCAAGACCCCGCACGGAGCCGCCCCGGAGGTCGGCTACTGGACCGCCGCCCACGCCCGCGGCCGGGGCGTCGCCCCCCGGGCGCTGGGCGCCCTGACGGACTGGGCGTTCACCGCCTTCGCCGGGCTCACCCGCCTCACCCTGCTCCACCAGGCCGACAACACCGCGTCCTGCCGGGTGGCGCAGAAGACCGGCTACGGGCTCGACGGCCTGCTGCTCGCCGCACCGCCGGAGTTCCCGCTCGACGCCCATGTGCACGTACGCGAGCGCGGGAGCTGACGAGCCGGGCGGGCGGCCCGTCCGCGCAACCCCGTCCGTGCGGGGCCGGAGATGAAGGGCGCGCAGGGTGCGCGCCGGTCCCCGGCGGGGGCGGGACACCCGGGCCGGCGGCGGGGCTCTCCGGGGCGCCGCCCGCGGGCCCGGGGCGTGCGCGTCGGCGGAGGTGCCGACAGGCAGCGGTCCGGGACCGCTCCTATCCTGGTGCCGATGGGCCGCATGCGGCCCGTGCCCCTGGTGCGGCCGTGGCCTGCGGCGAACGTCTCCTCGTGGAGGAGTGGGCCCATGACCCACCTGCGTCATCGACTGCGCAGCGGGGCCGTCGTCGCCACGGCGGTGGGCGCGCTGGTGGCACCGGCCGGCGCCGGTGCTGCGCCGCCGCCCCCGGCCGCCGCCCAGGCACCCTCGCCGTCGCCGTCGGGGGACGACGTCCGCGAGCTCACCCCCGCCGTGCAGCGGCAGATCGACCGGGCCGTCCGACGCGTCATGGAGGAGGCGGCCGTACCCGGCGTGAGCGTCGGCATCTGGACGCCCGACAAGGGCCGGTACGTGAAGTCCTTCGGCGTCGCCGACAAGAGCACCGGCGAGGACATGCGGCCGGACCTGTACACGCGGATCGGCAGCGAGACCAAGACGTTCACCGTCACCGCGCTCCTCGAACTGGTCGACGAGGGCGAGATCGGCCTCGACGACACCATCGGCACGTACGTCGACGGTGTGCCGGGCGGCGACGAGATCACCCTGCGCCAACTGGCCGGGATGCGCAGCGGGCTGTTCAACTACTCGGAGGACGACGCCTTCACCAAGGCGCTGACGTCCGACCCGCAGCGCCCGTTCACCCCGCGGCAACTGCTCGACTACTCCTTCCGGCACCCCGTGCTCTTCGCACCCGGCAAGGAGTTCTCCTACTGCAACACCAACCTGATCCTGCTCGGCCTGGTCGTCGAGAAGGTCAGCGGCCGGCCGCTCGCGGACTACGTCCATGAGCACGTCCTCACACCGGCCGGCCTGGACGACACGCTCTTCCCCGAGGGCAACGAGTTCCCCGAGCCGCACGCCCAGGGCTACACCGACCAGACCGCGACCGGCGAGGTCGAGAACGCGACCGACTGGAACCCCTCCTGGGGCTGGGCCGCCGGGGCCATGATCTCCACCCTGGAGGACCTGCGGGTGTGGGCGCGCACGGTGGCCACGGGCCGACTGCCCGACGGGCAGCGGATGATCAGCCCCGCCACGCAGAAGGAGCGGCTGATCACCCCGCCGACCACCATCCCCGGCGCCGGATACGGGCTCGGCATCTTCGACGTGCAGGGGTGGATCGGCCACAACGGCTCCCTGCCGGGCTACGAGTCCCTGACCGTCTACCTGCCGTCGGCCGACACGACCCTCGTCGTGGTGCTGAACACCGACATCGACCACGACGACCAGGAGCCCAGCACCCTGTTCGGCGACGCCATCACGACGATCATCTCCCCGGAGCACGTCTTCGACCTGCCGGCCCAGCCCGCGGCGAGATGACGGCCGTGCGCCCGCCCGCGGCCACGGGCGCACTCCGCGGCCGACACCGTCACCCGGCGCGCACCTCCGCGAGGGTCACCGGCCGGTGCTCGCGCAGCGACAGCGTGCACGCCTCCGCGACCCAGCCGGCCTCCAGGGCGTCCCCGATCGTGCAGGGGGACGGCCGGGTGCCCGCCACCACCTCGGTGAACGCGGTGAGTTCGGCGCGGTAGGCGGCCGCGAAGCGGTCCATGAAGAAGTCGTGGGGCGTGCCGGACGGGAAGGTGGCGCCGGGCTCCACCGACCGCAGCGGCAGCTTGTCCTCCAGGCCGACCGCGATGGAGTCCCGGAAGCCGTGCAGTTCCATGCGGACGTCGTAACCCCGCGCGTTGTGACGGGAGTTGGAGACCACCGCGAGCGTGCCGTCGTCGAGGGTGAGGAGCGCGCCCGTGGTGTCGGCGTCGCCCGCCGCCTCGATGTAGTCGGCGCCCCGGTTCCCGCCGGCCGCGTACACCTCGGCCACCTCACGGCCCGTCACCCAGCGGATGATGTCGAAGTCGTGCACCGAGCAGTCCCGGAAGATGCCCCCGGAGGCCGCGACGTACGCGGCGGGCGGCGGCGCCGGGTCCAGGGTGGTCGAGCGCACGGTGTGCAGCGCGCCCAGCTCACCCGCCCGCACGGCGGCCCGGGCGGCGGCGAAGCCCGCGTCGAAGCGGCGGTTGTAGCCGATCTGGACGGGCACGCCCGTACCCTCGACGGCGTCGAGCACCGCGACGCCCTCCCGCATGGTCCTGGCGACGGGCTTCTCGCAGAAGACGGGGACGCCGGCCTCGACGGCCGCGAGGACGAGCCCCGGATGGGCGTCCGTCGCCGCGGCGATCACCACCCCGTCCACGCCCGAGGCCAGCACCGCCTCCGGCGAGTCCGCCACCTCGGCGCCGAACCGCTCCGCGGCGGCCTTGGCGGCCTCCGCGAACGGGTCGGCGACGACGAGCGACTCGACGGCGTCGAGGCCGGAGAGGGTCTCGGCGTGGAAGGCGCCGATGCGGCCGAGGCCGAGGATTCCGATACGCATGGGGTTGCAGCTCCTTACGAGAGGGTCCAGCGCCACCAGGGGGAAGGGAGGGGAACTAGTCCAGGCCGCCGAGTACGTTCTGGTCCCAGTCGATCACCGAACCGGTGACCACGCCGGACCGCTCGGACAGCAGGAACACCACGAAGTCGGCGATCTCGTCCGGCTGCCCGAGCCTGCCCATCGGCAGCCGCTCCGCCGCCCGCTCGCGCCAGTCGTCCCCGGCACCGTGGAACGCCCGCTGGGTCGCGTCCTCGCCCTCGGTCGCCGTCCAGCCGATGTTCAGGCCGTTGATGCGGACCCGGTCGGAGCGGTGGGCGTGCGCGGCGTTCCGGGTCAGGCCCATCAGCCCCGCCTTGGCGGCGACGTACGGGGCGAGGAAGGGCTGCCCGGCGTGCGCCGAGGACGTGATGACGTTGACGACCGTGCCGGGCGCCCCGCGGCCCACCATGTCCGCGACCGCCGCCTGCAGGGCGAAGAACGGCGCCCTGAGGTTGATCGCGATGTGCTGGTCGAACAGGTCGGGCGTGGTGTCCAGCAAGGTGCCCCGCGCCGTCAGGCCGGCGGAGTTCACCAGGCAGTCGATCCGCCCGTACGCCTCCACCACCCGGGTGACGGAGGCCTTCGCCTGCTCGGCGTCCGCCAGGTCGGCCCGCACGAACAGCGCCTCGCCGCCCGCCCCGGCCAGCTCCGCCACCAGGGCCTCGCCCGGCTCCGGCCGCCGCCCGGTGACCGCCACCATCGCGCCCTCGCGGACGGCGGCCCGCGCGACGGCGGCGCCCACGCCCTGGCTGCCGCCGTTGACGAGGACGACCTTGTCGTCGAGAAGTCCCATGATCGGGGTCCTTTCCACTCCGGCGCCCGGTCGTCCGGGTCGTCCCGGTCGTCCCGGTCATCCCGGTTATCTCGGTAACCCGGTCGCTCGGCGCCCGGTCGTCCGTCAGTTCGCGCCGCTCGCGCGCCGCTCGGCGCCGGCCCGCAGCTCGTCCCGCAGTGCCGCCGGTGTCCACGCCTCGCGCAGCGCCCGTCGTACGGTGTCCGCCTGCGAGGGCGGGGCCAGGCCGTCGACCGGCGGGTCGCTGTCCAGGTTGGTGGGGAAGGGGTAGCCCTCGGCGCTCGCGGCGATCACCCGCTCCAGCGCGGCCGGGTCGGCGCCGTCGGCCGCCTGCTCCAGCAGCACCGGATAGACGGCGTTCACCACGGCCTCGCGGTCGACGGTCTCCATGGCCCGCCCGAACGCGGAGGACACCTGGAGGAGGTTGGCCGTGCGGCGGATGCCGGCGGAGCGGTTGGTCCCGGCGGCGTGGAAGAGGGCCGGGTTGAAGAACACGGCGTCGCCCTTCGCCAGCGGGAGCTGGACGTGGTGGGCGTCGAAGTACTCCCGGAACTCCGGCAGCCGCCACGCCAGATAGCCCGGCTCGAACTTCTGCGAGTGCGGCAGGTACATGGTGGGGCCGGACTCGACGGGCATGTCGCAGTGCGCGACCGCGCCCTGGAGGGTGAGCACGGGGGAGAGGCGGTGGACGTGCGCCGGGTAGGCGGCCGCGGCCTCGTTCGAGAGGAACCCCAGGTGGTAGTCGCGGTGTGGGCTCTGGGCGGCGCCGCCCGGGTTGACCACGTTGACCTGCGAGGTGACCTGGTAGCCGGGGCCGAGCCAGGCGGTGGAGACCAGGGCGAGGAGGTCGTTGGCGTAGTAGTCGGCGAACGCCTCGGGGTCGTGCCGGGCGGCCTTCTCCAGGGCGTTCCAGACGCGGTCGTTGGCGCCCGGCCTGGCGAAGTGGTCGCCCGCGGTGGCGCCCGAGGCGCGCTGCGCGGCGATCAGGGCGTCGAACACGGCGGTGAGCCGGTCGACGACCGCCGGGTCGGGGAACGCGCCGCGCAGGACGACGACGCCGGGGCCGTCGGCGAGCGCGCGGACCACCTCCTCCCGCACCGCCGGTCCGTCGGCGGCCCGCAGCCGGTCACCGTCGTAGACCAGGGCGTTGCCCTCCACGGACGCGGCGTGCGGGTGGTCGGCCAGGTCCGTGGCGCGCTCGACGAGCGCACGGAAGGCGTCGAGGTCGCAGTCCCGCTCGCTCAGCCGGACGGAGGGCGGCGCGGAGGTGGAGGACATCGAGGACATCGTCGTCCCTTCGGTGCGGGGAGCCGGGCGGTACGGGGTCGGGCGCGGTGCGGGGAGCCGGGCGGTGCGGGGTCGGGCGCGGTCCGGGGAGCCGGGCGGCCCTGTCATTCTTGTCAGTACAAACCCCTCGAACAACCGGCGGCGAGCCATCAAAAACCCCTCAGGGCCCGCCTCGACACCCCTCCCAGGAGCCTGCTGTGGGCCATCCCTTCCCGATCCGGGAGATCGCACGTCAGGCGGGCCTGAGCGAGGCCACCGTGGACCGGGTCCTCAACGGCCGCGGAGGCGTGCGCGCGTCCACCGCGCAGGAGGTGCACCGGGCCATCGCCGACCTCGACCGGCAGCGCACCCAGGTCCGGCTCGTCGGCCGCACCTTCATGGTCGACGTCGTCGTGCAGGCGCCCGAACGGTTCACCACCGCCGTACGCGCCGCCCTGGAGGCGGAGCTGCCGTCCCTGCGCCCGGCCGTCCTGCGCTCCCGCTTCCACTTCCGCGAGACCGGCACCGTGGCGGAACTGGTCGCGACGCTGGACCGCATCGCCCGGCGCGGCTCGCAGGGAGTGCTCCTCAAGGCGCCGGACGTCCCCGAGGTCACGGCGGCGGTCGGGCGGCTCGTCGCCGCCGGCGTCCCGGTCGTCACCCTCGTCACCGACCTGCCCGCCAGCGCCCGCCTCGCCTACGTCGGCATCGACGACCGGGCCGCCGGCGCCACCGCCGCCTACCTCATGGGCCAGTGGCTCGGCGACCGGCCCGGCAATGTGCTGACCAGCCTCAGCAGCGGCTTCTTCCGCAACGAGGAGGAGCGCGAGATGGGGTTCCGCGGCGCCATGCGCGCCCGCCACCCCGAGCGGACCCTCGTCGAGATCGCCGAGGGCCAGGGCCTGGACGCCACCCAGTACGACCTCGTCCGCGCCGCCCTCGCCCGCGACCCCGGCATCCGCGCCGTCTACTCCATCGGCGGCGGCAACATCGCCACCCTGCGCGCCTTCGCCGACGTCGGCCGTGAGTGCGCGGTGTTCGTCGCGCACGACCTCGACCACGACAACACCCGGCTGCTGCGCGAGCACCGCCTGTCCGCCGTCCTCCACCACGACCTGCGCCAGGACGTGCGCGAGGCCTGCCACGCCGTGATGCGCGCCCACGGCGCCCTGCCCCCCGCCGGACGGGTCCTGCCGTCGGCGATCCAGGTGGTGACGCCGTACAACATGCCGCCGCAGACGGTGACCGGGTGATCCTCCCGTGGCCGGGTCTCACACCGGCGGGGCGACGCCGACCCATGTCCCGCTCGCCGCCGAGCGGGACATCGCGTCCAGGACGGCCGCGCTGCGCACCGCGTCCGTGAGTGTCGCGCCGTACGGCCTGCCCTCGGCGACCGAGCGCAGGAACCGGTAGGCCTCGATCACCTTCAGGTCGTCGTAGCCCATGGCGTTGGCCGCGCCGGGCTGGAACGCGCCGAACTCGCCGGCGCCCGGGCCGACGTACACGGTGCTGACCGGCTGGTCCTGGTACGTCGTGCCGCGGCTGACGGCCAGCTCGTTCATCCGGCGGAAGTCCCAGAAGACGGCGCCCCGGGTGCCGTGCACCTCGAAGCCGTAGTTGTTCTGCTCGCCGACCGACACACGGCACGCCTCCAGGACGCCGCGGGCGCCGGAGGCGAAGCGGAGCAGGCAGTTGACGTAGTCCTCGTTCTCGACGGGCCCGAGGTCGCCGCCGGTGGCCAGGGCGTGGCCGGCGGTCGCGCCGGCGGGCCGGGCGCGCCGGGGGAGGAAGACCGCGGTGTCGGCGGTGAGCGCGGTGATCTCGCCGAGCAGGAAACGGGCCAGGTCGGCGCCGTGCGAGGCGAGGTCGCCGAGCACCCCGCTGCCGCCGCGTTCCCGCTCGTAGCGCCAGGTCAGAGCACCGTCGGGATGGGCCGCGTAGTCGCTGAACAGACGGATGCGGGCATGCGTGACCGTGCCGATCTCCCCGGAGGCGATCAGCTCGCGGGCCGACTCCACGGCGGGCGCGCCGCGGTAGTTGAAGCCGACCGTGCCCTGTACGCCCGCCGCGGCGACCGCGTCCGCGACCGCGCGGGCGTCGTCGGCGGTGAGGCCCACCGGCTTCTCGATCCACAGGTGCTTGCCCGCCCGGGCCATCGCGACGCCGATCTCGCGGTGCAGGAAGTTCGGCGCGGTGACGCTGACGGCCTCCACCCGAGGGTCGGCGGCGACCTCGCGCCAGTCGCGGGTCGTGGCGGCGAAGCCGTACCGGGCGGCGGCCTCCTCGGCCCTCCCCGGCACCTCCTCGGCGACCGCGACCAGCTCCGGCCGCACGGTCAGCCGCGGGAAGTGATGGTGCACGCGCGCGTACGCCTGTGTGTGCACCCGGCCCATCCAGCCGAACCCGACGACCGCGACCCCCAGCGCCCGCACCATGACGGCCCCTCTCAGCCGGTGCCGGACCGGTCCACAGCCGCTCCGGACCCGTCCTCGAAGCCACCCTGTGGTCCCTCTCCACCCCTGTCAACCACGCCCCACGCACCCCGGGGACGGCCCCGACGGCGTCGGTCGTCGGTCGGTGGTCGGTGGTCGTCGGTCGTCGGTCAGAGGGTGATGGCGTACGCCTTGCGCAGCGTCTCGTGCACGGTCCACGTCGTCCGGTCGCCCGCGCGCAGCACCGCCATGTCCCCGGGGCCGACCGTCAGGGTGGGCCCGTCCTCGACCTCGATCGTCGCCGAGCCGCTGACGACGACGAACACCTCGTCCGCCTCGGTGTCGGTGACGACGCCGGGCGTGATCTGCCAGACGCCGCGGATCTGCCTGCCGTCCTCCGACTTCCACACCACCCTGCCGGTCACCTCGGGCGTCCCGGAGACGATCTGCCCGGGGTCGAGCGGCTCGGGTCCGAGGTCGGCGTCGGCGATGCGGAGAGCGAAGCTGTGCGTCATGGGCCGACCCTAGCCAGCCTGTTCGCGTCGGCGGTGGCGACAGAGTGTGCGGTATCGCCCCGGCGCGCGCGACACATCGTCGCGCCCCGCACGACGCGCTTTTCCGCCACCCTCCTGCACGCAATACGGCAGACAAAATTGTTGACAATCTTGTTTGGCTAGATTTACTTTCGACAGGCACTCACTCAGGGAGGGCACGATGCCGAAAGAAGCCCGTCCGAGCACCGGGGAGCAAGCCAAACAGCATGCGTTCGCGCAGCTGAGGCAGGCGATCCTGCACGGCGAGATGGCGCCGGCGCAGCGGCTGGTGGAGAACGAGCTCGCCGAGCAGTTCGGTGTGACGCGGGCCAGCATCCGCGCGGCACTCATCGACCTGGAGTCCCAGGGGCTCGTCGAGCGGATCCGCAACCGCGGTTCGCGCGTGCGGGTGGTGACCGTGGAGGAAGCGGTCGCCATCACCGAGTGCCGCATGGTCCTCGAAGGACTGTGCGCGGCGAAGGCGGCCGTCGCGGCCAGCGACGACCAGCTGATCGAGCTCACCGATCTCGGCACCGCCATGACCAAGGCGGTCGCCGACGGCGAACCGGTCACCTACTCCGACCTCAACCACGAGCTGCACGTCCGCATCCGGGAGTTCTCCGACCAGCGGACCGCGCAGGAACTGCTGGAGCGGCTCAACGCCCAACTGGTGCGGCACCGCTTCCAGCTGGCATTGAGGCCGGGACGCCCGCAGCAATCCCTGAACGAGCACCTGACCATGATCGAAGCGATCCGGGCCAGGGACCCGCAGGCGGCCGAGTCGGCCGTCCGTGCCCACCTCACCAGCGTGATCGAGGCGCTGCTCGACTGAGAGCCGCGGTCGGTGCGGCCGCAGCCGGCACCGAGGCCGTCATGGAGCCGCGGCCGCGGCCTCGCCGTCGCGAAGCCGCAGGGCCGCAGCGTCACAGCGGCGGGCGGAGCCGTGATCGCGGAACCGCAGCCGGCGGAGGCGCTGTCGGCGGAGCCGTCGCCGGCCGAGCCGGCCGGCGTGCGTGGCAGCCTTCGAGCCGTCCGAGGCGGGCGCCCACCTGTCACCAAGGAGATTTCAGCAATGACCCAGGCCAACGGGCCCGCCCCCCCACGGGCGACCCTCGTCGTCACCGCCGCGCCCGCCGGGGACGTCGTGGGGCGTGCGGGCGGCGCCATCGCCCCGGCGGCCGCCCGGGAGGAGACGGTCACCTTCGCGTGCCCGACCTCCGGTGAGCGCGGCGAGTCCGCCGAGGCGTGGCGCGAGGGCGGCGAGCCCGACGGGATCAAGGTGATCCGCCGGGACGGGGCCGAGCGTGCCGCCGCCCCCCTCGGCGCCCGCGCCCAGCGGCAGCCGTGGGACCACCACACCGGCCTGGCCGCCCGCCGCGGCGTCCGGCTCGAACACCACGCCGGCCCCCACCGGGGCCCGGCGCACCAGACCCAGACCATGACCGAGGCGCACGCGCGCCCCCACTCGCAGATCGTTGAGGAGCCGGCATGAGCGGCGTGATCGTCACCAACCCGCCGAAGGCGGACCTGAAGGACGTCGACGCGCTGGCCGGCTACGGCGTGGCCACCGTCAGCGAGGCGATGGGCCGCACCGGCCTGCTGGGCCCGGACGTCCGTCCGATCCAGCAGGGCGTACGGGTCGCCGGCACCGCCGTCACCGTGCTCAGCTGGCCCGGCGACAACCTCATGATCCACGCGGCCGTCGAGCAGTGCGGCGAGGGCGACATCCTGGTCGTCACCACCACCTCCCCGTCCACCGACGGCATGTTCGGCGAGCTGTTCGCCACCGCGCTCCAGCAGCGGGGCGTCCGCGGACTGATCATCAACGCGGGCATCCGCGACACGCAGGAACTGCGCGAGATGGACTTCCCGGCCTGGTCGCGGGCGGTCTCCGCGCAGGGCACGGTGAAGGCCACCGGCGGCTCGGTGAACGTGCCGGTCGCGATCGACGGCCAGGTGATCCGTGCCGGTGACGTGATCCTCGCCGACGACGACGGCGTCGTGGTCGTCCCGCGCGAGCGCGTCCGCGCCACCGTCGAGGCGTCCGAGGCCCGCGAGGTCAAGGAGGCCAAGGCCCGCGCCGCGTTCATCGACGGCGAGCTCGGCCTGGACCGCTACGGCCTGCGCGGCACCCTCGAGCGGCTCGGGGTCGAGTACAAGACGTACGAGGAGTACGCGGGAGAGCGGTCGTGAGCCGCCTGTCCGAGGAGGTGCCCTGCCTGCTGATGCGGGGCGGCACGTCCAAGGGCGCCTTCTTCCTCGCCGACGACCTGCCCGCCGATCCCGCCGAGCGTGACGGTCTGCTGCTGCGGATCATGGGCAGCCCCGACGACCGCCAGATCGACGGCCTCGGCGGCGCCCACCCGCTCACCAGCAAGGTCGCCGTGGTCTCGCCGTCGGCCGACCCGGACGCCGACGTCGACTACCTGTTCCTCCAGGTGGTCGTGGACCGGCCCGAGGTGAGCGACCGCCAGAACTGCGGCAACATCCTCGCCGGCGTCGGCCCGTTCGCCGTCGAGCGCGGACTGGTCACGGCGGGGGAGGAGGAGACGTCCGTCCGGATCCGCATGGTCAACAGCGGTGACCTCGCGACGGCGACCTTCCCGACCCCCGGCGGGCGCGTGGACTACACCGGGGACGCCGAGATCTCCGGCGTGCCGGGCACCGCGGCCCCCGTGGTCATCGAGTTCCCGCCGAGCGCGAACCCGCTGCTGCCGACCGGCAACGTCCGGGACGAGATCGACGGCGTCCAGGTGACCTGCGTGGACAACGGCATGCCGACCGTGCTCATGGCGGCCACCTCCCTGAAGGTCACCGGCTACGAGGCGCCCCGGGACCTGGAGGAGGACCTCGCACTCGCCGACCGGCTCCGCTCCATCCGGCTCCAGGCGGGCCGGCTGATGGGCCTCGGGGACGTCTCGGACGCCACCGTGCCCAAGCTCACACTGCTCGCCGCGCCCCGCGCGGGCGGCGCGGTCACCACCCGTACCTTCATTCCGGTGCGCTGCCACACCTCGATCGGAGTGCTCGGTGCGGCCAGTGTCGCCGCCGGCCTTCAGATCGAAGGCGGCGTCGGTGCGGACCTGGCACGACTCACGCCCGGTAGTGACCGAATTCGCATAGAACATCCCACTGGGTTCCTGGACATCGAAAGTAGTCTCGGAGCCACCGCCGACGGCCTTCCCTCGGCCCGCCGCACCGCCGTGGTCCGCACGGCCCGCAAGATCTTCGACGGCACCGTGTTCCCCCGCTCCGCCGGAACGGCACCGCTCACCCCGCACCCCCAAGGAGGTCAACGATGACTCCGCCGCTCGGCGACATCGCCCACATCGGCCACGCCCAGCTCTTCACCCCGGACCTGGACGCCAGCGTCGGCTTCTTCACCGACTACCTGGGGCTCACCGTCTGCGGGCAGGACGGCGACACGGTCTACCTGCGCACCTTCGACGACTACGAGCACCACAGCCTGGTCCTCACCGCCCGCGAGCAGCCCGGCCTCGGCCGGCTCGCCCTGCGCACCTCCAGCGAGGAGGCGCTCCAGCGCCGGGTGAAGGCCGTCGAGGAGGCCGGCGGCACCGGCCACTGGGTCGAGGACGAACCCGGCCTCGGCAAGCTCTACGTCACCACCGACCCGGACGGCCACGAGCACGCCCTCTACTGGGAGAGCGAGCACTACCGGGCCCCCGACGAGCTCAGGCCCGCGCTGAAGAACCAGCCGCAGGCCAAGCCCAACCGGGGCGTGGGCGTACGGCGCCTGGACCACATCAACTTCCTCGCCGCCGACGTCCTCGCCAACGCCGAGTTCCAGCAGAACGTCCTCGGCGCCCGGCCGACGGAGCAGATCCAGCTCGACAGCGGCAAGATAGCGGCCCGCTGGCTGACGTTTACGAACAAGTCGTACGACGTCGTCTACACCTCCGACTGGACCGGTTCCGCCGGGCGGCTGCACCACATCGCCTTCGCGACCGACACCCGCGAGGACGTCCTGCGCGCCGCCGACCTCGCCATCGACAGCGGTGTGTTCATCGAGACGGGCCCGCACAAGCACGCCATCCAGCAGACGTTCTTCCTGTACGTCTACGAGCCCGGCGGCAACCGGATCGAGCTGTGCAACCCCCTCACCCGGCTCGTGCTCGCGCCCGACTGGCCGCTGATCACGTGGACCGAGGAGGAGCGGAAGAAGGGCCAGGCCTGGGGCCTGAAGACCATCGAGTCCTTCCACACCCACGGCACCCCGCCGGTCGCCTAGAACCGGCACCACGGGGGGTGGGCGCGCACTGCGGTGCGGGTCCACCCCCTTTCCGTTCCATATCGTTGGAAAGATTGTTGACAAAAGCGTTGACACTCAGGGGAACGGATCCTTAGCGTCTAGCGCACACGGGGTAAGCCGCACGAGCCGCGTCGCCCCTCCCCCGCCCCTCGCCTCGCATCGAGCGGGGGAACCCCGCCACATGAGTCCCCCTCCAGGGAACGCCTCCTGGACGAGAGGAAAACGACGATGTCCTCCTCCCCCGCTCTGTCCGCCCGCGGCAGCAGACTGGCCCTTCTGGTCGTCGGTCTGTGCTGGCTGGCCGTCCTCTTCGACGGCCTGGACATGTTCATCTACGGCTCGGTGCTGCCGCACCTGCTGGAGACGAAGACCTTCGGCCTCACCCCGGACCAGGCCGGCGACCTCGGCAGCTACGCCACCTTCGGCATGCTCGTCGGCGCGCTGACCGCGGGCACCGTCGCCGACCGGATCGGCCGCAAGAAGCTGATGGTCGTCTGCGTGATCGTCTTCTCGCTGGCCTCCGCCATGTGCGCGATGGCGGACAGCGTCGCCGTCTTCGGCCTCGGCCGCACGGTGGCGGGCATCGGTCTCGGCGGTCTGCTGCCGACCGCGATCAGCATGGTCTCCGACTACGCCCCGCGAGGACGCGGCGCGATCGTCATCGGCCTGCTGATGACCGCCCACCACGTCGGCGGCATCCTCTCCGCCTACGTCGCCAAGTGGCTCATCGACCCCGTCGGCTGGCGCGCCGCGTTCTGGGTGTGCGTGCTGCCCCTGCTCTTCGCGCCGGTCCTCGCCAAGTTCCTGCCCGAGTCGCTGAGCTTCCTCGTCGCCAAGGGCCGCACCGAGGAGGCCCAGGAGCTGGCCACCCGCTACGACGTCGAGCTGCCCGCCGCCAAGTCCGGCAAGGCCGGCGCGGGCGACCGCTGGACCAACCTGGCCAACCTCTTCCGCGGCGGCGAGTGGGTCCAGACCCTGCTGTACTGGCTGGCCTCCTTCGGCGGCCTGCTCCTCGTCTACGGCGTCGCCACGTGGCTGCCCACCCTGATGCGCGCCGAGGGCTACGAGCTGGGCTCCGCGCTGTCCTTCGTGGTCGTCTTCAACCTCGGCGGCATCGTGGGCATGCTGGTCGCCGGCCGCGCCGCCGACCGCTTCGGCGCCCCGCGCATCTCGGCCCTGTGGTTCGCGCTGACCGCCGCCGGCGTCTTCCTGCTCAGCGTCCACATGCCGATGACCGTGACCATGATCGTCGTCTTCTTCGCGGGCCTCTTCCTCAACAGCGCCCAGACGATGATCTACGCGACGGTCTCCATCCGCTCCAACCCCGGCACCCGCGCCACCGCCGTCGGCTGGACCTCCGGCATGGGCCGCTTCGGCGCCGTCTTCGGCCCGTGGCTCGGCGGCCAGCTGCTCGCCTCCGGCCAGGGCGAATGGGGCTTCACCGCGTTCGCGATCGCCGGTCTCTCCTCCATGGTGTTCATCGGCATCGCCGCCCTCCGCAGCTCCAAGCCGGCCGGCGAGGACGACCGCAAGGACGAGCTGGTGGCCGCACACTGAGCGACCGGGCAGCGGTCAGGGGCTGCCCGGCCACCGGGGGAACGGACGAACGCCGGCCACCGCACGAGCGAGGTGCGGAGGCCGGCGTTCGGCGTTTCCGTCGCCGGTGCCGGTGCCGGTGCCGGTGCCGGTGCCGGTGCCGGTGACGGGGGCCGCGGTCCCCGGGCCGGTCCCCGGGCCGGTCCCCGGGCCGGTCTCCTGGCCGGTGGCCGGTGGCCGGTGGCCGGTGGCCGGTGGCCGGTGGCTGGTGGCCGGTGGGCAGTGGGCAGTGAGCGGTGGCTGGTCGGGACGGGCCGGTGCCGGCGGGCGGTGGTCCTGGCCGCCCGGGGCCCTGTGGGCCCGCGGGACGCAGGCAGCGTGCCCTGGGCCCTGTGGACCCGCGGGACGCAACCAGCGCGCCCCGGGCTCGCCGCCCCGCCCGCTGCTTGCCGCCCGCCGCCCGCTGCCTGCCGCTCGCTGCCCGCCGCCGGGCTCCGGCTGCTTGCCGCCTGCCGCCTGCCGCCTGCCGCCTGCCGCCTGGTCCCGGCTGCCTGCCGCCTGCCGCCTGCCGCCGGGTCCCGGTTGCCTGCCGCCCGCCGCTTGCTGCCGGGCTCCGGCTGCTTGCCGCCTGCCGCCTGCCGCCTGCCGCCGGGTCCCGGTTGCCTGCCGCTTGCCGCCGGGTCCCGGTTGCCTGCCGCCCGCCACCAGGCCCCAGTTGCCTGCCGCCTGCCGCCGGGCCCCGGCTGCCTGCCGCCCGCCGCCTGCCGCCGAGCCCCGGCTGCTTGCCGCCTGCCGCCTGCCGCCCGCCGCTTGCCGCCGGGCCCCGGCTGCCTGCCGCCTGCCGCCGGGCCCCGGTTACCGGCCTCGGGCACGCCTGGACGGACAGCCGGGCGCTTCGCGTCCGCCGCCGCGCGCCCGTACGGCCGGACCGCGTCCGGTGGGCCGTCGCGTGCCGTGGGCCGTCGTCGCGCTCCTGCCCGCCCTCAAGGGCTCGTACGGCCGCCCTGCGCCGTCGTACCGAGGGCGCAGGGCGGCCGCGGGGCGGGCCCGGAGCCGGGCATGCCGAAGCCGCCCGCGGTGAGGCGGGCGGCGGTGGTGCGGGGCTCGGGGCCGGTGGTCGCGGTGGGTCCGCGGGGCAGGGCGCGCGGCGGGCCGCCGCCGGCTCGACGGGACCGCCCGGCGGCACGGCGCGGGGCGCCCGACGGTCGCCCTCGGCGGCGGCCGGCGGAGCGGACCGGTACACGGGCCGCCCGGGGAGGGGGCGGAGCAGGCCGGGCGGACGCGGAGCGGCCGTGCGTGCCGGGCGTCGCGACGCCGCGGAGATCCGTCAGAAGCGCCCTAGTCGTCCGACCCCATCTGGTCCTCCGCCGACAGGTGCTCCACCGTCTTGCCCGTCTCGGTGAACGTGCGGGTGACGTGCCCCGAGGAGTACACCCACAGGATGCGCAGCGGGCGGTCGCCGATGTTGCGGAAGAGGTGGGGGATGGGGGAGGGGATGTAGGTCGTGTCGTACCGCTCCAGCTTGGTCACCTCGCCGTCGACCCACACCTCCGCCTCGCCGTCGAGGATCGTGACGTGCTCGTCGCAGTTGTGGGAGTGCAGGGGCGCCCCGGAGCCGACCGGGTAGACGCTCATCCCGCTGGTGATCCGGTTCTCCCCGTTCGCCGACGGGGTGGTGATCAGCGGCGTCGTCACCACGGCGCCGCCGCGGTCGAGCAGCGGCACCGACGCGACCTTGATGATGGTGGTCATCCGGAGTTCCTCGTTCCTCTCCACTTCGCAAGGCATTGCGTCGAACGACGTTAGGTCGCCGTCCCGCGAATGGGGGGCCTCCGCCGTGCAGCTTTACCTTGCGCTCCGAGATGGGTGAGCCGCTCGAACACGGCTGTACCTTCACCTGGCACCGCACGGCTTTCGGACCCGTGACCGTAATGCGCTGGAAAGAAAAGGCAGGTATCGGCCAGATGAGGCTCCCCGTACTCGACGAGAATCACATGGACGCGCGGCAGCAGGAGCTGGCCGCCCGCATCGCCGGCCGCCGGGGTGCCGTCCGCGGTCCCTTCCGGGTCTGGCTGCACAGCCCGGAGATGTGCGAGCGGGCCGAGTCCCTCGGCGCCTTCGCCCGCTTCGACTGCAGCCTCCCCAAGCACCTGCGGGAGCTGACCCTGCTGATGGCCGCCCGCAACTGGGACGCGCAGTACTCCTGGAACGCCCACGTCCACCAGGCGATCGAGGCCGGTATTCCGGAGGCCGCCGTCAAGGCGATCGCCGAGAAGCGGGAGGCGGTCTTCGACAACGAGGCCGACCAGGCCTTCTACCAGTTCTGCCGGGAGATCCTGGAGGAGCACTTCGTCACCGACGAGACCTTCGCCCGCGCCCACGAGCACTTCGGCTCCAAGGGCCTGGTGGACACCATCGGCGCGCTCGGCAACTTCACCATGCTCGGCATGTGCCTGAACACCTTCCAGGTGGACCTCCAGGCCGACAAGGAGCCCCCGTTCCCGGACGTCCGCGGCTACGGCCGGGTCGCCCCCGCCACGGACGCCTCCCAGCCGTGAGTCCGCTGACCGACCCGGGCGCACCGGAAGGAGCCGCCGTGACCCCGACGACCCCGGCCCGCGCCGTGGTGGCCGACGGCACCGGCGCCGAGCCGCGCGCCGTGCTGCGGGTGCGCGGCGTGACCAAGCGCTTCGGCGGTGCCCTGGCCCTCAAGGGCGTCGACCTCGACCTGTACCCGGGCGAGGTGCACGCTCTGATGGGCATGAACGGGGCCGGCAAGTCGACCCTGGTGCAGGTCCTCGCGGGCGTCCACCAGGCCGACGGCGGCACCGTGGAGGTCGACGGCGTGCCGCAGTCCGGCCTGAGCGTGCGCAAGGCCCGCAAGCTCGGCATCTCCTTCGTGCCGCAGCGCCGGGAACTCGCCATGGGCCTGACCGTCGCGGAGAACGTCCTGCTGGGCGACCTGCCGACCCGGGGACGCGCGGTGAGCTGGCGGACGGTCCGCGCCGAGGCGGGGGCCGCCCTGGCCGGGCTCGGCATCGACATCGCCGTCGACCGCGTCGCGGGCACCCTGACGGTGGCCGAGCAGACCATGGTGGAGGTGGCGCGCGAGGTCCGCCGGGGCGGCCGGGTGCTGATCCTGGACGAGCCGACCGCGTGTCTGAGCGCCAAGGACGCCCACCGGATCCGCGCCCTGGTGCGCAGGCTGCGGGACGAGGGCGTGGCCATCGTCTACATCTCGCACTACATCGACGAGGTGATGGCGGTCGCGGACCGGGTCACGGTCCTGCGGGACGGCCGGCTCGTGCGCAGCGCGCCCGCGACGGAGATGGACGCCGCGGGCCTGGTGCGCAGCATGGTCGGGCGGGACGTGGTCTCCACCCGCCCCGAGCGCCCCGCGCCGAAGGAGGACAGCGGCCTCACCGTCCGCGGTCTGTCCCACGGGCGGGCCATCCAGGACTTCTCGGTCCAGGTGCGCAAGGGCGAGATCGTCGCCGTCCTCGGACCGGCCGGCGACGCCCAGTCCCGCCTGTTCGACCTGCTGTCCGGCCGGCAGCGCCCGGAGACCGGCGAGATCCACGTCGACGGCCGCCGGATCCCCCTCGGCCGGATCCGGGCCTCCCTCGCCGGCGGTCTGCGGTGTGTCACGGGCGACCGCCGGGCCCTGGGCCTGGTGGCGGGGCTGTCCCTGGACGAGAACCTGATGATGGCGGGCGACCGGTTCGCGCGGCGGCGGCTGCACCGCCGCGGTGAACTCGCCCGCCGGGCCGCCCCGCTGCGCGACAACTACGGCGTGGTCGCCCTCACCGGCAACCCGCCGGTCGGGTCCCTGTCCGGCGGCAACCAGCAGAAGGTGCTGCTCGGCAAGTGGCTGGAGACCGAGCCGGTCGCCTGCTTCCTGGAGGACCCCACCAACGGGGTGGACGTGGCCGCCATGGCCGACATCCACACCCTCGTCGACGACCTCGCCGCCCGCGGCGTGGCCGTACTGCTCGCCTCCTCCTCCGCCGAGGAGGTCATGCGCCTGGCCGACCGGGTCGTCGTCGTGAGCGCCGGCCGCACCGTCGCCGAACACGACATCACCGCCATCACCCGCGACGAACTCGTCGCGACCGCTCTCGGAGGTCAACCGCAGTGAGCCTCAAAACCCCCTCCGCCTCCCCGGACGTCGCGGCCGACGCACCGCCGGGCAAGCCCTCGGGCCTCACCTCCGGCAAACTGCTGCACATACCTCACGGCGGTCTGATCCTCGTCCTCGTGCTCGTGGCGGTCTTCACCGCCGTGCAGGCGGATTCCTTCACCACCTCGCAGAACCTGCTCAACGTGCTGCGGCAGGTCAGCGTCAACGCCGTCATCGCGGCCGGGCTGACCCTGCTGATGACCTCGGGCGGCATGGACTTCTCCATGGGCAGCAACGCCGCCGTGACGCTCTCGGTCGCCGCGCAGCTGCTGCACAGCGGCTGGTCCACCCCGGCGGTGGTCGTCGTCAGCCTGGCGCTCGCCACGGCGATCGGCCTGGTCAACGGCCTGGTGGTGACCTTCACCCGGGTCGCCCCGTTCGTCGCCACGCTCGCCTCCGCGATGCTGCTGGACGGTGTCGCCCTGCTGGTCCTGGACGGCATGAGCGTCACCATCGGCGACAAGATGACCGGCCTGGGCAACGACAAGCTCGCCGGCATCCCGTACCTCACCGTCGTCGCCGTGCTCGTCCTGGCGCTGACCGGCGTGACGATGAAGTTCACGACCTTCGGCCGGGACGCCTTCGCCATGGGCGGCAACGAGCACGTCGCCCGGCTCAGCGGCATCAACGTCCCGGCCCGCAAGCTGGCGCTGTACGCGCTCGCCGGTGTGCTGGCGGGCCTGGCGGGCCTGATGCTGCTGTCGCGGCTCGGCGCCGCGGCGCCCAACACGGCGGGCCTGATGACCCAGCTGACCGCCGTCGCCGCCGTGGTGATCGGCGGCACCTCGCTCGCGGGCGGCCACGGCACCGTCGTCGGCACGGTCCTCGGGGTGATCCTCCTGGGTGTCGTCGCCAACGCGCTCAACCTGCTCCAGGTCAACAGCAACTACCAGTACGTCGTCACCGGCGGCGTCCTGCTGGTCGCGGCGGTCATCAACGAGTTCCAGCGGAAGTCCGCCCCCGGCGGCCACTGACCCGCCGCCGACCCGCCGCCGACCCGCCGCCCCCGGCGAGCGGCCGCTGACCCGCAGTCACCGCGCTCGGTCACCATGCTCGGTCACCATGCTCGGTCACCGCGCGCGGCCACTGAGCCGCGGCCGCCGACCCGCCGGTGACCCCCGGCCGCCGCCGGCCCGCGGCCGTCACCCCGCCGGCCCCGGCCCGCGCCCCCGCTCCGCGCCCGCCCCACCCGTGCGCGCCCCCCACCAGCACCGCACCTTCTCTTCAACGATGCAGGAAAGGCCTACCCCATGAAGCCCATCGCCAGATCCCGCCGTGTCACCGCGGCCTCGCTCGCCGGCGTCGCCGCCCTGGTGCTCTCGGGATGCGGCTCCCAGGACGACGGCGGCAGCGGCGCCTCGGGCGGATCCGTCTCCCTCGGGTTCGTCAACGGCTCCAACACGCACTTCCACAGCTGTCTGCTGAAGGCGGTCGAGCAGGAGGCGAAGGCCCAGGACGCCAAGGTCTACTCGGCCAACTCCAAGCAGGACGCCGGCACCGAGCTGTCCAACATCGAGGACATGATCGCCCGGAACGTGGACGCCCTGATCGTCCAGACCGTGAACGTGGACGCCCTGGAGGGCGACATCGCCAAGGCCAAGGCGGCGGGCGTGCCGATCTACCTCACCTCGGTGGCCACCTCGGACATGGACGACGTCCTCGGCGCGGCCGTGGTCGACCTGAAGAAGGTCGGCGGCATGGACGCGGACTGGATCGAGAAGGACGCCGCGGGCAAGGACGTGAAGGTCGGCATCGTCGCCGGCGCCCCGGGTGCCGCCTCCGACCTGCTGGTGGGCGGGTTCAAGGACGCGCTGCCGGCCACCGCCAAGGTGGTCGCCAACCAGCCCGGCATGTTCAACCCGGCCAAGGCGCAGGACGTCGCCGAGAACATGATCCAGGCCAACCCCGACCTCGACTACGCCTTCGTGGCCAACGAGGAGATGGCGTTTGCGGTCCGAAAGGCTTTTGACGCGGCCGGCGCCAAGGATGTCAAGATCGTGTCCGTGAACGGAACCGAGGACGGCGTCGCGGCGGTCGAGGACGGCCGTCTGTCCGCGACCGTCGCGAACTCCGCGATGACCATCGGACAGACCGCCGTGAAGAGCGCGGTCGGCCTGCTCGACAAGAAGGAGGGTGTTGACAAAATATCCGACATTCCTCTTGTGTTGGTCACGAAGGACAACGTGAGCGAGGCTCCCCAGTACTGCCCGAAGTAGGGCCCCCACCGGGAACCGGCGCCCCCGCACCGCGTCCGAGCCGCATCATTCCCGCCACAAGGCCACCTGTCCCGTAGCCGATGCCTGCCGAGACAGCGTGGCCTTGCGGCGGACCCCTCGCTTCCCGCCATCCGTCGCCGGTCGGGCGGGGAGTGCCGTCGGAGGAAAAACATGGATCGCTTGCTCCTCATGCACAGTTTCGTCACCGTCGCCCAGGCCGGGAGTTTCAACGGGGCCGCCAAGAAGCTCGGCTCATCGGGCTCCCTGGTGTCACGGCACGTCGCCGAACTGGAACGACAGGTGGGGGTCCGCCTGGTCAACCGCACCGCCCGCTCGGTGAGCCTCACCGAACCGGGACAGCGGTACGCCGAATTCGCCGCCCGCATCCTGGACGAGATCGAGGCGCAGGACGCGGCGATCGCCGACTCCCACGACCGTGCGGAGGGCACGCTCAGCATCATCTGCCCGAAGTGGATAGGCAGCCTGGACCTCGGCGACGCGATAGCCGCGTTTTCCTCGGCCCATCCGAAAATCCAGGTCCGCTTCGAACTCGGCGGAATGTCCGACCGCACCTACGACTTCCTGGACAGCGGATTCGACATCGCCTTCCACACACGGGACCTGCGCGACTCCAGCGTCCGGCTGAAGAAGATCGCCTCCCTGCCGTTCGTGCTGTGCGCCTCCGCGGACTACATCAAGCGGCGCGGCACCCTCGCGCACCCCAACGACGTCGCCCACCACGACTGTCTGGTGCACGTCAACGACCCGGTGTGGCGCATCGGCCACGGTCACGCCAGCACCCTGCACAAGATCCGCAACATCGCCTTCTCGTCCAACTCCTACCTCGCGCTCCAGAAGGCCGCCGTGCACGGCCGAGGCATCGCCCTGCTGCCCCAGCGGCCGGCCTACGACGACCTCGGCTCCGGCGCCCTGCAAGTGCTGCTGCCGGACCTCGCGGTCCCCGACCGCCCGCTCTACGCCATCTACGGCCCCGGCCAGGACACCCCGCGCAAGATCAGCGTGTTCCTGGACTTCCTCTCCGAGTGGTTCTCGCAGAACCCCATTCCGGCGATCCGGTAACCGGCGTCGGTGACGGGACGCGGGCGCAACTAACGATTGCGCGTTCCGTAGAGCTCGGGCCATTGAGGCCCCGGCGACCCCAAACCTACGCTCACCTGGCGACCCGGAAACGAGGAATCATGGGAATCCAGAGAATCGAATCGGTCACCTACAGCATCGCCGACCTCGACGAGTGCGTCCGGTTCTTCGACGACTTCGGTCTGTTCCTGGTGGAACGGACCGAGGAACACGCGGTGTTCGAGACGCTCACCGGGCAGACGCTCCACCTCGACACCGACCCCCATCCGCTGCTGCCCCCGCCGGTGGAGGACGGGCCCACCCTGCGCGAGGTCGTGTGGGGCGTCGACACCCGCGAGGAACTGCGCCGGCTGGTGGACGCCGTCGGCCGCGACCACGCGGTGCGCGAGAGCGCCGACGGGATCTTCCACACCGTGGACCGCAGCGGCTTCGGCGTCGGCCTCACCCTCGCCCGGCCGAAGAAGACGGCCGTCGAGCCCCGGCCCGCCAACACCCTGGGCGGCGTCAACCGCTGGAACACCGCCCTGGAGCCGCTCACCCGCGCGTACCCGCTGCGGATGTGCCACGTGGCGCTGAACATCGCGAAGGAGGGCAAGGAGGAAGCGGTCGCCTTCTACACCGGCCTCCTCGGCTTCCGCCCCACCGACGTCGTCGAGCCCATGGGCGTCTTCATGCAGGCCCCCGGCGACGACGACCAGCACACCATGCTGCTGTGCCACCGCCCCGACCGCGTGGGCGTCAACCACATCGCCTACGAGGTGCCCGGCTTCGACGACGTGATCGAGGGCGGCAACCACATGATCGAACGGGGCTGGCGGGAAGCGCGCAAGCTCGGCCGGCACACCATCGGCTCCAACGTCTTCCGCTTCCTGCACGCCCCGTGCGGAGGCCGCGTGGAGTACGCCGCCGACATGGACCGCGTCGACGACACCTACGAGACCCGCGTCCACGAGACGACCCCGCCCCACCACATCTGGGCCCTGCGCACCAACCGCGACCAGGACGCCGCCACCGGCGCCTGAGTCCCCACGGCACCCCGACTCACCCCCAGCCTGAGAGGGCACCCACCCATGACCACCGACCACGGCTACCCCGCCGTCCGCCTGTACATCGCCGGCGAGTGGTGCCAGGGCGGTACCGGAGGTACCGCCCCGATCGTGAACCCGGCCACCGAGGAGGTGATCGGAGAAGTACCCCTGGCCACCCCCGCCGACCTGGACCGCGCGCTCGACGCCGCCGCGGAGGGCTTCGAGATCTGGCGCGCCACGCCCGTGGCCGAGCGCACCGCGATCCTGCACGCCGCCGCCGACCTGCTCACCGAGCGCGCCGCCGAGGTCGGGCGGATCATGACCCTGGAGCAGGGCAAGCCCCTCGCGGAGGCCACCGGCGAGGCCCGCCGGGTCGCCGGCACCCTGCGCTGGCACGCCGACGACGCCCGCCGCGCCTACGGCCGCCTCATCCCCTCCGCCCCCGGCACCGTGCTCTCCGTGCGCCGCGAGCCGATCGGCCCCGTCGCCGCCTTCGTACCGTGGAACTTCCCCGCCGGCGGCCCCATGCGCAAGATCTCCTCCGCGCTGGCGGCCGGCTGCTCCATCGTCATCAAGGCCTCGGAGGAGACCCCGGCCACCGCCATGGAGCTGGTGCGCTGCTTCGCCGACGCCGGACTGCCGGCCGGCGTGCTGAACCTGGTCTTCGGCGAGCCCGCCGAGGTCTCCGCCCACCTGATCGCCTCCCCGGTGATCCGCCTGGTCGCCTTCACCGGCTCCGTCCCCGTCGGCAAGCTCCTCGCCGCCCGGGCCGGCGAGGTGATGAAGCCGTCGCTGATGGAGCTCGGCGGCCACGCCCCCGTGATCGTCTGCGCGGACGCCGACCCGGTGAAGGCCGCCCGCAAGGCCGCCCAGGCGAAGTTCGCCAACGCCGGCCAGGTCTGCACCTCGCCCAGCCGCTTCCTCGTCCACGAGAGCATCGTCGAGGAGTTCACCGCCGAGTTCGTGAAGGCGGCGGAGGCCGTCGTCGTCGGGGACGGGCTGGCCGAGGGCACCACCATGGGCCCGCTCGCCAACGAGCGCCGGCTGAAGGCCCTGGAGCGGCTCACCGCCGACGCCGTCGCCCGCGGCGCCAAGGTCCTCACCGGAGGCGACCGCCCGGACCGCGCCGGCTACTTCTTCGCGCCGACCGTCCTGACCGACGTACCCGAGGACGCCGAGCTGCTGCGCGAGGAGCCGTTCGGGCCGATCGCGCCGATCCTTCCGTTCACCGACCTCGACGACGCGCTCGCAATCGCGAATTCGCTGCCGTACGGTCTGGCCGCCTACGGCTTCACCGACTCCGCCGCGACCGTCGAGAAGCTGTCCGGCGAGCTGGAGGCCGGCATCCTGTCCATCAACCACTGCGGCGGCTCCGTCCACGAAGCGCCCTCCGGCGGCGTCAAGGACAGCGGCTACGGCCGCGAGGGCGGCCCCGAGGCGCTCGACGCCTACCTGGTCACCAAGCGCGTCTCCCACCTGCTGGCGCCATGAGGTACGCGCGACTCTCGGTCGGCGGCCGCGCCGTGTGGGGCCGGGTGGGGGAGGAGGACGTCGAGCTGCTGTCCGGCTCCCCGCTGGAGGGCGAGACCCACGTCACCGGCACGGTGCCGCGGGCCACGGCCGTCTGGCTGCCCCCCGTCGTCCCGCCCGTCTTCTACGCCGTCGGCATGAACTACCCCCGGCACATCGAGCACGCGGCGAAGCTCGGCAACGCCGCCGCCGTCATGCCGGAGCGCCCCGAGGTGGGCTACCGGGCCAACAACGCGCTCACCGGCCACCTCGCGCCGATCGTCAAGCCGGCGGAGGTGGAGGGGCGGTTCGAGGCCGAGCCGGAACTCGTCGCCGTCATCGGCCGCACCCTGCGGCACGCCACCCACGACGAGGCCCGCAAGTCCGTCTTCGGCTGGACCATCGGCAACGACATCAGCGCCCGCGCCTGGCAGCACCAGGACCGCAGCTTCTGGCGCAGCAAGAACAGCGACACCTTCAAGCCCATGGGCCCGTGGATCGAGACCGACGTCGACGCCCTGGCCCAGACGACCACGCTGCGCGTCAACGGCGAGGAGAAGGCCACGTTCCCCACCGGCGACATGGTCTTCGACCCCTTCGACCACATCGTCGAGATCACCCGGTACATCACCATGCACCCCGGTGACGTGCTGTGGATGGGCGCCGAGTCGACCTGCCAGATCGAACCGGGGGACACGGTGTCGGTCGAGATCAGCGGCATCGGCGTGCTGTCCAACCCCGTTCAACCGGAAGAGGAACAAGGGAAACGGCCATGAGTGCAGAACCCCGCTACATCCACCACGTCAACTTCCCCACCACCGACCCCGACCGCACCGCCGAGTGGTACACCAAGGTCTTCGGCATGAAGCGGATCCAGCCCAAGTCCAACACCCGCGTGGTGCTGATGACCCGGGGCAACTTCGACCTGCACTTCACGCCGGTCGAGGAGATGGAGCGCATGGCGCCCTACCACTTCGCCGTCGAGGTCGACGACTGGGACGAGTTCCTCGCCCACCTCAAGGAGCTGGGCATCCGGCACACCCGCCCGATCCAGCGCCCCGAGAACCAGTCGAAGTTCTGCTACATCCACGACCCCGACCACACCATGATCGAGCTGGTCTACCACGCCAAGCGCCCCAACTGACCGGCCCGCTGAGGAGTTCCCTTCCATGCCCTACGTCGACTCCGACGGCACCTCCATCTACTACGAGCGCCACGGCAGCGGTCCGGCGATCATGTTCGTGCACGGCAGCGGCGGCCACCACGCCGCCTGGTGGCAGCAGGTCGCCGCGCTGCGCGACGAGTTCACGGTCATCACCTTCGACCTGCGCGGCTTCGGCAAGTCCGACGCACCCACCCCTCCGCACTCGTCCAGGCCCGAGTTCGACGGCCAGGACTTCCCCGGTGACGTCGTCGCCGTCCTCGACCACGAGGACCTCACCGACGTCATGCTGGTCGGCCAGTCCATCGGCTCCGTCGCCGCGCTCCGGGCCGCCCTGCTGCGCCCCGAACGCGTCTCCTCCGTCGTCCTCGGCCACTCCCTCGGCGGCATCAGCCACGCCGAGCTGAAGGAACTGGCCGCCGCCGACCGCGCCGAGGCCGTCAAGCTCCCCGTCATCGACCGCCTGCTGACCAAGCCGTTCCAGCAGGACCGCGCCGACCTCACCTTCCTGTTCCAGCAGATGGGCACGTTCAACGTCGCCCGGATGCAGGACCTGCGCAACCTGGACACCAACGGCCCCTCCCTGGAGGAGATCGAGGCCTCCGGCGTCAAGGTCGCCTTCCTCGCGGGCGAGAAGGACGCGGTTCTCGGCGTCAAGACGGTCACCCGCGCCCATGAGCTCCTGACCGGCTCGCACCTGGAGATCGTCCCCGGCGCCCCGCACTCCATGTACTGGGAGACGCCCGACGCCTACAACGAGGCCGTCGCCCGTCTGCGCCGCACCCTCACCGCACCCAAGGAAGTCGCATGACCAGCCTGACCCTGGCCGCCGCCGAGGAGATCATCGAAGCCGCCCACCAGCGGGCCCGGGCCGTCGGGAAGGCGGTGAGCGTGGCCGTCGTGGACGCCGGCGGTTTCCCCGTCGCCATCCGCCGCCCGGACGGGGCCCGCCCCCTCACCCCCGACATCGCCCGCGCCAAGGCCTACACCGCCGCGATCATGCAGCGTCCGGGCACGATGCTGAAGAAGTGGCAGGAGAGCCAGCCGGTCTTCTTCTCCCAGCTCTCCCAGCTCCCGGGCGCCGCCCTGCCGATCATGGCCGCCGAGGGCAGCGTCACCATCAAGAAGGACGGCGAGATCATCGGCGGCCTCGGCATCGCCGGCGGCACCGCGGACGAGGACCAGCAGATCGCCGAGGAGGTCCTCGCCTCCCTGGGCTACGAGCTGGAGTTCGCCGCCTGGGGCGTCGCGGGCAAGCCGGCCGGAAAGGACTGACCACCATGGCGGACACGTTCAACTACCGCATCGACCACCACGGCAGCCTGGTCCGCCCGGCCGAGCTCATCGCCGCCCGCGCGGCCGGCGACCCCGAGGCGCTCAGGGCGGCCGAGCTGAAGGCGGTCGAGGAGGCGGTCGTCCTCCAGCGCAAGCTGCGCTCCACCGTCGTCACCGACGGCGACCACCCGCGCGAGGACTTCCGCAGCGCCGTCCTCGACTCCGTCTCCGGCTTCCGCCGCACGGACGAGGTGGACGCCGACGGTATGGTCCGCTGGGTCGCCGAGTCCCTGCCCAAGGCCAACGGCCCGCTGCTCGCCGACTGGGCCGCCCGGCTCGCCGAGCAGACGGTGATCGCCCCCAAGGCGTCCCTGCCGTCCCCCGCCTACCTCGCGGCCACCACCTTCCGGCCCGGCCTCGGCGTGGCCTCCGCCCGCGAACTCGGCGAGGCACTCGCGGAGATCGTCCAGGCGGAGATCGCCCTGCTGGTCTCCCGGGGCGTACGGCTCATCCAGCTCAACAACCCGCTGCTGCTCGGCCAGGTGGCCACCGACCCGGCCGGTCCGGGCGCGCTGTCCTTCGAGGACGCCCTCACCGTCGAGGCGCTGGCGGTCCGGCTGGACGAGCGGCCCGAGGGCGTCCGCATCGGCGTCGCCCCCGGCTGGACGGCCCCCGCGGAGGTGGACCGGGCCCGCGCCGAGAAGCTGTACGGCGAGGTCGCCGCCGACCGCTGGATCCTGCCGTTCGACCAGGGCACCCCGGCCGAGCTCGACCTGGTCCGGGCGCTGCCGGAGGACCGGGACGTCTGCCTGGGCGTGGTCGACGCCACCGTGCCGGAGCTGGAGGACATCGACACGGTGATGAGCCGTATCGACGCGGTCGGCGAGTTCAAGGACCTGGAGGACGCCGCCGTCTCCCCCTCCCGCGGCTTCGCCGACGTGGCGAGCCGGCCGCTGCTGGACGCCGAGGGCCAGCGCAGGAAGATCGTGCTGGTGGAGACCATCGCCCGCTACTGCTGGGGCAACGAGTTCTGAGCAGCGGGGAAGGGCCGGGCGACTCCGAGGAGTCGCCCGGCCCTTCCGCCGTGGCCGCGGTGTGCCTCACAGCACCTCGGCGAACGTCACCGTCCGGTCCGTCAGCAGCGGCCACACCGTCTCCACGATCAGCTCCTCGAAGTGGCCGGCCGCCTTGTGCGCCTCGAAACCGGCCCGGTCGGCGTACCGCTCGTACAGCAGGAAGCCACCCGGCTCCCCCTCGACGGCGTGCACCTCGTACGTCTCGTTCGCCGGCTCCGCCCGGGTGTGCTCGCGCACCTTCAGCAGCGCGGCGCGCACGCTCGCCTCGTCCTCGGGTGCGCAGCGGTAGTGGGCGACGACTGCGTAGGACATGTCCGTATCTCCTCACCAAGTGCTTCCCCGGTGACCCTTCGCAGGCCTCCGGCCTGCCGATTCCAGCACGGAACACGCCTGCGCCCACCCGCGCGCGGCGCAATCAATGACTGCCGCCGCGGGGCTGGCGGCACCGCCCCGACATGGTGTGTTGTCGCTTCCGGCCCCAGCTCAGACCGCACGGCCCCGCACCGCGGCCGACGAAGGAAGTGACCCGACATGCGTACCGTGGAAACCCTCTCCGGCGGGGAGTGGGTGGCGACCGCCGAATGGATCGACGTCCTCGACCCCGCCGACGTCCGCACCCCGATCGCCCGCATCCCGGCCCTCACGGCCAAGGACGTGACCCGGGCCTTCGACCACGCCGAGCGCGGCTTCGCCGTCTGGAAGCGC
This sequence comes from Streptomyces sp. NPDC003247, assembly GCF_042888135.1. NCBI lineage: Bacteria > Bacillati > Actinomycetota > Actinomycetes > Kitasatosporales > Streptomycetaceae > Streptomyces > Streptomyces sp. NPDC003247. The sequence goes on from NZ_JBIAPF010000012.1 coordinate 251,051, forward strand.
ACCAGCCCCTTCGAGCGGGCCCGCGTCTTCACCGACGCGGCCCGGCTGATCCGCGACCGGGTCGGTGAGATCGCCGCCGACGTCACCGCGGAGAACGGCAAGACCCTGGCCGAGGCCACCGGCGAGACCCTCAAGGCCGCCGACTTCCTCGACTACTACGCGGGCCTCGCCCGCCAGGGCTACGGCACCCTCCTGCACGACGTACGGCCGAACCACCGCACGCACACCCAGCGCGAGCCGATCGGCGTGATCCTGGTGATCAGCCCGTGGAACGACCCGCTGATCACCCCGGCCCGCAAGCTCGCCCCGCTGCTCGCGGCCGGCAACGCGGCCGTGTTCAAGCCGGCCACCGAGACACCGCTGTCCGGACTGCACTTCGCGCGTGCCCTGCACGACGCCGGACTGCCCGCCGGAGTCCTCAACGTGGTCACCGGCCGCACCGCCGAGATCGAGGAGGCGCTCCTGGACGACCCGCGGATCGTCGGCATCACCTTCACCGGCTCCAACGCGATCGGCAACCGCATCCGCCGCCGCCTCGCCGACCGCAACGTCCGCTTCCAGGGCGAGCTCGGCGGCAAGAACGCCACGGTCGTGCTGCGGGACGCCGATCTGCCGGCCGCCGCCAAGGCCGTCGTCGCGGCCTCCTTCGGCCAGGCCGGGCAGCGCTGCACCGCCACCAGCCGCGTCATCGTCGACCAGCCGGTGTACGAGGAGTTCACCCGGCTCCTCGTCGCCGAGGTCGAGGCGCTGAAGGTCGGCCCGGGCAGCGACCCGCACACCACCCTGTGCCCGCTGTCCAGCCCCAAGCAGCGCGACAGCGTCCTCGCCGACCTGGCCAGGGCCGTCGAGCAGGGCGCGACCGTGCTCACCGGCGGCGGGGCGGACACCGAGGGCGACCGGGCGCACGGCTGCTACGTGCAGCCGACCGTGCTGGCCGGCGTCACCCCCGAGACGGCGATCTGGCGCGAGGAGGTCTTCGGGCCGGTCCTCGCCCTGCGCGAGGTGGACGGCTTCGACGCGGCCGTCGAGGCCGTGAACGACTCCGACTTCGGGCTCGCCGCCGCCGTCTTCACCCGCGACCTCACCTCCGCCCACCGCTTCGCCGACGAGGCCGAGTGCGGCCAGGTCGCCGTCAACACCACCACCACCGGCTGGGACGTCCACCTGCCCTTCGGCGGGTTCCGCGACTCCGGCACGGCCTACAAGGAGCAGGGCGAGGAAGTCCTGCGCTTCTCCACGCGCGTCAAGACGGTCGCCGTCCACTTCGGCGCCTGACGATCGGGAGCAGCGAGAAGAGAGAGGAGGATGCCGATGGCTGACGAGACGATCGGCGTCGTCGGCGCCGGCATCGTGGGTCTGGCCACGGCCCGCGAGATCGCCCTGAGCCGGCCCGGCACCCGGGTCGTGGTCTTCGAGAAGGAGCGGGAGGTCTCGCTCCACCAGACCGGCCACAACTCGGGCGTGGTGCACGCCGGCATCTACTACACGCCCGGCAGCCTCAAGGCCGACCTGTGCGTGCGCGGAGTGTCCCTGCTGCGCGAGTACTGCCAGGACCGGCAGCTGCCGTACCAGGAGATCGGCAAGCTGGTCGTCGCGGTCCGCGAGGACGAGCTGGGCCGGATGGACGCGCTCTACGAGCGGGCCCGGAACAACCACGTGCCCGACCTGAGGAGGATCTCCAAGGAGGAGATCCGTGATCTCGAACCCAACGCCGGCGGTATCGCCGCCCTGCACTCGCCGCGCACCGCGATCACCGACTACCCGGCGATCGCCCGCGCCTTCGCCCAGGACGTCACCGGCTCCGGCGGCGAGGTGCGGCTCGGCTTCCCGGTCACCGGCATCACCAACGTGCCCGGCGGCATCGAGGTGGCCTCCGGCCAGCAGCGCGTGCGCGTGGACCGGCTGATCCTCTGCGCCGGCCTGCACTCCGACACCGTCGCGCACCTCGCGCAGGACAAGCAGGAGCCGAAGATCATCCCGTTCCGGGGCGAGTACATGCTGCTCAAGCCGGACCGGACGGCCCTGGTGCGGGGCCTGATCTACCCGGTGCCCGACCCGCGCTACCCGTTCCTGGGCGTCCACTTCACACCCCGCGTGGACGGCTCGGTGGAGGTCGGCCCCAACGCCGTCCTGGCCCTGGCCAGGGAGGGCTACACCCGGACCAGGGTCTCCCCGCGGGACCTGCTCGGACTCGCCCGCTACCCCGGCGCCTGGAAGATGGCCGCCCAGCACTGGCGCACCGGCGTCAAGGAGTACCGCGGCTCCTTCTCCATGGCGGCCTTCATGAAGGACGCCAGGCTGTACGTCCCCGGCGTCGGCGTGCAGGACGTCGTACGCGGCGGTGCGGGCGTGCGCGCCCAGGCCCTGGACCGGGACGGCACCCTCGTGGACGACTTCCGCATCCACCAGGTGGGCCGTATCACCGCCGTGCGCAACGCGCCCTCGCCGGCCGCGACGGCCTCCATGGCGATCGCCGAGCACATCGTCGACGCCGTGTTCAAGGACGCCTCCGCAACCTGAAAGTGCCCTGCGTGCAGCGCACTTTCACGCAACAACAGCTTGCGCTCCCAGGGGCTCCGCAAGGCCTCACCACCCGCCTAGCGTTCCCTCCGCAACGCCCCACCACCGAGCACCACCGAGCACCACCGGGCTCCACCGATCGGCTCCACCGACCGGCTGCACGGATCCAGCTCCACGTATCCAGCTCCACCAAGAGAAAGAAGTACGGGACATGTTCGTCGTCGACACCCAGATCCACATCTGGAAGGAAGAGACCCCGGACCGCCCCTGGGTCCCGGGCGCCAGGGAGCGCATCCGGCTCAACGGCCACCGCGAGGACCCCTTCTCCTACGAGGAGGCCCTGGAGCTGATGGACGAGGCCGGCGTCAACCGCGCGCTGATCCTCCCGCCGTCCTGGGAGGGCGACCGCATCGACTACGCCCTCGAGGCCTGCGAGGCGCACCCCGACCGGTTCGGCATCATGGCCCGCATCCCGCAGAACAAGCCCGAAGAGGGCAAGGCCATGCTGAAGGACTTCGCGCAGAACCCGCACGTCAAGGGCACGCGCCTGACCTTCCACCGCCCGCAGGACCGCAACTGGATGATCGACGGCACCAACGACTGGTACTGGCCGATCGCCGAGGAGCTGCGCATCCCGACGATGGTGCACGCCCCGATCTGGAAGAAGGAGCTCGGCGAGATCGCCGCCAAGCACCACGAGCTGAAGATCATCATCGACCACATGGGCATCATGGCCCGCTGCGTCGACGACGCGATCGGATACTGGGTGTCGGAGACCGCCGACCTGGCCGCCCACCCGAACATCTACGTCAAGGTCTCGGCGCTGCCGGGCTACTCGACGCAGCCGTTCCCGAACAACAACATCCAGAAGTACGTGCGCGAGATGGTCGACAAGCTGGGCCCCCAGCGCTGCTTCTACGGCACCGACATCACGCGGCTCCTGGGCCACGGGATCACGTACACCGACACGATCGAGCAGTTCACCAAGCACTGGGACTTCACGCCCGAGGAGCTGGAGTGGATCATGGGCCGCGGTATCTCCGAGGTCCTGAACTGGCCGATCGAGGGCTGAGGAACCACCAGAGATGACGGACAGCAAGAACACGCCAGGCGCCGACGGCGGTGACGCCGTCGTCTCCGCCTTCAACGCCGTCGGCGCCGACTACATCTTCTGCTCATCGGGGTCCGAGTGGGCCCCGGTGTGGGAGTCGCTGGCCCGCCGCCACCGCGACGGCGAGCCGGCCCCGCAGTACCTGGACCTGACCCACGAGACCGTCGCCGTCGGCATGGCCACCGGCTACGGACTCGTCAAGCGCCGCCCCCAGGGGGTGCTGCTGCACGCGGCCCCCGGCCTGCTCCAGGGGTCGATGGCGGTGCACGGCGCGCTCCTCGCGGGCGTGCCCATGGTGGTCACCTCCTCGGAGTCCACCACGTACGGCGACGCCCCCGGCCACGACCCGGGCGGCCAGTGGTACCGCAACCTGTCGATCGTGGGCGGCCCGCACGGCATCGCCCAGCCGTTCACCAAGTGGTCGAACGAGGCGGCCAGCGTGCACACGCTGCCGACGATGATCTCCCGCGCCGCCGAGCTCTCCTGGCGCGCGCCGCAGGGCCCGGCGTACCTGAACATCCCGCTGGAAGTCCTGCTGGAGCCGTGGGACGGCCGCGAGGCCAAGGCGATCGTGGAGCCCGGCTCCACGCACAGCTCGCCGGAAGAGGTCGACCCGGTCGCCCAGATGATCCGCGAGGCGAAGAACCCCGTGATCGTCACCGAGACCATCGGCCGCGAGGCCGGCGGCTTCGAGGCCCTGGTCGCCTTCGCCGAGGCCTGGAACATCCCGGTCGTCGAGCCCGACTCGGCGGTGTGCGGCAACTTCCCGCGCACCCACCGGCTGCACGCCGGCACGGACATCGGCCCCTGGATGGACACGGCGGACCTGATCCTCCTGGTCAACTGCCGCGTCCCGTTCTACCCGCCGAGCCGGAAGCCGTCGAAGGCGAAGATCGTCGTCATCGACCAGGTGCCGCAGCGGCCGCACGTCGTCTACCAGGTCCTGTTCGCGGACACGTACCTGGAGGGCAACGCCGCCAACACCCTGCGCCAGCTCGCCAAGCGCGCCAAGGACCTGAACGAGGCCGAGGTCGCCGAGCGCGTCGCGGCCCAGGAGACCCGGTTCGCCGCCGAGCAGGCCGCGGTCGCCCAGGCGGAGGCCAAGGCCGCCGGCTCCGAGGGCGTCGACCCGGTGCAGGTCGCCACCCTGCTGCGCAAGCTGCTGGAGGGCAAGGACGGCATCGTCGTCGACGAGACGATCACCCACAGCAAGATCGTCAAGCGGCACGTCCAGACCGACGCCCCCGACTCGTACTTCTACGTGCAGGGCGGACTCGGCCAGGGCATCGCGGTCGCGCTCGGCGTCAAGCTGGCCGCCCCGGAGCGCCCGGTGGTCTTCACCGTGGGCGACGGCGCCTTCGCCTACAACCCGGTCATCCAGTCGTACGACGCCTCCAAGGCGTACGGCATCCCCGTGCTGATCGTGGTCTTCAACAACCGCGTCTACAAGTCGATGAACCTCAACCACCGCAGGTTCTACCCCGAGGGCGCGGCGGCCGAGACCGGCGAATGGCTCGGCCAGGACCTCACCCGCCTGCCCCGACTGGCCGGTTTCGCCGAGCCGTTCGGGCTGCACACCGAGACCGTCGACACCACCGACGCTCTCCTCCCGGCCCTGGAGCGCGCGCTCAAGGCCGTGGAAGAGGGAACCACCGCCGTCGTCGACGTCCTCGTCACCCGCTGATCCAGGAGGCACCCGCCCCATGTCCGACACCCCCACCCCCAAGCCGGGCAAGGTCCTGGTCCCGGCCGAGGACCTGCGCACCTTCTCCGCCGCCCTCCTGGAGAAGGGCGGCCTGAGCGCCGAGCACGCCCGCACCACCGCCGACGTGTTCGTCTGGGCGGCGCTGCGCGGGGTCGACTCGCACGGCATCGCCCGGGTCCCCGCCTACCTGGACCTGCTGGAGAAGGGCGTCGCCAACGCCGACGCCGACATCACGGTCGAGTCCTCCACCCCGGCCGCGGCCGTCCTGGACGCCGACCGCGCCCCCGGACCGGTCGCCCTGTCCGCCGCCGCCGAGGTGGCGGTCACCCGGGCCAGGACGAACGGTGTCGCCGCGGTGGGCGTACGCCGCACCGTGCACACCGGCGCCATCGGCTACTACGTGTCCAAGATCGCCGAGCAGGGACTCGTCGGGATCGGCTTCGTCGCCGGCATGCCCAACATGGGCTACACCGGCGTCAAGGGCGCGGCGGTCGCCACCAGCCCGCTCGCCGTCGCCGTACCGGCCGAGCGGCACGCGCCGCTGCTGCTCGACATGGCCACCGCCACCATCGCCCTGGGCAAGATCCGGCAGGCGAAGGCGAGCGGCACCCCGCTGCCCGAGGGCGCGGCCGCCACCGAGGACGGCACCCCGACCACCGACCCGGAGAAGGCGGTCATGCCGCTGCCGCTGGGCGGGGCGAAGGGCTCCGGCATGTCGCTGGCGTTCGAGCTGCTGACCAGTGTGCTGGTCGGCGCGCCGATCTTCGCGTCGTTCCACTCGGACGACCCGGCCGGACGCAAGCACCGCCAGAACGCCCTGCTCATCGCCGTCGACCCGGCCGCCTTCGGCGGAGCGGACGCCTTCACCGAGGCCGTCGACTCCACCCTGGGCACCCTGAAGGGCCTGCCGGCGGCGGACGGCGCGGAGGGCGTGTTCTACCCCGGCGAGCGCAGTGCCGCGGTGGCCGCCGGGCGCGGGGAGAAGGGCATCCCGGTGGCACCGAAGGTGTGGCGCGACCTGACGGAGCGCGCCGGGAAGCTGGGCGTCGCCCTGCCGGAGACCGCCGCATAGGGGGAACGGTCTCCAGGGCGGCGACCCGGGCACGGGGGAACGGGCCCCGGGCGAACGGGGGCTCGGGGGGCGGGGGCCGGGAGATTAGGGCCCGGGGGAACGGGGGAGGCCGGCGGGTGACGGGCTCCGGTGCGGCGGACGCGGGCCTTCCCCCGGGCCCTCCCTCTCGGCCCCGCCCGCACCGTGTGCGCGGCGGCTGCCGTGCCGCGGGCCCGAGGCACCGCGCGGTACGCGGTCCCGTGCGCTTACGGTAGTGTTTACCTGCGCGTTCGCACGGTTCACCCGGTGCCGGACGCGACGGGACGTGGCGCAGCTTGGTAGCGCACTTGACTGGGGGTCAAGGGGTCGCAGGTTCAAATCCTGTCGTCCCGACTCGCGAGAGTCGTGGTTCAGGGCCGGTTTCGGAGACATCCGAAACCGGCCCTGCTTCTTTCCGTGGGGTGCGCGGTGATCCGCGCTCATGGACATGCCCTGGTGGCCTTGAGTGCCGAGACGCGCGACAGGTCGATCGTGACCTCGCCGGCCGAGGTTCTGAGGACCAAAGTGCCCCGGCCCACCCGGACGGTGGAGCCGCAGAGAGTGCCGGTGGGTGTGGTGACCTGCGTCATCGGGGCAGCGCGCTCCGGGCCGTACCACGTGGTCGCCACCGCGCTCAGCAGCAGGAGCGCGCAGGCGAGGGTCAGCGCGATCCCTCTGCGGAGAGCCTTCGCACAGTCGAGTGCCTCGATGTGGTCGCCGACGGGAGGCGGCAGCAGATCCCGGGCCGGGGTGACGGCCGGCCGGCCGTGGGCGGCGCGCAGGAGCAGCAGTGCTCCCGACGTGCCGGCGATCAGCGCCGCCAGCAGCAGGAACCCCACGGCCACGGCCCAGCGCTCGGCCAACTGGCCGATGTCGGAGCGGCCCCTGATCAGGCTGAATCCCACGAGGGCGGTGAGCAGCGCGCCAAGCCCGTTGCGCCACGCGGTGGCCGCCTCTCGTACGCGCGGCAGTTCCGTGCGCAGCAGCCGGTCGCGTTCCTGTGCCCGGCGCAGGTCGGCGGGGCCGGCCGGCGCGGGGTCCGGTGAGAGCGGGCGGCTCACCGCGGTGCCTCCGGTACGCGCACGGACCAGTAGGCGCCGCATCCGTACCGGCCTTCCGGCCGGTCGGGGTGGTCCTCGTCGCAGGTGCACATCATCAGTTCGACCCGCGGCTCCGCCGCCGCCCCGTCCGGTGCCCCCTGCCGTCGCCTGCCGAACCAGGGACCTCCGCCCCGGAAGACGCCGCTGACGACCGGGATGTCGATGGCTGCCGCACAGCGGGGGCAACGGCCGCTCAGGACAAGTGTGTCGGGCCTCGGCTCGGTCACGGTGAAGGTCCGCGCCACATGCGTTCCGAACTCCTCGGCGGTCGTCTCCCGGTAGGGCAGCGGTCCACGACGCCGGGCGAGGAAGCCGAAGGCCATGGTCCCTCCTGAGGGGTGTCCGGGGTGGAGGGCCTGGGTCAGGGCCCGGTATGGGTGAACGGTGTCCACACACCGGGCGCGAGGCGCCGGTCGTCCCGCAGCGCGCGCACCGCCGTGTGCAGGGCGCGGGCCGACCGCGCGGGCTCGAACCGCCCGGTGGAGGTGAGGTCGCGGTACACCGCTTCGGCGACGTCGGCGGCGATGTCGTCGTACACCGACCACAGGGTCCCGACGACCTGCCGGTAGCCGGTGTAGTGCAGGGCCGCCGCCAGCGTGATGGTCTCGTCGGGGAGCGTCGCCACGCCGGTGGCGGTCTGGCAGGCCGACAGGAACGCGAACTCGCCGCGATGCCGCTGGACGCCGATGTCGGCCACACGGAGAACGTCGCCACCGTGCAGCGACAGGCCCCCTCGGGACGGGTCCAGCAGATCCTGGCCCCCGTGACAGCTGAAGTGCACCCACCGGTGCCGCGGGAGCTCGGAACGGACGAGGTCCGCCGTGGCGTCGCCGCCCTCCAGCAGGGTGTGGCGGCTCGGGAACAGGGAGGTGAGCATCTCCCTTTCGCGGGCGACGTCGGTCAGCGGCACCTGGGCGGGATCGTCGGGCAGCGAGACGATCAGCAGGCGCTCGTCGTCAGGACGGGCGTGGAGCGGCCGCCGGGCCTCCACCAGCGCACGCAGCGTCGGGGTGTAGGACGACACCACCCGGTCCAGGACAGTGCGGAGGCTGCCGTCGTGGTGGCCGGCACCGTGCAGCGGGAGGAGGGTGAGGAGACCGGTCGGACACCACCACAGCCGCGGCCACTCGGCGGTGTCGCCGTCGGGCGGCTCGACGAAGCCCAGGACCGCCAGCACCGGTTCGGCGACGGTGTCCCACAGCCATCGCAGGAGCGACACCAGCGTCGTCTCCCGCTTGTCCAGAGCGCGGTGCAGGGACAGCATCGCCTGCGAACGGCGCCTGGCCGCGGCCGCGGTGGCTTCGCCCGGGCCGTGCTCCAGGCGGGCCGCCCGCAGGTCGTGGACGGCCAGGTCCACTTCCTGGAGGGCTTCGAGGTAGGTCAGGGTGCGGTCGACGATCGACTGCTGGGACAGCCGGGGCAGAGGCTCGACGTGTACGCCGCCCGTGGTGACCACCAGGGCGTCGCACCGCCACCGGCTGGTGTTGAGGATGACGACCGGTCCGGCCTGCGCGGCGGGCAGGAGGGTGCGCAGCCGTGGTGCGAGGAAGTCCTCGAACCCGTCGAGGCCACGGGCCTGTTCGACGAGCCGGTCCCACTCGCGTGCCAGGGCCATGCGTCTTTCGGCCCGGTGTGCGGCGGCGGTGTCGGGCCGTGGGGCACTCGTCATGTCGGGTCCCCCGCTTCCCCGGGCGGTGCGGTCACTCGTCGAAGGCCGGCCGTTGCCGCACCGCCGTCGGGGGGCGGTGCGGACGGCCGGAAGACGTCGGTCTCGTCGAGGGACGTGTCGCCGAGTTCGAGGGAGACGGCACGGAGCCGGTCGGCCAGTTCACGGTGGGCCGCCCGCAGGGCGGCGAAGTCGTCGTGCGCGTCGAGGATCTGGTTCCAGATGACGTTCCGTCCCTGTTCCAGCAACTCCACGGCTCGGTCCGCCCGGCCGGCCGACAGGGCGCAGGCAGCGGCGTCGCCCGTCACGTCCACCACGCTCTGGAGACGCTGTTCCCGGCTGCGGCGCTCGATCGCGCGCGAGGCGACCAGGGGGAGCAGGGCGACCGCCGCCTCGTACAGGTCGGCCGCCGCTCTGCTCCCCGGGTCCAGTGCCGCCGCGGCGTATCCGGCGGCTCGTGCGGCCGTGACGCGCGTCGTCACCGGCGAGGTCGCCAGTGCCGCCGCCTCGCTCCACAGCCCGATCGCCCGGTGCGCGTCGGCCGACGACGCGGTCAGTTCCGCGGTCAGGTGCAGACAGGACGCCGCGTTGGACAGCAGGTGGCCTCTGTCGGCGTGGTCGGCGGGAAGTGCGTCGAGGGCCGCCCGCGCGAGTGCGCCGGCTTCGGCCGCGTCGGCTGTGGCGCCGTCGCGTTCCGCCCGGTTCCGCAGCATCAGCGCCCGGCCGGCGAGCCACCGCGGCCGGTTCTCATGACCCACGGGCGTCAGATCGAGGGCCGCCCGGCTCACCTCGATCGCCTCGTCGAGATCACCGGGCGACCCGATGCCCAGCGTGGCGCGCATGCTCAACAGCGCCGCCAGGTTCGAGAGATACCGATTGCGGTCCCGGTCCGACCGCAGACACGCGTCCACCGCCGCACGCGCCGCCGTCAGGGCCGCGTCGAGATCCGCGGGCCTCTGCGACTGGACGAAGAGCCGCTGCAGGTTGGCGCTGAGGTTGGACAGGCACAGCGCCCGGTTCCCGGAGGAGGCGACGGCCACGGCCGCCCGGCTGACGTCGATGGCCTCGCGGAGGTCGGACAGGGCGCCGAGCCAGGCGAAACGGGTGCCGAGCGCGCCGCTCAGGTTGATGAGGCCGTGGCTCTCCTCCTGCGCGCCGCCGTGGTCCTCCGCGGCACGGGCCACGGCCGCCCGGCCCAGCGTGATGGCTTGGTCCAGGTCCTCGACCGAGGAGTTGCGCTCGGCCCGGATCCTCAGCTGTCCGGCAAGCGCGGTGAGGTAGTCGGCCTCGCGGGCGTCCCCCTCCGGTACGAGGGACAGGGCGTCGCGGGTGATTCCCACGGCGTCGTCCAAGTCGGTGACGGTGCCCGTGTGCTGCGCCCGGAGGAGCAGGGATTCTCCCAACTGGACCTTTCGCCAGGGAAGTTCTTCGTCGTCGGCCGAGGACGCGGCGACCGCTCCGCGCAGCGCGTCTATGCCCTCGTCCAGATCGGAGAGCGAGCCGGACTCGTGGAACCGGCCGACCAGGAAGAAGCCCAGCCCCTCCAGTCGTCGCGCCCGGTGCGGATCGTCGGCGTTCGTGATCTCCGTGACGGCCCGGCTGAGCGCGACGCCGTCGTCCAGCAGCCCCTCGAACCGCTCGGTCGATTGCAGGGCGGCATCCAGCAGGGACCGCCGCTGTTCGTGTGCGAGGTCTGTCGTCGGGGTGGCCGAGACCGAAGCCCTGAGCAGGTCGATCGCTTCTTCCAGTTCGGTGAGGTTCGTGGTGCGGGTGAACCGGGTGAGCAGGGCCCGGCCCAGGTGGAACTGCGCTCGGGCCCGGTCGGACGGTGAGGACGCGTACAGCACGCCCTCCCGTCCCGCGCTGATGGCCTGATCGCAGTCGTCCGGTTCGTGGGAGCGCCGGAACCGGGCGAGGTACGCCGCGGAAAGCAGCGCGGCCACCACTGCCCGCTGCGGGTTCTCCGCGGAGACGCGGGGGAGGGCGGCGTGCAACAGGCCGATCGCCTCGTCGAACTCGAAAGCGAACCGACCGGCGATGTCCGTCTCGGTGAGGATCCGTCGAGCCCGGTCGGCGACCAGGAGCGCCGCGACCTCGTCGGCGTTCCGGCAGGCACGGAACGCTTCGGGTACGAGAGCCGGATTCGATCGCAGCGCCGTGGCCGTCAGATGGGCGGCGATCCGCAGGTCCGGTGTCTCTTCCCCGGTGGGGAGCAGGTGGTGGCGAATGCTGTGGAACTTGATCAGCACCACCGTGGCGATCGCATGCGGTGCACGGCTCTGTTCGAGCAACCGCCTCAGCCGTGTGGCATCCTCGACCGCCGCCGCGTCGAGCGCCGCGAGCCCGGCGCCGCCGCCGGTGATGTCGATCCCTTTGATCCGTGCGTCGAGTCGTAGCGACAGGGCCAGCATCTGAACAGACTTGCGAATCCCCACTGTTGGCTTCCTTGGACCAGAGGTGAGCGCCTGACGTGTGCCATGTACCCGACGTCACGTCAGCGCTACTCGGAGTCAGCGCCGTCGGGTTCAACGGTGCCTGTTCGGCCCCTCGGAGGCAACCCTGAAGTCGGGGCCGGGCACTTTTCCGGGGCCGGTCGGGGGTGAGCCCGATGCGCGGCACTCCTCGGCCGTCACTGAACATGAACGTGACAATGTTTCAGGTTATGCGCTAGCGTCCCGGCCATGACCGACTCGGGCTCCATGCTGGGTCAGGAGCGGGCCGCCGTGGCGGACGCCTGCCGGCGCCTGGGGGCCGAGGGCCTCCTCATCGGCACGGCGGGGAACGTCAGCGTGCGGGTGGGGGAGCGGGTCGCGGTCACCGCCACGGGAGCGGTCCTCGCCGAACTGACCCCGGAGCAGGTGACCGTCGTGGGCCTGACGGACGGCGAGGTCGTGGCCGGAGCGCTGCGGCCCACCTCCGAACTGGAACTGCACCTCGGCGTCCACCGCCGCCGCGGCGAGGGCGCGGTCGTCCACACCCACGCGCCCATGGCCACCGCGGTCTCCTGCGTGCTGGACGAACTCCCCTGTATCCACTACCAGTTGCTCGCCCTGGGCGGCACGGTACGGGTCGCGCCGTACGCGACCTTCGGCACCCCGGAACTCGCCGAGTCGGTGCTCGCCGCACTCGACGGCCGCAGCGCCGCCCTCATGGCCAACCACGGCGCGGTGACCCACGCCGCCACGCTCGCCCAGGCGGTCGAACACGCGCTGCTGCTCGAATGGGCCTGCGGTGTCTACCAGCGGGCCGCCGCCATGGGCCGGCCCCGGGCCCTGGACGAACGGCAGCAGCTCGCGGTGATCGAGGCCGCCCTCGCCCGCGACTACGGCACCACCCACCCGGCACCACCCGCGCAGGAGGGGACCCGATGAAGGTCGTCACGATGGGCGTGCACGTCCTCGACGTACTGGTACGGCCGGTGGAGGCCATACCGGACGGGCAGGACGCGACCCTGGTGGAGGACATCCGGATGACCGCCGCGGGGACGGCCGGCGGCACCGCCCTCACCCTCGCCAGACTGGGCGCGTCGGTCCGCACCGCGGGCGCCGTCGGCACCGACCCCACCGGCGACATGCTCGTCCAGCTCCTCCGGCGCGCCGGCGTCGACACCGAGTTCCTCGTCCGCAGGGCGGACACCCCGACCTCGGCGAGCGTCCTGCCGATCCGCCCCAACGGCGACCGGCCCTCCCTGCACCTGCTCGGCGCCAATCTCACCTACGGCCTCGACGACGTGCCCTGGGACGCCGTCGCCGAGGCCGGCCACCTGCACCTGGGCGGGCCCGAACTGATCGGCGCCGACGTCGCCGCCCGCATCCTGTCGTACGCCAAGGACCACGGCACGGTCACCTCCGTCGACCTGCTCGCCCCGGGGGCGCTGGGCGGCTTCGAACTGATCGGGGCCGCGCTGCCGTACGTCGACCATCTGCTGCCCAACGAGGACCAGGTGCTCGGCTTCTCCGGTGAACGCGATCCGGTGGCCGGCGTGGAGAAGCTGCGCGCCGCCGGCGCGGGCGTCGTCGCGGTCACGCGGGGCGGGGACGGCGCGCTCGTGGTGAGCGCGGACGGGAGCTGGACGGTCCCCGCCTTCGCGGTCGACGTCGTCGACACCACCGGATGCGGGGACGCCTTCTCGGCGGGTTATCTGCGTGGAGTGGCACTGGGGCGCGCGCCGCGGGAGGCGGCCGTCCTGGGCTGCGCCGCGGCGGCCCTCGTCGCCCAGGGGCTCGGCAGCGACCACGGCGACTTCGACCTGGCGGCCGCCGACGCGTTCGCGGCGAGCGCGAGGACACGCGCGTGAGGTGAGACGGCCCGCCACGGCCTGTCTCGGCCTGCCACGGCCTCTCGGCCTCGGGCCGGTGCGGGGCGGGCCGCCGTGGAGGGGGCGCGTCGCGGACACGAGGTGCCGTGGTGACGGAGTGCCGCAGCGGACGGGGTGCCGCAGCGGACGGGGTACCGCGGCGGACGGGGTGTCAGACGGGTGTCGGCTCCCCGCGACCGGAGGGACGAGGGGCGCCCGCCCGGCCGCGCCGCGCGGCCTTCGGCAGGCGCGGCCCGCTCACCCCGTGGACACACTTGCACTCATCCCGTGGACGCCCTCTTGACGCCGACCGGAGGCGGATCGACACTCGGTGGCGGGAATCCTAGTGAACAGGTAGGGATACATGGGGCGCCTTGAGCCGTTCGCCAGCCGAGCGAGCCGCACGGCATGGTCGTCGCCCCTTCTCACCTCCCGCCGTCACATCGATCTGCTGCGCGTCTGCAGCGCAATCGACATCCAGGGCTGAACCGGCCCGTCACCGCGCCGAGCCGACCGGGCCGTGCCCAGGGCACCGCCCGCCGAGGCGCGCGCGGACAGGGCCGCGCCCTCCCGCAAGCCGTCGCATCCGCCGCGCGTCCGTCCGCGCGCCCGCCCCAGGGGAGAGCCATGTCCTCCACGCCGCTGACCACCGACCCCGCCCACGCGTCCCCTCACCCCGCCCCCTCGCCCGCCCACACCTCCGCCCGCCCCGTCCCCGCCTTCCGCGGGCGCATCGGCCGCGACGCGCGCAGCGGCCACTACGCGGTGCCGCGCCGCTACCGCCTCCACCTGTCACCGGCCGACCCCGACGGCCTGCGCATCGCCGTCACCCACAGCCTGCTCGGCCTGGACCGCGTCTGTCCTGTGACCTTCCTGCCCGCCGTACCGGACTGTCCCGACGGCGGCCACTCCGCGCTGCGACCGCTCTACGACGCCAGCGCCCACCGCTACACCGGACCCGCCCTCGCGCCGGTCCTCAGCGACGACTGGTCCGGACGCATCGTCTCCACCTACGGCCCCGACATCGCCCGCGACCTGGCCCGGCACTTCGGCGGCGGACGTACCGCGCTGTACCCGTGCGGCCGCGAGTCGGAGATCGACGCCGTCGAACGGATGTGTGCGCAAGGTGTGGAGGAGGCGGCTCAGCACGCCGGAGCGGCCGGGGCCGGCGAGGCGGAGCGCGCCGCCGCGCTCGACACGCTGCTCGGCACGCTGGGCGTGCTGGAGCGGGGGCTCGGCGCGCACCCGTACCTGATCAGCGACCGGATCACCGCCGCCGACGTCGAGTTGTGGGTGACGCTGGTCCAACTGGACACCGTGCACCGCCACCACCTGGACGCGGCCGCCGTGCACCGCGTCGCCGACCACCCCGCCCTGTGGGCCTACGCCCGTCGCCTGGCCGCGCACCCGGCTTTCGGCGGTCACCTCGACCTCGACGCCATCAACCGCCGCCATCACGCCCGCTGCCAGGGACTGGAGGCCGCCGGAGCCGCCGTCCAGATCCTGGACTGGGCCACCCACGCCACCCCTTCCACTCGGCCCACCCACTCCACTCAGCCCACCCCCTCCCCCCGGACCTCCCCCGCCCCGGGCGCGCGGCCGCAGGCCGACCGGCCCTGACCGCACTCCGCCCGCGACACGCCAGACCGTCAGTACGGCAGGCCGTCAAGTACGGCAGGCCCTCCGCGGCGGTGCGGAGGGCCGCGCGCAGGCATACGGCCATCTCGCCGTCGGCGGCGCCCCCGTCGGCGGTGGAGCGCGGGGCGAACTCCTCGGCCGCCGCACGCAGCACGCCGTTGACGGTGGCCGCGTGCACCTTCACGCGTAGGTCGTCGGGGTCCGCGGCGGATCGGCGGGCGAGGAGTTCACCGAGGACGGGCAGCGCGTCGTCGTGCGCCGGGAATCGGACGGCGCGCGGCGCGGGCTCGGTGCGGCGCAGCTCCACGGCGGCGAGCGGCGGCACCGCCCACCTCCAGGCGTAGAGCCGGCACGGGCAGACATCTTGTCACTGAGTGACAGGGCCCTCTACTCTCCCGATGTGACTTACCAGTAAGTAAGAACGCGGCGGGATCTGCATGTCATGTACCTGACTACTTTGCGCGTCCGGCCGGCCGACCCGCACCACCCGGCCCCCCCCGCCCGGCTCCTCCAGCCTCCCCCCCACCTCCCAGCCCTCCCCCCCACCCACACCGGAGTCGCCATGTCCCTCACCCCGACCAGGCGCACCTTCCTCACCGGAGCCGCCGGGATCGGAGCGGCGAGCCTGCTCAAAGCCCCCGCCGCGGCCGCCGCGTCCGCCTGCGTGACCTTGACGAGGGAAGAGCACCGGGCCGTCGTCATCGGCTCGGGATTCGGCGGCGGCGTCGCGGCGCTCCGGCTGGCCCAGGCGGGTGTCCCGGTCACCGTCCTGGAACGCGGCCGGCGCTGGCCCACGGGACCGAACGCCGAGACCTTCCCCCACGTGTCCGGCCTGGACAAGCGGATGCTCTGGTACGGCACCCTCCCGGAAGCGGTCCGCCCGCTCGCGCAACTGCTGGGCACACCACTGGACTTCACGCCCTACGCCGGGCTGCTCGAACCGGTGCTCGGCCGGAACATCCTGGCGGTCTGCGCGTCCGGGGTCGGCGGGGGATCCCTCGTCTACCAGGGCATGACCCTGCAACCGTCGGAAGCGGTGTTCACCGCCTGGCTGCCCGAACAGCTCGACTACCAGCGCATGAACAGCGTCCACTACCCGCGCGTCGCCCGGATGCTGCACACGGCCACCGCACCCGACGAACTGATCGCCACGCCCACGTACTATGCGGCCCGGGTCTTCGCCGAACGCGTCCGCGAGGCCGGCTACGGCCTGGAGAAGATCCCCATGCCGATCGACTGGGACTACGCCCTGGCCGAACTGCGCGGCGAGATGAAACCGTCGTACACGAACGGGGACTGCGCGCTGGGCGTCAACAACGGCGGCAAGCACTCGGTCGACGTCACCTACCTCCGACAGGCCGAGGCGACGGGCAACGTCACCGTCGCCACGCTCCACAACGTCACCTCCGTCGCCCGCGCCCGGGACGGCCGCTGGGAGGTGCACGTCGACCGGACCGACGACGCGGGCACCGTGGTCGAGCAGAAGATCCTCACCACCCGCGCCCTGGTCATGGCGGCCGGCAGCCTCAACACCAGCCGGCTCCTGGTCCGCGCCGGCGCCACCGGCGCCATCCCCGACCTGCCCGACGGCCTCGGCGAGGGCTGGGGCACGAACGGTGACCGGATCTACGCCTGGACCGACCTCCAGGAGGACTTCGGCGCCGAACAGGGCGGTCCCGTCGTCTACGGCAGCAAGGACTGGGCCGACCCGGCCACCGCCCACACGATCATCCAGGCCTCGCTCCCCCCGCTCGGCATCGACGCGAGGACGACGATGCTCGTCGGCTTCGGGGTGAGCGCCGACCGCGGCCGGTTCCGTTACGACTCCCTCACCGACTCCGTGACACTGCACTGGCCCCTGGGCGGCGACAGCGCCGTCCACCGGCAGATCCATCGGCGGGTGTCGGCGGTCGCCGCCGGCCTCGGCGTCCTCACCGACACCAACTCCCTCGTCAACAGCACCTGGCACCCCCTCGGCGGCGCACCGATGGGCACCGTCTGCGACCTGGAAGGCCGCGTGAAGGACCAGCCCGGCCTGTACGTCCTCGACGGCGCCCTGATCCCGGGCACCACCGGCGCGTGCAACCCGTCGATGACCATCGCCGCCGTGGCCGAACGGGCGATGGACGCCATCGTCACCCAGGACGTCGGCACCACCGTCTAGTACGGGGACCGCGCCGGACCCGCCGCGCGTATGCGGGCCGGGCGACGTCTCCCTCCCCCGAAGGCGACGTCGCCCGGCCCATCCCCCGCCGCCGGACTGGTCGGTGTGCCCGCGTGGCCGCGGGCCGTGCTGTCACCAGCACATGACGGCCGTCTCGCCCGACCCCCAGCCGGAGTACAGGCGTACGCGGACGAAGTAGCGGCGGCCCCTGACGAGGCGCGCCCTGATGGTGGCGTTGTGCTCGGTGCCGCCGTCGTCCCGGCCCGCGAGGAAGCGGGGCTCGCCGTCACGCTCCTCGAAGACCACGACGACGGAGTCGCTCGCGCCGAAGGTGCCCACGGCGTACTCGCGGGTCTCCGGCGGCTCGACGGTGAAGTCGGCCTGCTCGCCCGGGCCCAGCGACAACGCCACCGAACGGAACGGCGTCAGCGCGGGCGGCCGGGGTGTGTCCAGGGGCGGGTACCAGCGGAGCGCGAACTCCTTGTCCAGGGCGGACAGCCCGCCGGGGGTGTGCACGCCCCCGCGGAACTGCTCGGGTTCCAGGATCAGCCCCGCCGCGAACGGGTACTCCATGACGGACTGCGGGTCCCACACCGAGCCGTTGACCTCGGCCGGGTCCAGCTTGCGCAGGATGTTGAAGAAGGTGCGGTCCCGGCTCCAGAAGTTGGGCGGGCCCGCCAGATCGGCGTACACGGCCTCGTCGTCCCAGTGGATGCCGGCGAACGGGCTCTGGTGTTCGTGCTGCATGCCGAGGGCGTGCCCGATCTCGTGCAGCGCCGTCGCGCGCTCCCCGGGTGAGGTCAGGTCCCACCCGAAGTTCATGGTGCGCTCGTGCAGGCCCGGCAGCAGCGCGTCCCGGCCCACGGCCGACCAGGAGCCGTCGCCCTGCTGGAAACCTATGCGCAGTTCGGCCTCCGAGCGGTCGAAGACCTCGGTGAACCCGATGCCGATGCCGAGGTCCCGCCACTCGCGGAAACAGTCGCGCACCACGTCCCGCTGTTCGTGGCCGCCGACCCACGAGACCCGGCGGGTGCCGGCGGCACCGGGGACCGGGATCACGGATCCGTCGGTGTCGCCGTCGAAGAAGTAGTAGTGCAGCACGGTGCCGTTGACCCACATCCGGCGTCCGCCCATGAGCGCACCGACCCGCTCGGCGGCCAGCCCCGGGGCGAACGCGGGGGCAGGCTGCTGCACGAGCGAGCAGTAACGGGCGGTCATGGGTTCCAGGGTGCCCCGGGGACCCGTCCGGGGACCTGAGTCGGGGCCTACTCAAGTCGCCCTGTATCAGGAATGAGTATGCGGACTCCTGTGGATGTGACGACTTCCGTACGCGCCGCCCGCGCCCCCCGGCCGCTCTCCTCGCCGGACCTCGTGCCGGTCCCCCCGACGCTCCTCCCGCCGCGCCGCGGGCCGGTCCGGCCGACGGCCGCCCCGCCCGCTCCGTCGCCGCTCGCGTCGGTGTCGCCGTCGGCGCCGTGGACGTTCACCGGCCGGGAGGAGGAACGGGAGCTGGTCCGGCGTGCGTCGGCGGCCGGCCGGCCCGGCATCGTGGTGACCGGGCCGGCCGGCTGCGGCCGCACCCGGCTGGCCGCCGAGGCGGTCCGCGGCACGGACTGCGTACGCGTGGCCGGCACCCCCGGGACACGGGGCACCGCGTTCGCCGCCTTCGCCCATCTCCTGCCCGAGGGTGTCACCCTGCACCGGGCCGTCCGGCTCCTGTCCGGCGTACGGCTGCTGCTGGTCGACGACGCCCACCTCCTCGACGACTCCTCCGCCGCCCTCGTCCACCAACTGGCCGTCCAGGGCCGCACCCGCCTGCTGGTCCTCGTCACGGACGGCGCCCCCGCGCCCGGCGCCGTGACCCGGCTGCGGACGGGCGAACTCCTGCCCCGCCTCGCCCTGGAGCCGCTGCCCCGCGAGGAGATCGCCACGCTGCTGGCCGAGGCCGCCGGCGTCCCCCTGGAGCCCCTGACCCTCAACCGCCTGCACCACCTGTCCGGGGGCGACCTGCGCCTGCTGCGCGACCTGCTGGACGCGCTGCGTGAACAGGACCTGCTGACCCGGTCCCCGGACGGGGAGGGGAGGTGGCGCGGCCGGCTCCCCCTCACCCCCGTCCTGCGCGAACGCGCCGCGCCCGTCCTGACCCGCGCCTGCCCCGACGAACGGGAGACGCTCGACCGCCTCGCCTTCGCCGAGCCGCTGCCGGTCCGCGTCGACGACCTTGATCTGCACGTCCTCGAACGTCTGGAGTCCGACGGTCTGGTCCACGCCGACGACGACACGGCCGTCCGCCTCGCCCACCCCCTGCACGGCCCCGTGCTCCGCGCCGCCGCCGGCCGGCTGCGGGCCCGCCGGCTGTCCGCCGCGCGGGGGCCGCTCGGCCCGGCCCTCGACGCGGAGGCCGCCGGCCTGACCCGCCGTATCGCCCGGCTGGACGTCCGTACGACGCCCACGCCGGTGGGGGAGTGGCTGGTGGCGGAGGGCGAGCCGGTCCCGCCGCCGTACGCGGCCGTCCGCGCGCGGTTCGCCCGGCTGCGCGGCGAACTGCGCGAGGCGGCCGCCTGGGCGAGGGAGGGCCTGGCCGGCACCCCCGACCACGACGAGTGCCGCCACCAACTCGCCCTGACCGCCCTCCAGTCGGGCGACGAGTCCGGCCCCGGCGCCCCGCACGCCTCCGGCGCCCCGCACGCCTCCGGCGCCCCGTCCGGCTCCGGCGTCCCGTACGGTCCCGATGTCCCGTCCGGCTCCGGTGTCTCGTACGGTCCCGATGTCCCGTCCGGCTCCGGTGTCTCGTACGGTCCCGATGTCCCGTCCGGCTCCGGTGTCTCGTACGGTCCCGATGTCCCGTCCG
>NZ_JBIAPF010000012.1:271289-301662 GCF_042888135.1 Streptomyces sp. NPDC003247
CCGGCTCCGGTGTCCCGTACGGTCCTGGCGCCCCGCATGGCTCCGGTGTCCCCTACGGTCCCGAACTCCCGCACGCCGTCGACGCCCCGTACCCCGACGTCCCGTACGGCCCGTACGGCCCGGACGCCCCGCGCGACCCCGATGTCCCGCGCGACCCCGATGTCCCGCGCGACCCCGATGTCCCGTACCGCCCCGGCACCGTTCACGGCCACCGCCTCACGAGTCCCGCAGGCGATCCCTACGCCGTCTACGACGCCGTACGCCTCGGGGCTCCCGAGCGCGCCCTGCCCCTCCTCCCGGCCGGCGGCGTTCTCGCGCGCCACGCCGACGCGCTGGCCCGCTCCGACGGACCCGCACTCGACGAGGTCGCCCGGGAACTGGAGGAACGCGGCTTCCTGCTGTTCGCCGCGGAGGCGTACGCCCAGGCCGTGCGCGCCCATCGCGACGCCGGCGCGGCCCGTACCGCCCGCACCCGTGCCGTCGCCCTGGCGCGCCGCTGCCAGGGCGCCCGCACCCCGGCCCTGTCCGGCCTCGTCCTCGGTGAACTCACCGCCCGCCAGCGGCAGATCGTCACGCTGGCGGCGGCCGGTCTGAGCAACCGGCAGATCGCGGAGCGGCTCACCCTCTCCGTCCGCACCGTCGGCAACCACCTCTACAGCGCCTACACCCGCCTCGGCGCGAGCGACCGGCGGGCGCTGCCGTGGCTGGTGGCACCGGAGCGCTGGCAGTCGGCCTGACCGGCGGGCCGGCTCCCGCCGGGGGACCTCACGCCGCTCCGAACGCCGTGAACGCCCACCCCGTCGCCCGGTGCGACGCGTCCCCCGGCAGCGCCGCACGGGCGTCGCGCAGCGCCTCCGCCAGCGACAGGCCGCCGCTGAGGCCCTTGTGCAGGGCCAGCATCAGCACCACCACCGCCTCGTCGTTCACCGGCGCGCTGCTCGCCACCACCCCCGCCGTGCCCAGCGGCAGCAACGCCGTGACCAGGCCGAGGAGTTCGTCGGCGCCGACCGAGGCCATGCGGGCGGTGTCGCAGCTGGAGAGGATGATGCGGTACGGGCTGCGGGCGAGGCGTTCGAAGTCGTGGACGATCAGCGGGCCGTCGGCCATCCGCAGCGACGAGAACAGGGGGCTGTCGGCGCGGAAGGTGCCGTGTGCCGCGAGGTGGGCGAGTGCCGCGCCGTCCAGTTCCTCCAGGACGCGCGGCACGCGCGCGTCCGCCTGCTCCAGCACCGTCGGCCTGCCGTACCGCCCGGCGACCTCCGGCACCTCCGCCCCGCCGGTCGCCAGGCCCGGACCGCGCACCAGGACGTGCCGGCCGCCCGGCGGCGGCTCGGTCTCCCGGGCGCGCAGCCAGCTGCTCGCCGACGGCGACACGCTGAGCACCCGCTCCCGCAGCGACGGCAGCAGCGCCCACGGGACGCGGTGCAGCCGCGCCGGCGGCACCACCACCACCGGACCGGACCCCAGCCGGCCCGCGGCCTCCCCGAGCAGCAGCTCCTCCAGCCGCCGCCCCATCGCCTCCACCAGCGGCAGCCGGCCCTCCGCCCTGGGGTGGGCGAGGCGCCGCAGCGCGGCCTGGACGTGCTCGGCCTCCCGCTCGGCCTCGGCGAGCGGCCCGCCCGTGAACCGCCGTACCCGTCCGTCCCCGCACAGCAGGATCTGCACCCGCCCGTCCAGGACGGCGAGTTCGACCAGCCGTCCGTCCCCGAGCCGCTCCAGCAGCCGGCCGGCGTCGAAACGGTCGCCGTCGCCGGGCGCCTCCCCGCGGATGTGCAGGGTGCGGGAGCGGACCTCCCGCTCCAGGCGCCGCTGCTCCCGCTCCAGGGCCGGCACCGGACGGCCGTCCATCCGCGCGCTCTCCGCGCGCGCGGCGATCTCCCGGAACGCCGTCAGTCCGCTGAGCAGCGCGGGGTCGGCGGGCGGCCGGGTGGGCGGCGCCGACAGCACCGTGGCCCGCCACCGCTCGCTCCACACCAGCAGCTGCCGCGGCCCGCCCCGCTCCAGGCTCACCTGCTGGGCCAGCGCGGCGAGTTCGGCGCCCTGCGCCGTCGCCCGGGCGCGCAGCTCCGAGGCGCCCAGCGTCGTACGGTGGTCGTCCAGCACGTCCAGTCCGCGCCGGCACGCCTCCAGGACGCCCCGCTGCGACCCGGTCGCCCGCGCCCACAGCGCCTGTGCCGCCCAGCCCGTCATCCGGGCCAGCGGCGGCCCGCTGCGCCGGCTGCGCGCGGCGACCGCCAGATACCGTTCGGCGTCCGCCGTCCAGTCCAGGTCCAGCGCGATCCGGCCCGCCAGCAGCCACGCCTCCGGCGCCGCGGGCGCCCCGAACCCCGACAGCCGCTCCGCCACCCGGACCGCGTCCGCCACCAGCCGTCCCGACCCGCGTCCGGTGGCGACCCGCGCCTCGATCAGCACCAGTTGGGCGTGCGCCTCCCACCAGGTGCGCCGCTGCCCGGCGAAGAGCCGTACGGCCAGCGCCGCCCGCGCGGTCGCCGTCCCCGGATCGCCCGCCAGCCGCGCGGCCCGCGCCGCGGCCAGCAGCAGCTCCGCCTTGCGCGTGGACTGCCCGCCGATGCCGTCCAGGACCGCGATCGCGGCGTCCGCCTCGGCCAGCGCCTCGGGCGCGAGACCGGCCGCCATCAGAACCTCGCAGCGCCGGATGTTGAGCATGAAGGTGGGGGTGCCGAGCTTGGCGTAGCGCTCCTCGGCCTCGTCCAGCAGCCGCAGCGCCGCCGGGACGTCCCCCGAACGGAACGCGGCCAGGCCCCGGCTCTCCACCGCGTCCGCCTTGTCGTGCTCCTGCCCGGTGGTGTCCCACAGCGCCTCGGCCGCCGTGAAGTCCGCGTCGGCCTGCTTGATCGCCCCGAGCGCGAGATGGACGGTGGCGCGCAGGGTGAGGGCACGCGCGGTCCAGATGACGTCGTCCGCCTGCCGCAGCACGGGGACGGCCCGGCGTACGTCCTCCAGCGCCTCACGGTGGTGGCCCAGCACCCACCAGGAGTAGGCCCGCCGGTACAGCACGCGCGCGCGGGTGTGGCCCGTGCCGCGACCGACGCCCCGCTCGAACGCGGCGAGCCCCTGCCGGGTGCGGCCGGCGTGCACCAGCGCCACCCCGAGGGTGGCCAGGACGTCCGCCTCGCGTTCGGCGGAGTCCGCGCGGGCGGCCAGGGCGCGGGCGCGCCGCAGGTGGTCCAGGGCGAGCCGCATGTCGCCCCAGTCCCGCTGCCAGATACCGATCACCTGATGGGCGACGGAGGCGCGCAACGGCGTCGGATCGGTGTCGAGCACGCCCTCCGCCCGCGCCAGCGCGTCGTTGGGGGCGGCGAACACCATCGGCAGCAGTTCGAGAACCGTGTCGTTTCCCGCTGTCACTCCATGGATGGTAGTGGCCCCGGTTGTCCGTCCCACAGGGGCGGCGGTGTATCAGGCCGTGCCAAGCGGAAGGCACATCGACCGGATCGATGCGCCGGGGAGCGCGCGCGGGGGCGTGCGATCGCAACCGCACCACCCCTCCCTGTCGTCGCACCACCTGTATCAGACGACGGCCCCGCGGCTCTGACTGACGACCACTGGTCTCAGGGGAGGACACGCCATGGCACCACAGCGATTCCACGAGCAGTTCGGCCAGATCCAACGCGCCCTGCCGGACGTCCCCTTGGCGATGGGACCCGATGACTCCGCCGAGTTCATCTACGAGAAGGGCGTCGTCCTCGCCCGCGACGGCGAGGAGGCCCAGGTCGTCGAGGACACCGTCCGCGCCCACTTCACCGAGGCGCCCGACCTCGTTCCCGACCACGTCGGCCGGACCGGCCCGCAGGCCAACCGCTCGGGCATCACCCGCATCCGCGTCGCCGACCCCGGCGAGGGCGCGCCCGGGACCGACCGCGCCGTCGCCGGGGCCCTGCGCGCCCTGCGCGGCGCCGAGAACCGGGCGGGCCGCCGGCTCGTCAGCCGCAACCACGTGGTGTCCATCGCCGTCAACGCCTGCCCCGGCGACGAGCCGGTCCCCACCGCCGAGCCGCCCAACCCGGCCGCGGCGCAGACCGCCCACGACCCGGCCGGCGCGGTGGGCGTCCTCGTCATCGACACCGGCCTGATGCACGACTACCGCTCCTACCCCCTGCTCGCCCACACCGACGGCGACGCACAGATCAGGGAGACGGACGAGCACGGCGTCCTCCAGCAGTACGTCGGCCACGGCACCTTCATCGCCGGACTGGTCGCCGCCGTCGCCCCGAACACCGACGTCACCGTGCGGGGCACCCTCAACGACGCGGGCGCCGTCCTCGAGGACGACTTCGGCGACAGGCTCTTCGAAGCCGTCGAGCAGGGCGGCTGGCCCGACATCATCAGCCTGTCCGCCGGAACGTCCAACGGCCGCGTCGACGGCCTGCTCGGCGTCGCCGCCTTCATGGAGGAACTGCGCACCCGGCCCACCCTGCTGGTCGCGGCCGCCGGCAACAACGCCAGCGCCACCCCGTTCTGGCCCGCCGCCTACGCGGCCCAGCCCGACTACGCCGACGCGGTCGTCTCGGTCGGCGCGCTGCGCGGCGACGGCGAGTTCGGCGCCTGCTTCAGCAACCACGGCCCCTGGGTGCGGGTCTTCGCCCCCGGCGAGCGCCTCGTCAGCGCCCTCACGGGCTTCGACAGCCCCGTCCCGTACGTCTACCAGCACTCCACGTACGACGACTGCCGTTACGGCTTCACCTACCCCTGCCCCTGCCGGTCGCCGCGCCACACCGGCGTGCTCAGCGAGGAGCGGGCGGCCACCTCCGGCAAGCCCGACCAGGTGATGTTCGAGGGGCTCGCCTCCTGGAGCGGCACGTCGTTCGCGACGCCCGTCGTGGCGGGGCTGGTGGCGGCGCACATGACGGCGCACGGCGAGACCGACCCGCGCGCGGCCGCGCGTCAACTGCTGGCCACCCCGACCGACTTCGCCGAGGTGCGCGGTTCCCACGTACCGGTGCTGCGCCCGCCGACCTGGCGTCCCGCACCGGTCGCACAGCTCGCTCCCTCGGTGTGAGGCCGGTATGAGGTCCGACGCCGCACCCGCCACGGCGTACGATGACAGGCCGTACACGAGGGGTGGGACCGTGGACCGTAACGAAGTCGGCGCACTCGTCCAGGCCGCCGTCGACGGTGACACGGCGGCCTGGAAGGCGCTGGTGGAGGGGCTGAGCCCGCTGGTGTGGTCCGTCGTGCGCGCGCACCGGCTCTCCGAGGCCGACGGCCACGAGGTGTACCAGACCGCCTGGTTCCGCTTCGCCCAGCACCTGGGCCGCATCCGTGAGCCGGACAAGGCGGGTTCCTGGCTGGCGAGCACCGCGCGCAACGAGTGCCTGAAAGTGATCAAGAGCCTGCGCCGGCTGACCCCGACGGACGACCCTCAGCTGCTCGACCGCGTCAGCGAGGACCGCACGCCGGAGCAGTCGGTGCTGGACTCGGAGGAGGCGGCCGCGCAGAGCGAGCGCGTCCGCCGCCTCTGGCAGGAGTTCGAAGCGCTCGGTGAGCGCTGCCGGCAGCTGCTGCGGGTGCTGATCTCCTCGCCGCCGCCCAGCTACCAGGAGGTGTCGGCCGCACTGGGCATCGCGGTGGGCAGCATCGGACCGATGCGCCAGCGCTGTCTGCGCCGCCTGCGCGCCCGACTCGACGCACGGGGAGCACTGTGAACGGTATGGACGGCACGGAGCGCATGGACGACATGGATGACATGGGCGACATGGACGACACGGACGGCGGCCCCGACGGCATGGACGACACCGACGGCACGGACGGCACGGACGGCAGGGACGGCGGGGCCGGTACGGCCGACGCCGCCGCCTTCGACGACGAGGAGTTCGACCACGGCGGTCTGGAGGAGGAGCTGCGCGAGGCCGCGGCCATCCTCGACCCGGTCCCGGCCGAGCTGCGGCAGCTCGCCGTCGAGGCCTACGCGCTGCACGACCTCGACGCGAGGATCGCCGAACTCACCTTCGACTCGCTGGTCGACGCCATCCCGGTCCGGGGCGCCGTGGACGTGCCGCGGATGCTCACCTTCCACTCCGGCGGCCTGACCGTCGACGTCGAGGTGACCACGCACGGACTGATGGGCCAGCTGCTGCCGCCCCAGCCCGCCTCCATCGAGGTCCTCGACGGGCCCCGCTCCGGCGCGGCCCTGACCGCCGACGACCTGGGCCGCTTCGCCGGAGACGCCCCGCCCGCCGGTCCCTTCGCGCTGCGCCTGCGCACCGGCGGGGAGGTGGTCGTCACGGAGTGGCTGCGCGCCTGAGCCGCCGCTCCGCCGGCGTCCTGCCGGTCACCCGGACGCGGCGGCGCCGACGAGTCCCGTCGGCGCCGGGGCGAGCCGCCCCGGCCCCGCCCGGGCACGACGTGCCGCTACCCGGGAACCTGAGACGTCTCGCAGCCGAGGTCGGCGCGGCTGCGGACGACGAAGGAGATGCTCCCGGTGTTCTCCCAGATGTTGTTGATGCTGGCGAACAGCCACTTCGTCGTCAGGCTGTGGTCGGCCGACGACAACGTGGCGGTGCGCCCTTCCGTCCCCGGCCTGATCCGGAACCTCACCTCGGTGTTCCCCAGCTTCTGCGGTGGGTTCTCCTGAGCGCTCAGGGTCGTCCCGTTGAGGCTGCCCGGCCCGGCCACCGACTCCACGTCGGCCACCGCCATCACCGATGCCAGATTGACCCGGTGGATGTGGTACTGCGACCCCACGGGGTTGCGCGTGGTCTCCGGACGCCACCTGAACGTGAACGTCGATCCCGGCGCGATCTGCCCGCCGAACGGGTTCGGCGACGACGACTCGTGGATCGTGCCCTCACCCAGCCGGGCTCCCAGCACGTTGCGCCAGTAGAACCTGGGGCTGAGCGTCGCGTTGCCCGCCTGGACACACTGCGTGTCCACCGCTGCCGGGGCCTGCGCCGCCGGTGCCTGCGCCGCCGCGGCAGCGCTCCCCGGCAACGACGACGCCAGCAGCGTCGCCGCGACGAGCACCCCCAGACCGTACGCTCCCCGTACTCCCCGTACTTCCCGCCGCCTCCGCGGCACCGGCACGGCGGCACGCCCGCCGTGGGCCGCCGGACGGTTTCCCGCTTCGTACACGCTCCAGCCCCTCTCTGCTGCCGACAACGTCCCGGGCGGGCCGCTCCGTCCTGCACGGTGGAAAACGCCCCCCGGTAATCGATGCGGCCAGCATGCAAGTGGGGACGGGCGCGCACCGGTGAAAGCCCCACATCGCTCGACGCATTCACCCGAATGCCGCACGAGGGTACGTACGGGACTTCGCCGTGGCGAGGGCCTCGCACTGCTGAAACCGGCGTTCCGCCTGTTGACGATGTGCCGTCGAGCGTCAACACGGGCGCTGTCGCATCACCTTGAGGGAGGGTGGGCGCGCGGAGGGCGAGGGGGACTTTCGGCCGTGACGGCGGAGGTGGAAGAGGGTCCCGTGGTGTGTGGGGTGGAAGCGGTGTGCCGATCGCGCAGGGGTGACGGTGCGACACGGGCCCCCCGGGGGGCGGCTTCCGCAAACCTGCCGTACGAGGTTGGCCGACCCGCATCGGTCGTCACTTTACGTGTTTGTCCGATTGCGATGCGCTACGGGCTGTCTCGGCTCCGCCACGGCACTCAGGACATCGGGCCGGCCGGCGGGGCGCTCCAGCAGTCTCGACGCTAGGGGAAGCACCATGGCCACACCTTCCGCAGTTCCGCTCAGGGTCGCCCTGGTCAACGGCAGTTTCGAAGAGCCCGCCGTGACCAACTACGAGATCCTGCCGGACGCGTCACAGACGCAGGCGCCCAAGCGGGTCCCGGGCTGGCTCACCACCGCCTCCGACCACCGGATCGAGCTGTGGCGGTCGGGCTTCAACGGGGTGCCGTCCGCCGAGGGCGCACAGTTCGCCGAGCTCAACGCGAACCAGGTCTCCACGCTCTACCAGGACCTGCCGACCACGCCCGGTACGACGCTGTACTGGCGCCTGTACCACCGGGGCCGTCAGGGCGAGGACACCATGGCCCTGGACATCGGCGCGCCCGGCTCCGCGGTGGAGCAGAGGCGGTTCACCGACGGCAACACCGCCTGGGGCTTCTACACGGGCACCTACACCGTGCCGGCCGGGCAGACGCTGACGCGCTTCGCCTTCCGTTCCATCTCCTCCGCCGGCGGCAACCGCGGCATCGGCAACTTCCTGGACGGCATCTTCTTCGGCACCGCTCCCCACGTGGTGCTCGACAAGGCCGCGATCCCGACGGGGCCGCTGGAGGTGGGCGATGTCGTCACCTACCGCGTCACCGCCAGGAACGAGGGCGGCGGCGGGGCCGAGAACCTCGTCCTGACCGACGTCGTCCCGGCGGGCACGACGTACGTGCCCGGTTCCCTGCGCATCGTCGACGGCCCGAACGCCGGGGCGAAGACCGACGGCCGGGGCGACGACCAGGCGTACTACGACGCCGGGGCGAACGCGGTCGTCTTCCACCTCGGCGACGGCGCCTCCGGCGTGACAGGGGGGAGCCTGCCCAACACCGGCACCCTGGCCGCCGGCACCACCGTGGAGTACCGGGTCGTCATCGACCGGGCCAGCGGCGGCAAGCAGATCAGCAACACGGCCACCGCCTCCTACGAGAACCGGCTCGGTGACCGGCCGCAGCCGTTGACGGCCACCTCCGACGAGGAGCTCACCCAGGTCAGGCCGGCCGCCGACCTGGGCGTGACGAAGGCCGCCGACGCGACCACCGTCACCGTCGGCCAGACCGTGACCTACCGCGTCACCGTCCGCAACACCGGCCCGAACGGTGCCACCGGCGTCACCGTCACCGACCCGCTCCCGGACGGCCTCGCCTTCCTGTCCGCCGACGGCACGACCGGCAGCTACGACGCGGCCACCGGACGGTGGGCCGTGGGCGACCTGGCCGACGGCGCAACCGCCACCCTCGTGCTGCGCGGCAAGGCCACCAGGGCCGGCCGGATCACCAACACGGCCACCGCCGTCGGCAACGAGAGGGACCCCGGCCCCGCCGACAACACCGACACCGTCACCGTCTGCGTCGAGCCCGCCCCCTCCTGCTGCGACCCCTGCTCCCCCCGGAAGTGACCCGGACGAGCGCCGCGCGGCCCGACGCCTGACGCGGCAGGCGTCGGCCCGCCGTGGCGGCCGTCGCCCGGCGCCTGACGCACCTCCGCCCCGGACACGGGAATCCCGGCCGGGGCGGAGCGGACGACGGGCCGCGGGCCCGTCACCGAGGCGTCAGCTCAGGGACGCGAGCGTCTCGTTCCAGGTGGCCGACGGGCGCATGACCTCGGCGGCCTTGGCCGGGTCGGGCTGGTAGTAGCCGCCGATGTCGGCCGGCTTGCCCTGGGCGGCGATCAGCTCGTCGACGATCTTCTGCTCGTTCGCGGTGAGCGCCTCCGCGAGCGGGGCGAAGGCCTTCGCCAGGTCCGCGTCGTCGGTCTGCCGCGCCAGCTCCTGCGCCCAGTACAGGGACAGGTAGAAGTGGCTGCCGCGGTTGTCGATGCCGCCGACGCGACGGGTCGGGGACTTGTCCTCGTCGAGGAAGGTCGCCGTGGCGCGGTCGAGGGTGTCGGCGAGGACCTGGGCGCGGGTGTTGCCGGTGGCCGTGGCGTACTGCTCGAAGGAGGGCACGAGCGCGAAGAACTCACCGAGGGAGTCCCAGCGCAGGTAGTTCTCCTTGACCAGCTGCTGGACGTGCTTCGGCGCGGAGCCGCCGGCGCCCGTCTCGAACAGGCCGCCGCCCGCCATCAGCGGGACGACCGACAGCATCTTGGCGCTGGTGCCCAGCTCCAGGATCGGGAAGAGGTCGGTCAGGTAGTCGCGCAGCACGTTGCCGGTGACGGAGATGGTGTTCTCGCCGCGGCGGATGCGCTCCACGGACAGCTTGGTCGCCTCGACGGGGGCGAGGACGCGGATGTCCAGGCCCTCGGTGTCGTGCTCCGGCAGGTAGGCCTCGACCTTGGCGATCAGGTTGGCGTCGTGGGCGCGGGTGGCGTCCAGCCAGAAGACCGCCGGGTCGCCGGTGGCGCGGGCGCGGGTGACGGCCAGCTTGACCCAGTCGCGGATCGGGTCGTCCTTGGTCTGGCAGGCGCGGAAGATGTCGCCCTCGGAGACCGGCTGCTCGATGACGACGTTTCCGGCCTGGTCGACCAGGCGGACGGTGCCCGCGGCCGGGATCTCGAAGGTCTTGTCGTGGGAGCCGTACTCCTCGGCCTTCTGCGCCATGAGGCCGACGTTCGGCACGGAGCCCATCGTCGACGGGTCGTAGGCGCCGTTGGCCTTGCAGTCCTCGACGACGGCCTGGTAGACGCCGGAGTAGGACGAGTCCGGCAGCACCGCGAGGGTGTCCGCCTCCTGGCCGTCCGGGCCCCACATGTGGCCGGAGGTGCGGATCATGGCCGGCATCGAGGCGTCGACGATGACGTCGGACGGCACGTGCAGGTTGGTGATGCCCTTGTCGGAGTCGACCATCGCCAGGGCCGGGCCCTCGGCGAGCTCGGCGTCGAAGGAGGCCTTGATCGCGTCGCCCTCGGGCAGGGACTCCAGGCCCTTGAGGATGCCGCCGAGACCGTCGTTGGGGGAGAGGCCGGCCGCGGCCAGCGTCGCGCCGTACTGCTCGAAGGTCTTCGGGAAGAACGCGCGCACCACGTGGCCGAAGACGATCGGGTCGGAGACCTTCATCATCGTGGCCTTCAGGTGCACGGAGAACAGCACGCCCTCGGCCTTGGCCCGGGCGACCTGGGCGGCCAGGAACTCGCGCAGCGCGGCGACGCGCATCACGGAGGCGTCGACGACCTCGCCCGCGAGGACCGGTACCGACTCGCGCAGCACCGTGGTGGAGCCGTCCTCGCCGACCAGCTCGATCCGCAGCGAGCCCGCCTCGGAGATCACGGCGGACTTCTCGGTGGAGCGGAAGTCGTTCTCGCCCATGGTCGCGACCTCGGTCTTGGAGTCCGAGGACCAGGCGCCCATGCGGTGGGGGTGGGTCTTGGCGTAGTTCTTGACCGACGCGGGGGCGCGGCGGTCGGAGTTGCCCTCGCGCAGGACCGGGTTGACGGCGGAGCCCTTGACCTTGTCGTAGCGGGCGCGGATCTCGCGCTCCTCGTCGGTCTTCGGCTCGTCCGGGTAGTCCGGCAGCGCGTAGCCCTGCTCGCGCAGCTCGGCGACCGCGGCCTTCAGCTGCGGGATCGACGCCGAGATGTTCGGCAGCTTGATGATGTTGGCCTCGGGCGTCTTGGCGAGCTCGCCCAGCTCCGCCAGCGCGTCCGGGATGCGCTGGTCCTCGGTGAGGTACTCCGGGAACACGGCGATGATCCGCCCGGCCAGCGAGATGTCCCGGGTCTCCACGGAGACACCGGCCTGCGAGGCGTACGCCTGGACCACCGGCAGGAAGGAATACGTCGCCAGGGCCGGGGCCTCGTCAGTGTGTGTGTAGATGATGGTCGAGTCAGTCACCGGGTGCTCCGCTCCACGTCTGCAACATTGCTCGACATCAAGATATCTCGTGACCGGGTCCGTCTCGACAGGGGTCGGCTCACATCCGTCGCGCGGTCCTCCGGCTGCCGGGGCGACCTCCTGGCCCGATCCTGTGGTCGAGGAGGTGGATCGTCTTCCGACCCGACGACGGCCGGCCCGACGCCCCGGCCGCCCGAGCGAAAGCGGACCATGAGATATCGCACCAGAGTGACGGCTCCCGCGGCCGCCCTGATCGGCACCGCCGCGGCCCTGACCGGCAGAGACACGGCCCATGCGGCGACGACGGGCCGTGCCGGCGAGGGGCCCGCGGGCGGTGTCGAGGGCCCGGAGAGCCTCGGCGACCCCGTCTTCCCGGCCCTCGGCAACGACGGCTACCGCGTCCTCGCCTACCACCTCGACCTCCGTCACGACGCCACGACCGGCCTCGTCGAGGGCTCCGCGACGCTGGCGCTGCGCACCACCCGGGCGCTGACCCGGTTCTCCCTGGACGCCCTCGGCCTGGACATCCGCTCGGTCCGGGTCGCCGGCCGCCGGGCGGCGCACGAGCAGGCGGACGAGAAGCTGCGCGTCACGCCCGCCCGGACGCTGCCCGCCCGCGCCCGGCTCGCCGTGCGGGTGGAGTACACGGCGGACCCGCGCCGCGCGCTGCCGCACACCGGCTGGGTCGCCACGCCGGACGGTTTCGCGGTGGCCTGCCAGCCGCGCTCCGCCCACACCGTCTTCCCCTGCAACGACCACCCCGGCGACAAGGCGGACTTCTCCTTCCGGCTCACCGTCCCCGCCGGACTGCGGGGCGTGGCGAGCGGCGTCCTCGTCCGCACGGAGGGCCTGCCGGGCGGCCGTACGGCGTACACGTACCGCTCCCGGTCCCCGATGGCCACGGAGCTGGTGCAGATCACGGTCGGGGAGTACGTCGTCAAGGAGCGGCGGGGCCCGCACGGGCTGCCGCTGCGGGACGTCGTGCCGGTGGCGCGGGCCGAGGCGCTCGAACCCGCGCTGGCCCTCACCCCGGGCCTGGTGGAGTGGATCGAGGAGCGGCTCGGCGCGTACCCCTTCGAGACGTACGGCCTGCTGCCGTGCAACTCCGACGACCCCGACGCCTTCGACTTCACCGGCCTGGAGACCCAGACCCTGACCGTCTACAAGCCGGGCTACCTCCTCCAGCCGGAGCGGCGGATCGGCGCCCACATGATGCACGAGCTGGTCCACTCCTACTTCGGCAACAGCGTCACCCCCGCGACCTGGGCCGACCTGTGGCTGAACGAGGGCCACGCCGACTTCTACGGGCTGCTGTACCGCTACGGGCGCGGCTGGCCCGACTCGCTGGGGCTGACCGGGCTGGAGGCGCGGATGAAGGACACCTACGCGCGCGGCGACCAGTGGCGGCGCGACTCCGGCCCGGTGGCCGCGCCGAACGCGGCGAACCTCTTCGACGGCCAGCGCTACCTCGGCGGTGTCCTCGTCCTGTACGCCCTGCGGCAGCTGGTCGGCGAGGAGGCGTTCCGCGCGATCGAGCGGGCCTTCCTGGCGCGGTACCGCGACTCCTCGGCGTCGACCGAGGACTACATCGCCGTCGCCTCCCGCGTCGCGGGCCGGAACGTGACCGGTTTCCTGCGGGACTGGCTGTACGGCACCACGACCCCGCGGATGCCCGGCCACCCGGACTGGACGGTCGCCCCGGCGACCCCGGCCCTCACCCCGCACCGCCGCGGCGGCGGGCGTTACCACGACAACTCGGCGACCCTATGACACGGCGGGGGCCGGGGCGAGCCGCGCGCCCGGCGCGGCCGGTGTGCCCGGTCTGCCGGGGGCAGTCGGTCAGCGGGGATCAGCCGGGCTCAGGGCGGGTCGGGGCGCGCGGAGGGCTCTCCGTCCGCCAGTTCCCGCTCGATCCACCGGCAGATCACCCGTACGACGTACGTGTGCTCGGAACGGCTCAGCTCCCGTCCGGCGGGGATGCCGTGCCACCGTTCGAGACAGCGCCGGCAGCAGGTCGCGGTGGCGTGCTGCGCGACGAACACGGGATGACCGCGGTACGGGGTCTGCCGGCCGTCCTTGCGGGGCTCGGCCGGGGCCAGCCGCCGGGCGATCAGGTCGTAGGCGTGCCAGCGCAGCGTGGCGGGCCCGTGCTGTTCGGCGGTGGCCCGGTCCCGCCCGCGCAGCCGGAACCGCGCCCGGAACGGGTGGCGGGCGATGTCGTCGAGCCGCCGGTCGAGCGCGTGGCCGGGCGGGTCGGGGGGCGGGAGCGGTGGGGTGGAGGTCATACCGCTGTCGAGGATACGGCGGCCCGACCGGCGTCCCCGCCCCTCGGAGCGGCCGACTGCCTCCCCGGGCCGGTGGCCCCTCTTCTGAGCGGCCGACTGTCTCCACGGGCCGGCGCCCCGGCCCTTCGGAGCGGCCGACTCCCCCGGGCCGGTGTCCCCTCTTCTCGGAGACACCGGCTCCCCCCGGGGGCCGGTGTCATGGCCCTCAGATCGGCCGGCCGCCACCCAGGCCGGCGTCCGGCGCGATGCCGTCGCCCGTGCCACCCGTGCCGCCGATGCCGCCCGTGCCGCCGATGCCGCCCGTGCCGCCCGTGCGCTGCTGCGGGATGACCGCCGCGCCCTGCTGGAGCGACACGGTGCGCGCGGGTGCCGGGATGCGGATGCCCTCCGCGCGGTAGCGCCGGTGCAGGCGCTTGATGAACTCGTGCTTGATCCGGTACTGGTCGCTGAACTCGCCGACGCCGAGGATGACGGTGAAGCCGATCCGGGAGTCGCCGAAGGTGTGGAAGCGCACCGCGGGCTCGTGGTCCGGGACCGCGCCGGTGATCTCCGTCATCACCTCGGTGACGACCTCCTTCGTCACCCGCTCCACGTGCTCCAGGTCGCTGTCGTAGGCGACGCCCACCTGCACCAGGATCGTCAGCTGCTGCTCGGGACGCATGAAGTTGGTCATGTTCGTCTTGGCGAGCTGCCCGTTGGGGATGACGACCAGGTTGTTGGAGAGGTTGCGGACGGTCGTCTGGCGCCAGTTGATGTCCTCGACATAGCCCTCCTCGCCGCTGCTCAGCTTGATGTAGTCGCCGGGCTGGACCGTCTTGGAGGCCAGGATGTGGATGCCCGCGAAGAGGTTGGCGAGGGTGTCCTGGAGGGCGAGCGCGACCGCCAGACCGCCGACGCCGAGGGCGGTGAGCATCGGCGCTATGGAGATGCCGAGGGTCTGGAGCACCACGAGGAAGCCGATGGCCAGCACCAGCACCCGGGTGATGTTGACGAAGATCGTCGCGGATCCGGCGACGCCGGAGCGGGAGGAGGTGACCGACTGCACCAGTCCGGCGACGACCCGGGCCGCCGACACCGTCACGACGAAGATGAGCAGCACGGTGAGGCACTGGTTGACGGTGTGCTGCACCGTCCGGGTCAGCGGCAGCACCGCCGCGGCGGCGGCCCCGCCGCCCGCGATCGCTGCCCACGGCACCACCGTGCGCAGCGCGTCCACGATCACGTCGTCGCCGCTCCAGCGGGTGCGCTTGGCGTGCTTGGCCAGCCAGCGCAGCAGCGTGCGCGAGAGGAACGCCACCAGCAGCCCCGCCGCCAGGGCGATGCCGGCGAGGACGCAGTCGTCGAGCGTCAGCGCGCGGTTCACCGGCCGCCTCCGGGAAGTCGCTCCGCGGCGGAGGGGCCACCCGCCGGGGCACCCGTCCGGGCCGCCGACGGCCGGATGTGAAGTGTCGTCACGTTGTCACCTGTTCACTTGCTGGCTTCTCTGCGATGTCGCGGTCGCGTCCGTCCGGGAACGGGCGCGACCGCACATCCTGCCGTATCCGGCACGGCAGTTCGCAGGCGGCCGGTGCGCTCAGACGATGCCTTCGGCCAGTTCGGCCTGCTCCCGGTCCGAGCCGTACGCGGCCGTGGCGGGCGTTCCGTACGAACGGCGGGCCACGAACCACCACACCGTGGCCAGGACCAGCACGACGGCGAGGGCGACGGAGGCGTAGTTCATCGTGTCCACGGTCACCGGAGAGGACTGCGGCAGGCAGAACAGCACCGTCACACACGCCACCCACACCACGGCCGTCCAGCCGATCGGCCTGCTCCACCGGCCCAGGTGCCACGGACCCGGCCGGAAACGGTCCCCCGCGCGCAGTCGCAGCAGCACCGGGATGGCGTACGCCGGTGTGATGCCGATGACGTTGATGGCGGTGACCGCGCCGTACGCCGTCGCCGAGTACAGCGACGGCAGCGCGAGGACGCAGGCGACCGCGACCGACAGCCACACGGCGGCGACCGGGGTCTGGGTGCGGGCGCTGACCCTGCGCCACAGGTGCGAGCCCGGCAGCGCGCGGTCCCGGCTGAACGCGAACACCATGCGGCTGGCCGCGGCGACCTCGGCGTTGCCGCAGAACAGCTGGGCGACGATCACGACCAGCAGCAGCGCGCTCGCACCGCCGGTACCGAGGCCGTCGAGGAGGATCTGGGCGGGCGGTACGCCGGTGGCGGTGTCCCGGGTGGCGGCGTAGTCCTGGATGGCGAAGGTGAGGCCCGCGAGGAGGACGAAGCCCGCGATCCAGGACACCCAGATCGACCGGACGATGCCGCGCGCCGCCGACACCGACGCGTTGGCGGTCTCCTCCGACAGGTGCGCGGAGGCGTCGTAGCCGGAGAACGTGTACTGGGCGAGCAGCAGGCCGATCGCCGCCACGTACACCGGGTTGTCCCAGCCGGTGCCGTTGACGAACTCGCCGAAGACGAAGGACGGCGACCGGTGGTGGTCGGGCACGATCGCCAGCGCGCCGACGATGAGCGCCACGCCCGCCAGGTGCCACCACACGGATATCGAGTTCAGGACGCTGACCAGCCGGACCCCGAACAGGTTCAGCACGGCGTGCAGCAGCAGGATCGCCACGAAGATCAGCATCGTCTTCCCCGGCGTCGGCTCGAAGCCCCACTGGAGGTTGGCGAAGGCCCCCGCGAACAGGGCGGCGCCGTAGTCGATGCCGGCGATCGCGCCGAGCAGGCCGAGCAGGTTCAGCCAGCCCGTGTACCAGCCCCAGCGGCGCCCGCCGAGCCGGTCGGCCATGTAGTACAGGGCGCCCGACGTCGGGTACGCGCTGGTCACCTCAGCCAGCGCCAGCCCCACGCATAACACGAACAGGCCGACGCCGGCCCAGCCCCACAGCATCACGGCGGGGCCGCCCGCGCCCATGCCGAAGCCGTACAGGGTCATGCAGCCGGACAGGATGGAGATGACGGAGAAGCTGATCGCGAAGTTGCCGAAGCCACCCATACGGCGGGCCAGCACCGGCCGGTAGCCGAGCTCGCGCAGCCGCTGCTCCTCGTCGGGGCGCGGGACGGCGGTCGGAGCCGGTGGCTCCGGGGTGCGGGACATACGGGGACCTCCGAGGTCGGATAGGGGAAAAACGGGACGGCCCGGGAGCCGCACGGCTCAGCCGGTGGCGGGGCCCCGGCCGCGCGCCGCCGTGCGGCTGCGCGCGCGGGCCTGGAGGAACACCTGCACCGCCTGGCCCGGGTCGCCCGGGACCGTGGCGCGGTGGGCCCAGGGCAGGGGGGTGCAGTAGGGGCCGATCGCGTCGAACACCCGGGCGGCGTCGGCGAAGCGCAGCGCCCCCCACAGGGCGTGGGCCAGGTGGTTGAGGTCGAGCGGGGAACGCTCCGCGGCGTCCGCGTGCCCGAACCACGACCCGTCCGCGCGCAGTGCCTCGCGGGTGGCGTCCTCGCCCACCCAGTGCAGGTCGAGGGCGGCACCCCGCCCGCCGCCGCGCCGGTAGCGCTCCACGCGGACGTACAGCGGCAGCAGGTGCAGGGCGGAGCCCGGCGGGGCCTGCTCGGCGGTCAGGTGCGCGAAACCGGAGGCCTCCGCCAGCCGCCCGGACGCCGCCTGCGCGTACAGGAACTGGAGCATGCGGTGGTGGGCCTCGCGGTTGTGCGGGTCGCGCCCGACGGCCTCGGCCAGCAGGCCCCACGGGCCCGCCGGCCAGGACGGCTCCGGCGGCTTCGCCCGGTGCTCCTCCCACAGCTGCCGGCGGTCCAGCTGGGCCAGTGCCAGCAGGCACACCCACGGCACCGGGTCCGGCGGGGCGGCCCGGGCGGCCGACTGGCTCACGTCCCACGCCTCGATCCACAGCTCGTGGGTGCGGCGGTGGCGCTCGCGGTGCGCCCGCAGCGCCCGTTCGACGGCGACCCGGGCCCGCATGACCGCGGCCGGCACGCTGTCCGGCTCCTCGGCGAGCCAGGCCCGCACCACGTCGGTCCCGGCCGCCGCCGCCCCCAGCACCTGCGTGCGCCGGGTCCACGGCTCCCACGCCGTGGTGCGCGCCAGCAGGGTGCGCATCGACAGCCAGCGCCCGGTGCGCACCTCCTGGAGGGCGGCGCGCAGCTCGTCGTCGTGCCCGGCCGGGTCGTAGGCGGGGCGTGCTCCGTCTCTGGCCATCAGCCGCTCGTCCCGGGCCGGGGAACGGACAGGACGGCAGGGTGGAGTAACAACAGCCCTCCTCGGGGCGGAGGCCGGAGCGGAAAGGGAGATCGCGTCGGTCGGCGGTCACTATAGAGGCGGCCGTGGCGCCTCACACGCCGTTTGGGATCTCCCCAACGACCCTTTACCTGGGAATAGTTGACAGGTAATCGATCACCGGGAGGGGGGAGGGCGCGGGACGCCGGTCAGATCACCTTCAGCCGCACCAGCGCCCCGAGGGTCAGCGCCCCCGGCAGCAGCGGCAGCCAGACGGTGACGATGCGGTAGGCGAGGACCACGGCCGTGGCGACCGCGACCGGGCTGCCCACCGCCACCAGGGCCACGACGAGCGCCGCCTCGACCGAGCCGATCCCGCCGGGCGTGGGGACGAGCGCGACCGCCACCGTGGCCGCCAGGTACGCCACCGCCATGTGCGTCGCGGGCACCGGCAGCCCCAGGGCCCGCCCCACCGCCGCCAGCCCGGCCGCCTGGAGCACCGGGAACGCGAGGGAACCGCCCCACAGCGCCAGGGCCCGCGCCGGACGGGCGTGCACCGAACGCGCCTCGCCCAGCGCCGTGCGCAGGAACGCGCCCACGGCCGACCGCAGCCGCCGTACGAGGACGAGCGCGCCCGCCGCCACCAGCGCGGCCGCACCGAGCACCGCCAGGAGCGGGCCGAGCGCTCCCTCCGGCAGCAGGGGGCCGAGCCGCAACGCGCCGGGGAAGACGAGCAGCAGCGCGGCCAGCAGCCCCACCCGGGCGACGCCCTCCGCCAGCAGGTACAGCGCCAGGGCCGCCGAGGAACGGGCCAGCGGCACGCCGCACACGGCCATGAACCGCAGGTTGACCGCGCTCGCGCCGAGACCGGTCGGCAGCAGGTGGTTGGCGGCGCCCGCCGCGAACTGCGTGGCCAGCAGCCGCAGCGCGGGCAGCCGCTGGACGACCGCGCCCTGCCGGGTGACGGCCGCCGCCACCCAGGTCAGACAGGTCGCCCCGGCCGCGGCCAGCAGCCAGGGCCACTCGGCCGTACGCAGCTGGGCGACGCCCTCGGCGAGCACGGTCCGGTGCCGCACCGCGACGACCCCGACCAGGACGAGGGGCAGCAGACACAGGGCCCGGCGCAGTCCGCGCGCGGTCGGCCGCCACGGGGGACGGCTCCGGGGGGCGGGTGCTGGGGAGAGCGGTGTCGCGGTCACACCTGGAGAGGTTCTCCGCACCACGTCAACGCGCGGTGACCGCGGTGTGGACGGCGGCGGGGGAGGAGACATCGCCGTGTTGACCTCAACGATGCTTGAGGTTCTAGGTTCGTCAGCATGAGCATGGAGACCACCGCCTGGACGCAGCTGTACGGCGTCATGAACGCCCGCCACGAACGCCGCCCCTTCGACCGCGCCACGCTGCGCCGCATCGGCGCCTTCGCCCGCCCGCACCGCCGCCGCATCGCCCTGTTCGTGCTGCTCGGGGCGGTGACCGCGCTGCTCGCCGTCGCCACCCCCGTCCTCGCGGGGCGGGTCGTCGACGCGATCGTGTCGCACGGCGACGCCGGCACCGTCGTCCGGCTGGCCCTGCTCATCGCGCTCCTCGCGGTCCTGGAGGCGGTGCTCGCCGTCCTCGGCAGGAAACTCTCGGCGACCCTGGGGGAGGGGCTCATCCTCGATCTGCGCACGGCCGTCTTCGACCATGTGCAGCGGATGCCGGTCGCGTTCTTCACCCGCACGCGCACGGGAGCGCTCGTCTCCCGGCTCAACAACGACGTGATCGGCGCCCAGCGCGCCTTCAGCAACACCCTCTCCCAAGTGGTCGGCAACCTGGTCACCCTGCTGCTCGCCCTCGCCGTGATGCTCACCCTGTCCTGGCAGGTCACCCTGCTCGCCCTGGCCCTGCTGCCGGTGTTCGTGATCCCCGCCCGGCGGATGGGCCGGCGGATGGCCGACATGCAGCGGGAGGCGGCCGAGCTCAACGCGGCGATGGGCACCCGGATGACCGAGCGCTTCTCCGCGCCCGGCGCCACCCTGGTCAAGCTCTTCGGCCGCCCCGAGCAGGAGTCGGCGCAGTTCGCGGCGCGCGCCGCGCTCGTCCGGGACATCGGCGTGCGCACGGCGACGGCCCAGTCGCTGTTCATCACCGCCCTCACCCTCGTCTCCGCCCTGGCCCTCGCCCTCGTCTACGGCCTCGGCGGCCGGCTCGCCCTGGACGGTGCCCTGGACGCCGGGGCCGTCGTGGCCCTCGCCCTCCTGCTGACCCGTCTGTACGCCCCCCTCACCGCCCTCGCCGGGGCGCGCGTGGAGGTGATGAGCGCCCTGGTCAGCTTCGAGCGCGTCTTCGAGGTGCTCGACCTGAAGCCGCTCATCGAGGAGAGGCCGGACGCCCGCGAGGTGCCCGAGGGGCCGGTCTCCGTCGTCTTCGAGGACGTCCGCTTCGGCTACCCGTCCGCCGACAAAGTCTCCCTCGCCTCCCTGGAGGAGGTCGCCGCCCTCGACACCCGCGGGGGCGCCGAGGTCCTGCACGGCGTGTCCTTCCGCGCCGAACCCGGCCACACCGTCGCCCTCGTCGGCTCCTCCGGCGCCGGCAAGTCGACCATCGCCCAGCTCCTGCCGCGCCTGTACGACGTCGACGCCGGCGCCGTCCGGATCGGCGGGGTCGACGTGCGCGACCTGAGCGCCCGGTCCCTGCGCGAGACGCTGGGCATGGTCACCCAGGACGGCCACCTCTTCCACGACACCGTCCGCGCCAACCTCCTCCTCGCCCGGCCCGAAGCCGCCGAGGACGACCTGTGGGACGCGTTGCGCCGCGCCCGTCTCGACGACCTGGTCCGCTCCCTGCCCGACGGCCTCGACACGGTCGTCGGCGAGCGCGGCTACCGCCTCTCCGGCGGCGAGCGCCAGCGCATGACCATCGCCCGGCTGCTGCTGGCCCGCCAGCGCGTGGTCATCCTCGACGAGGCGACCGCCCACCTCGACAACACCTCCGAGGCGGCCGTCCAGGAGGCGCTCGCCGAGGCCCTGGCCGGGCGCACCGCCGTGGTCATCGCCCACCGCCTGTCGACCGTGCGGTCCGCCGATCTGATCCTGGTCGTCGAGTCCGGCCGGATCGTCGAACGCGGCACGCACCAGGAGCTGCTGGCGGCGGGCGGGCGGTACGCGGAGCTGTACCGGACGCAGTTCGAGCGACCGGAGGCGGTGGCCGGGACGGTGGCCGGGACGGTGGCCGGGGTGGTCTCCGGAGCGGTCTCCGGGGAGGGAGTGGAGGCGGTCGCCGGGGCGGCGGTGTGAGGGCGGTCGCCGGGAGGGTCCGGCGCGCCCGCGTGTGACACGCCGTCGGATGGTCGATCCCGCCTACCAGTGGACCATCCGATCATATGGTGCGGAATATGACTAAATGCCATATCGCGTACCTGGCGTGCACCGCGGCGGTCGTCGGAGCGGGCCTCGGCGCCGCCGCGCCCGTGCCCGGCCACGCGACCCTTGTGGTCCACCCGGGGCAGTCGATCCAGAAGGCGGTGGACGCCGCCGCACCGGGCGACACCGTGCTCGTGACCCCCGGTACCTACCGCGAGTCCGTCAGGGTGACCACACCGGGACTGACGCTGCGCGGCGCGGGCCGCGGCGTGGTGCTCGAACCGGCCACCCGGCCGGCGGCCGGCACCACTCAGACGGCCGGTACCACCCAACCGGCGGCCGGTACCACGCAGCCGGCGGCCGGTACCACCCAGCCCGCGGCCGGTACCACCCAGCCCGCGGCCGGTACCACTCAGACGGCCGGTACCACGCAGCCCGCGGCCGGAACCACCCAGGCGGCCGGCCAGCAGGCCGCCACGCGCCAGACCGCCACCCGTCCGGCCGACCCGGAGAAGGCCGCGGGGAAGGCCGCGGGGAAGGCCGACGGGAAGGCCGACGGGAAGGCCGCCGCCGGCTGCGCCGAGGCCGGCAACGGCATCTGTGTGGAGGGGACGAAGGACCGCCGTCTGGAAGGCGTCACCATCACCTCCCTGACGGTGACCGGTTTCGCCAGGACCGGCGTGTCGGCCGCGTGGACCGACAGACTGACCGTACGGAACGTGCTCGCGGCGAAGAACGGCGTCTGGGGCATCGCCGAGGAGCACTCCCGCCGCAGCGTCTTCCGCGCCAACACCGCACGGGAGAACGGCGACGCGGGCCTGTTCCTCGCCAACACCGTCACGGCCGAGGAAGGCGCCGCGGACACCGCCGGAACCGTCGTCGACCGCAACCGGCTGGAGGGCAACCGGATCGGCGTCACGGTCCGCCGCCTGCGCAACGTCACCGTCGAGCACAACCGCATCACCGGCAACTGCGCGGGGGTCTTCGTCGTCGGCGACGAGAACAAGCCGAAGGCCGGCGCCGTGACCGTCAGCGGCAACCGCGTCGAGCGGAACAACAAGTCGTGTCCGAAGACGGCCCGGCTGGACGCCCTCCAGGGCTCCGGGATCGTCCTGACCGGCGTCGACGACACCGTGGTGACCCGCAACACCGTCAGGGACAACGCCGGCGCCTCCCCGCTGTCCGGCGGCATCGTCATCTTCAAGAGCTTCGTCGGCACCCCCAGCGAGCGGAACCGGATCAGCGACAACGTGCTGAGCGGCAACTCCCCGGCGGACCTCGTCGACACCGACACCGGCGGCAAGGACAACACCTTCGAACGCAACTCCTGCCGGGCCTCCCGGCCCGCGGGACTGTGCTGACCGGCCGGACCGGTCCGGCCGCGCGACCGAGAAGGTGGAACCGACAAGGAA
This sequence comes from Streptomyces sp. NPDC003247, assembly GCF_042888135.1. Classification (NCBI taxonomy): domain Bacteria; kingdom Bacillati; phylum Actinomycetota; class Actinomycetes; order Kitasatosporales; family Streptomycetaceae; genus Streptomyces; species Streptomyces sp. NPDC003247. The sequence goes on from NZ_JBIAPF010000012.1 coordinate 293,964, forward strand.
GGAAGGCGGCACATGACGACCGCTGAGACTGCTCCACCACCGTCCATGCGACTGAGGGAGCTGGCGTTCGGGGCGGCGTGCGCCGCCGCCCTGCGCGCCGCCGCCCGGCTGGGCGTCGCCGACGCCCTCGGGGACGGCCCCGCGGCCGTGGACGACCTCGCCGCGGCGGTGAAGACCGAACCCCGCCCGCTGCGGCGCCTGTTGCGGGCCCTGTCCTGCTACGGCGTCTTCGCCGAGCAGCCGGACGGCCGGTTCGCCCACACCGAGATGTCCCGGCTGCTGCGCGAGGACGACCCGCACAGCCTGCGCTACATCACCCTGTGGTGCACCGAGCCGTGGACGTGGGACGCGTGGCCGAAACTCGACGAGGCGGTCCGCACCGGCCGCAACGTCGTCGAGGACCTGTACGGCAGGGAGTTCTTCACCTACCTCAACGAGGACGCTCCCGAGTCCGCCGAGGTCTTCAACCGGGCCATGACGACCTCCAGCCGGCAGTCCGCCGAGGACGTCGCGCGCTTCCTCGACCTGTCGGGCTGCGCGTCGGTCGCCGACATCGGCGGCGGCCAGGGGCACGTGGTGGCGAGCCTGCTGGAGAAGTACCCGTCCCTGCGCGGTACCCTGCTCGACCTCCCGCGCGTGGTCGAGAACGCCGACCCGCGGCTGCGCCCGGGCGGCGCGCTCGCGGACCGGATGACCATCGTGCCCGGCGACTGCCGCGCCGACGTCCCGTTCCGGGCGGACGTGTACGTCATCAAGAACATCCTGGAGTGGGACGACGACAGCACGGCCCGCACCCTGCGCAACGTCATCGGGGCGGGCGGACCCGGCACCCGGGTCGTGGTCATCGAGAACCTCGTCGACGACACGCCCTCGATGCGGTTCAGCACCGCCATGGACCTGCTGCTGCTCCTCAACGTCGGCGGGGCCAAGCACACCACCGCGTCCATGACCGCACGCCTGGCCGACGCCGGGCTGGTCGTCGGCGACGTCCGGCCGGTCAACCCCTACCTGCACGCGTTCGACTGCACCGTCCCCCGCTGAGCACCCCGGGAGACCCTCGGGGCAAACCACCGGTCGCCGGGTCCGCGCCACGCGCGGACCCGGCGACCGGTGGCCGGTCGAGGAGCGTCCTCAGCCGGCGGAGTCCCGTTCCCAGCGGTAGAAGCAGTGCGCCATGGCGTCCTTCGGCGACCGCCAGGTCTCGGGGTCGTACGCGCTGACGTACGCCGACAGCCGCTCGCTGATGTCCCGGAACCGCGGGTGTCCGGCCACCTTGGCGATGGCCGGGCCGGGGTCCTGCTCCGACTCGATGAGGTGCATGTACACATCACCGAACTGGAAGAGGCTGCGCCGGGACACCCCCACCAGGTGGGGCAGCTCTCCACGGTCCGACTCCTCGAACAGCTTGGCGATGTCCGGCGCCGACCCGGGAGCCATCCGGGCCACGATCAGGGCCTGATGCATGTTCTCGTCCTCCTTGCGGCTTCCGGCTCAGTCGGTCACGGACGGCACGGCCCCGCGGTCCGCGGCGGCCTTCTCGATGCGGTCCCGGATCAGGGCCAGCTGGACCTTGGAGTTGCGGTTGATGTTGTCGGTCATCCAGGCGTCGTCGACCGGAGCGTCGGGCCTCATCTCGAAGTCCTGCGTCCACACCATCCGGGTGCCCTGGGGGACCTCCTCGTACTGCCACCGGATGTTCATGTACGCGAAGGGGCCCGTCTCGACGCGGCGGGCCTTCACGCTGAGCGTGTCGCGGTCCGGCTCCCGCTCCGAGACCCAGCTCCACACGGTGCCGTTCTCGTCGGGGTGCATGGTCAGCCGGAAGGTGGTCTTGTTCCCCTCCTGCGACAGGATCTCCGCGGAGGCGTACTCGCTGAACAGCCGGGGCCAGTTCGCCACGTCGTTGGTCATGTCCCAGACCAGGTCCAGCGGCGCGGCGATGACGATCTCGTTCTGCGTGTGTCCGGCCATGTCACGCTCCTGCCGGGAGGGCGCTGTTGACGAGGTCGAGGAACTGCCGGGGCGTCTTGCAGCGTTCCGCGTCGGGCGGCAGCGGCGCGCCGTAGCGGTTCTCCAGCTCGCCCACGATGCCCAGCAGCCCGAGCGAGTCGACGCCGAGCGCGTCGAACCCGGTCCCGGACCGCTGCTGCAGCTCCTCCGGCGCCACGGTGATGCCCGCGGCCTGCTTCATCAGCTCGGACAGCTCTTCCACGGTGATGCGGTCACTCATGAGGTTCCTCTCCTTTGCTCCGTTGCCCCGTCACGAGGCGTCGGCGACGCCGTGCCGCAGCACCAGCGCCGAGTTCGAGCCCATGAGCCCCCGCCCCAGGACCAGCGCGCACCGCATCTCGGCGGCGCGGGCGCGTTCGGTCACCAGGTCGAGGTCATGGCAGATGTCGAAAACGTTGGGGGTGGGCGGGATCAGACCGTGCTCCATCGCCAGCACCGCCGCCGCGGTGTCCAGCACGGGCGCCGCGCAGAAGCTGCGGCCGATGCCGGTCTTCGGCGCGGTGACCGGTACCCGCCGGCCGTGCCCGCCGAGGGCGTCGGCGATCGCCAGCGCCTCGGCGCGGTCCGCCTCCGGCACCCCGAGGGCGTCGGCGAAGACCACGTCGATCTCCTCGGGCGCGCAGCCGGCGTCGTCCAGGGCGCCGCGGATCGCCTGGGCGAGCCCCTCCCGGGACCGCGCCCACCGGCAGGCGCCGGTGAACGTCGCCGCGTGCCCGGCCAGGGTGGCCCGCACCCGCGCACCCCGCTCCCGCGCCGAGCGCTCCTCCTCCACGACGAACATGGCGCCGCCCTCCGCGGGCACGAACCCGCAGGCCGCGTCCGTGAACGGGCGGTAGGCGCGCGCCGGGTCGTCGGCGGTGCTCAGCTCCGGGTAGCCGAGCTGGCACACCACCGAGTACGGGGCGAGGGGCGCCTCCGTCGCCCCGGCCACCATGACGTCGGTGCCGCGCCGCACGGCCCGCGCCGCGTGCGCGAGACCGTCCAGGCCGCCGGCCTCGTCGGCCGCGACCACCGAGCAGGGGCCCTTGAAGCCGCGGCGGATGGAGATCTGGCCGGTGCTGGCGGCGTAGAACCAGGCGATCGACTGGTACGGCCCGACGAAGCGGCTGCCCTTGCCCCACAGCCGCTGGAGCTCCCGCTGGCCGAACTCGCCGCCGCCGGAGCCGGCCGCGGTGACCACGCCCACGGCGAACGGCTCACCGGCGGTGTCGGCCTGGCCGAGACGGGCGTCGTCCAGCGCGCAGTCGGCCGCGGCCATCGCGAAGTGCGTGAACCGGTCGGTCTGGACGAGGTAGCGCTCCTCGACCGCCGTCGACGCCTCGAAGGAACGGATCTCGCCGGCCACCCGCAGCGGCAGGTGCTCACAGCCCTCGCGGGTGACCCGGTCCAGGACGCTGAGACCCTCCTGGGTGGATTTCCAGAAGGACTCGGTGCTGGTTCCGTTGGGCGCGATCACACCGATGCCGGTGACGACCGCGCGCCGGGAATGCGGTTCGCTCATCGTGTCCTCCCTCTCGGCCGCGTCAGGACCACCGCGGACTGGAAGCCGCCGAACCCGCTGCCCACGGAGAGAACGGTGTTCAGCTTCCGCTCGCGGGCGACCTTCGGGACGTAGTCCAGGTCGCACTCGGGGTCCGGGGTCTCGTAGTTGGCGGTGGGCGGCACCACCTGGTGGGCCAGGGCCAGCACACAGGCGACGACCTCGATCGCGCCGATCGCCCCCAGCGAGTGGCCCACCATGGACTTGATGGAACTCATGGGCGTGCCGTAGGCGTGCTGCCCGAGGGCCCGCTTCACCGCCGCGGTCTCGTGCCGGTCGTTCTGCTGGGTGCCCGAGCCGTGGGCGTTGACGTAGTCCACCGCCGTGCCGTCCAGCCGGGAGTGGTCGAGGGCGACCCCGATGGCACGGGCCATCTCCAGGCCCTCCCGGGTCAGACCGGTCATGTGGTAGGCGTTGCCGAAGGTGGCGTAGCCGCTGAGCTCGCAGTACACGTGGGCCCCGCGGGCCCGCGCGTGCTCCAGCTCCTCCAGGACCAGGACCGCGCCGCCCTCACCCATGACGAACCCGTTGCGGTCGGCGTCGAAGGGACGCGACGCGTGGGCGGGGTCGTCGTTGTTCGGGGACGTGGCCTTGATGGCGTCGAAGCAGGCCATCGTGATCGGCGATATGGGGGAGTCCGAGGCGCCCGCTATGCACACGTCGGCCCGGCCCTCCTCGATCGTGTGGAAGGCGTAGCCGACCGCGTCCAGCCCCGAGGTGCAGCCCGTGGAGACGGTCTGCACCGGGCCGCGCGCCTCGAACCGCTCCGCGACCGTGGAGGCCAGCGTGCTGGGCGCGAACGCGCGGTGCAGGTGCCGCTCCGCCCGGTCGTGGTCGACGTCCCAGCGCTGCCCCTGGTGGCTGACCAGGACGTAGTCGTGTTCGAGCCGGGTGGTGCCGCCGACCGCGGTGCCCAGGGACACCCCGACCCGCCACGGGTTCTCCCGCGCCAGGTCGAGGCCGGAGTCCCGGACCGCCTCCTCGCCGGCGACCAGAGCGAACTGGATGTACCGGTCGTTGCGGGCGGCCTGGTCGGCGTCCAGGCCGTGGGCCGCCGGGTCGAAGTCGCACTCGGCGGCGATCCGCGACCGCAGTCCGGACGGGTCGAAGAAGGTGATGCCCCGGGTCGCGGTGCGCCCGTGGGAGAGCAGGTCCCAGAACGCGGGGACCCCGATGCCGCCCGGGGCGACGACCCCTATGCCGGTGACCGCCACGCGCCGGTTCACGATCCCACCACCGGGACGGCCTCGGTCTGCTCGGTGTCGACGTGGCCGAGCGGCGGGGTCGGGGCCAGCGGGCCGAGGTGGAAGACGATCCGGGCCTCGACGTTGCCGACGTTGCGGAAGCGGTGCCGCATGCCGATGGGGATCATCAGCCCCTGCTCGGGCCGCAGCGGGTGCGGCTCGCCGTCCAGGTCGACCTCCAACTGCCCGCAGACGACGTACACGAACTCCTCGGAGTACGGGTGGTAGTGCTCCCCGATGCGGTCGCCGGGCTGCACGATGGCCACGCCCATGAAGCCGCTGGTCGAGTTGACCGTGGCGGGCGTGAGCATGGCGCGCAGATCGCCGCCGCGCCGGGTGTTGGGCTCGACCTCGCTGAGATCCACGATTCTGGGACGGGATGTGATCACGACGTTGCTCCGATCGTGTGCTGTGTCGACGGGGGTCCGGACGGCCGCCGCGACCCCGGTGCCGGACGGCTCAGGCGCGGGCCGAGCGGCGGTCGGTGATGAGTTCCATGCGGGTGAGGTCGAGGACGCGGGTGGGGCCGCCGTCCCACGGCGCCGAACCGCCGGCGCCCTCGGGGAAGGCCGTCAGCTCCGCCGCCGCCGCCGGGTCCAGCAGGCCCAGGGAGAGCGCCGGGTCGCCCGCGTCGAGCCCGCCGCGGACGTCGATCAGCCGTACGACGACGTCGTCGCGCTGGAAGATCGTGCTGCACAGGACGGGGTTGCGGGGGTCCTCCGCGGCCGCCTCGTCCTGCTGGGCGAGCAGTTGGGCCAGCCGCATCCCGCAGTCGGGGCGGGCCGGGTAGTACAGCGCGTACCGCTGTGCCGTCGGGTCCTCCCGCTCCGCCGTCACATGGTGGACGGCCGGCAGCGCCGCCCGGGTGAAGAAGACCCGGGCGGACTCGGGGTCGTCGAGGTCCCGGTCCTGCTCCAGATACGGGTTGATGGCCTCCTCGACGGCCCGCACCTCGGGCTGCCGGGCCACGTGGCGCAGCGCCGCGAGCAGGTCGCCGCGCACCTCGATGGCGCGCACCACGCGGTTGCCGTGCATGAACAGGGACGTGCGGCACAGCCGGGTGGTGTCGTCGACCTTCGGGTTCGGCGCCTCGTAGTCGGCGAGGATCTTGGCGACGGCCTGCTCGCTGCCCGGCTTGACGGTGAAGGTGAGCGCGTGGCGGGTCACGCCGTCCCCGATGCGGGGCGAGGCCTGGAGGGTGCGCGGGCCGGGCGCGGTGTCGGCGGCCGGGCCGCCGGTCTCGCGGACGATGTGGAAGCGCAGCGACCTGGTGTCCCGCACGCAGCTGTGCAGCGGTTCCACCATGTGCACGTGCTCCTCGCTGTTCACCCAGGTGAGGAACGGCGGGGCGCTCTCCCACTCACTGGTGATGAGCCACTGGCTGGGGTTCTCGATCGACTGGCACAGCTGGTCGCTGACGTGCCCGGGTACGGACGCGACCTGGTTGCAGAGCTGCTCGTACGCCTCCAGGAACTGCTGCTGAGCGCCGTCGTGGACGTCCACCAGGAGGACGACCCGGAGCCGGGAGCCGTCGAACACGGACTGGGAGACGCGGTGGGACACCTGTCGTGTCAGCGGCTGGGGGGCGGGTGCGGTGGTGGTCATGCTGGGCACATCTCCTTCTGCGGGGAGGACGGAGGGGCTGGCTTCACCTGCTGGCGCTGCGAGGCGGTGTGCCTCGATCTTGAGCCGGTCGCCACCGGCGCGCGATTCGGATGGACTACGCGAGTGACCGGCCGCGCGGAGGGGGCCGGTCCGCTCACCGGAGGTGGGCGAAGACCACCAGGTTGGCCGTGTAGTCCTTGGCCGCGCGGTCGTAGTCGCCCGCGCAGGTGATGAGGCGGACCTCGGCCTTGTCCGTGTCGGCGTAGACACGGCTGCTGGGGAAGCGGTCCTTGTCGAAGGTCTCCAGGTCGTCGACCACGAAGGACGCCGTGCGTCCGTCGGCCCGCCGGACCTTGAAGACGTCCCCCTCCTCCAGTTCACCGAGGTCGGCGAAGACGGCGGGGGCGGTGGCGGTGTCGATGTGGCCGGCGATGATCGCGGTGCCCGTCTCGCCGGGGGAGGGGCCCTCGGCGTGCCAGCCGACGAGGTTGGTGTCATGGGCCGGCGGGGCTTCGAGCTGCCCCGAGGGGGTGATGGAGAGGTCGGTGAAGGGAGCGTCCACCGAGATCTTCGGGATGAGCAGCCGCACGGGCTCGGACCGGGGCAGGTGCTTGCCGGCCGGGTGCCGGGCGGGGGAGGTCGACGTGGCGGCCTGCGGGGAGTGCGGCGGGGGCGCGGAGCGGGGTGACGGATCGTTTCCGCCGAAGAAGCTGAGGGCCAGGAACAGGAGCACCACGGCGCACAGCACGGTCATCGACCCGCGGGACCCCTGGTCGGCCGGCGCGGCGTGGGCGGGGGAGGAGGGAGGGACTGCCATCGGACGACCTCACTAGGGCGTTTCTCTCGGACCGGCCCGACGCGGAGGGTGGGCGGAGGGCGGGCCGGGCCGCCACGGGGGTGTGTCGTGGCGGCCCGGGCTGCTATCGCGTCGGGCATGGTCAGGCCAGTCCGCCGGCGGTCTTCTTGCGGCGGGCGGCGTAGAGGCCGGTGCCGGCGAGGGCGAGGGCGGCGAGGCCGCCCGCGGTCACGTCGGTGCCGGCGAGGGCGCCGCCGCCGGTGTGCACGCCGCCGTTGGGCTTGTCGTGTCCGCTGCCGCCGTAGGAGTCCTTGTCCTCGTCCTTGCTCCAGGAGTCCTTGCTTCCGCCGTCCTTGTCCTTGTAGGACTCGGGGTCGTGCTTGGGGTCGGGGGTGGAGTAGTCGTCGTTGAGGAGGGCGAGGGCGCCGCCGCCGGTGTGGACGCCGCCGTCGGGCTTGCCGCCGTGGTCCTTCTTGCCGTATCCGCCGTGGTCCTTCTTGCCGT
>NZ_JBIAPF010000013.1:0-104187 GCF_042888135.1 Streptomyces sp. NPDC003247
GGCGTTGATTTTTGGCACGCTGTTGAGTTCTCAAGGAACGGACGCTTCCTTTGTACTCACCCGAGAGACTCTCTCAGGCTTTCCTCCGGGCTTTTTCCCTTCGGCCTTGCGTTTCCGACTCTATCAGATCTTTTCTCGATCCGATTTCCTCGGTGCTTTCCAGGTTTCCACTCTCGCGGTTTCCTTTCCGGCGGTTCCGACTTTATCAGAAGTTCTGAGCCGGTCTGACCGGCCATTCATTTCCGATTAATCGGGGGTGGCTTCTATGGAAGAAGTGTTCCGAGAGGCCTTGTAGATTCTAACTCGTTGCCGACCGGACCCTGTCCAGTCCAGGCAACTGTTCGAATCTACCTCCCCACGCGCTCCGTGTCAACGGCTCTTGTGGGGCGAAGAGGAGACTAGCAGCTCTGCGGGGCCCGTCGCACATCACGCGGCCGTCGGCGCCGTGGCGCTGCGCTCGGCGTCGTCGAGGTCGCCCGTGTCCCCGGCGCGGACGGCCCTGGCGCCGAGGACGTAGACGTAGGCGAGGAAGGCCAGCTCGGCGGTGATGCCGATGGTGATGCGGGTCCAGGTGGGCAGGCCTGAGGGGGTGACGAAGCCTTCGGCGGCGCCCGAGACGAAGAGGACCAGGGCGAGGCCGATGGCCATGGCCACGGCGGCTCGGCCCTCCTCCGCCAGGGCCGTGCGTCGCGTGCGGGGACCGGGATCGATCAGTGTCCAGCCGAGCCGCAGGCCGGTGCCGGCGGCGACGAAGACCGCGGTGAGTTCGAGAAGGCCGTGCGGGAGGACGAGGCCTAGGAAGGTGTCGAGCCGGTCGGCCGAGGACATCAGGCCGATGCCGATGCCGAGGTTGAGCATGTTCTGGAAGAGGATCCACAGGACCGGCAGGCCGAGGAAGACGCCCAGGACCAGGCACATCGCGGCTGCCTGGGCGTTGTTCGTCCAGACCTGGGCGGCGAAGGAGGTGGCCGGGTGGCTGGAGTAGTAGGTCTCGTACCGGCCACCGGGCCGGGTGAGCTCGCGCAGCGCGGCGGGGGCGGCTATGGAGGACCGCACTTCGGGGTGCGTGGCGATCCACCACCCCAGTAGGGCGGCGACGGCGGTGGAGACGAGTGCGGTCGGGACCCACCAGTGGCGCGTCCGGTACACCGCGGCGGGGAAGCCCCGGGTGAGGAAGCGCGTGGCGTCGCGCCAGGAGGCCTGTCGGGTGCCCGTCACCGTGCTGCGCGCGCGGGCCACCAGGTGGCTGAGCCGTCCGGTGAGCTGTGGGTCGGGAGCGCTGGACCGGATCAGCGAGAGGTGGGTGGCCGTGCGCTGGTAGAGGGTGACGAGTTCGTCGGCCTCGCTGCCGGTGAGGCGGCGCCGGCGCAGGAGGGCGTCGAGGCGGTCCCATTCGGCTCGGTGCGCGGAGACGAAGACGTCGAGGTCCATCGGTGTCCCTGCTCCTCGGCTTCGTGGGCGGCCGGTCGTGTACGTCGGCTTGTCGTACTGCGGTGCGGTGGGTTCTCAGCTTGGCAGACTGGCCGTCGTCGGGGCGGGTCGGGAAGGGCGGCGGGCGTGAGTGAGCTGGTGACGGGCGAGGCGGTGGCGCTGGAACTGGAGCCTGCCAGGCTGCCCAGCAGGTCTTTGGCCGCGTTGCTTGATCTGACCGTGGCCGTGGTGGGCTACGTCGTCGTGAGCATCGCCCTGGTGGCGGCTACGGCGTCCCTGGACGAGGCCGCGCGGACGGCGGTGTCGATCGCCGCGTTCCTGCTGGTGCTGGTGGGTGGGCCGGTCGCGGTGGAGACGCTCACTCGGGGGCGGTCCTTGGGAAAGCTGGCGTGCGGGTTGCGGGTGGTGAGGGACGACGGCGGGCCGATCCGGTTCCGGCACGCGCTGGTGCGGGGCGCGCTCGGGGTGGTGGAGATCCTGCTGACGGCGGGGGTGGTGGCCTGTGTCGCCTCGCTGGTGTCGGCGCGCGGGCGGCGGCTCGGGGACGTGTTCGCCGGGACGCTGGTGGTGCGGGAGCGGGTGCCGGCGGCGCGGACCGGGGTCCTGCCTCCTCCGCCGCCGTGGCTGGCCGGGAGGTTCGCCGGGCTCGATCTGTCGGCGGTGCCGGACGGTCTGTGGCTGGCGGTACGGCAGTACCTGGGGCGCGTGGAGCAGTTGGATGCGCAGGTGGGCCGGTCGATGGCGGAGCGGCTGGCCGCGGATCTCTCGGCGCGTACGGGGGTGCCGGTTCCCCAGGGGGTGCCGTCGGCCGCGTATCTGGCGGCTGTTCTGCAGGAGCGGCAGGTGCGGGAGGCGCGGCGGGTGTACGAGTCCGGGGGCGGGAGGGGTGGGAGGGGTGGGAGTGGGGGTGGTGCCGGGCCCGGTGTGGTGCCGTCCGTACCTGAGGGTGGTGGCCGGGTGGCGCCGGAGGCGGGGGTGGGGGGCGGGTCGGCGTCGGCCGGGGAGGGGGTGCCGTCGGTGGAGCGTCCGGCGACCGGGTTCGTGCCGCCCGCGTAGGTGCCTTCCCGGTGGGGTTCAGGGGAAGGTCGACGGGGGTGAGGCGAGGTCTTCCAGCTCGACTCCGGGTGCCGCGAGGACCACGTCCCCGGCGATGTGGACGGTGTGCTGTTCCCCGGTGTCCAGGGCTGTGACCTGGTATTCGTCGACGATCAGGGGGCCGTTGTCAGTGGCGTGTGCTTCTCTGTCGACCAAGGCCCAGGACTGGTCCACGGTGCGCGGGGCGAGGACCGGGTCCGTGAAGGCGACGAGACGGACGCGGGTTGCGGAGGGGGGAAGGGTGAGACGCAGGAGTCGGGCGGTGGCGACGAGGAAGGCGGGGGAGGTGCCGGTGAAGGCGTGGGCCTGGACGTTGCCTTCCGTGGCGTGGGTGCCGGTGGGGTCGGTGCGGACCCAGGTGACGCCGTCGAGGGCCGCGCCGCGTACCTGCCAGCCGCCCGCGTGGAGTTCGAGTCGGAGAGGGCGGCCCAGGTCGTCGAGGGTGAGGTCGACGGAGCCGCTGTGATCGCCGGTGGGGGTGGTCAGCCGGGAGACGTAGCGCCAGCCGGAGGGACCGGGGGCGCACTGGAAGTGCTCATGGGCGAGGGGGGTGTGATCGTGCGGGTCGTGGAGCGCATAGCGGCCGCGGGGCATCGGGGTCCTGGGGGGTGACGGGCTGGTCCGGGCACCTCGCCGAGGTGGCCGGCACGGGACGGCCGGTGCGGCCGGAGACCGAAGGGGCAGGCCCCCGACACGGGGGTGCGGGGGCCTGCCTCGGAGGATCTGTCCGGTGCCGGGGGGCGCGTCGGTGCTCGGCTGCGCTCCCCGGCGGTGGGGCTGCGGACTCAGTAGCGGTAGTGGTCCGGCTTGAAGGGGCCCTCGACGTCGACGCCGATGTAGGCGGCCTGCTCCGGGCGGAGCGTGGTGAGCTTGACGCCCAGCGCGTCCAGGTGGAGGCGGGCGACCTTCTCGTCGAGGTGCTTGGGCAGGGTGTAGACGCCGGTCGGGTACTCGTTCGGCTTGGTGAACAGCTCGATCTGGGCCAGGGTCTGGTCCGCGAAGGAGTTGGACATCACGAAGGACGGGTGGCCGGTGGCGTTGCCCAGGTTCAGCAGGCGGCCCTCGGACAGGACGATGATCACCTTGCCGTCGGGGAAGGTCCAGGTGTGGACCTGCGGCTTGACCTCGTCCTTGACGATGCCGGGGACCTTGGCGAGGCCGGCCATGTCGATCTCGTTGTCGAAGTGGCCGATGTTGCCGACGATGGCCTGGTGCTTCATCTTGGCCATGTCCGAGGCCATGATGATGTCCTTGTTGCCGGTCGTGGTGATGAAGATGTCGGCCTTGTCGACGACCTCGTCGAGGGTCGTGACCTGGTAGCCGTCCATCGCGGCCTGGAGGGCGCAGATGGGGTCGATCTCGGTGACGATGACGCGGGCGCCCTGGCCGCGCAGGGACTCGGCGCAGCCCTTGCCGACGTCGCCGTAGCCGCAGACGACGGCGGTCTTGCCGCCGATGAGGACGTCGGTGGCGCGGTTGATGCCGTCGATGAGGGAGTGGCGGCAGCCGTACTTGTTGTCGAACTTCGACTTGGTGACGGCGTCGTTGACGTTGATCGCCGGGAAGAGGAGGACGCCGTCGCGCTGCATCTCGTACAGGCGGTGGACGCCGGTGGTGGTCTCCTCGGTGACGCCGCGGATCTCCGAGGCGAGCTGGGTCCACTTCTGGGAGCCCTCGGTGATGGTGCGGTGGAGGAGTTCGAGGATGACCCGGTGCTCCTCGTTCTCGGCGGTGTCGACGGCGGGGACCTTGCCGCCGGCCTTCTCGTACTCGACGCCCTTGTGGACGAGGAGGGTGGCGTCACCGCCGTCGTCGAGGATCATGTTGGGGCCGCCGGTGGGGCTGTCCGGCCAGGTGAGGGCCTGCTCGGTGCACCACCAGTACTCCTCCAGGGTTTCGCCCTTCCAGGCGAAGACCGGGACGCCCTGGGGGTTGTCCGCGGTGCCGTTCGGGCCGACGGCGATGGCGGCGGCCGCGTGGTCCTGGGTGGAGAAAATGTTGCAGGAGGCCCAGCGGACCTGGGCGCCGAGGGCGACGAGGGTCTCGATGAGGACGGCGGTCTGCACGGTCATGTGCAGGGAGCCGGTGACGCGGGCGCCGGCGAGGGGCTGGGTGGTGGCGTACTCCTTGCGGATCGCCATGAGGCCCGGCATCTCGTGCTCGGCGAGGGTGATCTCCTTGCGGCCGAACTCGGCCAGGGAGAGGTCGGCGACCTTGAAGTCCTGTCGGTTGTCGACAGTCGTCATGGTGAGCTGCTCCTCGGGGTTGGGGCGAGGTGTGGGTACGGCCGGTCTGCGCGGCGGCGGACACAGGGGTGTCCTGCGGGGACAAGGGTGTGCCCGCAGTGTGCGCGGCGCAGTCCGTCGGAGGCCCTCTCTCCCTCGGCCGGTCCGTCGTGGACCGCCCGACCGCCATCAGCAGCGACGTCTGGCTCCCTTCCAAGCTACACGGTGACCCGGTGAGGCCCCAGTCCGCCTCCGGCGGATCACCTCGGTCGCGGTGGGTGTGCGGGGGCGGGAAACGCGGCGGGGCCCGCCGTGGTCGGCGGGCCCCGCCGGGTGGCTGGGCGGTCGGTGGCTGGGCGGTCGGTGGCCGTCCGGTCGGTGGCCGTCCGGTCAGTGGTCGGCCGGGGAGTGGCTGGGGCCGCCCGGGGTCGCTTCGGGGTCGGCGCCCTTGGCGGCCTCGGTCTCGCTGTAGATGTCGGGCTCGAGGTAGATGACGCGGGCGATGGGGACGGCCTCGCGGATGCGGGTCTCGGCGGCGTCGATGGCGGTGGCCACTTCGGTGGCGGTGTCGTCGTGCCGGACGGCGATCTTGGCGGCGACGAGGAGCTCCTCGGGGCCGAGGTGGAGGGTGCGCATGTGGATGACGCGGGTGACGGTGTCGCCGTCGACGATGGCGGTCTCGATCTTGCGGACGTCCTCGACGCCGGCGGACTCGCCGAGGAGGAGGGACTTGGTCTCGGCGGCGAGGACGAGGGCGATGACCACGAGCAGCACGCCGATGCAGACCGTGCCGATGCCGTCCCAGACGCTGTCGCCGGTGGCGAGGGTGAGGCCGACGCCGAGCAGGGCGAGGATCAGGCCGACGAGGGCGCCGAGGTCCTCCAGGAGGACGACGGGGAGTTCGGGGGCCTTGGCGCGGCGTACGAACTCCTTCCAGGAGAGGTCTCCGCGCAGCGGGTCGGACTCCTTGATGGCCGTCCGGAAGGAGAACGACTCGGCGATGATCGCGAAGATCAGGACGCCGACGGGCCAGTACCAGTGCTCCAGCTCGTGCGGGTGGTTGATCTTCTCGTAGCCCTCGTAGATGGCGAACATGCCGCCGACGGAGAAGAGGACGATGGAGACGAGGAAGGCGTAGATGTAGCGTTCGCGGCCGTAGCCGAAGGGGTGTTGGGGCGTGGCCTCGCGCTGGGCCTTCTTGCCGCCGACCAGGAGGAGGGCCTGGTTGCCGGAGTCGGCGAGCGAGTGGACGCCCTCGGCGAGCATCGACGACGAGCCGCTGAAGGCGAACGCCACGAACTTCGATGCCGCGATCGCGAGGTTGGCGGCGAGTGCCGCCACGATCGCCTTGGTACCGCCTGACGCGCTCATGTGTTCGCGTGGTCCCTTCGTCCTCGGGTGGTCCTGGGGCGCTCGTGCCGTCGTCGGCTTTGCCCGTCCTTTGCGGTGCGCCATTGTTGCAGCCCGGTCCGTGAGGCGTGTGCCCGGTGGGCCGGGCGGGATGCGTCAGGCGACGACGGTCGCGCGGAAGACCGTGCCGGGTCCGGACACTTCGGCTTTTTCGCCCGCGGGGACGAAGGCGGAGTGGCCGGGGGTCAGGTCGTGGCCGCCCGCGCGGACGGTACCGGCGGTGCACAGGAGGATCTGCGGGGTCGCGAGGGTGAGGTCGTGGGGGGCGGTGCCCTCGGGGAGGACGTACCGGGAGAGGCGGAACTCGTCGATGGGGGTGTCGTAGACCTCTTCGCCGTCCGGGCCGGCCTCGGGGCGCAGGACGCGGGGGTCGCCGGGCTCGAAGCGGACGACGCGCAGGAGTTCGGGGACGTCGACGTGTTTGGGGGTCAGGCCGCAGCGCAGGACGTTGTCGGAGTTGGCCATGATCTCGACGCCGAGGCCGCTGAGGTAGGCGTGCGGGACGCCGGCGCCGAGGTAGAGGGCTTCGCCGGGCTGGAGGCGGACGTGGTTGAGGAGCATGGCGGCGATGACGCCGGGGTCGCCGGGGTGGTGGTGGGCGATGCCGGCGTAGGGGGCATGGTCGCCGCCGAGGCGGTCGCAGGCGGCCGCGGCGGCGGTGACGGTGCGGGTCATCTCGTCGGGGTCGGAGGTGAGGATCGCGGTGAGGACCTCGCGCAGGGCCGCCTCTTGGGGACGGGCGCGCAGGAGGTCGACGTACGGCTTGAGGGAGTCGACGCCGAGGCCGTCGAGGAGGTCGGCGGCGTGGGTGGGGGCGCGGAAGCCGCAGAGGCCGTCGAACTCGGTGAGGGCGCAGATGAGTTCGGGTTTGTGGTTGGCGTCCTTGTAGTTGCGCTGGGGGGCGTCCACGGGGACGCCCCGGCGTTCCTCGTCCTCGTAGCCCGCGCGGGCCTGGGCGAGGTCGGGGTGGACCTGGAGGGAGAGGGGGGCGCTGGCGGCGAGGATCTTGAGGAGGAAGGGGAGGCGGGGGCCGAACCGGGTGACGGCTGCCGTGCCGAGTTCGGCGCGCGGGTCGGCCTCGATGACGTCGAGGAGGGTGCCCCGGTCGGTGCGGGAGGGTGCGCCCGGGTGGGCGCCCATCCACATCTCGGCCTGTGGTTCGCCGGTGGGTTCGACGCCGAGGAGGTGCGGGATGGCGGTGGGGGAACCCCAGGCGTAGGGGCGGACGGTGTTGTCGAGGCGGTACATGCGGTGTCTCTGCCTGCCTGTCTGTCGGTCTGCCGCGGCTGCCGCGCGGGTGGCTGCCGCGGTCGGCTGTGACGGTCCGTCTGTCGCGTGGGCCGGCGCGTCGTGCTCGTTCGGGCGGCCCGCGACGGCGGTCGCCCGTGTGCGGTCTGTCGGTCGCCAGATCAGGCGCCCGAGGCGAGCGCCAGGTAAACGGCGGCGAAATCCGTGATGGCGATCAGTTCGGCCAGGGTGACGAGTTCGTCGCCGGGCTCCGGTTCGAGTTCGCTGATCGGCGTGTCGTGGCTGAGGGCGAGGTCGCGGGCGGCGGGAGCGGCGGTGAGTCCGCCGATCGGGCGGTCGCGCAGCAGCACCACGCGCGCGTGCAGGGCGGGCGGTTCCTCGACGCGGTCGCGGAAGAAGTCGTCCGGGTCGGCGCTGGCGGCGAGGGCGCCGGCGAGCAGGGTGCTGTGGGAGGCGAGGGCCTCGGGGAGTTCGGCGACGATGGCGGGGTGGCCGGAGAGTTCGGCGAGCGCGGCGGCGAAGCGGCGGCCGGCGGGGCCGGCGGAGTCGCCCTCGGTCCAGATGACGGGGAGGGCGTCGGCGAGTTCGGCGGCCAGCGTCTTGGCGGGGTTGCTGTAGGTCGCGATGGCGGGGCCGCAGCGTTCGGCGATGTGGTCGAGGCGGTCGGCGACCTGCTCCAGGGCGTCCGGCGGGGCGGAGAGCAGGGCGATCCGGTCGAGGAGCGCGAGGAGCGGGGTGAGCAGGGCCCACAGGACGCCGGGGGCGGACGCGGCGACGGGGGGCTGCTCGTCCTGTTCGTACGGTGCGGTCGCCAGCGGTACGAACAGGCCGTGGGCGCCTGCCACGGCCTCGGTGAGCGGGGAGCGGGCGGGCGCGACGGCGGCGACGGTGCAGCCGCGCCGGTAGGCCTGCTCGGCGAGGAGGGAGAGGCCGGGTTCGCTGCCGTCGGGGGTGGCGATGAGGAGGAGGTCGACGGAGCCGACCCAGCCGGGGAGTTCCCAGCGCAGGGCGCCCGCGGCGGGGGCCACGCCGGTGGGGGCGAGGCGGGTGACCGGGCAGGAGGCGCCGGCGAGGGTGCCGAGGAGGTCGGCGACGCAGGTGGCGGCCGCTCCGGGGCCGGCGATGAGGATCGCGCGCGGGCGGCCGTCCGGTTCGAGCTGGGGGACGCCGGCCTCGATGGCGTGCCGGGCGGCGGTGCGGACACGGGCGCCGGCCTCGGCGGCTCCGCGCAGGAGGGCCCGGTGGTCTGCCTCGGCCAGGGCCTCCGGCGTGTCGAGCAGCGATTCGTCGAGCATGGCGTCAGTTCTCCGATCGCCGGGTCGTCGTCGGTGTGCGGGCGCCGGGGGGCGTGGGGGGTGGCCGCCGTTACGCGGGGCGGCGGGCCTCGTCGACGAGGAGGACGGGGATGCCGTCGCGGACGGGATACGCCAGGCCGCAGTCCTGTCCGGTGCAGATCAGCTCGGTGTCCTGCTCCTCGAGGGGGGCGTGGCAGGCCGGGCAGGCGAGGATCTCCAGGAGGCCGGCTTCGAGCGGCATGGGGTGTCCTTCCGGGTGGGTCGGTGCCGTGGTGGCGGGTGTGGGAGGTGCGGATGTGCCTGGTCAGCGTACCGCTGGTGGGGGTGGGGTGTCGGGGTGGTCGCGGAGGGTTTCGCTCCTGGCTCCGTTGCCCGTTCTGGCGCGTGACACGCCCGTCGCGTGATGTGTGACACGCCTTGTCGCAGGCCGCGTGACGCGCCGTGTCGCAGGCCGGGTGACGCGGTGCGTCGCAGGCCGGGTGACGCGGCGCGTCGCGTGCCGGGTGACACGCCCTGTGCAGGCCTCCGGCCGCTGTGGTGGGGTTCCGGCCGCTTCGGCGCCCGTGAGCCCGTGAGCCTGCGGCCGACTCGGCGCCCAACGTCCGCCCCGCCCAGTGACCGGCGACAGGCGACCGGCGACAGGTGGCCGGTGGCCGGTGGCCACGATCTCGACCACCGCGCGCTCCGGCTGCCTCAGCGCCCGGCGTCCGCAGCCGGCTCGGCGCCCGTGACCAGTGACGGACGACCGACGACCGGCGACGGACGACCGGCGACCAGCGACGGGCGACCGGCGACCAGCGACGGGCGACCGCGTCGGCCGCGTGCTCCCGCTGCCTCAGCCCCGGATGATCCCCAGCACCTCGTCCCGGATCTTCCTCATCGTCGCCTCGTCGCGGGCCTCCGCGTTCAGGCGGAGGAGGGGCTCGGTGTTGGAGGGGCGGACGTTGAACCACCACTGCCCGGAGGAGACGGTGAGGCCGTCGAGTTCGTCGAGGGTGACGTCGTCGCGGGTGCCGTAGGCGGCCTTGATCGCGGCGATGCTGGCGGCCTGGTCGGCGACGGTGGAGTTGATCTCGCCGGAGCCCGCGTAGCGGTCGTACTGGGCGACCAGGGAGGACAGGGGGGCGTCCTGGCCGCCGAGGGCCGCGAGGACGTGGAGGGCGGCCAGCATGCCGGTGTCGGCGTTCCAGAAGTCCTTGAAGTAGTAGTGGGCGGAGTGTTCGCCGCCGAAGATCGCGCCGGTGCGGGCCATCTCGGCCTTGATGAAGGAGTGGCCGACGCGGGTGCGGACGGGGGTGCCGCCGTTCTCCTCGACCACTTCGGGGACGGTCCAGGAGGTGATCAGGTTGTGGATGACCGTGCCCCGGCCGCCGTGGCGGGCGAGTTCGCGGGCGGCGACGAGGGCGGTGATCGCGGACGGGGAGACGGGCTCGCCCTGTTCGTCGACGACGAAGCAGCGGTCGGCGTCGCCGTCGAAGGCGAGGCCGAGGTCGGCCCCCTCCTCGCGGACCCGCTTCCGCAGGTCGACGAGGTTGGCCGGGTCGAGGGGGTTGGCCTCGTGGTTGGGGAAGGTGCCGTCGAGTTCGAAGTAGAGGGGGACCAGCGTCAGGGGCAGGCCGGCGAAGACGGTGGGGACGGTGTGGCCGCCCATGCCGTTGCCCGCGTCGACGACGACCTTCAGGGGGCGGACGGCGGTGAGGTCGACGAGGGAGCGCAGGTGCGCCGCGTAGTCGTCCAACGTCTCGGCCCGGGTGACGGTTCCCGGGGTCGGGGCCGCTTCGGGTGCGCCCGACCGCGTCCACTCCTCGACCAGGTCGCGGATCTCCGCCAGGCCCGTGTCCTGGCCGACCGGGGCGGCGCCCGCGCGGCACAGCTTGATGCCGTTGTACTGGGCGGGGTTGTGGGAGGCGGTGAACATGGCGCCCGGGAGGTTCAGCGCGCCGGAGGCGTAGTACAGCTGGTCCGTGGAGCACAGGCCGATCTCGGTGACGTCGACGCCGCGGGCCGCCGCGCCGCGGGCGAAGGCTCGGGTCAGGCCGGGCGACGAGGGGCGCATGTCGTGGCCGACGACGATGGCCCCGGCGCCGGTCACGCGGGCGAAGGCCGCCCCGAACAGCTCGGCCAGGGACTCGTCCCACTGGTCCGGGACCAGCCCGCGTACGTCGTACGCCTTCACGATCTGCGACAGATCAGCAGCCACGGCCAAACCTTCCTGAAAGTCCTGTGAGTCACCACAAACTACCCGGAGCGACCGACAGCCCGCTGTGGGTCGGCCGTGTCCGACCCACAGACGTAACGAGGACGGCCCCCTGGTGGCGGAGCGGACCTCCGTCGCAGGTCACGGCGGGCCTACGGAAGCATCCAGTCCAGTACGGGCGAGCTCTGGCCGACGACGACGAGGCACATCACCAGCAGCAGGCCGAGGCTCCAGGGCAGCACCTTGCGCAGCAGGTCGCCCTCGCGGCCGGCGAGGCCGACGGCGGCGCAGGCGATGGTGAGGTTCTGCGGGGAGATCATCTTGCCGAGCACCCCGCCGGAGCTGTTGGCGGCGGCCAGGAGTTCGGGTGAGAGGCCCGACTCTCGGGCGGCGGTGACCTGGAGGGCGCCGAAGAGCGCGTTGGCGGAGGTGTCGGAGCCGGAGACGGCGACGCCGAACCAGCCGAGGACGGGTGACAGGAAGGCGAGTCCGGCGCCGGCCGCCGCCACGAAGTGCCCGATCGTCGCGGCCTGTCCGGACAGGTTCATGACGTAGGCGAGGGCCAGGACGGACGTCACGGTGAGGATCGCGAACCGCAGTTCGTGCACGGTCGCGGCCCACTCCTTGGCCGCCACGCGCGCGTGGACGCCGAGAACGGCCGCCGTGCCGATGCCGGCGAGCAGCACGAGCGTGCCGCCCGTGGAGACGACCGGCCAGGTGAAGAGGTTGGCGCCGACGGGCCGGCCGTCGGGGTCCACGACGTCGAGGAACGGCCAGTCGTACGTCCGCGTCGCCCGGGCGAGCCGGTCCTTGACGGCCGGGATCTGCGCGACGGAGAAGATCGTGACGATGAGCGCGTAGGGGGCGTAGGCGCGGACGACCTCCCGGCGGGGGTCGCGCTCGTCCAGCTCCTCGCTGCGCGTCCCCGTCAGCACGGACGCGCGGACCGCCTCGGGTGCGGGCACGCGCGCGTGCGGTACGGCGACCAGGGCGCCCGCGCCCGCGAGGGCGGCGCCGATGTCGGCGAGCTGGGCGGAGACGTAGTTGGAGGCGGCGAACTGGGCGACGGCGAAGGCGGTGCCGCACACGAGGGCGGGCAGCCATGTCTCGCGCAGGCCGCGCCGGCCGTCGACCAGGCCGACCAGGAGGAGCGGCACGACGAGGGCGAGCAGGGGTGTCTGACGGCCCACCACCGAGGCGACGGTGTCCAGGGGCAGGCCGGTGACCTGGGCCAGGGTCACCACCGGGGTGCCCATGGCGCCGAAGGCGACGGGCGCGGTGTTGGCGACGAGGGAGACCACGGCCGCGCGGACCGGGTCGAACCCGAGGGCGACGAGCATGACCGAGCAGATGGCGACCGGCGCGCCGAATCCGGCGAGCGCCTCCAGCAGGGCGCCGAAGCAGAAGGCGACGACCAGGGCCTGGATGCGCGGGTCGTCGGAGAGCCTGCCGAACGAGCGGCGCAGGACGTCGAAGTGCCGGGTGCGGACGGTCATCCGGTAGACCCACAGGGCGTTGACGACGATCCACAGGATGGGGAAGAGGCCGAACGCGGCTCCCTGGGCGGCGCTGGAGAGCGTCTGGCCGACCGGCATGCCGTAGGTGAGGCAGGCGACCAGAACGGCCGTCAGAAGGCCTGCCGGACCGGCCAGATGGGCCTTCATGCGGACGCCGCCGAGCAGGATCAGGACGAGGACGAGGGGCAGGGCGGCCACAAGGGCGGACAGGCCGAGCGAGCCGGCGACGGGTTGCAGTTCCTGGACGTACACGGGAGCCCCCGATTCCGTCATGCGGAAAGCGACTTCTCGCTCTGCGTCTGAACGGAATGGTGGCGTCCGCGCCGACGGCGCGTCAATGGGTGTGCGCCAGCCGGTGCGGCGGCCGTCAGTTGTCCAGGGACGGCAGCACGCGCAGACGGCCGTCAGCTGTCCAGGGACGGCAGCACGCGCAGACGGCCGTCAGCTGTCCGGGGAGCGCAGCACGCGCAGATGGCCGCGGCGGGCGACCTCCATCGGGTCCGCCCCGCGGCCCCCGCCGCCGGCCCCGGCGGCGCGCTCCTGCGGGCGGGCCGCCTCGCGGACGGCGTTGGCAAGCGCTTCCAGATCGTCGCCGCTGGGGCGCGCGGGAGCCGAACCGTCGAGGAGCCGGACGACCTCCCAGCCGCGCGGCGCGGTGAGTCGCTCGGAGTGCTCGGCGCACAGGTCGTAGCAGTGCGGTTCGGCATAGGTCGCGAGCGGGCCGAGGACCGCGGTCGAATCGGCGTAGACGTACGTCAGCGTCGCGACGGCGGGTCGGCCGCAGGCGGTGCGCGAACAGCGACGTACAGGGCTCACGACGTTGGACGGTACCGCACTCTTGAGCGGGCCGCGACGACTCTCCACCAGGTCACTCCACCGTGTCGTGTTGTGAAACGCCCCACAGGCCACTCCAGTCATACCCCGCTGACCTGCGCGAACGCCAGTCCTCACGGCAAGGAAGGTCGTCCGGTTGAGTCGCTGCCCGGTACAAACACCATCAATTGCCACGAGTTCGCCAGTCCCGGAGAGATACGGAATCGAGCCCGACCTTGGCCGGAATGGTCATGCCGCGACGTGTCGTGCGCGGCGGCCGGACGGCGTACGGGGTGCTGCGTGGGGCCGGGCGGGCGGGCGCGGCGGGGACTACGCTTCGGTAGTGATGGACAGCCCCGTACCGCCCCGTGCCACAGGCCCCGGGCCCCGCCGCCGTGATCGCCACGGCCGGGGCATGCGGGGGCCGATCGCGCCTCCTCAGGTGCCGTTGGCCGCGAGCCGTGCCGACCTGTTCGCGGACCTGGTGCAGGACTCCGTGGAGCGGCTGGAGCGGCGGTGGCCGCAGCTCGCCGACATCGACTTCCTGGTGCTGGAGGTGCCCCGGCTGGACGGGGCCGAGATCCCGTGGAACGACGAGGCGGTGCCGCTGGGCGGGACGGTCCCGGCGCGCGAGGGGCGCCGGGCGCGGGTGGTCGTCTACCGGCGGCCCGTCGAGATCCGCACCAAGGGGCGCGACGAGCGGGCCGCGCTGGTCCACGAGATCGTCGTGGAGCAGGTGGCGGAGCTGCTGGGGCTGACCCCGGAGACGGTGGATCCCCGGTACGGGGAGGACTGAGCGCCCGCCGGCCCGGCCGCCCGGCGTCGGCCGGACGGTGTGCGTCCGCCCGCCGCCGCGGCCGTGGCCCGCGCCTGAGGCGCCGTCACTTCCGGACGCGCCGCCCGGTCCTCATCTCTGGAGCACCGTCAGGTCCTCGTCCGCCTCCGGTACCGCCACCGTCCCCCGGTCGCC
The DNA here is from genome assembly GCF_042888135.1 of Streptomyces sp. NPDC003247. Lineage (NCBI taxonomy): Bacteria > Bacillati > Actinomycetota > Actinomycetes > Kitasatosporales > Streptomycetaceae > Streptomyces > Streptomyces sp. NPDC003247. Next base: position 14,202 of record NZ_JBIAPF010000013.1, read on the forward strand.
GGGGAGGGTCTGGACCGTGAAGCCCGGCAGTCCGTCCACCGACTCGGCCAGGGTGCGGGCGGCGTGGACGGGGGTGTCGGTGAGGGGTTCCACGGTCAGGGCGAAGGTGCCCTTCAGGCCGGCCGGGACGGGGATCTCGACGTCCTGGGTGGTGCCGGACTTGACCGTGTACGTCTTGGAGGCCGCCGTTCCGCCGCCGGTGCCGGCGGAGGCGGTGACCTTGACCTTGGCGGTGCCCTCGGGTGCGGTCAGGGAGAGCGTGGTGCCCTTGGCGGTGTTGCCGACGGCGGACGCGCGCGTGCCGACGGCGGCGGCGGCCGGGATGAACGCCGACTCCTGCTTCTCGCCCTCGCCGCGGACGACCCGGACGGCCGCGACGACCGGCACCGATCCGCCGGTGGGCGTCAGGACCAGCGAGCCGGGCTCGCCGCGCGTGATGTCGCCGAGGTCGACCGCGGTCGTCATGCCGCCCTTGATGCGCAGCGTCTCGTGTCCGGCGGGGGTGATCAGGCCGGAGCCCGAGGCCAGTTGGACCTTCAGGTCGGCGTCGGCGTCGCCCGGCACGAAGGCGACCAGGCGGACGGCCGAGGCGTCCTTGGGGATGCCGGGCACGACCAGGCTGCCCGCCGGGTCGGTGGACGCGGCCAGCCAGTCACCGCCGAGCTTGTCGTCCAGGGCCTGTACGGCGGCCCCGACGCGGCCGCTGCGGACGTTGACGTGGAGGGTGAGGTCGTCCTGCTTCTCGTCGGTGAGCGTGGACAGCAGGATCGGCTCGCTGGACCGGGCGGGGACCGTCAGCCCCTCCCCCACCGTGGTCGTCACGGCGCCGTCCGGGCCGTAGAGCTCGATGTCGGCGACGGCGGCGGAGTCGTCCGGGTTGGTGAGGTACACGTAGTCCGTGCGGTCGGCGGCCGTGCTGACGCCCGGGAACCAGAACTCGGTGTCGGGCGCGGTGCAGGTGACGCCGAGCAGGCCGCGGCCGGTGCCGGCGGAGACCTGCGTGGTCTCCTGGACCGTCCACCCCGGTGCGTACTTCCCCTCGGCGGTGCCCAGGAGCGCGGGCGAGTCGCCGCCGGAGACCTCGGCGGTGACGGGCGTGCCGGGGGCCTTGGGGGTGAGGACCGGCTCGGCCGCGGTCTTCTCCGCGTCGTCCTGCTCCTCGTCGTCCTTCTCCGTGTCGTCCGCGGCGCTGTCGTCGTCCGTCGCGCTGTCGTCGTCCGTCGCGCTGTCGTCGGCGGCGGATTCCGTGGTGGCGGCCAGGAGTTCGGCCGTGCCGTCGCTGTCCGTGCCCGCGGTGACCGGTGTGAAGGACGTGTACGTCGTCTCCGCGAGGTCGGAGCTGCTGGGCTGCGGGCACAGCAGGCTGGTGCGCTCCACGGGCAGCACGGCGGCCGCCTTGGCGGTGTCCGCGGCGGGGGCGGCCGGCTCGGTGAGCGTGGCCAGGCCGGTCACGGCGGCGAGCGCGGCCGTGCAGGCGATCAGGGACAGGGTGGTGCGGTTCACTGCTGGCTCCCGTCGGGGCGCTCGCTGCCGGTGCCGTGGGGGTGCTGCGCCGGGTCGTAGGCGGGGTCGTAGCCGCCCTGGCCGTACGACGCCGGGTCATAGCCCTGCTGGTAGCTCTGGTCGTACGCCGTCTGCGCCTGGCCGTCGTAGGCGTACGGGTCGTACTGGCCCGCCTGGTAGGGGTCGTAGGACTGCTGGTCGTAGGCGCCCGGCGGGTACTGCTGCCGGGTGTCCTGGTACTGCTGCTCGCCGGCCGGGGCGCCGTACTCGGCGGCCGCGTAGCTCGGGGTGTCCCACGCGGCGTCGGCGGGCGTCTGCTGCCGCGGCACCGTGACCGGGGTCTCCTCCGGCGCGGGCGAGGGGATTTCCTCGTCCTGGGCGGCTTCCTCGGTCTCGGCCTGGGCGCGCAGCCGGCGGGCGCGGCGGCCCTCCCCGGTGGCCTGGGCGGGCACGAGCTGCTCCTCGGGCAGGTCGTCGTCGACGTCGCGGCGGCGGCCGGGCAGGGCGAGGACGACGAGGACCAGGGCGAGGAAGCCCTGCGCCCACAGCCAGAGGGTGTGGGTCATCGGGTCGTCGTAGGTGACGTCGAGCCGGCCGCCGGAGGCGGGCAGTTCGAAGCCCTGGGCCCAGCCGTCGACGGTGGTGCGGGTGAGCGGCTCGCCGTCGAGCGTGGCCGTCCAGCCGTCGGCGGCGGCGTCGGCCAGGCGCAGGACGCGTCCGTCGGAGCCGTCGGGGATCGTGGTGTGGATCTCGACCGGGCCCGCGGCGACGGCGGTCGGGGTGCCCTTGCCGGAGGCCGTGACGATGGCCGCGCGGGAGACCTCCTGGTCCACCCGCCACAGGGCGCTGCCGTCCTGCTGGCTGAGCCGGGACAGGCCGGGCGTGGCGTCGAGGACGCGGGTGACCTCGCGGGGCGCGCCCTTGTGGACGAGGACGTAGCGCACGGCGAACTTGCCGAGCTGGTCGGACTGGTCGGCGCCGGAGCCGGCGACGAGGTTGGCGACGACCTTGTCGAGCGTGGCGTTCTCCCCGTCGGCGGAGGCGAGTTCGGCGTCGCCGAGGCGGGCGCCGGAGCCGCGGACCAGCATGTAGCCGACGTGGGCGGTGGAGTCGCTGTCGAGGACGAGGGTGCGCGCCTGGTCGCGGGTGCCGCTCTCCTCGGCCACGAACGCGGGGACCTGGACGGGGTCGCGGCGTTCCAGCGGCCCGTCGGCGCCGCCGATCACCCAGCCCGCGGCGACGAGCAGCGGGCCCGCGGCGGCGGCGAAGGCGATGAGGGCGGCGACCGGCTGGCGCCAGCCGAAGCTCTGCTCGGCGACCCGCGCGCGTGCGCCGTCGGCGCCGATGACGGCGGCGGCCAGCAGCGCGATGCCGTAGACGAGGGTGGCGGGGCCGGCCCAGGCGGAGCTGTTGGACAGGACCGCGAAGACGAGGCCCACCAGGGCGACGGCCCAGGCCGCCAGGACGCCGGACCGGCGCTCCGAGCGCAGCAGGGCGGCCAGGGCGGCGAGGACGACGCCGATGAGCATCAGTCCGTCGACCGTGCCGGGCCCGCCGGGGCTGGCGCCGAGCAGGTCGGTCGCGGTGGCCGCCGAGGGGCCGTACTCCAGGCCGGCCTCAGTGAAGAAGCCGAACGGCAGCAGCGTCAGGGACCAGGGGGCGAGGACCAGCAGGGGGGTGCCGAGCTGGGCGAGGAAGCGCAGTCCGTAGGGGGTGATGTCGGTGCGGCGCACGGCCAGGACGGCGAGGCCGAGGACCAGGGCGATGGGCCACACGATCGGCGTGAACGCGGTGGTGACCGTCAGCAGCAGCGCGTACGCCCAGGTGGCGCGCCAGCTGCCGCGCGCCCCGGAGGAGTGGGCGAGTCCGCTCGCGGCGACGCCCGCGCGCGCGATGAGCGGCAGCAGGACGGCCAGGACGGCGGTGCCGAGGCGGCCGCCGGCGAGGGCGCCGGCGGCGGCGGGCAGGAAGGCGTAGCCGACGGCGGCCCAGGCGCGCAGGAGGCGGGACTCCACGAGGGGCCGGGAGGCGAAGTAGGCGGTGAGGCCGGCCAGGGGCACCGAGCAGACGAGCAGGACGGTGACGGCGAGTCCGGTGGAGCCGAACAGCAGGGAGGCCAGCAGGGCCACGACGGCGAGGTAGGGCGGGGCGGACGGGGTGCCGCCGGCGCCGACCGGGTGCCAGGCGTCCAGATAGCGCGACCAGAGTTCGGAGGCGTCGGCGGGCGCGGGCAGCAGGGCGCCGCCCGCGAGCGCGCCGCTGCCCAGGAGGTTGCGGCAGGCGGCCAGGGAGACGAGCAGCAGCACCAGGAAGAGCACCGGGCCGGGCTTGCGGGCGATGCGCTTGAGGCGGGCGAACTGCTCGATCTCCAGGAAGTCGGCGTCGTCGCCGCCGGGTCCGGACTCGATGGCGCCGCCGTGCCGGCCGGCGCCGGTGGTGGTCTCGGCGTCGGAGGCGCCGAGGAGGCTGCCGGCGGCCTGCTCGACGGTGGCCCGCACGGTCGCGCCGGGCGGCGGGAACAGGGGGCGCAGCTCGTCCTTGTCGACCTGGGGGCGGCCGCGCCGGCGCCGGCCGGCGACGATCCGCTCGGGCCGCAGCAGGGTGCCCAGCAGGCCGCGGATCTCGTCGACGGCCTGGCCGGGGACCTTCCCGACCAGGTAGGCGACGGTGCGCAGGAGCGTGCCGAGGACCAGGCGGACCAGGATCCAGGGCAGCAGTGCCGTACGGCTGTTGACGAGGAGGGTGTAGACGGCGCCGGCCTTGTCGACCTTGTGGGGGGAGGCCGTGGTGCGGCCCGCGCAGTCGACGGCGCGCCGCTCCCGGGAGGCGGCCTCGGCGTGCCGTACGACGGCGTCGGGGGCGACGAGGACGCGGTGGCCGGCGGTGTGGGCGCGCCAGCACAGGTCGACGTCGTCGCGCATGAGGGGCAGGCGCCGGTCGAAGCCGCCGAGTTCCTCGAAGACGTCGCGGCGGACCAGCATGCCCGCGGTGGACACGGACAGCACGGGGCGGACGTGGTCGTGCTGGCCCTGGTCCTGTTCCCGGCGGTCCAGGCCGGTCCAGCGGCGGCCGGAGTGGGCGATGGTGACGCCGACCTCCAGGAGCTGGCGACGGTCGTACCAGCCGCGGAGCTTGGGGCCGACCACGGCCACGTCGTCGCGGCCGAGCTCCAGTTCGTTGTCCACGACGCGCAGCAGTTCGGCCAGGGCGTCGGGTTCGGGGGCGCAGTCGTCGTGCAGCAGCCACAGCCACTGGACGGGTTCGCCGTGCGGGAGCTCGGGCAGGTCGTAGGCGTCGTCGCGCCAGGTGCGCGTGACGGGGTCCCAGCCGCTGGGGCGCTTGAGGTACGGCAGTTCCTCAGGGGTGAGGTGGGGTGCCGTGCGGTGGGCTTCCTCGACGGCCTGGCCGAATCCGGTGCGCCGGGCGAGGTGCAGGACGCGGTCGGCGCCGAGGGCGTCGGTGACGAGCTGGGCGGAGTCGTCCGCGCTGCCGGTGTCGGCCGCCATGACGGACTGGACGGGGCGTTCCTGGCCGAGCAGGCCGGCGAGCGCGTCGGGCAGCCAGCGGGCGCCGTCGTGGGAGACGAGCACCGCGGTCACGACATGACGCGGGAACTCAGGTGTGGCAGCGGCCTCTTGGGCTGCCGTATGGCTGTGCACGGACATCGAGGTACGGGCCCCGGTTCGGTGGACTGTGGTGGACACCTGCGCCGTGTGGGGGCGGCGGGGCGTCTCGGACGAGCGACCACACTATCGGCTGGGCATGACCACGGCCCGCCGCCTGTGGATAACCCACCTGCGACGGGCCGTTCGTGACGTCGTGCTGTCGCGGAAGGGCGGTTTTCGGACAGCCGCCTTCCTCAGCCTTCAGACGGCCGCCTTCTTCAGCCGGCGCCGTTCCCGTTCGGAGAGGCCGCCCCAGATGCCGAAGCGTTCGTCGTTGGCGAGGGCGTATTCCAGGCACTCGGAGCGGACCTCGCAGGCGAGACAGACCTTCTTGGCCTCCCGGGTGGAGCCGCCCTTCTCGGGGAAGAAGGACTCGGGGTCGGTCTGGGCGCACAGCGCGCGCTCCTGCCAGCCGAGTTCCTCGCCCGCGTCGTCGACCAGCAGTTGCTGCACCAGCTCGGTCATGTGCGCCCCTCGCTCTGTCTTTCGCGTCCCCGTGACGTGGCCGTTTACCCATCACGGCTGAACGACACGAGTGAAATTACAAGTGTGCTGCTCCGGGCGAGTCAAGCCGGGATCTGCTATTGGGCCCCTTATTCACTCTGCGGAACCAAGGCCGTGCGGTAAGTGTTCAAATCGGCATAAACCTCGACACGCAGAGAGGCCCCCGTGAGGGCCCGAGGTCTCGCACACACCCGTACGAGAAAGGACGCTCACAGGTTCGATCCCGTTCCGACGCGCGAGCGGAAGCGAACCGGATCACAGTCGATCCCGGGATCCCGGCGAGGCCCACGCGCCCGGCTTGGACGCCATGTGTCCCGGTGACGGCATGCACAAACCTTTCGCCTCACAGATGAACCGGAAGAGATGAACCGGTCCCACATGCCGATCCCCGAGTTGACACCGCAGGTGTAAACCGGTGTCCTAGTGGGCATGCTCGCGAACTTGGCACTCACCTCGACCCGCACCGCCGGGTCCCACGGTGCTGCCCGCGCTCGCTGTAGCTGTTGCTGTTCCAGCTGTTGAGCCCAACGCGCTCCGGCTGACACCGGGCCCACCGAGGCCCGGCCGCCCGTTCCCGCGCCCGGACCCGGGCATCCCTCCCGCCCGTGACCCGGGCGGACGGTACGCGACACCCCCGCTCGTCTCGTCTCCCGCCGAGGAACCACCGCACCCATGAACAGCGACAGCGACCTCCAGATCGCCGGCGACATCCTCGAGGTCCCGCACCTCCTCCAGGCTCCGCGCGAGCACCCGTCCACCGTCGCCGAGTTCGTCGGCCTGGCCCGCTCCCTCGCCGCCGACCGCTCCCGGTGGGAGCACCTCGTCCGCTACGACGCGACCGCCCGCTGGTACCACCGGCTGAGCACCGGCCCCGGCTACGAGGTGTGGCTGCTGTCCTGGGTGCCCGGCCAGGGCAGCGGGCGGCACGACCACGGCCGCTCCTCCGGGGTGCTCACCGTCCTGAACGGCACGCTGACCGAGCGCACCGGCCGCGGCGAGCGAGCGCTGGCGACGGGGGCGCAGCGGGTGTTCGCCCCGGGCTACGTGCACGAGGTCGTCAACGACGCGCTGGAGCCCGCGGTCAGCCTGCACGTCTACTTCCCGGGCCTGACCGAGATGCCCATGCACACCGCCCCGCACTGCGACGGACGCGCCGGGGAGCGCGCCGGGGCGCATGCCGTGACCGCCTGACGCGGGCCCTCCCGAGGCGGACCGTCCCGACGCGGACCCTCCCGAGGCGGACCGTCCCGGCACGGACCCTCCCGGCACGGACCCGTCCGGCACGCGGGCGCCCGACGCACGGGCGTACCCGCGCACGGGCGTACCGGCGCACCCGCGCGGCCACGCGCCCGCCCGTACGCCGTGCCGCCCCTCACCCCGCCCCGCCCCTCAACGGGCCGGCGGGCCGGCTGACACACTGTTTCCATGCGCATTGTGGTTCTGGCAGGCGGCATCGGCGGTGCCCGGTTCCTGCGTGGTCTGAAGCGGGCCGTGCCGGACGCCGACGTCACGGTCATCGGCAACACCGGGGACGACATCCACCTCTTCGGGCTGAAGGTCTGCCCCGACCTCGACACGGTGATGTACACGCTGGGCGGCGGCATCAACGAGGAGCAGGGCTGGGGGCGGGCCGAGGAGACCTTCCACCTGAAGGAGGAGCTCGCGGCGTACGGCGTCGGGCCCGAGTGGTTCGGGCTGGGCGACCGGGACTTCGCCACCCACATCGTGCGGACGCAGATGATCGGCGCCGGATACCCGCTGAGCGCGGTGACCGAGGCGCTGTGCGACCGGTGGAAGCCCGGCGTGCGGCTGATCCCCATGACGGACGACCGGGTCGAGACGCACGTCGCGGTCCGGGTCGACGGCGAGCGCAAGGCGGTCCACTTCCAGGAGTACTGGGTCCGGCTGCGGGCGTCGGTGCCGGCCGAGGCGATCGTGCCGGTCGGCGCCGAGCAGTCGAAGCCGGCGCCGGGCGTCCTGGAGGCGATCGCGCAGGCGGACGTCGTCCTGTTCCCGCCGTCGAACCCGGTCGTCTCCGTCGGCACCATCCTCGCCGTGCCCGGCATCCGGGAGGCGATCGCCGGCGCCGGGGTGCCGGTGGTCGGCCTGTCCCCCATCGTCGGGGACGCGCCCGTGCGCGGCATGGCCGACAAGGTGCTCGCGGCGGTCGGCGTGGAGTCCACGGCCGCGGCGGTCGCCGAGCACTACGGCTCGGGGCTCCTGGACGGCTGGCTCGTGGACACCGTCGACGCGGGCACGGTGGAGCGGGTCGAGGCCGCCGGGATCCGCTGCCGGGCCGTACCGCTGATGATGACCGACGTGGACGCCGCCGCGCAGATGGCCCGGGAGGCGCTGGCGCTGGCGGAGGAGGTGCGGGGGGCGTGAGCGGCGCGGAGGGGAACGGCTACCGGGTCTGGGCCGTGCCGGGTCTGCCCGAGGTGCGGGCCGGCGACGACCTCGCCAAGCTGATCGCCGCCGCCGAGCCGGGGCTCGCCGACGGGGACGTGCTGCTGGTCACCTCGAAGATCGTGTCCAAGGCGGAGGGCCGTGTCGTCCGGGCGGACGACCGGGAGGCCGCGATCGACGCCGAGACCGTCCGGGTCGTCGCCCGGCGCGGAACCCTGCGGATCGTCGAGAACCGGCTGGGCCTGGTGATGGCGGCCGCCGGCGTGGACGCCTCCAACACGCCCGCCGGGACGGTGCTGCTGCTGCCGGAGGACCCGGACGGCTCCGCGCGCGCGATCCGCGACGGGCTGCGCGCCGCCCTCGGCGTCGACGTGGGGGTCGTCGTCACCGACACCTTCGGACGCCCCTGGCGCGCGGGGCTCACGGACGTGGCGATCGGCGCCGCCGGCGTCCGCGTCCTGGACGACCTGCGCGGCGGCACGGACGCGTACGGCAATCCGCTCGGCGCGACCGTCGTGGCGACCGCCGACGAACTGGCCGCCGCCGGCGACCTGGTCAAGGGCAAGGCGGCCGGGCTGCCGGTCGCCGTCGTGCGCGGGCTGCCGCACGTGGTGGCCGACGGCGACGGGGACGGCGCGCGGGCCATGGTGCGCGGCGCGCGCGACGACATGTTCCGGCTCGGTACGTCCGAGGCGGTCCGGCTGGCCGTCACCCAGCGTCGGACGGTGCGCTCCTTCACGGACGAGCCCGTGGACCCCGGTGCGGTACGGCGGGCCGTCGCCGCGGCGGTCACCGCGCCGGCGCCGCACCACACCACACCGTGGCGGTTCGTGCTGCTGGAGTCGGAGGGGGCGCGGGTCCGGCTGCTGGACGCGATGCGGGACGCCTGGATCGCGGATCTGCGGCGGGACGGCAGGAGCGAGGAGTCCGTCGCCCGGCGGGTGCGCCGCGGGGACGTCCTGCGGAACGCGCCGTACCTGGTGGTCCCCTGCCTGGTGACGGACGGAGCGCACCCGTACGGGGACGCCCGGCGGGACGCGGCCGAGCGCGAGATGTTCGTGGTCGCCGCCGGGGCCGGCGTGCAGAACTTCCTGGTCGCGCTGGCCGGGGAGCGGCTGGGCTCGGCGTGGGTGTCGTCGACCATGTTCTGCCGGGACGTGGTGCGGGAGGCGCTGGAGCTGCCGCGCGAGTGGGATCCGATGGGCGCGGTCGCTGTCGGCCATCCGGCGGAGGAGCCGAAGGCCCGGGCGGAACGGGACGCGGGGGCGTTCGTCGAGGTGCGGTGAGACACGCGGCGGCCGTGTCGTTGTTCCGACACGCGTGCTCTCCGCCGTGTGCGCCTACCCTCGTAGGGTCGCTTCCGCTCCTTCGCCGCTGCCCCAGGACGTCACCCGTGTCAGGACGATTCGCTCCCCGGCCCACCCGTACGACCGTGCGCGGGGGGCAGGTCGTCGTGCCCGCGGGGGTGCCGCGGCAGGCGGGTTCCGGGGCGGGGCGGGTGCGGACCTGGGTGCCCGAGGGGCCGCTCGACCTCGGGCTGGTGCTGGGGCCGCTCCGGCGCGGGCCCGGCGATCCGACGTTCCGGGCGATGCCCGACGGGTCGGTGTGGCGGGCCAGCCTGACGCCCGCCGGGCCGGGAACCCTGCGCGTCGTCGCGGCGTCCGGGGGCGGTGCGGTGCGCGGGGAGGCCTGGGGGCCCGGCGCGGAGTGGCTGCTGGAGCGGCTTCCCGAGCTGCTCGGGGCCTCGGACGATCCCGCCGCCTTCGTGCCCCGGCACCGGGTGGTGGCGACGGCGCGGCACCGGCGGCCGGGGCTGCGGCTGACGCGGACCGGGCTGGTGCTGGAGTCGTTGATCCCGTCGGTCCTGGAGCAGAAGGTCACGGCCGTCGAGGCGTACCGGGCGTGGCGGCTGCTGGTGCGCGCGTTCGGGGAACCGGCGCCGGGGCCGGCGGGCGGGCGGCTGTGGGTGATGCCGGCGCCCCGGGCCTGGGCGCTGATCCCGTCGTGGGAGTGGCATCGCGCCGGGGTCGACGACAAGCGGGCGTCGACGATCCTGCGGGCGGTGCGGGTCGCGGGGCGGCTGGAGGAGACCGTCGGCATGGAGCCGGCGGCCGCGCGGGCACGGCTGGAGGTCGTACCGGGGATCGGGCCGTGGACGTCGGCGGAGACGGTGCAGCGCAGTCACGGCGCGCCGGACGAGGTGACCGTGGGGGATCTGCATCTGCCGGGGATCGTGGGGTGGGCGCTGGCCGGGGACCGGTCGGCGGACGACTCGGCGATGCTGGAGCTGCTGGAGCCGTACGCGGGGCAGCGGCACCGGGCGGCTCGGCTGATCCTGCTGAGCGGGCGGGTGCCGCCCCGGCGGGGGCCGCGGATGCCGGTGGGGGACATCGGGCGGTGGTGAGGGGGGCGTGCGGGTGCGGGGTGCGGGTGCGGGGTGCGGTGGCTGCGGTACGGGGTGGGCGTCGAGGGTGTTTCGCCCCCGCCGCCCCTTCCCGTCCCGTCCTCGGGGGCTCCGCCCCCGGGCCCCCGTTCCGGCCCTGGACGGGCCTCGTCCTCGAGCGCCGGACGGGCTGGGATGAGCCCCGCCCGGATGAACGATCCGCCTACTGGTCCGACGAGAAGCGCACCGCGCCCGCCGGGATGCGTGCGTCGCACCAGATGCGGGCGCCCTCGCGGAGTTCGTTGTCGGGGCCGACGACCGCGCCGTCGCCGATGACCGTGCCGGTGAGGACGGAGCGTTCGCCGACGCGGGCGCGGGTGCCGATGAGGGAGTCGGTGATGACCGCCCCCGGTTCGATCACCGCGCCGGGCAGGATCGTGGAGCCGAAGACGCGCGCGCCCTCGGCGACGAACGCGCCCTCGCCGACCACCGTGCCGCCCGTCAGCTTCGCGTCGGGGGCGACCGTGGCCGTCGGCAGGATCAGGCGGTCGCCGCAGCGGCCGGGGACCGCCGGGGAGGGGGCCCGGCCGAGGACGAGGTCCGCGGAGCCCCGCACGAAGGCGGCCGGGGTACCGAGGTCCAGCCAGTACGTGGAGTCGACCATGCCCTGGAGGTGCGCTCCCGCCGACAGGAGGTCGGGGAAGGTCTCGCGCTCGACGGAGACCGGGCGGCCCTGCGGGATCGTGTCGATGACCGAGCGGCGGAACACGTACGCGCCCGCGTTGATCTGGTCGGTGACGATCTCCTCGGGGGTCTGGGGCTTCTCCAGGAAGGCCAGCACCCTGCCCGTCCCGTCGGTGGGGACCAGGCCGTAGGCGCGGGGGTCCGTCACCTTGGTGAGGTGGAGGGAGACGTCCGCGCACGTGGATTCGTGGGTGGCGACCAGCCGGCGGATGTCGAGGCCGGTGAGGATGTCGCCGTTGAAGACGAGGACGGGGTCGTCGGGGCCCGAGTGCAGGCGGGAGGCGACGTTGCGGATCGCGCCGCCGGTGCCGAGGGGCTCGTCCTCCGTGACGTACTCGATGTGGAGGCCGAGCGCCGAACCGTCGCCGAAGTGCGGTTCGAAGACCTCCGCCAGATAGCTGGTGGCGAGGACGATGTGGTCCACGCCCGCCGCTCTGGCCCGTGCCAGCTGGTGCGTCAGGAACGGCACGCCGGCCGCCCGGACCATGGGCTTGGGCGTGTGCACCGTGAGCGGGCGCAGCCGGGTGCCCTTGCCGCCGACCAGGAGGATCGCTTCTGTCACCTTCGTCTCTGCTTCCTGCCGGGACCGGCCGAACTGTCTTTCGGCCGGCCAGTGTATGCAGACCGTTGCGTGGCAACTTCGATGGCCGTGCGGTGTGGCATGCGGTGTCCCATGCGCTGTCCCCCCGACGGCTGGTGGAATGTGCCCCCCGCTGGACGTGACTCCGCGTCCTCCGGGTCGCCGGGGCCTCCCCGGGCCCCGGGCGCCCGGGCCCGCGTCAACGGCCCTGGTAGCGGGCGGCTGTCGAGCGGGCCGAGCCGAGCTTGCCGTAGAGCTGCTTTCCTGGGCATTCCGTGGCGAAGCCGTCCCGGTGACCGGAGATCACGTTCAGTCGTACGTTCTTACCTTTTGCGTAGAGATTGCCACCGCCGGACTTCAGATATGTCTTTCCGACCGGATTGGCCCCGAACAGACCCAACTTCCACGCCGTCAGACGGGCGACGGACGTCACCGCGGAGGCGGCCGGCTTGGTGGAGGAGAACGTACCGATCACCGCGATGCCCATGCTGTTGCTGTTGAAACCGAGGGTGTGGGCACCCAGGACCGCTTTGGTCACTCCCCCGGCGCGGCCCTCGTAGATGGTTCCGCACTTGTCGACGAGGAAGTTGTAGCCGATGTCCCGCCAGCCCATGCTCTTGACGTGGTAGCGGTAGATACCACGGATGACGGAGGGCGCCTGGGAGCAGGTGTAGTTGTTGCCCGACGCGGTGTGGTGCACGAAGGCCGCCTTGACCTTCGTCGTGTAGCGGAAGCCGCTCTCCCGCAGGCTCTCGTCGGCGCCCCAGCCGCGGCGCGTGACGATGCCCGGACGGGGGCCGATGTACGGCTTGGCCCTCTGGCTGCTCGTCAGGTCGGCGCCGCGCAGGGTGAGGAGTTCGCGTTCGGTGCCGGCGCGGTCGAGAGGGGGGATCGCGGTGGCGCCGAGGGGGGCGAGGTCCAGGTTGGCCGCGGAGGCGGCGTTCGCCGCGGTGGTCGTCGTGGTGGTCGTCGTCGCGGTGGTGGTCGCGGTGGTGGTGGTCGCGGTGGTCGTCGTGGCAGCCGTGTCCGGCGCGTCGACGGGGAGGGGGGCGGTCAGGGAGTGGCTGCGGGGCGGGCCGACGGGCGCGTGGCCGGGAGCGGCCGTCGCGGGGTCGGACCGGCCGGGGTCGACCAGTTCCAGGCGCAGGCCCGAGGGGAGCGGGGCGGCCGAGCTCGCCGTACGCGGGCCTCGGGCGGTGTCCTCGTCACGGACCTCGGTCGTGGGGGTGACGCGGACCTCCACGCCGTCGGAGGCGCCCACCCACAGGGGTGCGGTGGCGCCGCGGACGCGGCCGGAGGCGCGCTCGGCCGTCTCCGGGTCGGCGCTGTGGTCGGCGTTGTGGGTCTCCAGGTCCTGCCAGCCGGACCAGGTGCCGGTGCCGGTGGCGCGGGTACGGGCCTGGACCCGGCCGTGCAGTTCCGCGTCCGGGTCGTCCCAGACGACGCCCAGGAGGGAGAAGGGGGCCACGTCCCTGCGGGGCAGGCCCTGCTCGGCGCCGGGGGCGCGGTCACGGGCGAGGGGGGTCAGGGGCAGCGACCGGGTGCTGCCGGGGAGCGGGGCGGCGGGGCTCATGGCCCGGGCCGCGGCGGTCGCCGACTCCGCGGCCGGCGCGGGCGGCGCCGTCGCCGCGATGGCGGGCGGCGTCAGCGGGAGGGCGAGAGCCGCCGCGCAGGTGACGCCGATCGAGGTAGCAAGCAATCCACGCATGGCACTGATCCTGGGCACCGCCCCAGCGCGTCCGCACATCGAGAACCTGACGGTCCGTCGCCTTCGTTGCGCCGAACCGGTGGCCCGGCGGCGGGTGTCCGGCGCGGGCGGCGCGTACGCTTGCGCGGGTGAACGCCACCGATCGCACCCCTGCCGACCTGCTGCGTTCCGCGCTCGCCGCGGATCCCGCGCGCCCGCTGGTGACCTTCTACGACGACGCCACCGGCGAGCGGGTCGAATTGTCCGTGGCCACCTTCGCCAATTGGGTGGCCAAGACCGCGAACCTCCTCCAGGACGGCCTGTCCGCCGAACCGGGCGACCGCGTCGCGCTGTTGCTGCCCGCGCACTGGCAGACGGCGGTGTGGCTGCTGGCGTGTTCGTCCGTCGGTGCCGTGGCGGACGTGGCCGGTGATCCCGCGCGCGCGGACCATGTCGTGGCCGGGCCCGGCCTGTTCGAGGCGGGGCTCGCCTGCCGGGGTGAGCGGTACGCGCTCTCCCTCGCGCCCCTCGGCCGGCGCTTCGTGCCGGCGCCGCCGGAGGGGTACGCCGACTACGCGGTGGACGTCCCGAGCCACGGCGACCGCTTCGTCCCGTACGCACCGGTCGACCCGGAGGAGCCCGCGCTGATCGTGGCGGGCGCGGAGTACACGGGCGCGGAGATCGTGGAGCGCGCCCGCGCGGACGCGGCGGGCCTCGGCCTGACGGGCCCCGGCTCCCGCCTTCTGTCCGCCCTCCCCTACGACACCTGGGACGGCCTCAGCGCCGGTCTGTACGCCCCCCTGGCCAGCGGCGGCTCCGTCGTCCTCTGCCGGCACCTGGACCAGGCGACCGAGGACACGGTGGCCCGGCGGATCGAGAGCGAACGGGTGTCGGCCACGGCACGGTAGGGGCGGCGGCGGAGGCCCTGGGGGCGCCCTGGGGGGGGCGGCGGGCCGGGGGACGGTCGTTCCCGGGACGGTCGGCCGGGAAGGGCATCGTCCCGGCGACGGCCGACCCGGAGGGCCCGGGGAAGGCCACCTCGGAGGCCGTCGGCCCCGCGGGAACCGCCGGCCCGAAGACATCCAGCCCGGACGCCGACAGCCCGAGCAACCGGCCCCGAAGGGCGTCGGCCCTAGACAGCCGGCCCAGAGGCCATCGACCAAGAGGAACCGCCGGCCCGAAGACGGCCGGCCCGAAGGCCGCAGGTCCGAGCACGGTCGGCCCCGAGACGGCGAGCCCGGACGGCGTCACCCCGGAGACGGTCTGCCCGGTGACCACCGGCCCGGCCACCGCCCGGCCGGTGACCACCCGCCCGGCAACCCCCCGTCCGAGGACGGCCGGTGACCACCCGCCCGGCACCCCCCGTCCGAGGACGGCCGGTCCAAGGACCGGTCGCCGCGGGCGCCCCGCCGCAGGGCACCCGTTCGGCCCACCCCCGCCCGCGTCCCCACCCCGCCCGCGCCATCGTCGTAGGAGCACCACGAGACGTTGTGGGAGCACCACGAGACGTTGGCAGGGCGGGCGGGCGGTGTGTCCGTACCGCGGGCAGGAGGGGGAGGGCGGCGTGAGAAGGGACGCAGGCGCAGCCGGGCCCCTCGGGCCGGGGGTGGGGGCCTCCGCCCGGGGGGCGGGGTCCGCGCGGCGGCGCCGGCGGCGGTGGGTGCGGTACGGGGCGGGGGCGGCCGCCGTGCTCGTGGTGGGGGCCGGGGTGGCGGGGTGGGCGGTGTACGCCAAGCTCGAGGGGAACATCACGCCCGACGAGGCCGCCGCGGCGGAGCTGGCGCGGTACGCGCAGGAGCGGCCGACGGCGCTGGTGAAGGACGCCCGGAACATCCTGCTGATCGGATCGGACACACGTTCGGGTTCCGGTAATCGCGCGTACGGGCGGGACTCGGGCACCGAGCGGTCGGACACGACGATCCTGCTGCATCTGGCCGCCGGGCGGCGCGGCGCCACCGCCGTCTCCCTGCCCCGCGACCTGATGGTGGACGTGCCGGCCTGCCGGCGCGCGGACGGGAGCCGGACCGAACCGATGTTCGCGATGTTCAACTACGCCTTCCAGACGGGCGGCTCGGCGTGCACGGTCCGCACGGTGGAGAAGCTGACCGGGATCCGGATCGACCATTACATGGTCGTCGACTTCAGCGGGTTCAAGGAGATGGTCGACGCCGTGGACGGGGTCGAGGTGTGCCTGAAGGAGCCCGTCCGCGACAAGGCCGCCAAGCTGCGGCTGCCCGCGGGCCGGGTGACCCTGGACGGCGAGCAGGCCCTCGGGTACGTGCGCGCCCGCAAGTCGCTCGGCAACGGCAGCGACACCGACCGCATGGACCGGCAGCAGCGGTTCCTCGGAGCGCTCGTCAACAAGGTGCGCAGCGACGACGTCCTGCTGAACCCCGCGAAGCTGTATCCCGTGCTGGACGCCGCGACGTCCGCCCTCACCACCGACCCGGAGCTGGCGAGCCTGCGCGGCCTGTACCGGCTCGTGCGCGGCCTGCGCGACATCCCCACGGACCGGGTGCGGTTCCTCACCGTTCCCCGGGAGTCGTACGTCTACAACGCCAACCGTGACCAGCTGGTGGAGCCCGAGGCGGAGCGGCTCTTCGGCCTGCTGCGGGCGGACGCGCCGGTGCGGGTCGCGCGGGGCGGCTCCTCGGCGCCCGGCTCCGCGGAGCCGCCCGGCGACGGCGCGTCCCGTTCGCCGAGCCCGTCCCCGCCCGTCTTCCGCGGGAACACGGCCGCCGAGGACGGCTGCGTCTGAGCCCCGACCGCGTTCCCGCGCGGTCGCAGGCGGTCGCACGCAGTCCCGCACGGTCGCAGGCGGTCGCACACGGTCCCGCGCGGTCGCACACGGTCCCGTGCGGTCCCCTCACGTCTTCCTCGGGTAAAGCGCTTCCCAAGCGCAAGTGTCCCGGCGAAGGCGAGTTCAAGGAAATAGGACGGATTGCCCGGTTGTAGGGACGTGGAATTTGTCACCGCCGTCGTTCGACGCTGAACTGGGCGGATAGTGTGAGCGATCCGGTGCACCCGGCCGATAGGTCCGTCCTGGGGTCGTGCACTGAGTGACCGATTGACTGAGTGACCGAGACGACCCGAGCGCCTCCTGAGGGGAAGAGGCGCCGCGTGGCCCCGACGGAGGATTCGGACAACCGTGGACGCGCAAGGCCGTGGGCGGGCGGACAACATCGACCCCGCAGACCAGTGGGTGCTCAATCCGGACACCGGCGAATACGAACTGCGACTGACCCCTTCCGCACCGCAGTCGGCGGTCCCCGGACCCCGCAGGGCCGACCGGCGCGCCGGAAAGGCCAAGGGCGGGTCGGAAGCGGTCCGCAGCCGGACGCCGGCACCGGAGCAGGACACCCCGCAGACGCCGGAGGTGCCCGGCCCGCGCCGGCGCCGCGGCACCCCGGAGGAGGCGCCCGCACGGCGCGGCCGCCGGCCGGCGAAGAAGAAGTCGAAGGGCCGGAAGGTCCTGCTGTGGACCGGCGGGACCATGGCCTTCGTCCTGGTGGGCACGGCCGCCGCGGCCTACCTCTACCTCCAGCACCTCAACGACAACATCACCTCCGTCTCCGACGACGGCGCGAGCACCGGTGGCTTCAGCAAGGACAAGGCGATCAACCTGCTGCTGATCGGAACCGACAAGCGCACCGGCTCGGGCAACGAGGGCTACGGCGACTCCGGCAGCGTCGGCCACGCCGACACCACGATCCTGCTGCACGTCTCCAAGGACCGCACGAACGCGACCGCGCTGAGCATCCCGCGCGACCTGATCGTGGACGTCCCGGACTGCGAGACCACGCAGGAGGACGGCAGCACGAAGGTCATCGCGGGGACCGAGAACGTCCGCTTCAACACCAGCCTCGGCCAGAGCGGCCGGACGCCGAGCTGCACCATGCGCACGGTGACGGAGCTGACCGGGATCACCCCCGACAACTTCATGGTCGCCGACTTCAACGCGGTCAAGACGCTGACGACCGCGGTCGGCGGGGTCGAGGTGTGCCTGGCCAAGGACATCGACGACGAGGACTCGCACCTGAAGCTGTCCAAGGGCACGCACACCATCCAGGGCGAGCAGGCACTGGCGTTCCTGCGCACCCGGCACTCGGTGGGCTTCGGCGGCGACCTGAGCCGGATCGAGCTCCAGCAGCAGTTCCTCAGCTCGCTGATGCGCAAGCTGAAGTCGAACGACACCCTCACCAGCCCCAGCAAGATGATCAAGCTGGCGGAGGCGGGCACCAAGGCGCTGACCGTCGACTCCCAGCTCGACAGCATCGGCAAGCTGAAGGACCTGGGTCTGGAGCTGGGCAAGCTCAACGTCAAGAACCTGACCTTCACCACCGTCCCGGTGGTCGACAACCCGGCCGAGACGGTCGCGTCCACGGTCGTCCTCAACGACTCGACCGCGCCCACCGTGTTCCAGATGATCCGGGAGGACATCTCCTTCACCGAGGTGAAGCAGAAGGCCAAGGCGTCCAAGGACGCGGCGTCCGCGGCCGCGGCGGCCCGCCTCGAGGGCACCCAGTCCGAGGCCTCCGAGGTGCGGGTGCGCGTGATGAACGGCGGGGCCCCGGCCGGCAGCGCACAGGAAACTCTTAACTGGCTGCAGAATGATGAGGGCGTGACGAAGTCCGAGAACGCGGGCAACGCACCCGAGGACCTCAGCAAGACGACGCTCGAGTACGCGCCCGACCAGGCGGCGCAGGCCCGCAAGCTCGCCGCCATCATGGGGCTGGCCGGGACCGCGCTGAAGCCGGGTGAGAGCGTCACCAACTCCCAGGGTCTGCCGACGATGACGCTGACGCTGGGCAAGGACTTCAAGGGCGCGGGTGTCTCGCTCACGGCTTCGACGACGGTGCCCGACACGGTCCAGAAGTCCACGGCGGACAAGGTCGAGTGCGCCAAGTAATCGCCAAGTAGGTAACCCTGCGGGCCCGTCGAGCGTCTGACGTGACGCGGGACGGGCCCGTGTCAGGCGCACGGCGGGGAGGGCAGGGGAAGTGGCGCGGAGCAGTGTGCGGGGGAAGGTTCCCGAAGTCGAGGACGCGATGTCCCCGACGGCGGTGGACCGGGACTCGATCGAGGACGGGCACGGCGGCGGCAGCGCCGGTGACAGCAGCGGCGACGGACAGCACGGAGACGGCACCGGGTCCGGTGCGGGCGACGGCGGCACGGGCGGGAGCGACGACGGGCGCAGATCCGGCCGCGGCCCGGAACGCGGCCGGCGCAGGCGGCGGGTGCTGCGCTGGTCGGCGACGGTGCTGTCGCTGGTCATACTCGGCGGCGCGGGCGCCGGTTACCTCTACTACCAGCACCTCAACGCCAACATCAAGAGCGACAGCCTCAACCTGGGCGACGCCAAGGACCGGGCGGCGGAGACCAAGACCAACGCGGCCGGTCAGAAGGCGCTGAACATCCTGCTGATCGGCTCGGACGCCCGTGACACCGCGGAGAACCAGAAGCTCGGCGGCGCCAAGGAGACCTACGGCGGCACCCCGCTCGCCGACGTGCAGATGCTGCTGCACGTGTCGGCGGACCGCAGCAACATGTCGGTGGTGAGCATGCCGCGCGACACCCTGGTGGACATACCCAAGTGCACCGACCCCGACGACGGGGAGGTGTACTCGGCGACGACGCGGACGATGACGAACCAGTCCCTCGGGCGCGGCGGCCCGGGCTGCACGGTGGCCACCTGGGAGAAGCTCACCGACATCCACATCGACCACTTCATGATGATCGACTTCGCCGGTGTGGTGTCGATGGCGGACGCGATCGGCGGTGTGCCGGTGTGCGTGGACGCCAACGTCTACTCGCACACCAGCACCGGCAAGGGCTCCGGGCTGAAGCTGGCGGAGGGCACGCACGCCATCAAGGGCGAGCAGGCCCTTCAGTGGCTGCGCACCCGCTACGGCTTCGAGGACGGCAGCGACCTGGCCCGCGCCAAGGCGCAGCACATGTACATGAACTCGATGGTCCGTCAGCTGCGCTCCGAGGCGAGGCTGTCCAACCCCAACGCGCTGCGCAAGCTCGCCGAGGCGGCCACCGAGGCGATCACCGTCGACGACGGCCTGGACAGCATCAAGAAGATGTACGACCTGGCGACCGAGCTCCAGAAGGTGCCCACCGAGCGCATCACCATGACGACGATGCCCAACCGCTACGTCGGCAGCCGGGTGGAGCCCACCGAGGACGCCACGCAGCTGTTCCGGCTGGTGCGCGAGGACATCGCCCTGGACGGCAAGGACACCGCGAAGGCGACCGCGTCCGCGAGCCCGTCGCCGACGGACACGGACCCGGCCGCCGCGGACGGCGAGATCGCCGTACAGGTCCACAACGGCACCTACACCGACACCCTCGGCGCCGCGAGCGGGCGGGCGGCCGCGGTGGCGCAGCTGCTGGCCGGCAAGGGCTTCACCCAGGCGGTGGCGGACCCCTCGGCGGCCACCTCCGAGGAGACGACGGTGATCCGCTACCCGAGCGCCGACCTCCAGGGGGACGCCGAGCGGGTCGCGAAGGCCCTCGGCATCCCGACGGGCCAGGTGGAGAAGTCCACCGAGGTCACCGGGATCACCCTGTACGTCGGCGCGGACTGGCGGTCGGGGTCGGCGTACGAGGTGCCGGAGCAGGACGACACGACGCCCGAGTCGGCCGAGTCGATGAACGCCTCCGACACCAGCCAGTGCATGCACGTGGACCCGGACTACACCTACTAGCCGGGTCCCGGTGGGGCGCCGTCCGACGGCGCCCCACGGCCTCGGTACGCCCCACGGCCTCGGTACGCCCCACGGCCTCGCTACGCGGCACGGCCTCAGTACGCCACACGGTCGCGGTACGCCGTACAGCCGCGGTGCGCGCCTCGCCGTCTCAGCGCGCGCCCCGCGGCCTCAGCGCCCCACGGCCTCAGCGCACCGCCGTGTCAGCGCCCCGCCGCGTCAGCGCGCCTCGACGTCGAGGACCGCCGGGCGGCGGGAGGCGATGACCTTCCTCGCCAGCGACTTCGGGCTGGTCAGGAAGCCCCAGCCCCACGACATGTGCATGGTGGCCAGGGCCACGGGGATCTGGAGCCGCGCCTTCAGCGGCAGCCCCTTGCCGGCCGGCACCGACCCGGCGACGATCGCCGCGAGGTAGCCGCCGGGGATCACGAAGCCGAGCGGGGTGACGGCCGCGCCCACCACGATCCCGGCCGCGATCGCGCACACGGCGGTCGGCGGGGCGAGGTAGCGCAGGTTGATGGAGCCCTCGTGGTAGCGGGCGACGACATGCCGCCAGCGGCCGTAGTCCTTGTACTGCTTGGCGAGCGCCTTCACGCTGGGCCGGGGCCGGTACGACACCTTCAGCTCGGGCGAGAACCAGATCAGCCCGCCCGCCTCGCGGATGCGGAAGTTCAGCTCCCAGTCCTGGGCGCGGATGAACTCCTCGTTGTAGCCGCCCTGTTGCTCCAGCGCCTCGCGCCGGAAGACACCCAGGTAGACGGTCTCGGCGGGAGCCGCCTGACCACCGGTGTGGAAGGCGGCGTTGCCGACGCCGATCTTCGAGGTCATGGCGGCGGCGACGGCGTGCTCCCAGTCGTTCTCGCCCTCGGCGTGCATGATGCCGCCGACGTTCTGCGCGCCGGTCTCCTCCAGGAGCCGTACGGCGGTGGCGATGTAGTTCGGGGAGAGCATCCCGTGCCCGTCGACGCGGACGACGACCGGATGGCGCGAGGCCTTGATCGCGGCGTTGAGCGCGGCGGGCGTGCGTCCCGTCGGGTTGGGGACGGTGTGCACGCGCGGGTCGTCGGCGACGAGCTCGGCCGCGATCTCGTCCGTGCGGTCCGTGGACGGACCGAGGGCGATCACGACCTCCATCTCGCCGTCGTACTCCTGCGCGAGGATCGCTTGGACGGCTCCGCGCAGATGCCGCTCCTCGTCGAGGACGGGCATGATGACGGACACGGCGGGGAGCTGCACGTCGGACTTGGCGTTCATAGGACGCTCACGTTACCGCGAACGGGGGACACGCTCGCGCCCCGCCGGGTGTGCTGCCCCGGACCGCAGATCGTATGGGCCTACGGTGCTCACGGCTCCCCCTCGTACGGCCGTCGCCCGGAGGTGACCCGCATGTCCCCGACCCCGCACCGGTCGTCCGGCCCCCGGCCCGCGCGCCGTCCGCCCGCACTCCCGATCCCGCCCGCACTCCCCCTGCGGAGGAAACGTCCCCGCTGGGCCATGCGGGCCACGATGACCCTCTCGGTCGTGATCCTGGCCTCCGCCGGCATCGGCCACTCCGTGGTCAGCAGCCTCGACGCGGACATCGCCCGCGTCGACCCCTTCAAGGACATGAAGAACCGCCCGCGGGCCGGCCACGGCATGAACGTGCTGCTGGTCGGCACCGACGGACGGGACCGGATCACCGAGCGGGAGCGCCGGCGCTTCCGCCTGGGCGGCGCGCCCTGCCACTGCACCGACACGCTGATGATCGTGCACATCTCGGAGGACCGGGAGCGGGCGAGCGTGATCAGCCTGCCGCGCGACTCCTTCGCCCAGACGCCCCCGCACACCGACCGCGCCACCGGCCGGACGCACCAGCACCCCCTGAGGATCAACGCGGCGTACGCGGAGGGCGGGCCGCAGCTGACCGTGCGGACCGTCGAGCACATGACCCGGGTGAAGATCGACCACTACCTGGAGGTCGACTTCACCAGCTTCATGCGGACGGTGGACGTCCTCGGCGGGGTGCGGATCTGCACGGCCCGGCCGCTCAAGGACCGGTTCACCGGCCTGGACCTGCCGCCCGGCACGCACGCCCTCAAGGGCGGCCAGGCCCTCCAGTACGTCCGCTCCCGGCACATCGACGCCGACTCCGACTTCGGGCGGATGAAGCGCCAGCAGCGCTTCCTGGCGGCCCTGGTCGACCACGCGACCTCCTCGGGCATCCTGCTCAACCCGCTGAGGTTCCGTGACGTGGCGCGGGCCGTGCTGGGCTCGGTGCGGGCGGACCGCGGCTTCGGCGCCGACGAACTCCTCGACCTCGGCCGCGCCATGCGCACCTTCTCCCCGTCGTCGTCGGAGTTCACGACCGTCCCCGTGGCCCAGATGGGATACGTCGTGAAGGGCATCGGGTCGACCGTGAAGTGGGACCCGGTGAAGGCCGAGCGCCTCTTCCGGGCGGTGCGCGAGGACAAGCCGCTCGCGACGGCGCCCCGGGCGCGCAGCACGGCCGTACGCGTCGAGGTGGCCCCGCAGCAGATCCGCGTCCACGTCGAGAACGGGACCACCACCGTGGGGCTGGCCAAGGAGGTGGACGCGGGTCTCGCGGCCACCGGCTTCCGCACCACCGGCCGCCCGACCACCGCCGCGAACCGTGCCACGCGCCGCACGGTCATCACCTACGACCCCCGCTGGGACCGCTCCGCCCGGTCGCTCGCGGCGGCCCTGCCCGGCAGCGAGATGCGCGCGGTCCCCGGTCTGGGGCCGACGCTGCGGGTCACCGCCGGCGCGGACTTCCGGGAGGTCCGCAGGGTCCGCGCCGAGAACCCGGGCCAGGGCGAGTTCGGCGTGGTGCGGGGCGACGAGGTGGGCTGCTCCTGACCCGACCGGGGGACGACGGACCCGCCCCGGACCGCAGGGGGCTCAGTCCTCGAAGCCCTCCGCCGCCCGCCGCTCCCGGAGTTCCATGATCGCCCGGCGGCGGGCCAGGCGGTGGGTGCGGCGGATCTGGGCCTCCTGGTGGCGACGGCGGTCCCGGTCGGTCTCCGGCAGGACCGGGGGCACCCGGCGCGGCTTGCCGTCGGCGTCGACGGCGGCGAAGACCAGATAGGCGGAACCGACCTGGGTGGGCGGCGCCGACTCGTTCCAGCGCTCGGCCAGGACCCGGACGCCCACCTCCATGGAGGTCCGGCCGGTCCAGTTGACCTGAGCCTTCACATGGACGAGGTCACCGACGCGGACCGGCTCCAGGAACGCCATCTCGTCCATGGACGCGGTGACGGCGGGCCCGCCGGAGTGCCGGCCGGCCACGGCGCCCGCCGCGTCGTCGACGAGCTTCATGATCACACCGCCGTGCACCGTGCCCAGGAGGTTGGTGTCGTTGTGGGTCATGATGTGGCTGAGGGTGGTGCGGGACGCGGAGACGGGCTTGCCCGGGATGTCCGAGGTGCCCGGGTCCACTGCGGTGACCTGGTCTGTCATGACCTCCACCTTATGCCGAGGGGAGGAACCCGAGGTTTTGTGTCGACTTGGCAACAGCGGGCCCCCGATTTTCCGACGGCCCTTGTACGGCATACAGCCGTTCCCTGCACACTGGGGCGCATGAACGATTGGCCCGAGGGACCGTCCGACGACAACCGCGGCACCCGGCACGGAAGCGGCAGCGCCAGCGCACGGCCCGAGGGCGCGCGCGTCATGCGGCAGGTCCGCCGCGGCCGTCCCGCCCCGCCGCAGAGCCCCGGCATCCCCCAGCAGCCGTCGTACGTCGACGGCCGGGGACACGGCGACTTCACCGACGCCCGGGGCTCCGGGTACGACAGCGGCTACAACACGGGCCAGGTCTACGGCACGCCCGGCGGGGGCGGACCCGGCGGCGGAGGTGGAGGCGGATTCGGCGGGGGCCGCGGCCCGCGTCCGGCGCCGAACTGGCGGCGCCGTATCAAGGTGACCTCGATCACCGTCGCGACCGTGCTGGTCGTGACGACCGTCGGCACCTACTTCTGGGCCGACGGCAAGCTCCAGCGCGAGGTCGACCTGTCGAAGGTCATCGACCGGCCCGACGAGGGCGAGGGCACCAACTACCTGATCGTCGGCTCCGACAGCCGTGAGGGCATGTCCGCGGAGGAGAAGAAGGAGCTGCACACCGGCTCCGCCGACGGCAAGCGCACGGACTCGATGATGATCCTGCACACCGGCTCCAACGGCGACACCCTCATCTCCCTGCCGCGCGACTCGGACGTGGAGATCCCGACCTTCGTGGGCTCGGAGTCCGGCAAGACCTACGAGGGCACCGGCCGGCACGTGAAGCTGAACGCGGCCTACGCCGAGGACGGGCCCGAACTGCTCGTGCGCACCGTCGAGTTCAACACCGGCCTGCGCATCGACCACTACGTGGAGATCGGCTTCGCCGGCTTCGCGAACATCGTGGACGCCGTCGGCGGGGTCGAGATCGACATCCCGCAGGACATCAAGGACACCAAGTCCGGGGCGGACTTCAAGAAGGGCAAGCAGACCCTGAACGGCGAGGAGGCCCTCGCCTTCGTCCGCACCCGGTACGCGCTCGCGGGCTCCGACCTCGACCGCACGAAGAACCAGCAGAAGTTCCTCGCGGCCCTCGCCAACCAGGTGGCCACGCCGGGCACGCTCCTCAACCCGTTCAAGCTCTACCCGACCATGGGCGCGGGCCTCGACTCCCTGATCGTCGACAAGGACATGGGCCTGTACGACCTGGCGTCCATGTTCTTCGCGATGAAGGGCGTCAACAGCGGCGACGGCAAGTCCATGAACATGCCGATCTCCGGCTCCACCGGCGGCAACCTGGTCTGGGACGAGACGAAGGTGAAGCAGCTGGTCGAGCAACTGAAGAACGACGAGAAGGTGACGGTGTCGGGTGACTGACGCCCCCGGAGGCAGACCGCCGTTCTCCGCGGTCCTGTGTGACATCGACAACGTGGTGCGGCACTTCGACTCCAGTCACCTGGAGGCGCTGGAACGCTCCGCGGGGCTGGCGGAGGGCACGACGAAGAAGGTGGCGTTCGCCCCCGAGGTCGACGGGCCGCTGCTGCTGGGCCGGATCACGGAGCAGGAGTGGGTGGAGTCCATCGCCCGCGGCCTGGCCGGCCTGGTGGACGAGGAGACGGCCTGGGCGCTCGGCACCACCCTGCTGGAGTCGCCCTTCCACGCCGACGAGACCGTGGTGACCCTGCTGCACCGGGCCCGGGCCCGGGTGCCGGTGGTCCTCGTCTCCAACGCCACGCTCGGCCTGGAGCAGGACCTCGACGCCCTCGGCCTGGCCGGACTCGCCGACCACGTCGTCAGCAGCGCCCGCGTCGGCCTCGCCAAGCCCGACCCGCGCATCCTCGCGCTGGGCGCCGAGCGGGCGGGCGTACGGCCCGAGCGGTGCCTGTTCGTGGACGACACCCTGGAGAACGTCGAGGCGGCCGCGGCGCTGGGCATGACCGCCGTGCACTTCCGCGGACCGGCCGACCTGGAGCGGGCGCTGGAGCCGCTGTTCGCCTGAGAGCCGGCGGCCGTCCGGCTCCCCGGCTCCGGCCCCGGCTGCGGCTGCGGCTCCGCCCGACCGCGCCCGCCCGCATGCACGCATGCACGCACGACGAGGGCACCCCGAGGGGTGCCCTCACCGGCCGTCCGGCGGCGTCACATCGCGGCGCCCGCCATCGCGCGGCACATCTCGGCACAGCGGCGACAGGCGTCGGCGCAGCGCGCCATGCCGGCGTCGTCCGGCATGGCCATACACGCCTCGGCGCACATCTCGCACGCCTTGGCGCACATCGCGCACATCTCGGCCGCCATGGGTGAGCGGCGCATCATCATGTCGGCGCACATACGGGTCGTCTCGGAGCAGTCCATCAGCGCGCGCATGATCTGCAGCTGGGCCTGGCCGCCCATCTGCAGACAGGCGCTCATGGTCTCCTCGCACACACCGTGGCAGGACATGCACGCCTCGACGCAGTCCTGCATCTCCTTACTCATGGCGGTCATGGTTCCGGGCTGGGTCGTTCCGGGCTGGGTCATGGCTCCTCCTGGGGAGAGAGGCGGGCCGGGGCCCGGGCGGCCCCCGGCCCGTCCTTCCGTCGTACGCCTCCCCGTCGCCGAGCGCCATCGGACGACGGCGCGGACGGCCCCCGGCGCACCGCCGGAGGCCGCCCGCCCGCAGGTCAGCCGCCTACGAGGCGTGGCGTCGGCCGAAAACAGTTACGCAGGGCCCTCCGCTGGCCCGTGATCGTCCGCGGTCCGCCACCGCCGCGGGGACACACCCGGGGCGGCGGGACGGCCGAGTGGCGTCCGCGCCCTGCCGGCACCGGAGTCGGCGGGTGTTTCGCGAAGAGGGCTCCCGGGGTGAGCGGGACCGGCTACGGTGCCACCCGAAGCGGGCAGGAGGGGCTGCGGGGAACAGCTCGTCGGGTGACGGACGGGACGGGGGATGGACCGGACAAGGGTCGTGGAGGTCTGGAACCCCGTCCTCGGCACATCGGGCAGCGGGTACCTGATCGGTGACGACGTGGTGCTCACCGCACTGCACGTGGTGGAGGGGGCGCACGCGCGCGGCGGTGTGGAGGTCCGGCCGTTGGATCCGGGGGGCGGTACCGTCTGGACGGTCGCCGAACTGGTGTGGCCGGCGGGAGCGACGCGGGCGTCGCCCGGCGCGGACGCGGCGCTGCTGCGGATCACCGGACCGGAGTGGCGACCGCCGATGGCTCCTCCGGTGCGCTTCGGGCGGATCGTGGGCAAGGACCGCGTGCCCTGTCTCGGACTGGGCTTCCCCGACGCGGTCGCACGTCCGGGCCGCACGCGGGACACCATGCCGATACGCGGCCACGTGGATCCGCTGCACGGCATGAAGTCACGGATGACCACCGTGCACGTCGACGTGGGCATCGTGCCGGACCGCTCGGGCTGGCAGGGCGGTTCGGGCACGGGACTGTTCTGCGAACCGCACCTGGTCGCGGTCGTGACGAAGGCGATGGGCTTCGCGTCCGGCGTGCTGGAGGCCGTACCCGTGGACGTCCTCGCCGAACTGCCCGGGTTCGAGCAGAGCTTGCGCACCCATGGTGTCCCCTTCGTCGTCGAAGACATCGGCGGGGCGCCGCCGGACGGCGAGGACGACTCGGACGTCCCGCCGATCGCCCTGCCGCCGCCGTCCCTGCCGCGCCGCACGAGGAAGCTGCTGCTGACCGCGGCGGCGGGAGCCCTGACCACCCTCGCCTTTTTCGCGCTCTCCCCGCCGGAGCCGGGCATCACCTGGCCGCTCGGCTCGACGCTCTCCGGTGTCCTGACCGCCTGGGGCATCGGCTGGCTCCGCGGCCCGCAGTCGCCCGGGGCCGGCCGGGAAGCCGCGGTACGCCGTCTGGGCACGGCTGTCCGGGACGAGGTGATCCGGCGCCGCTGGCAACTGCTGGGCAACGACAAAAAGGCCATCAACGTCACCTTCGTCACCGTTCCGCAGGGCGGCAGGGACGCGGACCGGGCCTGGCCGCGCGGAGACTTCGACGGCATCGCCCGTTACCTGGACGGTCTGCGACCGCAGCGCCTGGTCATCACGGGCGGCCCCGGCTCCGGCAAGACGCTCCTGGCCCACGAGCTCGTCCACCGGGTCCTGGCCCGCAGACGCCACGACGGTCCGGTGCCCGTGCCGGTCGGCCTGTCGGAGTGGGACACCGGCATCGCGTTCGCGGACTGGTTCAGCGAGCGCGTGGCCCACGACTACCTGGGCGGTTCGCAGAGCACGGCACGGGACCTGCTGGCGCACGGACACGTCATGCCGGTCCTGGACGGCCTCGACGAGATGGACCTGCCGGGGACGGGACGGCCCCGGGCCGTCTCCGCGCTCGCCCAGCTCAACCGATTCGCCGGGCCGCTGGTGCTGACCTGCCGTGGGGAGGAGTACGCCGAGCTCAGCGGGGCCGACCAGCGCCTGCTGGACTGCGCGACGGTGCGGATCGAGGCCGTCCCGCCCGTCAGCGGACGCCGCTACCTCGTGGAGCGGAGCACGAACCGCGCACGGCTGGCCGGCCTCCAGGACGATCTCTTCGCACCCGGGACGGTCACGAGGGAGGTGCTGTCCTCACCCTGGATGCTCACGCTCGCGTCCCTCGCGTCCCGGACCGAAGCCGGGGCCGCCGCACTCCGCTCGTTCGTCGGGGTGACGGCCGCGAGCGGCCGGGAGCACGAGGATCTGCACGCGGTGCTCATCGAGGAACTCATACCGTCGGTGTGCGCGCCGGATCCCGCCGACCGGCGTCCGCGCTACCCCGCGCAGGCCGTGACCCGGTGGCTCCGGCTGCTCGCCTCCGGTCTGCGCGGTGGACGTGCGGCGCCCGCCGCCGGCAGCGGTGCCGTCGTACCGTCCCGGGACCTGGCCGTCCACACGCTGTGGCCGATCGCCGGGCCGCGCAGCGCCCGCTACGCCGCCGCGGCGATCACCCTCGCCTGCTGGCTGCCGGCGCTGCTCCTCCTGGCGGTCTGCCTCCACCACAACCGCGCGCTGCCCCTGCCGGGCGCCGTTCTGCTCGGCCTTCTGACCCCCGCGCCGCTCCTGTCCGCCTGGAACGCGCGTGCGCGGTACGTCCAGCCCCGCCGCATCCTGTTCCAGCGGCTGCGCAGCAGACTCGGCTGGAGCCGCATCGCCCTGGGCGCCACGCTGGGCGGTGTTCTCATGCTGCCCTTGACGTCCCTGTTCGGCGAGGGCTTCGCGCTGGCCGCCGGCTCCGGGTTCGCCGTCGTCTTCGGCTTCGGCCTGGCGCTGTCGGTACGGGCGGACATCGACCGTCGCTTCCTGGTGGCGGTCGGCGCCCCGTCCGCGCTGGCGGTGACCGTGGCGGCCGGGTTCCTCGCCGGCCGGCTCGGCGATTTCGTCGGCCTGACCGCCGGGTGCGGCGCCGGAGCGGTCGGGCTCGTGGTGGGGGTGGCCGCGGGACTGCGCGCCGCCCGACGCGGCAACGGAGGAGAGCCCGACCCCGACCCGCCCGGTGTGCTCACCCCCTTGTCCCCGCTGCGCAACGACGCGATGGCCGGAGTGGTGTCCGGCACCGTCGTGGCGGCGCTGACGATCTACGGGACGCTGTTCGTCGAGTGGCTGCGCGTGCCCTGGCCGCTCGCCCTCGTCACGGCCCTGGCCTGCGGTGTGGCCGCCGGGCCCGGCTTCGTCGCGGTCACCAGCCGCCAGTACCTCGGCCTGCTCGTGGCCCTCCACGGCAAGCTGCCGTGGCGGCTGGCCGCGTTCCTCCGGTGGTGCCAGGAGCGCGGTCTCCTGAGGTCGGCCGGCACCGTCTACCAGGTGCGCCACGACGAACTGCTGAAGTGGCTCCAGCGCTGACCCCTGCCCGCCACGGTGACGCCACGGCGGTGCCGGGGCGGCCGCCGCCGGGGCGGCCGCCGCCGGGGCGGCCGCCCGGTCGGCCCGCGGCCAACAGCACCCCGGCGCGGGGCCGGGGTGCCGGGTGTCCGGGCCGGCCGGCAGCCGTCGTCGTCCGCTCCGGTCGGGGGCGGTCACCGGCCGGGGCGGTCGTCGGCCGGGCTACGGCAGGTTCCGCGCCATGACGATCCGCTGGACCTGGTTGGTGCCCTCGTAGATCTGCGTGATCTTGGCGTCGCGCATCATGCGCTCGACCGGGTAGTCGCGGGTGTAGCCGTAGCCGCCGAGGAGCTGGACGGCGTCCGTGGTGACCTCCATCGCCACGTCCGAGGCGAAGCACTTGGCGGCGGCGCCCTGGAAGGTCAGGTCCCCTTCTCGACCTCCGGCGGCGACGCGCTCGGACTTGGCCGCGGCGGCGTAGGTGAGCTGGCGGGCGGCCTCGATCTTCATGGCCATGTCGGCGAGCATGAACTGGATGCCCTGGAAGTCGGCGATCGGCTTGCCGAACTGCTTGCGCTCCTGGACGTAGCCCTTGGCGTAGTCGAAGGCACCCTGGGCCACGCCGAGGGCCTGGGCGGCGATGGTGATGCGGGTGTGGTCGAGGGTCTTCATCGCCGTGGCGAAGCCGGTGCCCTCCTCGCCGATCATGCGGTCGGCGGGGATGCGGACGTTGTCGAAGTAGACCTCGCGGGTCGGGGAGCCCTTGATGCCGAGCTTCTTCTCCGGGGCGCCGAAGGACACGCCCGGGTCGGACTTCTCGACGACGAAGGCGGAGATGCCCTTCGAGCGCTTGGCGGGGTCCGTCACCGCCATGACCGTGTAGTACTCGGAGACGCCCGCGTTGGTGATCCAGCGCTTCACGCCGTCGAGGACCCAGTGGTCGCCGTCGCGGACCGCCCTGGTCCTCATGCCGGCCGCGTCCGAGCCGGCCTCCGGCTCGGAGAGGCAGTAGGAGAACATGGCGTCGCCCTTGGCGAGCGGGGTCAGGTACCGCTTCTTCAGGTCCTCGGAGCCGGAGAGGATCACCGGCAGGGAGCCCAGCTTGTTCACCGCGGGGATGAGCGAGGACGACACACAGGCACGGGCGACCTCCTCGATCACGATCACCGTGGCGAGCGCGTCGGCGCCCGCGCCGCCGTACGACTCGGGTACGTGCACGGCGTGCAGGTCGTTCGCGACGAGCGCGTCGAGGGCCTCCTGCGGGAAGCGGGCCTCCTCGTCCACCGCGGCGGCGTACGGCGCGATCTTCGCCTCGGCCAGCGAGCGGACGGCGTCGCGGAGCATGTCGTGCTCCTCGGACGGGCGGTACAGGTCGAAGTCAGCCGATCCGGCCAAGGTCTCTCACGCTCCAAAACACTGGGGTGATTCCGCTAATTACCGTTAAGTAACTCAAAGTTTAGGGGGCTGCTCACAGGAGTGTCACGTGACCTTGACGACAGGGGGGAGAGCACAGGAGAACTGCCCGGTGAGAGGCTCCCTCACGCCCCGACTATGCTCGGGCGCGCCATCCTGATCCCCGTCCAGCCCAGGAGCTGCCCCCATGGCCCTCAAGATCACCGTGATCGGCACCGGTTATCTCGGCGCCACGCACGCCGCGGCCATGGCCGAGCTGGGCTTCGAGGTCCTCGCGCTCGACGTCGTGCGCGAGAAGATCGAGATGCTGGAGCGGGGCGAGACCCCGATGTACGAGCCGGGCCTGGAGGAGCTGCTGCGCCGGCACGTCCCGGGCTTCGAGGGGTCCACCGGACGCCTGCGCTTCACCCAGGACTGGGCGGAGGTCGGCGCCTTCGGCGACGTCCACTTCGTCTGCGTCAACACGCCCCAGAAG
The DNA here is from genome assembly GCF_042888135.1 of Streptomyces sp. NPDC003247. Taxonomy (NCBI): domain Bacteria; kingdom Bacillati; phylum Actinomycetota; class Actinomycetes; order Kitasatosporales; family Streptomycetaceae; genus Streptomyces; species Streptomyces sp. NPDC003247. The sequence continues at coordinate 45,564 of NZ_JBIAPF010000013.1, forward strand.
CACGGCGAGTACGCCTGCGACATGTCGTACGTCGAGTCCGCGATCGCCTCCCTGGCCCCGCATCTGCACCGGCCGGCCCTCGTCGTCGGCAAGTCGACCGTGCCCGTGGGCTCCGCCGACCGGCTCGCCCGCACCGTCGCCGGGCTGGCCCCGGCCGGTGCCGACGCCGAGCTGGCGTGGAACCCGGAGTTCCTGCGCGAGGGCTACGCCGTGCGGGACACACTGCACCCGGACCGGATCGTCGTCGGCGTCCGCAGCGAGCGGGCCGAGAAGCTGCTGCGGGAGGTGTACGCCACGCCGATCGGCGAGGGCTCGCCGTTCGTCGTCACCGACTTCCCGACCGCCGAGCTGGTGAAGACCGCCGCGAACTCCTTCCTCGCCACCAAGATCTCCTTCATCAACGCCATGGCCGAGGTGTGCGAGGCCGCCGACGGCGACGTCGCCAAGCTGGCGGAGGCCATCGGGCACGACGACCGGATCGGCAAGAAGTTCCTGCGGGCGGGGATCGGCTTCGGCGGCGGCTGCCTGCCCAAGGACATCCGGGCGTTCATGGCGCGCGCCGGCGAGCTGGGCGCCGACCAGGCGCTGACCTTCCTGCGCGAGATCGACTCGATCAACATGCGCCAGCGCGGGCAGATGGTGGAGCTGGCCCGGCAGGCGCTGGGCGGCGGGCCCTTCCTGGGCCGCCGGGTCGCCGTGCTGGGCGCGACGTTCAAGCCGGACTCGGACGACGTCCGCGACTCGCCGGCACTGAACGTCGCCGGCCAGATCCACCTCCAGGGCGGCCAGGTGACCGTCTACGACCCGAAGGGCATGGAGAACGCCCGCCGGGTCTTCCCCACCCTCGGCTACGCCGACACGGCCCTGGAGGCGGTGCGGGGCGCCGACGTCGTCCTGCACCTGACCGAGTGGCGGGAGTTCCGTGAGCTCGACCCGGCGGTGCTCGGGGAGGTCACGGCCGCCCGGGTGCTCCTGGACGGGCGCAACGCGCTCGACCCGCAGCTGTGGCGGAAGGCCGGCTGGACGTACCGCGCGATGGGCCGCCCGACCGCCTGACGGGACCTGCGGCCTGAGGGAGCGGCCGGTCGGCGGGAGCGGCCGGTCGGCGGGAGCGGCCGCTCGCCGTGCGCTGGCGGACGGACGACGCCGGTTCGGCCGAGGCTCAGTCGGCCGAACCGGCGTACGCGTGCATTCTGCCGCACCCGGGTGGCCCGCGCGGCGTGAACTCCCTGTGGGTCACGACCGTGGGTCACACCTGTGGGTCCGGGCTGCGGGTCACTGCTGTGGGTTACCGGGCGCGCACGGCTGGGCACCCGTGTCCTCGTCCGTCCGCCGGCCAGCGAGGAGACTGCCCATGGCACCCGTCGTCCGTGTCCGTTCCGTCGTGCTCGACTGCCCCGACCCGCATGCGCTCGCCGGCTTCTACGCGGCTGTGCTGGGCGGCACGCCGGAGGCCGAGGAGGGGGACGACTGGGTCGTCCTCGAGGTGCCCGGAGGCCCCCGGCTCTCCTTCCAGGAGGTGGCGGACCTCACCCCGCCCGAGTGGCCGCGGGGCGACCGCAACGCGCAGCAGTTCCACCTCGACCTCGACGCCGGCGCCACCTGGGAGGAGCTCGACGCGGTGCACGAGCGGGTGGTGGCGCTGGGCGCGCGGCCCCTGGACCTGGAGGACCGGGAGAAGAAGGACTTCCAGGTGTACGCCGATCCGGCGGGACACCCGTTCTGCCTGTGCCGGATCGAGCGTCCGTGAGCGAGCGCCGCTGAGCGAGCGCCGCTGAGCGGGCGCCGGTGAGCGGGCGCCGGTGGTACGGGAGCCGTACCGGGGGTCTCGGGTACGGGTCCCGTCACCGGCGTCCGTGAGCGGGGCGGCGGCCGGAGGCGTCGGCCGGTCCGCCCCGCGCGGGCCGGGTCAGCCGTCCAGCGACTCGATCGTCGCGTTCGACGGGCCGCGCGTCGCCTTCAGGCCACCGGCCACGTCCTCCGCCGCGCCCAGCACCCGGACCGCGTTCTGCCAGGTCAGCTTGGCGAGGTCGGTCCTGGACCAGCCGCGGTCGAGGAGTTCGGCGATGAGGTTCGGGTAGCCGGAGACGTCGTCGAGGCCCTCGGGGGTGAAGGCCGTGCCGTCGTAGTCGCCGCCGATGCCGAGGTGGTCGACGCCGGCCACCTCGCGCATGTGGTCCAGGTGGTCGGCGACCGTGGCGACCGTGGCGGTCGGGCGCGGCCGGCGCTCCTGGAAGGCGCGGTGGACCGCCATCGCCTCCGCGGTGGTGTCGAGCGGGTGGAAGCCGTGGGCGCGCATGTTCTCCTCGGCCTCGGCCGTCCAGTCCACGGCCGCCTGGAGCACGAACTTCGGCACGAACGTCACCATCGCGACGCCGCCGTTGGCGGGCAGCCGCTCCAGGACGTCGTCCGGGATGTTGCGCGGGTGGTCGCAGACGGCCCGGGAGGAGGAGTGGGAGAAGATCACCGGCGCGGAGGACGTGTCCAGCGCGTCCCGCATCGTCGTCGCCGCCACGTGGGAGAGGTCGACGAGCATGCCGAGCCGGTTCATCTCCCGCACGACCTCGCGGCCGAACGCCGTCAGCCCGCCGGCCCTCGGCTCGTCGGTCGCGGAGTCCGCCCAGTCGACGTTGTCGTTGTGGGTGAGCGTCATGTAGCGCACGCCGAGCGCGTACAGGCCGCGCAGGGTGCCCAGGGAGTTGGCGATGGAGTGGCCGCCCTCGGCGCCCATGAGGGAGGCGATACGGCCCTCCGCGCGGGCCGCCTCGACGTCGGCGGCGGTGAGCGCGGCGCGCAGGTCGCCGGGGTGGCGGTCGATGAGCCGCCGTACGCAGTCGATCTGCTCCAGTGTCGCCGGGACCGCGTCGGGCTGGTCCGCGCGCACGTACACCGACCAGTACTGCGCGCCGACCCCGCCCTCCCGCAGGCGGGGGATGTCGGTGTGCAGGTGGGCGCGCTGGTCGACGGCGACGTCCCGGGCGTCGAGGTCGTAGCGGACCTGCTCGCGCAGCGCCCAGGGCAGGTCGTTGTGCCCGTCGACGACCGGGAACCCGCGCAGGAGCTCGCGGGCCTCCTCCAGCCTGTCCGGCCTGGTCACGGTCGTCACTTCCCGAAGCCGAAGCCGTTGCCGGCGCCCTCGACCTTGGCGCGCAGCCGCTTGCCCTTCTCGGTGGCCTGGTCGTTGAGGTCCTGCTGGAAGTCGCGCATGCGGGCCAGGAGGTCCTCGTCGTGGGCGGCCAGGATGCGGGCGGCGAGCAGGCCGGCGTTGCGGGCGCCGGCGACGGAGACCGTGGCGACCGGCACACCGGCCGGCATCTGCACGATCGACAGCAGGGAGTCCATGCCGTCGAGGTACTTCAGCGGCACGGGCACGCCGATGACCGGCAGCGGGGTGACGGAGGCGAGCATGCCGGGGAGGTGGGCGGCGCCGCCAGCGCCCGCGATGATCACCTTCAGGCCCCGGTCGGCCGCCTGCTCGCCGTACGCCACCATCTCGCGCGGCATGCGGTGCGCGGAGACGACGTCGACCTCGTAGTCGATCTCGAACTCGTCGAGGGCCTTGGCGGCGGCCTCCATGACGGGCCAGTCGCTGTCCGATCCCATGACGATGCCTACGACGGGGCTCATTCGGTGATCGTGCCTCTCAGGTAGCCGGCAGCGTGACGGGCGCGCTCCAGCACGTCGTCCAGGTCGTCGCCGTAGGTGTTGACGTGGCCGACCTTGCGGCCGGGCTTCACGTCCTTGCCGTACATGTGGATCTTGAGCTGGGGGTCGCGGGCCATGCAGTGCAGGTACGCGGAGTACATGTCCGGGTAGTCGCCGCCGAGGACGTTGACCATGACCGTCCACGGGGCGCGCGGGCGCGGGTCGCCCAGCGGCAGGTCGAGGACCGCGCGGACGTGGTTGGCGAACTGGCTGGTGACCGCGCCGTCCATGGACCAGTGGCCCGAGTTGTGCGGGCGCATCGCGAGCTCGTTGACGAGGATGCGGCCGTCGCGGGTCTGGAACAGTTCCACGGCGAGGTGGCCGACGACGCCGAGTTCCTTGGCGATGGTCAGGGCCATCTCCTCGGCCTGGAGCGCGAGGGACGCGTCGAGGCCGGGCGCCGGGGCGACGACCGTGTCGCAGACGCCGTTGACCTGCTGGGACTCCACCACCGGGTAGGCCACGGCCTGGCCGTGCGGGGAGCGGACGACGTTGGCGGCGAGTTCGCGCACGTAGTCGACCTTCTCCTCGGCGAGGACCGGCACGCCGGCCCGGAAGGGGTCGGCGGCCTCCTCGGCGGAGTCGACGACCCACACGCCCTTGCCGTCGTAGCCGCCGCGGACGGTCTTGAGGACGACGGGGAACCCGTCGCCCTCGGCGGCGAAGGCCGCCACGTCCTGCGGGTCGCTCACGAGACGGTGGCGCGGGCACGGCACACCGATCTCGGTGAGCTTCGCGCGCATCACGCCCTTGTCCTGGGCGTGCACGAGCGCGTCGGGGCCAGGGCGGACGGGGATGCCCTCCGCCTCCAGCGCCCGTAGATGCTCGGTGGGTACGTGTTCGTGATCGAAGGTGATCACATCGCACCCCCGCGCGAAATCACGCAGGGTGTCCAGGTCGCGGTAGTCGCCTACGACGACATCGCTCACCACCTGGGCCGCGGAATCCTGGGGAGTGTCACTGAGGAGCTTGAACCTGATGCCCAACGGGATGCCCGCCTCGTGTGTCATCCGAGCGAGCTGACCCCCGCCGACCATGCCGACTACCGGGAATGTCACGCCCCTAGGGTATCGGGCCTCGCCGGACGGCCGGTTTCCGCGCCTCTCCGGAGGTCCTCCGCCGTCGTCCCCCGGGCTCCGCGCCGCCGCTCCCCCGCCGTTGCCCCGCCGCTCCGGCAACACTTTGGCGGCACTGCGGCGGCCCGCTCGCGGATCTCGTGAGGCGCACCACAGGAAACCTGCAAGGGGGGTGGTTAGCATGGCTGGGTTGACGAAACCGACACCCGGACGGGGGCCTGTACGGCCATGGCACAAGGTTCCTCGGATGGTTCCACGGGGGATGGGCGGCTGCGGAGAATAGCCCGCGAGCTCGTCCGGTTCGGCGCCGTCGGCGGAGCGGGCCTCCTGGTCAACCTCGCCGTGTTCAACTTCGTGCGGCACGTCACCGATCTGCCGGTGGTGCGGGCCAGTGTCATCGCGACCGTCGTCGCCATCGTCTTCAACTACATCGGGTTCCGCTACTTCGCGTACCGCGAGCGCGACAAGGGCGGGCGGACGCGTGAGCTGACCCTGTTCCTGCTGTTCAGCGCGGCCGGACTGGTCATCGAGAACGGGCTGCTGTTCCTGGCCACGTACGGCTTCGGGTGGGACGGCCGGCTCCAGAGCAACGTGTTCAAGTTCCTCGGCATCGGCGTCGCCACGCTGTTCCGGTTCTGGTCGTACCGGACGTGGGTGTTCCGGGCGATTCCGGTGCGGGAGGCCGTGGCGGGGGCGGAGTCGGTGCTGGCGACGGAGGCGCGGCAGCCGCAGCCGACGCAGCGGGTGAGCTGAGCGGGCGGCACCGCACCCGAATCCGTGTGACCGGCGCCTCACCTCAGCAGCGCCTGGCGTGACCGGCGCCACGGCGCACCGTCTGCTCAGCGCACCGTCGGCTCGTCCGCGGCGGACGTCCTCTTCTCGGGAGCCGTCCGGGACAGGAACAGGCCGAAGACCGGGGGCTGGGCCTGGAGCATCTCCAGGCGGCCGCCGTCGGCCTCGGCGAGGTCGCGGGCGACGGCGAGGCCGATGCCGGTGGAGTTGCGGCCGCTGATGGCGCGCTCGAAGATACGGGCGCCGAGGTCGGCCGGGACGCCGGGGCCCTCGTCGGTGACCTCGATGACGGCCTGGTTGCCGGTGACTCGGGTGCGCAGGGCGACGGTGCCGCCGCCGTGCATGAGGGAGTTCTCGATCAGGGCCGCCAGCACCTGGGCGACCGCGCCCGGGGTGCCCACCGCCTGGAGGTGGCGTTTGCCGGAGCTGACGATCGCGCGGCCCGCGCTGCGGTAGGCGGGGCGCCACTCGGCGAGCTGCTGCTGGATGACCTCGTCGAGGTCGAAGGTGACGGCGGAGCCGGTGCGCGGGTCGCGGGAGTTCGTCAGCAGGCGCTCGACCACGTCCGTGAGGCGTTCCACCTGGGTGAGCGCGATGGTCGCCTCCTCCTTCACCGTCTCCGGGTCGTCGGTGACGGTGATCTCCTCCAGCCGCATGGACAGCGCGGTCAGGGGCGTCCGCAGCTGGTGGGAGGCGTCGGCGGCGAGGCGCCGCTCGGCGGTGAGCATACGGGCGATGCGTTCGGCGGAGGCGTCGAGGACGTCCGCGACCCGGTCCAGCTCGGGGACGCCGTAGCGCTTGTGGCGGGGGCGCGGGTCGCCGGAGCCGAGGCGTTCGGCGGTCTCGGCGAGGTCGGTGAGGGGGGAGGCGAGCCGGTTGGCCTGGCGGATGGCGAGGAGCACCGCGGCGATCACCGCGAGCAGCGCCACCAGCCCGATGATCAGCAGGGTGCGGCCGACCTCGCGCGTCACGGAGGAGCGCGGCTCCTCTATGACGACCGTCTCGCCCTCCTCGCCCCGCGCCCTGCCGCGGATGACGTCGCCCTCGGGCCGGTCGCCGACCTCGATGGCCCGCTGCCCGGGGATGCGGATCACGGCGTAGCGGTCCTGGGTGACCTGGTCGCGGAGGACCTCCGCGTCGACGGTCCCGGCGCCCAGCAGCCGGCTGTCCACGATGCTGGCGAGCCGCGCCGCCTCCAGCTCGACCCGCTCCTGCGCGCTGTTGCTGATCGTGCGCGTCTCGACGATGACCAGCGACACGCCGAAGACGGCGATCACGACGAGGACCACGGCGAGGGTGGACTGGATCAGACGGCGACGCACTGGGATCTCCGGACGGTGACGCTACGGGACGGTGTGGGCGACCCCGCCCAGGGGTGCGGGGAACGGCGCGACCGGCCGTTCACGGCCCGCACCCGCGGTGCGGCACGGGCGTCGGCGGCCGTGTCGCGCGTCGGCGCGGGTCCCGTCGAGCACGGGCGGTCAGCTCTTCTCGAAGCGGAACCCGACTCCGCGCACGGTGGCGATGTAGCGGGGGTTGGCCGCGTCGTCGCCGAGTTTCTTGCGCAGCCAGGAGATGTGCATGTCCAGCGTCTTGGTCGAGGACCACCACGTGGTGTCCCAGACCTCGCGCATCAACTGGTCCCGGGTGACGACCCGGCCGGCGTCCCGGACGAGGACCCGCAGCAGGTCGAACTCCTTGGCGGTGAGCTGGAGCTCCTCCTCGCCCATCCAGGCGCGGTGCGACTCGACGTCGATCCGCACGCCGTGGGTGGCCGGCGGCTGCTGGGGCTCTGCGGAGCCGCGCCGCAGCAGGGCCCGGACGCGCGCGAGCAGTTCGGCCAGCCGGAAGGGCTTGGTGACGTAGTCGTCGGCGCCCGCGTCCAGACCGACGACGGTGTCCACCTCGTCGGCGCGCGCGGTGAGGATCAGGATCGGCACGGCGTGGCCGTCGGCGCGCAGCCGGCGGGCCACCTCCAGACCGTCCATGCCGGGCAGGCCGAGGTCCAGCACGACCAGGTCGACGCCGCCCTGCAGGCCGGCGTCGAGCGCGGACGGTCCGTCCTCCCGCACCTCGACCTCGTACCCTTCCCGGCGCAGTGCGCGGGCCAGCGGCTCCGAGATGGACGCGTCGTCCTCGGCGAGCAGTACACGGGTCATGAGCCGATGGTAGTCCGCACGGGGCGGGGCCAGAGGTGTGACGGCCGACCCGGCCTCTTACCCAGGGACATGACGGACATTCACCCCGCGCGACACGACAGATCATGGTCCGGACCTGGGGTCCGGGGATGTCATCCTGGTATGGACCTTGAAAAGTGACCCCTGGTTCCTGGATCACCTGTGATCCGTGTCTCAAGTCCTTCCATATCCGGCACTGTCCTGCCGTATGGTGAAAGGACGCCTGTAGCACCGCGGGGACCCTTGGCGCTCGACGAACTGACGCCAGGGGTCTCTTGCGTGTGCGGGCTGGTTCTCACCAGCCCTGGAAAGGAATGACCTGTGGCCGGGCCCCCTGCGCGGGGGCGTGGATCCCGGTGGTCGCCGTCCGCCGTTCCGAGACCCGGAGCGGACTCCCCGTGGGCGTGCGGGGTGGGCGGGCCGAACGCCGGTGCCGGCCGCCCCCACCGGGCGCGTAACGCTCCACTCATGCGTCCCGACCAGCAAGGAACGACCATGGCGTCCAGCCTGACGAAGGACTCGGTCCGTCCGGGCACCCCCGGCTCCGGGAAGACCTTCTTCGGCCACCCCCGCGGACTGGCCACTCTCTTCATGACCGAGATGTGGGAGCGTTTCTCCTACTACGGCATGAGGGCTCTGCTCCCGCTGTACCTCGTCGCCCCGGGCGGGCTGCACCTGAACGCGGCCGCCGCGACCGCAATCTACTCGGTGTACGTCTCCCTGGTGTACCTGCTCGCCATGCCGGGCGGCTGGTTCGGCGACCGGGTCTGGGGACCGCGCAAAACCGTCGCCGTCGCCGGCGCGGTCATCATGCTCGGCCACCTCACGCTGGCGCTGCCCTCGTCGGGCACGTTCTACGCGGGTCTCGGTCTGGTCGCCATCGGCTCGGGTCTGCTGAAGGCCAACATCTCCACGATGGTCGGCCACTTGTACGACGGCCCGGACGACCCGCGCCGCGACGGCGGCTTCACCGTCTTCTACATGGGCATCAACCTGGGTGCCTTCGCCGCGCCGCTGATCATCGGCACCATCGGTGAGAACGTCAACTGGCACCTGGGCTTCGCGCTCGCCGCGCTCGGCATGGCCCTGGGCCTGGTCCAGTTCCTGATCGGCAGCCGCCACCTGGACGCGCGCTCCAGCGTCGTCCCGAAGCCGCTGTCCGCCGACGAGAAGGCCGCGACGCTGCGCAAGTCCGCGATCTGGGCCGCCGTCGCCGTCGTCTTCTACGCGATCGTCGGGTTCTCCGGCCACTACACCCTGAACTGGGTCCTGGTCCCGCTGACCCTGCTCGGTGTGATCATCCCGGTGATGGTGCTGGTCAACATCAAGCGGGACAAGGACCTCGACCGCGCCGAGCAGTCGAAGATGTCCGCGTACATCTGGTTCTTCGTCGCCGCGGCCGTCTTCTGGATGATCTACGACCAGGGCGGCTCGACCCTGTCGATCTTCGCCGACTCCTCGGCCGAGAACAGCGTGCTGGGCTGGGACTTCCCGGTCTCCTGGTACCAGTCGGTCAACCCGGTCCTGATCATGGCGCTGGCCCCGGTCTTCGCCTGGATCTGGCTGGCGCTCAACCGGCGCGGCAAGGAGCCGAGCACGATCGTGAAGTTCGCCTCGGGCCTGGTGCTGATCGGCGCGTCCTTCTTCCTCTTCATGGCCCCGCTGTCCATCGCGGAGGGCGGTCACAAGGCGGCGGCGCTGTGGCTGGTGGCGATCTACTTCGTGCAGACCGTCGGCGAGCTGACGCTCTCTCCGGTCGGCCTGTCGGTCACCACGAAGATGGCGCCCGCCAAGTACGCCTCGCAGATGATGGGTGTGTGGTTCCTGGCCGTCACCGCCGGTGACGCCACGACCGGTCTGCTCTCCATCGCCGGCGTCGACCTGAACAAGACGGGCATCGTCGCCCTGGAGGCCACGCTCGCGGTGGTCGCCGGTGTCGCGGTGTGGATGTACCGCAACAAGGTCAAGGAGCTCATGGGCGACGTCCGCTGACGTCCGGCCACGACCTCACGGAGGGCCGTCGCACCGACAGGGTGCGGCGGCCCTCCGGGCTTTTCCGGGCTTTTCCGGGCTTTTCTGGGCTTTTCCGTGCTGCTCCGTCGCCTGTGCCGTGTGCCGCCCGCCGTGCGGACGTTGACGGCGCGTCACGGTGCGGCGGGGAGGGCGGAGGAGGATGAGGGGGACACGGACACGCCGGAGGGGTGCGGCTCGGCCCCGTACGCGCGCCTCGGATCGGGCGCCCCGGTCGGGCGGCGCGGGCAGCGTGGCTCAGCCCGCTTGGCCCGGTCGGGCGGCTCAGGCCGTGTGGCCCGGTCGTGCGCAGCCCGCGTGGCCCGGTCGGGCGCAGCCCGCGTGGCCCGGTCGTGCGCAGCCCGCGTGGCCCGGTCGTGCGGCGCGGGCAGCGCGTGGCTCGGTCGGGCGGCTCCGACAGCGTGGCTCGGTCGGTGCCGCTACGCCGGGGCGCCGAGTTCGGCCCAGACCGTCTTGCCCGAGACGCCCGGCGTCCGGACGACCCCCCAGTCCAGGGAGAGCCGCTGGACGATGAACATGCCGTGACCGCCGGGGCGTCCGGCGCGGTGCGGGGTGCGAGGAGTCGGCTGGCCGGTGCCGCGGTCGGAGACCTCCACCCGGATGACCTTGTTGTCACAGCCCAGGAAGAGCTGATCGGGGCCCTCGGCGTGCAGGCAGGCGTTGGTGACCAGTTCGGAGACGACGAGCAGCACGTCCTCGGCCGCGGCCCGCCGGTCGGCGGTCGCGGCGGGCAGCCAGCCCCACGCGTGCAGCGCCTGGCGGGCGAAGTCGCGGGCGAGCGGGACCACGCCGCTCTCGCCGTCCAAGCTCAGCCTGCGGACCTGACGACCCTCCGACGCCCCGGAAGCGCCGCTGGGCTCCGGGCCGCGGTCGCCCGGCGAACAGGGCCGGGTGGTGCTCATCAGCGCTTCACCTCACCGATTCACCAGTTCGCGATGGACACGATTCGAGATTCCCGGAGTGCACGAGCTCCCACGGGCACCGGATCCAGTACACACGGTCGACGGCCGTCGCACGGTCGGTCCGCTCATCCCGCCCCTCCTCGAGCTTGCGGAGCTCCTCGCGCTCCTCGTGCCGTACGTGGCGTACGGGCCGCACCACGCGTGTGTCATCGACATGTTCAGGATGTCTCCTGCCCGACGGAACCGGCGGAACACCCCTCGTTCGCCCGCAGGTGAGCCGTCCCGTCCGCCCGGCCGTCCCCGCGGCAGCCCCTCCCGCACCCCTCGCGCGCCCGTCCCGTGCGCCCCCGTACGCCCTTCGACGCGGGTGTGACGCGCGTAACGCGCCGTCCGCGCGGGACGTGGGGAAGCCGGGGGGCACTCGCCGGGTCAGCCGTCGCCGTCGGCGAGGGCGGCCTCGACCGTGTCGTGCACGGTGAAGACGGCGTCCGCGCCGGTGATCTCGAAGACCCGGGCCACCACGGGCTGCATGCCCGCCAGGTGCACCGCGCCGCCGGCCGCCTCCGCCTTCAGGCGGGCGCCGAGCAGCACGTTGAGCCCCGTGGAGTCGCAGAACTCCAGCCGGGAGCAGTCCACGACCAGTCGGCTCAGCCCTTTCTCGAGGCAGCCCTCGAGCGGCTCACGCAACAGGTCGGCCGTGTGGTGGTCGAGCTCACCCGCCGGTGTCACGACGGCGCTGGAGCCCTCTTCCCGCACCTCCACCAGAAGCCGGCCAGACTGTGCGCTGCCGACCGTCCCGCGGTCCATGCCGTGTCTCTCCCGAGGTCGTGACTGCTTGCTGACGCCCTCGAACACTACGCCTTCGATCCGCGCTCCAACAGCCGAACAATCACCCACAAACGGACATAACTCAACAAAACGCACTTGCGATCGATCGAGCAAAGCGGGTAGGGCTAGGAGGAACACGTACCCGACACGCCGGCTTCGGAGGCGCCGCACACCGTAGTGCACGCACTGGCTTCGGCAGCCATATGCCGAGAACGATGGAGGACATCATGTCATCCCGGCTCGACGCACCGCATACCCACAGGGCGACGTCGACACCCCCACCGGACCATCTGGATCCCATCGCACTTCTGGATCCCGTCGCACAGGACAGCGACGCCACCGCGGACCCCGCCGACGCGCTCGCCGGGCTCCCGGAGATTCCGCCGTACGACGAGGTCGGACCCGTCGACGCGCGCGCTTTGTCCAAGACCCTCTTCGAGCGGCTGGAGTCGCTGGAGGAGGGGACGTACGAGTACTCGTACGTCCGTAACACCCTCGTCGAGCTGAACCTCGCGCTGGTCAAGTTCGCGGCCTCCCGCTTCCGCTCCCGCAGCGAGCCGATGGAGGACATCATCCAGGTCGGGACGATCGGCCTGATCAAGGCGATCGACCGTTTCGAGCTGAGCCGGGGTGTGGAGTTCCCCACCTTCGCGATGCCAACCATCATCGGCGAGATCAAACGTTTCTTCCGTGACACCTCGTGGTCCGTGCGCGTCCCGCGCCGGCTCCAGGAACTCCGCCTCGACCTGGCCAAGGCCGGGGACGAACTGGCCCAGAAGCTCGACCGCGCCCCCACCGTGGCCGAGCTGGCGGAACGTCTCGGCATCTCCAACGACGAGGTCGTCGAGGGCATGGCCGCCTCGAACGCGTACACCGCCTCCTCGCTGGACGCCCAGCCCGAGGACGACGACGCCGAGGGCGCCCTCGCCGACCGCATCGGCTACGAGGACCACGGGCTGGAGGGCATCGAGTACGTCGAGTCCCTGAAGCCGCTGATCGCCGAGCTCCCGCACCGGGACCGGAAGATCCTCTCCCTGCGTTTCGTCGCCGGTCTGACCCAGTCGGAGATCGGCGACGAACTCGGCATCTCCCAGATGCACGTCTCACGACTGCTGTCGCGGACCCTGGTGCGGCTGCGCAAGGGTCTGACGCTGGAGGAGTGAGACCCGCCTGCATCGGGAGACCGGAGTCCAGTGCGGTCCGCGCCCGGGTGAGCAGCACGGTCTGCCCGCCCGGGCGCGGGCGTGCCCCGGCACGGAGGCGGGTCGATGTACGGGTCCTCGCCTTGAGCATTCGGGGTCTTCAACCTGAGCGCGCGGGCCCTCACCCTGAGCGCGCGGGCCCTCACCCTGAGCGCGCGGGCCCTCATCCTGGGACGGGCCGCTGTCCCGGCCCGCTGTCGCCGCTTACGCTGAGCCGGTCCTCCGGCCCGCGGTGGGCGCACCGCCGACCGCCGCGAGGAGCACGATGCCCGCCGCCACCCCCGCCCGTCCCGGCCGGCTCGCCGACCTGCCCGTGCTGCTGGTCGCCGTGGTGTGGGGCTCCAGTTATCTCGCCGCCAAGGGGATCACCACGGCGGACACGGTCCTCGCGGTGCTGGTGCTGCGGTTCGCCGTCGCGCTGCCGGTGCTGGCCGTCGTGGGGTGGCGGCGGCTGCGCGCGCTGAGCGGGGCGCAGGTGCGCGGCGCGGGGCTGCTCGGGCTGATCCTCGCCGGGATCTTCCTGCTGGAGACGTACGGGGTGGTGCACACCTCGGCGACGAACGCCGGTCTGATCATCAGCCTGACGATGGTGTTCACGCCGCTCGCGGAGAGCCGGGTGCGCGGGGTGCGGCTGCCGGGGTCGTTCCTGGCGGCGGCCGGTGTGTCGGTGCTCGGCGTGGCGCTGCTGACGCAGGGAGCCGGGTTCACCGCCCCGTCGGGGGGTGATCTGCTGATGCTGGGGGCCGCGGTCGCGCGGACGGTGCATGTGCTGGCCATGGCGCAGATGGAGTCGGTACGGGGTGCGGACGCGCTGTCGCTGACGACCCTTCAGCTGGGCGGCGCGGTGGCCGTGTTCGCGGTGCTGGTGGCGGTGCCGGGGACGGGCGCCTCGCCGTGGGCGGCCGCGGGGGCGTTCGACGCCGGGGACTGGCTGGGGCTGGCCTACCTGGCGGTGTTCTGCACGTTGTTCGCGTTCTTCGTGCAGATGTGGGCGGTCCGCCGCACCTCCCCGTCGCGGGTCAGCCTGCTGCTGGGCACGGAACCGGTGTGGGCGGCGGCCGTGGGCATCGCCCTGGCGGGGGACCGGCCCGGTCCGCTCGGGTTCCTGGGCGCGGTGCTGGTGCTGGTGGGGACCGGGTGGGGGCGGACGGTGGCGGACCGGGGGCGCGCGGTGCCGGAGGCGGGCGCTCAGACCACGCGTACGCCGCGCCGCCACACCTGTGACACCAGCGGCACGCCCGGCCGGTAGGCCAGGTGGACGTGGCTCGGGGCGTCCAGGAGGGTCAGGTCGGCGTGGGCGCCCGGGGTGAGGCGGCCGATGTCCGTGCGGCGCAGGGCGGCCGCTCCGCCGGCCGTGGCGGACCAGACGGCCTCGTCGGGGGTCATGCGCATGTCCCGCACGGCGAGCGCGATGCAGAACGGCACGGAGGACGTGAAGGACGAGCCCGGGTTGCAGTCGGTGGACAGGGCCACGGTGACGCCCGCGTCGAGGAGGCGGCGGGCGTCGGGCCACTCGGCGCGGGTGGAGAACTCCGCGCCGGGGAGCAGGGTGGCGACGGTGTTCCCGCCGGCGAGGGCGTCGACGTCGGCGTCGGTGAGGTGGGTGCAGTGGTCGGCGCTGGCGGCGTCCAGTTCGACCGCGAGTTGCACGCCGGGGCCGTAGGAGAGCTGGTTGGCGTGGACGCGGGGGTGCAGGCCCCTGGCCCGGCCCGCGGTGAGGATCGCGCGGGCCTGGTCGCCGTCGAAGGCGCCCTCCTCGCAGAAGACGTCGATCCAGCGGGCGTGCGGGGCGCAGGCGTCGAGCATCTCGCCGGTGACGAGGGCGACGTAGGCGGCGGGGTCGCCGGCGTGGTCCGGCGGGACGATGTGGGCGCCGAGGTAGGTGACCTCGTCGGTGTGGCGGGCGGCGATGCGCAGGGCGCGGGCCTCGTCGGCGACCGTCAGGCCGTAGCCGGACTTGGTCTCGAAGGTGGTGGTGCCCTGGTGCAGCGCCTCGCGGAGGTAACGGGTGAGGTTGGCCTCGAGTTCCTCGTCGCTCGCCGCCCGGGTGGCCGCGACGGTGGTGCGGATGCCGCCCGCGCCGTACGGCCGCCCGGACATCCGGGCGTTGAACTCCTGTGTCCGGTCGCCCGCGAAGACGAGGTGGGAGTGGGAGTCGACGAAGCCGGGGACGACCGCCCGGCCTCCCGCGTCGACCCGATTGTCAGTGGCGGGTGCTTTGCTGTGGTCACCGGTCCACACGACGCGGTCGCCTTCGATGACGACGGCCGCGTCCGGGATCAGTCCGAGGGGGGATCCGTCACCTAGGGAGGGGTCGTTGGTGACCAGGGCGGCGATGTTGGTGATGAGCGTGCTCGCGGTGCTCGCGGAGTGGGCGGGGCTGACGGTCGTCGCGTTGCTCATGGCGTCCTTGCTGGCCTGGTCGGCGGTGGGGTCGGGTTCGGGGGCGGGGGCGGGCCGTGCGGGTGGGGGGCCCGCGGTCATCCGCGCAGGGCTGCGACGGCGTCCGCGAGGGCCTTCGGCACATCCGGCACGAGGGAGTGGACCCCGTCCCGGACCACGTGCCGGCCTCCCACGACCGTGTGCGACACGTCCGCTGCCGACGCGGCGAATACGGCCGTCTCGGCCCCGAGCCGCGGAAGCGGCCCTGCCGTCCTGACCGAGTCGAGCACGATCGTCGTGAGGTCGGCGCGCGCGCCGGGCTCGATGGTGCCCGTGTCGTCCCAGCCGAGGGCCGCGTGACCGTCGGCCGAGGCCGCCCGCAGGAGGGCCGCCGCCGTCCAGTGGCCTCGCGTGCGGCTGCGCAGGCGCTCGTTGAGCTCCATGGCGCGCGCCTCCTCGAACAGGTCGATGACGGCGTGGCTGTCGGAGCCGAGGGAGAGCGGGGAGCCTTCCCTTTGCAGGGCGACGGCCGGTCCGATGCCGTCGGCGAGGTCCCGTTCGGTGGTCGGGCACATGCAGGTGCCGGTGCCGGTGCCGCCGATGAGGGCGATGTCCCCGGCGGTGAGGTGGGTGTTGTGGACGCCGGTGGTGCGCGGTCCGAGGACGCCGTGCTCGGCGAGGAGCTGGGTCGGTGTGCACCCGTGGGCCTCGCGGCAGGCGTCGTTCTCGGCGGTCTGCTCGGACAGGTGCACGTGCAGCGGCGCCCCGCGCTCCTCAACCCACCGCGCCACGGTGGCCAACTGCCCGGCGGGCACGGCCCGTACGGAGTGGACGGCCGCTCCGATCCGCGCGTGATCCCGTTCCTTGAGAAGTGAACAGCGTTCGGCCCAGGCGTCCGCGCTGCCGTCGGAGAAGCGGATCTGGTGGGTGTCGGGCGGCTGTCCGAAGCCGGAGGAGAGATAGGCGGTGTCGAGGAGGGTGATGCGGATACCGGCTTCGGCGGCGGCCTCGACCAGGGCCTCGCCCATCGCGTTCGGGTCGGCGTAGGGGGTGCCGCCGGGGGCGTGGTGCACGTAGTGGAACTCGCCGACCGCGGTGATGCCGGCCAGTGCCATCTCGGCGTACACCGCGCGGGCGAGCGCGTGGTAGGTCTCCGGGGTCAGCCGGTCGGCGACCGCGTACATGACCTCGCGCCAGGTCCAGAAGGTGCCGGAGCCGATCTGGACGGTGGAGCGCAGGGCGCGGTGGAAGGCGTGGCTGTGGGCGTTGGCCAGGCCGGGGAGGGTGAGGCCGCGCAGCACCTCCGCGCCGGGCGGCGGGGCGGGCGTGCCGGTGCGGACGGCGGTGATCCGGCCTGCCGCCGTCTCCACCACGACGCCCGGCTCGACGCGGGTGCCGAGCCAGGCGTGCTCCAGCCAGTACGTCCGTGTCGACTGCGTGGGGGTCACGTGCAGGCCAGTCCTTCCAGTACGTCGGCGAGTGCGCGCACCCCGGCCAGGCAGTCGTCCTCGGCCGCGAACTCGGCCGGGGAGTGCGAGACGCCCGTGGGGTTGCGCACGAACAGCATGGCGGTCGGGACGCTCCCGGAGAGGATCCCGGCGTCGTGTCCGGCGCCGGTGCCCAGGACCGGGACCTTCAGGCCGGTGTCGTGGCCCAGGATGCGGGCGAGTTCGTCGCGCAGGGCGTGGTCGAACTCGACGACGGGGGTGAAGGACTCGCGGACGACGTCGAGGTCGACGCCGTGGGCGTCGGCGTACTCGCGGGCGGCCTTCTCGATGCCGACGACGACGGTGCCGAGGCTCTCCTGGTCGGCGGCGCGGGAGTCGAGCCAGCCGCGCACCAGGGAGGGGACGGCGTTGACGCCGTTCGGCTCGACGGAGATCTTGCCGAAGGTGGCGACGGCGTCGGCGAGGCGTGCCTCGCGCCGGGCGGCGAGCACGGTCTGCGCGTACGGCAGCATGGGGTCCCGCCGGTCCGCGAGCCGGGTGGTGCCGGCGTGGTTGGCCTCGCCCCGGAAGTCGAACCGCCAGCGTCCGTGCGGCCAGATGGCGCTGGCGACGCCCACCCGGTCGCCGCTGAGGTCGAGGGCCCGCCCCTGTTCGACGTGCAGTTCGACGAAGGCGCCGATGCGGGCCAGCCGCTCCGGGTCGGGTCCGATGGCGTCGGGGTCGTAGCCGGCGGCCTCCATGGCCCGCGGGAGGGTGACGCCGTCGGCGTCGGTCAGCCGGTGGGCCTGTTCGACGGTGAGCCGGCCGGCGGTGAGCCGGGAGCCCACGCAGGCGAGGCCGAAGCGGGCGCCTTCCTCGTCGCCGAAGTTGACGACGGCGAGGGGCCGGGTGAACGTCGCCCCCCGGGCGCGCAGTTCGTCGAGGGCGGCGAAGGAGGACACCACTCCGAGGGGCCCGTCGAAGGCGCCTCCGTCGGGCACGGAGTCGAGGTGGGACCCGGTGACGACGGCGTCGCCGGCGGTGGGATCCCCGAGCCAGGCCCACTGGTTGCCGTTGCGGTCGACCTCGTGGGTCAGCCCGCGGGCCTCGGCCTGCCGGGTGAACCAGGCCCGGCACTCGGCGTCGGCACCGCTCCAGGCGAAGCGCCGGTAGCCGCGGGACTCGGGGTGCCGGCCGATGGGCAGCAGCTCACACCACATCCGGTGGAACGACCCGCCGGCCGGCCCGGGCCACGGGTCGTCGTTCCGCGGGGCGGTGGGGGTGCCTGCGGCCGGGCGGGACCGGAGGGAGGGGCCGGGCCGGGAGGCGGGGCGGGTGGGCTCGGCCGGACCGGCAGCCGACGGCGACGGCGACGACGGCGACGGCGACGGCGACGGCGACGGTCCGGAACCCACCGGGCGGTCGCCTCCGTTCCCGCTCTCGGGCCGGCTCACGCGTCGCCACCTTCACGCCCCTGGTGCACCTCACGGCCCCCGCGACCCGCACCGTCCGAACCACCCTCGCCGCCCTCGCCGCCCGGACCGCCCTCGCGCATGGGAACGCGTACGCCCCGCTCGTCGGCGACCGACTCGGCGATGTCGTAGCCTGCGTCGACGTGCCGGATGACGCCCATGCCGGGGTCGTTGGTCAGCACCCGCCGGATCTTCTCGCCGCCCAGCTGGGTGCCGTCGGCCACCGTGACCTGGCCGGCGTGCAGGGAACGGCCCATGCCGACGCCGCCGCCGTGGTGCAGGGACACCCACGACGCGCCCGAGGCCACGTTGACCATGGCGTTGAGCAGCGGCCAGTCGGCGATGGCGTCGGAACCGTCGAGCATGGCCTCGGTCTCGCGGTAGGGGGAGGCGACGGAGCCGCAGTCGAGGTGGTCGCGGCCGATGGCCAGCGGGGCGGCCAGCTCCCCGCTCGCCACCATGTCGTTGAACCGCTCGCCGGCCTTGTCGCGCTCGCCGTAGCCGAGCCAGCAGATCCGGGCGGGCAGGCCCTGGAAGTGGACCCGCTCCCCCGCCAGCCTGATCCAGCGGGCCAGGGACTCGTTCTCCGGGAAGAGGTCGAGGATCGCCTTGTCGGTCTTCGCGATGTCGGCCGGGTCGCCGGACAGCGCCGCCCAGCGGAAGGGGCCCTTGCCCTCGCAGAAGAGGGGGCGGATGTAGGCGGGGACGAAGCCGGGGAAGGCGAACGCCCGGTCGTATCCGGCCAGTCGGGCCTCGCCGCGGATCGAGTTGCCGTAGTCGAAGACCTCGGCGCCGGCGTCGAGGAAGCCGACCATCGCCTCGACGTGCCGGGCCATGGACTCACGGGCGCGGGTGGTGAAGCCCGCCGGGTCCTTGGCCGCGTACCCGGCCATGTCGTCGAAGTCCACGCCGGTGGGCAGGTAGGCCAGCGGGTCGTGGGCCGAGGTCTGGTCGGTGACGATGTCGATGGGCGCCCCCGTAGCAAGAAACTGCGGGACGAGGTCGGCGGCGTTGCCCAGGACGCCGATCGAGAGCGGGCGGCGCGCGTCACGGGCCTCGACGGCCAGGCGCAGCGCGTGCTCGGGCGAGTCGGCCCGCACGTCGAGGTACCGGTGCTCGATACGGCGTTCGATGGCGCGCGGGTCGCAGTCGACGCAGATCGCCACGCCGTCGTTCATGGTCACGGCGAGCGGCTGGGCGCCGCCCATGCCGCCGAGGCCGGCGGTGAGGGTGATCGTGCCGGCGAGGGTGCCGCCGAACTTCTTGGCGGCGACGGCGGCGAAGGTCTCGTAGGTGCCCTGGAGGATGCCCTGGGTGCCGATGTAGATCCAGGAACCGGCCGTCATCTGGCCGTACATGGTCAGTCCCAGCTGTTCCAGCCGGCGGAACTCCTCCCAGGTGGCCCAGTCGCCGACGAGGTTGGAGTTGGCGATCAGGACGCGCGGGGCCCACTCGTGGGTCTGGAGGACGCCGACGGGGCGGCCGGACTGGACGAGCATGGTCTCGTCCTGCTTCAGGGTGCGCAGGGTGCGGACCATCGCGTCGAAGGAGCGCCAATCGCGCGCCGCCTTGCCGGTCCCGCCGTAGACGACGAGCTTGTCGGGGTGTTCGGCGACCTCGGGGTCGAGGTTGTTCTGGAGCATCCGCAGGGCGGCCTCCTGCTGCCACCCCAGGGCGCTCAGTTCCGTGCCGCGCGGCGCTCGTACGGGGCGGGGTCCTGACATGGTCTGCCTCCTCGTGGCGGGACGGGCCCGACGGATGTTACTTCCGTTATTCACATCCTGACTTTATGAATAGAGCTAGTCAATACGAGGGTGCGGCAGGAGAGGCGGCGGACGCGCCGCCATGGGTTCCACTGTTCACGGGTTCCGGACCGGGGAGTGCACCGAGAGGGGGCGCACGGCAGCACCCTCACCACACCCCCCACACCCCCACTCCCTTGCCACGCTCCCGCGCACGCTGGTGAAACAGGAGGGACGACAGGGACAGAAAATGAGGGCAGTCGACCCACCCTAGTCACGCGGCGCATGTTCCGCTGGAAAATGCCAATTCCCTCACCCCCTCGTGCCTACGTTGCGTAGCGTCTCCCTCACTCAGCCGAACCGCAGGCGGGAGGGGAGCCAACGGTGCCCGGAATCGACGAGTGCCTACTGGAGGCCATGCGGCTGCCCGGGGCCCGGGGAGCCGCACTGGTCGACTGGACCAGCGGACTGGCCCTGGGCACGGTCGGGGAGTTCCCGGGCGGAGACCACGAGGCCGCGGCCGCCGAGGCCGCGGAGGTCGCGCGGCTCACGGCCGAACAACGGGCGTTCACGCCCGACGACCAGGACGCGGCCGGGGCCGCCGACCCCCCGGTCGAGGACCTGATCATCAGCAACCGGGACAGCTACCACGTCCTGCGGTTCGTACCGACGTCCTTCGACAGCAGCGTGTTCCTGCACGTGTGGCTGGCCCGGCCGGACGGCAATCTCGCGCTGGCCCGCATACGGCTGGGCGAGATGGCCGGACGGCTGGTGCTGGGATGACCGTCGTGGGGACGACTCCGCCTCCCCGGCTGCCGCTGCGGGACAGAGCGGCGGCCCGGGACCACGCCGGCGGCGGGGTGTCGCCGATGCTGACGCGGCTCGCCGCCGAACGGGCCACCGGTGTCCTGGAACGCGAGCACGGCGCCCTCCACCTCGTCGAGGGTCGCGTGACGCACGCCGAGAGCCCCTACGCCCCGGGCCTCGACGTGCTCCTGCCGGCCCACGGCACGCTCGCCGCCGCCGTCTGGCGGGAGGCGGTGGAGCGGGCCGACGAGCGCAACGGCGCCGCCCGGCTGCTGCTCGACGCCGGGCGCATCGGGCAGGGCGCGCTGGAGGTGTGCCACCTGGGGGCGCTGTACGACGCGGCGTACTTCGCCCTCGCCCCCAGCAGCGCGCCGGGCCGGTTCCACTACGGCACCGGGCACTGGTTCGGGGTGCTGCGGCCGGTCACGGTCGACGCCCTGGAGCGGGAGACGCTGCGCCGCCGTGAGCTGCTGCACCGGCTGTGGCCCGACCCGCTGCCGGACACCGCGCCGCTGCTGCGCACCGAGCCGGTCGCCGCACCGGGGCTCACCGCCCGGCAACGGGCGGTGCTGGCGCTGGTGGACGGGGTGCGCACCGCGTCGGACATCGCCCGGGCGCTGGGCCGGCAGGCGTTCGCCACGCTGGTGGACGCCCGTCGGCTGGCGGCCGCCGGCCTGGTGACCGCGCGGTTCCCGCCACCCGCCCCCCTGGCCCCGCCCGGCCTGGACCTGCCCCGTGTCGACGACGCCGACATCACCTTGCTGAAGAGGCTCAGGGATGCGCTGGAGGCCCTTTGAACGGCAGCGACCGCGTGCCGAGAGGAGGGCGCTGATGGCGGCCGAGCCGGAGATACGCGCCGAGCTGCGGCGGCTGCGGGCCCGGGTGCCCCAGCTGACCGGAGCGCTCGCGGCGGGCGTGGACGGCCTCGTCCTCGCCCACGACACCACCGGCGTGGAGCCGGAGGGCATGGCCGCGCTCACCTCCACCGCCCTCGCCGTCGCCACGCGCATGGCGGACGCGACCGGCCGGGGCGCCTTCCGCGAGCTGCTCGTCCGCGGGGTGCACGGCTACGTCGCGACGTACGCGGCCGGGGAGGGCGCCGTGCTGACGGTGCTCGCCCAGGACCGCGTCAACGTCGGCCGGCTGCACCTGGAGGGGCGCCGGTCGGGAGCCCGCATCGGGGAGCTCGTCGACGCCGCGGCGCCACCCACGGCCGCCCCGGCCAAGCCCGCCCCCCGCACACGGAGAACCACCGGCGCCACCGACACCAGCGACACCGGCGACACCACCGGCACCACCGGCACGGCCAGCACCACCGACACGGCCGCCGCGCGTCCGAGGGGCACGCGCACGGCACGCACCACCACCGCCAACACCCCCACCACCACAGAGAGTTGAGAGGAACCAGTCATGGCCAACACCGAAACCGCACTCAAGGAAGCGCTCGCCTCCATCGAGGGCGCCACCGGCGTCGCCCTCGTCGACTACACCAGCGGCATGGCGCTGGGCACGATGGGCGGCGGCAAGAGCTTCGACCTCAACGTCGCCGCGGCGGGCAACACCGACGTGGTGCGCGCCAAGATGCGCACCATGGAACACCTCGGGCTCAAGGCGCAGATCGAGGACATCCTGATCACGCTCTCCGACCAGTACCACCTGATCCGCCTGATCAGCGGCCGCGGCGGCAACGGGCTCTTCCTCTACCTGGTGCTGGACGCCAAGCGGGCCAATCTCGCGATGGCCCGCCACCAGCTGAAGAAGATCGAGGAGGACCTGGAGGTCTGAGCCGGCAGGCCCGTCCCCCCAGGTCCGAAGAGCCCGTCCCCCGGGTCCGAAAAGCCCGTCCCCCAGGTCCGAAGATCCCGTCCGCCCGAAGGGGCCTACACGAGTGCCGCGGTGCGGCGGCGCGCCCCGCCCGGGGCCGCGTCGCCCGCCGCGATACCCGTACTGCGGTAGGCCTTGACCTGCTTGCCGGCCGGACGGCCGCCGTTCCCGGCGAGCCAGTCGACCCGCACCCACAGCAGCGCGTCCTCGGCCCGCTCCAGCCGGCCCAGCCAGGCCGCCTTCAGCCGCAGCCCCGTGCCGCACCCGGCGAGCAGCAGGCCGGCCGCGGCCGGCACCACGAACGCGCTGCCCAGCGCGGCGGCGAACGCCAGCAGCAGCCACCAGCGGTGACCGCGCCGCCAGACCCGCACGGTCACCCCACGATCCTGCAACACGTCGTGCCGGCCCGCGCGGGCGGCCCCCCGGGCGAGGGCGGCGTACCGCTTGCGGCGCGGCAGTGCCACGGCCACCACCGCGACGACGAACAGCGCTGCGCCCGCCATCACCCCGATCCTCCGGCCCGTCACGCCCGGAACCAGCAGGCCGATGCCCGCCGCGAACGCACCGAGCCACCACATCGGCGCGGCTCCGGCCCGCACGACGACGGCCACCCGAGCCAGTCCCTGACCTCCACGTGCCACGTTCCGCCTCCTCGTCGCCCCGACGACACACCTGGAATCTCTGGTCGAGGAGAGTAGCGAGCGAACGTGAGACCAGTCTGAGAACGCGTCATCTTCCGTGAGAACGCGCGAACCCGCTCCCGTGAGAACGCGCATGCCCGCTTTCGCAAGAACGCGCGTTTCGTGCGGCCGCCACGGCCTGCGGCGGCCGTCACTCCACGAACAGCCCCCGTGCCGCCGCCCTGCTGTCGAACTCCTCCAGCCGTGCCTGGGCGTCCGGCAGGTCGTCGCACATCGCCTCCAGCAGCACGCGTCCGAGCAGCATCGGCGCGCACGCGGTGTCGAAGGCGAGCCCCGTGCCGACGGCGGCGGGCAGCAGCAGGTCGGAGACCTTGGCGACCGGCGCGAACGCCGAGTCGGCGACCGTCACCACGGTCAGCCCGGCCTCCTTGGCGTAGGAGAGGGTGTCGAGGACCTCGCGGGGGTGGCGGGGCAGCGCGAAGCAGAGCAGGGCGGAGGCTCCGGCGCGTACGGCGGCGTCGACCCGGTCGTGCACCATCGACCCGCCCTCGTGCAGCAGCCGCACGTCGGGGTGGACCTTGGCGGCGAAGTACGCGAAGCCGTACGCCTGGGAGGCGGCGGCCCGCAGGCCGAGCACGGGGAGCGGCCGCGAGGCCGCCAGCAGCTGTCCCGCCCGCCGCACGGGACGGGGGTCGGCGAGGAGCTCCGCCAGGTGCCGGAGGTTCTCGATCTCGGCCTCGACGGCCTGCTGGTACTCGTTGTACGACCCCGCGTCCGCCGTCTGCTCGGCGGGCGCGACCTCGCGCAGGTGCTTGCGCAGGGCCGGGTAGCCGTCGAAGCCGAGCGCGACGGCGAACCGGGTGACGGAGGGCTGGCTGACCCCGGCCAGCTCGGCCAGTTCGACGCTGGAGAGGAACGGCACGTCGGCGGCGCGCCGCACCATGCTGTGTGCGATGCGCCGCTGGGTCGGCGTGAGCCGGTGCCCCTCGAAGAGCGCTTGCAGCCGTGCGGCCGGGCTGTCCGTCCCGCCGGTCGCCGCGTCCTTGTCCACGCTCACGCCTCGCTCCCCCTCCGCCCCGCGCCCGTCCGGCCGCGCCTATTCAGTCAGCAAGAACTGTGCATGACGCTATACAGCGAGGCAAGCCGTCCCCTGGCACCCCGCCCCGGCCGCCCGCGCGGCCCCCCACACCGGCACCCGCCGTCCGCCGCAGCCACCACCCCGCCACCCCGCCGCCCCTGCACCTTTCTGCCCCGCCGCCCCTCCGCCCCTCCGCCCCTCCGCCCCTGCACCCTTCTGCCCCGCCGCCCCTCCACCCCGACCGGCCGAACACGGGGGCTATCCCCAGTGCCTCCCCCGCGCTCCGTCCCTAGCGTGGACGGTACGACGTGACGGGAGATCACCATGGACACGCGGGACGCCGAGCTGAAGAAGGAACTCAACGCCACCCTGCACGCCCGCAGGGAGCTGGGCGAGGAGTACGAGTCCGCGCTGGTGGACTCCTTCCTGGAGAAGGTCGACCAGCGTATCGACGGCGCGGTGGAGCGCCGGGTGCGCCGGCAGTTCGCGGAGCAGCAGATGGTCGCCGCACGCGACGGCCGCTCGCCCGGGGCGACGGACTCCTGGGGCGAGCGCTTCGGCTTCGGCATCGTCTCGCTGGTGCTGGCCGTCCCGCTGTCCGCGATCGGCGTGGGCGCGGCGGACCTGCCGGGGCTGCTGGTCTCCTGGGCCGGCATCGTCGGCGTCAACGTGGTCCAGGCCGCCCGCACGCAGCCCGGTCTGTTCGGCGGGCTGCGCCGCCGGTCCTCCGGGGACGGTGACTGGAAGGCCTGAGGCACGGGCCGGGGAGCGCCGGGACGGAGACGCGGCAGATGGGTGGGGAAAAGGCTGTGCGCGGGGACCGCCGCACCCCCGTCACCGGGGGGCGGGACGACGGCGGTCCCCGCGAGGGACGCGGGCCGGGCGGAGCCGGGCTTGCGCGTCCTGGCGTCTGTGGAGGTCCGGGAGCCGCTCCGGAGGTCCGTGACGCCGTTTCGGTGCCGGCCGGGGCGGGGAGCCGCTCCCGCCCTGCCGACACCCACTAATGTGCCGGACCCGTGTTAAGCGTGTGCTGCGCGGACGTGACGCGCGCGTACCACTTCCGCGAAGTCCACCTCTTCGGTAGACAAACGGAAGTTCACCGCCGCCGGGCCCGGTTCACCGCAGGTTTGCCCGGAGTCGGCCCGCGCGACCCGTGGAAGCTACTTCCCGCCCTTGGCCAGGAACGCCAGCAGGTCCTGGCGGCTGACCACCCCGCTGGGCTTGCCCTCGACGAGGACGATCGCCGCGTCCGCCGCGCCCAGGACGGACATCAGGTCGCCGACCGGTTCGCCGGAGCCGACCTGCGGCAGCGGGGCGGACATGTGCTTCTCCAGCGGGTCCTCCAGCGAGGCCTTCTTGCTGAAGAGGGCGTCGAGCAGTTCGCGTTCGACGACGGAGCCGACGACCTCGGCGGCCATCACGTCCGGGTGGCCGGCGCCCGGCTTCACCACCGGCATCTGGGAGACGCCGTACTCGCGCAGGACCTCGATGGCCTGGCCGACGGTTTCCTCGGGGTGCATGTGGACCAGGGACGGCATGGCGCCGGCGGCCTTGTCGCTGAGGACGTCGGCGACGCGGGCGCTGGGGCCCTCGTCCTCCAGGAAGCCGTAGTCGGCCATCCACTCGTCGTTGAAGATCTTGCTGAGGTAGCCGCGGCCGCTGTCGGGCAGCAGAACGACCACGACGTCGTCCGGGCCGAGCCGCTCGGCGACCCGCAGCGCGGCGACGACGGCCATCCCGCAGGAGCCGCCGACCAGCAGCCCCTCCTCCTTGGCCAGCCGCCGGGTCATCTGGAAGGAGTCCTTGTCGGACACGGCCACGATCTCGTCGGCGACGGTCCGGTCGTAGGCGGTGGGCCAGAAGTCCTCACCGACGCCCTCGACGAGGTACGGCCGCCCGGATCCGCCGGAGTAGACGGACCCCTCGGGGTCGGCGCCGACGACCCGCACCCGGCCGTCGCTGGCCTCCTTCAGATAGCGGCCGGTGCCGGAGATGGTGCCGCCGGTGCCCACGCCCGCCACGAAGTGGGTGATCCGGCCCTCCGTCTGCTCCCACAGCTCGGGGCCGGTGGAGTGGTAGTGGGAGAGCGGGTTGTGGGGGTTGGAGTACTGGTCGGGCTTCCACGCGCCCGGCGTCTCGCGCACCAGCCGGTCGGAGACGTTGTAGTAGGAGTCCGGGTGCTCCGGGTCCACGGCGGTCGGGCAGACGACGACTTCGGCGCCGTACGCCCGCAGCACGTTGATCTTGTCGGTGCTCACCTTGTCGGGGCACACGAAGATGCACTTGTACCCCTTCTGCTGCGCCACGATGGCGAGCCCGACGCCGGTGTTGCCGCTGGTCGGCTCGACGATGGTGCCGCCGGGCTTCAGCTCCCCGCTCCGCTCCGCCGCCTCGATCATGCGCAGGGCGATGCGGTCCTTCACGGAGCCGCCCGGGTTGAAGTACTCCACCTTGGCCAGAACGGTCGCCTGGATGCCCTTGGTCACGCTGTTGAGCTTCACCAACGGGGTGTTGCCGACGAGGCTGATCATCGAGTCGTGGAATCGCACCGTTGTCTCCGGTCGCTTGCAAAAACAGTGGTCTTGGTGGTGCCGCCAGCGTACGGCGCGGACCGCGGACAGGACGCATGTTCACTCGCCGTGAAGATTGGACGACGGTCAGTACGGGGCAAGGAGTGGGTGTACGGACTCGAGGAGGTGGCGTCGAGGCATGACGAGCATGTCCAGGGCACGAGTGGCCCGACGCATCGCGGCCGGCGCGGCCTACGGCGGCGGCGGGATCGGACTGGCCGGCGCGGCGGTGGCCGGACTGCTGCTGGCGGAGGCGCAACTGGCCCGGCGCCACGTCAACGGCAACGGCTCCCCTCCCCGCGTCCCGCAGGCGGACGGCCTGTACGGCCGGAGCTTCACCGCCCCGGGCGTGGAGGCCCTGCGGCTGACCCTGCTCGGCGACTCCACGGCGGCGGGGCAGGGCGTCCACCGGTCGGGGCAGACCCCGGGGGCCCTGCTGGCCTCCGGTCTGGCGGCGGTGGCGGAGCGCCCGGTGAAGCTGCGGAACGTGGCGCTGCCGGGCGCCCAGTCCGACGACCTCGACCGGCAGGTCGCGCTGGTCCTCGGCAACACCGGCCGGGTGCCCGACGTCTGCGTGATCATGATCGGCGCGAACGACGTCACCCGCCGCATGCCCCCGACCCGTTCGGTGCGCCACCTCGCGGCGGCGGTACGGCGGCTGCGCACGGCCGGCGCGGAGGTCGTCGTCGGCACCTGCCCCGACCTGGGCACGATCGAGCCGGTCGGCCAGCCCCTGCGCTGGCTGGCCAGACGCGCCTCCCGCCAGCTGGCGGCCGCCCAGACGATCGGCGTCGTCGAGCAGGGCGGCCGCACGGTGTCGCTGGGCGATCTGCTGGGGCCGGAGTTCGAGGCGAACCCGCGCGAGCTGTTCGGGCCCGACCACTACCACCCCTCGGCGGAGGGGTACGCCACGGCGGCGATGGCGGTGCTGCCGACCGTGTGCGCGGCGCTGGGCCTGTGGCCGGCCGAGGAGGAGCGCCCGGACGCCTCCCGCCGCGAGGGGTTCCTGCCGGTGGCGCGGGCGGCGGCGGAGGCCGCGTCCGAGGCCGGTACGGAGGTCACGGCGGCGATGCCGACGGGGCCGCGGGGCCCGTGGGCGCTGCTGAAGAGGCGCAGGCGGCGCCGGGTGGCCGAGCCGGAGACGGCCACGGCGTCGCCCGGCAGCCGGTCGGGGATCTGAGCCGGGGATCCGAGCCGGGGAGCTGAGGGGACGCACGCCGGGCGGGTTCCCGCCGGGTACCCTCCGAGCGACCCAAGCAAGCGCTTAGAAAGTGCGGCCAGGGTCACACCGCCGCGCCCGTGACCCTGACCATACGTACAGGTAACTTCCCAGACAGCCGTGCCGGAAGTTCTCCGTACCCTCGACGTCCCTGGAGCCGTGATGCCCGAAGCCGTCATCGTCTCGACCGCCCGCTCCCCCATCGGCCGCGCCGGCAAGGGCTCCCTCAAGGACCTGCGCCCGGACGACCTGACCGCCACGATCATCCAGGCCGCCCTCGCCAAGGTCCCCGAGCTGGACCCGAGGGACATCGACGACCTGATGCTCGGCTGCGGCCTCCCCGGCGGCGAGCAGGGCCACAACCTCGGCAGGATCGTCGCCGTACAGATGGGCATGGACCACCTGCCCGGCTGTACCGTCACCCGCTACTGCTCCTCGTCCCTCCAGACCAGCCGCATGGCCCTGCACGCGATCAAGGCCGGCGAGGGCGACGTCTTCATCTCGGCCGGCGTGGAGACGGTCTCCCGGTTCGGCAAGGGCAGCTCCGACGGCCTCCCGGACACGCACAACCCGCTCTTCGCCGAGGCCGAGGCCCGCACGGCCGCCGTCGCCCAGCAGGAGGGCACCACCTGGCACGACCCGCGCGAGGACGGCCTCGTCCCGGACGCGTACATCGCGATGGGCCAGACCGCCGAGAACCTCGCCCGCCTCAAGGGCGTCACCCGCCAGGACATGGACGAGTTCGGCGTCCGCTCCCAGAACCTCGCCGAGGAAGCCCTCAAGAACGGCTTCTGGGAGCGCGAGATCACCCCGGTCACGACGCCCGACGGCACGGTCGTCAGCAAGGACGACGGCCCGCGCGCCGGCGTCACCCTGGAGGGCGTGGCGGGCCTCAAGCCGGTCTTCCGGCCCGACGGCATGGTCACCGCCGGCAACTGCTGCCCGCTCAACGACGGCGCCGCCGCGCTCGTCATCATGAGCGACACCAAGGCCCGCGAGCTCGGTCTGACCCCGCTGGCCCGGATCGTGTCGACCGGCGTCTCCGGCCTCTCCCCCGAGATCATGGGCCTCGGCCCGGTCGAGGCGAGCAAGCAGGCCCTGCGGCGCGCCGGCCTCACCGTCGACGACATCGACCTGGTCGAGATCAACGAGGCGTTCGCCGCGCAGGTGATCCCCTCCTACCGCGACCTCGGCATCGACCTCGACAAGCTGAACGTCAACGGCGGCGCCATCGCCGTCGGCCACCCCTTCGGCATGACCGGCGCCCGGATCACCGGCACGCTCATCAACTCCCTCCAGTTCCACGACAAGCAGTTCGGCCTGGAGACGATGTGCGTCGGCGGCGGCCAGGGCATGGCGATGGTGATCGAGCGCCTCAGCTGATCCGCCCGGCGGCCGAGCCGTTGACCCCTGGGTAGCCGCCGGGGCACGCGCCGTGAGCCGTTGGCCCGGAGTCCGGGACCCACCCGGACTCCGGGCCGTTTCGTGATCCAATCTCCCCCAGGATGTGACCTATCTCCCCCGCGGTGGGGATTCGCCCAGGTCAGAGCCGATCCGCCGACACACCCCGACCCGAAAATTCTGTCCGTTTCGTGACGTTACGCACTGACAGCTCGATAGTCCGCCCTTCAAGCTGATGTAGGAAGTCGGGGGTCGACCTTGAACCGGGAGTACGTCAGTGAGCGCCATGCCGATCGCCCTGCTGGTCACCACGGCCGCCACCGGTGCCGTGGGCGTCGCCGTCCTGCGCACCCTCGTGCAGTTGCGCCGCCAGATCGCAGGTCTGCGCGCCGAGCTCACCGGGACCCGCGCCGTCGGGACGCCCGTGTTCGTCCCGGCCGCCCGCACCACGGCCGACACCGACGAGATACGTGCCGCGGTGGCCGCGGCGCTGGCCGAGGAGCGGGAGCGGGAGCTGGCCGAGGCGCGCGCCTTCTGGGCGGCCCAGGAGTCCCGTGACGCCGCCGACGCGCCGTCCCTGCTGGGCCTGTCGGACAGCGAGCTGTTCCTGCCCCGCCCGGCCGACTTCGCGGGCCTGGAACCGCTGGAGCCGGTGACCGAGCCGCCCGCGGACACCGAGGAGTTCGCCGGGGAGTCCGCCGAACTGGCCGCGGCCCGCCGACGCCACCCCTCGCACCCGGACTTCGTCCCCGTCCAGTCCCCGGTCGTCGACGACCACGAACGCACGGTGACCGCCCTGGAGGAGCTCGCCGCCTCCCGTACCGGACTGACCGACGTCCGCCCGGGCCCGCTGGGCACCCTGGACGTCTATGTCTTCGCCGACGGCACCACCTTGTGCATGACCCCGGGCCACCGCGAGACCGCCGAGCGCCTGGCCGCGGCCCTGACCGCCGGTGAGACCCCGTACCTGCTGGGTGGATCGGGCATCTCGGGCGCCTACACGCTGACCTTCGCCTGCGGCGAGGAGAACGTCTACATCCTGGCGGACCGGGTCATCGCGAGCCTGTAGGGGCCGGGCGTCAGACGCCCGCGCGCTTCTGCGCCTCCTCGACGAGGGCGACCGCCTCGGCGACCTCGTCCGCGCTCCGCAGGACGACCTCCAGGTCGTGCCCGGCGACGGTGATCTGGTCGGCGGCCGCGAACATCCCGGCGTCGGGCATCTGCCGGGGCTCGGTTCCGGGCTCCTCGATGCGCTGCGCCCACCGGGCCAGCTCCCGGGCCAGTTCCAGGGCCTCGGCGGCGGCCCCTCGCTGGAGCCGGCTCTGGGGCGCCGCCCGCAGACGGTCGGCGAAGTGGTCCACCGCACGGGAGAGAGACGTCGTATCCACCACGCGGTGAGCGTACGCGCCGTACCCGCACTGTTGCCAACGGGCGAACGCTCAGGCACGGTGACCTGAAGGACCGGCTTACAGCCCATTGCGTTCGGAGGCGCCGATGTCCCAAGTCTTCTCCGCGGAGACCCATCGCAACCTGCTGGCTCGTATCCCCCACTGCACCGGTCGTGAGGTCTCCGACTGGCTGCGCACCGTCGACGAAGGCCCCGCTCTCCGCTTCGAGGAGAAGGTCAGCTGGCTGCGCCACGAGTACGACCTCGCGTACGGCCACGCCAAGGCGATCATCCACGAGTACGACCTGAGGAGGGCCGCGCGCAAGTTGCGCTAGCGCGCCCACGGCACCCCGTCCCGGACAGGACACGGACACACGCGGCACACGGCGAAGGGCCCCGGGAAGACCCGGGGCCCTTGTGCCGGCGGCGAGCCGGTCGCGTCAGCGTCGGTCGCTGCTGTGCGCGTCAGTCGCTGCTGTTCAGGATGGACAGGAGTCGCAGGAACTCCATGTAGATCCACACCAGCGTCAGGGTGAGGCCGAAGGCGGCGAGCCAGGCCTCCTCGCGGGGCGCGCCGTAGGCCACGCCGTCCTCGACCTGCTTGAAGTCCAGGGCGAGGAAGCAGGCACCGAGGATGATGCCGATGACCCCGAAGACGATGCCGAGGGCGCCGCTGCGGAAGCCGAGGCCGTCGCCGCCGCCGAAGACGGTGAACAGCAGGTTCACGGCCATCAGCAGGACGAAGCCGAGCGCGGCCGCCATGACGAAGCCGTAGAAGCGGCGGTTGACGCGGATCCAGCCCGCCTTGTACGCCACGAGCACGCCGGCGAAGACCGCCATGGTGCCGAGGACGGCCTGGGCGACGACCCCGTCCGCGATGTACGTGGACACCGCGCTGGAGATGACGCCGAGGAAGACGCCCTCGAGGGCGGCGTACGCCAGGATCAGCGCGGGCGACGGGCGGCGCTTGAAGGACTGGACGAGCGCCAGCACCATCGCGACCAGACCGGCACCGACCGCGATGCCGTACGACTTGTTGAGGTTGGCCTCGTCGACGGGCAGCAGCAGCCACGACAGGACGGCGGTCAGGACCACGGTGCCGAGCGTCGTCGCGGTGCGCGCGACCACGTCGTCCATGGTCATCGCACCGGCGGTGGTGACCGGGGCCTGCGGGGCGCCGTACTGCACGTCCTGCTGGGCGTAAGGGTTCTGCGCGTAAGGGTTGCCGGCCGGCTGGGCGTAAGGGTTGCCCTGCTGCGTGCCGACAGCGGGTCCCCCGGCCTGCGGCGCGGCGTTGAAGCCCGCGTAGCCGTTGTCGCGGCTGAACCCCCGTCGCGAGAAGACCGGGTTTCTGCTCCTCATTTCACTCCTCCATGGCCACACAGCGCGGCCTTGGCATCAAGAGTAATAGGTAGGCAAAGGATTGACCCTAGTGCTTGGGGAGGATCTTTCCCTCGTCGTGCTGCGCAACACGCTACGTGGATCGCTGATTCCCGGCACCGGGCGGATCCATTCATGACCGACCCGGTACACGCCCGGAACCTGCCGGAGATCACCCGCCCGCGTCAGCCCGGAGATCACCCGCCCGCGTCAGCCGATCGGGAAGCCCGTGTACGCCTCGGCCAGGTCGGTCCCGGCGGCCCGGGAGGAGGCGATCCGCTCCGGGCGGGCGACCTGGAGGGGGGCTCCGATGCGCACCACCGTCGGACCGCATCGCCCTCCGGTCGCGGAGGGCGTGCCCCGGAGGCAACGGGAGAGCGTGCCCCGGAGGCAAGGAGGGGGGCGAGGAGGGAGGCGTGGGAGGTGCCCGGAACCGGACTCGAACCGGTACGCCCGCGAGGGGCAGCGAGGTTTAAGCTCGCCGTGTCTGCATTCCACCATCCGGGCAGGCCATGGGCCCCGCATCGAAGTCCTGAGCCTATCGGGACGCGTCCCCCGAACAGCGGAAGAGCAGCCCGATGTTGTCTTATTTTATTGGCGTCTGAGGGTGCATCAGGCCAGGGAGCAGGCCATCCGCACTTGCCAGTAGGCTCGCGCGCGGCGGGTGGCCGCGCATGCGGAATGACGGAATTTCACCGCCCGAACGAGGGTGCTCCACCGGTTCTCGACGTTTTCACCACCGGACGGCGTCTCAGGGACGGGTCTCATCCCCTGGTATGACACGGGCACTCCGCGGTCCGACCCCAGTCTGTCCCCGGAACCGGAACAACGGCTGACTACACGGCGGCGGACCGCCGGGACGATGGTTCACGTCCCCCAGTGCAACGACGTCCCCCCGACAGGAGTCACCCCGTGCCCACCACCTCCCTCGCCGACCGGACCACCGCCGTGGCCGCACGCGCCACGGACCTGTCCAAGATCTACGGACAGGGCGAGACCCAGGTGGTCGCCCTCGACCGGGTCTCCGTCGACTTCCGGCAGGCCGAGTTCACCGCGATCATGGGCCCGTCCGGCTCCGGCAAGTCGACGCTGATGCACTGCGTCGCCGGCCTGGACACCTTCTCCTCCGGCTCCGTGCGGATCGGCGACACCGAGCTGGGCTCCCTGAAGGACAAGCAGCTCACCAAGTTGCGCCGCGACAAGATCGGCTTCATCTTCCAGGCGTTCAACCTGCTGCCCACGCTGACCGCCCTGGAGAACATCACCCTCCCGATGGACATCGCCGGCCGCAAGGCGGACAAGGAGTGGCTGGACACCGTGATCGGGATGGTCGGGCTGGCCGGCCGGCTCGGCCACCGGCCCTCGCAGCTCTCCGGCGGCCAGCAGCAGCGCGTCGCCGTCGCCCGCGCGCTGGCGTCCCGGCCGGACATCATCTTCGGCGACGAGCCGACCGGCAACCTCGACTCCCGCTCGGGCGCCGAGGTGCTGGGCTTCCTGCGCAACTCCGTACGGGAACTGGGGCAGACGGTGGTGATGGTGACCCACGACCCGGTGGCCGCCGCCTACGCGGACCGGGTGGTGTTCCTCGCGGACGGCCGGATCGTCGACGAGCTGAACGGGCCGACCGCGGAGACGGTGCTGGACCGCATGAAGCAGTTCGACGCCAAGGGCCGCACCAGCTGATCCCCCGTCAGGACCACCGGCCCCACACACCGGACCGACAAGACCGGTCCGAGAAGACCGGGCTGAGAAGACCGGACCGAGAAGAGAAGAACCCCATGTTCCGCACTGCCTTGCGCAACGTCCTCGCGCACAAGGCCCGGCTCCTGATGACCGTGCTCGCCGTGATGCTCGGCGTGGCCTTCGTGTCGGGGACCCTGGTCTTCACCAACACCCTCTCCAACGCCCTCCAGAACAGCTCCGCCAAGGGCTTCGACCAGGTCGACGTCGCCGTGACCGCCGAGACCCCCGAGGACACCGGCGACCGCATCGGCCGGACGCCCGAGCTGACCGAGGACCTGCGCGAGCGGAGCGCCGAGGTGCCGGGCGCCGCGTCCGCCGTGGGCGTCGTCACCGGCTTCACCGCCCTCGCCGACAAGGACGGCAAGCTCGTCGGCGGCGGCTTCCAGTCCCAGGGCGGCAACTACTGGGGGACCGAGGACCCCCGGTACCCGCTGGAGGAGGGCAGCGCCCCGCACGGCGCGAACGAGGTCGCCATCGACTCCGAGACCGCCCGGCGGGCCGGCTACGAGGTCGGCGACACCGTGCGCCTGTCGGTGGACGGTCCCGTACTGACCCCGAAGATCACCGGCATCTTCACCACCGACGACGGCAACGTCGCCGCCGGTGGCAGCCTCGCCCTGTTCGACACCGCCACCGCCCAGCAGCTGTTCGGCAAGACCGGCGCGTACGACGAGATCGACGTGAAGGCCGCCGCCGGCACCTCGCAGGCCGCGCTGAAGGCCGCGCTGGACAAGGCGCTGTCCGAGGACCGCGTCGAGACCACCACCGGCACGCAGCTCGCCGACGACCAGGCGGAGACGATCGCCGCCTCGACGAGCGGGCTGAAGCAGGTCCTGCTGGTCTTCGCCGGCATCGCGCTGTTCGTCGGCACCTTCATCATCGCCAACACCTTCACCATGCTGGTCGCCCAGCGCACCAAGGAACTGGCGCTGCTGCGCGCGGTCGGCGCCTCCCGCCGGCAGGTCACCCGGTCGGTGCTGATCGAGGCGTTCGCGGTCGGCGCGGTCGCCGGGGTGGCCGGTCTGGTCGCGGGCATCGGCATCGGCGCCGGGCTGCGCGCCCTGGTGGGCACCCTGGGAGCGACGATCCCGGACGGGCCGCTGGTGGTCTCGCCCGGCACGGTCGCGGCCGCCCTCCTCGTCGGCGTCGTCATCACCGTGCTGGCGGCCTGGCTGCCGGGCCGCCGGGCCGCGAAGATCCCGCCGGTCGCCGCGATGAGCAGCGTGCACGCCACGGCGTCCACCAGGTCGATGGTCCTGCGCAACACCCTCGGCGCCCTGTTCTCGGCCGCCGGTGTCGCGGTCGTCCTGACCGCCACGACGATGGACGGCTCCGACGGCCAGGCCCCCATGGGGCTCGGCGCGGTCCTGCTCATCATCGGCGTGTTCGTGCTGACCCCGCTGCTGTCCCGCCCGCTGATCGCGGCCGCCGCGCCCGTGCTGCGCGTCTTCGGGGTGTCCGGCAAGCTGGCCCGGCAGAACTCGGTGCGCAACCCGCGCCGTACGGCGGCCACGGCCTCCGCGCTGATGATCGGCCTGACCCTGATCACCGGCATGACGGTGATGGCGGGCAGCCTCCAGACGTCCATCGACAAGATGGCGTCCGCGGCGATCGAGGCCGACTACGTGGTGTCGATGGCCAACGGCAACGCCCTCTCCCCCGACGTCGAGAAGAAGCTGAGCTCCACCGCCGGGGTGACCGCCTCCAGCCCGCTGCGCAACGCCCCCGCGCGCATCGACGGGAAGACCGAGTACCTCACCGGCGTCACCGGCTCCGCCATCGGCGAGCTGACCGACCTCACGGTCGACGACGGTTCCTTCGAGGTCGGCGGCGCGCGGGTCGTCGTGGACGGCGACACCGCCGCGTCGCACGGCTGGAAGGCCGGCTCCGCGTTCACGGTGACGTACGAGGACGGGCAGAAGCAGCGGCTGACCGTCGCCGGGGTCTACCAGGGCAACCAGATGATCCGGGGCATCATGCTCGACAACACGGCCCTCGCCCCGCACCAGGACGACCCGGCCGACATGCAGGTCATGGTCAAGACGTCCGGCGGTGTGTCGGACGCGACGCAGGACGAGCTGGAGAAGGCCCTCGGCTCCAACCCGGCCATCAGGGTCCAGAGCAAGCAGGACCTCTCCGACCAGATCTCGCAGATCTTCACGCTGATGCTGAACATGCTCTACGGCCTGCTCGCGATGGCGGTGATCGTCGCGGTGCTCGGGGTCATCAACACCCTGGCGATGTCGGTGTTCGAGCGCTCCCAGGAGATCGGCATGCTGCGGGCCATCGGCCTGGACCGCAGGGCGGTCAAGCGGATGGTGCGCCTGGAGTCGCTGGTGATCTCCCTCTTCGGCGGGGTGCTCGGCATCGGGCTCGGCGTGTTCTTCGGCTGGGCGGCCGGCGAACTGCTCGGCACGAAGATGGCGACGTACGAACTCGTCGTGCCGTGGGGGCGGATGGCGCTGTTCCTGGTGCTGGCCGCCGGGGTGGGCGTGCTCGCGGCGCTGTGGCCGGCGCGGCGGGCGGCCCGGCTGAACATGCTGGCGGCGATCAAGTCCGAGTGACCGCAGGGCGGCGGGGCCCCGGTGCGCGGTGGCGTGCCGGGGCCCTTCGTCGTCGGGGCCGGTTCAGTTCCAGGTGCGGGCGCGCAGCGGCAGCCCGGAGGTGCCGGTGTCCGGGGTGCGGACGGCCAGGACCTGGTTGACGCCGATGCGGTTGCGTTCGAAGGCGAGGGCGGAGGCCGCCATGTACAGGCGCCAGACCCGGGCGCGGCCGGGCGAGGTGAGCCGCGCCGCCCGCGCCCGGTCGGCCTCCAGACGGTCGACCCACCGGCGCAGGGTGAGGGCGTAGTGCTCGCGGATCGACTCCACGTCGCGGACCTCGAAGCCCGCGCGCTCCAGCTGGGTGACCGTGGTGCCCACGGGGGCGAGTTCGCCGTCCGGGAAGACGTACGCGTCGATGAACTCGTCCACGTGGTAGTCGGACTCGTCGCGCTGGGGGCGGCGGGCGATCTGGTGGTTGAGCAGCCGGCCGCCCGGCCGGAGCAGGGCGTACAGGGCGTTCGCGTACTCCAGGTAGCGTTCGGCGCCGACGTGCTCGGCCATGCCGATGGACGAGATCGCGTCGTAGGGCCCGTCGGTGACGTCGCGGTAGTCCTGGACGCGGATCTCGACCCGGTCGGTGAGGCCGGCGTCCGCGACCCGCTTGCGGGCGTACGTCGCCTGCTCCTGGGAGAGCGTGATGCCGACGACGTGCACGCCGTGCTCGCGGGCCGCGTGGACGGCCATCGAGCCCCAGCCGCAGCCGACGTCCAGCAGGCGCTGCCCCGGGGCCAGGGCGAGCTTGCGGCAGACCAGTTCGAGCTTGTCGCGCTGGGCGGCCTCCAGGGTGCTGTCGGGGGACTCCCAGTAGGCGCAGGAGTACACCATGGACGGGCCCAGGACGAGTTCGTAGAAGTCGTTGCCGACGTCGTAGTGGTGGCTGATGGCGCGTCTGTCGGTGCGGCGGGTGTGCAGATGGCGGGCGCGGCGGACCTCCTCGCGGGGCGGGGCGGGAGGCAGCGGCGGGCCGGCGAGCTTCAGCAGACCGCGGACCGCCGAGCGGAAGCGGGGGTCGCGCAGCGCCTCGGAGAGGGTACGGGCGTCGTCGCCGCGTTCCCAGATGAGGCCGGAGAGGAGGCCGAGGGTGGTGTAGAGGTCGCCCTCGATGTCCAGGTCGCCGGCCACCCAGGCGCGGGCCAGGCCCAGTTCGCCGGGTTTGAACAGGAGGCGGCGCAGGGCCCGGCGGTTGCGTACGACCAGGGTCGGCGCGTCGGGCGGACCCGCCTGCGAACCGTCCCAGGCCCGGACGCGGACCGGGAAGGGGGCGGCCAGCAACTGTTCGACGAGGGCATGGAGCCGCGACGCGGCGTCAGCCATGGTGCACACCTCCGTGGGAGTGATCCCGGAAAGTCCTGACACCACGTAAACACCTGAGGGGGCCCGTCGCAGTCCCCCACGCGTGTCATGACTGGGCAAACCATCCGGGGGAACGCCGAAGGGGCCGCCCGCACCACGGATGGCGGGCGGCCCCTTCGGGGCGTTCGGTGAGCGGAGGTCAGGAGGCCTTCGCCTTCTCCTCCGTCTTGCCGGAGACCGGCTTGGCGGCGACCGGGGCCGGCTTGGCGGCCTCGTAGAACTCCTCGCGCGGGGACTCCAGGGCGCCGAGGGCGACGACCTCACGCTTGAGGAACATGCCGAGCGTCCAGTCGGCGAAGACGCGGATCTTGCGGTTCCACGTCGGCATCGCCAGGCCGTGGTAGCCGCGGTGCATGTACCACGCCAGCCGGCCCTTGAGCTTGATCTTCATCTTGCCCATGACGATCATCGCGACGCCCTTGTGGAGGCCGAGGCCGGCCACCGCGCCCTTGTTGGCGTGCGCGTACTCCTTCTGCGGGAAGCCCCGCATGCCGGAGATCACGTTGTCGCCGAGGACCTTGGCCTGACGCAGCGCGTGCTGCGCGTTCGGCGGGCACCAGGCGTTCTCCACACCGGCCTTGCGGGCGGCGAGGTCGGGGACCTGCGCGTTGTCGCCGGCGGCCCAGATGTAGTCCGTGCCCTGGACCTGGAGGGTCGGGGCGCAGTCGATGTGGCCGCGCGGGCCGAGGGGCAGGCCGTAACGGGCGAGGGCCGGGTTCGGCTTGACGCCCGCCGTCCAGACGATCGTGTTGGAGTCGACCTCGAGGCCGTTCTTCAGCACGACGTGGCCGTCGACGCAGGAGTCCATGGAGGTGGAGAGGTAGATCTCCACGCCGCGGCTCTCCAGGTGCTGCTTGCCGTACTGGCCCAGCTTGGGGCCGACCTCGGGGAGGATCTTGTCGGCGGCGTCGACCAGGATGAAGCGCATGTCCTCGCGGGACACGTTCTTGTAGTACTTGGCCGCGTCGCGGGCCAGGTCCTCGACCTCGCCGATGGTCTCCGCGCCCGCGAAGCCGCCACCGATGAAGACGAAGGTGAGCGCCTTGCGGCGGATCTCCTCGTCGGTGGTGGAGTCGGCCTTGTCGAGCTGCTCGAGGACGTGGTTGCGCAGACCGATGGCCTCCTCGATGCCCTTCATGCCGATGCCCTGTTCGGCGAGGCCGGGGATCGGGAAGGTGCGGGAGACCGCGCCGAGCGCGACGACCAGGTAGTCGAAGGGCAGCTCGTACGCCTCGCCGACCAGCGGGGCGATCGTGGCGACCTTGCGGTCCTGGTCGATGGTGGTGACCCGGCCGGTGAGGACCTCCGCCTTGGGCAGCACGCGTCGCAGCGGGACGACGACGTGGCGCGGGGAGATGTTGCCGGCGGCGGTTTCGGGGAGGAAGGGCTGGTAGGTCATGTACGACCGGGGGTCGACGACCGTGACGGTCGCCTCGCCGTAGCGCATCTTCTTCTGGATGCGCCGAGCCGCGTACAGGCCTACGTACCCACCGCCTACTACGAGGATCCTGGGACGCTCCGTGGTGCTC
Organism: Streptomyces sp. NPDC003247; assembly: GCF_042888135.1. Taxonomy (NCBI): domain Bacteria; kingdom Bacillati; phylum Actinomycetota; class Actinomycetes; order Kitasatosporales; family Streptomycetaceae; genus Streptomyces; species Streptomyces sp. NPDC003247. Next base: position 84,835 of record NZ_JBIAPF010000013.1, read on the forward strand.
ATGCCATCGAGTATCCACCCGCCTCAGGGGGGTCGCTCGTGCGCCCCTTCACAAGCAACAACATAGGGTGTGCTATCCTCCGCGATCCGCGTGACCCAGGTCATGGCGCGAAAGGGGAACCCGCGTGTAGGGCGGGGCGTTGTCAATGCCGCGTGAGCTGCCTCTCCGGGCCGCGCGGGCTCGCGTGAGGCCTTCGAAACACCTCCGCCCCGGGCTCCGCGAAACGTCCGCGCGCGCCTCTTTTGAACACGTTCACACGGGCTCAGGGGCCCCAGAAGGGTCAACTGGGGGGCGCGTGTCCTCCGACGGGGCCGAATTCCTTGTGAAGAACTTCACGAAGTTTTCCGACGGGGTGTCGCCGAAGGGCCCCGGACGGCCCTTCCGACGCGCTCATACGGTGTTCGTACTGCTCAGGAGAGTGCCGGGAAGGGCCGTCGCGGGGTCGGCGCGGGGTCGGCGCGGGGTCGCGCGGGGTCGTCGCGGGGGCCGGGCGAGGGGGTCAGGCCACCGACCACGCTATGCCGTCGAGGATGTCGTGCTCGCTCACGACGACCTCCTCGGCGCCCGTCCGCTCCATGATCGAGAGCAGGACGAGGGCGCCCGCGGCGATCACGTCCACCCGGCCCGGGTGCATCGAGGGCACCGCGGCGCGCTCTGCGTGCGTGGAGCGCAGCAGCCACTCTGTGATCTCGCGGACCCGCTCCCGGGAGACACGGGAGTGGTGGATGGCCGCGGAGTCGTACTCCGGCAGTTCCTGCGCGATCGCCGAGACCGTGGTCACCGAGCCCGCCAGGCCGACCAGCGTGTGTGCCTCGCGCAGCGGCACGGTCCGCTCCGCGACGTCCAGGGCGTGCTCGATGTCGGCGCGCATCGCCGCGATCTGCTCCGCCGTGGGCGGGTCGCTCACCGTGCCCTCGTGCACCAGGTGGCGCTCGGTCATCCGGACGCAGCCGACGTCGACCGAGCGGGCCGCGCGGACGTGGTCGTCGCCGACGACGAACTCCGTGGAGCCGCCCCCGATGTCCACGACCAGGTAGGGGCGGGCGAGGTCGTCCCGGCCCGACAGTTCCTTGGTCGCGCCGGTGAAGGAGAACTCCGCCTCCTGGTCGCCGGAGATGACCTCCGGTTCCACGCCCAGGATGTCCAGCACCCCGCGGACGAAGTCGTCCCGGTTCTCGGCGTCCCGGGAGGCGGAGGTGGCGACGAAGCGCAGCCGTTCGGCGCCGTACCGCTTGATGACGGCCGCGTACTCCCGGCAGGCCGCGAAGGTCCGCTCCAGTGCCTCGGGCGCGAGCCGCCCGGTGCGGTCGACGCCCTGGCCCAGGCGGACGATCGTCATCCGGCGGTCCAGCTCGACCAGTTCACCGGTCGACGGGTCCGCGTCGGCGACGAGGAGACGGATGGAGTTCGTGCCGCAGTCGACGGCGGCGACCCGGGTCACTTCTCGTCCTCCTCGGACTCGACGGACTCCACGGACTCGGCGGGCTCTACGGGCTCGTCGGACTCGGCGGGCTTGACGGGCTCGTCGGACTCGGCGGACTCTGCGGGCTTGAAGGCGAACCAGCCGGAGTCGCCGGCCTCCACCTGCCACCCCTCCCCGGAGGGCGGTCCCGACGGCACCACGCACGGCCCCTTGCGCCACCACTCCGGCAGCATCTCCAGCGCCTCGTCGCCCAGGGGGTTGACCCCGGGGCCGGCCGCCAGGGAGTGGGCGACCAGGACGTGCAGGCACTTGACCCGGTCCGGCATGCCGCCCGCGCTGGGGAAGCCCTTCAGCTCCTCGATCTCGTCCCGGCGCCGGACGTAGTCCTCGTGGGCGGCGCGGTAGGCGGCGGCCAGCTCCGGGTCGGTCTCCAGGCGGGCCGTCATCTCCTTCATGACGCCGTTGGCCTCCAGGGTGCCGATGGCGGAGGAGGCCTTGGGGCACGTCAGGTAGTACAGCGTCGGGAACGGCGTGCCGTCGGGGAGGCGGGGGGCCGTCTCCACGACGTCCGGCTGGCCGCAGGGGCAGCGGTGCGCGATCGCGCGCAGGCCGCGGGGCGGGCGCCCGAGCTGCTGCTGGAAGGCCTCGACGTCCGCGTCGGTGGGCTCGGTGCGCGGAGTGGGCGGCGGGGGCGTTTTCATGCCTGTCTTTCTATCGGCTCTGGGGTTCGGCTCTGGGATCTCAGGGAGCGAGCTCCGCGGTCTCACGGGTCGGGCCCGGCGCGGTCTCGTGTCGGGTCGAGCCCGGCGCGGTCTCGTGTCGGGTCGAGCCCCGTGGGGTCCCGCAAGACCTCACGGGTCACTGGTCGGAGGCGTCGGACCGGTCGACGCCGTCCCAGACGTTCGCGTACCAGGGGCGGTCGGCGGCCCCCAGGTCGGCGCGGGTCTGCCGGGCGGCGGCCGGGTCGATGACGATGAAGCCGGTCTCGCCCGGCATGACGTAGTGCAGCCGCTCCCGGATCTGCTGCTCGGCGTACGCGTCGTCCTGCCAGCGTGCCTTGAGGTCACGCAGTTCTTCCACCCGTTGCCTGGCCTGTTCCTTCTCGCGCTCCAGATCGGCGATGTCGGCGCGCTGCGAGACGTACTGCCGCATGGGGTAGGCCAGGGCGACGATCATCGAGCACAGCACGAGCGCGAGCAGCGCCGCGCGGCCGGTGAGGCGCGAGCGGCGGGCCTGCCGTTTGGTCTGGGAACGGTAGACGCGGGCCGCCGTCTGCTCACCGAGCAGCCGGATCCTGGTCGCGGTCGAGAAACGGTCCCGGTCCTTCACGGCCACCTGTCCCCGCCTCCCGTCTCACACGTGCGTACGTCCCCGGACACGGTACGGGACCGAGTACGGGGACGTACGTACGACTGGCTGAGCCTCACCCGGGGGCGGGTCAGCCCTTGGAGACCTCGCGGAAGCGCGGGAAGGCGCTGCGGCCGGCGTACACCGCGGCGTCGTCGAGGATCTCCTCGATGCGCAGCAGCTGGTTGTACTTGGCGACGCGCTCGGAGCGGGCCGGGGCGCCGGTCTTGATCTGGCCGCAGTTGGTGGCGACGGCCAGGTCGGCGATGGTGACGTCCTCGGTCTCGCCGGAGCGGTGGGACATCATGCACTTGAAGCCGTTGCGCTGGGCCAGCTCGACGGCGTCGAGGGTCTCGGTGAGCGAACCGATCTGGTTCACCTTCACGAGCAGCGCGTTGGCGGCGCCCTCCTCGATACCGCGGGCGAGGCGCTCGGGGTTGGTGACGAACAGGTCGTCGCCGACGAGCTGGACCTTGTCACCGAGCTTGGCGGTGATGGTCTTCCAGCCCTCCCAGTCGTCCTCGAACAGCGGGTCCTCGATGGAGACGAGCGGGTACGCCGCGACGAGCTCGGCGTAGTACTCGGTCATCTCGGCGGCCGTGCGCTCCTTGCCCTCGAAGGTGTAGGAGCCGTCCTTGTAGAACTCGGACGCGGCGACGTCGAGCGCCAGGGCGATCTGCTCGCCGGGGGTGTAGCCGGCCTCCTTGATCGCCTCGAGGATGAGGTCGAGGGCCTCGCGGTTGGAGCCGAGGTTCGGGGCGAAGCCGCCCTCGTCGCCGAGGCCGGTGGACAGGCCCTTGCTCTTCAGGACCTTCTTCAGGGTGTGGTAGACCTCGGTGCCCCAGCGCAGGGCCTCGGAGAAGGACTCCGCGCCGATGGGGGCGATCATGAACTCCTGGATGTCCACGTTGGAGTCGGCGTGCGAGCCGCCGTTCAGGATGTTCATCATCGGCACCGGCAGCAGGTGCGCGTTCGGGCCGCCCAGGTAGCGGAAGAGGGGCAGGTCGCTGGCCTCGGAGGCGGCGTGGGCGACGGCGAGGGAGACGCCGAGGATGGCGTTGGCGCCGAGGGAGCCCTTGTTGTCGGTGGCGTCCAGGTCGAACATCGCCTGGTCGATCAGGCGCTGCTCGGTGGCGTCGTAGCCGACCAGCTCCGGGCCGATCTGCTCGATGACGGCGAGGACGGCCTTCTCGACGCCCTTGCCCTGGTAGCGGTTCGGGTCACCGTCGCGGAGCTCGATGGCCTCGAAGGCGCCGGTGGAGGCGCCGGACGGGACGGCGGCACGACCCGTGCTGCCGTCGTCGAGGCCGACCTCGACCTCGACCGTGGGGTTGCCTCGGGAGTCCAGGATTTCCCGGGCTACGACGACGTCGATGGACGGCACGAGCATCTCCTTCATGGGATGTGACGCTGGTTGTGCGGGGCACGTGGGCCGCGGGCGGCCCTTGTTGATCCCTTGATGTGGCCTTGCGACTAGAGCCTAACCGTCCCGGGGCCGCCGACAGCCGACCGACCGCCCCGTGGACAGGCTGACGGTACACATTGTTCCCACCCGGAACAAAGAGGGTGACCAACAGGCGGATGGCGGGCGGGCAAAGAAATGCCCCGCCCCGGCGCGTACGGGGGAACGCGCGCCGGGGCGGGGCGCTCGTGGGGACGGGGGGGACCCTCACGAGGTCTTCAGTGTGCGGACCACGCCTGTGCGGGGGCTGTGGCCGCGCTGGGAGCCAGGTGTCACTTCAGGTGCAGCTGCTGGCCCGGGTAGATGAGGTCGGCGTCGTCGACGATGTCCTTGTTGAGCTGGAACAGCTTCTCCCAGCCGCCCGTGACGTCCTGCTCCTGGGCGATGGAGCTGAGGGTGTCGCCGGTGACCACCTTGTACTCGCCGTCGCCCTTCTCGACCTTCTCGCCGGTCGGGGTGGTGACCGTCTTCTGGCTCTGGGCGGCCGGGCGCTCGGCGGAGCGGGAGGCGCTCTGCTGCTCGGTCGAACGGCTCGTGGTGCCGGAGTCCGAGGAGCCGGAGCCGCTGGAGGCGGAGCCGGAGGAGGCGGCCGAGGAGTCGGAGGAAGAGTCCGAGGAGGAGTCGGAGGAGGAGGAACCGCCGGCGTAGGCGGCGCCGGACAGGCCCTTGCCGCAGACCGGCCAGGCGCCCTTGCCCTGGCTCGCGAGGACCTTCTCGGCGATCTGGATCTGCTGGGACTTGGTGGCCTTGTCGGCGGTGGCGGCGTACTGCGTGCCGCCGTTCGCGGCCCAGGTGGAGGCGGAGAACTGGAGGCCGCCGTAGTAGCCGTTGCCGGTGTTGATGGACCAGTTGCCGCCGGACTCGCACTGGGCGACCGCGTCCCACTCGGAGGCGGTGGCGGCGGAGGCGTTGCCGGCCGCCATCAGCGGGGCGGCGACGGCGGCGCCGGTGACACCGGCGACGGCGATGGCGCGGGTGGCCTTGGACGGACGACGGTGCTTGCCCTTGCCGGAGAACAGCATGGATCGATCCCCTCACCGACGCCTGCGAGGTGAGCTGTCGGGTTCGGGCCGGTTGAGTTGCCCGGCCACGCCTCCCCGGGAGGCATGGCTTCACCCCTAGCCGCGTCCGTCGACCACCCGGTGCGGCACTTACCTTGGGTCCCCCGCTCCTGCCTGCGGCGCTTGACGCGACGACTGTTCCCGGGTGGCCGCTGGCAGGATTCGGCGTTGCGACGGCCGGGGCTCGGGTTGCCGAGCGGTCATGACCGTAGGCAGGCGATCGGGGGAATTTCAAAGACGATCAGGGCTTCTGAGACTCATCCCACACTTTCACCGAACCGGACATTCGACGCGAAGCATGACGTGAACTCCCCCCGTTTTCGCGGCTTTTACGCCCTATTCAGCCCCTGTCGCAAGCGTCTGACCGGGCACGATGTTGCTCGGGTCGGCGCCGATGACGTCCTTGTTCTCGGCGTAGAGCGCACGCCATCCGCCGTCGAGGCCAAGGGAGTCGGCGATGGTGACGAGGGAGTCGCCCGCCTGGACGGTGTAGGTGGCCGCCGTGCCGCTGAGGGTGTCGGCGGCGTGCCGGCCGGAGGAGGCGGTGGTGGTGCCGTCGGCCGTGCCCTCGTCGGCGCTGCCGCCGCGGTGGCGGCCCGAGCCGGTGGACGCGGCATCGTCGGACGCGGTGTCGTCGGACGTGGTGCCGCTGGACAGCGCGTCGGCCGAACCGGTGTCGACCAGGCTCCAAGAGCCCGCGTCCTGGGTCGGGTTGTCCGAGGCGTCCGCCTCCGGGGTCGCGGTGGACGAGCCGCCGCCCGCCGCGGAGCCGCTCGCACCGGAACCGGTGGACGTGCCGGACGTGCCGGACTTGCCCGACGTGGAGGAGGAAGAGGACGAAGGGGACGATGCGGATGCTTCCGGAGACTCCGTGGCGGATCCGGTGGCCGCGCCGGTGGATTCCTCGCCGGAATCCGCCGAGGAGTCGGAGGACTCGGAGGAGGGACTGGAGGAGTCCGACGAGCCGGACGACCCCTTGGACAGGTCGGACAAGCCGGACGTCACGGAGGAGTCGGACGAATCCTCGGCCACGCCGGTGTCCAGGTCCGCCGAGCCGGAGTCCGCGCTCAGACCGGACGTCAGCCCGCACGTGCCCCACGCGCCGACACCCTGGTCCGCGAGGACCTTCTGGGCGACGGATATCTGCTGGTTGCGGCTGGCCAGGTCCGGGCGCGGGGCGTAGTCGAGCCCGCCGTACGCCTCCCAGTTCTCCTGGGTGAGGGACAGGCCGCCGTACTCGCCGCCGCCCTCGTTGGCGCTCCAGGAGCCCCCGGTCTCGCACTCCGCCACCGTGTCCCACACCGTGTTGTCCGCGGCGCTCGCGCCGGTGGCGCCGAGCAGCGGGATGGCGATGGCCGAGCCGGTCACGCCGGCCGCGACGAGGAGGGCCGGGGCCTGGCGGGGGCGACGATGACGACCGTTCCCGGTGAGCATGCGGGGGGCCTTTCTCGAGACAGCATTGACCCGCGCGACGGGTGGTGCCGAGGCGTCGCGCTGACGAGTGAACGTATCGGCACACGATCACTTGTCACAAGTTAATGCCGCGCGGATCACGTGAAGATCACAGAGTCGAGAAGCCGACACCTCCGCTTCGCCGTTCCCTCACATGACGGTCGGTCAGCGGACGGCTGCGGGGTGTGGGTGGTGAGTGGTGGTCGGCGGGGCGTGGGTCGCTCACCGGGCGCGTGGGTCGCTCACCGGGGCGTGGGGGGCGTGAACTCCACGGGGAGGGTGCGCAGTCCGCGCATGATGAGACCGCCGCGCCACCTCAGGTCGGCCGGGTCCGCCGCGAGGCGCAGGTCGGGCAGCCGGGTGAGGAGGGTGGCGAGTGCGGTCCGGCCCTCCAGCCGGGCGAGCGGGGCGCCCAGGCAGTAGTGGATGCCGTGGCCGTAGCCGAGGTGCTGGTTGTCGCGGCGGGAGAGGTCCAGGGTGTCCGGGTCGGTGAAGCGCTCCGGGTCGCGGTCGGCGGCCGCGAGGACGACGAGGACGGGGTCGCCGGGTGCGATGTCCTGGCCGCCGATGGTGAGCGGGTGGGTGGCGAAGCGCCAGGTGGCGAGCTCCACGGGGCCGTCGAAGCGCAGGAGTTCCTCGATGCCGGTCTCCAGCAGGCCGGGGTCGCCGGCGGCCAGGGAGTCCTGGAGCCGTCGGCGCTGGCCGGGGTGGGTGAGCAGGGCGTAGGTGCCGTTGCCGATGAGGTTGACGGTGGTCTCGAAACCGGCGAACAGCAGGATGAAGGCCATGGCGGCGGCCTCGTTCTCGGTGAGGTGCTCACCGTGGTCGGAGGCGCGGATGAGGCCGGAGATGAGGTCCTCGCCGGGGGTCGGTTCGGCGGGGAGAGCCTCACGCTTGCGGTGGATGAGCTCGGACAGGTAGCCGCGCATCTTCTTCACCGACCGTGCGACACCGCCGCGCGGTCCGCCGCCGTGCCGGATCATCATCCCGGCCCAGTCGCGGAAGTCGTCCTGGTCCTCCCTGGGGACGCCCAGCAGGTCGCAGATGGCGTAGATGGGGAGGGGGAAGGCGAAGTCGTGGATGAGGTCGGCGGTCCCCCGGGCGGCGAACCGGTCGATGAGCTGGTCGGTCAGCTCCTGGACGCGGGGCGCGAACTCGGCGACGCGGCGGGGCGTGAACGCCTTGCTGACCAGGCGCCGCAGCCGGGTGTGGTCCGGCGGGTCGATGTTCAGCAGATGCGTCATCAGCTCGGCCTTGCGCTCGCCGGGGATGCCGGTCCTGCCCCTGGCGTGCTCGGGCTCGTCGTGGTGGGCGGGGTTCTTCGACAGCCGCTGGTCGGCGAGGGCCTGCTTGGCGTCCGCGTACCGGGTGACCAGCCAGGCCTCCACTCCGCTGGGGAGCCGGGTGCGGTGCACGGGGGCGTGCTCGCGCAGCCAGGCGTAGGCCGGGTAGGGGTCGGTGGCGAACTCCCAGGTGAAGAGCTCGGGGGCCGGCGGGGTGTCGGGGTCGCGGCGGGGTGGGGCGTCGGTGTCGCGGCGGGGCTGGTCGGTCACTCCTCGACGGTAGCCCGGTCGCCGGCGAGGGCTGCGCGGAGGGCGGTGAGCTGCCCGGCGGCGGACGTCGAACCGGCTTCGGCGGAGCGGGCGAGCCAGTGTTCGGCCCGGGCGAGCAGGAGCGGGCCGAGGTCGTGCACGGCACGCTCGTGGCCGGCCCCGGCCGCCTTCATGAGGTAGGGGACGGCTTCGTCGTCCTCGCCCCGTCCCAGGAGATACTCGGCGAAGGGCTGGGCCAGCCTCGGGACGAGCTCCGCGAGTCTCCGGTACCAGAACCGGGCGTCGGTGTCGTCCCCGGCCAGGGCCGCGAGGTCGGCGAGGGACCACACCGCGTACTCGTCGTCCGCCTCCGCCCACCCGCGCAGCGCGGCACGGCCCGCCCGGACCACCGCTTCGAAGTCGTCCGGGCCGTGCTCCCGGGCCGTCTCTGCGGCGAACGACCACCGGTCGGGTCCCGGGGGCGGCAGCTCGGTGGAGCGCAGGGCGTCCGCGACCAGGGGCCCGCTCGCCCGCCAGGTCCCGGCCCGCTCCCCCGGGACCAGCAGGCCGACGGCGCCGAGCCGGGGTCTGGCCGCCCAGTCCAGGTCGGACGCGGGGAAGGACCGTGCCGTCCGTTGCTCGAACTCCGCCAGGGGCACGGCCGCCGTGAGCCCGCAGCGGGCCAGGTCGACGGCGAGGCGCACCAGGAGGTGTCCGCCCGGCTGTGCCCCCGGCCGTTCGGCCCGCCGCCACTCCTGCCACAGTTCCGGGCCCACCGCGAGGAACTGGGTGACGCCGAGGGCGCCCCGGTACCGCCGTGCGTCCGCCAGACGCGGGTCGGCGGCCCCGGCCAGGCGCGTCAGTTCGCCCGCGCTCCAACGGCACGACAGCCCGGCCGTGGGCGCCCCGCTCAGCACACGGGCGGTCGGTCCGTCCCCGAAGCGGTGGATGTCGTACGCGTCGTCGCGCATCGTCGCCAGGACGAGGACGCCCTCGTGCACGCACTCCGCCAGCAGGCCCGCCGTCAGGCCCTCGGCGCCGAGGTGGCCTTCAAGGTCGTCCAGCCAGAGGACGTGGTGGCAGGAGCGGTCGCGGCCGCGCAGGGCGGCGGGCAGTCCGCGCAGGTCCGCGCCCGGCTGGGCGATGTGGACGCGCGTCCCGGCGCCGCCGGCGCGGCGCAGTGCCGCCCAGGCCGTCCTCGACTTGCCCGAGAGCGCCTCCCCGGTGACCACGGCCAGTCCGCCGGTGCGCAGCCGGTTCCTGACGATCCGGTCGAGCGCGTCGTCCACGTCACGGCGCACGTACGGCGGCAGCGTCGGCTCCTCACCGAAGCGGCGGGCCGGGCGTATGCCGAGGGTGAGACGGCGCACGGCGCGCAGCCGGGGCCAGGTGTCGGCGGGAGCGAGGGGGGCGGGCACCGCCGGCGCGTAGGTGTACTGGGTCCCGATCACGGGGGCGTGGAAGGTGGCGTGGCGGAAGTCGACGTGGTCACCCGCGGGACCGGCCGCCCGCCCGGCGGTCCCCTCCTCCTGCTCCGGCTCCCGCTCCATACGAACCCCCCGTGCCGTCCCCCGACGGAATCAAGACCCCGCCACCGTACTGATCCCCCCGGCCCTCACTGCTCCCCCACGCCCTCGACCGCACGGATCGTGTCCCGGTAGGTGCGCGCCGCCGCTCTGAGCGCCGCCTCCGGATCCACTCCCTGCGCCTCGGCACGCGCCGCCAGGGCGAGCAGTTCGTAGCCGATTCCCCCGGTGGGCGGCACCGGCACGTCCAGGGCCGCCGACCGCACCCGGGATGCCAGCTTGGCCGCCAGGGCGAGGGCCGGCTGGTGGAGGGGGATGCCGTCGGTGACCGAGTCCCGGCGCTTCTCCACCGCCTTGGTGCGCAGCCAGTGCTCCTTGACCTCCTCGGGGGTGGTCGCGGTGGCGTCACCGAAGACGTGCGGGTGGCGGTGGACGAGTTTGGTGACGATCGTGCCCGCCACGTCGTCGACGGAGAAGGGGGACTCCTCGTCCTCCTCGGCGATCCGGGCGTGGAAGACGACCTGGAGGAGGACGTCGCCCAGCTCCTCGCGGAGTTCGTCGCGGTCGCCGTCCTCGATGGCCTCGACGAGTTCGTACGCCTCCTCGATGCCGTACTTCGCCAGTCCCTTGTGGGTCTGCCGGGAGGACCAGGGGCATTCGGCTCGGATGCGGTCCATGACCTGGACGAGGTCGAGGAGGCGGGCGCCGGGGAGGTCGTAGGAGGCGGGGAGCAGCTCCAGTTCCGGCATCGCGACGCGTCCGGAGCCCGCCAGCCGGGCGAGGCCGTCCGTCAGGGCCGGTTCGCCCTCGCCGGCCGCCACGACGACGACCGTGCGGCCGCCGGCGGAGGCGGTGACCAGGTCCTCGGCGGTCGGGGAGGCCTCCTCGATCCGTATGCCCGCCTCGCGCAGATACGGCAGCTGGGGATGTGAGGTGTCCGCGCACAGCACGCGGTCGGCCGTGCGCAGCGCCTGCCAGGCGGGCCAGGAGAGCAGGCCGGGGGCGACGCGGTGGCTGGTCGTCAGCAGGACGACCCGGCCGGGGGCGTCGTCGTGCACGGCCTCTGCGGAGCTGCTGGTTGCGTTCACACCCCGAACGTAACCCACGCCGCCGACAGGCCGGCCGGTTGTCCACAGGGCCCCGGGCGGTTGTCCACAGGGAGGGGGGCTGGAGAGGGGTGGGGCTGGAGAGGGGTGGGGCTGGGAAGGGCTGAGCGCGGGCAGGTGCGGGGGAGCGGGGCCGGGCGACCGGTGCTCGGCGGGTGCGGGCCGGTCGCCCCTCTCGGGTCACGTCGTCTGCTGGTTCCCGGCCGCGGTGACCTCCCGCACCCACGGCGTCTTCGCGTCGACGCGGCTGACCTTGCGCGCGTCCCAGTCGCCGTAGCGCGGGTTGAGGTCGACGCCGAGGTCCTGGGACGCCTTGGACAGGGCGCTCCAGAAGGCGGGCTGGCTGGTGTCGGTGCCGAGCGCCGCGGCGAGTTTCTGGGCCTCGAGCTGGAGGCGGAGGTTGTCGTCGAGGCGCTGCGGCGGGATGCCGTACTGCTGGAGCCAGGTCATCTCCAGGCCCTGCGCGCCGCCCGCCTGCTGTTCGAGGCCGGCCCGCATCGCCTGGACCTCCTTGCGGCTGACGGTGACACCGGCGTCCTCGGCGGCGCGGTGCAGGACCCGGTCGAGGACCATGCCGTGCAGGGTGTCGCGGGTGAGGCTGCCGGTCTGGGCGACGGCCTGCGCGTACTGCGCGTCGTCGGTGACCGCGGCGCGCTGGGCCGCGCGCACCTCGTCGACCCGGTTCTCCAGTTGGGAGACGGTGATCCGCTGGCCGCCGACCACGGCCGCCGCGCCGGGGTGCGCGTCGTTGCCGCAGGCGGTGAGGAGGGGGCCGGCCGCGACGATCGCGGCGGACAGCAGGAGCGCGGTGCGACGACGGCGGCTGTGCAAGGAAGCCTCCCGAGGAGATTGTGCGACGGTGCACAAAGTCTTGCGGTGATCGATGGTAGGCAGTGGTGCGGCTGTGGCCAACCCATTCGACCAACGATTCACCGCCGCTTACGGCACCGCCGCGCCCGTCCCCGCTCCGCGCGCCCCCGCGCAGGGGTGCCGGCGGGCTGCGGCGGACGTCGGCTGCCGTGCGGTGGCGTGCCCTACGCTTGCCCTCTGGCGACTTGGGGGGCGGACATGACGATGGGGGCGACGATGGGGCCGGAGAAGAGGCTGGAGGGCGGCTGGTTCCAGCGGCTCGCCTGGGTGGTCCTGGCGTGGGTCTCGCTGGGCATCCTGGTGTGGGTGCCGTTCCTGTACGTGGCGGTCCGGCGCGGCCGGGCCTCGGACTGGTTCGCCTTCGCCTCGTTCGCGCTGTACGAGTGCGTGACCCTGCCGTGGCTGGCGACGGACGACAGCGCGGACGGGGGCGAGTTCGTGGGCCTCGCCATGATCGTGACGATGCTGAACGCGGCGTGGATGCTGCTGTTCGCCGTGTTCGACAAGAAGCTGGCGGCGCCGGCGATGGCGTACGCGGCGGCACCGGCACCCCAGGGGCATCCGTACCAGCAGGGCTACCCCTACGGGCGGTAGACGGGGCCGGTCCCGTCCAGCGGCGCCGCTTCTCCGGCGAGGCCGGCCACCGTCATCGACGCCGGTGCCACCCGCTCGGTGTTCAGTCCGCGTGGAAGCGTTCCGGTGCCTTCGTCGGGTTGCCTCCCGTGGGCAGTTTCTGGTCGGGGCACCCGGAGAGGACCTTCTCCATCGCGGCCTTCTCCGCCGCGGTGACCCACAGTCCGTACTTCTTCTTCACGGCGACCTGCGCCGCGACGTACGTGCACCGGTACGCCTTGTTGGGCGGCAGCCACGTCGCCGTGTCGCCGTCTCCCTTGGAACGGTTGGTGCTCGCGTCGACGGCGAGGAGGTTGAGGGGGTCGTTGGCGAGGGCTATGCGTTTGCTGGCGTCCCAGGACCGGGCGCCCTTCTGCCAGGCGTCGGAGAGGGCGACGACGTGGTCGATGTCGACCTGGCTGCTGCCGCGCCGGTAGGTCACCTCCTGCCCGGAGTACGGGTCGGACTCCAGGACTCCGTAGGACACCTTGCAGGTGCCTCCGGTGAAGCGCACCTCCTCCAGGTCGCGTTTGAGTATGTCGTCGCGGGTGCCGCAGTCGTTGGAGTCCGTGTCCGCCCAGGGGCTGCCGAACTCGTCGCGGTCGTAGCCCGTCTTCGGGCCCCGTCCCTTCACCGTCAGCGACTCGGCGGCGGCCAGGGCCGCTCCCCCGCGCGCGGTCGGTCCCGGCCCGGCGGTTCCGGTACCCGTGGTCGCGTCGGTGCAGCCGGCCACCGAACACACCAGCACGACGGCGATCGCCGCCCCACCCCTCAGACGCCTCACCCTGCGCCCCTCCCCTTGCCCGACCGTCGACACCCCGTACGGGGCGGCTTCCCCGGCCGGGATCGCATACACCGTAGGCGAGGGGGCGCGCGAGGACGGACGGGAGGGCGCTCAGGAGGTACAGACCACCCGGGCTCCAGGAGGCATAGGGCGTAAACCGCGCATATCGTCGGTGGTGAGTCAACTCTGGAAGGAGTTCCGCATGGGCATCTTCGACAGGTTCAAGAACCAAGGGCGGAACAAGGCCAAGGACATGTCCGACGCCGCGGAGCGGCAGGCCAACGAGAAGACGGGCAACAAGTACGAGTCCCAGATCGACTCGGCACAGCAGCAGGCACACCGGCGGCTCGGCATGGACGAGGACCGGCCCGACCGGCCCGAACAGCAGCCCTAGGGCTCGCCGGACGGTGGGCCGAGGCCGGCGGGCCGGCCCGGCGCGCCGGCCTTTTTCTTCGCCCCCGCCCTCGGCCACCCCCTCGGCGCCGCTGCCCCACCGGGCCCTCGCCCTCCGGACGGGCTCCGGTGTCGGTCACGCCGTGCCGGTCACGCCTTGCCTATCCCCAGCGTCGACTCCGAGGGGAGCAGTCCCGACGCGAGGACCGCGACCCAGTAGTCACCGAGGAGCACGGCGAGCCGCTCGGCGTCCTCCGCGCCGATGGCCTGCCACGGCGTGAGGGCGAGCCGGTCGGTGTCCTGCTCGACACGCCGGCGCAGGTCGCGGCCCGCCTCGGTGGCCACCCCGTCGGCGTCGACCAGCCCCCGTACCCGAAGGCGCTCCCGGGCCGCCGCCCATTCCTCCGCCGTCCAGCCACGGCCGGCGAACCGCTCCACGGACGCGGCGCCTGTCGCGGCGAACGACACCAGCGCCTCGGCGGGGTCGAGTCCCGCGGTCAGCAGAGCGGCGAGATGGCCGTCGCCACGGTGTTCGCGCAGGATCGTCGCCGCCTGCCACAGCTGGAGGTGGGGCTCGGCGGGCCACTCCAGCGCGGCGTTGGCGGCGGCGAGGGGGCGTCCCGCCAGGTCGGCCGCTTCGGCGGCACGCCGGGCCAGGGCGGCCGCCTCCGCCAGCCCGGGGTCTGCGACGCGGGCGCCGAAGAGGCCGCGGTAGGTCCGGTCGATCCCGCGCAGCCGGGCCGCCAGTACCGCCTCCGGAGAGGCGGTCCGCCAGGCGTGGTCGGTGTACCGGGCGACCGTGCCCGGCTGGAAGCTGTAGAAGGCGGAGGCCACGGCCCTGCTGCCGACCGGTCCCATCGGGGCGGCGCGCAGCGGGAAGTAGCTCGCCCAGCGGTTCTCGGCGGAGTAGCCGAGCCTCTCGGCTTCCTCGAAGACTTCCGGCGCGAAGTGCAGCACCGCGTGCAGCGGCTCCAGCAGGTGCCAGAGGCGGCGCACCTGATCCGCCGGAACCGTCGGAACCACCGGAACCGCCGACACGCCGGTCACCTCGCGGTCCGCCTTCCGCTCCCCCGCCGCCCGGGAATCCACCCGGCTCGCCACACTTTCGGACATGACATCTCCCCGTCGTCCCGTTCGACTCCCGCCATAACTTGACACTGACAAGATTGCCCGGCCGGCACGAACTTGTCAATGCCTAGATGCGGCGTACGCTGCTGTCCATGAACGACCGCCCGTACCACCACGGCGACCTGCGCCGTGCCGTCCTCACCGCCGCGCTCGACGTGATCGCCGCCGACGGCCCCTCCGGTCTGAGCCTGCGCGACCTCGCCCGGCGCGCAGGCGTCTCGCACGCGGCACCGGCCCACCACTTCAAGGACCGCACCGGACTGCTGACGGCGATCGCCGCCGAGGGGTTCGGTCTGCTGGCGGCCACCGTCAACGAGGCCACCGACCTGAAGGACGCGGGCGTGCGCTACGTCCGCTTCGCCCGCGAGCACCCCGCGCACTTCCAGGTGATGTTCGCCCCCGGCCTCCTGCGCACCGACGACCTGGAGCTCACCACGGCGCGCGCCCTGGCCACCGACGCCCTGCGCACGGCCGTGGCCGAGGTCCGCCCCGCGGAGCAGGGCGACGACGCCCGCCTCGCCGGTGTCGCCGCCTGGTCACTGGCCCACGGCTTCGCGACCCTGCTCCAGAGCCACAACCTCGACGGGGCGGTCGGCGGCCGGGACCCCGAGGAGGTCTTCCGGACGCTGTCGGGCCTGCTGTTCCGGCAGGGCTAGGGCGCTTGTGACGGGGCTCCGACGCCGCGAAGATCCGTCCGAAGCGCCCTGAGGGCCTGTCGTTCGGCCGCCGGCCCCCACGCTCGGCTGCGCTGCCCGGAACAACCAGCCCCCGCCCCCTACGACCCCAGCACCGTCGTCAGGAACTCCCCGACCCACCCGAGCAGTTCCCGCCCGACCAACGGCTTGCCGCCGACCCTCGCGGTCTTCGGGCGGGGCACGAGGACCTGATGGGCGGCGGACTTGATGACGCTGCCGGGGTAGAGCCGCTTCAGCCGCAGTTCCTGCGACTCCCGCAGCTCCACGGGCGCGAAGCGGATGTTGGTGCCCTGGAGGACGATCTCACCGGCCCCGCACGCCCGCGCCAGCATCCGCAGGCCGGCCACCAGCAGCAGGTTCTCCACCGGCTCGGGCAGCTTGCCGTAGCGGTCGACGAGTTCCTCGCGTACGGCCTTGATGTCCTCCTCCGTGTTGGCGGAGGCGATGGCACGGTAGGCCTGGAGGCGCAGACGCTCGCCGGGCGCGTAGTCGTGCGGCACGTGCGCGTCGACGGGCAGCTCGATCTTGACCTCCAGGGGCGGCTCCTCCTCGACGCCGCCGGTCTCCAGCTGCCGCCGGTAGTCGGCGACGGCCTCGCCGACCATGCGGACGTACAGGTCGAAGCCGACGCCCGCGATGTGGCCGGACTGCTCGCCGCCCAGCAGGTTGCCCGCGCCGCGGATCTCCAGGTCCTTCATCGCCACGTACATGCCCGCGCCCATCTCGGTGTGCTGGGCGATGGTGGCCAGACGCTCGTGGGCGGTCTCCGTCAGGGGCTTCTCCGGCGGGTAGAGGAAGTAGGCGTAGCCGCGCTCCCGGCCCCGGCCGACCCGGCCGCGCAGCTGGTGCAGCTGGGACAGGCCGAAGGTGTCGCCGCGCTCGACGATCAGCGTGTTGGCGTTGGAGATGTCGATGCCGGACTCGACGATCGTCGTCGAGACGAGCACGTCGAACCGCTTCTCCCAGAAGTCGACGACGACCTTCTCCAGCGCCGCCTCCGACATCTGGCCGTGCGCGGTGGCGATGCGCGCCTCGGGGACGAACTCGCGCAGACGGGCGGCCGCCCGGTCGATGGACTCGACCCGGTTGTGGATGTAGAAGACCTGGCCCTCGCGCAGCAGTTCGCGGCGGATGGCGGCGCCGATCTGCTTCTCCTCGTACGGGCCGACGAAGGTGAGCACCGGGTGGCGCTCCTCCGGTGGTGTGGTGATCGTCGACATCTCGCGGATGCCCGTCACCGCCATCTCCAGGGTGCGCGGGATGGGCGTGGCGGACATCGTCAGGACGTCGACGTTGGCCCGCAGCTTCTTCAGCTGCTCCTTGTGCTCGACGCCGAAGCGCTGCTCCTCGTCGACGATGACCAGGCCCAGGTCCTTGAACTTGGTCTCCGAGGAGAACAGGCGGTGGGTGCCGATGACGATGTCCACGGAGCCCTCGCGCAGCCCCTCCAGGACCGCCTTCGCCTCCGTGTCGGTCTGGAAGCGGGAGAGGGCCCGCACGTTCACCGGGAACTGCGCGTACCGCTCGCTGAACGTGCCGAAGTGCTGCTGCACCAGCAGCGTCGTGGGCACCAGCACCGCCACCTGCTTGCCGTCCTGGACGGCCTTGAAGGCGGCGCGGACCGCGATCTCCGTCTTGCCGTAGCCGACGTCGCCGCAGATCAGCCGGTCCATCGGGACCGACTTCTCCATGTCGTCCTTGACCTCGGCGATGGTGGTGAGCTGGTCGGGCGTCTCCGCGTAGGGGAAGGCGTCCTCCAGTTCGCGCTGCCAGGGCGTGTCCGTGCCGAAGGCGTGCCCGGGGGCCGCCATCCGCGCGCTGTACAGCTTGATGAGGTCGGCCGCGATCTCCTTGACGGCCTTCTTCGCGCGCGCCTTGGTCTTCGTCCAGTCGGCGCCGCCCAGGCGGTGCAGGGTGGGTGCCTCGCCGCCGACGTACTTGGTGATCTGTTCCAGCTGGTCGGTGGGGATGTAGAGGCGGTCGCCGGGCTGGCCGCGCTTGGCTGGCGCGTACTCCACGACCAGGTACTCGCGGGTGGCGCCCTGCACGGTGCGCTGCACCATCTCGATGTAACGGCCCACGCCGTGCTGCTCGTGGACGATGTGGTCGCCCGCCTCCAGGGTGAGCGGGTCGATGGTCTTCCTGCGGCGCGCGGGCATGCGCGCGCCGTCCTTGCCGGCCGCCTTCTGGCCCGACAGATCGGTCTCCGTCAGGACGGCGAGCCGGAGCGCCGGGTCGACGAAGCCGTAGTCGATGCAGCCGCAGGAGACGTGGACGAGGGACGGGGACAGCTCGGTGAGGTCCGTGTCCAGGCGGGCCGCGACGCCCTCGCCGCCGAGCACCTCGACCGTGCGGGCCGCCGGGCCGTGGCCCTCGGTGACGAAGACGACGCGCCAGCCGTCGGCCAGCCAGCCCTTGGTGTCGGCGAGCGCCTTCGCCGTGTCGCCGCGGTAGGTCTCCGGGGCGTGCATGCCGAGCTGGAGGGTGTCCGCCTCCAACTCGAGGTCGGCGGCGAACGGGGACACCGACCACCACATCATGTCCAGCTCGCGCGCGCGGTCGCGCACGTCCGCGATGGACCACAGGGAGGCCGCGCCGACGTCGATGGGCGCCTCGCCGCCGCCCGCGGTGGCGGCCCAGGACGCCTGGAGGAACTCCTGCGAGGTGGCGACGAGATCGGCGGCCCGCGTGCGGACCCGCTCCGGGTCGCACACGACGGCCATGGCGCCCTTCGGCAGCACGTCGAGCAGCAGCTCCATGTCGTCGACCAGGACCGGGGCCAGGGACTCCATGCCCTCCACCGCGATCCCCTCGGCGATCCTGCCGAGCAGCTCGCCCAGTTCGGGGTGCTGTTCGGCGAGGGCACGCGCGCGCGTGCGGACGTCGTCGGTGAGGAGCAGTTCCCGGCAGGGCGGGGCCCACAGGCCGTGCGGGGCGACTTCGAGCGACCGCTGGTCGGCGACCTTGAAGTAGCGGATCTCCTCGACGTCGTCGCCCCAGAACTCGATGCGCAGGGGGTGTTCCTCGGTGGGCGGGAACACGTCCAGGATGCCGCCGCGCACGGCGAACTCGCCGCGCTTCTCGACCAGCTCCACGCGCGCGTACGCGGCGGCGGCGAGGGCTTCGACGACCTCGTTCAGGTCGGCGGTCCCGCCACTCCGGAGCGCGACGGGCTCCAGGTCGCCGAGGCCCTTGACCTGGGGCTGGAGCACCGAGCGGACGGGAGCCACGACGACGGACACCGGGCCGGTCTCGGGGTCGTCGGCGCTGGGGTGGGACAGGCGGCGCAGAACGGCGAGGCGGCGGCCGACGGTGTCGCTGCGGGGGCTGAGGCGCTCGTGCGGGAGGGTCTCCCAGGAGGGGTACTCCACGACGCCGTCCGGGGGCAGCAGTGAGCGCAGCGCCGCGGCCAGGTCCTCGGCCTCGCGGCCGGTCGCCGTCACCGCCAGGACGGGGCGGCCGGTCTCGCGGGCCAGGGCGGCGATCGCGAAGGGGCGGGCCGCCGGGGGGCCGACCAGGTCGACGTGCATGCGGTTGCCGTCGGCGGCGGCCGGGATCGCTTCCGCGAGGGCGGTGTCCTTGACTACGGCGTCGAGCAGACCGTGCAGGCTCATGGAGGGCTTTCCGTCCGAGGGACCGGGCGCCGGGTGCGCCGGTCCGGGGTGGGCAACGCGAAGGGCCCGACGCGTGTCACGGGCCGGGGGTGTCCAGAGTACGACGGGGCGGGGCGGTGTGCTGGGGGCTGTGGACGACACGGGGGCTGTGGACGACACGGGGGTTGTGGACGACACGGGGGTTGTGGACGACACGGGGGTTGTGGACGACTCGGAGGTTGTGGACGACTCGGAGGTTGTGGACGACTCGGGGCTGGGGGGACGGGAAGGGGCGGCGGGGGTCTTCGCCCCCCCCGCCCCATACCGTCCCGTCCCCCGGGGGGGGCGCCCCCCCGGACCCCCCACGGG
>NZ_JBIAPF010000013.1:104197-244473 GCF_042888135.1 Streptomyces sp. NPDC003247
GGGCCCGGGGCGGGGGGGGGGGCCGGGGGCCGGGGCCCGGGGGGGGGGGGGGGGGGGTTGGGGGGGGGGGGGGGGGGGGGGGGGGGGGGGGGGGGGGGGTTTCTTCGCCCCCGCCGCCCCTTCCCGTCCCGTCCCCAGGGGGCTCCGCCCCCTGGAACCCCCGATCGGCCCTGAACGGGCCTCGTCCTCAAACGCCGGACGGGCTGGGGTGATGCCCCGGACGCGTGGAGCCGGCGCCGAGGAGCCCCCGTGGCTCTTCGGCGCCGGCTCTCCCGTCGCGGCGGCGGGGGCCTAGTCGGTCGCGATCGCGTTCAGGACGTTCATGCGGCCTGCCCGGAAGGCGGGGATCAGGGCCGCGAAGAGGCCCACGAAGGCCGAGGCGACGAACACGCCGGTGATCGTCGGCCAGGGGATGTCGAGGACGGTCAGGCCCTCCAGGGCGAGGAGTTGCTGGGCGGTGGCGCCCCAGCCCATGCCCAGGCCGAGGCCGAGGAGGGCACCGAAGAGGGCGATGACGACCGACTCCATGCGGATCATCCTGCGCAGCTGCCGCCTCGACAGGCCGATCGCCCGCATCAGACCGATCTCCCGGGTGCGTTCCACCACCGACAGGGCCAGGGTGTTCACCACTCCGAGGACGGCCACGATGATCGCCAGGGCCAGCAGGCCGTAGATCAGGTTCAGCATCTGGCCGATCTGGTCCTTCAGCGCCTCCTTGTAGTCGGTCTGGTCGCGGACGGTGTACTGCGGGTAGTCGTGCAGCGCGGACTTCAGGGACGCGTACGCAGCGTCCTGGCGCCCTTCCTCCGCCGTGGCGAAGACCAGCGCGTCGAGCGGCATCCGGTCGGCGGGGACGTACTCGGCGACCGTCGCGACGGAGGCGTACATGGCGCCCTTGTCGATGACGACCTCGTCGCTGGTGATCGCGCGGACCGTCAGCGTCGCCGTCGTCCCGTCCTCGAAGTCGACCTTCACGGGGGAGCCGAGCGTCAGGCCGTGTTCCTCGGCGAAGCCCTCGAAGACGGACATCGAGTCGGGCCGGTAGGCGTCGGCGAGGTCGCCGGCCACCGTCTCGGTGCGCACGTCCTGTGCGTAGGACGGGTCCGCGGCGTTGATCGTCTGTCCCTTGGACGTCCTGCCGTCGGGGGTGGTCAGATCGGCGTCGAGGAGCTTGTACTCGGTGACCCGCTCCAGGCCCGGCGTGGACTTCACGGCCCGGACCGCCTGCGGGGTGATCAGCTGGCCGCTGTCGCTCTGCACGATGAAGTCGGTGCCGACGGACTTGTCGAGCTGGTCGGTGGCCGAGGCGACCATGGAGGAGCCGACCACCGACAGGCAGGCGACCAGTGCGAGACCGATCATCAGGGCGGCGCCGGTGGCGCCGGTGCGGCGCGGGTTGCGCAGGGCGTTGCGTTCCGCCATCCGGCCGACGGGGCCGAAGGCGCGCAGCAGGACGGCTCCCAGGACGCGGACCACGCCACCGGCGAGCAGCGGGCCGATCACCACGAAGCCGATCAGGGTCAGCACCACGCCCAGCCCCAGCCAGAGGGAGCCCTCGCCCGCCTTTTCGGCAGCGGTGGCCAGGTACAGGCCGTAGACACCGGCGCCGGTGAGCAGCACGCCGAGGACGGCGCGTACGACGCCGGCCTTGGCGTCGGCCGGGGCGCCCGCGTCGCGCAGGGCGGCCATCGGGGAGACCTTGCCGGCGCGGCGGGCGGGCAGGTAGGCGGCGAGGACGGTGACGACCACACCGAGGACCATGCCGATCACCGGGGTCGTCCAGGCCACCGTCAGGTCGTCGGTGGACAGGTTCATGCCGGTCATGCCCATGAGCTTCATCAGGCCGACGGCGATGCCGACGCCCGCGCCGACGCCGAGGACCGAGCCGACGACTCCGAGCAGCAGCGCCTCGGCGAGCACCGAGCGGTTGACCTGCCGGCGGCTGGAGCCGATGGCCCGCATCAGGCCGATCTCGCGGGTGCGCTGCGCGACCAGCATCGAGAAGGTGTTGATGATCAGGAAGATGCCGACGAGGAAGGCGATCCCGGCGAAGCCGAGCATCGCGTACTTCATCACGTTCAGGAAGTCGCCGACGTTCTGCTGGTTGGCGTCGGCAACCTCCTCGGCGGTCTGCACCTTGTAGGCGCCGCCGAGGGCGGCCGTGACGTTCTTCTTCAGCTGCGCGTCGCTCACCCCGGCCGCGGCCGTGACGTTGATGTTCGTGTAGACGTCCGACGCGCCGACCAGGGTCTTCTGCGCGGTCTCGGTGTCCAGGTAGAACATCGCCGCGCCGGGGTTGGTGACCTGGAAGGCGGCGATGCCGGAGATGTGCGCGGTGTGCGTGCCGACCGCGCTGATCACGGCGATCTCGTCGCCGAGCTTCAGGCCGTGCTTATCGGCGGTGTCCGCGTCGACCATGATCTGGTCGGCCGTCGTGGGCGCCGCGCCGTCGGTGATCTCCATGGTGCGGGCGTCGTTGCCGTTCCAGCTGCCGACGATGGTGGGGCCGCCGCTGGTGGGCGACAGGCTGTCCTTGCCAGCGTCGACGACGGTCACGGAGGTCGAGAAGACGGTCCCCTCCGCGGACTTCACGCCCTCGGCCGCGCGGACCTCGCCGAGCACGCCGGACGGTACGACCGGCGGCCTGCCGTTGCCGGAGGTGGTCTCACCGGTGTCCGAGGCGTTCTTCGCGCTGACCGTGACGTCGGAGGAGGTGGCCGCGAACAGCTTGTCGAAGGTGGTGTTCATCGTGTCGGTGAAGACCAGCGTCCCGCAGACGAAGGCCACCGACAGCAGGACCGCCACGGCCGACAGGGCCATGCGTCCCTTGTGCGCGAGGAAGTTGCGCATCGACGTCTTCAGGACGGTCATGAGGTACGCCCCCGCGCGTCGAAGTCCTTCATGCGGTCCAGGACCTGGTCGGCGGTCGGCTGGTGCATCTCGTCGACGATCCGGCCGTCGGCCAGGTACAGCACGCGGTCGGCGTACGAGGCCGCCACCGGGTCGTGGGTGACCATCACGATGGTCTGGCCCAGCTCGTCGACGGAGCGGCGCAGGAAGCCCAGGACCTCGGCGCCCGCGCGCGAGTCGAGGTTCCCGGTGGGCTCGTCACCGAAGATGATCTCGGGGCGGGCGGCGAGGGCGCGCGCCACGGCCACACGCTGCTGCTGGCCGCCGGAGAGCTGGGTGGGGCGGTGCTTGAGCCGGCCGGCGAGCCCGACGGTCTCCACGACCCGGTCCAGCCAGGCCCGGTCGGGCTTGCGTCCGGCGATGTCCATCGGAAGGGTGATGTTCTCTATCGCGTTCAGCGTCGGCAGCAGGTTGAACGCCTGGAAGATGAAGCCGATCCGGTCCCGGCGCAGCCGGGTGAGCTTCTTGTCCTTCAGGCCGGTGATCTCGGTCTCGTCCAGGTAGATCTGACCTGCCGTCACGGTGTCGAGTCCGGCGAGGCAGTGCATCAGCGTGGACTTGCCGGACCCCGAGGGGCCCATGATCGCGGTGAAGCGGCCGCGGGCGATGTCCACGTCGACGTGGTCCAGTGCGACGACCCGGGTCTCCCCGGAGCCGTACGCCTTGACGACCTGCCGCGCCCGCGCGGCAACGGCCGTACGCTCTCCAGTACCCCCGTGCCTGGGAATGGTCACAGCCGATGTCACGGTATGTCTCCTATGTCGGTCATGTTTCGGGATGCACCGGTGCCTTGGCCGTACGGTCCTGCCGGTGCGGTCCTGCCGGTGCGGCCCCGCTGGTGGGTCCTGCCGGTGCGGCCCCACTGACGGGTCCTGCCGGTGCGGTTCTGCTGATGCGGTCCTGCTGGGTACGTCACTGAGTCTGTCGGTGCGGACGGGCCCGGCGCGCTGGTGCTCGGGCCCGTCTTCCCGGGGGGTTAACCCCACCCCGACAGCTGAGGACGGCCGCCCCCGCGGCGTGAGACCAGGTTAGGGACGGGCAGTGCCTCTTCTCGTCCTCCGGCGGAACGACCGCTCCCCGAGCCCTTGTACGGAGGTACCCCTAGGGGGACTCCACCGCCGGACGGACTCCCCCTCCGGGTCGGCTCCCCCCTTCGGGCCCACCCGAGGTTCCACCCTCCCGCCGCGTCAGGGTCAAGTGGGAAGCTGTGGCGGACGGATGGCTGCAAGGGACACGGACGTCCGGCGGGGGCCCGCGCGCCACGGCCGGGTCCCGACGGGACGCACAGGGAGGGCATTTCCGGTGGGCGACACGAGACCCGCGACACGGCACACGGCCCAGGGCACGGCCACCGGACGACGAGGAGCGGTCGTCGCCGCGCTCATGCTCTCCATGGCGCTCGCCGCCCTCGACTCGACCGTCGTCTCCACGGCGGTCCCGCAGATCGTCGGCGACCTCGGCGGGTTCTCCGTCTTCTCCTGGCTGTTCTCCGGCTATCTGCTCGCCGTCACGGTCACGCTGCCCGTCTACGGCAAGCTCTCCGACACCTTCGGCCGCAAGCCGGTCCTGGTGGCCGGCACCGTACTGTTCCTGCTGGGCTCACTGCTGTGCGCGCTCGCCTGGAACATGGGCGCGCTGATCGCGTTCCGTGTCGTGCAGGGTCTGGGCGGCGGAGCGCTCCAGGGCACCGTGCAGACGCTCGCCGCCGACCTGTACCCGCTGGAGGAACGCCCGAAGATCCAGTCCAAGCTGTCGACGGTGTGGGCGGTGTCCGCGGTCGCCGGGCCGGGTGTGGGCGGTCTGCTGGCGGCGTACGCCGACTGGCGATGGATCTTCCTGGTCAACCTGCCCGTCGGCGCGGTGGCCTTGTGGCTGATCGTGCGTCACCTCCACGAGCCCCGACGGGAGTCCCCCGCACGCGCGCGTGCCGACGCAGGTCCGGAAGGGACGTCTCGCGCGCGTGCCGACGCCGGTCCGGAAGGAACGTCTCGCACGCGTGCCGACGCCGGTTCAGGAGGGACGCCTCGCGCGCGTGCCGACGTCGACTGGGCGGGCGCGCTGACGGTGTTCGCGTGCGGGGGCGTGCTGCTGACCGCGCTGGTGCAGGGCGGGGTGGCCTGGCCGTGGCTGTCGGCGCCGTCCCTCGCCCTGTTCGCCGCGGGCCTCGCCCTGGCCGGGCTCGTCGTGGTCGTCGAACGCCGTGCCGCGCAGCCGATCATCCCCGGCTGGGTCTGGCGCCGCCGTACGATCGCGGCGGTCAACCTCGCGCTGGGCGCGCTGGGTCTGCTGATGGTGGCGCCCACGGTGTTCCTGCCGACGTACGCCCAGTCGGTGCTGGAGCTGGATCCGGTGTCCGCCGGGTTCGTGCTGTCGGTGTGGACGCTGAGCTGGCCGGTGTCGGCCGCGCTGAGCCAGCACGTGTACCGGCGCATCGGCTTCCGCGACACCGCCCTGCTCGGCATCGGCGCGGCCGCGCTGGTGCTGCTGGCGTTCCCCTTCCTGCCGTATCCGGGCGAGGCCTGGCAGCCGA
Source organism: Streptomyces sp. NPDC003247 (assembly GCF_042888135.1). NCBI lineage: Bacteria > Bacillati > Actinomycetota > Actinomycetes > Kitasatosporales > Streptomycetaceae > Streptomyces > Streptomyces sp. NPDC003247. The sequence continues at coordinate 109,638 of NZ_JBIAPF010000013.1, forward strand.
CGGTGCTGATGCTGCTGCTGGGCGCCGCGCTGGGCCTGTTCCAGCTGCCGTTGATCGTCGGGGTGCAGTCGACGGTCGGCTGGTCGGAGCGGGGCACGACGACGGCGTCGGTGCTGTTCTGCCGCCAGACGGGCCAGACGGTCGGCGCGGCCGTGTTCGGCGCCGTCGCCAACGGCGTCCTGGCGACCCGTCTGGGCGGCGCGGGCGACCTGGACTCCGTCACGGGCGCCCTGGCCTCCGGACCGGCGCAGGAAGCCACCCGGCGCGCCGTCGCGGACGCCGTGCACGCCGTCTACCTGGGCGCCTCCTGCGCCGCCGCGCTCGCCTTCGCCGTCCTGCTGCTGGTGGCACCGCGCCGCTTCCCGGTGCTCACCCATCAGGGCGACTGAGAGCGCACGGGCGGCACGGACGCGCGGGCCGGGGAGCGGCGGCGCGGGCCGGGGAGCGGCGGCGCGGGCCGGGGAGCGGCGGCGCGGGTAGGGGGAGCGGCGGCGCGGGCCGGGGAGCGGCGGCGCGGGCCGGGGAGCGGCGGCGCGGGCGGGGCAGCACCCCAGCTCAGTAACGGTGGGACACAGCAAGCGCATACCGACCGCTCAGTTTGCCGAAACCCTCGCACAGACGCGTACTCCCGGGTAACGTGCGTGCCCCCTCACCTCCCTGCGGTCCGCCGCCGCCCCGGACCCGAGCCACGCAAGGAGACACGGGATGACCCACGACGCATCCCCGCCGCCTCACCTGACGTACCCCTGGCAGCCACCACCGCCCGCCCCCGAACCCGCCCGCCGGCCCCCCGTCCGCCACACACCGCTCGGCCACCACAGCGACCTGCGGAAACTGCGCACCGCCTACCGCCGGCAGCGGCGTATCGCCACCCTCACCGCGCTCGGCTACTTCGTCCCCTTCCTCTTCCTGTCCGCCTTCGCGCCCTCCCTGACGACCACCAGGGTCGCCGGCCTCCCCGCCGGTCTGCTGCTCGCCCTCCTCCAGCTCCCCGTCACCTGGCTGGCGATCGCCGTGTACGAGCACACCGCCCGCCGCCGCGTCGACCCGCTCGCCGACCGCATCCGCAAGCAGTCCGAGCTCGACGCCAAGCGCGCGGCCCGGCACGAGAGGGCGACAGGATGACCCGGGGCGACGGGGTCCGGTCCGCCGCCGGCACCTTCGCCGAACTCGGCGGCGACACCCAGGCCATGTCCCTCGTGGCGTTCACCGCGGTCGTCACCGTCACGCTGCTGCTGTGCGTGCTGACGGGCCCCGACCGGGACGACCTCGACGAGTTCTACACCGGCTACCGCTCCCTGTCCCCCCTGCGCAACGGCCTGGCCGTCGCCGGCGACTACATCTCCGCCGCCACCGTCCTCGGCACCGGCGGCGTGATCGCCCTGTACGGCTACGACGGCGTCGTCCTCGCACTGAGCACGGCCCTGTCGCTGATGCTGCTGATGTTCCTGCTCGCCGAACCCCTGCGCAACGCGGGCCGGTTCACCATGGGGGACGCCCTCGCCCGGCGCCTGCCGGGCCGCGCGGTACGCATCACGGCGTGCGCGGTGACGATCGTCGCGCTCCTGCCGATGATGCTGGTGCAGCTCGCGGGCACCGGCCAGCTCCTCGCGTTCCTCCTCGGCTTCTCCGGCGACTCGCTGAAGACGGCCTGCATGATCGTCATGGGCGTGCTGATGATCAGCTACGCGGCGATCGGCGGGATGAAGGGCACCGCCCTCATCCAGATCATGAAGATCGTCATGCTGCTCGGCTCCGGCGCCGTAGTCGCCGTCCTGGTCCTGCACCGCTTCGACTGGAACCCCGGCGCCCTCGTCGACGCGGCCGCCGCGGGCAGCGGGATCGGCGACGCGTTCCTCCGCTCGGGCCCGCAGTTCTCCTCCGGCCCGCAGCCCGGCCTCGACATGATCAGCTCCCAGCTCGCGGTGGTGCTCGGCGGCGCGTGCCTGCCGCACGTCACCATGCGCATGTACACCGCCTCCTCCGCGCGCCAGGTGCGCCGCTCGATGTCCTGGGCGGTGTCCGGCGTGGCCCTGTTCGTGCTGGTCATCACGGTCGTCGGGTTCGGTGCGACGGCCCTGGTGGGCCGCGCGGCGATCGCCCAGGCGGACCCGCAGGGCAACACCGCCTATCTGCTGGGCTCCCGGGCCGCCTTCGGACAGGCGCCGTCCACGGCGGAAACACTGCTGTTCACCACCGTGACCACGGCGATCTTCCTCACCGTCCTCGCCTCGGTCGCCGGCATGATCCTCGCCTGCGCCAACTCCCTCGCCCACGACGTCCTCGCGGCACGCGCGCGGGAGACGTCCCCGCGCCGCGAGATGCTGCTGGCCCGCCTGTCCGCCCTGGCCGTCGGCGGCCCGACGATCCTGCTGGCCGCCCAGGTCCAGCACCGCAGTCTGCAACCGCTGGTCACCCTGTCGTTCTGCCTCGGCGCCTCGGCCCTGGCCCCCGCCCTGGTCTACAGCCTCTTCTGGCGCCGCTACACCCGGACGGGCCTGCTGAGCACCCTCATCGGGGGCACCCTGTCGGTCCTGCTGATCATGCCCGGCACCAACCTGGTCTCCGGCTCCCCGGCCGCCGCCTTCCCGGACGCCGACTTCAACTGGTTCCCGTTCACCACCACCGGCCTCGTCACCATCCCCCTCGGCTTCGCCCTCGGCTGGCTGGGGACGGTCGCCTCGGGCCGCCGCAAGGCGGAGGAGCAGCGGCGCCGGTACGAGGCGGTGGAGGGGTGGATCCTGGCGGGGGCGGTGCGGAGGGAGGGCTGAGGGGAGAGCGAGCCGGGAGCCGGACCTGAGCCGAAAGCCGAAAGCCGGAGGCCGGGAAGCGAAAGCCGGGAACCGGGAACCGGAGGCCAGGAACCGAAAGCCGGGAACCGGGAGCCGGAAGCCAGGAACCGGGAGCCGGGAACCGGAAACCGGAATCCAGGAGGGAGCGGCCCGGCTACTCGACCACGCGCCCCGTGAGCGCGCTCAGGTTGTTGCGCACCGAGTCCATGTGCGCCTGCACGTGGTCCCACCGCTCGCCGTGCTCGCGCAGCACCCGTTCCGTCTCGCGCGCGATGCGGTCCTTGCGCACACGCGCCTCGGCGAGGATCTCGGCGGCACGCACGCGTGCCTCCTCCTGGCGCCGCCGGGACGCCTCCTCCGCCTCGGCGAACTCCCGCTCCGCCTCGGCCAGGGCCTCCTCGGCCCGGGCCACCGACCGGGCGTGCTGCGCGTCGAAGGCGGCGGCCCGTTCGGCCTCCTCACGCTCCAGCGCCTCCAGCCGCTCGGCGTGCGCCAACTTCGGCTCGACGAGCAGACCCGCGGTGCGCTGCCGCACATCGCGCAGCCCCGTGAGCGCCTCGCCACGGAACTCCTTCACCTTCTTCCGGGCGGCGACCCGGATGCCGTGCGCCTCGGCGCGCGCGGCGATCAGCCGCAGACGGGCCTGCTCCTTGGCCTCCGTGCGGAGCTCCTCCGCCTCCTCCCGCGCCGAGCTGCGCACGGCAGCGGCGCGCGCCTCGGCCTGCGCGACCTGCTCGGCGGTTTCACGCCGGGCCTGTTCCCGCACGCCCGACGCCTCCTCCTGCACGAGCTGGAAGAGGCGCCGGGCGCGCTCCCCGAGGCTGTCGTACGTCTGCGGCGCGAGCTGCGGCACGGTCTCGCGCAGCCGCTCGACCTCCACCGTCATCTCCTTGACGAGGACGGTGAGCCGGGCGACCCGCTCCCAGGCGGCATCGCGTTCGGCGGAGAGCGCGGCGGTGTACGTGTCGACCTCTTTGGGCCGGTAGCCGCGCCCGAGAACAGTCACGAACCCGGGCGTTGACACTTTGGCGCTGCTCATCCTGTAGCCCCTCTCCACCAAAAAGACGCGAAATGATGATTTCCCGCATATCTTGATGTATCGGACTTAAGTGTTCATAACGCGACACTCCGGGCGCGGGCTACGGGCGGCACCGGACGCGAAAGGGCCGGGCCCGGTCGTACGACCGGGCCCGGCCCTCCTCCTGCACACGTCAGCGGGGCGTACGCCTCACAGCAGCCCGTCCCACATCTGCTCCAGCAGCACCGACCACCAGCTCTCCGGCGAACCGAGCGCCGCCGGGTCCAGCGCGGCCAGCTGGGCCTGGAAGTCGACGGTCCAACGGCCCGCCTGCTCCTGGTTCAGACCGAACCGCAGCCGCCACATCCGCCCGAGCAGCGCGAGGCAGCGCGCGAACTCCGGCAGCCCCGTGTTCACGAACTGCGGCGGCACCGGCGCCCCGCCCGGCCCCGCCTCCACCGGCACGGCGACGATGTTCGCCGTCCCGTACTGCACACAGATCGCCTTGCCGAAGTCACTGCCCATGACGAGGTACGAACCCGCGTCCGACGCGGGCTGCACCCCCCGCTCCGCCGCCAGCTCCGCCAGCGTCGGCACCGGCCGCCCCGGCTGGGCCTGCGCCCAGAAGAACGGACCCATGTCCAACGGCAGCCCCGCCACCACCAGCGTGTGCGCCACGACCGGCGGCACCCCCTGCCGGGACACCGCCGCCTGCTCGAACCGGAACAGCCCCGGCCCGAACGCCGCCCCCAGCTCCTGCGCCACCGCCTCCGGCGGAATCGGCGGCGCCGGCTGCACCGGCGGCAACGGCGCCCGCACCGGCGCGGGGCGCGCGGGACCGTCGGCCACCTGGTGCAGCTCGCCCTGATGGGCCAGCAACTGCTGCATCCCCTGCTGCCGGCTCGCGTGATCCGCCCCGTAGGGGGCGATGCTCGTGATGCGCGCCTGCGGCCACTGTTCCCGGATCATCCGCGCGCAGTACGCCCCCGGCAGCTCACAGGACTCCAGCTCGGTGTGCAGCTCCAGCACCTGGTCCGGCGGCACGTTCATCGACCGCAGCTCGTGGAAGATCTGCCACTCCGGGTGCGGCGTCCCCGGCGCCGAACGCCGGATCAGCTGCTGCTCCGACCCGTCCTGCGCGCGGTAGCGCAGCACGGCCTGGTAACCGGGGCCGACCGTCGGCTGCCCCTGCTGCGGATACCCGTACGCCGCCGGCTGCCCCGGCACCGGCACACCCGGCGGAGGCATCGCGCCGGGCGGAGGCACGGCACCCGGAGGCGGCACGGCACCCGGAGGCATCGGCTGCGGGGCGCCCGGAGGCATCCCAGGGGCGCCCGGCGCACCCGGAACGCCGGGGGCGAACGGAGCAGGCGGCGGCGGGGGCACGCCCGGCCCGCCCGACGGGGGCGCGGCCAACATCGTCTCCGCATGGTGAACGGCACCCCGCGCGCCCCCCGAGGAGCCGGGCCCACCCGGGGCAGCAGGCATACCGGGGACGCCCGCAGCACCCTGGACGCCAGGCGCGTGCGGTCCGCCCGGAGTCCCCGGTGCACCCGGAGCGCCGGGAGCCCCCGGTGCACCAGGAGCGCCCGGGGGCTGCGCGACCCCACCCGGACCCATCCGACCGGGATCGGCCAGCATCGTGGCGGCATGGTGGACACCGACCGGCGGCGTGCCGCCGGGAGCGTTCGGCGGAGTCGGCGGGGCCGGCGGGCCGGACTGTCCCGGCCCACCGGGCGGGTTGGGCGGGTTGGGCGGACCGGGCGGGTTGGACCCGCCCGGGGCACCCGGAACACCCGGTCCCCCCGGCCCGTCGGGGCCGAGTTCCGACATGAGCTGCGTCGGCACATAGCCGCCCGCCGGAGCACCAGGCACACCAGGCACACCCGGCACACCAGCGCCGGAGGAGGGCGGAGAAGGAGGCGGGGGCGGCGTGGCGCCCGGCCGCGCACCCGGCGTCCCCGGCACTCCCGGCGGGGGCGGCGGGGTCGCCCCACCACCACGCCCACGGCGCGGAGGCGCCGCCTTGCTGGTCGCGGCGTCGGCGATGTCACCGGCGTGCGGCGCCAGCGGCCGCGGCGGGGCGCCCGCGGCACCCGGAGCGCCCGGTGCACCCGGAGCGCCGGGCCCCTGCGGCGCACCCGGAGCCTGCGGGTAGCCGTACGACTGCGCACCCGGTGGAGGCGTGCCCTGCGCACCACCCGGAGGCGGAGTCCCGGGACTTCCCGGAGGCGGAGTCGGGGGAACCCCCGGAGCACCGGGCCCCTGCGGATAGCCGTACGACTGCGCACCGGACGGAGGCGGGGGAGGCGGCGGAGTGCCACCCGGCACACCACCACTCGGCGTACCCGCGCCAGGCACAGGCGCAGGCGGCGTGGGGGGCGCGCCCGGCGCGCCCTGCGCACCACCCGGCGCGTTCGGATTGCCGAGCGCCGGCGCCACCGCCGTCGGCGGGAGCTGGCTGCCGCCGGAGATCAGCGCCGTCTTGGCGTCGGGCTGGGACGAGGGCGGCCGCACCTCGTCGTCGGAACCGCTCAACGGCGGCGCGAAGACCGTCGCGGGAAGGGGAACGGAACGGTCGTCCCCCGCATCGGCGTTGGTGTCCGTACCCGTCCAGGGCGTGGCCCCGACCGGCACGGCGGGCGCCCCCGGAACAGAAGGCACCGACACACCAGCACCCGAACCGACACCAGCCCCCGAGCCCGAGCCCGAGCTCACCCCGGCACCAGCACCGGCCCCCGCATCCACAGGCACCCCGGCCTGCGTCTGAGGCAGCGCCGGATCAGGCGTCACGGCCCCACCGGCTCCACCAGCTCCACCGGACCCACCGGACCCACCGACCCCCTGCCCCTCCGCAGCCCCCTGCCCCCGCCCCTGCCCCTGCTCCCGCTCCCGCTCCCCGATCCCCAGCCGGTCCGCCGCCTCCTGCAACCACTCCGGCGGCGACAACAGGAACGACGTCTGATTCAGGTCCACCCGAGCCGCCGGCGCCGGCACCGCGTCGGCGACCTCACCCTCCGGACGCCCGTACTCCTCCTCGTACCGCCGGATCACCTCGCCCACCGGCAGCGACGGCCACAACGAGACCTCACCGCTGTCCCGGGCCAGCACCAACCGCTGCCCACCCCCGTCCGACCGCGGCCCGTCCGCACGGTCCTCGGCCCACACCACGAACCCGAGCCCGAACTCCCGCACCCGCACCTCACGGTGCTGGTACGCCGGAACGTCCCCGTTGACCCACTCTTCCCCGCGCTCCTGCGCCTGCGCGAACGTCACCATCGCCGAATCACTCCCCCGCGCCCACGGACGACACCGGCACGACCCGCGCGAACCCACCGTCCACCATCAGGTTCGCCACCGTCTCCAACTCCGGCGGCCGACCCGCCAGACGCGACAGGAACACGTCGAAATCCTCACCGCACGGCAGCAACAACCGCTCCACCCGCTCCGCCGGCGACCACGCCGGATCCACGTCCCGCGCGTCGTCGTACGCGCAGAACCACACCGAACCGACCCGCTCGCCCTTCACCTTCACGGCCAGCAGACCACCCTGCACGAACCCGACACCCAGATAGTCCTTCGTCAGATGGTCCCGCAGGCACTTGTTCACATACACCAGGTCGTTGACCGCCGCCTCGTCCCGCACCGTGAAGAACGGCTGGTCCACCAGCAGCCCCAACTCCGCGTCCAGCGCCACCCCCACCGGCGCACACCCACCCGCCGCCTTCAGGAACGACCGGTAAGCACCCGGCAGCCGGTACCCCAGATCCTCCTCCACCCCCTGCACCTGCGACTCCGACACCGCCACACCCGACTTCGGCAGCCCGAAATGCGCCGGACGCGTCTCCTGCAACGGACGCGTCCCCCGCTTCCCCTGATCCACCACCGCCGTCGCCACACCACCGTGATGCCGCAACAACGCCTTCACCTCGACCGGCACCAGCTCAAGACGCCGCGAACCCACCACGTGATGCCACGTCCAGCCGTGCGGCGTCGCCACACTCGCCACCGTGTCCCACAACTCGTGCCCCGACGCCGCCAGCGCCGCGTTCGCCGACACATAGTCCGTCAGCCGCAACTCATCGACCCCGAACCCCTCCGGAGGCTCCGCGATCTCCGCCGCCGCCCGCGCGTACGAGGAGAAGTCGGGGTAACCCCGCTCATCGACCCGTACCCCCCTCGGGTGACGCGCGGCACGCACCGGATCCGGGAAATGCACGACCTGCCCCGCATAAGCCGCGTTCGGCGGCACGGCGTGTCCCCCGGCCTGGCGGCTGGGCGGTGCCCCCAGCCCGAGCCGACCTGTCGTCATCGCGGTTGCCCCCTGCGGCACTCGGTACGGACCACAGCGACCGGTTCCGCTTCCGGTACCGGCCACCGCATCCCGTATTGCGGCTGTCTCCAACGGTCTCCCCGCGCGTCAACCGCGCGCCGGGCGGTGCCGACAGCCTATGCGGTACGACGACACCGGTCACCGGCCCTCCACTTCCGTGACCAGCCGTCACCCCGCCGTGACAGCCCGCCCCCGCACGGGCGTGTCGCACCGCCCCAGCTTCCACACACGCCACGCCATTTGGCACCCTGTGTCCTCCGGGGGGATGCAAGGGAGGGGAAAGACGATCATGAACGCCACACAAACGGGACCGCACACCAGCCACTCCGGCGACCCCCGCATCGGCTGGAGCCACGACGAGACCCCCCACGCCCCCACCCTCCGCCACCGCCGCGACGGCATACTCCCCGCCATCGCCGCCGCCCTCTCCGTCCGCGGCGCCACCCTCACCGGCACCGCCGCCCGAGGCGACCACCCCCCGGCACTCCACCCCCTCGTCCAGGACTTCCTCGACACCCTCACCAGCAGCCAACGCGACCGCTTCACCGGCCGCTGCGCCGAGGCACTCCTCATCTCCCGCCACATCACCGCCGCCGACTCCGCCCGCAGCAAACGCGCGGCCCGCAGACCCATGACCAACGGCGAAGCCCGCAAAACACTCAAACACGCCAAACTCACCGCACGACGCATCCGCGAGGACGGCGACCCCCTCCACGGCAGCTTCGCCACCCCCTGCCGCGCCTGCACCGCCCTCAGCGCCCACTTCGGCGTACGCATCATCGACCCCACCGCAGCCGACGCCTGACCCCCACCCCACACACCCACACACCCCACACACCCCCATCACGGCGGCCCCCACGACCCCGACCCCAACCCCGACCCACGACAGGCCCATGCACCCCGACCGCACCTCCACCACCCGCTTCCCCGTCCCCGTCGACGCAGCCCTCCGCACCGCCGGCTGGCAACCCGGACGCTGGGACATCAAACAAGCCGAGATCTGGGCCGACACCCTCCGCGACCACGCCTCCCCCGCCGGCCACCGCCACGCCGTCTTCCCCGCCGCCGTCGAAGCCTGGGCCGAATTCGGCGGCCTCCACATCACCCCCACCGGCCCCGGCCGCCAGATCGCCCCCGTCAACCTCGACCTCGACCCCCTCCACGGCCTCCACCTCGCCCGCACCCTCGGCGACCTCGGCCGCGCCCTCCACACCGACATCAGCCCCCTCGGCACCGAAACCGACAGCCAGGCCCTCCTCGCCATCGACGCCCAAGGCCGCGTCTACGCCCTCGACCACACCGGCGACTGGTACCTCGGCCCCGACATCGACCAAGCCCTCGGCACCCTCGTCTCCGGCATCGAACCCGTCCGCCTCACCGCCGGCTGACCACCCCACCCCGCCGCTCCACGCCGCTCCACGCCGCTCCACGCTGCTCTACGCCGCCGGAATCACCGCCGACACCCGAAAACCCCCCGCCTCCGTCGGCCCCGACACGAACACCCCACCCAACCCCACCACCCGCTCCCTCATCCCCACCAACCCGTTCCCCCCCGACGGCAACCCCGCCGACGACGCCGACCCCACCTCCGACGGCGGCTCGTTCTCCACCTGCATCGCGATCTCCGCCACCCGATGCGCCAACCTCACATGCGTCTTCGCCCCCGCCGCATGCTTGTGCACATTCGTCAACGCCTCCTGCACCACCCGGAACGCCGTCTGCTCCACCTCCGGCGCATACGCCCGCACCTCACCCTCCACCGACAACTCCACCACCATCCCCGCAGCCGCCGACTGCCCCACCAACTCCTCCAACTCCGACAGACACGGCCCCTCACCCTCCTCCCCACCCCGCGACACCACCGGCGCCACCACCGCCACCGGCGCCGCCACCCGCCGCACCCCCTCACCGCTGCGCAACACCCCCAGCATCTCCCGCAACTCCGTCAACGCCTGCCGCCCCATGTCCCCCACCAACGCGGCATTGCGCACCGCCTTCTCCGGATCCTTCCGCGCCACCGCCTGCAACGCCGCCGCATGCACCACCATCAGGCTCACCCGGTGCGCCACCACGTCATGCATCTCCCGAGCGATCCGCGTCCGCTCCTCACTCCGCGCCCACTCGGCCCGCTCCTCCGCCCGCTCGGCCAGCAGCTGCAACTCCCGCTCCAGGCTGTCCGCCCGCTCCCGCAGACTCTCCATCAGCCGCCGCCGCGCCCCCACGTACAACCCCAGCAGCACCGGCGGCGCCGTCAGCCCCAACGACGTCGTGATCGAGGCGAACGGCACGAACCAGTCCCCCAGATCCAGATCCCCCCGCACCATGTCCTGCCGCACCCGCACGAACGTCACGATCAACGTCCCCACCAGCTGCATCCCCGCCAGCGACCCGATGATCCGCCGCGGCAGCTCCGACGCGGCCAGCGTGTACAGCCCCACGATCCCCATCAGGAAGCCCATCTGGGCAGGGGTGATCGCGATCGCCACCAGCACCACCGCGATGGGCCACTGCCTGCGCACCAGCAACACGGACCCCGCGAGCAGCCCGAAGACCACCCCCGCCGCCACCGGGATCCCCGCGTCCCGCGCGAACGGAATCCCCTCCACCGCACACTCCGCGGCCGACACCGCCGCGAGACCGCAGTCGAACACCGCACTACGGCGCCTGGCCCACCACCACGGCCCTCCCCGAGCCGCCGTGCCCTCTTCCCCCGTCGTGGTCATGCCCCCAGCCTACGGGCGCCGGCCCCGGCTTTTCCGGCGACTTTCCACGACCGGCCCACACCACGCCCCACAACCGAACAACCCCGAAACCCACCGGTATCCCTCGAACTGCTGAACCACGACCGTTCGACCCCGGAACCCTCCATTCCGCCCGGACGGTATGCCCATGGCACATTTCAGCGGCAAGTACGCGGACTTCGAGGGGCTACGGGAACGGGCGGTCGCCCTGCGACGGGCCGGGCTCAGCCGACGGCAGATCCGCGACCGACTCCACGTCGACAACAACGACATCCTCAACCGGCTCCTGGAGGGCGAGCCGGCCCCCGAGTGGACGAAGCGGCCGAACGCGAAGGACGACCTCCGCGACAGGGCGAGGGAGCTACGACTCCAGGGCTGGACGTACGACCAGATCCAGGTGGAGCTGGGCTGCTCGAAGAGCTCGATCTCGCTGTGGGTCAGGGATCTACCGAAGCCCGAGCGGCGGGACTCAGCGGAACAAGCAAGGCTCGCGTCTCGAATGAGGTGGGAACATGAGCTAGCGGTGCGCGACGAGCAGCGACGTCGCACCAAGGCAATCGCAGCGGAGCAGATCGGCGCGATGTCGGATCGCGACTTGTTCATGGCCGGTGTCGCCCTCTACTGGGCCGAGGGAGCTAAGGACAAACCGTATGCGCGGCGGGAGAATGTGCAGTTCGTCAACAGCGACCCCGGTGTTATCCGGATCTACCTGGCCTGGCTGAACCTGCTGGGCGTGGAGCGTGAACGCCTACGCTGGCGAGTGATGATCCACATGACAGCTGACGTCGAAGGCGCCAATCGCTACTGGGCCGACCTCGTCGGTGTGGACGTCTCCATGTTCCAGCCGACGACCATCAAGAAGCACAATCCCAAGACCGTCCGCAAAAACGTGGGCGAGCACTACCGGGGATGTCTCGTGATCAGTGTCCTGCAGGGGGCCGAACTGTACCGCCGCATCGAGGGGTGGTGGTCAGGGATGGTGGTGGCAGCCAACCAGCGAACCCCGTAGGCTGACCCCGGCATTCCCGGGTTGCTCTGTCGGTAGGGGCGACTGGACTTTGAATCCAGGTAAGACGCAGGTTCGACTCCTGCCCCGGGAGCCGGTACGTGGGCCCTGACAGCAACGTCAGGGCCCACTCACATGTCCCCCAAGAAACGCCCCGGTATCCTTCGGATGTCTCCACCCCTACACAGCCGAAGGGCAACTCCGTGAGCGCCATTCGCCCGGCAGCCGTCGTCGTTCTCGCAGCGGGTGAGGGCACCCGCATGAAGTCGGCCACACCCAAGGTCCTGCACGAGATCTGTGGCCGTAGCCTCGTGGGTCATGTGCTGGCGGCCGCCCGTGAGTTGAAGCCGGAGAACCTGGTCGTCGTGGTCGGGCACGCGCGGGAGCAGGTCACCGAGCACCTCACCGGGATCGACCCCAAGGTGCGGACCGCGATCCAGGCGGAGCAGCACGGTACGGGGCACGCCGTCCGGATGGGGCTGGAGCAGCTCGGCGGGAGCGTCGAGGGGACGGTCGTGGTCGTCTGCGGTGACACTCCGCTGCTGACGGGTGCGACGCTGGCGGAGCTGGCGGCGACGCACGAGGCGGACGGCAATGCCGTGACGGTGCTGACGGCGGAGGTGCCGGACGCGACGGGGTACGGGCGGATCGTGCGGGACGAGGTGTCCGGTGCGGTGACCGCGATCGTGGAGCACAAGGACGCGACCGCGGTGCAGCGGGCGATCCGTGAGATCAATTCGGGTGTGTTCGCGTTCGACGGTGTGCTGCTGGCGGAGGCGCTGAAGCAGGTGCGGACGGACAACAGTCAGGGTGAGGAGTACCTGACGGACGTGCTGTCGATTCTGCGTGAGGCGGGTCATCGGGTGGGTGCGTCGCTGGCGGGTGATCACCGTGAGATCGCGGGGATCAACAACCGGGTGCAGTTGGCGGAGGCGCGGCGGGCTCTCAACGACCGTCTGTTGACGGCGGCGATGTTGGCCGGTGTGACGGTGGTGGATCCGGCGTCGACGTGGGTGGATGTGACGGTGACGTTCGAGCAGGACGCGGTGGTGCATCCGGGGACGCAGTTGCTGGGGTCGACGCATGTCGGTGAGGGTGCCGAGGTGGGTCCGAACAGTCGTTTGAAGGACACGTCGGTGGGTGCCGGGGCGCGGGTGGACAACACGGTGGCCGATGGTGCGCGGGTGGGGGCGCAGGCGTCGGTGGGTCCGTACGCGTATCTGCGTCCGGGGACGCGTCTGGGGTTGAAGGCGAAGGTGGGGACGTACGTCGAGACGAAGAACGCGTCGATCGGTGAGGGGACGAAGGTTCCGCACCTGTCGTACGTCGGTGACGCGACGATCGGTGAGTACACGAACATCGGTGCGGCGAGTGTGTTCGTGAATTATGACGGGCAGGACAAGCACCACACGACGGTGGGGTCGCACTGCCGTACGGGTTCGGACAACATGTTTGTGGCTCCTGTCACGGTCGGGGACGGCGCGTACACCGCTGCGGGGTCCGTGATCACGAAGGATGTGCCGCCCGGTTCGCTGGCTGTGGCCCGTGGTCAGCAGCGGAATATCGAGGGTTGGGTGGCTCGTAAGCGTCCGGGCAGTGCGGCGGCGAAGGCGGCCGAGGCGGTGTCCGGGCAGGGTGGTGGCGAGGACTGAGGGGAAACGGTCGCGCCGATCTCGGCGTACCGTGATAGGTGCAACCCGCACCCCACCAGCCGAGACGGCCGCGTCGCGCCCAGTGGCGAGGTCTCTCGACAGCCGGCTGAGAAACCTCTGAGGAGACTGTGCTGTGACCGGGATCAAGACGACCGGCGAGAAGAAGTTGATGTTCTTCTCCGGCCGCGCCCACCCCGAGCTTGCCGAGGAGGTCGCCCACCAGCTGGGTGTCGGGGTCGTCCCGACGAAGGCCTTCGATTTCGCCAATGGTGAGATCTACGTTCGTTATCAGGAGTCCGCTCGTGGTGCGGACTGTTTCCTGATCCAGAGCCACACGGCTCCGATCAATAAGTGGATCATGGAACAGTTGATCATGATCGACGCCCTGAAGCGTGCGTCGGCGCGTTCGATCACGGTGATCGTGCCGTTCTACGGTTATGCGCGGCAGGACAAGAAGCACCGTGGTCGTGAGCCGATCTCGGCGCGTCTGGTCGCGGACATGATGAAGACGGCGGGTGCGGACCGGATCCTCACCGTCGATCTGCACACGGACCAGATCCAGGGCTTCTTCGACGGTCCGGTGGATCACCTGTTCGCGCTGCCGCTGCTGGCGGACTACGTGGGCAGCAAGGTGGACAAGACGAAGCTGACGGTGGTCTCGCCGGACGCCGGCCGTGTGCGGGTGGCGGACCGCTGGTGCGACCGTCTGGGGGCGCCGCTGGCGATCGTGCACAAGCGGCGTGACAAGGACGTGGCGAACCAGGTGACGGTCCACGAGGTCGTGGGCGAGGTCAAGGGTCGTGTGTGTGTCCTGGTGGACGACATGATCGACACGGGTGGCACGATCTGTGCGGCCGCGGACGCGTTGTTCGCGCACGGTGCGGAGGACGTGATCGTGACGGCGACGCACGGTGTGCTGTCGGGTCCGGCGGCCGATCGTCTGAAGAACTCGAAGGTGAGTGAGTTCGTGTTCACGAACACGCTGCCGACGCCGGGTGAGCTGGAGCTGGACAAGATCACGGTGCTGTCGATCGCGCCGACGATCGCGAGTGCGGTGCGTGAGGTGTTCGAGGACGGTTCGGTGACGAGCCTGTTCGACGAGCAGTGAGCTGCCGAACGTTGCGCATGATCGATTCTGCTGACGGTTCCCGCTGATCGCTGGACCGATGGATCGATGGATCGATCGACTGATCGGTTGACCGACTGATCGATGGATCGATTTCTCTGCGGCCTTCCGCGCCGAGTAGACTGTTCCAGTTGCTCGGCGAGGGAGGCCGTACGTCGTCTTCGGACGGTGGTACGGCGGTCCGTTATCGACGCGCTCTTCGTAGCAGGCCGTTCGTGGCCGGGTGACCACGTCCGTTCCTGACTTCTACGAGGAGTGATCCATATGTCCGAGGTGAAGCTCGCCGCCGAGACGCGCACCGAGTTCGGCAAGGGTGCCGCGCGTCGTATCCGCCGCGACAACAAGGTCCCCGGTGTTCTCTACGGTCACGGCTCCCAGCCGCTGCACCTGACGCTGCCGGGCCACGACCTGCTGCTGGCGCTGCGTACGCCGAACGTCCTGATCTCCCTGGACATCGACGGCAAGTCCAACGAGCTGGCGATCCCGAAGGCCGTGCAGCGCGACCCGCTGAAGGGCTTCCTGGAGCACGTCGACCTGCTGCTGGTCAAGCGGGGCGAGAAGGTCACGGTCGAGATCCCGGTCCAGACCGAGGGTGAGCTGGCCGCGGGCGGCAACCTGCTCGAGCACGTGCTGAACGCGCTGCCGGTCGAGGCCGAGGCCACGCACATCCCGGAGGCCGTCACCGTGTCCGTGGAGGGTCTGGCGGCCGGTGCCTCGGTCCACGCCAAGGACATCAAGCTGCCGAACGGTGTGACGCTGGCGGTCGACGAGGACGCGGTCGTCCTCCAGGTGCTGGCCGCGCAGGCCGAGGAGGCCGCGGAGGGCGAGGCGGCCGAGGGCGCCGAGGTCGCCGAGGCCTGATCCTCACCTTCGTCGTTCTTTCGTCAGCCGCTGTTCCTGTGCGTCGTGTACGGGGGCAGCGGCTGGCGCGTATCAAGGAGACATGGACGTGACGAGCGACCCCAACGCCCCCTGGCTGATCGTGGGGCTGGGCAATCCGGGGCCGGAGTACGCGATGAACCGGCACAACGTGGGGTTCATGGTGGCCGATCTGCTGGCCGAGCGGGTCGGGGGGAGGTTCAAGCGGGCGAGCAAGGCGCAGGCGCAGGTCGTCGAGGGGCGGATCGGTCCGCCGGGGCCGGCGAACCGGCGGGTGATCCTGGCGAAGCCGATGTCGTACATGAATCTCTCCGGTGGTCCGGTGAACGCGCTGCGGGACTTCTACAAGGTGCCGGTGGCGAACGTGGTGGCGGTCCATGACGAGCTGGACATCGACTACGGGACGCTGCGGCTGAAGCTGGGGGGCGGGGACAACGGGCACAACGGTCTGAAGTCGATGACGAAGGCGTTCGGTGCGGACTACCACCGGGTGCGGTTCGGGATCGGGCGGCCGCCGGGGCGGATGCAGGTGGCGGATTTCGTGCTGAAGGACTTCGCGTCGGCGGAGCGCAAGGAGCTGGACTGGTTCGTGGACCGGGCGGCGGACGCGGTGGAGTGTCTGGTGATCGAGGGGTTGGAGCGGGCGCAGGGCACGTACAACTCCTGAGGCGATCCTGGAGGCCGGTTCGTACGGCGGAGGTTGACGGGCCGTTCAGGCATGGCCAATGATCCTCGCCATGCCTGTCACAGCCGCATCGTCCCGTCGGGCGCGGTCGCGCCGGGGCTCGTCGTCCAAGGGCCGGGCGCCGTCCCGTAAGGGCCCGGGGTCCGCCCGTACGGCGTCCCGTCCGGCGTCCCGTCCGGTCTCGCGTCCTGCTTCGCTCGTCGCGCTGCGGTTCGGCCGGCTGGCGGCGATGGGTGCGGTCGCGGTGCTGATTCTGGTCGCGGGGGTGTGGGGGTCGTGGGGGACGGCGCAGTACGTGATGCTGACGAAGGGGCGGGAGCAGGGCACGATCGTGGTGGCCCGGTGTGGTGAGGAGTCGTGTTCGGGGCCGTACACGCCGTTGTCGGCGGGGTCGACGGCGCGGGCGCGGGTGGTGATCGAGAAGTCGGTGGCCGTGCGGAAGGGCCGGACGTACACGGTGGTGATCAAGCCGGACGGTGACGAGGTGGTGCGGTCGGGTCCGGCGGGGGTGCTGTACGCGTGGGTGCCGCTGGGGGGTGCGCTGCTGCTGGCGTCGGTGGTGGTGGCGGGCGGGCTGGGGCGTTCGCGGGTGGGGTGGGTGCTGGCGGGGTCGGGGGTGGCGTTGTTGTCGGCGGCGTTCCTGACGGTCTGAGCGCGCGGCGGGCGCGGGGGCGTCCGGGGTGTGGGCATCCGGGGTGTGGGGGGTGCGGGTGCGGCGAAGGGCGCCTCCGGGGTCGTACGGCCTCGGGGGCGCCCTTCGTGCGGGTGGTGCGGGTCAGCCGGTGTTGCGCAGGCCGGCGGCGACGCCGTTGACGGTGAGGAGGAGGGCGCGGGCGAGGAGGGGGTCGGGTTCCTCGCCGGCGGTGGCGGCGTCGCGCTGGCGCTTGAGCAGGGCGACCTGGAGGTAGGAGATGGGGTCGAGGTAGGCGTCGCGGATGGCGAAGGTCTGCTGGAGGACGGGCTGGGCGTCCAGCAGTTCCTGTTCGCCGGTGATCTTCATGACCTCGGCGACGGTGAGCTCGTGTTCGGCCTGGATGGTGTCGAAGACGTGCTTGAGCTCGTCGGGGACGAGGGTGTCGACGTAGTGGCGGGCGATGCGCAGGTCGGTCTTGGCGAGGGTCATCTCGACGTTGGAGATGAAGTTGCGGAAGAAGTGCCACTGTTCGTGCATCTCGTCGAGCACGGTGTCCAGGCCGGCCTCGCGCAGGGCCTTGAGGCCGGAGCCGACGCCGAACCAGCCGGGGACGATCTGCCGTGACTGGGTCCAGCCGAAGACCCAGGGGATGGCGCGCAGGCCGTCGAGCGAGACGCCGGAGCCGGGGCGGCGGGAGGGCCGGGAGCCCAGGTGCAGGTCGGCGAGCTGGTCCACCGGCGTCGACGCGAGGAAGTACGTCGGCAGGTCCGGGTCCTCGACGAGCCTGCGGTAGGCGGCGTGGGCGGCGTCGCTGGCGACGTCCATGGCGGCGTCCCAGCGGGCGAGGGCCTCGTCGGACTGGCGGGGGGCGGTGTGCAGGGCGGAGGCCTGGAGGGTGGCCGCGACGGTCAGTTCCAGGTTTTCCCTGGCCAGGGACGGAATGAGGTACTTGTCGGAGATGACCTCGCCCTGTTCGGTGACCTTGATCTCGCCTTCGAGGGTGCCCCAGGGCTGGGCGAGGATGGCGTCGTGGGAGGGGCCGCCGCCGCGGCCGACGGTGCCGCCGCGGCCGTGGAAGAGGCGGAGGCGGACGCCGTAGCGGTGGGCGACGTCGCGCAGGCGGCGCTGGGCGCGGTGGATCTCCCACTGGCTGGTGGTGATGCCGCCGAACTTGGAGGAGTCGGAGTAGCCGAGCATGACCTCCTGGACGTCGCCGCGCAGCGCCACGAGGCGGCGGTACGACGGGTCGGAGAGCATGTCCTCCAGGATGGTGTCGGCGGCCTTGAGTTCGTCGGTGGTCTCCAGGAGCGGGACGATGCCGATCTTGGCCCAGCCGGCGTGCAGGTCGATCAGGCCGGCCTCGCGGGCGAGGACGGCGGCGGCGAAGACGTCGTCGGCGCCCTGGCACATGGAGATGATGTAGGACTCGATGACCTCGGGTCCGAAGACCTCCAGGGCGCGCTTGACGGTGAGGAAGACGCCGAGGGTCTTCTCGCCGGCGGCGTCGACGGGGGCCGGGGTGCCGGCCAGCGGGCGCCGGGAGCGGAGTTCCTTGGCGAGGAGCTTGGTGCGGTATTCGCGGGGCATGTCCGCGTACCGCCAGGATTCTTCGCCGAGGCGGTCGAAGAGCTGGCCGAGGGCGTGGTGGTGGGCGTCGGCGTGTTCGCGGACGTCCATCGTGGCGAGCTGGAGGCCGAAGGCGGCGAGGGTGCGGATGGTGCGGTTCATGCGGCCGTCGGCGAAGAGGGCGCCGCGGTGCTCGCGCAGGGAGCTCTGGACGAGGGTGAGGTCCGCGAGGAGTTCGCTGGTGCCGAGGTAGTCGTGGCCGGGCTCGTGGGGGGTGCCGGTGGCGAGGCGCTGCTTGGTGTTCTCGAGCTTCTGCCGGATGCAGGTGGCCTTGAGGCGGTAGGGCTCTTCGGCGTTGAGGCGCTTGTAGCGGGGGCTGATCTCGGGCAGGCGTTCGAGGTCGGCCTTCAGTGACTCCAGGAGTTCCTCCGTCGCGCCGGTGTAGCGGATGGAGTTGGAGAGGAAGCCGCGGAGTTCGTCGATCATCTCCAGGGCGTCGTTGATGCCGTGTTCGTGCTGGAGGATGAGGACGTCCCAGGTGACCTGGGGGGTGACGTTGGGGTTGCCGTCGCGGTCGCCGCCGATCCAGGTGCCGAACGTCAGCGGGCGGGTGTCGTCCGGGAGGGTGACGCCGACGCGTTCGAGTTCGGCGGTGAGGTCCTCCAGGACGTCGCCGACGGCGCCCGCGTGGAGTTCGTCGAGGTAGTAGATGGCGTTGCGGGCCTCGTCGGCGGGTTCGGGGCGGACGACGCGCAGTTCGTCGGTCTGCCAGACGAGGTCGATGTTCTCGGCCAGCCGGGTGTCGTGGCGGCGGCGGTCGGATTCGATGACCGGGGTCTCCAGGAGCGCGGCGATGCGCCGGAGCTTGTTGAGCACCGACCGGCGGGCGGCCTCGGTGGGGTGGGCCGTGAAGACGGGGCGGACGTTGAGGTGGCGGACCGTCTCGCGGATGTGCTCGGGGTCGGCGTCCTTGAGGCGGTCGGCGGTGCGGGCGAGCAGGCCGCCCTCGGCGGCGCGCTTGGCGCGCAGTTCGCGGCCGCGGTGGACCTGTTCGGTGACGTTGGCCAGGTGGAAGTAGGTGGAGAAGGCGCGGACCAGCTTGGCCGCGGTCTCCAGTTCGGTGCCGCGCAGCAGCTCGGCGGCGGCCTCGCCGTCCTCTCGGGTGAGGCGGCGGACCTTCTCTACCAGCTCGAGGAGCTCGGGGCCCTCCTGCCGTACGAGGGTCTCGCCGAGGAGGTCACCCAGTCGGCGGATGTCGGCGCGCAGCTCGGTGCTGGTCGTCGTCTGGTCGTCGGCACTGCTCACAGGTGCGGCTCCTTGCAGTGTTGAAGCTCGTCTGGGAGGAACCCGTCGGGCTGGGCCGGGCGGCGTTGCCGCTTACGGTCCGGCCTTCGGGGAAGAAAGTCAGAGCGGACCGCGCTGTCCGACCGTGTCCAAGGATAGGTGTCCGTGCGGACGCGCAGGCTGGCGGGCTCGTGCCGCCGGGTTGCGCACTGCGATACTTACGATGCCGTAGGTTACGGAACCGTAGGAAGTTCGGCGCGGTTGCCGTCCCGGCTTCTGCCTCACCGTCCACGACCCCACAGGGGACGCGCATGACCACAACCTCCGACGTGATCGAAGACCCTTCCACGACGCCCGGCGGCTCCTCGGCGCTCTCCGCCACGCTGGGTGGCGAGCAGAAGCGTTCGATCGAGCAGATCACGCTGCTGCTCTTCATCACCGTCCCGTTCCTGGCCCTGCTGGCGGCGGTGCCGCTGGCGTGGGGGTGGGGGGTGAGCTGGCTGGACCTCGGTCTGCTGGTCTTCTTCTACTTCCTTGGATGCCACGGCATCACGATCGGCTTCCACCGGTATTTCACGCACGGCTCCTTCAAGGCCAGGCGGCCCCTGCGGATCGCGTTGGCGATCATGGGGTCGATGGCGGTGGAGGGTCCGCTGGTGCGGTGGGTGGCCGACCACCGCAAGCACCACAGGTTCTCCGACGCGGAGGGCGACCCGCATTCGCCGTGGCGGTTCGGGGAGACGGTGCCGGCGCTGATGAAGGGCCTGTGGTGGGCGCACATCGGCTGGATGTTCGACGAGGAGCAGACCCCGCAGGACAAGTACGCGCCGGATCTGATCAAGGACGGGGCGATCCGGGCGATCTCCCGCCAGTTCGTGCTGTGGACGGCCGTGTCGCTGTCGCTGCCGGCGCTGATCGGCGGGCTGGTGACGATGTCCTGGTGGGGTGCGTTCACCGGGTTCTTCTGGGGTTCGCTGGTGCGGGTGGCGCTGCTGCACCACGTGACGTGGTCGATCAACTCGATCTGTCACGCGGTGGGCAAGCGGCCGTTCCGGTCGCGCGACCGGTCGGGCAACGTGTGGTGGCTGGCGGTCCTGTCGTGCGGTGAGTCCTGGCACAACCTGCACCACGCCGATCCGACGTCGGCGCGGCACGGGGTGGAGCGCTGGCAGGTGGACTCGTCGGCGCGGTTCATCCGCTGGTTCGAGGCGCTCGGCTGGGCGTACGACGTGCGCTGGCCGTCACGCTCGCGTATCGATTCCCGCCGGAACACGGGCGGGGGCGGCTCCCGGCGCCGGAAGGCGGCCGCCGACGCGGCATGATGGACGGCGTGGCGACCGACTCCAGCAGTACCCCGAGCAATGAGAAGCCGCGGCGAGCGCGTCGCACCCGGATGACCGGTGCCGAGCGCCGCCAGCAGTTGCTGGAGATCGGTCGCACCCTCTTCGCGGCGAAGGGTTTCGAGGGCACGTCGGTGGAGGAGATCGCGGCGAAGGCCGGGGTGTCCAAGCCGGTGGTGTACGAGCACTTCGGCGGCAAGGAGGGCCTGTACGCGGTGGTCGTGGACCGCGAGATGCGGCGGCTGCTGGACATGGTGACCGGCTCCCTGACCGCCGGCCACCCGCGTGAGCTGTGCGAGCAGGCGGCCTTCGCGCTCCTGGACTACATCGAGGAGTACACGGACGGTTTCCGCATCCTGGTCCGGGACTCCCCGATCCCCCAGTCCACGGGTTCCTTCGCCTCCCTGATCTCGGACATCGCCACGCAGGTGGAGGACATCCTGGGCCGCGAGTTCAAGAGCCGCGGCTTCGACCCGAAGCTGGCGCCGCTGTACGCGCAGGCGCTGGTGGGGATGGTGGCCCTGACCGGCCAGTGGTGGCTGGACGTGCGCCGCCCGAAGAAGGCGGAGGTCGCGGCGCACCTGGTGAACCTGGCGTGGCACGGACTGGACGGCCTGGAGCAGAAGCCTCGGCTGATAGGGCATCGCAAGAGCTGACACGCGGGAGCTGACACGTGTGAGGGGCCCCGTCCGGTGGACGGGGCCCCTCACGCAGGTGCGGCTCACGTTCGCAGCCGCTGTCGCCGCGGATCAGTGCTTGAAGACGTCCTTCGCCTTCTCCTTGGACTGGCGGGCGTCGCCCTTCGCCTGCTCGGCGCGGCCCTCGGCCTCCATCCGCTCGTTGCCCACGGCACGGCCGACCGTTTCCTTGGCCTTGCCCTTGGCCTGTTCCATCTTCGCCTTGGACTTCTGCTCGCCTGCCACTGTCCATCACTCCCAGTCAGGTCTGCGGTCTGTCTCATCACCGCGGGTGACCCGCGGACCGGGGTTCAAACACCGGGCGGGGACATGGGGGACAGAGAGGGGATCAGGCCGCTTTGCGGGCGACGGCGAACAGGCGGCGGAAGGGCAGGACCGTGCCGTAGGGGTGGCGGGGGTAGGCCTTGCGCAGCAGGTCGCGGTAGTCGGTGACGAAGGCGTCGCGGGCGTCGGGGTCGTCGGTGAGGGCGTCGAGGGCGGGGCGCAGGCCGGTGCCCTTGGCCCAGTCGAGGACGGGGTCCTCGCCGGTCAGGACGTGGTGGTACGTCGTCGTCCAGACGTCGGTGGCGCAGCCGAGGCGGGCGAGCCGGTCGAGGTAGACGTCGGGGGCGTGGACGGAGTCCGCGGGGCGCAGGGCGGGGCCGACGCGGGCTTTCCAGCGGGGGGAGGTGCCGAGTTCACGCATGAGGGCGTGCAGGGGCGCGTCGAGGTTGTGGGGGACCTGGAAGGCGAAGGTGCCGCCGGGGGCGAGGCCGTCGAGCCAGGCGGGGAAGGCGTCGAGGTGGCCGGGGACCCATTGGAGGGCCGCGTTGGAGACGATCAGGTCGTACGTCTCGGCCGGTGTCCAGGTGGTGAGGTCGGCGTGGGCGAAGTCGAGGCGTGCGCCCGCGTGCGTCCGGGCGCGGTCGAGCATGCGGGGGGAGTTGTCGTAGCCGGTGACGCGGGCGGTGGACCAGCGGTCGGCGAGGACGGCGGTGAGGTGTCCGGGGCCGCAGCCGAGGTCGGCGATGCGGGGCGGGTCGCCGGGCAGGTCGGGGACGCGGGCGAGGAGGTCGGTGAAGGGGCGGGCGCGGTGGCCGGCGTGGCGCAGGTACTGGGCGGGGTCCCAGGAGGGGTTGGGGGTCATGTCCGTCACTTTCCCCCGCCGTTCGTCTCGATATCAAGATACTCGACACCAAGAGACTTCATGTCGACACAACCACTACACTGATCGTCATGGAGGACGAGGTCGATCGACTGGTCGCAGCGTGGCGCCGGGAGCGCCCGGACCTCGACGTGGAACCGCTGGAAGTGCTCAGCCGGGTGAGCAGGCTGGCCCGGCATCTGGACCGGGCACGCCGTCTGGCGTTCTCCGAGCACCAGTTGGAGCCGTGGGAGTTCGACGTGCTGACGGCCCTCCGCCGCGCGGGGGCGCCGTATCAGCTGTCGCCGGGGCAGCTGCTGACGCAGACGCTGGTCACGTCGGGCACGATGACGAACCGCATCGACCGCCTGGCGAAGAAGGGCCTGGTCGAGCGGCTGCCCGATCCGAGCGACCGGCGCGGTGTGCTGGTGCGTCTCACGGACGACGGCAAGGACCGCGCCGACCAGGCGCTGTCCGGGCTCCTCGACCAGGAGCGGGCGATCCTGGCCGAGCTGTCCCACGCCCAGCGCGGTGAACTGGCCGGGCTGCTGCGCCAGCTGACCGCCCCGTTCGACAACATCCCCGGCTGAGGGCCCGACGCGCGGATCACACCGGAGACGGCCCCCGGGGCTCGCGTGAGATGTCCGGGGACCGACCGGGGGCTCGCGCGAGGTTCCGGGGAACGACCGGGGGCTCGCGCGAGGTGACCGGAGACCGACTCGGCGGCTCGCGGGAGACGGCCGGGCAACTGGTCCGGCGGCTCGCGTGAGACGACCGGGGTCCGATCCGGCGGCTCGCGTGAGACGACCGGACAAAGTTCCTACGGCTGTGGCGAGGTGACCGGGGACGGGCCGACAGCTGGTCCCCGGTCCGAGCCGATCAGGCGCTGTTGGTCTCCTCCTGCCGGATCCGCCCGGCCGGTCCCAGGTCCACGGGGCCGACTCCCGCCCGGCGGGCGAGGGCGACGGCGGCCAGGGTGGAGTGCACGCCCAGTTTGCCGAGGACGTTCTGCATATGGGTGCGGACGGTGTGCGGGGAGAGGAACAGCCGCTCGGCGACGGCCTTCCGCCCCAGGCCCGCGACCATGCAGCGCAGCACCTCCCGCTCGCGCGGGGTGAGGGACTCCACGAGCCGCTCGCTCTCGGTGCGGTGCTTGCGGGCGGCGGTCAGCTCCTTGAGCACGCCGGTGAGCAGGGCGGGCGGCAGGTGCGTCTCCTCGCGCAGCACCCCGCGGATGACGGTGAGCAGCCGTGACAGCGAGCAGTCCTTCGCGACCCAGCCGGACGCCCCGGCCTGGAGGGCGAGGGCGGCGCGCCGCGGGTCGTCCTTCTCGGCGAGGACGACGACCCGGACGTGCGGCTGGGCGCCGCGGACCCCCGCGACGAGCGTGATCCCGTCGACGAGCCCGTCCTCCCCCACCTCCTGCACGGGCACCGCGGAGCGTACGCCCGGCAGGTGGCCGCCCAGATCGGCGTCGACGAGCAGCACGTCGTAGCGGCGTCCCTCGGCGGCCGCGCGCTCCAGGCTGCGCAGGGCCGCCGGGCCGCTGCCGGCCGCGGAGACGTCGACGTCGGGCTCGGCGGCCAGGGCGGCGGCGAGCGACTCGGCGAAGATACGGTGGTCGTCGACGACCAGAACACGGATGCGAACCACGAAACCCCCTTCCCCAGGCTCCTTCACGGAGCAGGGGATACCCAAGGTCCGGAGAACGACGACCGGCGCGGGCACGACGCCCGCGGGGTGGTGCGATGGCACGGCCGCCGCCGTGCAGACATCGATACCCCCACCGCGGGCGCCGTACCCGACTGTCTCGCCCCCTGATCAGCACCGGCCCCCACCGGTGCTGCTCACAGCGTAGGGCTGTGGGCGACGAGCGGAAGGCAATTCACAGAACTGGCCGTCCTGCGCGTTTATGGTGTGCCGCATGTTTCGTCTTGAGACAGAAGTCGACAGGGCTCGGCGCGATCTTCTCCGTTCGCGGCTCCGCGACACCAACACGGTGGCCTCCCCTGTCCTGCGCGCCCTGCGCGGCACTCCCGCCGAGCGGGAGGTCCCCCTCCACGTCTGGGCGTCGGACCGGTCCGGCGAGCTGGCCGGCGGGCTCGTCGGCCACACCTGGACCACCTGGCTGCACGTCACCTACCTCTGGGTCGACGTACGCCACCGCGGCACGGGCCTGGGCACCCGCCTGCTCACGGAGGCCGAACGCGTCGCCCGGGACCAGCGGGGCTGCCGCCGGGCACGGCTGGAGACCTGGGACTTCCAGGCCCCGGAGTTCTACCGGCGGCGGGGCTACGAGGTGGTGTGCGTGATCGAGGACTATCCGCCGGGGCACACGGAGTTGACGCTGACGAAGCGGCTGGGGTGAACCGGCCTAACACAGGTTGCCATGGCAAACTTCACTGCCGTCGGACATCGAACGTCCAGGTGACGGGGGAAATACCGTATGGCATGGGACGAATGGGAAGAGCTGAAGTCGCAGACGGGCAGCGGTGACGCGACGCATATGCGTCTCAACCAGTACCCCGCCGATTCGGGTGGCGGTACGGCCGGGGGCCAGGGCGACCTCGTCGCGTACCAGGACGACCTCGGCGCGGTCGGGCACGAGGCGTTCGTCCTCCACGGCCGGCTGCACGACGACGTGGACATCGCCGGGGCCGGCGCCGACGGCAAGGGCGACGGGTCGACCACCCAGGCGGCGAGCGCCCTGAAGAGCAGCAACTTCGTGATGGGTGCCGCGCTGGCGACGACCGTGGAGGTCTGGACGACCCAGGTGAAGTCGGTGCTGACGGCCTGCGCGCACATCTCCAACCACCTCGACTACAGCAAGAAGCTGCACGCCCAGAACGACACGACCATCGCGGCCGATCTCTCGGGCATGTCCGTGTCCCGTCTCAACGAGTACTTCAAGTAACGGGGGGCTGACATGGCTCTGGCTTACACGGACCTGAAGACGGTCGATCTCGGCAAACTCGGGACCGCCGTGTCGGACTGGAAGAACGCCGTCGACAAGCTGACGACCCTGGAGGAGGACGCCAGGAAGGGCCTCCAGGCCAAGTCGGACACCGCGCGCTGGGCCGGGGCCAACGCCACGGTGACACGCGGCTTCGTCACGAAGACCGTCAAGGAGTTCGCGGACCTCCTGTCGGAGGCGGACAGCATCTACCAGGTGCTCGACGACGCCCACCGGGAACTGGTGGCGCTCCAGAAGAAGGTGAACTCCCTGGAGGACGAGGCGGGCAAGAAGGGTTTCACCGTCCACGACAACGGCGACTGCACGGTCTCGGTCTCCCTGTACATCCCGCCGGGGACCCCGCCCGAGAAGGAGGACGACCCGGCGGCGCGCCAGGAGTACGCGGACGAAATCAGTACGAGTCTCGGCCGCGCGAACGACATCGACCAGTCGGTGAAGCTGGCGCTCAAGCGCAGCCACGGCGACGATCCGTACAACGCCGGCCACGCCTCGTACGAGTCGCTGAACGACGCCCAGGTCGACCGTGCGCTGGAGCTCGCCAAGAAGGGCGAGGACATGACGAACACCGAGCTCGCCGAGCTGAACCGGCTGGTGAAGTTCAACGGCCAGGACAAGGACGGCGAGTTCGCGACCGAGTTCTACAAGGGACTCGGCGGCCCGGAGAAGGCGCTGGAGTTCTACGGGACCATGGCCCTGGACGGCACCGCGGGCAACGACAAGGCCCGGCTCGCGCTGACCAAGGACTTCCAGCAGAGCATGGGCATGGCCCTGGCCACGGCCACCGACCCGGACAACGCGACGCACCTGCCGTCCAGTTGGGGCGACCAGTTCCGCAAGCTGGGCGCCGAGCGGCTGGACATACCGCGGGCCGGTCTGAACCAGCCGTACGGCTATCAGGTGCTCGGCGGACTCCTGCGCTACGGCGACTACGACACCCGGTTCATCAAGCCCATCGCCGAGCACATCGTCCAGCTCCACCACACGCAGCCCAACCTCTTCACGCTGGCCAAGCCCGCCACCGGAGGCATCGACCTCGACTACGGCTACAACCCGTCGGGCAAGGTGGGCGCCGGATACGATCCGCTGACCAGCGTCCTGGAGGCGCTGGGGCACAGCCCGGAGGCGTCCAAGGCGTTCTTCTCCGACGAGGACCCGGACGTCTACCGCACCGACGGCACGGTCGACAAGGACGCCACCCTCGGCTACACGTACTTCGACGAGCTGACCGACAAGAAGTTCCAGTGGCCGGCCGACAGCCTCGGCGCCGTGAGCAAGCCCCACGGGGTGGACGCGCTCGGGCACGCCCTGGAGTCGGCGACCCTCGGGCACGCGTGGGACGACGTCAACCCGACGCTGCACCGGGACGCCGACTCGGCCCGGATCATGGAGCAGGTGGTCAGCACCTACGGCACCGACCCCGAGCTCACGAAGCAGCAGGAGATCCTGTCGGACAGCCTGGGCCGCATGGGCTCCGGGTACATCGACGACATCAGCTGGGGCCTGGACAAGAACCGGTCGGACAGCCTGTACGCGCCCCAGGGCGACGCGGACGACCACGCCCAGTTCGGCCGCGACGACACCCGCGGCTTCCTGAGCATCATCGGCGAGTACCCCGACGCCTACGCCGATGTCTCCGCCGCGGACAAGATCTACACCAGCAGCATGCTGGAGGCGCAGGTCGGCGCCGACGGTTCGATCAACGAGGGGCATGCGCGGGAAGCCGTCCGCACCGGTGCCGAGATCCAGGGAATGCTGGACCAGTCCCGGGCCGACCAGGTGGAGGCGGAGGGCCTCAAGGCGGACAAGGAGTACAACGAGGCCCTGGAGAAGCGCAACGGCTGGGTGGAGTTCGGCACCGGTGCCGCGGTGGCGGCGGGCGTCGCCCTGCTGCCCGAGGTGGCGGCGGTCGGCCTGGTCGCCACGGCCGTCCCGATCGTGATGGACACCGGGCAGGGAGCCCTGGAGCAGACCATCGGCGACGTCGTCGGGGACTGGACGGAGTCGAACCAGAAGGACAGCGGCGACGACATCCAGGAGCAGCGCCAGGCGATCTACCGGGCGGGTGAGGCGAACGCCGAGGTCCCCATGGACCACTTCGTCCAGCAGCACCGCATCGACCGGACCGGGGACTTCGGTCAGGACCTGGAGGAGGCGTGGCTGAGCGGTTACGGCACGGGAACGGACCGCGAGAACCAGCAGGGCTACCGGCCCCAGACGGACGACTGAGCGGAACGGCGTGGACACGATGCTCAAGCAGAAGCCGGCGCTGACCGCCGCACTCACGGTGTGCGTGCTGGGCGCCGCGCTGACCGGATGCGGCGGCGGCGAACCGACGGACGGGGCCACCGGCGCGACGGCGTCCGCCACGGCGGCGTCCGGGACGTTGTGCGGTGCCGCTCTCACCGAGACCGCGCGCGATTCCCTGCGCGGCCTCGTGGGAACGGACAGCTACAGAACCCTGGGATCCGATGACGGGCCGCAGGAGGTGGCGGACGCTCTCGTGGCGGACGCCACGGCGGGCGGCACCTCCACGGAGGACCACGAACTCTGCCTCGCCTACGACGCGTCGGACGACTCGTCCAGCGGCACCTCGGTCGCCTACGGCCTGGTCGACGCGGAGCCGGAGAACCCCGCCTCCGTCTTCACCCGGTACCGGCTGGGATCGGCGACGGCACTGGCGAGGGCGATGAACGCCGTGGTGTTCCTCAAGTGCTCCAGCGGCCTCTTCAAGGACGGCGACGGCAAGGAGCACCTGATCCAGGGCGAACTCGTCAACCGGAGCACCTCGCTCGAGGACACCGAGGAGACCCGCCGGGAGAACCTCACCGTCCTGCACGCGGCATCCCTCGCCGTGGCCCGCGCACTCGGCTGCGCCGACACCGCCGGCCTGCCGGCCGCGTTCACGGTGACGCGCCAGGACGCCTGACCGCGCTCACGGCCCCGGAGGGGCGGGCGGCGGTTCCCCGGGCGGGGGCGGGAACGGCGGCCGCGGCGGAACCCGCGGCCCGGTTCCGCCCACCGCGGGCGGTGGCGGAGGCGGACCGTCGGGCACCTGGAACCGCGGCCGGGGCGGGGGCGGGGGGCCTGCCGGGGGCGGAGGCGGCGGAGGTGGGGGCGGCGCCTCGACGAACTGCGGCGTCATCGGGCCACCGGCGCGCAACCGCTGAATGGTCCGCTCGGCGCGGCGGCGGGCCAGAGGGGCGTCGTCGCGCTGGTAGACGAGATGCCAGCCGAACCTTCCACGGTCGACGGTGGAGAGCAGCCGGTATCCGAGCTGATGGCCGATCTGCTCGATCCGGCGCATCTGCGAAGCGTCGTCGTAGCGGCCGATCTGCAGTTCGACACGGCCACGGCCGTCGAACCGCCTGACGATCTCCTCGTCCCTCACGGTGCCAGCCCTCCTCAGTTGTCCTCGTAGCGGGGCAGTTCTGCGGAGAAGTCGCGCGAGTCCTCGCATCGGGCCAGTTCGTAGGCTC
The DNA here is from genome assembly GCF_042888135.1 of Streptomyces sp. NPDC003247. NCBI lineage: Bacteria > Bacillati > Actinomycetota > Actinomycetes > Kitasatosporales > Streptomycetaceae > Streptomyces > Streptomyces sp. NPDC003247. Next base: position 138,965 of record NZ_JBIAPF010000013.1, read on the forward strand.
GCTTGGTGAGCTGGTAGGCGAAGTCGGTCAGGGCTTGACTCAGCTTGACGCCGTCGATCGTGGTTTCCCCGATCACATCGACATCAGCTACCAGGGAATAGCCTTGTGAGGCGCTGTCTTCCTCCGTTCCCGTCACCGTGCAAGGGACGTACACGGAAGCGGAGGCATCGTCGTCCTCCACCTGTGCCAGGGCCAGGACGCCGTTCTGCGAAACCCTCACAACGCGCTGGTCCCCGCTACCACCGTAATGATCTTCCCAGGCACTTTCCGACGCCTGCTGCAACTCAACCATTCCCGACAGAATCGAGTCACCGCTCGAGACGCTGCAAGCGAAAGAGAAGTTGCGCCCCACCCCGCCTTGATCCGCCCATTCATCTGCCGATGGCGAATTCGGCAGCGCCCGCATCACAACGCTTCGCTGCACAGCACCGTCGCACACCTCGCCCGGGAGCAGATAGAGCCCCTTCACGGAAAACAGGAAGACGCCGCCCCCTATGAGCCCCAGGATGGCCAAGCCAATGGAGAAGCCTTTCACGGCCTGGAGGGTGGCAACTCGCTCCGGCGTCCCTTTAATCATACTTCTTCTTGGCCCGATCCAAGTAGTAATCACTGTCTTTCCACCCATCATTGACGGCGTCTCGCACAGTGTTTTTCGTTGCCTGCGTCGGCAGGTCCACGTCGTTCCGCTCCATGGCGTCTTCGACGGACCACTGCGTCTGCTGATTGACCGAATCGCGCATCGCGAACAGATCTTGACTGGAGTAGTACAGCGCCTGATCCTCGGCCCCTTCCAGCTTCTGGCCATCGAGCAGACGGTCAACGGCAGCTCCTGCGACAGCTCCGACCATCCCACCGCCGACAGCTCCCATTGCCGCCCCTCCGTACGCTTCGGGAACTCTGATGAAGGTCGATCCGACGGCGATCCAAGTCTTGGCGAAATCACCCTTCGCCTTCAGCGCATCGTTGAACTGAGTCTCACCGTCGACGGCGTCACCGACTTCAGAGTTCGCCGCAGAGTGCCCGACGATCCCCTGGATGATTCCCGCATTCCTGCCGATGTCGGAAATCAGCTGTTCATGATCTCCGTCGAACAAGGAGGGGTCCGAGAGGTGCGCCTCAAGGAGGTTGCCGGTATAGATACTTTCGCCATAGATGATCCCAGCTCTGCCCTCAGGATCTGCAGACGTCGCCGAAATGAATCGAGTGACGTCCGATACGTTCAACCCCTCAGGGTCATCGCCGTCCGCAAGGAATATCGCTCCGGAATCTGGCCCCGCAAACGCTCGGCTGATCTCCGGCATGTAAGAGGCCGCCATGTTTCCGAAACTCTCTCCCAGCCCCCGGTCCACCAGGTCCGCACCGTCGCCGGGCTGAGCCACCGCATTCATGACATTGGCCATGATCTCCACTTGCGCCGTGCTGTGTGGCGGGGCTGGAGAGGTTGAGTCACCGACGGCGACGCCGGTGACGGCGGCTTCAAGGGCATGTCCGAGTGCGGCCCCCCGGTCGGTGTACCTGGTCGTGCCCAGCATGTGGTCCAGGTCCGACTTGGACGCGAAGGCGTTCGTCGCAGCCTCGGGGTTGTGGGAGAGACCTTCGAACAGGCCCTCCAGCGGGTCCCGGCCGTTGCCGTCGCCGAAGACCAGGTCCAGGGCGTCGTAGCCCTTCACCCACAGCGCGTCGGTGTTCGACTCCCCCGCGCCCTTGTCGGCCTTGAACAGCTTGGACCGGTAGTCGTCGAGGAACTCGGTGTCGTACTGGCCCTGGCGCATCAGGCTGCTGATGACCTGGGAGCCCAGGGCTCCGACGGGGTTCATCGAGTCGGCCGCGCGGAAGTTGGTGTTGCGTTCCGCGATGAGGTCCTTCTTCCAGTCCTGCATGGCGTCGGAGTCCGAGAAGGAGGCCGTGGCCAGGGTCAGGCTCAGGTTCTTCTGGAGGCTCTTCATCGTGTCCAGCTCGGAGCCCCTGGCGCCGGCGTGGGCGGAGGTCATCTCGGTCCAGAACTGGAGCGTCCCCTTGGGGCCCAGCTTCGTCGCGAACTGTTCCGCGAAGAGGGAGTCGCCGCTGTACTTCTCCATCGTGCGGTTGAAGTCGGCGATGTCGTCGAGGGACATGTCGGCCGGGTTCCTGGCCGCCTTGGCCAGCTTCTCCGCTGCGGCGACGGCCTCGGCCGCGGAGTCCCGGTCGGCGTAGGACGCGTCGGCGAAGCCGTACTTGGCCTGGTCGACGAGGAGCCTCAGGACCTTCGCCGCGCTGTTGTCGCTCTGCGTGGCCTTGGTCAGGATGCCCTTGATCTCGTCGCGGAAGGATTCGACCGTCTTCTGGTCCGTCGCGCCGGTCTTTCCGCTGGGGTCGGAGGCATAGTCGGGCCGGGTGTTCCCGGTGACGGTGAAGGTTCCCTCGCCGGTGTCGATCACGGTGAGGTTCTGCTGCGCGGCCCGGCTGATGGCGTCGTTCAGCTGGGTGCGGTACTCGATGAGCTCACCGCGGGTGTCGCTGAGGATCTTGGTGATGGAGTCGGCCTGGGTGTGCGCATCGGCGAACTCGGCCGCGGTCTTGGCGATGAACTCACGGCTGACGGTGGCGTTGACCCCCGCCCACTTGGCCTTGTCGGCCTTGGCCTTGAGGTTGTCCTCAGCGTCCTTCTGGAGGTCGGCGAGCTTCTTCGTCATCTGCTCCCAGTCGGTGACCGCTTCGCCGAGCTTGGCGAAGTTGCCGTGGCGCAGTGCGTCGAGGTCCATCGGCGTCAGTGTCCCTTCCTGTCGTCGAAGCCCTCGTCGAGCGTGGAGATGCTGCTGACCGCGCCGTAGATGTACGAGTCGTCGGCGGCGTGCTGGTTCTTGGTGAAGCGCAGATGGTTGGAGATGTGGGCGCAGGCGTCCAGCAGGGTCTTGGACTGTTCGCTCCAGCGCTCCGTCACGTGCTCCAGCGCGGCGCCGAGGGCGAATCCCTCGCCCTTGAGTCCGCCCGCGGCGGCCGAGGAGGCCACCCGCGCGTGTCCGCTGTAGGTCGTGAAGTCGTCGAACAGGTCGTGGGCCGCCTTGCCCACCGCCGCCAGGTCCTTCTGGCTGGCCACGAGGTCGCCCTGGGTGCCGTCCCCGCCCTGGTCGGCCGGGTACTGGTTGAGTTGCATCCGCGTGCCGTGCTCCTCGGCCGCCGAGCTCTTGAGCTCTTCCCATTCGGCCCATGCCATGCGTGGCCCTCCCCCGTGTCCGCTGTAAGCCACTGACCGGATCGCCGGGCCGTTGCGCATGAGCGAACGCAACGGCGTGGTGATCACCCGTACATTATCGGGCCACCTCGTCAAGTCCCCGGTAGTCACGAGCACTTCGCAGAATGACGACACCGGCCCCGCACGCATCGTTCGCGTGCGGGGCCGGGGCGGGACGTGGCCGGTGGGGGCCGGGGCGAGGCCGGTGGGGTCGGGGTCAGTTCAGGCGGCGGGCGCCTGCCGCAGGGACCGCCTCGAAGACGCGGGGGGCCGTGTGGCCGGCCGCGGCGAAGGCTTCCTGGACGGCCTTGGTGAGCGTGTCGACGTCGGTGGCCTCGGCGAGGACGATGGCCGAGCCGCCGAAGCCGCCGCCGGTCATGCGGGCGCCGAGGGCGCCGGTGGCGAGGGCGGTGTCGACGACGAGGTCGAGTTCGGGACAGGAGATGCGGAAGTCGTCGCGGAGGGAGGCGTGGCCCTCGGTGAGGACCGGGCCGATCGCGCGGGGGTCGCCCGACTCCAGGAGGGAGACGACCCGCTCGACGCGCTCGTCCTCCGTCACCACGTGGCGGACCAGGCGGCGGACCTCCTCCTCGTCCCCGAGGCGGGCCAGGGCCTCGTCCAGGCCGGCGTAGGGGATGTCCCGGAGGGCGTCGACGCCGAGGAGGGCGGCGCCCTTCTCGCAGCCGGCGCGGCGCTTGCCGTACTCGCCGTCGCTGTGGGCGTGCTTGACCTGGGTGTCGACGACGAGCAGCCGCAGCCCCAGGGCGGCCAGGTCGAGGGGGATCTGCTTCTGGGAGAGGTCGCGGGTGTCGAGGAACAGGGCGTGGCCGGCCTCGCAGCAGGCGGACGCGGTCTGGTCCATGATCCCGGTGGGCGCGCCGACGTAGACGTTCTCGGCGCGCTGGCACAGGCGGGCGAGCTGCCAGCGCTGGAGGCCGAGGTCGTACAGGTCGTTGAGGGCCAGGGCGACGACGACCTCCAGGGCCGCCGACGAGGACAGGCCCGCGCCGGAGGGGACCGTCGAGGTGAGGTGGACGTCGGCGCCGGTGACGGGGTGGCCGGCCTCGCGCAGGGCCCAGACCACGCCCGCCGGGTACGCCGTCCAGTTCCGGTCGGACTCGGGGGTGAGGTCGTCGAGCACCAGCTCGACGACGCCGCCGTCGACGTCCGCCGAGTGCAGGCGCAGCCGGCCGTCGTCGCGGCGGGAGACCGCGGCGGTCGCGGTGTGCGGCAGCGCGAAGGGCATCACGAAGCCGTCGTTGTAGTCGGTGTGCTCGCCGATGAGGTTGACGCGGCCGGGCGCCGACCAGACACCCTCGGGCTCGGTCCCGTACAGCGCGGCGAAGCCGTCCCGCACGTCCTGCGTCTGCTGTGCCCCCACTACTGCTCCCTTGCGGTCTTCTGCGTGAACTCCCACGCGTCGGCGACGATACCCGCGAGGTCCGCGCGGGACGGGTTCCAGCCGAGGCGCTCGCGGGCGGTGGCCGCCGAGGCGACCAGGACCGCCGGGTCGCCGCCGCGGCGCGGGGCCACGACCTCGGGGATCGGGTGGCCGGTGACCGTGCGGACGGTCTCGATGACCTCGCGGACGGAGAAGCCGTTGCCGTTGCCGAGGTTGCAGATGAGGTGCTCGCCGGGGGTGGCCGCGTCGACGGCGAGCAGATGGGCCTCGGCGAGGTCGGCGACGTGGATGTAGTCGCGGATGCAGGTGCCGTCGGGGGTCGGGTAGTCGTCGCCGAAGACGGAGATGGCCTCGCGGCGGCCCTGCGCGACCTGGAGGACCAGGGGGATGAGGTGCGACTCGGGGTCGTGGCGCTCGCCGTACGATCCGTAGGCGCCGGCCACGTTGAAGTAGCGCAGCGAGACGGCGCCGAGCCCGTGGGCGGCGGCCTCGCCGGTGATCATGTGGTCGACGGCGAGCTTGGAGGCGCCGTAGGGGGAGGTCGGCGCGGTGGGGTCGGTCTCGGTGATCGGGGTGCTGACGGGCTCGCCGTAGGTGGCGGCCGTCGACGAGAACACCAGCTTGCGCACGCCCGCCTCGCGCATGGCGCCGAGGAGGGCCATGGTGCCGCCGACGTTGTTGTCCCAGTACTTCTCCGGCTTCACGACCGACTCGCCGACCTGCGAGAACGCGGCGAAGTGGAGGACGGCGTCGAAGGAGGGGTCGAGCCACTTGGCGGCGTCGCGGATGTCGCCCTCGACGAAGGAGGCACCGGCCGGGACGCCCGCGCGGAAGCCGGTGGACAGGTTGTCGAGGACGACGACCTCGTGCCCCGCCTCCAGCAGGTGCTGGGCGACCACGCTGCCGACGTATCCCGCGCCGCCCGTGACCAAGTACTTGCCGCTCATGAACTCGCTACCTCTCGCAGTCGCTCGGCCGCGCGCTCCGGCGGCACGTCGTTGATGAACACGTTCATGCCGGATTCGGAACCCGCGAGGAACTTCAGCTTGCCGGAGGTGCGGCGGATGGTGAAAAGCTCGAGGTGCAGCGCGAAGTCGTCGCGGTTGACGCCGTCGAACTCCTCCAGCTGGCCGAACGGCGCCTGGTGCCAGGCGGCGATGTACGGCGTCGGAGGCTCACCCTCGCCGAAGATCCGGTCGAAGCGCTTCAAGAGTTCCAGGTAGACCTTGGGGAACTCTGTGCGCGCCGCCTCGTCGAGGCCGAGCAGGTCGGGGACGCGGCGCTTGGGGTAGAGGTGCACCTCGTACGGCCAGTGCGCGGCGTACGGCACGAAGGCCACCCAGTGTTCACCCTCCAGGACGACCCGCTCGTCGGCGAGCTCCCGCTCCAGGACGGCGTCGAACAGGTTGTCCCCGCCGGTGGCGTCCTTGTGGGCGGCCACCTGGCGCAGCATCAGGGCGGTGCGGGGCGTGGTGAAGGGGTAGGCGTAGATCTGCCCGTGAGGGTGACCCAGCGTGACGCCGATCTCGGCGCCGCGGTTCTCGAAGCAGAAGATTTGTTCCACGGAGGGCAGATGCGACAGCTCGGACGTCCGGTCCGTCCACGCGTCGAGCACCAGCCGTGCCTGCTCCTCGGTGAGGTCGGCGAAGGACGCGTTGTGGTCGGAGGTGAAGCAGACGACCTCGCAGCGCCCGGAGTCACCGGCCAGGGAGGGGAAACGATTCTCGAAGACGACCACGTCGTACGTGGAGTCCGGGATCTCGCTGAGCCGCCCGCCCTGGGAGGGGCACAGGGGGCACTCGTCGGCCGGCGGGTGATAGGTGCGCCCCTGCCGGTGCGAGGCGATCGCCACCGAGTCGCCGAGGAGCGGGTCCCGGCGTACCTCCGAAGTGGTGACCGTGCGCTCCAGCGGGCGGCGGTCCACCGCGTCGCGCACCGAGTCGTCCCGCAGGTCGTAGTAGATGAGCTCACGACCGTCGGCCAAGCGGGTCGAGGTCTTCTTCACCGCGACTCTCCATCCCTGCCGCAAGCAGCAGTACCGAGCAAAGCATCAAACAGAACCAAACACATAAAACCATAAACCCCCACGCGCGTCACCACCACAACCAAACAGAGACCCCAAGCGAAGTGAGCAGCGCATGCGAACCCCCACGTACCTCGCGGCCGAGCTACGGCTTCCGACCAACTGGCTCGACTACACGATCCTCGGCATCTACTTCGTGGTCGTCCTGGGCATCGGCTTCGCCGCCCGCCGCTCGGTGAAGACCAGCCTCGACTTCTTCCTCTCCGGCCGCTCCCTGCCCGCGTGGATCACGGGCCTCGCCTTCGTCTCGGCGAACCTGGCGGCGACGGAGATCCTCGGCATGGCGGCGAACAGCGCGCAGTACGGCGCGTACACCGTCCACTGGTACTGGATCGGCGCCATCCCGGCCATGGTGTTCCTGGGCCTGGTGATGATGCCGTTCTACTACGGCTCGAAGGTCCGTTCGGTGCCCGAGTTCCTGCTGCTGCGCTTCGACCGGGGGGCGCACCTGCTGAGTTCGCTTCTGTTCGCCTTCGCCGCGGTCCTGATCTCGGGTGTGAACCTGTACGCGCTCGCGATCGTCGTGGAGGCGCTGCTGGGCTGGCCGCAGTGGGTGGCGATCGTGGTCGCGGGCTTCTTCGTCCTGGCGTACATCACGCTGGGCGGCCTGTCCTCGGCGATCTACAACGAGGTGCTCCAGTTCTTCGTGATCCTGGCGGCCCTGATCCCGCTGTCGGTGCTGGGCCTGAAGAGGGTGGGCGGCTGGGACGGCCTGTCGGAGTCGCTGACGAAGGCCCACGGCGACAACTTCGTCACCGCCTGGGGCGGCACCGGCATCGGCAGTGACAACCCGCTGGGCGCGAACTGGCTGACGATCGTGCTGGGCCTCGGCTTCGTACTGTCGTTCGGCTACTGGACGACGAACTTCGCCGAGGTGCAGCGCGCGCTGTCCGCCCGCAACCTCTCGGCGGCCCAGCGCACCCCGCTGATCGCCGCGTTCCCGAAGATCTTCATCGTCTTCCTGGTGATGATCCCGGGCCTGGTGGCGGCGGTCCTGGTCCCGTCGATCGGCACGGCCGACTCGGACCTCCAGTACAACGACGCGATCCCGTACCTGATGGAGCAGCTGCTGCCGAACGGCGTGCTCGGCATCGCCGTGACGGGTCTGCTGGCGGCGTTCATGGCGGGCATGGCGGCGAACGTGTCGTCCTTCAACACCGTCTTCACCACCGACATCTGGGCGAAGTACGTGGTGATCGGCCGGGAGGACGGCTACTACGTGCGCTTCGGCCGGCTGATCACGGCGATCGGCGTGGTGGCGTCGATCGGCACGGCGTTCCTGGCGTCGTCGTTCTCGAACATCATGAGCTACCTCCAGACGCTGTTCTCCTTCTTCAACGTGCCGATGTTCGTCGTCTTCATCGTCGGCATGTTCTGGAAGCGGGCGTCGATGAAATCCGGCTTCTGGGGGCTGCTGGCGGGCACCACGGCAGCGATGGTCAACTACTTCGTCTTCTACAAGCAGGGCGTCATCGCCATCCCCACCGACCAGGGCGCGAACTTCGTCTCGGCGATCGCCGGGTTCGTGGCGGGCGCGGTGGTCATGTTCGTGGTGTCCCTGTTCACCGCCCCCAAGCCGGAGGAGGAGCTCCAGGGCCTGGTCTACGGCACCGTCTCCCCCGGCATGGCCGAGCCGCCCGCGCCGGGTGACGAGGCCTGGTACCGCAAACCGGCCCTGCTGGGCTGGGGCGCGATCGTCCTGGCCGCCGCCTGCTACATCCCGTTCTCGCTCTGAGCCCGCACGCGACGCCGATCGCGGGAGGATGGAGAGACCATGTCCGAGCATTTCGAACCCGACGAGCACGACGAGCACGCGGCGGCGGCCGAGCGGCTGCGGCACGCGGGCTACTCCGACGCGGACGTCCAGCGCGAGGTCATCGAGCTGGAGGAGAAGTCCGCGACCGCGGCCCGCATCTTCGACCTGCGCCGCATCATCGGCGGCCTGTTCGTCGTCTACGGCGTGATCGTCACGATCGTGGGCCTGACGGACGACGACGCGGCGATCGCCAAGGCCCAGGGCATCAACATCAACCTGTGGACGGGCCTGGGCATGCTGCTGCTGGGCCTGTTCTTCCTGGCCTGGCTGAAGCTGCGTCCGGCGTCCCATCCGACGCCGTCGCTGCCGCCGGAGGCGGTATCGCGGGAGGGTGAGCCGCCGCGGGGCGCATAGCAGGGCGCCGGGGCGTGTACGGGGCCTGGGTGCGTACGGGGCCTGGGAGCGCGTACGGGGTCGGATCCGCCGGGTGTGTGCGGCGGATCCGACCCCGTCGTCGTACGGCTGTCCCGTCCGTCGCGAAGGACCGCAACGGGGGACAGCCCCGGGATCCGTGGTGCCGGATCCCGGGGCTGTCCTGGAACTCAGTGCTTAGAGCAGGTCCAGCAGGCTGTCCTGGCCGTTGGCGTTCAGGTTGCCGCTGGTGGAGTTGTCGCCGATGCTGCAGGACTGCTGAACGGTCGGCTTGTTCGAGCTGTAGCCGAGGATGTTGACGTTCACGTTGTTCAGCGCGTTCACGAGGCCGCTCGAGTGGGCGGAGTTGTCCACCTCGGCGTAGTTGACGCACTGCTTGGTGGCGCCGTCCGACTTCGTGTCCTTCGTGTCCTTCGAGTCCGAGCGGTAGCCGCTGTCCGTCGTGCGGTGACCGTCGGCGGCGGAGGCAACGCCCGCTCCGACCATGGTGAGGCTGCCGATCATGGCGGCCGCGAGAGCAGCCTTGCCAATCTTGCGCATTTCATCCCTTTCTTCGACTGAGTGATCCGTATCGTCCCGTAACAAGGCGTTACAGGGCGTTACGAATATGCACCGTATGTTACGATTGCACCTTTTGCACCTCACCACGCCGACTCATTCCCGGCAACCACGAGCACACCGTCCGGGGAGACCCGCACGCGGGCGATCCGAGGGGCGCGAAGGAAGCGGGCGCAGCGCGAGGGGGCGCCCCCGCACAACCCTCCGCGATTACTTTGACCTGCGGTGATGACCGAGGGAGGCGGATCGGACGGAGTCTCCGGCAGCGCCGGCGCCGACGGCAGAATCGAACCTCCGCTCGACCGCCCGTCCGCCGCCGAAGGTGTGAAGCGGCGGAGGGCCATCCGGGAAGTGGGCGGGGCGCGTCGCCGGGTCGCCGGGTCGCCGGGTCGCCGGGGAGAACGAAGGGCGGGCGAGGCGGTGGGCCGGCGGCCGTGGGCGGCCAGGCCGGAGAGGGGGCCGCAGGCGGCGGCAGCCGTGGGCACGGGGACCGCGCAGGGCGAAGGCCCGGGTGATGCGGGAGGCCGTAGGCGGCGAGGGCGGGGGGAGGGGAGCGGTCGGCTCGGCGCCGCCTACGGGGTGAGCGTGGGGGCAGGTGTGGCGTGGGTCAGGCGGCGGGCCCTTCGCCGAACAGCTCCCTCGCGTCGGCGACCCGGTAGGAGCGGTCGAGCCAGGTACCCAGCTCGTCGACATCGGTGGAGGACAGGACGCGCTCCCTGACGGAGTCGGGGACATCGATCTGCCGCCACTGGAGGTTGCGCAGGATGATCTCGGCCCGCTCATGGGCCCGACCCTCCTCGCGCCCCTCTTCGCGGCCCTCCTCGCGCCCCTGCTCGCGGACTTCCTCAGCGAGCGGGTGCCGCCAGAAGTACTGCACCGTCGTCATGAAATCCCTCCACATCTGCCGGGCCTGCGGGTCTGTCAGGCACGAGTCGACGAACTGTACGAAGACCGCGGCGCTGTCCGCGTCGAGGGTCTTCAGAGCGGCCACCAGTGATTCCAGTATGCCCACGGCCTTCGGCCCGCGACCGTGTGTCATCGCCGAGAGCACCGCGAGGGCCGGATCCCGTACTGCCTCCGTCTCGTCCGCGACCACCGGGACGTTCTCCGGGCCCAGGACGAACGGCCACACCACCATCGACGGCCGTTCCGGCACCCCGACGTGGATCGGTTCCGCCGCCCAGCGGGCCGTGGAGGCGTTCTGCGTGACCACGATGAGCACCGGCTCACAGCGGTACTTCTCCCGCAGGTACCCCAGGTAATACGGCCAGCTGCCGCGCTTCCTCTCGTCCGGCTTGCCCTGCGACTCGACGACCAGGAGAAAGGTCCCCTGGTCCGTCTCGGCCCGCAGCAGCGTGTCGACGCGGCGTTCGACCGGTTCGACCTCGGTGAGGTCGACGTTCATGGCGGCGAAGTCGCGCGGCTCGGGGAAGGGAATGCGGAGTACCTGTTGCAGGGCACGAGTGAGCAGCGCGGGGTCCTTCTGGAAGATGCGGTGCATGGCCTCGTGCGACGAGCCGACCATCGGCTCTCCTTTCTGTCCGACGTGATCAACGAGCTACGCGGTGACGAGGTCACACCACACGTACTTGCCGCGCCGCCCACGGCGGGACAGCGGCTGCCAGCCCCAGACGTCCGCGCAGGCCCGGACCAGGGCCAGGCCCCGGCCGTCCTCGGCGTCGTCGGCGAGGTCGTCGAGCTTCGCGGGCGGGTCCGGGGGTTCGGGGTCGGCGTCCCAGACCCCGACGCGCAGGACACCGTCGGCGTAGCGGACCCGGAGGGCGGCGGGGCCACTGGTGTGCCGCACGGCGTTGGCGAGCAACTCGCTCGCGATCAGCTCGGCGGTGTCGGTGAGGTGGGCGAGGCCATGGAGGGCGAGGATCAGGCGCAGGGTGCGGCGGGAGACGGGGACGGCTCTGGGGTCGTTGGGGATGTAGAGGGAGTACTCCCAGGGGGCGGAGGTGGTGGCGGTTTCGGGCATGCGGCAGCTCCGTTCGTAAGGGGGTGAGGGAGGAACGAGGGCGCGGTGGCATTGCCGCAACCGTCATGGCAGGACGGAGCGGTGCGCTTCCGCAGAGTGTTTTTCGCGTCACTGACGGTAGGGCAATAATTTATGCCTCTGCAAGCCGTTGTCGTAGTCTGACACCCGAACGAGGCACGGATCCACGGACGTTGGGAGCTGCATGGCAGCGCGGAGCCATCCCACTGCTCGGCAGGTGCGCCTTGGCGCGGAGCTGCGCAAACTACGTGAGGCGGCAGGCCTGAAAGCTCGCGAAGCGGCGGCGTTCCTGAACTCGACCTCGGCCCAGATGAGTCAGGTGGAGGCAGGGATTGCAGCCGTCAGCGCGGAGCGCATCCGCCGCCTCGCGGCTCATTACGCCTGCACGGACAGGGCCTTGATCGAGGCGCTCGCCGACATGGCGGGCGATCGGACGCGCGGCTGGTGGGACGAGTACAGAGGGGTGCTCCCGCAAGTAAATCTGGACGTTGCGGAAGCGGAGCACCATGCGACCTTCCTGAAGGAGATCGTCATCCACCGCGTCCCCGGACTCCTCCAGACCCCCGACTATGCCCGAGCCGTGTTCAGGTACATGCGTCCGGAGTTGCCCGACAATGAGCTTGATCCACGGGTCGAGTACCGGATGAGGAGACGCTCGGCCATCGAAGGGGAAGCGCCCACCCCGTACGAGACGATCATCCACGAGGTGGCTCTGCGCATCCGGGTGTCTGACCGCCAGGGCTCACTCGCACAACTCCGTTGGATCCTGGATCAGATCGAACAGGGTCACGTCACCATCCGCGTCATCCCCACCGATCAGGACGGCTTCGCAGGCGCCGGGGCCTCGATGGTGTACGCGGGCGGTCCGGTACCCCGACTGGACACCGGACTCCGGGACGCTCCTACCGGCATCGTCTTCATCGACGCCGAAGCACAGCTGGAACGGCTCCGAACGCTCTTTCGTAAAGTGGAGGAAGCATCGCTTGACCCGGTGGCGTCACGGGACTTCATCCACCGCTTGACGAAGGAGCTGTGAGGCAGCCCATGAACCGCACCCTGCGCTGGCAGAAGTCGACGTTCTCCGACGGCGGCGAGGGGGACACCTGCGTCGAACTCGCCGCCTCCCCCGACGTGATCCACCTCCGCGAGAGCGACACCCCCACCACGCACCTCACCACCACCCCCACCGCCTTGGCACACCTCCTGAACGGCATACGCACGGACAGGGCCAGTCATCCAGTCCAGGCGGGCTGATTCAGCTGTCGTAAGACGGCCCTGTCGAAGCCCCGCCCCCCGTTCGGCGAAGGAGCAGTGAGACAGCCCATGAACGGCACCCTGCGCTGGCAGAAGTCGACGTTTTCCGGCGGCGCCGAAGGCAACGCCTGCGTCGAACTCGCCGCCTCCCCCGACGTGATCCACCTCCGCGAGAGCGACACCCCCACCACGCACCTCACCACCACCCCCACCGCCTTGGCACACCTCCTGAACGGCATACGCACGGACGCCGCCCGTCGCCCGGTCGAGTCGGGAGGAGGCGGCCGGCCGGGTCAGGACGTGGTTCCGCCCTCGTTCGGGCGGTCGAGTTCGGCCACGAGGAGTTCCAGCAGGCCGGGGCAGTGCTTCTCGATGTCCGTCCTGCGCAGCCTCAGTGTGCTTCCGTTGCCGTGATCGCGCTGTACCACCAAACCCGCTTCCCGCAGAACCCGGAAGTGGTACGTACGCGTGGCCTTCTTCACCGGCAGGTCGAACGATCCGCAGGCGCGCTCCCGGTCTTCGGGATCGGTCGCGAGTTCGGCGATCATCCTCCGCCGGGAGTCGTCCGCGAGCGCGGCGAACACTCTGCCAAGGTCCACGATCCTCCTTCAGGTACGACTTGAATCGTACCTCGACGCATGGCTAACCTCCCAGGTATGAACATCGTCATACCTGAGGGAAGCGGTCCCGTCGGCCTCTATGGATTCGCCCGGCCCCGCCCGGAACGCGCCGAGGAACTGGAGCGCCTGCTGCTCTCGTTCGTCGAGCCGACCCGTGCCGAGCCGGGCGCCTGGCAGTACCAGGTGCACCGTGATGCCTCCGACCCCACCACGCTGGTCTTCTACGAGCTGTGGCGTTCCGCGGACGATCTACGCGATCACCTTGCCCAGCCCGACCTCGTCCGGTTCCAGGAGACGCGCATGGACTACCTGCGCGAGGACCTGGAGATCCACTGGCTGACTCCTCTCACGGCAGACGTGACGCCCGCGCACGCGTGACGTCCCCGCCGCGGGGGCGGGGGTTGACGACACCCGCCCCCCCGCCGGGGGGGGGGGGGGGTGGGGGGGGGGGGCCCCGCGGGGCCCCCCGCCCGGGGGGGGCGCCCCGGCCGCCCCCCCCCCCCCGGCGCCCCCCCCGCCCCCCCCCCCCCCCCCCCCCCGCCCCGCGGGGGGGGCCCGCCCCCCCCCCCCCCCCCCCCCGCGGCCGTGTGGTGGGTGCTGTGCGGGAGGGGGCCCGCGCGGTCCAGCAGGCCTGTGCGGGCCGCCAGGGCCGCCGCCTCCAGCCGGGAGCCGACGCCCAGTTTCATCAGGACGCGCTGGACGTGGGTGCGGGCGGTGGAGGGGGCGATGCCCATGCCGGCGGCGATCAGACGGGTGTCCTCGCCGTCGGCGACCCGGACGAGGACCTCCACCTCGCGCGGGGTGAGCATCTGGAGCAGGCGCTGGCCCTCGTCGTCGGGCTGGGCGGCCGGGTTCAGCAGTTCGCCGAAGGCGCCCTGGAGGAGTTGGGGGGCGACGGCCGCCTCACCCGCCCGCGCCTTCATGATGGCCCGCTCCACGCCCTCGATGCGCTCGTCGTGCCGGACGTATCCCGAGGCGCCGGCCGCGAAGGCCGCCGCGATGCCGCGCGGGCTGGGGACCGGGCCCAGCACCAGGACGGCGACCTGGGGCCGGTCCCGCTTGATGCGGACGACCGGGTCGAAGATCCCCGGCTCGGCCGGGGTCGCCGTCCCCAGCAGGCACACCTCCGGTGCGCGGGCGATCACCAGGTCCGCCGCGCCCGCGGCGGGCGCGGCGGCGGCGAGCACCCGGTGCCCGCGCAGTTTCAGCGCCGAGGCCAGCGCCTCGGCGAGCAGTCGGTGGTCGTCGACCACCATGAGTCGCACTCCCATCGAGCAACCCCCCAGTCCCCCCTCGGATGCCCACACGGACGGTCAGGCACGGCCGGTCACGAGCACGTGCGCGCGCCGCGGCACACGTGCAGACAGACAAAAGGTGCCCCCCGGCACCTCGTCCTTCATGCCCCCGGAAGCTACACGCTTGTTCGACGTCGCGCTCCCCCTACCGGCGAGAAGTGCCCCGGATCGCCGAAATTCCTCTCATTCGAGGGTGTTGAGCGGTACGTGCACGGCCCCGTCCCTGAGCAGGGACGGGGCCGTGGGCGGTGCCGGTGCGATGATCAGCCGATCAGCCGTCGGTGCCGTACGCCAGCGCCAGGTACTCCTCCTCGCCGGAGGAGGAGTCGTCCGCGTACACGTTGGACATGTACAGGCGCCCCTGGGAGTAGATGAACTCCGTGTACTCGGGCAGCATGCCGGCCTCGGCCTCCCGCTCGGCCTCCGTCGACGGGTTCTGCATCAGCTTCGTCTGCTTGAACGAACCGCCGTCGATGCTGATGACCTGCCCGCCCTCGTCGTACGGCTGCCGCTTGTACGCGATGAGGTCGGTGCCGTCCATGCGGAGCGGGAACAGCTCGTAGTCGTCGCCGGCGTCGGCGCGCTGGCCGGTCTGCTTGCCGGTGGTCAGGTCGAAGGCGATGATCTCGTTGGTCTGGCTGTAGTCGCCGGAGCCGTCGTGCTCCTCGGTCGGCAGGTACAGCCGGTTGGTGCCGACCGCGACGCCCGTGCAGTGCTCGATCCTGGTGATGCCGTCGCAGCGGGCGGCGAACTGGTCGCCGGGGGCGGAGATGCGGGTGATCAGCTTGCCGGTCTTGTTGTCGACGGAGAAGAAGTCCGAGATGCCGCTGCCGTCCTGGGCGCTTTCGTTGACGTCGGCGGCGATGACCAGCGGGTCGGTGGAGACGACGCTCGCGTACTCGATGCCGGTCGACATCTTGTACTCGGAGAGCACCTTCCCGGAGGTCGGGTCGATGGTCTGGATGTGCAGCGTCCGCGCGTCGTAGTCACCGCACTTGCGGACCGCGACCAGCTTGGGGCCACCGCCGTAGCCGGCGTCGTAGCAGGTGTCGGCCGTCTTGGGGGCCCACAGGGCCTTGCCGGTGTCGATGTCGAAGGCCGCGCCGCCCTCGGTCGCGCCGAGCGCCACCGTGTGCGCGCTGACCGTGACGTTGTCGAACGTGACCGGGTAGTCGCCGGACAGGACCGTCTTCGTCCACAGCTGCTTGCCCGCGGCGAGATCGATCGCCGCGACCTGCGTGCAGCCGGCCGAGGAGTCCTTGGCGGGCATCTTCGGCTGGAAGACAACCGCCGTCCTGTCGTCCTCGGTGGCGTACTTGCTGGCCTCGCACACCGGGCCGGGCAGCTTGATCGTCCACAGCTTGGTGCCCTTGTCCGGGTCGTAGCCGACGATCTCGGCGACGCCCGACTTCACGTACGCCTTGTCGGTCAGCCAGGAGCCGGACACGACGACGCTGTCGTCCTCGGCGACCGTGGGCGACGGGACCTTGAAGAGGAGCTGGGAGTCGGGGTCGGAGGGCGCCTTCTCGGTGCCACCCTCGGACGTGCCTCCGGTGCCGCCCTTGTCGTCGCCGCCGGTCGTGCCGCCGGAGCTCGCGGTGTCGTCCTTCTTGCCGCTGTCCCCCGAGTTCGCGTACCAGACGCCGCCGCCGATGATCAGCGTGATCGCGACGACCGCGGCGACGATGATGGCCAGCTGGGCGTTGATCTTCCCGCCACCGCCCGGCTGCGGATGCATCGGCATCGTGGGCGGCTGACCGGCGTAGCCGCCCGGGTAGCCCGGCTGACCCGGCTGGCCCGGCTGTGCGTAGCCCGCCTGCGGGTGCATGGGGACGGTGGGCTGACCGGGGTAGCCGTAGCCGGGCTGCTGGCCGTAGGCCACCTGCTGGCCGTACGGGTTCGGCTGGCCCTGCGGAGCCGGCTGGGCCGGGTAGCCGTAGCCCGGGCCGGTGGGGGGCTGGGGCGGTCCGGCGGGCGGGGCCGTCTGCGGGTAGCCGTAACCCGGACCGGTGGGAGGCTGAGGCGGTCCGGCGGGCGGGGCCGTCTGCGGATAGCCGTAACCCGGGCCCGTCGGCGGCTGGGGCGGGGTCGGGGGCTGGGGCTGAGGTGCCTGCGGCGCCTGGGCGTTCGGCGGGGCCGGGGAGGCCGGAGGGACCTGGGCGGCCATGGCGGCCTGGTGGGGCATCGGGCCGCCCGGCGCCTTGTCGAGCTGCGGGCCCCCGGGCGGGGCCGGGGGCGCCGGCGGCGGGGCCTGCGGTGCGCCGAAACCGGGCGGCGGGGCGTCCTGCGGAGCCGCCGACGGCGGCTGCGGGGACTGCTGCGGCTGCCGCGGGGGCTGGTCCTGGGGGGTGCCCTGCGGGGGCTGGTTCGGCGGCGGGGGCGGCGGCTGGGTCATGGTGTGGGTACCTCGGGAGAACGCTCGGGACGACGGGGCGCGGGACACGGAGCACGGGGCCCGCGACGGCGGCCGACGGGAGGACGGGGGAAGGGGGCGCGGGACGGGGAGTCAGCCTTACTTGCCGTAGGCGAGCATCAGCTTCTCCTTCGTGTCGTCACTGCCCGTCAGCCGGGTGGTGGAGAGGTAGAACCGCCCGTCGACCCAGGCGACGTCCCGCTGGGAGAAGCCGTCCTCGAGGTCGATCGTGCTCTCGGGCATCTGGAGCAGCGTCGTCGGTGTGTGCGCGGAGCCGGCCGTCGGGATCGACACGACCCGCCCGGCCGCGTCCCACGACGGCTGGACGTAGGCGACGAGGTTGCCGCCCTCGACCTGCACCGGCAGCATCGACTCGTCCAGCGGGGACTTCACCCGCCACTTCTCCTTGCCGGTGGCGAGGTCGATGGCGACGATCTCGTTGGCGCCGCTGGTCGCTTCCGTCGGCAGGTAGAGGGTGTTCGCGTCGGCCGCCGTGCCCTCGCAGCCGGTCAGGTCGCGCTGGAGGATGGACCAGCCGCAGTCCGGCTGGAAGTCCTCGTCGAAGGTGACCTGCGACCGGAACGTGCCGTCCGCCTTGAGCGCCGCGATGTTCCAGGCGTTCTCGTCCGAGTTGGTGCTGTAGACGACCAGCGGGTCGACGGAGTACGTCCGCTCCACCTGCCAGCCCTTGTCGAAGGCCTGGGTCCACTTGACCTTGCCGGTCGCCGGGTCCAGTTCCTGCATCTCGTCGTGCTCATTGGTGCCGGACGCGTCGCAGGACGCCACCGAGATCAGCTTGGTGCCGCCCGCGAAGGCGGTGGGGAAGCAGGCGTCGCCGTACTTCTTCTTCTCCCACGTCGGCTTCCCGGTGCGCACGTCGTACGCCTGGCCGGACTGGGAGCGGCCCACCATCAGGGTGTTGCCGGTGAGGGACAGTTCGATGGTGAGGGCGCTGTCGAACAGGTCGCCGTCCTCGACGACGGCCGTCCAGCCCTTGGCGCCGGTGGTGAGGTCGATCTGCTGGAGCTGGTTGCACTTGGCGCGGTCGCTGGTGCCGCTCATGTAGGCCACGACGACCTTGTCGTCGGCCGTCTTCTGCGGGGTGACCGCGCAGATCTGCTGGGGGAACGTGACCGTGTCCCAGGTGGGCCTGCCGTCACCGACGTTGTAGGCGACGACCTCCTTGTAGGCGGCCTTCACCGCCGACTTGGAGGTGATCCACATGCCCGGGGCGTCGGCACCGTCGGAGGGCGCGTCGGGCGCCTCCTTGTACCAGAGCACCTCGGCCTCGCCGGACTTGCGGTCGGCGTTGAAGTCCTGTGTGTCCTCGCCGCCGTCGCCGCTGCCGTCGCCGGGGTTGACCGGGGCGCCGCTCGCCGTGGCCTTGCCGTCGTCGCTCTGCTGGGCGACCGGCTTCTTGTCCTCGTCGTCGCCACCGCTCGTGACCGCGAACACCGTCCCGCCGATCACCAGCAGCGCCGCGACCGCCGCGCCGACGACCAGGGCGGGCCTGCCCTTGAAGGGACCGCGCGGGCCGGACGGCGGGGTGCCGGGGCCGGGGGCGCCGGGGAACTGGGCCCCGGGGAACTGGGTTCCGGGGAACTGGGTTCCGGGCGGGGGCGGGTAGCCGTAGCCGGGCTGCTGTCCGTAGGGCGCGGCGGGCTGCCCGTAGGGACCCTGCTGCGAGGGCTGTCCGTACGGGCCGGGCTGCGGGGGCTGCCCGTAGGGGCCGGGCTGTGACGGCTGTCCGTACGGGCCCGGTGCGGGCGGGGGCGCGGCCGGGGCGCCGTAGGGGCCGGGCTGCGGATAGCCGTACCCCGGCTGCGGGCCCTGCGGCGGCTGGGGCGGCGGTTGCTGCGGTGCTCCGAAACCGCCCGGCTGCGGCGGCTGGTCGGGCGGCTGAGTCATCAGCGTGTTCCCCCTCGTTCACTGATTTTTAGCCACGCCCTGAGGTTCGTATCGGACCCAGAGTCGTTCTCAAAAAGTTCTCAGACGGCTCTTTCTATCACCCGGCACCGACAGCGCAGGGGCCCGTATCGGCGCCTGTTCCCAAGGGAGCACCGGCCCGTGATGCCGTCGTTATGCGCCTTCACGCCCCCTTCACGCGGCGCACGCGCTGCCCTCGCGCGCGGGGATGGGGGAACGGGCGAGGGCGCACGAGGGAGGTGATCGCGCCGGGAACAGGGGCGCGCAAGGGAACGGTTCACGCCGGGGCGAGGGCGCCCAGGTGAGCGATTCGTGCCAGGGGAGCGCGAGGGGGGCGGGTCGGGGTGCGGGTCGGGGTGCGGGTCGAGGTGCGGGCGGCCGCAGGCGCACACGGCCTCCGGTGCGGGCGGCCGCCGGTGCGGGCGGCCGCCCGTGGCCGTTACGCGTCCTCGGCCAGCTCCAGCCAGCGCAGCTCCAGTTCCTCGCGTTCGCCCGCCAGCTCCCGCAGCTGGGCGTCGAGTTCGGCGACCTTCGCGAAGTCGGTGGCGTTGTCGGCGATCTGGGAGTGGAGCTTGGTCTCCTTCTCGGAGATCTTGTCCAACTGCCGCTCGATCTTCTGGAGTTCCTTCTTGGCGGCGCGCTGGTCGGCGGCGCTCTTCTCGGCGGCGGGCTTCTGGGCGCCGGCCGGGACGGGGGCCGCGGCGGCGGCCGCCTCCTCCATGCGGTGGCGCCGTTCCAGGTACTCGTCGATGCCGCGCGGCAGCATCCGCAGGGTGGCGTCGCCGAGGAGGGCGAAGACGCGGTCCGTGGTGCGCTCGACGAAGAACCGGTCGTGGGAGATGACGATCATCGAGCCGGGCCAGCCGTCGAGGACGTCCTCGAGCTGGGTGAGGGTCTCGATGTCGAGGTCGTTGGTGGGCTCGTCGAGGAAGAGGACGTTGGGCTCGTCCATCAGCAGGCGCAGCAGCTGGAGACGGCGGCGCTCACCGCCGGACAGGTCGCCGACCGGCGTCCACTGCTTCTCCTTGCCGAAGCCGAACGTCTCGCACAGCTGCCCGGCGGTCATCTCGCGCCCCTTGCCGAGGTCGACGCGCTCGCGGACCCGCTGGACGGCCTCCAGGACCCGCCAGGTCGGGTCGAGTTCGGCGACCTCCTGGGAGAGGTAGGCGAGCTTGACGGTCCGGCCGACGGCGATCCGCCCGCCGGCCGGCTGGGCCTCGCCCTCGGTCCGCGCCGCCTCGGCCATCGCCCGCAGCAGCGAGGTCTTCCCGGCGCCGTTGACGCCGACGAGGCCGATGCGGTCGCCGGGGCCGAGGTGCCAGGTGACGTGCTTCAGCAGCACCTTGGGTCCCGCCTGGACGGTGACGTCCTCCAGGTCGAAGACGGTCCTGCCGAGCCGGGAGGACGCGAACTTCATCAGCTCGCTGCTGTCCCGGGGCGGCGGCACGTCCGCGATCAGCTCGTTGGCGGCCTCGACGCGGAAGCGGGGCTTGGAGGTGCGGGCGGGGGCGCCGCGGCGCAGCCAGGCGAGCTCCTTGCGGACGAGGTTCTGCCGCTTGGTCTCCTCCGTCGCCGCGATCCGTTCGCGCTCCGCGCGGGCGAAGACGTAGTCGGAGTAGCCGCCCTCGTACTCGTGGACGACGCCGCGCTGGACGTCCCACATGCGGGTGCAGACCTGGTCGAGGAACCAGCGGTCGTGCGTGACGCAGACGAGCGCGGACCGGCGCTCGCGCAGGTGCTGCGCGAGCCAGGCGATGCCCTCGACGTCGAGGTGGTTGGTGGGCTCGTCGAGGACGATCAGGTCCTGTTCCTCGATGAGCAGCTTGGCGAGCGCGATACGGCGGCGCTCACCGCCGGAGAGGGGTCCGATGACGGTGTCGAGGCCCTGGGGGAAGCCGGGCAGGTCCAGGCCGCCGAAGAGGCCGGTGAGCACGTCCCTGATCTTGGCGTTGCCGGCCCACTCGTGGTCGGCGAGGTCCCGGATGACCTCGTGCCGGACGGTGGCCGCCGGGTCGAGGGAGTCGTGCTGGGTCAGCACGCCGAGCCGCAGGCCGCCGGAGTGGGTGACGCGCCCGGTGTCGGCCTCCTCCAGCTTGGCGAGCATCCGGATCAGGGTGGTCTTGCCGTCGCCGTTGCGGCCCACCACGCCGATGCGGTCCCCTTCGGAGACGCCGAGGGAGACGCCGTCGAGCAGGGCACGGGTGCCGTACACCTTGCTGACGTTCTCGACATTGACCAGATTGACGGCCATTTCTCTCCTGCCCGGGGGGATCGTCAGCCTCCCAGCGTAATGCGCGCCGGTCGGTGGCCGGTCCCCGGCGGGTCGGGGTCGGGGGTCAGGGGCGCGGGTCGGGAACGCGGGTCAGTGCCGCTCGCGCAGGACCGTCGCGCCGGGCGCCGGTCCCGTCGCCGTGCGCACGGTCCGGCAGGTCCCGGAGGTGCGCAGCGCCTCGGCGACGGCCGCCGCGGCGGCGGTGTCGCGGACGAGGAACGCGGTGGTCGGGCCCGAGCCGGAGACGAGCGCGGCGAGCGCGCCCGCCGCGCGCCCGGCGGCGAGGGTGCCGGCGAGCTCGGGGAAGAGCGAGAGGGCGGCGGGCTGGAGGTCGTTGGAGACGGCGGCGGCGAGCGCGTCGGGGTCGCCCTCGGCGAGGGCATCGAGGACGTCCGGCGAGGCGACGGGTTCGGGGATGTCGCGGCCCGCGGCGAGCCGGTCGAACTCCCGGAACACGGCCGGCGTCGACAGCCCCCGCGGGGCCAGCGCGAACACCCAGTGGAAGGTGCCGCCGGTGTCCAGGGCGGTGAGCTTCTCGCCGCGCCCGGTGCCGAGGGCGGCGCCGCCGACCAGGCTGAAGGGGACGTCGCTGCCGAGTCCGGCGCAGATGTCGAGGAGTTCGTCGCGGGTCGCGCGCGTGCCCCACAGCGCGTCGCAGGCGAGGAGGGCGGCCGCGCCGTCCGCGCTGCCGCCCGCCATCCCGCCGGCGACGGGGATGTCCTTGGCGATGTGCAGGTGCACGTCGGGGGTGCGGCCGTACCGCTCGGCGAGCGCGATCGCCGCGCGCGCGGCGAGGTTGGTGCGGTCCAGGGGGACCTGGCCGGCGTCCGGCCCCTCGCAGGTGACGCGCAGCGCGTCGGCCGGGGTGGCGGTGACCTCGTCGTACAGGCCGACCGCGAGGAACACGTTGGCCAGGTCGTGGAAGCCGTCGGGGCGGGCGGCGCCCACGCCGAGCTGGACGTTGACCTTGGCGGGCACGCGCACGGTGACGCTCACGCGGACTCCTCCACCCGGTGCTCGGCGATGCGCGCGAACTCCTCGACGGTCAGCGACTCGCCGCGCGCCTGGGGGGAGACCCCGGCGGCGACCAGGGCCGCCTCGGCGGCGGCGGCGGAACCGGCCCAGCCGGCGAGCGCGGCGCGCAGCGTCTTGCGGCGCTGGGCGAAGGCGGCGTCGACGACGGCGAAGACCTCGGCCCTCGACGCCGTGGTCTTGACCGGTTCGGTCCGGCGGACCAGGGAGACGAGCCCGCTGTCGACGTTCGGCGCGGGCCAGAAGACGTTGCGTCCGATGGCGCCGGCGCGCTTGACGTCGGCGTACCAGTTGGCCTTGACGGACGGCACGCCGTACACCTTGTTGCCGGGTACGGCGGCGAGCCGGTCGGCGACCTCCGACTGGACCATGACCAGGGTGCGCTCGATGCTCGGGAAGGTGGCGAGCATGTGCAGCAGCACGGGCACGGCGACGTTGTACGGCAGGTTGGCCACCAGCGCGGTCGGGGCCGGGCCCGGCAGCCCGGTCACGTGCATCGCGTCGGAGTGCACCAGCGCGAACCGCTCCGCGCGCTCCGGCATGCGCGCCGCGATGGTCGCGGGCAGCGCGCCGGCCAGCACGTCGTCGATCTCGACGGCCGTGACCCGGTCGGCGACCTCCAGCAGCGCGAGCGTCAGGGAGCCGAGCCCCGGCCCGACCTCCACGACCACGTCGTCGGGCCGTACCTCCGCGGTGCGGACGATACGGCGGACCGTGTTCGCGTCGATCACGAAGTTCTGGCCGCGCTGCTTGGTGGGCCGCACGCCGAGGACGGCCGCCAGTTCGCGGATGTCGGCGGGGCCCAGGAGGGCGTCGGGGGTGGGGCTGCTCACGGGACAAGGGTACGGGGGTGCACCGGGCGCGGTTGCCCGGTACCGGGGGGCGTGGGCGGGGCGCGGGGGCTGGCGCTCGCGGGGGGCGTGGGCGGGGCGCGGTGCTCGCGGGGGGGGGCGGTGCTCGCGGGGGGGGCGGTGCTCGCGGGGGGGGGCGGTGCTCGCGGGGGGGTGGTGCTCGCGGGGGGGTGCTCGCGGGGGGGCGGGGCGCGGTGCTCGTGGGGTGCCGCCACGCTCCGCCGTGCCGCCCCGGCCGTACGGCCGCCCGCGGCCGCGCCGCTCAGCCCTTCAGCCGTGCCCCGCAGTGCGGCCAGGGACTCGACCCCCGCCGCGTGTACAGCTTCTTCGCCCGCGACGTCTGCTCCTCCGCCGGGGCGTCCTCCGGCCGGCCGCTGCCGCCGAGGAGCCGCCAGGTGTGCGCGTCGAACTGGTACAGCCCGCCGTACGTACCGGACGGGTCCACCGCGTCGGGGCGGCCGCCGGACTCGCAGTCCGCGAGGGACCGCCAGTCCAGGTCGTCGGTCCCCCGCACGGAGCGCGGCAGTGGCTTGGTGCCCACCTTCACCACCTGCGCGCGCGGCTCGCGCACGATCTCGGTCCGGATCCGCCGCGACTTCTGCCGGACGCCGTTGACGGTGCGCACGGAGTACGTGATCCGGCGCAGGCCCGGCTGTCCGGCGCGTTCCACGACCTCCGTGCCCCGGAACAGCGAGGGGTCCTCGGCCCGCCGCACCTGGAAGGGGATCGCCTCCTCCCGCACCTCCTCGGAGCCGGTGACGCGCAGCACGGTCACGGTCTGTCCGTCGCGCGGGAAGCTGGCGGGCGGGACCGACGTGGTGTCCTGGCCGCGCAGGGTGATCCCGGCCTCCCGGACCGCCTCGCGCACGGTCGCCGCGTTGGTGCGGACGGTGCGGGCACGTCCGTCGGCCATGATCGTCAGGGCGCGCTCGGTCCGGACGTCCAGTGCGAGGCCGCCCCGCCCGATGCGCTGGTGGCGCGAGGCGGAGAGGTACGCGCCCTCGGAGCGCACGCCGAGCTGTCCGAGCGCCTCCTGCACCGTGCGCGCCGTCGTCCACACCTCGCGCCGGTGTCCGTCGAGGGTGAGCCGGACGGGGCGGCCGTAGTGCACCGCGATCTCGTCGCCGCTGGTGAGCTCCGTGCCGGGGCCGGGCGCCACCACGTCGTGCGTCCCGAACGCCACGCCCTCCTGGGCGAGCAGTTCGGTCACGTCGTCGGCGAACGTGTGCAGGGTGCGCGACCGGCCGTCGACGGTCAGCTCGATCGCCTTGTCCTTGGCGACGAAGGCGGCGGTGCCGCCGGCGAGGAAGGCGACGACCAGCGCCTGCGGCAGCAGGCGGCGCATGGTGGAGTCCGGGCGCTCGGCGTAGCGCGCCCTGCGCCGGCGCGCGGCCCGCCGCCCGGTCCCGGCGCGCACGGGCACGCCCGCGCCCTCGCCGGCCGGGCCGTCCGACCCGGGTGGGCCGTCCGACCCGGGCGGGGGCACCGGCTCGGGGATCGTCTCGTAGGCGGGGCGGTAGGTGTCCCCGTACGGCCCCGACCCCGGCGCCGTGTACACGCCGTAGGCCACCGTCTCCGCGCTGTGCGGGCCGGGAAGCTGCACGGTGGGCGGAGACCCGTACCCGGCGGGGCCGTATCCGGGGGGCCCGTATCCGCTGGGCCCGTAACCCTCGGCGGGCCCGTACCCCACGGAGCCGTACCCTTCGGCAGGCCCGTACCCCTCAGTGGGCCCGTACCCCACGGAGCCGTACCCCTCAACGGGCCCGTACCCCTCGCCGGAGCCGTACGGTCCAAACGTCTCCACCGGAACGTACGGCTCCGGCGGAACGTACGGCTCCACCGGGGTGTACGCCCCGCTCGGGCCGTACGGGTCCTGCGGTGCGCAGGGCTCCGCGGGCGGCCCCGGGTCGTACGGCTCGAACGTCTGGTACTGCGAGTTGCTCACGCCGACGCGCTCCAGGGGCCGGAGGGGGTCCAGAGGGGTCCGGATCGGGCCCCCAGAACCTAGCGGAGCATTCGTCACTCTCCAAAGCGGCGCGGCTACGCAGCGTTCAGTAGGCGAAGGCGCGGGCGGTGTTGGCGGCGAGGGCGGTCGCCATGGCGTCCTCGTCGATGCCCCGGACGGCGGCCATGGCGCGGACCGTGACGGGGACGAGGTACGGGGCGTTGGGCCGGCCGCGGTAGGGCGCCGGGGTGAGGAAGGGCGCGTCGGTCTCGACCAGGACGAGGTCCAGCGGGGCGACGGAGAGGGCGTCGCGCAGGTTCTGGGCGTTCTTGAAGGTGACGTTGCCGGCGAAGGACATGAAGTACCCGGCGCGGGCGCAGATCTCCGCCATCTCGGCGTCGCCGGAGTAGCAGTGGAAGACGGTGCGCTCGGGGGCGCCCTCCTCCTTCAGGATGCGCAGGACGTCGGCGTGGGCGTCGCGGTCGTGGATGACGAGGGCCTTGCCGTGCCGCTTGGCGATCTCGATGTGGGCGCGGAACGACGACTCCTGCGCCTCCTTGCCCTCGGGGCCGGTGCGGAAGTAGTCCAGTCCCGTCTCGCCGACGCCCTTGACGTGCGGGAGCGCGGCCAGGCGGTCGATCTCGGCGAGCGCCTCGTCGAGCGCCGCCGCGCCCCCCGCCGCACGCGCGCCCTGCCGCGACCAGCCTCCCCCAGCCCCAGGGGGCTGGGAGGTGCCCCCAGGATCGCCGTGCACGATGCGCGGCGCCTCGTTGGGGTGCAGGGCTACGGCCGCGTGGACGGCGTCGTACGCGGCCGCCGTCTCGGCCGCCCACCGGGAGCCGCGGACGTCGCAGCCGACCTGGACGACCGTCGTCACGCCGACCGACGCGGCTTTCGCGAGCCCCTCCTCCACCGTGCCGGACTGCATGTCGAGGTGGGTGTGGGAGTCGGCGACCGGCACCCCGAGGGGGGCCGGGAGCGGCGGCGCCGCGTTCTTGTCGGCGTTCGAAGGCATGTCCCGATCCTACGGAAGGGGGCGGGTCCGCGGCCGTCCGCCTCCGGCCGCCGGCCGGCTCAGCCGGCCCGGTGCTGGAAGGGGTGCAGCAGGTCGGACAGGTGCCAGTGGTGCTCGCGGCGCGGCCGCCGCTCGTGCCGGTCCCCCCGGCCGTCGTCCCGGCCGTCGTTCCGGCCGTCGTTCCGGCCGTCGTTCCGGCCGTCGTTCCGGACGTCGTTCCGGACGTCGTTCCGGACGTCCGCGCGGCCGTGTTCCCGGCCGTGCTCCCGGCCGTCCGCGCGGCCGCCGCTCCCGGCGGCGGGTTCCGGCGCCTCCACCGGCCCGGCCGGGGGCGTGCGGTGGGGGCGGCGGGCGGCGCTGAGCACCGAGGCGACCTGCCCCGCCCGCATGATGCGCACGAGGTGCCCGTCGCAGTTGAGGCAGGTGGGCCGGCTCAGCGGGGACGGCACGATCCGGCCGTTCGCGACGTAGAGGACGAACTCGTGTCCGTCGGCGTCCGTGTGGTGCTCTATCTCGTACGACTGCTCCCAGCCGTGCCCGCAGCGCATGCAGGCGAAGGAGTACGACTCGTGCACGACGGGGACCGCCGCGGCGCGCAGGTGGCCGGTCGTCTGCCCTGTGATCTCACTCATGCCAGCTCCCGTTGTCCGCTGGACAGACGCCCCCTGGCGCGGGGATTCCCCCCGGAATCCCGTTCGGGGGCGTGGGACGGGTGCGTCCCTGGCGTCCAGTGGACTCCTCCGCCGGTGCGGGCGCAGCAGGCCTGTCGAGTGTTGGGAGTGATTTGGGCGGCGCTTGCCGAAATGGTGCGGCGGACGGCCTGTGGGCTTTGCCTTGCACGCCGGCCCTTTGCCCCTGCATGGGGCGTGCGCTCAGAGGACGCGCGCCCCGCTCAGACGACGCGTCCTCCCTGCTCAGCGGCGCGCGGGCACCGGCGCACCGCCGCACCGCTCAGCGGCGCGGCGGGCCAGGGTGCACCGCTCAGGGCGTCCGCTCGGAGTGCTTCGCGGCCACCACCGCGTCGAACACCTCCCGCTTGGGCAGCCCCGCCTCCGCCGCCACCGCGGCGATGGCCTCCTTGCGGCGCTCGCCGGCCTCCTCGCGGAGCCGGACCCGCCGCACCAGTTCCGCCGCGTCGAGCTCCTCGGGCCCGCGCTCGGGCGCACCGGAGACGACGACGGTGATCTCGCCGCGCACGCCCTCGGCCGCCCACGCGGCCAGCTCGGCCAGCGGGCCGCGCCGGACCTCCTCGTACGTCTTGGTCAGCTCGCGGCAGACGGCGGCGCGCCGCTCCCCGCCGAACACCTCGGCCATCGCGGCGAGGGTGTCGTCCAGCCGGTGCGGGGCCTCGAAGTAGACGAGGGTGCGGCGCTCCTCGGCCACGTCCCGCAGCCGCGACAGCCGCTCCCCCGCCTTCCGGGGCAGGAACCCCTCGAAGCAGAAGCGGTCGACGGGCAGCCCGGACAGGGCGAGGGCGGTGAGCACGGCGGACGGGCCCGGTACGGCGGTGACCCGGACGTCCCGCTCGACGGCGGCGGCGACCAGCCGGTACCCGGGGTCGGAGACGGACGGCATGCCCGCGTCGGTGACGAGCAGCACGCGCGCGCCGCCGAGCAGCTCCTCCACCAGTTCGGGCGTGCGGGCGGACTCGTTGCCCTCGAAGTACGACACCACGCGTCCCTTGGGCGTCACGCCGAGCGCCTGCGTCAGCCGGCGCAGCCGGCGGGTGTCCTCGGCGGCGACGACGTCGGCGGCGGCCAGTTCCTCGGCGAGCCGGGGCGGGGCGTCCGCGATGTCCCCGATGGGGGTTCCTGCAAGGACCAGGGTTCCGGGTGCGACTGTCACGTTTCCAGTCTCGCAGGGGGTGAGACACGGAAATCCCACAGAAGGGTTCCCTACGATGGCGCGGTGACCAGTACCGCGTCCTCCACGGACTCCACGGACTCCACGGGCCACCGGCAGCAGGCCCCGGCACCGCAGGACCAGGCGCCGCAGGCCCAGGCCCCGCAGGACCAGGCACCGCAGGACCAGCGGCCGTCGTGGCGGCAGCGGCTGCGCCGCTTCGGATACGCGGCGGAGCCGGGCGGCGACGTCCGGGAGCGGCTGGTGCCGCCGTTCGCCGAGCCGAGCCCGCGCCTGTGGGAGGCGCTGGGGGTGCCCCCCACGGCGGTGGAGCGCGTGCTGCGCTGGTCGGGCTGGGGCGGTCCGCTGCTGGTCACGCTGGTGGCGGGCGTGCTGCGGTTCTGGAACCTGGGCAGCCCGAAGGCGGTGATATTCGACGAGACGTACTACGCCAAGGACGCCTGGGCGCTCGTCCACCGCGGCTTCGAGGTCAACTGGGACAAGAACGCCAACGACCTCATCCTCTCCTCGGGCGGCCACGTCACCGTCCCGGCGGACGCGGCGTACGTGGTGCATCCGCCGGTCGGGAAGTTCGTCATCGGGCTGGGTGAGCTGCTCTTCGGGTTCGATCCGTTCGGCTGGCGGTTCATGACGGCGCTGCTGGGCACGCTGTCCGTGCTCATGCTGTGCCGCATCGGGCGCCGGCTGTTCCGTTCGACGTTCCTGGGCTGTCTGGCGGGCGCGCTGATGGCCGTCGACGGGCTGCACTTCGTGATGAGCCGCACCTCGCTGCTGGACGGGGTGCTGATGTTCTTCGTGCTGGCGACGTTCGGCTGTCTGCTGATCGACCGCGACAAGGCGCGTGAGCGGCTCGCGGCCGCGCTGCCGCCGGACGCCGACGGGCACCACCGCCCGGACGCGCACCTCGCCGAGACGACCCGTCTGGGGCTGCGCCCGTGGCGCTGGGCGGCCGGTGTGATGCTGGGCCTGGCCATCGGCACCAAGTGGAACGGCCTGTACATCATGGTCGCGTTCTGCCTGATGGCGGTCCTGTGGGACGTCTCCTCGCGCCGGGTGGCCGGAGCCCGCCGCCCCTACCGGGCGGTGCTGCGGCGCGACACGGGACTGGCGTTCCTGGCCACGGTGCCGGTCGCGCTGGTGACGTACCTGGTGTCGTGGACGGGCTGGATCCTCTCCCCCGACGACGGCTCGGGCGGCTACTACCGCAACTGGGCGGCGACCGACGGCAAGGGCGGCAGCTGGACGTGGCTGTTCCCCGACTGGCTGCGCAGCCTGTGGCACTACGAGCACGAGGTGTACGAGTTCCACACCCACCTGACGTCCCCGCACACCTACCAGTCGAACCCGTGGAGCTGGATCGTCCTGGGCCGCCCGGTCTCCTACTTCTACGAGTCCCCGGCGCCCGGCGTGGACGGCTGCCCGTCGGACGCGGGCGAGAAGTGCGCGCGCGAGGTGCTGGCGATCGGTACGCCCGTGCTGTGGTGGGCGGCCTGCTTCGCGATCGCGTTCGTGCTGTGGCGCTGGCTGTTCCGCCGTGACTGGCGGGCCGGGGCGATCGCCTGCGGGATCGCGGCCGGCTGGCTGCCGTGGTTCCTGTACCAGGAGCGCACGATCTTCCTCTTCTACGCCGTGGTCTTCCTGCCGTTCCTGTGCCTGGCGGTGGCGATGATGACCGGGGCGATCGTCGGGCGTCCGGGGTCGAGCGACACCCGGCGGGTGGTGGGCGCGACGGCGGCGGGCGTGCTGGTGCTGCTGATCGCGTGGAACTTCATCTACTTCTGGCCGCTGTACACCGGCCAGGCGATCCCGATCGACTCCTGGCGTTCACGGATGTGGCTGGACACCTGGGTCTGATTCCGTCACCTGATGGCCCGGTTGTCCCCCTGAACCGATCTCCGTTCGGACAAGTTCCGGAAACACCCGTCACAGAGACCCCCGGCCCCGCTTACAGTGCGAACACAGGAAGCTTTTTCGAACGCGTTCAGATTCGCTGCCGGAGGGGCTCGCGGGGACAACGGGGATGCCGGGGAGGGTGCGGGGCATGCGCAAGGGGGCCAAGGCGGCGATCGTCGGCTCGGTGCTGGCCGTGATGGTGGGTGGGGCCGGGTACGGCACGTACAACTTCGTGAGCGCGCTGGACGGGGGCAGCGGGACGGGCGGCGGGGGGACGGCGTCCGTGCGGAGCGGGCCGCCGAGCGCGTCCGAGGTGAAGGACACCACCGCCGCGTTCTTCGCGGCCTGGGAGCAGGGCGACGCGGCGACCGCGGCGTCGTACACCAACAACGCCGAGATGGCGGAGCCGCTGCTGACCTCGTACGCGGAGGCCGCGCACATCACCGGCGTGACGATCACCCCGGGTACGGCGAGCGGGGACACCGTGCCGTTCGGGGTGAAGGCGACGGTGTCGTACGAGGGGAAGTCCGAGCCGCTGGCCTACCAGAGCCGGCTGACGGTGGTGCGAGGGCTCACCACCGGGCGGGCGCTGGTGGACTGGCAGCCGTCGGTGGTGCACCCGAAGCTGACGGCGATGGACGACACGCTGGTCACGGGCGAGTCGCAGGCGCCGGCGATCGAGGCCGTGGACCGCGACGGCAAGGTGCTGACCAAGGAGGACTACCCCTCGCTCGGGGCGATCCTGGACGAGCTGCGCTCCAAGTACGGCGACCGGGCGGGCGGGACGGCCGGTATCGAGCTGGCGATCCGGCACGCCGGCACGGGGGTCGCCGACACCCCGCTGCTGACCCTCGCCGAGGGCAAGGCGGGCAAGGTGCCCACCACGCTCAGCGCGCGGGTGCAGGCCGCCGCCGAGAAGGCGGTGCAGAAGTACCCCGAGTCGTCGGTGGTGGCCGTCCAGCCCAGCACCGGTGACGTCCTGGCGGTCGCCAACCACCGGGCGGACGGCTTCAACGCCGCCTTCCAGGGCACCGTGGCCCCCGGCTCCACCATGAAGATCGTCAGCGCCGCCACGCTCATCGACAACGGCCTGACCACGGCGGACGGACCGGCGCCCTGCCCCGCCGAGGCGATGTCGGAGGGCCAGACCTTCCACAACATCGACGGCATGGACCCGGACGAGGGCGCGACCCTCTCGGAGAGCTTCGCGCGCTCCTGCAACACGGCGTTCGTCAAGTTCGCCGACGAGGTCGAGGTCGACTCGCTGACCCAGGAGGCGCAGGATCGTTTCGGGCTCGGGCGCAACGACTGGAAGACCGGGATCGCCTCCTTCGACGGCCGGGTCCCGGCGTCCGGCGGCCCGGACACCGCGGCCAACCTGATCGGCCAGGGCCAGGTCCAGATGAACCCGCTGAACATGGCGTCGGTGACGGCGACCGCGATGACGGGGGTCTTCCGCCAGCCGGTGCTCGTGCCGCAGAGCCTCGACGACCGCGAGATCGCCCGTGCGAACGGGCTGCGGGCCGGTACGGTGCAGCAGCTCACCTCGATGATGAACCGCACCGCGACCAGCGGCACCGCGGCCGAGGTGATGGCCGGCCTGGGCGGCCGGATCGGCGCGAAGACGGGCTCCGCCGAGGTCGACGGCCAGGCCCGGTCCGACAGCTGGTTCACCGGCTACCGCGACGACGTCGCCGCCGCGGCCATGACCCAGGACGGCGGCCACGGCGTCGACGCCTCCGGCCCGATCGTCGCGGCCGTCCTGAAGGCCGGCGGCTGAACGGACGGCGCGGGGTCGGCGGCCGCACCGAGTGGCCGGGGTCGGCCGTACCGAGTGCCCGGGGTCGGCCGTACCGAGTGCCCGGGGTCGGCCGTACGGACGACCCGGGGCGGCCGCACCCAGCACCCGGGATCGGCCGTACGAAGGACCCGGCACGGCCGCACCCAGCACCCGGGATCGGCCGTACGAAGGACCCGGCACGGCTGCCCGTAGGCCGGGTGGCTGACGTCACACGTGACGTCGCTCCACAGAAGGGGACTCTAGGCTGGTGGCCGTCGTTGGGTGGGTGAGGGTCGGTTCGGGCAACCGGCGGGGACAGTGGGGCGAGGCGGCCCCGGGGATCGCGGAGGAACGCAGGCAGTGGGCAAGAGAAGGCGCGTCGCCGAGCGACGGAACAAGCGGCCCGCGATGGTCGCCGGCATGATCGCCGTCGTCGTCGGCGGCGCCGGTCTCGGGGCCTACGCGCTGTACGGCGGCGGGGCGGCGGCCGAGGACGGAGCGACGACGACCGCCGCGAAGAAGCCGCAGGTCAAAACAGGTCCACTGTCGGCCAAGGAGGTCACCGCCGCGGCCCGGACGTTCCTCACGGCCTGGCAGCAGGGCAAGGTCGCGCAGGCGGCCGCCGCGACCGACGACCCGACGGCCGCCACCGCCCTGCTCACCGGCTACACGAAGGACGCCCACATCACCGGCGTCACCCTCACGGCGGGCGCCCGCTCGGGCGACAAGATCCCCTTCTCCGTGAAGGGCACGGTCAGCTACAAGAAGACCGCGAAGCCGCTGGCGTACAGCAGCACGCTGACCGTCGTGCGGGGGACGTCGGACGGCGAGCCGCTGGTCGACTGGCACGCGTCGGTGGTCCACCCCGATCTCGCCGACGGGGACACCCTGGTGACCGGCGAGGCGGGCGACCCGCCGGTCACGGCGCTGGACCGGGACGGCGGCGAGCTGACCGCCGCGAAGTACCCGTCGCTGGGCACGGTCCTGGACGGGCTGCGCGAGAAGTACGGCAAGAAGGCCGGCGGCACGGCGGGCGTCGAACTGCGCGTGGTGCGCGGCAAGGCCTCGAAGGCGAAGAAGTCCTCCGACAAGACGCTCCTGGAGCTCAGCGAGGGCACGCCGGGCACGATCGAGACGACGTTGAGCCCGGCTCTCCAGGCCGCGGCGGAGAAGCAGGTGGCGAGCCGTTCGCGTGCCTCGGTGGTCCTCATGCGGGCCTCGACGGGTGAGATCCTCGCCGTCGCCAACAGCAACCCGAACTTCAACACGGCCTTCCAGGGCTCCCTGGCCCCCGGCTCCACGATGAAGGTCATCACGGCGTCGCTGCTGATCGAGAAGGGGCTGGCGTCGGCGGACGAGGCGCACCCCTGCCCGAAGTACTTCACGTACGGCGGCTGGAAGTTCCAGAACGACGACGAGTTCAAGATCGACGGCGGCACCTTCAAGGCGAGCTTCGCCCGCTCCTGCAACACCGCCTTCATCAGCCAGGCCGGCGAGCTGGACGACGACAGCCTGACCAAGCAGGCGCAGCAGGTCTTCGGCCTGTCGATGAACAACTGGGCGATCGGCGTGCCCACCTTCGACGGCTCGGTGCCCGTGCAGTCGAAGGCGCAGAAGGCCGCCTCGCTGATCGGGCAGGGCGGCGTGCGGATGAACCCGCTGAACATGGCGTCGGTCTCCGCGACGGTCAAGTCGGGCACCTTCCACCAGCCGTACCTGGTGGCCCCCTCGGTCGACGACCGCACCCTGGCCACCGCCTCGCGCACGATGTCGTCGTCGACGCTGTCGCAGCTGCGGGAGCTGATGAACTACACCGCCGCCTACGGCACGGCCGCCGAGGCGATGTCCGGGCTCGGCCCGGACTACGGCGCGAAGACCGGCTCGGCGGAGGTCGACAACCAGGAGAAGCCCAACGGCTGGTTCACCGCCTACCGCGGCGACCTCGCGGCGGCGGGCGTCGTGCAGGCCGGCGGCCACGGCGGCGACACCGCCGGACCGATCGTGGCGGCGCTGCTGAAGGCGGGCGGCTGACGACGGACGGCAAGGTGACGACAGGGCCTGGCTAGCGGCCGCCGACCGGCTGGGCCGTCGCCGTGTACGTGCGGCGCAGGAAGCGGAGCAGGGCCTTGGACTCGAACTGGACCACCGAGACGCCCCGCGTGGAGTGGAACTCGACCACGGCCTGGACCCGGCCGCACGGCCACACACGGACCTCACCGCTGCCGGCGGGGGCGCGCAGGCCCTGTTCGAGGAGAGCGCGGGCGACGGTCCACTCGTGCCGGCCCGGCAGGCCGACCCGGACGGAGCGGGGGTCCTCGTCGGGGTCGTAGCGCAGGACCACGGGGACGGCGGCCAGCTCCTCCTCGATGAGGTCGGCGTCGGTGACGACATGGGCTCGCGCGTACTGTTCGACCGCAGACATCGACCGGCCCCTTCACCCTGAGTGACCTGTGCGGAGGCTGTGCGTCCGCCTCCCCTCCAATGTCGCACATTCCACGGGGCGCGCCCGTCGGCGCCGCGATATCTCACATGTGCGATACACGTACCGGCGTGCCGGTCCGATAAACGAGTCACTCGCTCTTGCAACCCGTTCGCATCAAGCCACTATCATCGAACGGTGCACGTACCTGACGGATTCATCAACGCCCCCACCTCGGCCGTGACCGGGGTCGTCGCCGCGGGCGCCATCGCCGTGAGCCTGCGCGGCGCGCGCCGTGAGCTCGACGAGCGGACCGCGCCGCTGGCCGGCCTGGTGGCCGCGTTCATCTTCGCCGTGCAGATGCTGAACTTCCCCGTCGCGGCGGGCACCAGCGGTCATCTGCTCGGCGGGGCGCTCGCCGCGATACTCGTGGGCCCCTGCACAGGGGTCCTGTGCGTGTCCGTGGTCCTGCTGATGCAGGGCGTCCTCTTCGCCGACGGCGGGCTGACCGCGCTCGGCGTGAACATCACCGACATGGCGATCGTGACGACGGTGGTGGCGTACGCCGTCTTCCGGGGCCTGGTGAAGGTGCTGCCGCGCGGCCGGGGCGCGATCACCGCCGCGTCCTTCGTCGCCGCGCTGCTCTCCGTGCCGGCCGCCGCCCTCGCCTTCACCCTCCTCTACTGGATCGGCGGCACCACCGACATCGCGATCGGCAAGGTGGCCACCGCCATGGTCGGCGTGCACGTGCTGATCGGCATCGGCGAGGCCGTGATCACCGCGCTGACGGTCGGCGCCGTCGTCGCCGTACGCCCGGACCTGGTGCACGGGGCGCGCGGGCTGGGGCGGAAGCTCCAGCTGCGCGTGAACGGCGAACTCGTGGACGTACCCCCCGCCGAGGAGGCGCCCGCGGCGCCCGCCCCGGCGCGCGCCTCCCGGCGCACGCTGTGGGTGTCCGGCCTGGTCACCTCCCTCGTGCTGGCCGGTTTCGTCAGCTTCTACGCGTCCGCGAACCCCGACGGCCTGGAGAAGGTCGCCGCCGACCAGGGCATCGACCGGAAGGCCGAGGAGCACAGCGCCGCCGGCTCCCCGCTCGCCGACTACGGCGTCAAGGACGTCGACGACGCCCGCCTGTCCGGCGGTCTCGCGGGGGTGATCGGCGTGGGCGTGACCGTCGTCGCGGGCAGCGCGGTGTTCTGGGCGGTGCGCAGGCGCCGCGGCGCGGACGCCTCCGCCGTGAGCACGGACGCCTCCGCCGTGAGCACGGAGAGCGTCTGAGATGGGCGCCGGACACGCGCACCGGCTCTACCGGCACGGGCACTCCCCCGTGCACGCCCTGCCGCCGCACACCAAGCTCGCCGCCGCCCTCGCCTTCGTGGTGGTCGTGGTGTCGACGCCGCGGGAGGCGGTGTGGGCGTTCGGCCTGTACGCGCTCCTGCTCGCCGTGGTCGCGGTCCGCGCGCGCGTGCCGGCCGGTTTCCTGCTGAGGCGGCTGCTGGTGGAGGTGCCGTTCGTCGCGTTCGCGGTGCTCATGCCGTTCGTGGCGGAGGGCGAGCGGGTGGACGTCCTGGGCCTGTCGCTCAGCGTCGACGGCCTGTGGGGCGCCTGGAACGTGCTCGCCAAGGGCACCCTGGGCGTCGCCGCGTCGGTGCTGCTGGCCGCCACCACCGAACTGCGCGAACTCCTCCTCGGCCTGCAACGGCTGAAGCTGCCGCCCCTGCTGGTGCAGATCGCGTCCTTCATGATCCGCTACGGCGACGTCATCACCGACGAGATGCGGCGCATGCGGATCGCACGGGAGTCGCGCGGGTTCGAGGCGCGGGGCGTACGGCACTGGGGGGTGCTCGCGAAGTCGGCGGGCGCCCTGTTCATCCGCTCCTACGAGCGCGGGGAGCGTGTGCACCTGGCGATGGTCAGCCGCGGGTACGCCGGGAGCATGCCGGTGATCGACGAGGTGACCGCCTCGCGCGCGCAGTGGTCGTACGCGCTGACCCTGCCGTTCGCCGCCCTCGTCGTGTGCGTGGTGGGATGGGCCCTGTGACTGCTGCTGCGACACCCCCGCCCTCGCTGGAAGTGGCCGGTCTGGCCTTCGCCTATCCCGACGGCCACCAGGCGCTGTTCGGCGTGGACTTCTCCGTCGCGCGCGGCGAGCGGGTGGCACTGCTCGGCCCGAACGGCGCCGGCAAGACGACCCTCGTGCTCCACCTCAACGGCATCCTCACCGGCGGCACCGGCACGGTGACCGTCGCCGGACTGGCGGTCGGCAAGCGGCACATGGCCGAGATCCGGCGCAAGGTCGGCATCGTCTTCCAGGACCCGGACGACCAGCTGTTCATGCCGACCGTCCGGGAGGACGTGGCGTTCGGCCCGGCGGCGGCCGGGCTCAAGGGCGCCGAGCTGGAGGAGCGCGTGGACCGGGCGCTCGCGCGGGTCGGCATGTCCGGCTTCAAGGACCGCCCGCCGCACCACCTGTCCTTCGGCCAGCGCCGCCGGGTCGCCGTGGCGACGGTCCTGGCGATGGAGCCGGAGATCCTCGTCCTGGACGAGCCGTCCTCCAACCTGGACCCCGCCTCCCGCCGGGAGCTCGCCGACATCCTGCGCTCCCTGGACGTCACCGTCCTCATGGTCACGCACGACCTGCCGTACGCCCTCGAACTGTGCCCGCGCTCGCTGATCCTCAGCGAGGGCGTGATCGCGGCGGACGGCCCGACCGGCGGGCTGCTCTCCGACGAGGAACTGATGCGCGCCCACCGTCTGGAGCTGCCGTTCGGGTTCGACCCGCGGTCCGTGACAATGGGCGCGTGACGGACCAGGAGACCGAGGGTTCAGGCTCGCTGCTTCTCGACGACCAGCTGTGCTTCGCGTTGTACGCGGCGCAGCGCGCGGTGACGTCCGCCTACCGCCCGCTCCTGGAGGAGCTCGGCCTCACGTATCCGCAGTACCTGGTGCTGCTGGTGCTGTGGGAGCGCGGTGAGACCACCGTCAAGGAGCTGGCCGCGGCCCTGCGGCTGGACTACGGCACGGTGTCGCCGCTGCTGAAACGGCTGGAGGGCGCGGGGCTGGTGCGCCGGGAGCGCGCGGCGCGCGACGAGCGGTCGGTGCTGGTCGCGTGCACCGGGCGCGGGGAGGAGCTCCGGGAGCGCGCGGCCCGTGTGCCGGGCGCGCTGAGCGCGGCGACGGGGCTCGGTGCGGCGGAGGCCGCGCGGTTGCGCGCGGAGGTGTGGGCGCTCGCGGAGCGCGCGGAGGCCGCCGCGCACCGGCTGCGCTGATCCGGGCGGCTCTCGCAGGAATCCCAGGCCGCGGGCAGATGTTCCCCCCAGAGTCGAAGGCAAGTCGAGAGGACGTGTGGGCGTGGTCGTGAACGGTGCGGTGGCCGAGGGCTTCGAGCCGGTCAGGGAGGCGTTCGTACGGAACTTCGAGGTGCTCGGCGACCGGGGCGCGGCGGTCGCCGTGTACCGGGACGGGCGGCGGGTCGTCGACCTGTGGGGCGGCAGCCGGGACGTGACCGGCGGGGCGCCCTGGGAGCGGGGCACCGCGCAGGTCGTGCGCTCCGCGACGAAGGGCGTCGCCGCCGCCGTACTGCTGCTGTTGTGGCAGCGGGGCGAGCTGGACCTCGACGCTCCCGTGGGGGCGTACTGGCCCGAGTACAAGGCGGCGGGCAAGGAGCGGACCCTCGTGCGGGACCTGCTCGCGCACCGGGCGGGCGTGCCCGTCCTGGACCGGCCTCTGACGCCCGCCGAGGCCGCCGACCCGGAGCGCGGCGCGGCCGCGGTCGCGGCGCAGGCGCCGGTGTGGGAGCCGGGCACGGACCACGGGTACCACGCGCAGACGTACGGCTGGCTGACGGGCGAGCTGGTGCGGCGGGTGACCGGGCGGGCGATCGGCGTGTGGATCGCCGACGAGATCGCCGGCCCGGCCGGCGCCGACCTGTGGCTCGGGCTGCCGGCGGAGCGGGCCGCGCGCGTGGGACGCGTCGGGCAGGTCGAGGCCCCCGCGCAGCCGGGGACGCTGCGGACCCGGCCCAAGCGGGCCGTCGCCGACGCCTACGCCGACCCCGCCTCCCTCACCCGCCGCGCCTTCGCCGCGATCACCCCGGCGCCCGACGAGAACGACCCCGCCTACCGGGCCGCCGCGCTGCCCGCCTCCAACGGCATCGCCACCGCGGACGGTCTGGCCCGCTTCTACGCCTCGCTGATCGGCGAGCCGGAGGGCGGCACCCGGCTCTTCACACCGGAGACGGCGGAGGCGGCGCGCACAGAGCGTTCGGCGGGCCCCGACCGCGTCCTGGTCGTCGGCACCCGCTTCGGCCTCGGCTACATGCTGCACGGCGCCGCGTCCCCGCTGCTGTCCCCCGCCTCCTTCGGCCACCCCGGCCGCGGCGGCGCGCTCGGCTTCGCCGACCCCGACTCGGGCATCGCCTTCGGGTACGTCACCAACGGGTTCCGGTCGAGCGTGACGGCGGACGCGCGGGCGCAGGCGCTGGTGCGGGCGGTACGGGACGTGCTGCTCCAGCACGGCTGACGACGGCCGGCACGGCTGACGACGGCCGCGGCCGCGCCCCGGAGGTGGGCGTGGTGTGGGCGTGGTGTGGGCGTGGTGTGGGCGTGGTGTGGGCGGCCCGCCCCTCCGTCCGGCGGGTCGCGGGCCGCCCGGTACGGCTCACACGTGGATCGGGTGGGACGTACGGCCCGACGCGTCGTCGATCTCCGTGTGGGCCTTGGTCAAGAGCTGCATGGCCAGCTCGTTCAGGGCGCGGGCGCCCGCGATCTCCTCGCCGACCCGGGGCTGGTTGGCGTCGACGTTGTGACGGGTGGCGTGCCCCTGCGACCGGACCTCGCTCCCGTCCGGCAGCCGCACCATCGCGACCGCGCGCGTGTGCTGGTCGTCCTCCTGGAACTCCATGTCGACGTGCCAGCCCACCGTGGTATTCATCATCAGGATCACCTCCGGAACATCTGCTTCCAGGGTGCGCCTCCCGGCGGTCCGCCGCACCCACGCGGCTCAGCCCAGCAGCGTGGTGCCCTCCGGTACGGCGATCCGGAACTCCTCCTCCAGCACGCGCCGCACCTCCGCCTCCTCGGTGAGCACCCGTTCGGTGACGGTGCCGTCGGCGCGGGTCTCGGTGAGACGGGTGCCGTCGAGGAGGAGGTGGCGGCCGGCGGTGACGCGCTGGGCGTAGGGGCGTCGGCTGAACGGGGAGCGCGGGCTGGTGGCGACGTACCAGTTGGCCACCTCGAAGTCGGGGCGCTCGAAGGGGTCGAGGGTGAAGACGTACTGGGGCCGCGCCGTTGCTCCGTCCTCCCCGTACGTCTCCAGCACCCACCGCTCCAGCGGCCCGCGGCGCGGGGCGTGGACCAGCCGGTGCCGGCGGCCGGCGGCGTCGAAGGCGGTGTCCGGCACCAGCGGGACCGGTTCGAGGAGGGCGCCCGGGGCGCCGAAGCCGACGTCGGCGAGGTAGCGCCGCGGGTCGCCGGGGGCCTCCACGAGGAGCGCCATGTGCGTGCGCGGCCGGTCCTCGAACCGTTCCGCGCCGACGACCACCCGCGCCCCCAGCCGGGTCACGGCGAACCCGAGCGCCTCCAGGACGCCCGCGAACAGGGTGTTGTGCTCGTAGCAGTAGCCGCCGCGCCCGCCGCGCACCAGCTTGGCGACCAGATCGGCGGTCGCGAGGGAGGGGGCGGTCCCGCGGAGGGGGTCGAGGTTCTCGAACGGTATGGAGTGGGCGTGCGCCAGATGGACACCCCGCAGCGTGCCCGCGTCGGCCCGCCGCTCCCCCTCCCAACCGATCCGGCGGAAGTAGGCGTCGAGGTCGTCGGGGGTGAGCTGCGTCGTCTCGGGCATGACGTCACGGTAGTCAGGGGTGTCGGCCGGGGCGTCGGGCAGATCGCCGTTACGGGGCGTTCCTCCGGTCGGCAGCCGTTAACCTGCCCATCTGACACTTCATCACCGAGTCGGGGGAATCACTCATGCCGCAGGAGCCGTGGGCGGGCCTGTCCGAGGCCATCAGCGCCATCCGGGGCGAGCTGGAGCAGGCCATGCGCGACGGTGACGGGCACACGATCCAGTTCCGCACCGGGCCGGTGGAGATGGAGTTCGCCGTGGACGTCAGGAAGGACGGCCAGGCCGGTGCGAAGGTGTCCATCCTGCCGTGGAGCGCGAGCGCCGAGGCGAAGGCGGGGTACGCGGCGGGCACCACGTCCCGTCTGAAGATCACCTTGCAGCCGGTCGACGAGCACGGCCGGGACCAGAACATCGGCGCCCGGAGCCCGCAGCGGCCCCAGTGAGGCGTCGGGCGGTGGCCGCCGGGTGAGGTGAGGTGCGGTGGAACGGGGGTTCACACGTGTACGTGGAGAGGGTGATGGAGGTCTGGGACCCGGGGGGCGGGATCGCCGGGTCCGGCTATCTCGTCACGGACGGCCTGGTCCTGACCGCCTACCACAACGTCCGGCACGCCGGGTCGGTCTCCGGGCGCGCGGTGGAGGTACGGCAGCTCGCCCCGCACGGGCAGCGGCCGACGGCGTGGACGGCGGCGGAGGTGCTGTGGCCGGAGGAGCCGCCCGACCTCGACCGGGATCCGCACACCGACGCCGCCCTGCTGCTGATCACCGACCCGGCATGGCGGCCTCCCGCCGCCGCGGCACCGGTGCGCTGGGGACGCCTGCCCGCCCCCGGTGGCGTGCGGACGCGGGTGGCGTGCGTCGCGGTGGGGTTCCCGGAGGCCGAGCACCGGGACGGCCATCGCGACACCAAGCAGATCAGCGGGCACATCGAGACCCTGAGCGGCCTGAAGTCCGGCCTGATCACCGCCCACGTCGACGAGGTCGCCACGCCCCGCGCGACGGGTGGGCCGTCGTCCTGGTCCGGGGCGTCCGGTGCCGCCCTGTTCTGCGGGGACCTGCTGACCGGGGTCCTGACAACCGACCGCGCGCGGAACTACCCCGGCGACCAGCTCATCGCCGTACCCCTGACCACGCTGGCCGCGCGCCCCGGCTTCGCCACCACCGTCAAGGCCGCGGGCAACTCCCTGGCCCTGGAGGACGTCACCGGCGCCACCGCCGCTGATCGCCCCTCAGCCGGCCCGTACGACGTGGACGCGCCCCTGGGCCTGCACAACCTGCCCGATCTGCCGTCCCCGGTCTTCGTCGGCCGGAAGGAAGCGCTCACCGCGCTGGCCTCCGCCATGGAGCAGGACTCCAAGGCGATCACGCAGACCGTGCAGGGCCTGGGCGGCGTGGGCAAGACGACCTTGGCCCTCCACTACGCCCACACCCACCGGGACGCCTATCAACCGGTGTGGTGGGTCCGCGCCGACACCCCCGAACAGATCGCCACCGACCTCGCCGGTCTGACGACCCGCATCCACGGCGGAGCCACCGGCCGCACCACCGCCGAGGACGCGGAGTGGGCCGTCGGGTGGCTCCAGACCCACCCCGGCTGGCTCCTCGTCCTGGACAACGCCGATCACCCCGACGCCACCCGTCACCTGCTCGGCCAGCTCCGCCACGTGGGCCGCCACCTGATCACCAGCCGCTTCGCCAACGGCTGGCCCACCACCCCCCTCGCCCTCCCCCTCCTCACCCCCGCCGCCTCCCTCGACCTGCTCACCCGCCTCACCGGCCTGACCGACCCCGGCAACCAGCACCACGCCCGCCTGCTGGCGGAGGAACTCGGCCACCTCCCCCTGGCCCTCGAACAGGCCGGCGCGTTCATC
Organism: Streptomyces sp. NPDC003247; assembly: GCF_042888135.1. Classification (NCBI taxonomy): domain Bacteria; kingdom Bacillati; phylum Actinomycetota; class Actinomycetes; order Kitasatosporales; family Streptomycetaceae; genus Streptomyces; species Streptomyces sp. NPDC003247. The sequence goes on from NZ_JBIAPF010000013.1 coordinate 180,695, forward strand.
GCCGAGAGCCGCATCCCCGTCAGCGGCTACCGGGACCTGCTCCGCCGGTACCCGGCCGAGACCACCAGCGCCGCCGCGACGGACGGCGACCCGCAACGCACGATGGCCCGCATCTGGCGCATCACCCTCGACGCCCTCCACCGCACGACCCCCCTGGCCGTCGACATCCTGCGCACGGCCGCCTGGTACGCCCCCGAGGCCATCCCGCGCGGCGTGCTCGCCCCACTGGCCGGCAACCCCGTCGACTACGCCCAGTCCCTCGGCCGGCTCGCCGCCTACGGCGTGATCGCCCTGGACGGCGACATGCTCAGCGTCCACCGCCTCGTCCAGACGGTCGCCCGGACGCCCGACCCCGCCACGGCGGAGGAGGCGGACCCCCACCGCACTCACGACGCCATCGCCGCCGCCTGCCACCAGGCCACCGTGCTCCTGCTCACCGCGCTGCCCGAACAGCCGCAGATGAACGCGGCCGGATGGCCCGCCTGGCGAACCCTGTTCCCCCACGCCGAAGCGCTCCTCGCCGCAACCGCCCCTCTCCGGGACACGGGTGAGATCGACGTTCTCCTCACCCAAACCGCCATCTACCTGGAGAGCCAGGGCCAGATCCCTCAGGCGATCACCTACGGGGAGCGCTCCGCGGCCACCGCCATCCGCCTCTACGGACCCGATCACCCTTCCACGCTCACCTCCCGCAACAATCTCGCGAGTTTCTACGAGTCTGCGGGGGACCACCGCCGGGCCATCCCCCTGTACGTCGAGATCCTCAGCGACCGGACGCGGGTCCTGGGCGCACACCACCCCCAAACACTGACGAGCCGCAACAACCTCGCCTACGCCTACAGGGTGGCGGGCGACCTCGGCCGCGCCGTCCCCCTCTACGAACAGACCCTCACCGACGCCGAGCGGATCCTGGGCGAACACCACCCCCACACACTCGTCGGCCGCAACAACCTCGCGGACGCCTACCAGTCGGCGGGCAAGCTCAGCCAAGCCATCCTTCTCTACGAACGGACCCTCACGGACAGCCGCCTGATCCTGGGAAAACACCACACCTCCACCATCACCGTCCGCAACAACCTCGCGCACGCCTACGCAAAGGCGGGGGATCTCGAACGCGCCCTCCTCCTGGGTGCCCAGGCCTTCGACGACCGGCGACGCGTCCTGGGCGAGGACCACCCCGACACGCTCTCCTCCCAGCACAACCTCGCGAGCCTCTACCATGCGGTCGGCGATCTCGAACGCGCTCTTCCCATGTTGGAACGGGCCCTCTCCGACCACATCCGCATCATGGGCGAGGAGCACCCCCACACCCTCACGTGCCGCGGCAACCTCGCCAGCACCTGTGAGGCGGCGGGCGACCTCGAACGCGCCGTCCTCCTGTACGAGGAGACCTACGCCGGCCGGGTGCGCGTCCTGGGCGAAGACCACCCGTCCACGCTCGCCTCCCGCGATCGCCTGGCTCGTGCCAGATCGGCCGGCACCTGATCCAGCCCCCCGCCCCGGTGGTCACTTGGTGTCGATCAACTGCCAGATACCCACCGCAGCGCCCAGCTGTGTGGCCAGGAAGGCCAGCTGCCCGGACAGTCCGTGTATCTGGTAGATCGATTTCAGCAGGCTGAAGCGTCCGCCCCAATAGGGCCTTTCCCGGCGGAACGTGTCGGTGTCGACCCAGATGCTCGTCAGGGTCAGCACCATGAGCATCAGGATGACGCTCACGATCGCCATGCCCACTTCCTTGGGGCCGACGGTGCGGCTGAACACGGCAATGACCATGATGGGCAGGAGCCAGCCGGTGAACAGGGCGAAAGCCCGCGTGGGACCGCGTTCTCCGGGCAGCACGCGCCACAGTGCGCCCAGGACGAGTCCCGCACCGGCGAAGGAGATCTCCCGCGTCAGGAATGTCCCGATCACATCAGGCATGCCCGTGGGCTGGTCCAAGGTGTAGTCCCAGTGCTTGGGGCCATAGGCGTGCTCGTACCAGGCGGTGACCGCACTGGGGAGGATGCCGAAGACGAAGGCCCAGCGTGCGGCGTTGAGGGCGTTAGCCCACCAACGCGGCTGCGGTCCCCAGCTGAGGGCGACATCGACCACGGACACGCAGTCCGGCAGGCAGTCGCGACGACAGCCGAGGGGCCTCCAGCAGTGCAGTGAGTGGAGTTGTTCCTCCAAGCCGCTTCTCGTGCTGTCCTCCGCGCTCGCCTGATCGCGAAGGCGGAGTCGGTGGAGCAGATCGCGGCAGCGGCGGGAGTCCTCCATCAGCCGATCGTGATGCGCCGGATCACTCAGTTCCGCCGCGACGCACGGTTCCCCGGCTTTCCGGTCCACCTGGCTCAGTACCGACCATCGGCGTCCCACCCTCACCACGGCGTAGAGCACGACCATGTTCAGGGGGAGCCAGAAGCCGTACACCGCCGCCGCGTTTCCCGCGAAGGTGATCCCTCTCATCGACACGACGATGGCGAAGACGGCGGTCACCAGCAGCAGGTCCGCCCCCTCCGGTCCGAGGGAGGTATCCGGTCCGGTTCGGTATTTGCCGTGGAGGAGCGCCACGAGTGCGATTCCGGCCAGTACCCATGTGTAGGTGTACACCCACCCAGGTCCTCGGGACGCGAATTCGGCGAGTTGCTGACTCAGAGCACCTCGGTGATCGATACCGAAGAGAGCGCCGGCGTCGCCCCTCCAGTCGGCGCGTTTCCACCTGTCGTTGAAGGAGTGCACACGCCATGCCACCACCGCGGTCGCGATGACGGCCAGGACGACCCCGACCGTGACGATGCGGCGGACGGGATACACGGCCCGGCTTCCGCCCGAGGTCTTGGAATGCCCGGATTCACCTTCGCTGTGCCCGGATTCCCCTTCACTCGGGTGCTGGCCGAACTTGCCTTCCCGCGCGAAACGCCACGCCCAGGCGACGATCGCGGTCAGCCACAGCCACAGCATGGAGATGTCCAGGAGGGCCAGCCCGACGATTCCTATGGCCGGCGGCGAGCCTTTCGGCGCCAGACCGTCGGGGAGGCCGAAGAGGTGGGGGGCCAGGATCACCAGCAGGCCGATCACCGCTGCCGCCCCCGCGGAGACGGTGACAAGCATCTTGCGGTTCCTCAGGTCTCCCTCACGGCCGTCGGAGCCCTGCCTCAACGGACACCACGGCCTCGCGACGAGCACGAGCGTGAAACCCGCCGCGATGCCGACGAACGCGCGCCAAGGGTTCACGCCGGGAGACGGGCGAAGCAGCAGCAACAGCGTCAGACCGAGGGCCGCGCTCACCCCCGCCCACTGGAGAACGGTGTTGGCGAGGTCGGTCCGCCTACGGAAAGGCCATGCCGACACCGCGATCACGGCCGAGGCGCAGAACCACCAGGAGGCCACACCCAGAGATGCGATCCAGGAGGGACGTTTGGCGAGATCCTCGGGTGGCGCCAGGGTGACGTGAATGGCCTCCTCGGATTGCGGCTTGTACCCGATCCACACCCTGCTGCCCTTACCCGTACTCGACACCTCGGGCTCATCAGGTGCATCAATGATCCGCAGGTCCCCTGGACGGATCTCGATCCGTTGCCACGTGCATGCGGTCAGAGCGCCCGGGGGATGAAGAGTCACCTCCCAGCCCGCGGGTCGGACCTGGACCGTCCACGGTCCCACTTCGAACATGCCGGCCGAGTGGGGGAGGTTCCATGACTCGTACTTCACCACCACTGCGTCTTTTCGCGTGGACGGTTGGTAGCTGGTCGACCGCCACTCCGGGTGCCACGTGTTGAAGTCGATCGTGCGCGACGCGTTAGCCCCGAGCAGGCACTGCAGGGCGCGATCGTAATGCGGCGTGTCCGGACTGAGTGTCAGGTCGTCCGCGTCGTCATCGCCTTCCCGCTGCGGCACCTCGATGGTGGTGACCTGCACCACCTCGACGAATTCGGCGCGCCTTTGGCTGAAGGAGAGCTCGGTGACCACGTTGATCTTCTGCGGTTCCCTGATCGCCGGACACTTGCGCGCATCGGCGGCGTGCGCCTGAACCGGTGAGATCGTCCAGCACCCGAGCGTGGCGACGACGAGCAGGAGCCACCGCCACGCGAGGGACGTCATTCCTGCGGAGGACATCCGCTGTAGGGGTCGCATTGCAGGATGACCTCGTAGGGATCGCCGGTGAACTCGACGCGACGCGAGTGGGTGACCTCCGGGAGGAACCGCCACTGGGTGGGTTTGCTGTGCCTGGTCCGGTTCGCTTTCTCCACGCGCGTGTGGAGAGTGCGCTTCTCCATGTCGGTCGTCTCGGTCAGGATCTCGCCCTCGCCGAGAGGGAAGTGGTCGTGCAGCAGGCACAGGCCGAAACGGTCGAGGTTGCCGTGCCTTTCCAGGACGGCGACCAGCTCCTGGACGAATGCCGCGTCCTGCGGTCCGAGAGGTTGGGCCTCCTCGAACCGCGGAAGGCTCGGCCTCGGGGTCTCCTCGTGGGTGCTCATCACTACCTCCACCAATCACCGAGTGGATTCACAACGTCACCCTAAGTGCCCACCGCAAGCCCTGCCACTCGTCCGTTCGAGGCCGGGACAGCGCGATCCCGGCGGCCGTCCAGCCGTCCGGCACCTCGTGCGCGAATACGGCGGCGAGGACCGTCACGACGAGCGGCGCGGACCCGCGCGCGATCGGGTACGCCTGCCCGAAGTCCCCCAGCCGGAACGACCGCATCAGCAGCGCGTAGTACGCGATGTGGATCGCGGCCGAGCAGAGGAGGTACGGCCATGCCGCCACCGCCGGTACACGTGTGAACGGCAGCAGCGCGAGGCCGATGAGGAGGCCGCCGCCCGAGATGAGGGTGAAGCCGGTGAGCTTGTCGGTGATGCGGTGGGCGATCGCGTTCCACGCGGCGTACGTGACGGCGGCGAGCAGGACCGCCGCCGTCACCAGTGGGGTCACACGGTGCGCTCGCGCACGTCCACGAGCATCGCGCCGGCGCGTTCGACCAGCTCCGCGGGGGCCATGGGGAACACCGTGTGCGGGGTACCCGCGGCGGCCCACACGACATCGTGCGCGAGCAGCCCGCGGTCCGCGAGGACACGCGTGCGCGTACGGTGCCCGAACGGCGGCACGCCCCCGATCGCGTACCCGGTCGTCTCCCGTACGACGCCGGCGTCGGCCCGCGTCACCTTCTCGGCGCCGAGTTCCTTCCGCACGAGGCCGACGTCGACCCGCGAGGCCCCGTCCATCAGCACCAGCACCGGCACCCCGTCCGCCGCGAAGATCAGCGACTTGCAGATCTGACTGAGGTCGCACCCGATCGCGGCGGCGGCCTCAGCGGCCGTACGCGTCGCATCCGGGAAACGCCGGATCCGGGGGTACAGGTCACCGAGCCCCAGGGCATCCAGGGCTTCGGCGAAACGGGGGTGGGCTCCGGTCGTCGTCATGCGCGGCACGGTAGCGGTGCGTGTACCGGCAACGCGACCCGGTCATCCGTGGGCGGTGGCGTGCCGAAGGAAGTGCGTCCAGGTGGTGGGCGTGACGGCGAGTATGCCGTGGGCGGGCTTCTTGGAGTCGCGGATGTGGATGGTGGCGGGGGTGGCGGCCACTTCGACGCAGTCGCCGGGCTCACCGCTGTCGCTGTAGCTGCTTTTGAACCAGTCCAGGGCGACCTCGACGCAGTCGCCGGGCTCATTGGTGTCGCTGTAGCTGCTCTTGAACCAGTGGAGTTCCGTGGTGCTCATAGCTCTCCCAGCGTGCGCTCGATGAAGGCCAGCGACTCCCTCGGAGGGAGAGCTTGCGCTCGAATCATGCCGTACCGCAGTTCAAGGATACGAAGTTCCCTGAGGTCAGAGACCGGGCGGCCGTTGAAAGCGCCCGGGCAACGTCCGATCGCCGTGCCATCGGCGAACTTCAGTACCTGGATCAGGCCGTGCACTCCGGCGTGCTCTTCGACTTTGGTCGGCATGACCTGAAGTGTGACGTTCCGCAAGCGCCCCACCTCCAGCAGGTGTTCAAGCTGGCGACGCAGGACCATTGTCCCACCAAGAGGGCGCTCAAGAGTCACCTGCTCCTGAACAAAGCTGAGCACGGGGGCGGGCTCACGCTCGAAGATCGCTTTGCGTGCCATGCGGGCAGCGATCTCCCGTTCCATCGCATCCAGTGAGAGTGGGGGCTGCCTCATCTCGTACAGAGCCCGTGCGTACTCCGGTGTCTGCAATAGACCTTGGATGTTGTGGTTGCTGTACTGCATCAACTCGACCGCGCGGTCTTCCAGCTCCTTGAGTTCGCGCACCTTTTTCGGATACCGAGCGTTCTCCATATCCTTCTTGAACGCCCCTAGATGACCACGCGCGTTCAGTACTTCGTCCGCCTTGTCCAGGAACTCAGGTCGAGGAATCCGCGTACCCCGCTCGACCTTGCGGATCATGTCCTCGCCGTACCCGATGACTTCGGCGAACTCGACCACACGCATCCCCGCCGCCTCACGGCAGAACTTGACGAGGCGTCCCACGCCCTCCACCAGCGGCGCGCTCTCGTCCCCCGGTTCGAGGTCCCACCCGGCGTCGTCCACACCTTCGTTCATAGCCACCCACCTTCAACGCGCTCCTGTACCCGCATGGCACGCCGGACACCTGAGACAAGCCGAGACAAACCTTGGACAGTCCCGCTACGCACAGGCATCGCCACTCACTCAAGTAAGCCCGATCCACCACGCTGAGTCACATGAATCACGAGACGCGTGTCCCTGAAATCAATCTCACCTCCCCCTCCCGCCACTTCACCGTCCTCCTGTCCCCCACCCCCCGCGCCGCCCGCCTGGCCCGCCTGCTGACGACGGAACAGCTCCGGGAGTGGGGGCTGCCGTTGGACACCGCGCCGCAGATCGTGGCCGAGCTGGCGACGAACGCGGCGACGCACGGACGGGTCCCGGGGCGGGACTTCCGGCTGACCCTGAACGCCGTCGCGGACACCCTCCGCATCGAGGTCACGGACGCCCGGGGTGACCGGCTCCCCCGGCCGGGCCACCCGGACGGGGACGCGGAGGGTGGCCGGGGGCTGCTCCTCGTGGACGCCCTCGCGGACCGCTGGGGCGTCGTACCGGGACCGCTGCCGCGCAAGACGGTGTGGGCGGAGGTGAGAGTGGGGGGCACCGGGGCGGGACATGCGTGAGCGGCGCGCCCGGCCCGAGAGGTGGGCCGAACGCGCCGCCGGTCACGCAATGCCGTCAGAAACGGTCCCCGCCGTGGTGACGGCCACCGTCATGCCGGTCCCCGTGCTCACGGCCACCTCCATGGTGACGGCCGTCGTGCCGGTCCCCGTGGCGCCGGTCACCGTCGTAGCGGTCCCCGTCGCGGCGGTCGCCGTCCTGACGGTCCCGGTCCCACGACACCTCGTCCACGACACGGTCACGCTCGTTGCGCAGGGTCACGGTGTCGGAGTCGTTGTCCCAGACGTGGCGGACGCGGTCCTGGTACAGGTCGGTGCGGGTGTCGCGGCCCTCGCCGGTGTGGACGCGGACGGTGGCGCGGGCGGCGAGGCGGTAACGGTCGAAGGTGTAGGTGTCGCCGTCCTCGTCGGACAGGGTCCAACCGTCGAGGTTCACCTCGCGGCGGGTGGTGTTGGTCAGCTCCACCCACTCCTTGTTGAGGGAGCGGTTGGCGCGGGTGTCGTGGCCCGGCGCGTCGTACTGCACGTCGCTGATCTCCACCTTCGGCCGGTCGGCGCGCGGCTGGCCGGCGGCGGACGCCGGGACCGCCACGGCGCCGATCACCGCGGCGGCCGCGAGCGAGGCGACCGCCAGACGACGGGTCGAAACCGGGGACACGGGGGACACGGGGGAAACGAGCACAGGGTCTCCTCGGGGGTGCGATGGCGGCCGGGTTCGGCCGCGGCACCGGCATCGGACCACCTGACACACCCGGAACGCCCGATCCACACCTCCCGTTACAGATCGTTCACATATCAGTGACAGTCACCTGTAATGTCCATCTATGCAGTGAATGCCCAGAAGCATCTGTTCAGCCGCCCCGTCCGGTCCCGCCGCGACCAGCCCCTCACCCGAACGTGGGTGACAGCCACACCGGAAGAAGAAGCCGGACACGAAGAAGCCGGTGAGGGCGCCCCGTCCCCACGGAACCCTCACCGGCGGTCTTCACGTCGCCCGCTGCGCTACGCCCGGGCGAGCTCCCGGTCGGCGTCGTCGTCGTGGGCGCGCAGGCCCTCGCCCTCGACGTCGACGTTGGGCAGGGCGCGGTCCAGCCACTTCGGCAGCCACCAGGCCTTCTTGCCGAGGAGGGCGAGGACGGCGGGCACGATGGCCATGCGGACGACGAAGGCGTCGAAGAAGACGGCGATCGCGAGGCCGAAGCCGATCATCTTGACCATCGACTCGGAGGAGCCGATGAAGCCGGCGAACACCGCCATCATGATCACCGCGGCGGCGGTGACGACCCGCGCGCCGTGCCGGAAGCCGGTCACCACGGCCTGGCCGGGGGTCTCGCCGTGGACGTACGCCTCGCGCATGCGGGTCACGAGGAAGACCTCGTAGTCCATCGCGAGTCCGAAGACCACGCCGACCATGAAGATCGGCATCATCGACATGACCGGGCCGGTCTCCTCGACGCCCAGCAGGTCCGCGAACCAGCCCCACTGGAAGACCGCGACGACGGCGCCGAGGGCCGCCATGACGGAGAGCAGGAAGCCGAGGGCCGCCTTCAGCGGGACGAGGATCGAGCGGAACACCACGATGAGGAGGAGGAAGGCCAGGCCGACCACCAGCACGAGGTACGGGACGAGGGCGTCGTTGAGCTTCTGGGAGACGTCGATGTTCATCGCCGTCGAGCCGGTGACGAGGATGTCCGCGTCCGTGTCGGCCTTGATGTCCGTGCCCTTGTCGCGGATGGCGTGGACCAGGTCCTCGGTGGCGACGGAGGACGGCTTGGCGTCGGGGATGACCGTGATGGTCGCGGTGTCGCCGGCCTCGTTGGGGGTGGCCGGGGTGACGGTGACGACGTTCTTCAGGCTCTTGATCTCGTCGCCGACGTCGGAGAACACGGCCTGCGGGTCCTCGCTGCCCTTGGCGTCGACGACGACCATCAGCGGGCCGTTGAAGCCGGCGCCGAAGCCCTCGGAGAGGAGGTCGTAGGCGCGGCGCTGGGTGGTGGAGGTGGGCTGGGAGCCGTCGTCGCCCAGGCCCAGTTCCAGCGACGACACCGGGACGGCCGCCGCGCCCAGGCCGATCACGCCGAGGAGGAGGACGGCGACCGGGCGGCGGACGACGAAGCTCGCCCAGCGGGTGCCCATGTTGGGCTTGGCCGCCTTCTCGGCGGACTTGGCGCGGCCGCCGCCGAGGAGCTTGCCCTTCTCGCCGGCCGGGCGCACCTTGCGGCCCGCGTAGCCGAGGAGGGCGGGGATCAGGGTGAGGGCGATCAGGACGGCGATGGCCACCGTGCCCGCCGCCGCGACGCCCATCTTCGTCAGCATCGGGATGTTGACGACGGAGAGGCCGACGAGGGCGATGACGACGGTCAGGCCGGCGAAGACGACCGCGGAGCCGGCGGTGCCGACGGCGCGGCCGGCCGCCTCCTCGCGGGCGCGGCCCTCGGCCAGTTCGGCGCGGTAGCGGGAGACGATGAACAGGGCGTAGTCGATGCCGACGGCGAGGCCGATCATCATCGCCAGGGTGGAGGTGGTGGAGCCGAGGTCGAGGGTGCTGGCGAGCGCGGTGATCGCGGAGACGCCGATGCCGACGCCGATGAGCGCGGTCAGCAGGGGCATGCCCGCCGAGATCAGCGAGCCGAAGGTGATGACGAGGACGACGGCGGCGACGGCGATGCCGATGACCTCGGTGGCGCCGGTCTCGGGCGTCGTCTGGAGCGCGTCACCGCCGATCTCGACGGTCAGGCCCGCGTCCCGGGCGCCCTCGGCGGCGTCCTCCAGCGCCTCGCGGGAGGAGTCCTCCAGCTCCATGCCGGAGACCTTGTAGCTCACGGAGGCGTAGGCGATCGTGCCGTCCTCGCTGACGGCCTTGGCCTGGAAGGGGTCGGCGACGGAGGCGACCTCGGAGCCGTCGGACAGCTCCTTGACGGTCTTCTCGACGGTGGCCTTGTGGGCGGCGTCCGTCATCTTCTCGCCGTCGGGCGCCTTGAAGACGACCCGGGCGGTGGCGCCGTCGGCGCTCATCCCGGGGAAGCGCTGTTCCAGCAGGTCGAAAGCTTTCTGCGCTTCGGTGCCGGGGATGGAGAAGGAGGTGGTGCCGGCGGCGGGCGCGGAGGCGGCGCCGACGCCGGCGAGCGTCAGCAGCGCCACCCAGATCAGGGCGACGAAGTGCCGTCGCCGGAAGGCGAGTCGGCCCAGCTTGTAGAGGAACGTGGCCACGGAGGCGTACTCCCGGTCAGGTCGTGGGGTGTAGGGGCCCGGGTTTCGGCACGGGTCCCGAGGGCAGGGGTGACCAACCCGGCGTGGAGGCAGGGGTGATCGGCCCGACGACGTGAGCGGTGGCGTCAGGAAGGGCGGACCGCGGGGACGGTCAGGGGAGGGTTCAGGAGGAGACGGGCACGCCGAGGGCGGGGAGGACCACGGCATCGACGTACGCGGTGAGGAAGGCCTGGGTCGGCGGCTGGTCGTCGAGCAGGGCCCGGGTGGCGAAGCCGCCGACCATCATGTGCAGCAGGAAGTCCAGCGCGGGACAGTCGGGGCGGACCTCGCCCCGGTCGACGGCCCGCCGGATCACCCGGTGGAATCCGGACAGCTCCGGGTCGATGAGCTGGGCCCGGAACGCCTGGCGCAGGTCGGGGCTGTTGTGCATCGCCATGGCGATACCCCGCATCAGCGCCGAGTTCCGCTCGATGGTGCAGTCGTCCTCCAGCCGCAGCAGGGCGTGCAGGTCGCCCCGGAGCGAGCCGGTGTCGATCTCGTCACCGTGATCGGGCTTGCTGTGTCTGATGGCCCTCGCGACCAGCTCGGCCTTGCCGCCCCACTGGCGGTAGAGCGTGGCCTTGCTGGACCGCGTGCGGGCGGCGACGGCGTCCATGGTGAGGGCGTCGTAGCCGACCTCGCGGAGCAGGTCGAGCACGGCCGCGTACAACTCGGCCTCGCGCTCGGGGGTGATCCGACTGCGACGCGGGGTGGCGACCTCAGTCATGGCAATCCCTCCGGCTCCAGCACTGTTCGGTGGTGCGTACTCCATGAAGATACCCTGAGACCCAACGAAACGAAACGGTTTCGTACGTGGGCTGGCTCACGTCCGTGAAGGGCACATAAGTTGCCCGGCCCCTTTGACAGGAAAAGCATGGGTAGGTGACCTATCTGCGCCTGCCGCACCTCAGCGGTGACCTGCTGTGCTTCGTGTCCGAGGACGACCTCTGGCTCGCCCCGCTCGACGGACCCGGCCGCGCCTGGCGGCTCACCGTCGACCGTGCCAAGGCCGGCCACCCCCGCTTCTCCCCCGACGGCCGCCATATCGCCTACACGAGCTGGCGCGGGCTGGTCCCCGAGATCCACCTGGTGCCGGTGGACGGCGGACCGGGCCGGCGGCTGACGTACTGGGGCAGCCCGGACACCCAGGTGTGCGGCTGGACACCCCCCGACGAGGACGGGAACGCCGACATCCTCGCCGTCGCCTCCCACGGCGAGCCCTTCTCCCACTTCACCTGGGCCCACAAGATCTCCCCCGACGGCGACCCCGGCCGCCGCCTCCCCTGGGGCCCCGCCTCCGACATCCAGGTCGCCGACCTCGACGGCGAACGGCGGACCCTGCTCCTCACCGGCACCCCGCCGCACGAACCGGCCGCCTGGAAGCGCTACCGCGGCGGCGCCACGGGCCGGCTCTGGCTGCACGGGCAGCGGCTGCTCCCCGACCTCGGCGGCCACCTCCACTCCCCCCTGTTCGTCGGCGGCCGGATCGCGTTCCTCTCCGACCACGAGGGCACCGGCAACCTCTACTCCTGCGCCCACGACGGCTCCGACCTGCGCCGGCACACCGACCACGACGCCTTCTACGCCCGGCACGCCTCCAGCGACGGCACGCGGGTGGTGTACCAGTGCGCCGGTGACCTGTGGATCGTCGAGGACCTGTCGGAGGGCGCCGAGCCGCGCCGGCTCGACGTACGGCTGAGCGGGCCGCGCGCCGGACGGCGGCCGTACCAGATCCCGGCAGCCCTCCACGTGGACGGCATCTCGGTGGACGAGACCGGGCGGGCCAGCGCCGTCGTCGTCCGCGGCAGCCTGTACTGGCTGACGCACCGGGACGGCCCCGCCCGGACCATCACCGACGCCCCCGGAGTACGGGTGCGGCTGCCGGAGATGCTCGGCCAGGCCGGCCAGGTCGCCTACGTCACGGACGCCGAGGGCGAGGACGCCGTCGAGATCGCCTACCTGCCGCGCGCCACCGGCGACCGCGAGCCGCGGCGGCTGGCCTCCGGGGAACTCGGGCGGGTGCTGGAGCTGGTGTCCGACCCGGAGGGCGAACGGCTCGCGATCGCCTCGCACGACGGACGGCTGCTGCTGCTCGACGCGAGCGAGGCGTCCAACGGCGAGGTGACGGAACTGATCCGCTCGATCAACGGGCCCGTGCGGGACCTGGCGTTCTCCCCCGACGGCACCTGGCTGACCTGGTCCCATCCCGGCATCGGGCGGACCCTGCGGCAGATCAAGATGGCCCGGATCTCCGGACTCGGCACGGGCGACCGGCTGATCGTCGACGTCACCAACGGCCGGTTCGAGGACGAGAACCCCGTCTTCACCCGGGACGGCCGCTACCTCGCCTTCCTCTCCTGGCGCGGCTTCGACCCCGTCTACGACGTGCACACCGGGGACCTGTCGTTCCCGCTGGGCTGCCGGCCCTACCTGGTGCCCCTGTCCTCCGCGACGCCCTCCCCCTTCGCGCTGAACCCCGAGGGGCGGCCCGCCGCCGGGGGACTGGACCCGCTGGAGGACGACGAGGGCGCCGACGGGGCGGTGACCGTCGAGGTCGAGGGGCTGGCGAGCCGGGTGACGCCGTTCCCGGTCGCCGCCTCCAAGTACTCGGCGCTGTGCCCGGTCGCGGGCGGCGGCCTGGTCTGGCTGCGCTGGCCGATCTCCGGCGCGCTCGGCGAGACCTTCGTCAACCCGGACGACACCAGCGGGCGCCCGACCCTGGAGCACTTCAACATCAGCAAGGCGAAGAAGTCCGAACTCGTCGGCCACCTCGACGTCTTCGCGGTCAGCGGGGACGGCAGCCGGCTCGTCGTCGTCGACGAGGGCGACCTGCGGGCCGTGCCCTCCACCGAGTCCGGCGACCTCGACTCCACCGTCTGGATCGACCTGCGCCGCATCATGCACGAGGCCGACCCGGGCGCCGAGTGGCGGCAGGCGTACGCGGAGGCCGGCCGGCTGATCCGCGCCTACTTCTGGGACCCCGGGATGTGCGGGATCGACTGGGACGCGGTGCTGGAGCAGTACCGGCCGCTGGTCGACCGGGTCGCCTCCCCCGACGAGTTCGCGGACCTGCTGCGGGAGGTGCTCGGCGAACTGGGCACCTCGCACGCCTACGTCACCCCCGCCCGCCGCAACGAGGGCCCGCTCCACTACCAGCGCCGGCAGGGCCTGCTCGGCGCCAACCTCGTCTGCCGGGACGGCGGCTGGACGGTCAAACGGATCCTGCCCGGCGACTCCTCCGACTCCAAGGCGCGTTCGCCGCTGGCCGGCACCGGCATCCGGGAGGGGGCGGTGCTCACCCACGTGGACGGGCGGCCGGTGGACCCGGTGGCCGGGCCCTACCCGCTCCTCGCCCAGGCCGGCGGGACCACGGTCGAGCTCACCTTCACCCCGGCGGAGGGCGAGGCGGGCCGGGCGCGGCGCGTCGCCGTCGTCCCCCTCGTCGACGAACGGCCGCTGCGCTACCAGGACTGGGTCGCCAAACGCCGCGCGGTGGTCCGCGAGCTGAGCGGCGGACAGTGCGGCTACCTGCACATCCCCGACATGGGCGGCTCCGGCTGGGCCCAGTTCAACCGCGACCTGCGCATGGAGGTCTCCCGGCCCGCGCTGATCGTGGACGTGCGCGGCAACGCCGGCGGGCACATCAGCGAACTCGTCGTGGAGAAACTGACGCGCCGGATCCTCGGCTGGGACCTCACCCGGAACGCCCAGCCGGTGTCGTACGCCTCCAACGCGCCCCGGGGACCGGTCGTCGCGCTCGCCGACGAGGCCACCTCGTCCGACGGCGACATGATCACCGCCGCCTTCAAGCTGCTGAAGCTCGGCCCGGTCGTCGGCCAGCGCACCTGGGGCGGCGTCGTCGGCATGACCGGACGGCACCGGCTCGGCGACGGCACCGTCATCACCGTCCCCATGAACGCCGCCTGGTTCGACGCCTACGGCTGGTCCGTGGAGAACCACGGCGTCGCCCCCGACGTGGAGGCGCTGCGCACCCCCCTGGACTGGGCGGAGGGCCGCTACGCCCAACTCGACGACGCGGTACGCCTCGCCCTCGACCTCCTGCGGAACAAGCCCCCCGCCTCCCCACCGGACCACTCCGACATCCCGAACCGCTCCCGCCCCAAACTCCCACCGCGCAGCTGACCCACCAAGACCAACGGCGGACGGCGGACGGCGGACGGCGGACGGCGGACGGCGGACGGCGGACGGCGGACGGCGGACGGCGGACGGCGGACCAACGCCCTGGGCGGCTCGGCATGCGGCAGGACAACTTCCTCAGGGGCGCGGGGCCGTGTCGATATGCGGCTCCGCCGCGTGGGCGCGACCAGCCCCCACCGGGCCCGCACCCGACGGTGAACCGCAAGCCCTTCGCAGAAGAGCGGGTGCCCTCCCGGCGAACCGGAAGGGCACCCACCTTCACCGGCTGAGCCGAGCCCGACTACACGTCGTACTCGGCGTCCATCCGGTCCTCGTCCTCACGCTCACGCCGCATCCGCTCCTGCTCCTGCTCAGGCCGCATCCGCTCGTGCTCGGGCCGACCACCGCGCCCGGGCTCGGGCCGGCCACCGCGCCCCGGCTCGGGCCGCTCACCGCGCTCCGGACGCCGGCCGCGCTGCTGGGTCTGGGCCTGGGCCTGCTGGGCCTGCCCCTTGGCCTGCCCCGCCTTCTGCTTGGCCTGGTCCTGGAACTGCTCGGCCTGGTCCTGGAACTTGTCCTTGATACCCATGTGGGTTCACTCCCCTTGAGGGTGAGGGAATCGGCCCTTGATCGGGCCTCGACCAGATTCACACGCAGGGAGGAACGGCGCATTTCGATCAACTACGCTGCGTAGCCCGGGCTTCCTCGTCCGCCGCCCCACCTGCGCCGACGAGCCCGGTGCGCATCCCTTGCAGCCTCGGCGCGAACCGCCTCATCTCCCGCTGCCCCACCGTCCCGATGAGCGCCGGGAGATACCCGCGCACCCCCTGCATCCCGCGCAGCCACCACTGCCCGTACACATGGGCGGCGCGCCGCTCGATGCCGGCGACGAGCCGGTCCACGGCCGGGCCCAGCGGGTACGTCTTGTTGGACGGCCACGGCAGCCGCTGCCTCAACTCCCGCATCACGTCGTCCTGATCGGCGCCGCGCACCATGTCGGTGTCGGTCCACGACAGGTACCCGATGCCGACGCGTACGCCCTGGTGGCCGACCTCGGCGCGCAGGCTGTGCGCGTACGCCTCCACGCCCGACTTGGACGCGCAGTACGCGGTCATCATCGGCGCCGGTGTGATCGCCGCGAGCGAGGCGATCTGGAACAGGTAGCCGCGGCTCCGCGTCAGCAGCGGCAGGAAGGCGCGGGCGGTGACGGCCGAGCCCACGAGGTTGACCTCGATGACCCGGCGCCAGGACTCAGGGTCGGAGTCGGCGAACGGACCGCCGGTGGCGACGCCCGCGTTGGCGACCACGATGTCCACCCTGCCGAAGCGGTCCTTCACCTCCTGGGCGACCCGGCTCATCGCCTCGTGGTCGGTGACGTCGGCGTACCAGTGGGCGCCGTCGCCGTGCAGCCGCTCCGCGACCTGCTTGAGGGCGTCCGGCTCCAGGCCGACCAGCGCGATCCGCGCGCCGCGTGCGGAGAGCTTGCGGGCGAGGAGTTCACCGACGCCGCGGGCGGCGCCGGTGACGACGACGACCTTTCCTTCGAGGCTGACCCTGCTCATGCGCCCTCCTTGAGCTGCGGTACGTGGGTGGTGACGAGGTCCCGGATCGTCGCGGTCACCAGGTCGGGTGCCTCGACCGGGGTCATGTGACCGATGCCGGGCAGTTCTCTCAGGCCGGCGCAGTCCGGGAGCGCGTCGGCGATCCGGCGGGCGTGCACCGGCGGGGTCAGACGGTCGGCCGTGCCCGCGATCACCGCCGTCGGCACCCTCAACTCCCGTACGGCGTGGTCGAGATCGAGCAGGCTGAGGACGTGCGACCAGGAGTGGCGCACGGCGCGCGGACAGGCGTGCACGATCCGGGCGCACGCGTCGACCATGTGCGGGGCCGAACCGGCGCCCATCGTGGCGTACTTGAGGACCCGGCGGGCGACGGGGGTGACCGGGCCGAGCGGTGCCCGCGACCCGAGGACGCGGCCGGTCAGCCAGGTCCGCAGCCGGCCGGGGCGCAGCGGCAGCACCGTCGACTCGGCCACCAGCCGCGAACTGCCCGTGCTGCACAGCACGGCGGCCGCCGCGTGCTCCCGGAAGGCGGGCCGGCCGGAGGCCGCCATGATCGTCATGCCGCCCATCGAGTGTCCGGCGACGACCGCCTTCTCGCCGGGGGCGAGCGTGGCGGTGAGGACGGCCTCGAGGTCGTCGGCGAGGGCGTCGGTGCTGCACGCCGGGCTCGCCGGGGTACGGCCGTGGCCGCGCTGGTCGTAGACGACGACCTTGTGGTCGGCGGCCAGCGCCTCGACCTGGGCCGCCCAGAAGGCGGTCGAGCAGGTCCAGCCGTGGGCGAGGACGACGGCGGGCGCGGTGTCGGGGCCGTACACCTGCACGTGCAGCGAGGCGCCGTCGGCGGAGACGGCGGTCAGCTCCCTCGGGGCACCGACGACGCCCGTGCGGTGAGCCCGGTCCGCGTCACGGCGGACGCCCGCGCCCGCGTCACGGCGGGTGCCCGTACCTGTCTCACGGCGGGTGCCCGTGCCTGTCTCGCGGCGGGTGCTCATGCCGTGACCTCCGCCTTCTTCACGGCGGGCGCGCGCAGGACCTCGTACTCGGCGAGGTCGACCCGCCGCGTCTCCCGGCGGAACTCGGCCGTCGTGCCCGGCCAGATGGTGGTGTTGCGGCCGTTCGCGTCGAGGTACCAGCTGGTGCAGCCGCCCGTGTTCCAGACGGTGCGCTTCATCCGCTCCTGGACACGGTGGTTCCAGGCCCGCACGGCGCCGGGGCGGGCGTCGAGGGCGGCGCGGCCTCCGAGGACGTTCAGCTGGCGGAGGTAGTCGGCCAGGTAGTTCAGCTGGGACTCGATCATGAGGATCATCGAGGAGTTCCCGAGGCCGGTGTTGGGGCCGATGATCGACATCCAGTTGGGGAAGCCGGCCGCGGAGGTGCCGCGCAGGGCCTCCATGCCGTCCTTCCAGGACTCCGCGAGGGTCCGCCCGTCGGCGCCGACGACCCGCTCGGCGATCGGCATGTCGGTGACGTGGAAGCCGGTGCCGAAGACGATCACGTCGGCCTCGGCCTCGCTGCCGTCGGCGGCGACGAGGGTGGAGCCGCGGACCTCGCGCAGCCCGCTCGCGACGACGTCCACGTTCGGGCGGGTGAGCGCCGGATAGTACGTGCTCGACAGCAGGATCCGCTTGCAGCCGATGCGGTAGTCCGGGGTGAGCTTGGCGCGCAGGGCCGGGTCCTTGACGGCACGGGCCATGTTCCGCTTGGCGAGCTGCTCGACGAAGCCGAGTTCGTTCGGGTGCTTGGTGAAGGCCTGCACCTGGAGTTCGCGGATGCCCCACAGCAGGCCGCGGCGGACCTGCGTGGTGACCGGCAGCCGCTGGTGCAGCCAGCGCTCGGCCCGGCTGATGGGCCGGTCCATGCGGGGCATCACCCAGGGCGGGGTGCGCTGGAAGAGGGTGAGCCGGCCGACCTCCGGCTGGATGGCGGGCACGATCTGGATGGCCGAGGCGCCCGTGCCGACCACGGCGACGCGCCGGCCGGCGAGGTCGTGGTCGTGGTCCCAGCGGGCCGAGTGGAAGACCTTGCCGGGGAAGGAGTCCAGGCCCGGGACGTCCGGGATCTTCGGGTCGGACAGCGGCCCGGTCGCGGAGACGACGACGTCGGCGGAGAGCGCACCGCTCGCCGTCTCGATGTCCCAGCACAGCCGCTCCGTGTTCCAGGTCATGCGCATGACCTCGGAGTCGAAGCGGAGGTGGGGCCGCAGGCCGAAGGTGTCGGCGACGTGCTCCAGGTAGGCGCGGATGTGCTCCTGGCCGGAGAAGGTGCGCGGCCAGTCGGGGTGGGGCGCGAAGGAGAAGGAGTACAGGTGCGAGGGCACGTCGCAGGCGCACCCCGGGTAGCTGTTGTCCCGCCAGGTGCCGCCGACGCTGCCGGCGCGTTCGAGGACGACGAAGTCGGTGATCCCCTCACGCCGCAGCCGTACCGCGGCCCCCAGTCCGCCGAACCCCGATCCGATCACCGCCACCCGCACGTGCTCGTGCTCGTGCTCGGTCATCCCGACGCCTCCCTGCTCCGCGACCCTGCGGATCTGCCGATCTGTCCACGCCGCCGCCGCCACTGACGCGACTCTGCCAGTGAACACTGGCGCAATGGGAGCGTAGAGCAGCTCCGTACTGATGGGTAGGGGGCATGCGGAGGAAAGTTACCGTCGGTACGTCATAGGCTTCCGGCGTGGCGGACAAGCGGGAATACCGGACGGAGGAGCTGGCCGAGGCGGCCGGCATCACGGTGCGCACCCTGCGCTTCTACCGCGAACGCGGCCTGCTCGCGCCACCCCGCCGCGAGGGCCGCATCGCCTGGTACGACGACCACCACCTGGCCCGCCTGCGCACGGTCGCCGCCCTGCTGGAGCGCGGCCACACCCTCACCGGCATAGCGGAACTCGCCGAGGCCTTCGACCACGGCCGCGACGTCGCCGACCTGCTCGGCGTCGGCACCCCCACCGAGGAGGAGCCGGTCCGCCTCACCCCCGAGGAACTCGCCGCCCGCTTCGAGGGCCAGGTCACCCCCGAGAACCTCGCCGCCGCCCTCGACCTCGGCTACCTGGGCACCGACGGCGACGAGATCGTCCACATCAGCCGCCGCCTGCTGGACGTCTCCACCGCCCTGGTCCGCGAGGGCATCCCCCTCGCCGACGTCCTGGCCGCCGGCGCCCGCGTCCGCGCACACGCCGACGCCCTCGCCGACCTCTTCGCCGACCTGGTCCTCCGCCACGCCGCCGAGGACGACCTGCCCCGCCTGCGCCCGCTGGCCCGCAGCGTGGTGGAGGCGGAACTGTCCCTGGCCCTGGACCGCAGGCTCGGGCACGGCCGCGCGGACCGGAAGCCCGTGCCGCAGGATCAGAGGTCGTAGACGACGGTCACCGGCGCGTGGTCCGACCAGCGCTCGGCGTGCGTGGCCGCGCGCTCGACGAAGCCCTTGACGGCCTGGGCCGCGAGACCGGGCGTGGAGACGTGGTGGTCGATGCGCCATCCGGCGTCGTTGTCGAAGGCCCGCCCCCGGTAGGACCACCAGGTGTACGGCCCGTCGGTGTCCGGGTGCAGGGCGCGGACCACGTCCACGTAGCCGCCCTCCTCCGGTGCGAGCACCCGCGTCAGCCACGCGCGCTCCTCCGGCAGGAAGCCGGAGCTCTTCTGGTTGGCGCGCCAGTTCTTCAGGTCGGCCTGCTGGTGGGCGATGTTCCAGTCGCCGCAGACCAGGACCTCGCGGCCGTCGGCGGCGGCGCGTTCGCGCAGCTCCTTGAGGTGGGCGAGGAACTCCGACATGAAGCGGACCTTCTCGTCCTGGCGGTCGGTGCCGACCTCGCCGGAGGGGAGGTAGAGGGAGGCGACGGTGACACCGGGGAGGTCGGCCTCGACGTAGCGGCCGGAGGTGTCGAACTCCGACGAGCCGAAGCCGACCCGGACCGCGTCCGGCTCACGGCGGCTGTAGAGGGAGACACCGGCGCGGCCCTTGGCGGCGGCGGGGGCGTGCGTGACGTGCCAGCCCTCGGGGGCGCGGACCGCCTCGGGCAGCTGCTGCGGCTCGGCACGCACCTCCTGGAGGCACAGCACATCGGCGGAGGTCCCGGCGAGCCACTCCACGAAGCCCTTCTTCGCGGCGGCACGCAACCCATTCACGTTCACGGAGGTCACGGTCAGCACCCGGGCACGATACCTGCACACTGGACGAGGTCCAGTTTTTGTCCACCACCCATCAACCTGCATGGATGTACCGTGAGCCGCATGTCTATACGCCGTGTTTCCTTCGACCACCCCGACGCCGTCAAGCTGAACGACGAGGTCCAGGCCGAGTACCACGAGCGGTACGGCGACGGCGGCGACGCCACGGTCCTGGAGCCGGCCGATTTCCATCCGCCCCGGGGCGTGTACTTCATCGCGTACGACGAGCAGGAGCGGCCCGTCGCCACCGGCGGCTGGCGCAGCCAGGACGAGAACGGCGAGGGCAACCAGGACGGGGACGCCGAACTCAAGCGGATGTTCGTGATCAGGGAGATGCGCGGCCGGGGGCTGGCCCGGCGGATCCTCACCGCGCTGGAGGAGGACGCGGCGGCCGCGGGGCGCCGGCGGATGGTGCTGGAGACCGGCACCGAGCAGCCGGAGGCCATCGCGCTGTACACGACCAGCGGCTACGAGCCGTGCACCAAGTTCGGCTACTACCGGTTCCACGAGTCGAGCCGCTGCTACGCCAAGCCCCTCGCCCCGCTCGGGACGCCTAACTCCTGAGATACGCCAGGACCGCGAGGACCCTGCGGTGGGTGTCCTCCGCCGGGGGCAGGTCGAGCTTGGTGAGGATGCCGCCGATGTGCTTGCCCACGGCCGCCTCCGAGACGACCAGCGCCCTCGCTATCGCGCCGTTGGACTTCCCCTCCGCGACCAGCGCCAGGACCTCCCGTTCGCGCGGGGTGAGCCGGGACAGCGGGTCGCGGCGGCGGCTGAGGAGCCGGCGGACCACCTCCGGGTCGACCACCGTGCCGCCGGACGCCACCTCGGCGAGCGCGTCCACGAACTGTTCGACCTGGCCGACGCGGTCCTTGAGCAGGTAGCCGACGCCGGTGCCGTCCCCGGAGTCGAGGAGTTCGGCGGCGTAGGCGCGCTGCACGTACTGGCTGAGGACGAGGACGGGCAGGCCGGGGCGGTCGGCGCGCAGGCGGACCGCCGCGTGCAGGCCCTCGTCCTGGAAGGCGGGCGGCATACGGACGTCGGTGACGACGACGTCGACGCCGGGGGCGTGCCGGTCGACCGCCGCCAGCAGGGCGTCCGCGTCCCCGACCGCCGCGACGACCCGGTGGCCGAAGCGCGCGAGCAGGGCCGTCAGGCCGTCGCGCAGCAGGACGCTGTCCTCGGCGAGGACTACGCGCAGGCCGTTCCCCCCGCCGGCCCGGGGCGCTTCGGGTCCCTGCCCTCCGGGGCCGTGCCCTTCGTGGCCTGCGGGTCCTTCGTGTCCTTCGGGTCCGTGGGGCCCGTGTCCTTCGGGGCGGGATCCGTCGTCGGCTCGGGGTCCGTCAGGCCGGGGTCCGTAGGCTCGCAAGGGATCTCCACACGCAGCAGGGTCGGTCCGCCCGGCGGGCTGGTCAGCGACAGTCTTCCATCGAGCACCGACACCCGGTCGGCGAGTCCGGTGAGGCCGGTGCCACGCGTGGAGTCGGCGCCGCCCCGGCCGTCGTCGGCCAGCTCCAGGACGAGCCGGCCGTCCCGGTGTCCCCCGCGCAGCCGGACGCGGTTCGCCCCGCTGTGCCGGGCCACGTTGGCGAGCGCCTCGCGGACCACGAAGTAGGCGGCGGTCTCGACGGGGTCGGGGAGGCGGTGCGCGAGGTCGAACGCGACGTCCACGGGGACCGGCGAGCGGTCGGCGGCGTCGGCCACGGCGGCTTCGAGGCCGTAGTCGGCGAGGACCTTCGGATGGATGCCGTGGATCAGCTCCCGCAGTTCGGCCAGGGCCGCGCCGGCCTCCTCGTGGGCCCTGGCGAGCTGGGCGGCGAGGGGACCGCCGGGCGGGGCGTCGAGGCGGGCCAGGCCGAGGGTCATGGTCAGGGCGACGAGGCGTTGCTGGGCGCCGTCGTGCAGGTCGCGTTCGATGCGGCGGCGTTCGGTCTCGAAGGCGTCGACGAGCCGGGCGCGGGAGCGGGTGAGTTCGACGACCCGGGCGGCCGGGTCGCCGCCGCGCGGGGCGAGGAGCAGCCGGGTGAGGGCGGCCCGTGCGGCGGCCGCGGCGCCGAGGACGTAGGCGCCGGCGGCCAGCAGCAGCACGCCGAGGGCGGCCGCGAGGAAGGCGGTCGGCCCGTCGGTGACCGTCCACGCCTTGAGCACCTTCGTCTCACGGCCCTCGCCGATCGTCGCCAGCAGGACCGGCGTCGCGGTCAGCGACAGGGGCAGGGCCGCGGCCACCGTGAGCAGAAGGGCCTCGGCCGGCCAGAGCAGGCACGCGGTGAGCAGGGTGTGGCCGAGGGCACGCCAGGTGGCGCTTTCACGCAGGCGGGTGGTGAGCCAGCTGCGCAGCCCGGGGACGGGGGGCTCGGCGTGCGGGCCGGGGGCCTCGTCCCCGTCCACCAGCCGCAGACGGCGGCGCTCCAGGGCGGCCACGGGCAGTCCGGCGAGGGCGAGGGCGGCGAGGAGCGGCAGTCCGACCAGGGCGAACGCCAGGACCCCGCCCACGGCCACCCAGATCACCAGGCCCACCAGCACCACCGCCCCGGCCACCGCGCCGGTCAGCAGATAGGCGGCGGCACGCCAGGGCCACGGCGACAACAGGTAGCGCGGGTGGACGAGGGCCTGCCGGACGGAGACCGGTGCGGTTCGGGGGGCCATGCGGATCACCGTAGAAGCCGGGGACGGGGGGCCATGCGGATCACCGTAGAAGCCGGGGCCGGGGCGGGCCATCCGTTCAGGGCGAGGTCCGGGGGTATGCCTGGCCCTACCCCGACTCTCGCCCCTGCCCCAGCGACCGGGACCGTCGGCCCGCGGTTGGCTGGCCCCACCGACACCGAACCGGGGGGTACCGACCGAGATGACCGAGCCAGCACTCCGACTGACCGCCGTCCGCCGCCACTACGGAACGAAGGACGCCCGGGTGACCGCGCTCGACGACGTCACCCTCGCACTGCCCCGCGGCTCCTTCACCGCCGTCATGGGGCCGTCGGGGTCGGGCAAGTCGACGCTGTTGCAGTGTGCCGCGGGACTGGACCGGCCCGACTCGGGGTCGGTGCGGATCGGCGGGACCGAGCTGGCCGGGCTGAGCGAGCGGCGGCTGACGCTGCTGCGGCGGCAGCGGATCGGGTTCGTGTTCCAGGCGTTCAACCTGCTGCCGGCGCTGACCGCCGAGCAGAACGTGGCCCTGCCCCTGCGGCTGGCCGGCCGGCGCCCGGCGAAGGCGCGGGTGCGGGAGGCGCTGCGGCAGGTCGGGCTCGCCGACCGGGCCCGCCACCGGCCGGCCGAGCTGTCCGGCGGGCAGCAGCAGCGGGTCGCGCTGGCCCGCGCGCTGATCACCCGGCCCGAGGTGCTGTTCGGTGACGAGCCGACCGGCGCGCTCGACTCGGCGACCGGCCGCGAGGTGCTGGCCCTGCTGCGCGGCATGGTCGACACGGAGGGCCGGACGGTGGTGATGGTCACCCACGACCCGGTCGCCGCGTCGTACGCGGACCGGGTGGTGTTCCTGGTCGCCGGCCGTGTGCACGGCGACCTCACCGGGGCGGACTCGGAGACGGTCGCGGCGCGGATGGCGGGACTGGAAGACGGCCGCCCGGCCGCGCGCCATGTGACCGCGCATCACCTGAGCCGTGGTCACCTGAGCGCCGATCAGCCGGGGACCGCGCGGACGGCGTCGGCCCGGACGGCGTCGGCCCGGACGGCGTCGGCCCGGACGGAGGGTGCCCCGTGCTGAGTGTCGCGGTGCGGACGCTGCGCGCCCGGTGGGCCGCGTTCGTCGGGAGTGCCGTCGCCCTCGCGGTGGGGGTGGGGCTGCTCGTCGTGATGGGGCAGGCGCTGGCGGCGGCCGCTCAGGCTCCGGTGCGGGCGCCGGAGCGGTTCGCGGCGGCGCCGGTGGTGGTGAAGGGGCAGGACGTGGTGCGCGTGGCGACGCCGACCGGGGTGCGGACGGGCCGGCTGGCGCACCCGCGGGCGGTGCCCGCCCCGGTCGTCGCCGCGTTGCGGGCGCTCGGGCCGGTCACCGAGGACCGGTCCTTCCCGGTGCGGGTGACGGGCGGCCCCGGCACGCTGGTCGGCCATCCCTGGTCGACGGCGCGTTTCGCCCCGTACGAGCTGAGCGCGGGGCGGGCGCCCCGGACGGGCGGCGAGGTCGTGATCACCGGTGACTGGGCCGGTGTGGGCGACCGGCTGAGCGACGGGTCCCTGGTCGTGGGGACGGTGCGGGCGCTCGGGTTCGAGAACGCCGTGTTCTACCCGGACGCCCGAGCCGCCCAGCTGGCGCCGGAGTCACGGCAGTTGGTGGTGCGGGCGGACCCCGCCGCCGTACGGGCCGTCGTCGCCGGTTCCGGGGCGCGGGTGCTCACCGGGGACGACCGGCGGCTGGCCGACGCCGGTCCGGAGCGGGAGGGGGAGGCCCTCACCGCGCTGAACGCGCTGTTCGGGACGGCGGGCGGGGTGACCGCGTTCGTGTCGGTGTTCGTCGTGGCGTCCGCCTTCGCCTTCGCGGTCGAGCGGCGGCGCCGGGAGTTCGGGCTGCTGCGCACGGCGGGTGCCACCCCGGGCCAGGTGCGCCGGACGGTGCTCACGGAGGCGTCGCTGGTCGGCGTGGCCGCCTCGGCGGCGGGCTGCGCGCTCGGCGGGTACGCGGCGCCGCTGCTGGGCGATATCGTCGTCGACGGCGGGCTCGCGCCGGACTGGTACACGATCGGCGGCCGTGTCTGGCCGTACCCCGTCGCCTTCCTCACCGGTGTGGTGGTGGCCCTGTCCGGCGCGGCCGTGGCGTCGTGGCGGGCCGGGCGGACCGCGCCGGCGCAGGCGTTGCGGGAGGCGTCCGTGGACGGGCGGACGCTGCCGTGGGGGCGGCGGGTGTGCGGGGCGGCGCTGCTGGTCACGGCCCTCGCGACCCTGGCGTACGCGCTGGCCACGGACCCGGGGGACCTGCTGCACCGCAAGACGTACGTCAGCCGTCCCATGCTGCTCATCACGGCGGCCGCGCTGCTCGCGCCGGTGCTGGTACGGCCGTTGGTGCCGCGGCTGCCGGGCACGACCGGGCTGCTGGTGCGGGCGAACGCCGTCGCCGGGGCCCGGCGCACCGCCGCCGTCGCGGCGCCCGTCCTGGTGACGGTGGCCCTCGCGGGCTCGCTGCTGGGCACCACGGCCACGCTGGACGAGGCACGGGCGGCGGAGGTGGGGGAGCGGACGCGGGCGGACTTCGTGGTCACCCCGGCCGACGGAATCTCCTTGGACGGCACGGCACTTGACGGGCTGCGGCAGGTGCCGGACACGGTCGTGTCGGCGTCCTCCGCGACCGCCGTCCACACCCTGGAGGACGGGGTCGCGCTGGTGCGGTCCGAGGCGCGGGCGGTGGATCCGGCGCTGCTCGGCGCGACCGTACGGCTGCCGGTGACGGCCGGGCGGGTCGCGGACCTCGACGACGGGTCGATCGTGGTGAACGAGGAGTGGGCGGAGCACCGGGTGGGGCGGCGGGTGCGGGTGTGGCTGGGCGACGGAACGGCGAGGACACTGCGGATCGTCGCCGTCCTGGCCACCGGGACCGGGGACAACGGGGTGTACGTCAGCGCGGCGAACGCGGGCGGGGCCGGGGTGGACCGGGTCGACGTGCGGGTGCGTGCGGGCGGCGACGCGGCGCGGGTCGCGGCCGGGCTGCGGGCGGTGGACGGGGTGCGGGTGGCGAGCCGGGCGGAGTGGGTGGCGGCCGCCCGCCCGGAGAGCGACCGGACGGCCCGGCTCGGGGTGCTGCTCGTGCTGGGCATCGCGCTCCTGTACGCCGGCCTCTCCGTCGCCAACACCCTGGTCATGGCCTGCGCCGAGCGCGCCCGCGAGGTGGCGGCGCTGCGGCTGGCCGGGGCGACCGGCGGGCAGGTGCTGTGGTTCGCGGCGGCCGAGGCGCTGGCCGTCGTCGCGGTGGGCGCGCTGCTGGGGCTGCTGGTGACGCTCGTCGGCCTGGCCGGGACGGGCGGTGCGCTGGGGCTGCTGTCGGCGCCGGTGACGGTGGTGGTGCCGTGGGCGGCGCTGGGGTGGACGGCGGGGGCGTGTGCGGTCCTGGCGGTCGTCTCCGTGGTGGTGCCGACGGCGTTCGCCCTGCGGCGCCCGGCCCGAACGCCCACCTGACGCTCACCGCACCGGCATCGGCCGGGACCCCGCCCCCCGCCTCGCGGAACGGCCGTACACCCACCGCGACTTCCGCCCCGGCACGCCCGCACCGGGGCGCCTGCCGCCGGAGGCACCTACCGACGGAGAGAAGAAACCGGCATGGCAAAGGGCCCGTTCCTGTTTCCAGGAACGGGCCCCTATGCTGCGTGGACCTGAGGGGATTTGAACCCCTGGCCCCCTCGATGCGAACGAGGTGCGCTACCGGACTGCGCCACAGGCCCTTGCAACGAGTGAAACTCTAGCACCCCGATCGGGCTGCTCGGAAATCCGTTGCCGGGCCCGACCAGCGGTCCCGCCGCGGCGGAGGTCACTCGTTGGCGGCCCGGGGGCGGTCGCCGTCCTCGTACTGGTCGAACAGCGGCGTACGGCCCCGCTCGCGGGAGCGGCGGGCGGAGGCGGCGCGGCGCGCGTCGCTGCGTTCGTCGCCGTCGGCCCTGGCCGGGTCCCCGGGCTCCCCGGCCGGGTCGGCGCCCGCGTCGGCGTCCCGTGTCCCGTCGGCCGCCTCGTGCTCCGGCGCCACGGCGCTGGAGCGGGCGGAGCTCCACGCGTCGGGCGCCCCGAGGTCGACCCCGGCCGTGGCCCGTGGCGCGACCGGCGCGGTCACGTACGTCGGCAGCGGGACGGGTACCGGGTCCCAGCTCTCGCCGTGGCCCGGCCGCCGCTGCCGTTCGCGCTGCTGGTCGACCCACTCCGCGTGATCGGTCTGCTCGACGAGCGCCCTGCGGTCGGCGGCGAGCGCCAGCAGTCCCGGGTCGGTCTCCGGTTCGGGGCCCTCGTGCGGCTCCTCTGCGGCGGCGTCGAGGACGCCGTCGGCCGACGCGGAGGCGCCGGCGGGGGTCCGGCGGCGCGGCTGGCGCTCCCGCAGCCGCTGCGCGGCGGCCTCGGCCTGCTTGCGGTCCATCTGGAAGGCGAAACGGCGGCGCTCCTGGGAGCGCAGGTACGCGATGTACGCGCTGAGCAGGACGGCGGGCACGCCGGGTGCCCACAGGAACGCGAGCCCGCCGACGGCGGCGACGATCGCGCCGAGCGTGAACGCGAGGAAGAGCACCACCGTGGTGCGTCTGCGGCGCGCGAGCACCTTCGTGCGCTGGGCGCGCGCGGCGGCCGCCTTCGCGGCTGCCGGTGTGGGGGCGGAGAGCGGGGCGGGGGTGGCCGCGGGCGCCGGCGCGGAGGGCGTGCGCCGGGCGTCGGGCACGCGGGGGTGCGCGGGCGCGCCGGCCGGCTCGTGGGCGGCCTGGGGCGCCGGTTCGCGCATCGATTCCCGACCCGGTTCCCTTTCCCTGCCCGGCTCGCGGACCGATGCGCGTCCCGGGTCGTGCACCGATGCCCGCACCGGTTCGCGCGTCGGCTCCGGGCGCTCCCGGTCACGCTCCCACTCCCGGTCACGCTCCCGTTCCTGGACCGTCGCCGTGGCCTGGGGGCGGGTCGGAGGCATGGCGAAGGCCCGGACGTCCACCGAGTCGGTGAGGACGTCCGGCGCGTCGGCGTCGGGCTCCCCCTCCTCGGCGGAGCGCGCCCGCAGGTCCTTGGCGTACCGGCGCTCCATCCCCGCCCGTCCGGACAGCAGCCGGATGGCGGTGCTGAAGCGTTCCGTCGGACGGGCCTCGTTCAGCTCGTCCTGCCTACGGAGCCACATCGGCACCAAGTAGGCGGCCCAGGCCCCGACAATGACTGCGTAGATGAGGCCGCTGCTGCTCACGTCTCACACCGTAGAGGGGTTTGCGTGAGGCCATCCGCCAATTGGGCCGGTGTGTCGCACGATCTGGCTGATATTTCGAGCTTTTTTTGCGACTGGTCCGATCAGCGGCAGCCCGAACCGGGAATTCCGCAACCTCGGAACGCACTCAGCCGGTCAACTCTCCGTCATTATCGAACGTTTATTCAATTAATCGGTCCGCTGTGATGACCGGGGGTGTTCTGCGGGTCGCGCGGAGCGCTCCGGGAGCGCGTGTGCCGCCAGCGGCTCAGCAGGCCCTCGGGCACTTCCTCCGCCGTGAGCGCGAAGACGAGGTGGTCGCGCCAGGCCCCGTCGATGTGGAGATAACGCGGCCGCAGCCCCTCCTCACGGAATCCGAGTTTCTCCACGACCCGTCGGCTCGGCCCGTTCTCGGGCCGAATGCAGACCTCGATGCGGTGCAGGCCGACGCTCCGGAAACAGTGGTCCACGGCGAGCGCCACGGCCGTCGGCATCACCCCGCGGCCGGCCACCGCCTCGTCCACCCAGTAGCCGACGTGTCCGGAGCACATGGAGCCCCAGGTGATCCCGGCGACCGTCAACTGCCCGACCAGCCGCCCCTGGTACTCGATGACGAACGGCAGCATGCGGCCCGCGTTCGCCTCGGCGCGCAGGTGCCGGACCATCTGGCGGTAGGTGGGCCGGTGCGCGATCGGCCCACTCGGCGCGGGCGGCGGGATGGTGGCCTCCCAGGGGCGCAGCCAGTCCCGGTTGCGCCGGTTGACCTCGCGCCACACCCGCTGGTCGCGCAGCTTTATCGGCCGCAGGACGACATCGCCCTCCGCGAGTTCGACGGGCCAGGACGGGCTGTTCAGCTCGCACCCCCAGTGCCGGCGCCGGGTCTGCGGTGGTCGCCGCCGCGGAGCTGGTCGACGGCGTGCCCCAGCAGGGGCTCCAGGACCGCCAGCCCGTCCTTCACCCCGCCGGTCGAACCCGGCAGGTTGACGATCAGCGTGCGGCCCGCCACTCCGGCCAGGCCCCGGGAGAGCGCCGCGGTCGGCACCTTCTCCCGGCCGAACGCCCGGATGGCCTCGGCGATGCCCGGCACCTCGTGGTCGATCACCCGGCGGGTGGCCTCCGGGGTGCGGTCGGTCGGCGAGATGCCGGTGCCGCCGGTGGTGACGACGACGTCGTACCCGTCGGCCACGGCGGCCCGCAGGGCGGCCTCGACGGGGTCCCCGTCCGGCACGACGCGGGGGCCGTCGACCGCGAACCCGGAGCGCGCCAGCCCGTCGGCGATCAGCGGGCCGCCCCTGTCCTCGTAGACACCGGCGGCGGCCCGGTTGGAGGCCGTCACGACCAGCGCGCGGTACGGCGCTCCGCCTCCCGAGGCGTCCTTCGTCATGACCGGCTCCAGTCGCCCGACTTGCCGCCCGTCTTCTCCTCGACGCGCACGTCCGTGATGACCGCCTTCTTGTCGACCGCCTTCACCATGTCGATCACGGTGAGCGCGGCGACGGAGACCGCGGTGAGCGCCTCCATCTCGACGCCCGTGCGGTCCGTCGTCTTCACGGTGGCGCTGATCTCCACGGCGTCGTCCGCGACCGACAGGTCCAGTTTCACACCGGACACCGCCAGGGGGTGGCACAGCGGAATCAGGTCGGGGGTGCGTTTGGCGCCCATGATGCCCGCGATCCGCGCGGTCGCCAGGGCGTCGCCCTTGGGGAGCCCCTCGCCGCGCAGCAGCTCGACCACGCGGGGCGAGACGAGGACGCGTCCGCTGGCACGCGCGGTGCGCGCGGTCACGTCCTTGCCGGATACGTCGACCATGCGGGCCGCGCCCGCCTCGTCGATGTGCGTCAGTCGGTCCTGCCTGCTCATGCCTGCTCGCGCTCCCGGTCCGGGCCCGGCGCGGTGCGCCGCTCGGGCCTGTTGTGCGCGACACGGTACCCCCAAGCGGAGGCGCCGAGCGGACCCGGCCCGTCCCGCGGACGGGCGGGCACGGGCACGGGCACCGCGAGGGCGGACGCACACGGGGGGCGGACGCACACGAGGGGGGCGGACGCACACGAGGGGGGCGGACGCACACGAGGGGGGCGGGGGCTGGGCCGGGCACGCGCGCAGGGACGGGGACGGGCACGCGCGAGGCCGGGCACGCGCGCGGGGACGGACGCACGTGCCGAGGCGGGCACGCGCGCGGCGGCTCAGCCGAGCAGGACGACCTCGACCTCGGTGCCCGGCTCGACGGACTCCACGTCCTCGGGGACGACGACCAGCGCGTCGGCGTGCGCGAGGGCGGCGACCAGGTGCGATCCGGAGCCGCCGACCGGGCGGACGGTGCCGTCGGCGTACCGGGCGCGCAGGAACTGTCTGCGCCCCTTCGGCGAGGTCAGCGCCCTGTCCGCGGTGAGCGTCGCGCGCGTGGTGGGCCGGTGGACGTCGTCCAGCCCCATCATGGTGCGGATCGCGGGCCGTACGAACAGCTCGAAGGAGACGTAGGACGACACGGGGTTGCCGGGCAGCGCCAGCAGCGGGGTGTGGTCGGGGCCGATGGAGCCGAAGCCCTGGGGCTTGCCGGGCTGCATGGCCAGCTTGCGGAAGTCGATGCCGCTGCCCGCCTCGTCCTCGTCGCCGACGTGCGACAGCGCTTCCTTGACGACGTCGTAGGCGCCGACGCTGACGCCGCCCGTGGTGACGACCAGGTCGGCGCGGACCAGCTGGTCCTCGATGGTGGAGCGCAGGGTGTCGGCGTCGTCGGCGACCGCGCCGACCCGGTAGGCGAGGGCGCCGGCGTCCCGCGCGGCCGCGGTGAGGGCGAAGCTGTTGGAGTCGTAGATCTGGCCGCTGCCCAGTTCCTCGCCGGGCTGGACGAGCTCGCTGCCGGTGGACAGCACGACCACGCGCGGGCGGGGACGGACCCGGACCGTGCCGCGGCCGATGGCGGCGAGCAGGGCGATCTGCGGGGGCCCGAGGACCGTGCCCGCCTCCAGGGCGCGGTCCCCGGCCTTCACGTCGCTGCCCCGCGCGCGTACGTGCGCGCGGGCCTCGGCGGGGCGGTACACGCGGACGTGGCCCGCTGCCTGGTCGGGGGCGAGGCTGCGGGCGCGCATCCCGTCGACGGGGCCCTCGCCGAGACCGCCGTCAGTCCACTCCACGGGGACGACGGTCTCGGCGCCCTTGGGCAGGGGGGCGCCGGTCATGATCCGGGCGGCCTGTCCGGGCCCCACGTGGAGCAGATCGGCCGCGTGGCCCGCCGCGACGTCCCCGACGACCTCCAGGGCCGCCGGGAACTCCTCGCTCGCGCCCGCGACGTCCGCGACCCGCACCGCGTAGCCGTCCATGGAGCTGTTGTCGAACGGCGGCAGCGAGACCTCCACCGTGACGTCCTCGACCAGGACGCAGCCCTGGGCGTCGGGCAGTTGCAGCTCGATGGGGTCCAGGGGGCGGACGGTGGCGAGGATGTCCTCCAGGTGCTCGTCCACCGACCACAGGTGGTCCTGGCCGACAGGGCGGGGCGCGGCGGTGCTCAACGTTGCTGCATCTCCTCGGTGACGTAACGGCGAAGCCAGGACCGGAAGTCCGGACCCAGGTCTTCACGTTCGCACGCGAGTCTGACAATGGCACGCAGATAGTCGCCCCGGTCGCCGGTGTCGTAGCGGCGGCCCTTGAAGCAGACGCCGTGCACCGGGCCGCCGACCTTCTCGTCCTGCGCGAGCTGCTGGAGGGCGTCGGTGAGCTGGATCTCGCCGCCCCGGCCGGGCTCGGTCTGGCGCAGGACCCCGAAGACGCTCGGGTCGAGGACGTAGCGTCCGATGATGGCGTAGTTCGACGGGGCGTCCGCCGGGTCCGGCTTCTCCACCAGCCCGGTCACCTTGACCACGTCGCCGTCGGGGGTGCTCTCGACGGCGGCGCAGCCGTAGAGGTGGATCTGCTCGGGGGCGACCTCCATGAGCGCGACGACGCTGCCGCCGTGCTGCTCCTGGACCTCGATCATCCGCCGCAGCAGGGGGTCGCGCGGGTCGATCAGGTCGTCGCCGAGCAGGACGGCGAACGGCTCCTGCCCGACGTGCGGGGCCGCGCACAGGACCGCGTGGCCGAGGCCCCTGGGGTCGCCCTGGCGCACGTAGTGCATGGTCGCGAGGTCGCTGGACTGCTGGACCTTGGCGAGGCGCTGGGCGTCGCCCTTCTTCTCCAGCGCCGACTCGAGTTCGTAGTTGCGGTCGAAGTGGTCCTCGAGGGGGCGCTTGTTGCGACCCGTGACCATGAGGACGTCGTCGAGTCCGGCGGAGACGGCCTCCTCGACCACGTACTGGATCGCGGGCTTGTCCACGACCGGCAGCATCTCCTTGGGAGTGGCCTTGGTCGCCGGCAGGAAGCGGGTGCCGAGTCCGGCCGCTGGGATGACAGCCTTGCTGATCCTGGGGTGCGACTGAGTCATGTCGGAACCTTATCCGGTGGGTTTGAGAGGAATCTGTAGCTCCTGTTAACTCATGATCATATGAGCGGATTGGAATGGTGCGGGAGCGACACATGAGCCATCTCAAAGACGGACCAGAGTCTGACAAACATATGTTGCGGCGAGAGCTCCTCGCAGTGAGAAACAGATTGACGACCGATGACGTGCGCGAGGCGGCCGCCGCCCTGGCCGAGCACGCCATGGAGCTGCCGGAGCTGGCCCGCGCGCGGACGGTGGCGGCCTACGTCTCCGTGGGGAGCGAGCCCGGAACGCTCGCGCTGCTGGACGCGCTGCACGCCCGGGGCGTGCGCGTCCTGCTCCCCGCGCTGCTGGCCGACAACGATCTCGACTGGGGTGCCTACGCCGGTGAGGGCTCCCTCGCGCGGGTGCAGCACGGCGGGCGGATGGCCCTCTTCGAACCCGTCGGCGAGCGCCTCGGACCCGACGCGGTGACGGACGCCGACGTGGTGCTGCTGCCGGGTCTCGCGGTCGACGGGCGGGGCATGCGGCTGGGGCGCGGCGGCGGCTCGTACGACCGGGTGCTGGCCCGGCTGGAAAACGCCGGTGCCCGTCCCGCCCGGGTGGTGCTCCTGTACGACGCCGAGGTCGTCGGGCACGTCCCCGAGGAGGCGCACGACCGTCCGGTGCACGCCGTGGTGACGCCTTCGGGGGTGCGCCGCCTCCCCTGAACGCCGCCTCGTCCGGACACCGCCCGTCCCGGCCACTGGCACAAGGCCTGCTGGAACGCGCGGGACCGGCAGGACCACCGCACGGACCGCCCGGGAACGCGGAAGGGCCCCTCCGCGCGCGCGTGGAGGGGCCCTTCCCGATCGATCAGCGACCGATGAACCGGTCGGCGGCCGATGAGCGACCGGTCGGCGGCCGGTCAGCCGTGGCTCACGGCTTGAGGACCAGGGTGTCGCTGGTGCTCTGGTCGACCGCCTTCGCCGAGAAGGACCAGTCGAGCAGTTCGCCGTTGGCCCACTTGGACGTCTGGTCGGTGTAGTGGGCGCTGAACGCGTGCCCGGAGGCACCGGTCAGGTTGATCCACTTCGACTTGTCCAGGTCGTCGAGGTTGACCACCATCCGCATCGACGGCACCCACACGACGTCGTAGCCGCCGGCGGCGTTCCAGCCGGTGGCGTCGACCGCCGCCTCGCCGCCGCCGAGCTTCCACGGACCACGGTTGAGGATGTACTGGAGGAAGCCGGGGCCGCTGGTGCCCAGGGTCTGGTTCTTCAGGAACAGGCGGTGCAGCCGGCCCCAGCTCCAGGTGTCGATGTCCTTGCCGAGCTTGGCGGTCAGCTCCCAGCGGGCGTCGATCATGGCCCGCGCGAACAGGTCGTCGCGGTTGTGGTCGGCGCCGGGGCGGGTGCCCGACTCGGGCGTCGTCCACCAGTCGCTGTCCTGCTTCTCCAGGAGGTTGCGCACGACCTCGAACCAGCGGTCGCCGCCGTCGGGCTGCGCCTGGTCGCCCTCGCGCTGACCGCACTCGCGGACCTTGCCGGTCTCGTCGACGGGCCCGGTGGTGTTGACCGGCTCGACCCACAGGCACTGGCCCTCGACCCGCAGCTCCTTGGGCAGCTTGTTGCCGAAGGCCAGCTTGAGGATGTTGCGCCACACCGCGTTGAAGTAGGCGGCCGCGGCCGAGTCGGCGTCCTGGGTGTAGTCCCAGCCGCGCAGCAGGTCCTGCGCCTCGCGGACGTCCGGGTCGTCCAGGTTGAGCTTCAGCAGCACGGGGACCAGCAGCCGCGCGATCTGGTTGTCGCTGTCCAGCTGCATCTGGCGCATGTCGTCCGTGGAGATCTTGCCGCCGCCCTTGATCTTCAGCTTGATCAGGTCGGTGATGCGCTGGCTGCGGGTGCCGTAGCCCCAGTCCGTGGTGAGCGTGTACGGGTAGTCGTCCGGGTCGACCACGGCCTGGTTGGCGGTGACGATGTAGCCGCGCGCGGGGTCGTACTCGTAGGGCAGCTCGTCGAAGGCGATGTAGCCGGTCCACTTGTACGAGGAGTCCCAGCCCGGGGACGGGATCGAGCCGTCCTGGCCCTTGGCCCGCGTGGGGATCCTGCCGGGCAGCTGGTAGCCGATGTGGTCGTCGGTGTCCGCGTAGATCAGGTTCTGCGACGGCACGTCGAAGTCCTCGGCGGCGGCACGGAAGTCGTCCCAGTCGGCCGCCTTGTTCATCTCGAAGACGGCGTCCATGGTGTTGCCCGCCTCCAGGGCGGTCCACTTCAGCGCCACCGCGTAGCCGTCACCGCGGTCGGGGGCGGCCTCGTCCTCGTCGACGGTCGCCTTCTTGCCGACCTTGACGAGCTCGTCGTCGCGGTCGGAGAGCAGCGGCATCCCGTCGGCGGTCTGCCGGACGACGATCTTCTTGGAGGTGCCGCCGGCGACCTTGATGGTCTCCTCGCGGGTGGTGAAGGGCCGCACCTTGTCGTCGTAGACGTAGCCGTCGCCGGAGAGCTTCTCCAGGTAGAGGTCGGTGACGTCGACGCCGGAGTTGGTCATGCCCCAGGAGATGTCCTGGTTGTGGCCGATTATCACGCCGGGCATGCCCGCGAAGGTGTAGCCGGTGACGTCGTACTGGCAGGTGCTGGAGACGGTGCGGCAGTGCAGGCCCATCTGGTACCAGACGGACGGCAGGGACGCCGACAGGTGCGGGTCGTTGGCCAGCAGCGGCTTGCCGGTGATCGTGTGCGCCCCGCCGACGACCCAGGAGTTCGAGCCGATGCCGTTGCCGTTCACGCCGACGGCCTCGGGCAGGTCGTCCAGGACGTCGTAGAGGCCCGAGAGCTGGCTCTGGAGGGCCGAGCCCTCGGTGTCCGTGGAGGTGCCCGAGGACGTGTCCGAAGCGGT
Source organism: Streptomyces sp. NPDC003247 (assembly GCF_042888135.1). Lineage (NCBI taxonomy): Bacteria > Bacillati > Actinomycetota > Actinomycetes > Kitasatosporales > Streptomycetaceae > Streptomyces > Streptomyces sp. NPDC003247. The sequence goes on from NZ_JBIAPF010000013.1 coordinate 216,068, forward strand.
CGTGGTGCCGGAGGTGTCACCCGTGGTGCCCTCGGTGGCGTCCTGCGTCCCGTCCGTGGAGGAGTCGTCGGAGCCGCTGCTCCCGTCCTGCTCGAACGCGCCGGTCAGTTCGTCGTACTGGCCCTCCTGGACGATCGCCTGGTTGCGGTCGTACGGGTACTCCGGGTACAGCTCGGCGATCTGCTGCGGGCCCAGCCGGCTGGTCAGCAGGGCGCGGTCGATCTCGTCCTGCATGTTGCCGCGCAGGTCCCAGGCCATCGCCTTCAGCCAGGAGACGGAGTCGACCGGCGTCCACTGCGCGGGCTGGTAGTCGTTGGTGAACCCGAGGGCCACGTACTCCAGGGAGATGTCCTCGGCGCCCTTGCCCGCGAGGTAGGCGTTGACCCCCTTGGCGTACGCCTGGAGGTACTTCTTGGTGGAGGGCGACAGCTTCTTCTCGTACTCCTCCTCGGCGACCCGGTCCCAGCCGAGGGTGCGCAGGAAGGCGTCGTTGTCGACCTGGCTCTTGCCGAACATCTCCGACAGGCGCCCGGACGTCATGTGCCGGCGCACGTCCATCTCGTAGAACCGGTCCTGCGCCTGGACGTAGCCCTGCGCCATGAACAGGTCCTCGTCGGAGGACGCGTAGATCTGCGGGATGCCGTAGCCGTCCCGCTTCACGTCGACCGGGCCGGAGAGGCCGTCGAGCGTGATCGAACCGGTGGTCTGGGGGAAGGAGGCGCGCACGGTACTGACGGACCAGTAGCCGCCGTAGGCGATGCCGCCGATGAGGGCCAGCACCAGCACGAGCACGATCAGACGGGCTTTGCGCCCCTTCTTCCTGCCGGACTTGCCGGGCTTGTCACCCGTTGTGGCGGTGGTGTTGGGGGGCATCGCTGTCCTTGCTGTCCTAACGCGAGCGGCAGGTCGGGCTGTGACTATGAATGAGCGCTGGAGCAACCATAGGCGCAGGGGTCCGCGCCACTTGACGCGGAGTCGGCAACGGGGACGGAAGAGCGTTCGATCACACCCCGGTCAGCGTCAAGAAATCGTCAAGAGTTAGGTAAGGTAACGAAGTAGTTGGGCCCGGAGCGCGCCGCTTCGTGTCCGATGTACCTGTGCACCCACGCGCGTGCCGCGCGCGCCAGGAAAGGGAACCGCCGCTGACTGTCCACCACCTCAACCAGCTCCTGCTCGTCTGCTCAGTCGTCCTGCTCGTCGCCGTCGCAGCGGTCCGGATCTCCTCGCGCAGCGGGCTCCCCAGCCTGCTCGTGTACCTGGGCATCGGCGTCTTCATGGGCCAGGACGGCCTCGGCAACATCCACTTCGACAACGCCGAACTCACTCAGATCATCGGCTACGCGGCCCTGGTCGTGATCCTCGCCGAGGGCGGTCTGGGCACGGCGTGGAAGGAGGTGAGACCGGCTCTCACGGCCGCTTCCGCGCTGGCGCTCGTCGGCGTCGCGGTGAGCGTCGGGGTCACGGCGGCGGGCGCGCACTACCTGACCGGGCTGGAGTGGCGGCAGGCGCTCATCATCGGGGCGGTGGTGTCCTCGACGGACGCGGCGGCGGTCTTCTCCGTCCTGCGCCGGATCCCGCTGCCCACGCGCGTGACGGGCATGCTGGAGGCCGAGTCGGGCTTCAACGACGCCCCGGTGGTCATCCTGGTCGTGGCCTTCTCCGCCGCGGGCCCCGTGGAGCACTGGTACGTGCTGGTCGGCGAGATAGCGCTGGAACTGCTCATCGGCGCCGCCATCGGCCTCGCCGTGGGCTGGGCGGGCTCCTGGGGCCTGCGCCACGTCGCCCTGCCCGCCTCCGGCCTCTACCCGATCGCCGTCATGGCGATCGCGGTCACGGCGTACGCGGCGGGCGCGCTGGCGCACGGCAGCGGCTTCCTGGGCGTGTACCTCGCGTCGATGGTCATGGGCAACGCCAAGCTGCCGCACTGGCCCGCCACCCGCGGCTTCGCCGAGGGGCTCGGCTGGATCGCCCAGATCGGCATGTTCGTCATCCTCGGCCTGCTGGTCACCCCGCACGAGCTGGGCGACGACGTGTGGCCGGCGCTCGTCATCGGCCTGGTGCTGACCATGGTGGCGCGCCCGCTGAGCGTGGTGCTGTGCCTCACGCCGTTCCGGGTGCCGTGGCAGGAGCAGACGCTGATGTCCTGGGCCGGGCTGCGCGGCGCCGTGCCGATCATCCTGGCCACCATCCCCATGGTGGAGGGCGTCGACGCCAGCCGCCGCATCTTCAACATCGTCTTCGTCCTGGTCGTCGTCTACACCCTGGTCCAGGGACCGACGCTGCCCTGGCTGGCCCGCAAGCTGCACCTCGGCGAGGAGGCCGAGGCGGCCGACCTCGGCATCGAGTCGGCGCCCCTGGAACGGCTGCGCGGACACCTGCTGTCCGTGGTGATCCCCAAGGGCTCCCGGATGCACGGCGTCGAGGTCAACGAGCTGCGGCTGCCCGCCGGGGCCGCCGTCACCCTCGTCGTGCGCGACGGCACCTCGTTCGTGCCGCTGCCGACGACGGTGCTGCGGCGCGGCGACGAACTCCTCGTCGTCGCCACCGACCCCGTCCGGGACGCGGCCGAACGCCGCCTGCGCGCGGTCGGACACGGCGGCAAGCTGGCCGGCTGGCTGGGGACGGGCGGCGGCAAGCGGTGAGCGGCCGGCGATGAGCGGTGAGCGGCCGGCGATGAGCGGCCGCTGGTGACGGTCGCCGGTGAGCGGCCGGCGGTGACGGTCGCCGGTGAGCGGCGAGGGGCTCGCGAGTCGGCAGCGGGCGCGTGCAGGGATGCATGGAGCATGGAGACATGGAGACATGGAGCATTACGTACAGGTTTCCTACCGTTCACACTCCGCTGATTCGTAAGGCGAAGGGCGTCATGGTGCCCGTCTTCACAGGTAGGGCAACCGGTGATCCCTGTACGATGAAGGCTCACCTTGATCGAACCAACTCTGCCTGACGCAGAGCTGGCGCGACCGTATGGCGGCCGGGACGCACCCCGCAGTGGGCGCCGGTATCTACCGCGTACGCGCAAGAGGACAGCTCTCGGCGCCCCCCGCACGGGCGCGCTACCAGGCGGCAGAAAGGCACGGGCCGTGGCGTCCACGGTCACCTCCGAGCCGTCGAAGCACTCGCCGGCCTCCGCCCGCCCGGAACAGCACCCGGAAAAGCGCCCGGAAGCCCGCCCCGGATACGGACAGCTGCTGCGCACCCGCGGCGCCTGGACGTTCCTGCTCCCCGGCTTCGCGGCACGCCAGCCGTTCGCGATGCTCACCCTCTCCATCGTGCTGCTCGTGCAGCACACCACCGGCTCGTACGGCGCCGCGGGCGCCGCCGCTGCCGTCACCGGCGTCTCCATGGCGCTGTGCGCGCCGTACGGCGGCCGTCTCGCCGACCGCTACGGGCAGCGCGCGGTCCTGATCCCCGGCGTCCTCGTGCACGCCCTGTCGGGGCTGACCCTCACGGCCCTCGCGCTGGCCCACGCGCCGCTGTGGGCGCTGTTCGCCGCGGCCGTGCCCACGGGCGCCTCGGTCCCGCAGATCGGCCCCATGGTGCGCGCCCGCTGGGGCGCGAAGCTGAAGGGCTCGCCCCTGATGACCACCGCGGCGGCCTTCGAGTCCGTCACGGACGAGTTCACCTTCGTCGTCGGCCCGCTGCTGGCGACCGCCCTGTGCACCGCCGTGAACCCGGCCGCCGGCCTGGTGACCGAGGCCTCGCTGACCCTGCTCGGCGGTCTGCTGTTCGCGGCCGGCAAGGGCACCCAGCCCCCGGCCGCCGCCGACGGGCACGCGCGCGTGGAGCACCCCTCCGCCCTGCGGGTCCCCGGCGTGCGCGTGCTGGCCGTGACCTTCCTCGGCATCGGTTCCGTCTTCGGCGGCATGCAGGTGTCGCTGGCCGCGTTCACCGAGTCGATCGGCGAGCCCGGCCTGAACGGCGTCCTGTACGGCACGTTCGCCGCCGGCAACATGCTCTCCGGCCTGGTCTGCGGCGCCGTCGCCTGGAAGGCCGCCCCGCACCACCGCCTCGTCGTCGGCTACGCCGCGCTGGCCCTGACCGCCTCCGGACTGTGGGCCGCGCACTCGGTGCTCGTCCTGGCCGGCCTCGGCTTCCTGGTCGGCATGTGCATCGCGCCCGCGCTGATCACCGGCTACACGCTGGTCGAGGGCCTGGTCCCGGCCGGGGCGCGCACCGAGGCGTTCACCTGGCTGACCGGCGCGGTGGCGCTCGGCCAGGCGGCGGCCGTCACGGTCGCCGGACAGCTGGAGGACCGCTTCTGGGCCGGTGCCGGGTTCCTGGTGCCGATGGGCGGCACCGTACTGGCCCTGGCCACCCTCGCGGCCCTGCGCTCCCGGCTCGTGGCACACCCCGGGGGACGTACCGTCGCACGTGGCGTCGGTCACCGCGTGCCGGTGGCAGTGGACTGACGCTCGGGAATACGTCAGTATGGATCGTCGTTAGCACTCATCGAGTGAGAGTGCCAGGAGGAAGACAGTGCCGACGTACCAGTACCAGTGCACCGAGTGCGGCGAGGGCCTCGAGGCGGTGCAGAAGTTCACCGACGACGCCCTGACCGAGTGCCCCAACTGCGGTGGCCGCCTCAAGAAGGTGTTCTCCGCCGTCGGCATCGTCTTCAAGGGCTCCGGCTTCTACCGCAACGACAGCCGCGGCTCCTCGTCGAGCAGCTCGCCGGCGTCGTCCAAGTCGTCGACGCCCTCGGCCTCGTCCGACGCGAAGTCGTCGTCCTCGTCCTCCTCGGACGCGAAGTCGTCGTCCTCCTCGGACTCCAAGTCGACGAGCGCCGGCTCGTCCGCCGGGACCTCCGCCGCCTAAGGGCCACATCTCGTCACCGGGACCCGGCCGTCGTACGACGACGGCCGGGTCTTCGGCGTTCCCTGAGACGGGTCCTCGGCGTTCCCGAAAGCCGGGTCCTCGGCGTTCCCGAAGCCGGGGACAGCGCGTGTTCGAATCCGGCTACTGTGCTGGTCATGGTGAACGCAGAGATCGGCGTAATCGGCGGTTCGGGCTTCTACTCGTTCCTCGACGACGTGACCGAGATCCAGGTCGAGACCCCCTACGGACCGCCCAGCGACTCCCTCTTCCTCGGCGAGATCGCCGGCCGGCGGGTCGCCTTCCTACCCCGGCACGGACGCGGCCACCATCTGCCGCCCCACCGGATCAACTACCGGGCCAACCTGTGGGCCCTGCGCTCGGTCGGCGTGCGCCAGGTCCTCGGCCCCTGCGCCGTGGGCGGTCTGCGCCCCGAGTACGGTCCCGGCACCCTGCTCGTCCCCGACCAGCTGGCCGACCGCACGAAGTCGCGGGCGGGGACGTACTTCGACGGGCTGCCGCTGCCCGACGGCTCGCTGCCCAACGTGGTCCACGTGTCGCTGGCCGACCCGTACTGCCCCGCCGGGCGCTCGGCGGCGCTGAAGGCGGCGCGCGGGCGGGACTGGGAGCCCGTGGACGGCGGGACGCTCGTCGTGATCGAGGGACCGCGGTTCTCGACCCGCGCCGAATCGCTGTGGCACCAGGCCCAGGGCTGGTCCGTGGTGGGCATGACGGGCCATCCGGAGGCCGCGCTCGCCCGTGAACTGGAGCTCTGCTACACGTCGTTGAACCTGGTCACCGACCTGGACGCGGGCGCCGAGACCGGCGAGGGCGTCTCCCACGAGGAAGTCCTTCAGGTGTTCGCGGCGAACGTGGACCGGCTGCGGGGCGTCCTGTTCGACGCGGTGGCCGCCCTGCCCGCCATGGACGAACGGGACTGCCTGTGCGCGAACGCCCTGGGCGGGATGGATCCGGGGTTCCCGCTGCCGTAGCGGGGGGGGGCTGCCAGCGGGAGCTGGCCGACGGGGGCCGGCTGGTGCGGGTAAGTCGGTGCAGGGCGGTCGGTGGGGGCGGCTGACGCGGGGCGGCGGCACGGAACTTCTCGTTCGGGTGAGGGAGTTTTCCACAGTCCGCCGGTGGTCCACCGTCTCCGGCGGGCGGCGCGGCGAGGGTCCATCGTGGTGCGCGAGCCGATACCGATCCCTCGGCCGATCCCTCGGCCGATTCCTCGTCGCAGGTGGTGACCCGACCATGTCCCTCTCCTCCTCTCCCACTGCTTCCTCCTCTCCCCCCTCCCCCTCTGCTTCCTCTTCTTCCTCCGTTTCCTCCGTTTCCTCCTCCGCTCCGTGCCCGCCGGGCGCGGAGGCTCCCGCCACGTGCGAGGTGCCACGGTTCGCCCCCGTGCGGGTGCGCGGCGGGCGGTACCGGCTGCGGAGCATCACCGGCAGCCGCCGGCGCGCCCTGGCGCTCGGCCTCGCCGTCACCGCCGCGGCGCTCGTGGCGGCGGTCCCGGGAGACGCCCACGACCGGGCGCGCGGGCACCCGGACCACCGGGACGCACCCGCCCGCGCACGACCGTCGGCGGACGGTCCCGTACGGCGTCGGCCCGCCGACGAGGTCGTCGAGGTGCCGGTGCGGATCGCCGACGCGGCCACCGTACGGCTGCTGCGCCCCGGTGACCGGGTCGACGTCATCGCCGCCGAGCGGGCGGCGACGGGCGGCGGGGTCCGGGAGGAGGCTCGGGTGGAGGCCCGGGTCGTCGCGCGCAGGGCGCTCGTGACGAGGGTGCCGGAGCCGGATGTCGCCGACGGCTCAGTGGCCGGAGCCGGTGCAGTCGACGAAGGCGGAGGCGGTGGCGGAGGCGGTGGCAGTGGCGGTGGCGGTGCGTTGGTCGTGCTGTCGGTTCCCCCGCCGACCGCGGCACGCCTGGTGGGGGCGGGGACGACGGCCGTCCTGGCGGTGACGCTGTGGTGAAACCGGTCGTGCGTATTCTGTGCGGATCTCCGTCAAGTCCCTCGTTCGAGCGACCTCATGGGACAGGCCCGCGATCGTCTGACGTAGGTTGCGGAGCTGTTTGTTTCACAACCCGTTCATGCGAGGAGTGTCCCCGAGGTGACCGAGAACAAGAAGGATCCCAGCGTCTGGCAGGGCTTCAAGGCCTTCCTGATGCGCGGGAACGTCGTCGATCTGGCAGTCGCGGTCGTGATCGGCGCGGCCTTCACGAACATCGTCAACTCGGTGGTGAAGGGGATCATCAACCCGCTCGTCGGCGCGTTCGGAACCAAGAACCTGGACAGCTACAGCTCCTGCCTCAAGGGTCCCTGCACCGGCACGGGCGACGCGGCGACGGGCGTGCGGATCCTGTGGGGCTCCGTCCTGGGCGCCACGCTCACCTTCCTGATCACCGCCGCGGTGGTCTACTTCCTGATGGTGCTGCCCATGGCGAAGTACCTGGCGCGGCAGGAAGCGCGCAGGAAGGCCCGGGAGGGCACGCACGAGGTCATCGAGGTGACCGAACTGGAGGTGCTCAAGGAGATCCGCGACGCGCTGGTCGCACAGCGGGGCTCGGGGCACAACCAGCCGTAGGGCTCGGGGCGCAACCGACCGCAACCGCCCGGCCGGGAGTTCGGCCGCAGGTCGGGGCGGCTGTTCGGTCGGGGGCTCGGTCCGAGGCCCGGTGGTGGGGACGGCGGTGGGCGCGGCTTCAGAGGTGGTGGGGCGGCTTCTCGTCGAGGAAGCGCTTGAGGTCGGCCGCGCTGTCCCCGCCGCCCGCCGGACGCTCGCCCCACCCGCGGTCCGTGTCGTCCGACGACTGCTGGTCCAGCGGGTCGTCGAAGACCAGCGCGGCCTTCGGCCCGTGCGGCGCGCGCGGCACCCTGGGCTCCTGCGGCTCATGCGACTCCTGCGGCTCCTGCGGCTCCTGCGGCTCCTGCGATCCAGCGGCGGGGGGCGTACTCATCCCTCAAGAGTACGGCCCCGAAGGCGCCCCGCACGGGGCCGGCCCGGCCGGGGCCCGGTCCCCGCACCCGGCGGCCACTGTCCACTGCCGCGCACTGTCTGACCTGGCAACTCCGTGCGCCCTCCGACAAGAATTACCCCCGGTTGTCTGCTGTGCTGGGACCCATGACGACCAGCTCTCCCCCACCGGCATCTCCCTCCGGCCCGCCCCACCACACCAGGCCCGTGCGCAGGCTGACCGCACGCGGGCGCGCCGAAGCCCACCGGGTCGCCTCGCCGCTCGAGCTGTTCTTCGACCTCTGCTTCGTCGTGGCGGTGGCCCAGGCGGGCGTCGAACTGGTCCACGCGATCGCGGAGTCCCACACGGGCGAGGGCATCGCCAACTACGCGATGATGTTCTTCGCCATCTGGTGGGCCTGGATGAACTTCACCTGGTTCGCCTCGGCCTACGACAACGACGACGTCCTGTACCGGATCGTCACCCTGATCCAGATCGCCGGCGTGCTCGTCCTCGCGGCGGGCGTGTCCCAGGCGTTCCAGGACCACGACTTCCTGGCCGTCTGGCTGGGCTACGTCATCATGCGGCTCGCCATGACCGCGCAGTGGCTGCGCGTCGCGGTGTCCGGCGAGGGCCCGGAGCGGACCATGGCGCTGCGGTACGCCGGTGGCGTGGTCCTCTGCCAGATCGGCTGGCTGGGGCTGTTGCTGCTGCCGGAGGCCGGCCGGCCCTGGCTGTTCCTGGGGATGGCCGTGCTGGAGATGTGCGTGCCGCTGTACGCCGAGAAGGACCATCCGACGGCCTGGCACCCGCACCACATCGCGGAGCGCTACGGGCTCTTCACGATCATCGTGCTCGGCGAGACGATCGCCGCGGCCACGGTCGCCGTGAAGTCGGGCATCGACGAGAGCCGGGCGCTCATCGAACTGCTGCCCATCGCCGCGGGCGGCCTGCTGATCATCTTCGCCGCCTGGTGGATCTACTTCCTGGTGCCGATCCACGGTCATCTGCGCTCCAGCAGGGAGGCGTTCGTGTGGGGCTACGGCCACTACGTCGTCTTCGCCTCGGCGGCCGCGATCGGCGCGGGCCTGGAGGTGGCGGTCGAGCAGGCGATCGGCAAGGCGCACATCCCGACGCTGGCCGCTTCGTCCGCGGTGACCCTGCCGACGGCGCTCTACCTGCTCACCGTGTGGGCGCTGCACGCGCGCCACTTCAAGGTGGGCCTCGCCCAGCAGCTCGTCCTGCCGATCACCGCGCTCCTCGTCATCTGCTGCACCTTCCTCGGCGAGTGGGCGGTCCTCGCGGCCGGCCTGGTGTCGGCGCTGGCCGTGGCGGTCGGCACCGTGCTGACGGCGCGCCGGGCGGCGCGCGGCAGCGCGCGGCGGGGCGCGTCCCCGGCATCGGGCGCGGCGGTGTGACACCACCCGCCGAACGCGGCCCGCCGGTCGGGCGACGCATCCGCCCGCGGGACGGACCGCTCCGGCGGCTCGACGAGACTGCTGCCATGACAGTTGACGCTCTGACGGACGTCCCCGGCCTGCGGGTGGGCCACGCGACACGCACCGGCGACGGGTGGCTCACCGGCACCACGGTCGTCCTCGCACCCGAGGGCGGGGCCGTCGCCGCCGTGGACGTGCGGGGCGGCGGCCCCGGGACGAAGGAGACCGACGCCCTCGACCCGCGCAACGTGGTGCAGCGGGTCGACGCGATCGTGCTGACCGGCGGCAGCGCCTACGGGCTCGACGCGGCGTCCGGGGTGATGGCCTGGCTGGAGGAGCGGGGCCGCGGAGTGCCCGTCGGGCCGGACCCCGCGCACGTCGTGCCCGTGGTGCCCGCCGCCTGCGTCTTCGACCTGGGGCGCGGCGGCGACTTCCGGGCCCGCCCGGACGCGGCCACCGGGCGGGCCGCGGTCGAGGCCGCCGCGGCGAGCGAGCCCGGCGCGATCGTGCCGGAGGGCTGCGTGGGCGCCGGCACGGGCGCCGCGGTCGGGGACCTGAAGGGCGGGGTCGGCACCGCCGGTGTCGTTCTCGACTCGGGGATCACCGTGGCCGCGCTGGTGGTGGCCAACGCGCTGGGGTCGGCCATGGACCCCGAAACGGGGGTGCTGTACGGGGAGCTGTTCCAGGGGCGGGGGCGGGTGGAGCACCCGGAGCCGCGCGTGCACGCCGCCGCGCGACGGCGCCTCGCGGAGAGCGCGGCGAAGAACGCCCCCACCCCCCTCAACACGACGCTGGCGGTGGTCGCCACCGACGCCGCCCTGACGAAGGCCCAGGCGCAGAAGCTGGCGGGCACGGCACACGACGGCATCGCGCGCGCGGTGCGGCCGGTGCACCTGCTGAACGACGGGGACACGGTCTTCGCACTGGCCACGGGCGCACGCCCGCTCGTCCCCGACCATCCGCTCGCGCTGAACGACGTCCTCGCGGCCGGCGCGGACGTGGTGACCCGGGCGATCGTGCGGGCGGTGAGGTCGGCGCAGTCGGTGCAGGCGGCAGGGGGGATGTGGCTGGGCTACGAGGAGTTGTACGGAGAACGGGAGCGTCGGCGGGAACGGGAGCGGTAGCGGTGGCGGATCACTGGGGCGAGTGGAGCGCGAGGGGGGCGCATCCTGCCGGAATGCGCCCCCGTTTTCGGCGGAACTCGGCTCTGACCGGCGCTTTCTGACAGATCATCGGGCTGTGCGGGAACTTATCGCGCGGCTCCGGCGTTTTCCCGGCGTACGTTTTCTCGGTTCCCGGACATGATGTCCGGCCGAGGGGCTACGGTATGCACCCACAAGGTGACATGCAGCAACGCCGGGAGAAACCTTGAGCGTTCCGTACGAGACGGCAGCGCACGAACCAGCCGAGTCGCCCGAGACTCCGGAGGAGCACCTCGCGCGGCTCCTCGGTCGCGCCCTGAACTCGTTCGAGCTGCCCGACGACACGATAAGGCGGCTCGACTGCGCGCTCGCGCACGACAGCTCGCTGCACTCCGCGCACCACAGCGCGGGGCTGCACCGCGAGACGTACCGGCACACCTGGCTGCTGGCCGACGGCTCCGCGCTCACGCTGTGGGAACTCGTCCACAACCCCGAGCCGGGCAGCGAGCCGCAGCACGAGGTGTACGTCGACGAGGAGGAGGTACTGACCGCCACGGCGCGGCTTCCGCTGCAGCCGGACACGCCCGAGTTCGAGCTGCCGGTGCTGGTGCAGCTGCCGCCGATCCCCGCGCCCCGGCATGTGTACGTGCCGGACGATTCCGCGGACCACGCGCGCCGTCTGCTGCGCCGGGCGGAGAACACCGACCGGCCCGGCGCGGACATCGCAGCGCTGCTGAGGACGGCGTTCGCCCACCAGATCACGCAGGCCTTCGGGCGCCCCTGCCGGGCCGGGCGGATCGGTCTGGGCTTCGCGCTCTACGAGCACGCGTTCCTGCTCCACGACGGCCGGGAGCTGTCCCTGTGGGAGGTCGAGCACACGGCGACGCCCGACGGGCGGCACATGTGCGAGGTGTACCCGTCGGAGGCGGCTGCGCGGGAGGCGATGGAGCGGCGGGCGGCACAGGTCTCCTGACCCGCGCGACCTCACGTCCCTGCCCGGGCGCCCGGGTCACCGCCCGTGCGCCCGGGGTGCCACTCGCGCGCTCGCCGGCGCGCCGAGACGAGCGCGGCCGGTCCTGACGCCGACGCTCAGTCTCCGTCGTCGAGTCGCCGTACGAGGTCCGTGAAGGCGGCCTGCTCCGCCGGGGTCAGCGGCACGGCCTCCGAGGGCGGTCCGATCCGGTGCTGGCCCGGGAGGGCGGGGAGGGAACGAGGGGTCCCGGGGGCGTCCTGCCGTGCGGGACGCTCACCGAAGGCGGGGCGCAGATCGGTCACCCGAGCCTCCCTGCCTTCCCCAGTCTCCCCCGCCTCTCCTGCCTCTCCTGCCTCTTCTGCTTCATGAGGGGGCGAGGCGGGCGCTTCCGCGCTCCGTGAGCGCCCCCCTGAACGGCGTACGGCCTTGCCCGGGCCCGGCACGCCCGCGCCACGGCTGCCGCGGCGCAGGACGCGGGCCAGGCCGGCCAACCCTGCGGCGCAGGCCAGAACGAGAACGGCCGCGCGCGCCGGCCGGGGCATCGAGGGGTGCTCAGGCATGCCGAACAGTAGACCTCAAGATCCGGATATTCGGCTCCGACCGTGATGTATCTCGCAGGTGGCGCAGGTCGCACCAATACCGCAGAGAGCGACGAGCGGCCGGTCGCGGCCCCGTCCTTCGGGGGCTGCGACCGGCCGCTCCGGCGGCGGGCGTCCGCTACGCCGCCACCGGCTGCTTCTTCCCCGCCGCCGGGCCGGCCGGGCGGCTCTCCGCGCCGGGGGCCGCGGCGTCGGCGACCGGCTTGCGCAGGCCCTTGAGGACGACGACCAGGGCCGCCGTCACACACACGCCCGCCGCGATCGCCACCAGGTAGAGCAGCGGGTTGCCGATCAGCGGGACCACGAAGATGCCGCCGTGCGGGGCGCGCAGGGTCGCGCCGAAGGCCATCGACAGGGCGCCGGTGACCGCGCCGCCCACCATCGAGGCGGGGATCACGCGGATCGGGTCGGCCGCGGCGAACGGGATGGCGCCCTCGGAGATGAAGGAGGCGCCCAGGACCCAGGCGGCCTTGCCGTTCTCGCGCTCGGTGCGGGTGAAGAGCCTGCCGCGCACGGTGGTGGCGAGGGCCATCGCCAGCGGCGGGACCATGCCGGCCGCCATGACCGCGGCCATGACCTTCATCGCGGAGTCGCTCGGGTCGGCGACGGCGATGCCGGCGGTGGCGAAGGCGTAGGCCACCTTGTTGACGGGGCCGCCGAGGTCGAAGCACATCATCAGGCCGAGCAGGGCGCCGAGGAGGACGGCGTTGGCGCCGGTGAGGCCGGCCAGCCAGTCGGTCATGGCCTTCTGCGCCGCGGCGATGGGCTTGCCGATGACGACGAACATCAGGAATCCGACGATCGCCGAGGAGATCAGCGGGATCACCACCACCGGCATGATGCCGCGCAGCACCGGCGGGATGCTGATCCTCTGGATCGCCATCACCACCGCTCCGGCGATCAGACCGGCCGCCAGACCGCCGAGGAAGCCGGCGTTGACGGTGAGCGAGATCGCGCCGCCGACGAAGCCGGGCACCAGGCCGGGCCGGTCGGCCATGCCGTAGGCGATGTACCCGGCCAGGACCGGGACGAGGAAGCCGAAGGCGACGCCGCCGATCTGGAAGAGCAGGGCGCCCCAGCTGTCGGCCTGCGTCCACACGAAGTGGTCCATGACGGACGGCGCCTCGTTGATGTCGTAGCCGCCGATCGCGAAGCCGAGGGCGATGAGGAGACCGCCGGCGGCGACGAACGGGACCATGTAGCTGACGCCGGACATCAGCCACTTGCGGAGCTTGGTGCCGTAGCCCTCGGTGGAGTCGCCGGCCCGTTCGACCGGGGTGCCCGCGCCCGCGGGAGCGCCCGACGTCACCTCGCCGCGCTCGGCCTTGCCGCGCACCTCGGCGAGGAGTTCGGCGGGACGGTTGATGCCGGCCTTCACCCCGACGTCGACGGTGGGCTTCCCGGCGAAGCGGTCCTTGTCGCGTACGGGGACGTCATGGGCGAAGATCACGCCGTCCGCCGCCTCGATGACGGCCGGGTCGAGCCGGGCGAAACCCGCCGAACCCTGGGTCTCCACGGCCACCTCGACGCCCGCCTCGCGCCCGGCGTTCTCCAGGGACTCGGCCGCCATGTAGGTGTGCGCGATGCCGGTCGGGCAGGAGGTGACGGCGACGACACGGAAGGGACGCCGCTCGCCCTCGCCTCCCTCGGCCCCTTCGGATCCCTCGGCAGGCGTCGCGGGGGTCGCAGGGGCCGCAGGGGCCGCAGGGGTGGTGTCCGTGGCTCGGGGGGTGCCCGTGGCGCCGTCGGCGGAGGCCGCCACCGGCGGCGCCACGGAGTCGGTGGGGGCCGCGGAGCCCGCCGGCCGCGGGGAGTCCGCGCCGTCCGAGGGCGCGGTGTCCGAGGGCGCGGTGTCCGAGGCGGTCGGGCCGGCTTCGGCAGGGGTCCCGGCGGCAGCGGGGACCTCGTCCCCGCGGATCAGCGCCGCCGCGGCCGCCGTGTCGTCCACCGCCCGCAGTGCGTCGGTGAACTCGGCGTTCATCAGCTGCCGGGCGAGTGACGACAGGATCGTCAGGTGGGCGTCGTCGGCGCCGGCGGGAGCGGCGATCAGGAAGATCAGGTCGGCGGGGCCGTCCGGGGCGCCGAAGTCGACGCCCGCGGCGCTGCGCCCGAAGGCGAGCGTCGGCTCGGTGACGTGGACGCTGCGGCAGTGCGGGATGCCGATGCCGCCGTCGAGGCCGGTCGGCATCTGCGCCTCACGGGCGGCGACGTCGGCGAGGAAGCCCTCCAGGTCGGTCACCCGGCCCCGGGCCAGCATGCGCTCCGCGAGGGACCGCGCCGCCGCTTCCTTGGTGTCGGCGGACAGGTCGAGGTCGACCAGATCCGCGGTGATCATGTCACTCATCGCGGGCTCCTTCGCACGCGTATCGCCCGGAATGTGGGGTGGGCGGGGGAGGGAGAGGGGACGGGGGTGCAGCGGGGGGCTGCCGGAGCGGTGGGATCGGTGGAGGTGGTCGGCGCGCCGGGGAGCACGGGGGTGACAGGAAATGCCGGGGTCACGGGGAGTGCGGGGTGTTCGAGGAACACAGGGGCTACGGGGTGTTCGGGGCGCACGAGGGGTGTCATGACGCCGGCTCCTTCAGTTCGCGGTCCACGGGGACGCGGTCGGTGACGGTCACCGCGGCCGGGTCCAGGTCGGCCGGGGTCGGCATCACGCTGCCGGGCAACTGGACGGCGGCCGCGCCGTGCGCGACGGCGGAGGCGAGGGCCTCGGGGCCGCCGCCGCCGGCGACGAGGAACCCGGCGAGGGAGGCGTCGCCCGCCCCCACGTTGCTGCGGACGGTGTCGACGCGTGCGGAGGCGAACCACGTACCGGCGTCCGACACGAGGAGCTGGCCGTCGGCGCCCAGGCTCGCGAGCACGGCACGCGCCCCCATACCGCGCAGTTCCTCGGCCGCCTTCACCGCGTCGCCCACGGTCGTCAGGGGGCGCCCGACGGCCTCGGCGAGTTCCTCGGCGTTCGGCTTCACGACGTCGGGCCGCTCGGGCAGTGCCTCCAGCAGCGCGCGCCCCGAGGTGTCCAGTGCGATGCGCGCGCCGCCGGCGTGCGCCCGCGCGACCACATCGGCGTACCAGGACGGCGCGAGCCCGCGCGGGAGGCTGCCGCAGCACGCGATCCAGTCCGCGTCGCGCGACTGCTCGCGCACCGTCTCCAGCAGCAGTTCCTGCTCGGCGGCGGTCAGTTCCGGACCCGGCGCGTTGATCTTCGTGAGGACGCCGTCGGGTTCGGCGAGGGCGATGTTCGAGCGGGTGGCTCCGGCGACCGGCACCGGCGCGACCTCGATGCCCTGGGCGTCGAGCAGGTCGGCGACGAGCGCGCCCGGCGCACCGCCCAGGGGCAGGACGGCGACCGTGCGCCGCCCCGCCGCGGCGACGGCACGCGAGACGTTGACGCCCTTGCCGCCGGGGTCCATGCGTTCGCCGCCGGCGCGGATGACCTCGCCGCGTTCCAGCGACGGGACCTCGTAGGTGCGGTCGAGGGAGGGGTTGGGGGTGACGGTGAGGATCATGCGCGTACTACTTCCGTGCCGCCGCGCTCGATGGCGGCCGCGTCGTCGGGGCTCAGCCCGCTGTCGGTGATCAGCAGGTCCACGTCGCTCAGGTCGCCGAAGCGGGCGAAGTGTTCCTGGCCGTGCTTGGAGGAGTCGGCGAGCAGCACCACACGGCGGGCGGCGGCCATCGCCGCGCGCTTGACCGCGGCCTCGGCGAGGTCGGGTGTGGTCAGTCCGTGTCCGGTGGAGAACCCGTTGGCCGCGACGAAGAGGACGTCGGCGCGGATCTCGCCGTAGGCACGCAGCGCCCAGGCGTCCACGGCGGCGCGGGTGCGGTGGCGTACCCGTCCCCCGACGAGGTGGAGCTGCATGCCGGGGTGGTCGGCCAGGCGGGCGGCGATGGGCAGGGAGTGCGTGACGGCGGTGAGCGAGGCCTCCAGGGGGATCGCGGCGGCGAGCCGGGCGACCGTCGTTCCGGCGTCGAGGATCAGCGTGCCCTCGGTCGGCAGCTCGGTGAGGGCCGCCTTGGCGATGCGGTCCTTCTCGTCGGCGGAGGTGCTCTCGCGTTCGGTGAGGTCCGGCTCGAAGTCGAGGCGTCCGACCGGTATGGCACCGCCGTGCACCCGTCGGACGAGTCCGGCGCGGTCGAGGGCCTTCAGGTCGCGGCGGATGGTCTCCGCGGTGACCTGGAACTCCTCGGCCAGCGACAGGACGTCCACCCGGCCGCCGTCACGGGCGAGCCGCAGGATCTCCTGCTGCCGCTCCGGTGCGTACATGTCCGTTCGCCTCCGACTTCCGCCCGGCCGATGTCCGTCCGGGCATCCGGCCCACCCTCGACCGACCCTCGCCCGACATCCAACCTGTCCGACCTGTCCGGCTTTACGCCTGAACCTGTGGTTTCTCCTCAGAGACTACGCACCGATGTCCGAGAAGTAAACAGGTTCGGGCCCCATTCGGGCATGAACGGACTTCCAGCCCGAGCCCGGGTCCCCCTCGCGCCAGGAACGCGATAGGTCAGAACACGTCCTAGTGGTGCGGAATCCTCGACCACATGACGACGGACACTCCGGCACGGCTGTTGCAGCTCCTCTCCCTGCTCCAGACACCGCGCGAATGGCCCGGCGGCGAACTCGCCGACCGGCTCGGGGTGTCGCGCCGCACGGTCCGCCGGGACATCGACCGCCTGCGCGAGCTGGGCTATCCCGTGCAGGCGAGCAAGGGCTCGGACGGTGGGTACCGGCTGGTCGCGGGCAAGGCCCTGCCACCGCTCGCCCTCGACGACGAGGAGGCGGTGGCGATCGCGGTCGGCCTGCGGGCGGGCGCCGGACACGCCCTGGAGGGCGTCGACGAGGCGTCGGTGCGCGCGCTGGCGAAACTGGAACAGGTGCTGCCGTCCCGGCTACGGCACCGGGTCTCCACCCTTCAGGCCGCGACCACCCCCCTGACCGGCGGGGACGGGGCGAGCATCGCACCCGAGACGCTGACCGTGATGGCGTCGACGGTGGCCGGGCGGGAGCGGCTGCGGTTCGCCTACCGCGCGAAGGACGGCACCCGGTCCCGCCGGCTGACCGAGCCGTACCGCCTGGTGTCCACGGGACGGCGGTGGTACCTGGTCGCCTACGACCTCGAACGGCAGGACTGGCGGACGTTCCGCGTCGACCGGGTGAGCGAGCCCTTCGCCACCGGAGCCCGTTTCGCACCGCGGGAGGTCCCGGAGGGGGACGCGGCGGAATACCTGCGGCACTCCATCCGGCGGCAGCAGGAGACGTACGCGTTCGAGGTCTCGTTCGCGGCACCCGCGGAGGTCGTGGCGGGCCGGCTGCCCACGTGGTACGGGCAGCCGGTGGCGGAGGAGGGCGGCGCGGGCGGCTGTTCGCTGCGCGGGGTCACCGGTGACCCGGTGGAGTGGCTGGCGGTGCGGCTGGCGATGGTGGGCTGCGAGTTCTCGGTCCGCGCGCCGGATGAGCTGGTGGACTGCGTACGGGCGTGGGGCGAGCGCCTGACGAGGGCGGCGGGGGGCCCGCCGGCCAGCTCACCGGTCTCCTCACCGGCCACACCCCTGACCACACCGGTCACAGCGAACCCTGGCTCCCCTGGCTCCCCTTGAGTCACCGCTCACGCCTCACGCCTCACGCCTCACGCCTCACAGCTCGCTCCTCTCCCCCTCCCCTTCCTCCCACCGGACCCCCCGCAGCACAGCCAGGTTGCGCAACGCCAGTTCCGTCGGCCCTTCCGGGCCGTCCGCCGGGCCGTCCGCCATGGCCCAGCTCTCCACGGCGACCCTGACGGCCGCGCTCGCGACCGCGGCGGTGAAGCGCCGGTGGGGGGTGGTGGGGGCGTCGGCGACGTTGTCGTCCGGGTGGGGACGGGAGGCACGCTCGGCCAGGATCTCCGCGAGCGCCCCTTCCGACGTGTGGCACACCTCGGCCCAGACCTTGCCCAGGGCCGGGCTGCTCGTCGCCAGGCGGATCAGGGTGCGGACCCACTCCCAGGAGGCCGACGAGACACCGGCGCCGGGCGTCAACGTGTGCCGTACGGCGTGTTCCAGGGCCGCCGGCAGCGGCAGGTCCGCCGGCGCCTCGCGCACCGCCTCCGTCCAGCGCTGGGCGCCCGCCGCGTAGAGGGGCGCGACGGACTCCTCCTTGGTCGCGAAGTACCGGTAGAAGGTGCGCGGGGCGACACCCGCGGCCTGGGCGATGTCCTCCGCACGGGTGGCTTTCAGTCCTCGGCTCACGAACAGGCCGGCGGCCGCCCGGGCGATCTCCAGCCGGGTCGCCGCCTTGCGCCGCTCGGTCAGCGAGGTGGGCGCCGGGGGAGTTCCGCGGACCGATCCGGCGGACGTTCCGGGGATGATCCCGAGCACATCGTTGGGGATGATCCCGAGCACATCGTTGGGGATGGTCCCGGAGACAGCGCCGGGGATGGCTCCGGTGATTCTTGCGGGGCGGGGCGGCGGTGCGGGGGTGGAGCTGATCACCTCGGCAGGCTATGCCCATGTGACACAATCTGCCATCCGGGCGGGCCACCCCGGGGTTCAGGTACGGGGTGCCCCGCCCCCTCGACATGCCCGCAGCCCACGGAAGGAGCCGGGCCCCGGCGCCAGGGGGGATGGGCGCCGAAGCCCGGCTCGGGGAGAGTCCCGGCGCCGGGGGGAGTGCGTCGGGACTTGGCTCAGGGTCGACTCAGGGTCGACCGGAGTGGCTCGCGGTGTGACGGAGCGATTCCCGGCGAGGGCGGACCAACGAGGGAACCGGCTTTCTCTCACGAGGGCTTCGAGGTCCGGTCCGACGTCCGACTCCACCGAATCCGAACTCTCGTGCCATGGAGTTCTGTTCCCGCGTCCGGCCGGTTGAAGCGGCGTTGTACCGCCATCTTTGCGCGGACTCTCGCCACCCGGCGTACGCCGGTGGCATGGGCGCAGCCCCCTCCGGCCCATGTCCTGCCGCCCCCGGCCCCTGCCCGCGCATCCCCGGCAGGGGCCGCCACCTCGCCCCGCGTCCGCCGGTGCGCTGCCCGCCGGCCTCCTAGGCCGCCGCCTCGAACCCGGTGTCCCGGGCCAGCTTCTTCAGCTCCAGCAGGGCGTGCTTCTCGATCTGCCGGATGCGCTCACGGGTGAGGCCGTGCTCCTTGCCGACCTCGGTCAGCGTGCGCTCACGGCCGTCCTCGATGCCGTACCGCATCTTGATGATCGAGGCGGTGCGCGGGTCGAGCCGGTCGATCAGGCCGTCCAGTTCCTCGCTGCGCAGCAGCGTGAGGACGGACTGCTCGGGGGAGACCGCGGAGGTGTCCTCGAGCAGGTCGCCGAACTGGGTCTCGCCCTCGTCGTCGACCGACATGTTGAGGGAGACCGGGTCACGGGCCCAGTCGAGCACGTCGATGACACGCTCCGGCGTGGAGCCGAGCTCGGCGGCGATCTCGGCGGGCTCCGGCTCGCGGCCGTGTTCACGGTTGAACTCGCGCTGGACGCGGCGGATACGGCCGAGCTCCTCCACCAGGTGGACGGGCAGCCGGATCGTGCGCGACTGGTCGGCTATGGAGCGCGTGATCGCCTGACGGATCCACCACGTGGCGTACGTGGAGAACTTGAAGCCCTTGCGGTAGTCGAACTTCTCGACCGCGCGGACCAGGCCGGCGTTGCCCTCCTGGATCAGGTCGAGCAGGGGCAGTCCGCTGCGCGGGTAACGGCGGGCGACGGCCACGACCAGGCGGAGGTTGGAACGGATGAAGACGTCCTTGGCGCGCTCCCCCTCGGCGACGAGCGCCTCGAGCTCCTCGCGGGAGGCGTCCGCGGCGGACTCCTCGTATCCGTCGAGAACCTGCCGCGCGAACACACCCGCCTCGATGATCTGCGACAGCTCGACTTCCTTGGCGGCGTCGAGCAGTGGCGTGCGCGCGATCTCGTCGAGGTACATGCCGACCAGATCGCGGTCGGCGATCTCGCCGCCGTGGACGCGAGCGCTGCTTGCCGCGTCGGCCGTCTCGCCGGTGGCGGACTTACGACGGGCGACGGCACGGGTTGCCATGCGTGCTCCCTTGCGATGATGGGGTCAGCGGGTGGTCCGTGGACACCGGGCCGTTACTCGGGTCCTCCCGGGACTGTCAACCGGGACTCTCCTCGGGTGCCCTGCATCCGATGGAAACAACGACTGGAATCAGGACAGAATTCCCAACCCGCCCCTCATTTTTTCTGATCTTGCAGTACCCTGTCGGGCCGCCCGAGGGGAGTCACGATGCCGCCGGAACGTACAGAGGTGCAGGTCAGGCCAGGAGTCGAGGGGGACCTCGACGCCCTCACCGACCTCTACAACCACTACGTCCGTGAGACGCCCATCACATTCGACACCGTGTCGTCCACTCCGGCGGAGCGCCGCCCCTGGCTGCTCTCCCACCCTGAAGACGGCCCGCACCGGCTGATGGTTGCCACGCAGGGGACACCCGAAGGCGATGCACAGCGAATCCTGGGGTACGCCACATCCAGCCCCCACCGCCCGAAGGCCGCCTACGCGACATCGGTGGAGGTGACGGTGTACGTCGCCCCGGACGCCGGGGGCCGCGGCATCGGCACACTCCTGTACGAGGCGCTGTTCGCCGCCCTGGCCGGGCAGGACCTGCACCGCGCCTACGCGGGCATCGCCCAGCCGAACGAGGCGTCGACACGGCTGCACGAGCGTTTCGGCTTCCGGTACGTCGGCACGTACCGCGAGGTGGGCCGCAAGTTCGGCCGCTTCTGGGACGTGGCCTGGTACGAGAAGGAACTCTGAGGCGTACGGTACGGGCGTCGTGCCCACACCGGCCCCCGACCGGCACCCGACCGGCACCGGCACCGGCACCGGCACCGGCACCGGACCGACACCCGACCGGCACCGGCGCCCCGCCTCAGCCGAACTGCACCGACCGCTTCGCCATCCCCAGCCAGAACCCGTCGATCACCGACTTCTGCGCGTCCAGTTCGCCGGCGACCTCCGCCGCGCCCATGGTGACGAAGAGGGGGGCGAAGTGCTCGGTGCGCGGGTGGGCGTACCGGCCCGCGGGGGCCTTGTGCAGGAAGTCCAGCAGGGCGTCCCAGTCGCGGGCCTCCAGGGCGCGGTGGCCCCAGTCGTCGAACTCCGACGACCAGCTCGGCACTCCCGGTCCGGTGTGCCGCAGCGCGGCCAGGTTGTGGGTGAAGAAGCCGGAGCCGACGATCAGTACGCCCTCGTCGCGCAGGGGCGCCAGCCTGCGGCCGATGTCCATGAGCTTCACCGGGTCCAGGGTCGGCATGGAGATCTGCAGGACGGGGATGTCGGCGGCGGGGAACATCTCGACGAGCGGGACGTAGGCGCCGTGGTCGAGCCCGCGGTCGGGGATGTCCTGGACGGGGGTGCCGGGGGCGTGCAGCAGCTTGCGTACGGACTCGGCGAGCGCGGGCGCGCCGGGGGCCTCGTACCGGACCCGGTAGTAGTGCTCGGGGAAGCCCCAGAAGTCGTAGACCAGGGGGACGGTCTCGACGGCGCCGAGGGCGAGCGGGGCCTCCTCCCAGTGGGCGGAGACGATCAGGATCGCCGTGGGGCGGGGCAGGCCGGCGGACCAGGCGGCGAGCTGGCCGGGCCAGACCGGGTCGTCCGCGAGGGGCGGGGCGCCGTGGCTGAGGTACAGGGCGGGCATGCGGTCGCGGGGGAGGTCGTCCTGCGGGACGGCACGGTGGCCCGGTGCGGCGGCGGACATGGTGACGGCTCCCTCCGAGGGCGGGACGGCGGCCCTCGCACCCCTCGCTGCTTGAACTCTAAAGCTCCCTGACGGGTCCCACTGTAGGCGCCACTTGTTTAAATTTCAAGGACAAAGCCCGTAGAGTGGACCCATGACGAAGGCAGCCGCACCCGCCGACGAGCCCCAGTGGCTCACCGCAGAGGAGCAGCGCATCTGGCGCTCGTACCTGCACGCCACGTACCTCCTCGAAGACCAGCTGGACCGCCAGCTCCAGCGCGACGCGGGCATGCCCCACATCTACTACGGGCTCCTCGTCAAGCTCGCCGAGTCCCCCCGCCGCCGCCTGCGCATGACCGAACTGGCCAGGGACGCCAAGATCACCCGCTCCCGTCTCTCCCACGCCGTCGCCCGGCTGGAGAAGAACGGCTGGGTGCGGCGCGAGGACTGTCCCTCCGACAAGCGCGGCCAGTTCGCCGTCCTCACCGACCAGGGCATGGAGACACTGAGGAGCGCCGCCCCGGGCCATGTCGCCGCCGTACGCAACGCGCTGTTCGACCGGCTCACCCCCGAACAGCAGAAGTCCCTCGGCGAGATCATGGAGATCGTCGCCGAGGGACTCCAGCCCGACGAAGCGGGCGCGGACCTGCCCTGGCTCCGTTAGGCCCTGTCGTCAGACCCGTCGTTCGGATCGGGTCGCAGGGACCCGGCGGCGCTCCCCTGCGCCGCCGGGCCGCCACGCGGACTCAGTGGACCCAGTGGACCCAGTGGACCGAGTGGACACAGTGGACTCAGTGGGCGACCACCGGCACCGGTACGGCGTCCTCGGCGCCCTCGCCGTCCCGCGCGCCCGGGCCGCTCGCGGCGCCCAGGTCCGGCTTGCCGGCGTTGACCAGGGTCAGGGCGATCACCGCCGCGGCGACGAGGATGCCCACGGCGAACCAGATCGCGCTGGTGTAGCCGTGCACCATGCCCTCCAGCTGGACCAGCTGCTGCTGCGGCCGGGAGGTCGCGGAGGCGATGTGGCCGGTGATGTAGGACGTGGTCGCGGAGGCGGCGACCGTGTTCAGCAGGGCGGTACCGATCGCGCCGCCCACCTGCTGCGAGGTGTTGACCATCGCGGAGGCGACACCGGCGTCCCGGGGCTCGACGCCCTGGGTGGCCATCGACATGGCCGGCATGAACGCCGTACCCATGCCGAGGCCGAGCAGCAGCATGCCCGGCAGCAGCACGGCCGCGTAGGAGGAACCGACCTCCATCCGGGTCAGCAGCAGCATGCCGAGCGCGGCCACCAGGAAGCCGGGACCCATCAGCAGCCGGGGCGCGACCCGGGTCATCAGACGGGTGCCGATCTGGGTGGAGCCGGTGATCATGCCCGCGACCATCGGCAGGAAGGCGAAGCCGGTCCGGACCGGCGTGTAGCCCTTCACGACCTGGAGGTAGTAGGTGAGGAAGAGGAAGAGGCCGAACATCGCGATGATCGCGAGGCCGAGCGAGAGGTAGACGCCGCCGCGGTTGCGCTCGGTGACCACCCGCAGGGGCAGCAGCGGGGCCTTCACCTTCGCCTCGACCAGCACGAACGCGGCGAGCAGCACGGCCGACGCCACGAACATGCCGACGGTCAGGGCGTCGCCCCAGCCCTCGGACTCGGCGCGGGTGAAGCCGTAGACCAGGGCGACCAGGCCGAGGGTGGACAGGACGACGCCCGGGATGTCGAGCGGGGAGCGGTTGCGGCCGCCCTCGGGCTCACGGATGACGAAGTAGGCGCCGGCCGCGGCGACGACGGCGAAGGGGATGTTCACGAAGAACGTCCAGCGCCAGTCCAGGTACTCGGTGAGGAACCCGCCCAGGATCAGACCGACGGCGCCACCGCCGCCGGCGATCGCGCCGTAGATGCCGAACGCCTTGGCGCGCTCCTTGGCGTCGGTGAACATCACGGCGAGCAGGGAGAGCGCGGCGGGGGCGAGGAGGGCCCCGAAGACGCCCTGGAGGGCGCGGGCGCCGAACATCATCGCCTCGTTGGTGGCCGCGCCGCCCAGCGCGGAGGCCGCGGCGAAACCGGCCAGGCCGACGACGAAGGCGCGCTTGCGGCCCCACAGGTCGGCGATCCGCCCGCCGAAGAGCAGCAGCCCGCCGAAGGCGAGCGCGTAGGCGGTGACCACCCACTGGCGGTTGCCGTCGGATATGCCCAGGTCCGTCTGGGCGGAGGGCAGCGCGATGTTCACGATGGTCGCGTCGAGGACGACCATCAGCTGGGCGAGCGCGATGAACACGAGCGCTTTCCAGCGGCCCGGATCCGCCTCGCGGACACCGGGCGACGACGCCTTGGTGGTGACTGTTTCAGACATGGGTGTACCCACTTCGGGACTTCGTGACGGAAAAAGGTGTGCAGAACGTGCTGAGGAACGCGAGAGCAGAGAGAAGGGCGAGGGAAGAACGGAGAGGGAAGAAGGGAGAAGGAAGAAGGGAGAAGGAAGAAGGGACTCAGGGAGCGATCAGCCGGACCTGCCTTCCCCGGCGGCGATCACCGCGGGGGCTGAAGTGCCGGAAGCCGCCCAGTAATTGACCGGGAGTTGCTGGAACTGCCGTCGAGCTGTCGTCGAACTGCCTCTGAACTGCTGCCGATACGGCCGCCGAACTGCTGCTGACACAGCCGCCGAACCGCTGTTGATACTGCTGCTGAACTGCCGCTGAACTGCCGGGATTCGCTCAGGCCTTACGCAGGTCCTCCATGGTCACGGCCGCACCCGGCAGGGCGGAGCGGGCGGGAGCCCGCAGCCCGTCCAGGAACAGCTGCAGATGGCGGTGGACGAAGCGGTCGGCGCTGAGGCAGCCGGTGCCGGCCGGGGGCCGGCTGAGCTGGGCCACGGCGACCATCAGGTCACCGATGCCCACGTCGTCGCGGAGCTGACCGGCCTGCCGGGCACGCTCCATGACCTCGTCGACGAGGTGCTCGGCGCGCAGCCGGGCGGCGACGAGGTCCGGATGGTTGTCGTCGAACGTGCTGGCGACCATCGGGCACAGGGCGCCGACACGTTCGTCGGCGGCGACGTGCACGAAGCGCTCCAGCGCGCTGAAGGCGTCGCCCGTCTGCGCGAGCGCCTGCCGGGCCGCCTCGGCCGTCCGGTCCATGACGGAGCAGACGACCTCGCGGACCAGCGCGTCGCGGTCGGGGAAGTTGCGGTACACCGTGGCGTTGCCGACCCCGGCCCGGCGGGCGATGTCGTCGAGCGGCACGTCGGGGCCGAGCTCTACGAACATCTCGCGGGCGGCGTTGACGATCCGCTCCCGGTTGCGCAGCGCGTCGGCACGCGGCCGGGCCGTCCTGCGCTGCGCGGAAGCTGCGGTCTGCACGGCGTACTCCTTGCGTGTCGAGTCTGTCGGATCTGTCGGATCTGTCGAGTCGGAGGGGCGATCCACCGCGAAGCGGACCACGGAGACATCTGAGGCAAAGACGGAGGGACCGATCCGGGGAAGCTCTCCCCGTTTCAGCCGGACACCTGACTAAACGGGGAAACGATCCCCGGTTATTTCCCACCCCCGAACTCTTTTCATGTGACCTGAGTCACTCCCCTACGTGGAAGTAACCCACGATCGGCCGCCCCGGCGAGCGCCCCCGCCACGCCGGACGGAGGGTGATCGCAAGGGTGCAGTCGGTGACGGTGGCTGCCCGGAGTGAGAGGTTCCCGCATGCAGCCGCAGTCCGAGCGCACCCGGGAGGCCCGGCCGGGCCCGCCCCGGGAGCCGCTCCGCCGCCGCATACGCACGCGCCCGCGCCGCGCGGCCGCCCTCACGGCCGTCACCGCGCTGACGCTCGCGGTCAGCACCTCGGCCGGCACCGGACACTTCGGCCCGGGCCCGGCACGGGCCGGAGCGGGGCCCGTCCCCCTGGCCCGCTCGGCCGCCCTCTCCCCCTGCATGATCAACGGCAGCACCGCCGTGCAGATGTCCGAGGGCGTGCCGACCTCCGCCGGCTACGCGCGCTCCACCGGCACCGTCCGCGCCCTCAACCTCATGATCGACTTCTCGGACGCCCCCGGCCGGGGCGACGCGCGCGCCCGTCTCCGCGAGTTCTTCCCGAAGACCCAGCGGTGGTTCCGCACCGCCTCCTACGGCCGCCTCGACTACCGCCCCGAATCACCGGTCGGCCGCTGGCTGCGCATGCCCAAGCCGTTCAAGGAGTACGGGATAGAGCGCGGCGCCCCCTTCGACCCCGGCTACCGGGACCTCGTCCAGGACATCGTGGCCGCCGCCGACCGGACCGTCGACTTCCGGGCGTACGACCTGCTGAACGTGCTGGTCACCCCCAACGCCGGGCCGTCCGCGCTCGACACGGTCCTGTCGGTGACGTTCGCCGGCAACACCGAGGCGCCGGTGGCCGACGGCGTCCTCGTCGCGAACGCCTCCTTCGTCTACTCCCGCCAGGACGACGGTTCCGGCTCCTACGCCGAGACCGGCTACCGCGTCCTGCCGCACGAGAACGGCCACGTCTTCGGCCTGCCCGACCTCTACACCCAGGAGGGCGGCGGCTCGGTCGGCCACTGGGACATCATGAGCGAGGACTGGGGCGCCAACAACGACCTGCTCGGCTGGCACAAGTGGAAGCTGGGCTGGCTGGACGCCAAGCAGATCAACTGCGCGGCGACCCACGGCACCCGGGAGTACACCCTCACCCCCCTCTCCCGGCCCGGCGGCCCCAAACTGGTCTTCGTCCCGCTCGACCACCGCAGCGGCTACGCCGTCGAACTGCGCACCCGCGGCGGCAACGACGAGGCCGTGTGCCGCCCCGGCATCCTCATCTACCGGGTCGACGCGGACATCGACACCGGCATGGGCCCGGTGACGGTCTACGACTCCCGGCGCGACAGCGGCGGCTGCACCCGCAGCCCCAACGTCCACGCGGAACTCTCCGACGCCCCCTTCGCCCCCGGCCAGTCCTTCGAGGACCCGAAACGGGGGGTACGCATCGCGGTGACGGCGGCCAACCTCAAGGGCGACTACCGGGTACGGGTGACCCGACGGTAGACCGCGGCGCACCACCGGACCGCACCACCGCAGGCCTGCACCACCGGCACACCGACGCAGGGATGCCCACCGAGACGACCACGGCCTCCCCCACCCGCCGCGAACGGCCCCACACGGCCTCCTCACCACCCGCTCCGCTGTGCCCTGACCCCCACACCCCACCCAGGAGATCCGGTACGCTGACGCCTGTGGCCCACCCGGCCACCGCCTCGCCTTCGTAGCTCAGGGGATAGAGCACCGCTCTCCTAAAGCGGGTGTCGCAGGTTCGAATCCTGCCGGGGGCACAGAAAAACGCCTGGTCAGAGGCCCTTCCGTCCGACGGACGGGAGGGCCTTCGTACTCGCAGCACACATATGGCACATGCGGCTGCGGGCAGAGGTGGGGAGCTGTGCGAGATGCCCGCGAAGGATGAGCTGGCCCGGCGCCGGTACGAGAAGCTGGTCGACCGGCTTGAGTCGCTGATGCGGGCCGCCCTGAAGCCGGAGTACGAGGGCTACTACGGTCAGCTGATCCTCGGCGCAGACGATCTTGCGGAGATGGGCGAGCTCAAGGACGTCCGGCGTGCCGCCAGGGAGGCGGGACGGCGTCTCGGCTGGAAGACGACCACGCACCTCGTCGGCGGGAGGCTCTTCGTCCTCGACGAGCGCGAGGTGCCCGAGAGGATCGAGCGGTTGGCTGGGGATGCGGCCGCTGCTGCGATGGACCGGTTCTGGGAGGAAAGCCGTCGGCCGCGACTGACCTGATCCGAGGAAGACGCAAGGGGGCACCCCACCGCATCAGCGCGGTGGGGTGCCCCTTTCGGTTACGGCGCCCCGGCACGGGTTAGGCACACATCACGCGGCGTCTGCCTCCAGGGCGGCCACAGTCTCAGCGGCCTCACGGGCCTTCCGCTCCGCCTTCTCCAGCTTGGCCTTTGCCTTGGCCAGTTGCTTGGAGCGGCGCTTGTGCATCTTCTTCGAGACCTCGTCCAGGCGGTCGGGAAAGAGGTGCCCGTAGGTGTCCAGGGTCAGCGTCGCGGACTTGTGGCCCAGCATCGTCTGTACGACGTTGACGTCCGCGCCGCTGGCGATGGCGAGCGAGGCCGCCGTGTGGCGCAGCTTGTGCGGGGTGACCTTGAGATGCCCCAGCCCGGCCTTTACGACCGCCGGCGCGAAGAACCGCTGACGGAAGTTCCGGGCCCGCAGCGGCCCGCCCTGCGGGGCGGTGAAGAGCAAGTCGTCATCTCCTCTCCCCTTGACGTGGGGCTTCAGCTCGTCGGCCAGGAACCGCGGGATGGGTACGGACCGGCGCTCGTGGTTCTTGGGGGTGTCGAGGTAGAGCTTGCCGTTGTCCTCGGCGTACGCCTCCACGATGTGGGCCCGACAGGCGTCCAGGTCGACGCGGCCCACCTTGAGCGCGGATGCCTCGCCCCAGCGCAGTCCGGTGTAGGCCAGCAGCAGGATGAACACCCGGTAGGCGCCTGCCGCGTTAAGCGTTGTCCCGTAAATGATCTACGACATGCCGGTTGACCAGCATCGTTGCCTCTCATCTGGCGAGGGTGAGGTTGTGGAGGCGGGCGATGCCGAGCATGGCGTGGTGGACGCCGTCGCCCTTGAGGCGGCAGTCGCGGAGGATCTTCCAGGTCTTCATGCGGGCGAAGGCGTGCTCGACGCGGGCGCGGACCTTGCGGTGGGAGGAATTGTGTTCCTCTATTCCATTCGGGGAGGTCGGCCTGGCCGCGTTCGCGGCGGTGCGGGATGACCAGACCGGTGCCGCGGTAGCCGCCGTCGGCGATGACGGTGGTATG
>NZ_JBIAPF010000014.1:0-55670 GCF_042888135.1 Streptomyces sp. NPDC003247
AACGGGGCTATCCAGGAGGGCTCCGACGCCGTGATCACACCAGCCACGGCAAGATCATCTCACCCATGAACAGCAGTTACGGGACAACGCTTAGCGCCCTCCTCACCGTCCGTACGCCGTTTCGACCATCCGACCCTGGGGCGCATCGAACTCGGCTATGTGAAGTTCAGTCTCGCAGGCGTGGACGCGACCTTCGTCGTCTACCAGCCCGTCGCCGACAGCCGTCTCCTCGCCCGTCTCCGCGAGCTGGTCGAGGAGAGGATCCGACCGCAGTCGCGCATGCCCGGGGAATCAGTCGACAACACGGCAGGGCACCGAGGATGACCCCGGTCATCACGGTCCCCGCCCTCACAGCGTGCCGCCGCCGTCGACGTGCACGACCGCACCGGTGACGAAGGTGTTCCGCAGCAGGTGGAGCACCGAGAACGCGACGTCGTCGGGCTGTCCTACCCGACGCACGGGAGTGGATTGGGCGGTCTGCTCGAACAGGTCCGCGCGGGCGTCGGCGGGCAGGAAGTCCCACAGCGGGGTGTCGATCATGCCGCCCACGACCACGTTGACCCGTACCGGGGCCAGTTCGACGGCGAGGGAGCGGCCCATGCCACCGATGCCCGCGTTGGCGGCGGCGGTCGCGCTCATGTCGGCGTACGACTTGAAGCCGGCCGCCCCTGCGATCAGCACGATCGAGCCCCGGTCGGAGATCTTCCGGCCGGCGTACCGGACGCTCAGCAGCTGCCCGACGACCTTGGTGTTCAGGGCGGCGTGCACGGCGTCCAGGGAGACGTCGTAGACGGAGCCGACGGCCATGTCACCGGGGCAGACGACGAGGTGGTCGAGGGAGCCGAGGGAGTCGAAGAAGGCGCGCACGCTCTCCTCGTCGGTCACGTCGACGACACCGGTGGTGATGCCGTCGATCTCCTTGGCGGTCTGCTCCAGCTTGTCGAGGGAGCGGGAGCCGACCACGACCTGTGCACCGGCGGCCGCGGCCCGGCGGGCCACCGCCTTGCCGATGCCGGACGAGCCGCCGATCACCACGACACGGGTGCCGGACAGCGGGGATGCGGAAGAGGGAACAGCGGACACGGTTGTCTCCTGGTCACGAGCGGAGGGCTGTCGTACCGGCCGGGTCGGCTTGGCGGCCCGGCCGGAGATGACGCTGTCAGCTCGCGGAAGGGGCAGGGAGACCAGGATCGATGCTAGTGGGAACGCCACCTGGCTAGCCATGGGCGGGCACGCCACCATGGAATGACGTCGGGTTTCCCGGGCTCGGCCGGCGCCACCCCTGTTTTTCCCCGTGCGCACCCTCCTGTGCTGGGTGGAGACCGTGCCGTCCGGCGAGCCACGGCCGGCACACACGCTGAACCGATCAGAACGGTGACGCTGAAGACAGGGCAGGTCGTCCACCACCACGGCGAGTCCCTGCCCGTGTGGCACGACGTCCACAACCTCTCCGACCAGATGCTCGTCATGGTCGCCTCGAGCTACGCACGGCACCGGCGCCGGCGGAAGGAACACGTTCATCATGAGCCGACACGAGAACAGCGCGGGACAGCAGCCTCAGGGACGACCGCGGCCGACCGCCCCCGCCCTGGTCACCGGTGCCACCTCCGGGCTCGGCCGAAGCCTCGCCCGGGCACTCGCCGACCGTGGGTGGACCGTTTTGGTGCACGGCAGGGACAGGGACCGGTGTGCCGCCGTCGTCGACGAGCTGCGTACGGCGGGCGGCACGGCCCACCCGTATCTCGCGGACCTCTCCTCGCTGCGGGAGACCGCCGAGCTCGGTCGGCGGGTGGCCGCCGATCACCCCTCGCTCGGGTTGCTGGTGAACAACGCGGGCGTGGGCGCGGGGCGGGACGCGCGCCGCCGGGAGGTGAGCCGGGACGGCTACGAACTGCGGCTCGCCGTCAACTATCTGGCGCCGGTCGTCCTGACCCGTGTTCTGCGCTCCCCGCTGCGCGCGGCGGGCTCGGCTCAGGTCGTCAACATCGGATCGATCGGGCAGAGCCCGGTCGATCCGGACGACGTCCAGTTCACCCGTGGGTACGACGGCATGGAGGCGTACACGCGGAGCAAGTTCGCGCTCGCCGCGTTCACGCTCACCATCGCCGAGGAGTACGCCGTCGACGGCATCCGGGTCAACTGTGTGCATCCCGCGACCTACATGGACACCACGATGGTCACCGAGGCCGGGGTACGCCCCTGGACCTCGGTGTCCCAGGGAACCGAGGCGGTGCTGCGTGCCATCGACGAGGGCGCGCGGGGCGCGAGCGGTGAGTACTACGACGAGGGTCGCCGGGCCAGGGCGCATCGTCTCGCCTACAGCGCCGGCGTCCAGCGGCGACTCGCCGACCTCACCGACCGGCTCATCGCCCCCGTGGAAGAGGCGAACGGCACGACGTGGTGAGCGGACAGCGTCGGCGACGGCCGGAAAACAGCCTGGGCGTTGCCACGGTCCACCGGCACTTCCCCTCGCGCACCGACCTGGTCACCGCGGCGCTCGCCGAGCACGTCGCGGGGTGCCGCACGGACATGCGGGATGCCGCGCAGACATGCGGGGCGCCGCGCAGACATGCGGGGCGCCGCGCGGACATGCGGGGCGCCGCGCAGACATGCGGGCCGCCGCGCAGACATGCGGGCCGCCGCGCAGACATGCGGGCCGCCGCGCGGACATGCGGGCCGCCCTCGGCGAGCCCGACCCGTGGCGTGCGCTCAGCGGCATCGTCCGCCGCTTCGCGGAGCGCCGGCCACAGGCGGTCGTGGCAGCGGTGGCGATCTTCAGTGACGCGGTTGCCGGGATCAGCGGGTCGGGCGTTCGCGGAACGGTCACGGTGACCGTTCCACGAACGGGAGTCATGGAGCGGGAGGGCCACCTGGGCCGGAGGTGGCGGTCACCGCGGTGACCCCGGTCGGCGGCTCATGGGGTCCGCTCGTCTTCGGCGATCGCGGTGAACAGGCTGTGGGGTGCGTCGTCGCCGAACATGAGCTCGTGGAGCCGGGTGCCGTCGGTCGCGGCTTCGGTGCCGCGGGGAAACAGGGCCTGCTCGTACTCGGTGAGGGCGGCCTCGACGTCGTCGGGGTGCGCGGCGAGGGCCTTGCCGAGTTCGGCGCCGTCGTACAGGGCCAGGTTGGCGCCCTCGCCGTTCGGGGCCGAGAGGTGGGCGGCGTCGCCGACCAGGGTCACCCCGGGCACCCGGTCCCACCGGTGTCCGATCGGCAGGGCGTGGAGGGGGCGCAGGACCGGTGCGGTCTCGCTGTCGGTGATCAGCGCGGTGAGCTCGGGCGCCCACCCGTCGAACTCCTGCGCGATCCGTGCGGTGGCCACGGCAGCATCGGCGAAATCGATGGCGCCGAACCACTCCTGCGGCTCCGTGAGGGCCACGTAGGTGTGCAAGGTGCCGCCGCTCTCCCGGTGCGCCTGGATCCCCTTGCCCGGAGCGAGCGCCAACAGCGACCCGCCGCCGACCGCCTTCGCGGTGGCCGGGTGCCGGGTGTCGGCGTCGAACAGGTAGGTCTCGACGAACGACCTGCCGGTGTACTCGGGAGTGGCGTCGGAGAGCAGCGGTCGGACCCGTGACCACGCGCCGTCCGCGCCGACCAGCAAGCCGGTGACGACGGTGGTGCCGTCGGTGAAGGTCACCTCGTGGCGGCCCTCGCCGAGGGCACGGGTACCCCGGGCCTTGTGGCCCCAGCGGACGGTGCCGGCCGGGAGCGAGTCGAGCAGGATCCGGCGAAGCTCGCCGCGCATCACCTCGGGGCGTCCGCCCGTGCCGTCGTCGGGCTGGTCGAACAGGACGGTCCCGTCCCGGTCGAGGATGCGTATGGCCTCGCGGCCCTCGAGGACGAGGCTGCGGAACTCGTCCATCAGGTCCGCCGCCTCAAGGGCGAGCTGACCGTTGTAGTCGTGCACGTCGAGCATCCCGCCCTGGGCGCGGTCGGTCGGTGAGGCCTCCGCCTCGTAGACCGTGGCCGGGATGCCGTGGACGTGCAGGACGCGGGCGAGGGTCAGTCCTCCGAGCCCGGCGCCGATGATCGTGACGTCAGTGGTCATGGTGATTCCTGGTTCCTTGCGTGTCGCACGCCTGCCGGATGGGCCCGGCAGGACCACCGCCAAGGTTCCGGGCCTCCGCCGACAAGGCGCCGACAGGACCCGACAAGCAGCCGACAACGGACCGGCAGCGCCGACATGTGACCGACACCCTTCGCTCCGTGCCCCCTCGCCCCGGGGCGAAGCGCCGATCGGCCAAGGGGAGGCCGGAGGCTCGGCGGACGGTCCGACGCGGATGTCCTCGGATCCCGCGGTGACCGACGGCGGCTAGGGCGTCGGATCATGGTCAGGCGCCGTCGTGGTCCTGTCCTCGCCGTCCAGGTAAGCCAGTTGCCGGTGGACGGCGGTGGTCACCCTGCGCTCGTCGTCCGTGGCGAGGAGGTCGAGCAGTGCTCCGCGGAGGACCGCCAGCGTCAGGGTGCGGCGGGTGGCACCGTCCTCGCCGTCCCGTTCCGGCTGCGGCTGGCAGGCGGCCAGGACGTCGAGCCAGTCGTCCACCGTCGTCCTGGCGAACCCGGCCCAGGGGCCGTCGGGCTCCACGAGGGAACGGGCGTACGCCTCGGTCCACAGACGCAGCAGCGGGCGGTGCTCGTCGGCGGCGAGCCACGTCCACACCTGGTGGGCCGCCGGAACCAGGCCGACGGGGCGGTCGGACCGACGGAATCGCGCCAGGAGTTCCAGCTCGTCGGTGCGGGCCCGCTCCAGCAGCGCCCGCACGAGTCCGTCCTTGTTGCCGAACAGGAACATCAGCACCCGTGTGCTGGAGCCGATGGCCTCGGCCAGGGGGCGCAGCGACAGATCGGTCAGGCCGTGGGTGAGTGCGTACCGGTAAGCGGCCTCGAGCAGGTGGGTCCGGCGTGCGGACGGGTTTGCGGTCTTCGGGGGCATGGACCTAGCCTAAAGCGACTGACACAGTCGTGTCAGTAACGGAATGTGATGAATGACTCCGGAGAGTGTGTCATGCCGAAGGGAACCCACCAGCGGCAGGCGGTGATCCGCCGTGCCGGCCGTCCCGGCGACCTGGGCTGGGTGGTGATGGCCCACGGCGAGCTGTACGACCAGCAGTTCGGCTGGAGCACCGACTTCGAGGCCCTGGTGGCCAGGATCGTCGCCGACTACGCGGCACAGCACTCCCCGGCCACGGAGGCGGCATGGATCGCCGAGGTCGACGGCGAACGCGCGGGCTGCGTGTTCCTGGTCGCCGACGACCGACCGGGGGTGGCCAGGCTGCGCGTCCTGCTCGTCACCCCGGCCGCCCGGGGCCTCGGTCTCGGCACCCGCCTCGTCCAGGAGTCCCTGGCCTTCGCCCGCGAGGCCGGCTACCGGCGCGTGACCCTGTGGACCACCGACAACCTGGTGTCCGCCCGCAGGATCTACGAGCACTTCGGCTTCGTCCTCGCCGACGAGGAGCCCCACCACGGTTTCGGCCATGACCTCGTCGGTCAGACCTGGACCCTCGACCTCCAGGGCAGCCCCACGGAGGGATGACGCGACCGCGCCTGCGGACCACGGCCCGGGCGGATGCGGCCTGAGAGCCATCGGGCAGCGCCCGTGCCGCTCGCGGCGGTGAAAGGGACGCTCACCAGGCGACCCTGCCGACCCTGCCGACCCGGGCGACGTCATCCGGAGGGGAGACGGACGACGCCGGGTCGAGACACCGACGGCCTGCCTCAACTGCCGAAGGACCAAGGGCCGAAGCGGCCCCGCGCGATGAGAACGGCAAGCACGAGATAGACCGAGTTCAGCAGCACCAGCCCGGTCTGGCCGAGGCGGCCGTGGGTCACCATGGCGCCGACCATGAGGGCGATCCAGCAGGTGGCCGTCACCGGCACCATGACCGGTGCGATGCCGAGCGCGGCGGGCAGGATCAGGCCGACCGCGGCCAGCAGTTCGAGGACCCCGAGGGTCTTGATGAAGCCGGCGCTTGCGTCCTGCGTCCATTCCCCGCCGTGCTGCGCGGCCAGTCTCGCCTTGGGTACGAAGGTCTTGGTGATGCCGCCGGCCAGGGCGACCGCGGTCAGCAATCCGGCGGCGATCCAAAGGGTGAGGTTCATGGGCGGACTCCCCGTCGTGTGTGAAGTGAGTGGTGAGGTGAACGCTGCGTGGTCGATGCGCAGAACGGAGCGCGCGGCCGGTCGCCGGTGTTCGTCAGCAGTGCCGGTGCCCCAGGCGCCGGGACGGTGAGTCCCTG
This sequence comes from Streptomyces sp. NPDC003247, assembly GCF_042888135.1. NCBI lineage: Bacteria > Bacillati > Actinomycetota > Actinomycetes > Kitasatosporales > Streptomycetaceae > Streptomyces > Streptomyces sp. NPDC003247. The sequence goes on from NZ_JBIAPF010000014.1 coordinate 6,237, forward strand.
CCCCCACTCGATCCCCGCCTCGTCGATGCGTGCGCCGGTCAGGTGTCTGCCGCCTGCCCGGTGGGTGATGTGTCCAGCATCGAGGCAGGTCAGCGGCGGAACAAGGTAAAGTCCGTGGAGCTGTCCATAACATGGGGGTTATGTATGGAGCTGCGTGACATCGAGATCTTCCTGACCCTGGCGGAGGAGCTGCACTTCGGCCGCACCGCCGAACGGCTCCACGTGTCCCAGGCCCGCGTCAGCCAGGCCGTCCGCAGTCAGGAACGCCGCCTCGGCGTGGCCCTGTTCGACCGCACCAGCCGACGCGTGGCCCTGACCCCTGTCGGCCGGCGCCTGCGCGAAGACCTCCAGCAGGCCCTCGACCTGCTCCACGCCGGACTCGCCCGCGCCCGAGCGGCCGGCCCGGGCGCGGGCCGGACCCTGCGGCTGGGCGTCTTCGGTCACGCCGGACACGAGCTGCGCCCCCTCCTCGACGCATTCCGCGCCCGCTGCCCCGGCAGCGACGTCCGGTTCGGCGAGATCAACGCGAACGACGCGTTCACCGCCCTGCGCACCGGAGAGCACGACGCACACGTGCTGTGGCTGCCCGTCGCCGAACCGGACCTCACCGTCGGACCCACCGTGCTGACCGGAGGCCGCGTGCTGGCCGTGGCCGCGGACCATCCGCTCGCCGAACGCGGCACCGCCTCCCTGGAAGACCTCGCCGACAACCACGTCGTCGACCTCGGCCCCGAAGCCCCCGAGTACTGGGTCGCCTCCATGGTCCCCGCCCGCACCCCGCTCGGCCGCCGCATCCCCCGTGGGCCCACCGCGCGGACCTTCCACGAGATCCTCTCCCTGGTCGCCGCCGGACGCTGCGTCCACCCGCTGGGCGAAATCGCCGCACGCTACAACAATCCCCCGGGCATCGTCTTCCTCCCCCTCCACGACGCCCCCGCCCTCGCATGGGCACTCACCTGGCGTACCACCGCCGACAGCCCCGCCCTGCGCGCACTGGCCCAGACCGCCGCCGACCTCGGCCCCATCGCACTCTGACGGCGACACCGGGGCAACGGTCCAGGACACACCACCGACCTGGGGTGGTGCGGCCGGGAGCGGGGACGGCCCGCGGCCGACCCCGCTCCACCTGTGATCAGGCGCTGTTGCGGCGCTCGACGTAAAGACGCTTCCCCTTGGGGCCGGTCCACTCCAGCCGTACGACACCGGGGACGGCGGCGCCGTCGACGCGCTCGGAGTTGGCGTAGTAGCCGGCGGCCGGGTTGAGGAAGAACGTCGCCCACAGACCGCCGCTGTGATCCACGAAGAAGTTGTTGTGGCCGGCGCCGACACCGGCGGTCCACCGCTGTGAGTACGGACCCTCGAACGTGTCCGACACGGCGACGATCGCGTCGTACTGGTACTGCACGCGACCGGTGGCGGCCGTGTCGTAGGCCTGCCGCGTCGTACCGTCGCTGTTGACCGAGGTCCGGTCCCACGCGGCATGGACGAGGTAGTACGTGCCGCCGTACTTGAACACGTACGCGCCTTCGAGATACGGCTCGGGGGAATAGGGCTGCTGCTGGAACGTCGGAAGGCCTGTCGGCGTGACGATGTCCTCCATGTCGTCCGTGAACTTCGCGTACAGGTTGTTGTGCAGGACGAGCCACGCGTCGTCGCCCTCGGAGAAGAGCCCGCCGTCGATGTGGTGGTACGCGCCGGGCTCGATGAAACTCGGCCCCCCGATGAACGAGTCACCGAAGGGCTTTTCGAGGTTGCCCTCGGCGAGCCGGTACGGGCCCTCGACCCCGCCCTCGCTGACCAGTAGGAAGGAGCCGACCTTCTTGGCGTAGTCGCCCGTGCACGCGACGATGTACCACTTGCCGCGGAAGTAGTGCACTTCCGGCGCCCAGGCATGGCCGCGCTTGCCGTACTTGGTGTCGTACCAGTACTCCTGCCACGGAGCGACGACGGTGCGTCCGGAGCGGTTCTCGTCGACGAACTCGGGCGACCACACCTTGCCCTTCTCCGCGTCGGGCCGGATGCCGGTCGTGTCGGCCAGTCTCCACGGGCCCTTGAGCGAGGGGGCGGTCCACACGAAGATGCCGTCGTTCCACGGGGCGGCCACGGCGAGTCCGGGTACGCGTGTGGTGCCCGTGGCGACATACAGCGGACGGCCGTCGACGACGAAGCAGTTGACATAGGTGTCCCGGATCCAGACCACGCCCCGCTCCTCGTCCCGAGGGCGCAGTTCGAGCGGAAGGACGAAGGAGTTGTCGTCGCGCGGCCACAGGTCCAGCCGGGTGTCCGCCACGCCGTAGGAGCTGGGGTCGGGCCAGTTCGAGGGGTACCGCCGCGCCGACGCCGGCACGGCCTTCGCGGGATCCGCCGGCGCGGGCGCCGCCTTCGCCGGTGCGGCTTGCGCCGTGGCAGCGGGCAGCGCCGCCGTCACGCCCATGCCGGCGCCTGCTGCCAGCAGGGACCGCCGGCCGACGTGCGACCTTTTCTCGGCACTGGTCATCAGTCACTTCTCCTTCGTCGTCAGGGTGCCGGTGCCCGGCCCGCGGCCCTGAGGGATCGCGGGCAGGGCACAACCGGGGGTGGGGCCGGGGATCCGGCGTGTTTCGTCTTCCGCTCCGTCTTCCGCTCCGTCTTCCGCTCTCCCGCGCGCCGTGCCGAAGACGTCGTGTGCGGCGACGCGGAGGGGCAGGTGAACGCGGCGTCAGGTGAACGCGGCGTCAGGCGGAGCTGCGCCGGGCTCGGGCCGGACCCGAAGGACGGTTCCGGCCCGCCGGACAGCGGCTTGTGCGGCCGGGGAGCCGATCTTGTGCGGCCGGGGGGCCGATCCGCTGCGAAAGCCGCGACAGCGCGGCGGCTAAGCGTGGCGCGGCGACGTCTGCGCCGGACACGGACGTCCCGTACAGCCCGTCAGTGGGGCCATGAAGCCCGCATCGGTCGAGGAAGCCTGGACCGTGCGGCCGTTCGCGCAGAAGCCTGTCGCACCGCGTCCGACGCGGGCCGACGGGCCGTCCTGGGGTGACATGCTGCTCAGCATGCGAACGGGCGCTGATTTTCGTCAACACTCCGGATAATTAATCCCGAGCGTCCGGTATGCGGACAGGCGTGGGCGCCGATGGTTTTCGCAGGTCATCCGAAGGATCGAGGGACCGGACGGGAATTCATAAGATCATGTAACAGGGCGGTTGCTGAACGCAGCGCCGCGCGGGCGGGGCTCAGCGTGCCGCGGGGTTGCCCTGGTGGGTGATGGCGGCAACGGTCGGCGACCGGGCAGGCGTGGTCGCCGGTCGAGGACAGGTCAGCCCCGGTGACCCGGCCGGTGGCGGGAAACGGTGATGCGCCGTACGGGGTCTCCTCGGGCCGAACGCTTCCCCTCCGTGGCGGGCGGGTCGGCCGACGGGTCGCGCTCGGACGGTCGGGCATCCCACCTCCGTCACCACCATTGCCGACGGTAACTCGCCTCGCTATGTTAATGGAAAATCACATCGCTCAACGAGATCCGAAACATGACGGACATGCAAATGACGTGCGAGGCATGGCGTACAGCGCCGTCTGGCCCCTTAGGGAAGCAGGTAAGTCAATGGAGAACCTCAGCAGGCGAAAGGCTCTGTCACTCGGTGTCGCACTCGGCCTCGTGGGCCTGGCGAACCCCGCACGGGCGTGGGCGTCGACGGACTCCGTGACGGGAGCCGCCGCGGGGACCGGTCCGGAGTGGATCTGGGACGACGCGGCGGACCCTCTGATGGTTTCGATGCTCGAGAACGGACACGTGCCGACGATCAACACCGCTTGGGCGTCGTGGGTGAACAACGACGACCCGCTGCCCAGCGGCCTGCCGGCCGAATTCGCCGCATACCTGGGGCAGGTCAACCAGCTGCCCTCCTGGGCCGACCCCGCCAAGCTGGCCCGCGCGGCCGACTTCAACCGGCGCAGGGACACGTACCTCTTCATGCTGTACGGCCTCGGCAGCGGAATCATGAGCACCGTGATTCCGCGCGAGGCCAAGAGCGTCTACTGGTCCGCGGGCGGCGCCGACATGCAGGACCGCGCGGCCAAGACGTTCACGTTCGGCTACGACCTGTCCCAGCTGGGCGCCTTCGAGCCGACGGGACAGTTCGTCGTCACCGCCAACAAGACGCGCGTGGTGCACGCCGCGGTGCGTCACCTGCTGCCGCAGTCGCCGCACTGGCGGGCGGTCGCCGACGAGACCGTCCCGATCAGCGCCGCCGACATCCTGGTCACCTTCCACAGCCTGGGCACCTACGTGTACAGGAAGCTGCTCGACTGGAAGATCCCGTTCCCGGCCGCGGACCAGGAGGCGTTCCTGCACTCGTGGCAGGTCGCCATCCACCTGCTCGGTGTGCCGTACGAGCACATCCCCAAGACATGGGCGGCCGCCGAGAAGCAGTCGGCGCAGGTGCTCACCCCGATCCTCACCCCGTCGACCGAGGGCATCGCACTGGCCGAGGAACTGCTCGGCCTGACCGCGCAGATCGACCTCGGCGTCACACGCGGCTTCCTGAACGAGTTCGTGCGCTACGTCCTCAGCGACGAGGTCGGCGACTGGCTGGGACTGGAACGCGACTACGCGTCGGCGGCCCTGGTCCGCACCGCGTGGCCGGCGTTCATCCTGTTCCGTGAAGGGCTGTCGCCCATCATGCCCACCGCCTTCTACATGTTCGACCAGTTCGTGCGCGCCCTGGCCATGCTGTTCCTCAACAAGGGCTCCTCCGGTACCACCACCCCCATCACCATCCCCACCGGAAACAGGGCGGCCTGAGCCGTCGCGCCGATCTCACCTGCCCGTCCCGCGGCAGATCGGGCCGAGGGACGGGCACCAGGGTGACGTTCGCACCAGGCGCCTCACGACGCTGCGCCTCGTCGCCGCCGGGGTCCGACGGCGGTTCAGAGACCCAGAGCACCCAGGACCAGAGCGGTCACGGCGTCACGGTGGTCCTGGCCGTCCCGCCACCGCAGTCTGCGTCCGGCCTCGACCACCACGCCGAACCCCGCGTGCACCAGCACCCGGGCCTGGCGCGGGTCCAGCTCCGGACGGGCCAGCCGCAGCTGCTGCTCCCAGACGGCGATGTGTTCACGCTGTGCGAGGACCAGGGACCGCCGCAGGTCGGCCGGCAAGCCGGCCAGCTCGGCTTCGGCGACGCTGTTGAGCGCGGTGTACTCGAAGCTGTAGGCCACGTACGTCGCCGCCAGCGCGACGATGGCGTCGCGCGGGCCGGTCACCTCGTGAAGACTCTGCTCCACTCCCCGGGCCAGGAGTCCCGCCGCCTGAAGACACGCCGCCGCCAGGATGTCGACCTTGCCGGGATAATGCCGGTAGAGCGCGGACGGGGCCAGTCCCACCGCCTCCGCGATCTGTCCGTTCGTGACGCTGGCGAACCCGTCCCGTGCGAACAGCGGGATGGCGGCCGCGAGGATCTCCGCGCGTCGCGTCCGCGGCACCGACTGGGCGGGCAGTTCGACGGGGCGTGCGCCCCTGAGGGCGGCCGCGGGATCGGTCGCGGCCACGCGCAGCGCGGACGCCGACAGCAGCTCTTCGGCCCGGCGTTGGGCGATGGAGGTGTGGTGCATCGTGATGGACCCGATCGCGCCGAGGGCCGCCACGGCCCGCAGGCGCTCGTCGGGCAGTGCGTACTCGCGCTGCACCGCCTCGTCGACCCGCCGGACGACGTACCCGAACTTCGCCCCGAGATGCCGGCGGTCCTCACGGTTGAGGTACCGCGCCTCCCATCGGTACACGCCGCCCGACGCGCGATGTGCGACGGTGACCCGGGTGACGGCGGTGAGCACGTCCGTCAGGGCCGCCCCGGGCGGCACCTCGTCGAGCGCGGCGACCAGTCGGTCCGCCATGACGTCGGCGCACTCGGCGAACAGCGCGTACTTGTTCGGGAAGTGCCGGTACAGGGCCGCCGCGGTGATCCCCACGCCGGCGGCGATCTTCTCCATGGATGCCGTGTGGTAGCCGCGCTCGCTGAAGATTCGGCCGGCCGCCTCGACGATGAGCTGCTTGCGGTTGCGGGGCCGAGTGGCCGCGGTCGGTTCGGCGGTCACGGCCGAACGGGCGGATGCGGAGACGGGGCCATGCGGATCAGTCAATCACACGTGGCTCGAAGGTGTCGGCGCCTTCACCGGCACGGGCCACGCCCGGCCGGCCGGTGCCCCCCGGAGCCAGGACCGATTGTCAGTGGTGGGTGAGACGGTAGGAGCATCGAGTCCGAACGAGGGGGAGCCGTCATGTCCGGGAAGCAGAACTACATCAATCACGTCGCTCTTGTGCTGGACGCCAGTTCGTCCATGTCCCACCTGAGCCGCAAGGTCGTCGAGGTCGCCGACCAGCAGATCGCCTACCTCGCCCGCCGGTCGAGGGAACTGGACCAGGAGACCCGCGTCACCGTGTACGCCTTCGCGGACGAGGTGGAGTGCGTCATCTACGACAAGGACGTGCTGCGGATGCCGTCGCTGAAGCAGCTCTACCGGGTCGGCGGTATGACGGCTCTGCTGGCGGCCGCGCTGAAGTCGCAGCGGGAGCTGGCACAGACCGCTCAGCTGTACGGCGACCACAGCTTCCTGACGTTCGTCCTGACCGACGGGCAGGAGAACGCGAGTCATCGCTGCCCGGACGCCCCTTCCAGGAATGCGCGTGAACTGGTCGAGGCCGTGTCCCGGATGATCGAGACGCAGGAGGCCAACTGGACGCTGGCGGTCCTCGTGCCGGACCAGATGGGCAAGCGCGAGGCCATGCAGTGCGGGTTCCCGAAGGACAACATCGCCATCTGGGACGCCACGAGCACACAGGGCCTGGAGGAGGCCGGGCAGGTCATCCAGCAGGCCACCGAGAAGTTCATGGTGGGCCGCACCCAGGGGATCCGGGGTTCGCGGGCGGTGTTCTCCACCGGTGCGGAGGCGGTCAACAAGGACACCATCAAGGCGGCCGGCCTCGCCCCGGTGGATCCGTCGGCGTACCAGCTGATCCAGGTGGGCCGGGACGCGGGGATCCGGGACTGGGTCGTCGAGAGCGGGCACACCTACCGCACCGGCGGCGCGTTCTACCAGCTGAGCAAGTCGGAGAAGATCCAGGCGCGGAAGCGGATCGCGGTGCTGGAGAAGAAGACGGACCGGGTGTACACGGGGCCCGAGGCCCGAGCCCTGCTCGGTCTGCCGGACGTGGAAGTCCGCGTCAAGCCGAACCACAACGACGACTTCACGATCTTCGTGCAGAGCACCAGCGTGAACCGGAAGCTCGTACCGAACACGCGGCTGCTGCTGATGCTCTGACGGTTCGTCAGATCGGGAGTCACGTCAGGGGGCTGCGGTGCCGTACACCTCGAAGCTCCACTGTCCTGCCTGGACGCCTGCGGCGGGGAGACCGCGACGGCCCTCGTCACCCTCATGGCCGGCACCACCCCCGAACGGGCCCGCCTCGCCCTCGCACACGGCGGCGGACGGTCCATCGCGGCGCTGGCCCACGTGATGCGGGACGCGAGCGGGTGACCCGTACTGCGGTCAGGACCTGGGGACGGGAGCCGCGCCGACCCAGCGGTGGTAGGCGTCCATGTCGACGTTGCCGCCGCACACGATGGTGACGACGTGTCGGCCGGCGAAGCGGTCACGGTCTTCGAGGAGTGCCGCGATGCCGAGCGCGGCCGACGGTTCGACGACGAGGCCGGCGTGGTCGAGGAGCAGCCTCATACCGGCGGTGATCGACGCCTCCCGGACCAGGACGGCGTCGTCCGCGACCAGGAGGAGGTCGTCCAGGACGGCCGGGATGGGACACCGGCCGGCGACGCCGTCGGCGATGGTATCGGTGGAGTCGGTGGTGACGACACACCGCCTGCGCCACGAGTGTGTCATCGCCGGTGCGCCCAGCGGCTGGACGCAGATCACCTCGACGTCGGGTGCCCGTGCCTTCATCACGTGCCCCACGCCGGTGGCCAGCGCCCCGCCACCGAGAGCGATCAGGACGGTGTCGAAGGACGGCGCGGCGTCCGCCAGTTCCAGGCCGATGGTCGCCGCGCCCTCACAGGTCTCGATGTCCAGGCTGTCTTCGACCAGCCGGATGCCGTCGTACCGCGCGATGGCCGCCGCCCGCTCGCGAGCCGTCTCGTGGTCGCCGTCCACCAGTTCCAGAGCGGCGCCCAACGCGCGGATGCGATCAAGCTTGGCCGCAGTCGCGAAACGGGATGCCACGACGGTCACGTCGAGCCCCCGGCCGCGGCCGGACCACGCGAGGGCCTGGCCGAGGTTGCCCGCGCTGGCGCACACCACGGCCGGCGAGCCGTTGTCGGCGAGCAGGCTCGCGACCACCTCGGTGCCGCGGGCCTTGAAGCTGCGGACCGGGTTCGCCGTTTCGAGCTTGATGCTCACCGCGCACCCGAGCTCGGGCTCCAGCGCCTCGCAGCGGTACAGCGGAGTGTCGAGGAAAACCGGGTCGATCACCCGGCGGGCCGCCCGGATCCGGGCGGTGTCGAGGCGTGTCTCCTGCACGACACGGCAGCGTAGTGCCCGCCGGTGCCGTTCCGCCGGGCAATCGTCGATCGCCGCCGGTCCGTCGATGCGGATCAGGAGACCTGCCGGTCACCGTCGGCCGCGGACGACGTCCGGGGCGATCTCCTCGCGGAACCCGTCGTCGACCGCTGCCGCGGCGCTGACGGAAGCGGCCGCCGGGGCGGTGCCGCAGAACGCCGCCTCCAGCGTCGCGCCCAGCGTGGTGTTCACGGTCCCGTTGTTGGAGGTGTTGGCCATGGAGGTCATGGTGCGGCTGCCGTCGGCGGCACCGAACGCCCAGGTGTAGTAACCCTGCACGGTGCCGGTGTGCCCGTAGACCGTCACACCGCAGGAGAGCTTCCTGGCGCGCAGACCCAGACCGTAGGACTGGCTGCCGTCCGCGTTGACCGGGACCATGGTGGTCATCTGCCGCAGGGCGCTCTCCGGGAGCAGGGCGCCGGAGAGCAGGGCGCTGAAGAACGTGTCGAGGTCCTCCGCGTTGGAGATGATCGCGCCGGCGGACTGCGCCCAGGAGACCGTCTGCTCCGTGGAGTCCACCAGGGGAAGCGTGGTGTCGTCCGGTCGCAGATAGCCGCGTGAGGCGGACCCGGTGATGCCGGTCAGGGGGTGCACGTAGGAGGTGTTGCCGAGCTTGAGCGGCTCGAAGATGCGCTGCCGGTACTGCTCGGCGACCGGCTTCCCGGTGAGGTGCTCGATGATCTGGCCGATCACCACGAAGTTGGTGTTGGAGTAGCTGTAGCCGGATCCGGGCGTGATGGTCAGCGGGTGCGCCGTGGACTTGTCGATCAGTTCCTGGAAGCTGAACGTCTTGTTCCGCACCGCTTCGAAGCCCGGAACGGTGTAGTAGAACATGTCGTTGGTGTAGTCGTAGAGCCCGCTGCGGTGGCTGAGCAGGTGCCGCACGGTGATGGAGCTGCTCGGCAGGGGTGTGGGCAGGTACGTGTTGGCGGGCGCGTCCAGATCGACGAGGCCCTCGGAGACCAGCTGCATCAGGACGACCGTGCTGAAGGTCTTGGTGACGCTGCCGATCCGGAACCGTCGACCGGTGTCCATCCTGGCCCCCGTGGCGGTGTCGGCCTTGCCGCTCGCGACGCCGTAGTAGGTGGCCTGGTCGTCGATGAGGGTCAGCGCGCCCGGTGCGCCCTGCGCCATGGCCTGTCGCTGCACGGTGCGGATGGCCTCGATGTTCGGCGCCGGCAGATCCGCGGCCTGTGCGGGGGTCGCGAGGGTGGCGAGCGTGAGGCCCGCGACGACGACGCCGATTGCTCGAATGCGCATACGAGATCTTCTCTGGGAGGGGTCGGTGGGTGCCGACCGACGCTGGAGGGGTTCCGGTCCTGCTCGTCGTTCCGGTGGCAGTGGCGTGGCGATGGCGGGGCGGTGGCAGGGCTGATTCGGTGGTCCGTGCTCAACCCGCCGGACCTTGATCGGCATGACGGATCACCGACACCTTAACGACCTTGGGCGTCGGCTGTGTTGAGCCTTGGAACTTCCCATGGGCGCTTTCCGGCCAGTCGGACACGCAGGAAGGCGGCGAACGCCAGCAAGTCGTACTGGGCGGTGTCCAGATGGGCTGCGGCTTTGGGGAACTCGGCTTCCAGAGCGTCCAGGACGGGCCGCATCCGTGCCCGGACCGATCAACTGGGCGTCCGGTCCCGTCGAGCACCCGGAGTTCGAGGTGCTCGACGGCTGCACCCGCTCGCCTTGCCGACGGCGCCCACCTCTCCACCACGCCTGGTCGCCGAGCGCGCCGACGGCGCACCCGGGGACGGGGCGGCCGGGAAGCAGTCACCAACCCGCCACCCCCAGCGCCCCGGACCACCGCACAGAGGCGTACACGCGCCCATTTCGCTTGCGGAAGCGGCCATTCACCCCTCAGTCGAGTATCCCAGCTCTTACCGTGAACGAGTGTCTTCAGCACCTACGCCCTTACCTGAAGGGCCCCCGCGCCCTGGCCGTCGACAGCTGTGGCGTGCGCGGTGGGCCGACCGGCATGCTCTACCGCGGTTCGGCTACTGGCCGACGCTGTCCTGACAGGCGCTAACCTGATCAACGCCGGCATGACCGGCGTCGATCTGAGGGGAGCCGCCATGGGCTTCCCCGGCGGATCGATCTGGGACAAGGAAACCCGGTGGCCGCTCCGCTGGGCAACGCTGGTCAGCATGGTGTCCAAGCAAGTCGGACCCGGCACATATCAAGTGCGTGGCGGTGGCGGCCGCAGAACGCCGTACAGAGCCTGAGACCTCCGCTCGCCGTTGCCGCCGACGGCTCAGCGAGCGTCGGCCCATGTGCGCTGCGCCCAGTCCGCGAAACGGGTCCAGGGGATGTCCGGGTGGGCATGGTGGAGGGCGGGGATGTCGACGCGGTAGCCGGGCCCGTTGAGGAACGTCCACATGGCGTGCATGTCGGGGTTGCCGATCGCCGCCAGCGGTACCCGTTCGTGGCGGACCTCCCGCCCCAGCGCCGCGCTGAACGAGTCCGCCATCTGCGTGGGTGTGGGGGCGTCACTGGCCAGTTCGATGCGCTGCCCGACGTAGGAGGCGGGGGCGACCAGGACCTCCGCGGCGAAAGCGCCGAGGTCCCGGCGGGCGAGCTGCTGGAGTGGACGGTCGGGGGGCAGCGGCAGGTCGAGGTGGCCGCTGACGATGCGTTCCGCTCCGCCCATGGCGTTGTCGAAGAAGTAGGTCGGCCCCAGGATCGTGTACGGCACGTCGCCGTCGGCCAGTTCCCGCTCGATGCGCGCCTTGCTGTCGAAGTGCGGTACTCCGCTGTCCTGGTCGGCCCCGGCGACGGAGCTGAACACGAGGTGCGGGACGTGCTCCTGCGCCGCGGCGGAGAGGATCGCCCGCCCTTGGGCGACCTCCGCCTCCGTACCGGCTTCGAAGGGAGTGGTGAACGCGAACACACTCGCCACCCCGCTCATCGCCGCGGCGAGCGACGCATGGTCGCTCAGCGATCCGGCCCGCACGTCGACGCCCTGCTCGGCCAGTTCCCGCGCGGCTTTCCGGTCCGGGTCGCGGACCAGCGCCCGGACCGGGGCTCGGCGGCCCAGCAGCGCGTCCGTCACGGCCCTGCCCTGTCCGCCGGTCGCGGCGAGCACCAGAATCGGCTCGTCAGCCATCGAACGACTCCCCTCACACGTACGAAGACGAGCCTCCGACAGGCCCGACCGCCATCATCGGCCCCTGGCTCCGCGGACCACATCACGGCGCGCCTGGAGGAGCCGCAATGGGCGCTGTCAGGCTTGCACAGTGCGCGCACGGTCATGCCGTCCGTACGTTCTGTACGGGACCTGCGGCAGGGGCAGCGTCAGGCTGTCGCCCGCAGGTGTTCTCGTGCCCACGCCTCGAAGGTGGTGAGGGAGAGGCCGAGGTCTCGCGCGAACTCCGGGCGGGCGGGCTGGGCGTGCTCGTTGAGGTGAGCCTGTGCGAAGCCCATGTCGGGCATCCCGGCAGCGGTCGCCCGCTCCTCGGTCATGTCGGGCGCGGTCAGCTCGGTGTCCAGGTGGCGGGAGAGGACTTCGGCGATGTCCGTCATCGTCAGGAAGTCGCTCGCCAGCTCCAGTTCGACACGGTGGAACCGCTCGGGCGCGGCGACGGCCGCGGCGGCCGCCCTGCCGATGTCCTCGACCGCGACGAGGGACAGCCGGGTCGGGGGCTTCAGCAGGCTCACCAGTCCGCCCTCGACACCGCGGGGGAACATGATGGCCTCCGAGGGGTGGAAGTTCTCCATGAAGAAGCCCGGTTTGATGAGCGTCCACTGCGCGAAGCCCGCCTCCCGCACCCGGTCCTGGATGCCGGCCTTCGCGGTGTAGTAGGGCTCCATCCAGGCCCAGGGACCCTTGACCCATCGGGTGTGCTGCCCGGCTCCGGAGACGGAGGTGTGCACGAACTGCGGTACTCCGGCGGCCCGCGCCCCCTCGATCAGATGGACGGCCTGGGCGACCTCGCCGTCGAAGCCGCGTCCGGCCATGTCGGGCATCTGGACCGAGAACACGGCGCGGGCGCCCTCGGCGGCCGCGGTCACGGAGTCGCGGTCGTCGAGGTCGCCGGTGACCAGTTCGGCGCCGAGCGCCCGGACTGCTTTCGCCCGGCCGGTGGCGGGGTCGCGGACGAGTGCCCGGACGCGCACGCCCTGCGCGAGCAGGGCGCGGGCGGTGGCACCGCCCTGCCTGCCGGTCGCGCCGGTGACCAGGACCGGTGCGGATTCTGTGGTCATAGGGGTTCCTCACGTGGTGGCACGGCACTAAATGGCGGGGCCCGCCGTTTACGTTCGGGTACGATACGGAGGGCCCCGCCACTTAGCAAGCTCGGAGAGAACGCCATGACCGTCCAGCGCGCGGACGCCCGGCGCAATTACGCGCGGATTCTCGCCGTGGCCGAGGAGGAGGTCGCCGCCCACGGCGCCGACGCCTCCCTGGAGCGGATCGCCCGGGTCGCGGGGGTCGGTTCGGCGACCGTGCGCCGGCACTTCCCCGGCCGGCGCGCCCTGCTCCAGGCCGTGTTCAGCGAGCGGATCGAGGCCCTGTGCGCCCGCGCCGAGGAGTCGGCCGGGGCGGCCGACGCGCGGGCCGCGCTGCTGGACTGGCTGGGCGCGCTCACCGCGTACGCCGCCTCCGCGCGGGGCATGGCCGACGCGCTGATCCAGGACGGAACGGACGACCCGGACCATGTGAACGTCTGCTCGGCACGGCTCACCGGGGCGGCCGATCCTCTGCTGCGGCACGCCGTGCGGGCCGGTGCGGTGGCGCCGGGTGTGACCATCGCCGACCTGATCACGCTGGTCACGGGGATCGCCCTGGCCACGGAGCACCACCCGGACCCCGCCGCGGAGGCGCACCGGCTGCTCGGCCTGACGGTGGAGGGGGTCAGCCCTCGGAGGTGACCGGGAGGGGAGGGACGTTCAGGGCCTGACGCCGAGGGCGGGCAGGACGGTCTCCGCGACCCGGTACGCCTCCTCCAGCAGGGGGTTGCCGGAGAGGATGAAGGTGTCGACGCCCAGGTCCTCGTACTCCTTCAGCCGCTCCACCACCTGGGCGGCCGAGCCCACCACCGCCGTGCCCGGCCCCGGGCGGAACAGGCTCATGCCCGGCCAGAGGTTCGGGTGGGTCTCCAGCTCCCGGGCTCGGGCGGGCACCCGGCCGCCGTGCTGGCGGAACTGCCGCTGCCAGCCGACGCCGTCCTCCCCCGCACGGTCGCCGAGCTGCCGGGCGTACGTCGCCTCGCTGGTGACGTCGAGCAGCCGGTCGGCCGCCGCCCAGGCCTCGTCCTCGGTGTCGCGGACGATCAGGTGCAACCGCAGGCCGATGCGCAGGGTGCGGCCGTGCGCCGCCGCCCGCTCGCGCACCCGGTCCAGCTTCTCCTTCAGCAGGTGCGGCGGCTCGCCCCAGGTGAGATAGACGTCCACGTGCCGGGCCGCCATCTCGATGCCCGGTTCGGAGGAGCCACCGAACCACAGCGGCACGTGCGGGGTCTGCGTCGGCCTGAGGTCGCCGAACGAGGAGCCGGCGCCCTTGAGGTCGTAGAACCGGCCCCGGTGGTCGAAGACCTCGCCCGCGGTGAGCCGCTTGACGATGGACCAGTACTCGGCGCTCAGCGCGTACCGCTCGTCGTGCTCGACGTTCAGGCCGTACTCGCGCAGCGTCTTCGTCGAGCCGTTGACGACGTTGAAGCGCAGGCGTCCGCCGAAGAGGCTGTCGAAGGTGAGCGCCATCTTGGCGAGCAGCGTCGGGGCGATCAGACCGGGGTGGACGGCCAGCAGCGGATGGAAACGGGGGCTCGTGGCGGCGGCGAGGGCGCTGCCCAGCGGCCAGACGTCGTACAGGTCGGTCGCGAGCAGCGCGCCGCTGAAGCCGAGGCGTTCGACCGTGCCGGCGAGCTGCTGGAGGTAGCCGAGGTCGACCGGGCGGCGGCCGCCTGGCTCCCAGGGGTAGGCGCCCTCGCGCGGAATGATGTACCAGAGCACTTCGGAGGCCATGGTCGTGTGTCCCCTCAGTCCCTGTCCCGGCGCGCCACGGCGTCGGCGACCGTGACGGGGCCGTCGATGAAGCCGGTGCGGGCGAAGATGTCGGCGGCCTGCTGCTGTTCGGCGAGGAAGTCCGCGCCGACGTCCTCGATGCGCCAGGGCAGGGCGCGCAGGGCCGTCTCCCAGTCGGCGGCGGTGCCGCCCTGGTGGCCGGCGGCGATCGCGGCGGCCTCGCCCGGATGGGCCTCGGCCCAGGCGTCGGCCCGGCGCAGGGCGCGTACCAGTGCCTCGACGACCTCGGGCCGGTTCTCGGCCAGCTCGCGCCGGGTGAAGAACACCGAGCGGTCGGTGATGACGTCGCCGGTGCGGACGAGGGCCCGGACGCCCCCGGTGCGCAGGGCGGCGGCCAGCTGCGGCCCCTGGGCGACCCAGGCCGCGATGGAGCCGTCGCGCAGCAGCTTCTCGCTGTCCTCACCCCCGCGTTCGGCGGTGATGTCGATGGCGTACGACAGTCCCGCGTCGTCGAGGGCCTTGGCGACGAGGTGGGTCTGCCAGGAGCCGATCGCCAGGTGCACGGTGCCGCCCTCCAGGTCGGCGACCGTGCGCGCGGGGCTGTCCTCGGTGACCAGGAGCGCGCCGTGGTCGGGGCGCGGGGCGGAGACCGCGACGTAGACGAGGTCGTGACCGGCGGCCTGGGCCGTGACGGGCGGGGTCGAGCCGGTACCGCCGAAGTCGATCACGCCCTCGGTCAGCAGTGGCCCGGTGCGCACGCCGTCGGTGTACGGGTGGAAGACGACCGTCTCCCCCAGCGGGGCCAGTTCCTCGGCGGCGAAGTCGAGGCGCGAGAGGTAGTAGAGGGTGGGGTTGCTGTTGTGGACGCCGATGGTGAGGGACATTTCAGTGCTCTCCGGTCTCAACGGTCGTGGTGGGCGGTACGCCCAGGTCGTTCAGCAGGCGGCGGCGCAGGGCGGCGAAGGACGGGTCGCCCGGGTCGCGGGGACGGGGCACGTCCACGGGCTCGTCGGTGACGAGCCGGCCCTCGCGCAGGACGCAGACGCGGTCGGCGAGACGCACGGCCTCCTCCACGTCGTGGGTGACGAGCAGGACGGCCGGCCGGTGGGCGCGGCACAGCTCGCCCACCAGGTCCTGCATGCGCAGCCGGGTGAGGGCGTCGAGGGCGGCGAACGGCTCGTCCAGGAGGAGGAGTTCGGGCTCACGGACCAGGGCGCGGGCGAGGGCCACGCGCTGCGCCTCACCCCCCGAGAGGGTGGCGGGCCAGGCCCGGGCGTGGCCTTCCAGGCCGACCTCCGCCAGGGCCCGGCGGCCGCGTTCGGACGCGGTGCGGGGCAGGGCGACGGTCACGTTGGCCAGCACCCGTTTGGAGGGCACGAGGCGCGGTTCCTGGAAGACGACGGTGCGCGCGCCGGGGACCAGCACCCGGCCCGCGTCGGCGCTGTCCAGGGCTCCGAGGATGCGCAGCAGGGTCGTCTTGCCGCTGCCGCTGGCGCCCAGCAGGGCGACGAACTCGCCCCGCCCGATGGTGAGGTCGAGCCCGTCGAGCACGGCCCGTGGTCCGAACGCCTTGCGCAGCGCGCTGACTTCGACGGCAGTCGTCATCGGCCCGCCCTCCGCCACGGCATCAGCACCCGCTCCAGGAGCCGGACGATCGCGTCGGCCAGCAGCCCGAACAGGCCGTAGACGAGGATGCACACGGCCAGGACGTCTGTGCGAGCGTAACTCTGTGCCTGGGCCATCAGGTAGCCGATGCCGGCGGTGGCGTTGATCTCCTCGGCGGCGATCAGCGCGATCACGCTGAGGGTCATCGACAGCCGGAGCCCGGCCAGCAGCGACGGCAGTGCGCCGGGCAGGACCACCTCACGCACGACGGCGATCCTGCTCATGCCGAAGCTGCGCATCGCCTCGACGAGTTTCGCGTCGGTGTTGCGGACGCCGCTGGAGGTGGAGACGTACATCGGGAAGGTGGTGGCGACGGCGATCAGCAGGATCTTGGCGATCTCGTTGATGCCGAACCACACCATGAACAGCGGGACCAGGGACAGGAAGGGGATCGTCCGCAGGGTCTGGAGGGACGAGTCCAGGAGTTCGTCGCCCAGGCGAGTGAATCCGGTGACGACGCCCAGCGTCAGGCCCGCGGCGAGGCCGAGGAGCAGACCGGTGGCGGAGCGGGTCAGCGAGGTGGCGAGCGCGTCGGACAGCTGGCCGTTGCCCCACAGCTCGCCGAGCGCGCGCACCACGTCGGCCGGTGAGGCGAGCACGTCCGGGGTGAGGACGCCCGTGGCGGAGGCGGCCCACCACAGCACGAGCAGGGCGACCGGTCCCAGGGCCCGGACGACGACCGTGACCCGGCGGGGGCGGGGCCGTGGGACGACGGCCCGGGGCGTCACCAGTCCCGTGCCGCCCGGCGGTGCCGGGATCTCGTGGACGGCCGTCATGACAGGGTCGTCACGTCGATGAGGTGGGCGGCGACGTCGACCTCGGCAGGGGTGACCTTCTGCTGGGCGTAGAAGCTCGCGACGGCCTCGAAGCGGGTGATGTCCGCATCGGTGATCGGCTCGACGGTGCCGCCCTTGCCGGTGAACTCGACCTGGATGCGCTTGGCCTCTCCGGTGAGGGCCTGGGGCCCGGCGTCGGTGTTGACGTTCAGGTAGGCGGCCGGGTCCCGCTTCTCCTCGACGCTGCCGTCGTGCAGGTACTGGTAGAGCGCCTTGACGACGTCGGGATGCTGCTCGGCGAAGGCGGCGCGGACGGCGGTGAGACTGTAGTTGTCCGATCCGATGGCCTGCCCGTCGGCCAGGAAGTGAGCCTTGCCGGTGCCGAGCTCGGCCACGGAGTAGGTCGCCCAGACCGCCCAGGCGTCGACCTTGCCGGCGTTGAAGACGGCGGCCGTCTGGTCGGGCCGCAGATAGACGCGCTCCACCTCGTCCGCGGCGATGCCCTCCTCGGCGAGCGCCTTCAGCAGCAGGTACTCGCCGGTGCCTCCCTGGTTGACGGCGACTTTCCTGCCGACGAGGTCCTTGACGGAGTCGATGCCGGAGCCGTTCTTGACGAGGATGCCCTCGCCGACCGGGTCGGGTGCGGTGGCGGTGAAGAACTTGAAGCGGGGGTTCTGCGACAGCGAGGTGATGCCGGAGGTGATCGAGCCGGTGGCGATGTCGAGCTGGTCGGCGTTGAGGGCCTGCGCCGCCGGGGCGAAGGGTCCGGCGCTGCCGGTCCAGGCGACCTTCGCGTGCACCTCGGCCAGCGCCTTGGCGAGGGAGCCGTCCTTCTTGCCCACCGCGAGGACTCCGGAGTTGCCGGGGTCGGGGATGCGGATGGTGACCGTGGCGGCGGTCGCGGAGCCGGTGCCGGCCTGTGAGGTGCCGCAGGCGGTGAGGACGATGAGGGCGGTGGCGGTGGAGACGGCGGCGGGGAGAAGTCTCGAAAGGCGCATGACAGTCCTACGTGTCGAGAGAGCGGGACGGGGGCCGGTGGTCGGCGAGGCGGAGGCGGGCGCGGCGCAGCGGTTCGGGGTCGGCCCAGGCCCGGACGTCGACGGGTTCGGGCAGGAAGCCGTGGGCGCGCAGCGCCGACTCCTGGAGGGCGAGCAGGGAGAGCCGTTCCTCGGAGAGGTCGGGGTGGAGGGTGCGGTGGGTGCCGGGCCGGTAGGCGCCGCGCACGCCCTCCGCGCCGGCACCGGTCTCGGCGCCCAGGATGCGGGCCACCTCCTCCGGCTGCTCCGCCGCCCAGTCGGCGGCGCGCAGCAGCACGGCGAGGAACCGGTCGACAAGGTCGGGGTGCTCGTCGAGCAGCCGCTGGTGGACGGTGATGGGGCGCGGGGTTCCGTTGTTCACCCGGTGGACGCGGTCGGGCAGTTCGTCGAGTTCGACCGCCACCTCGGCGCCGGCGCGCCGCGCGGCCTCGACGGCCACGGCGCCCTTGACGTACACCGCGTCGACGTCGCCGCGGGTCAGTGCGGCCAGTTCGGCGGCCCACTGTCCGGTGTGGCCGCCGACGGGCACGTCGACCGGTTCCGCGTCCTCCAGGCCGAGTCCGGCGGAGGCCAGCGCGCCCTCGAAGCCGCGCAGGGCCATGGCGCGCCAGAAGTCGATGGCGACGGGGTGCCGGGGCACGGCCAGTCGCCGTCCGCGCAGGGCGGCGGCGCCGCGGAGGGGCGAGCCGGGGGCGACGAGGACCGCCTGGCGCTCCTCGATCCAGGTCAGACCGATCAGACGGGTGGCCTCGCCCCGCGAACGGGCCCACAGCGCGGGCACGTTGCCGCCCTCGCGGAACAACGCGGGCAGGGTGTGCGTGTAGTGGGTGCCGCGGATCGCGGCGTCCACGTCGGAGGTCGCGTCCTGGAGGGAGCGGACGGCGATCCCGTCCGGCGCGAACTCCTCGGCGAGCCAGCGCCGGTCGGCGGCGATGCCGGTCGCGGTGGGCACCGGACAGCGGGTGAACCACAGGGTTCCGGGCAGGAGTGGGTGCGTCATGGGCTCTTCCCAGGGAGGGCTGATCGCCGCGCGGGCGACGAGGGCGAAGGGGGGGAGCGGGCGCCGGGCAGGCGCGGGCCTCGGTGCGGCCGTCGCTCCGGCGCTCGGTGCGGGGTGGGGGTGGTGGGCGACCGGCCGGGTTCCACCGAGGACGTCCGGCGGTCCGGTGGGTACGCGGGCTGTCGGCGCGACGACGCGGTACGGGTCGGCGGCGCGCCGAGTGGGTACCGGCTTGGGCTGCCGACGCGATGATGCCCGCGAGGGGGGCCGGTGAGCCGGGGCGGATCAGCGACAGACGGCGCTGGCGACGCGGCCCAGGTCGACGTGTCGGCGCGTGGTGAGCAAGGGCGCAGCGGTCCCGCGCATGGCTCCGCCCCTTTCGCCGACTCGCGCCGGACCCGTTCCGGCGGCGTGCACGCAGCCTGACACGCCCCTCCAGCAGGCGGCAAGCAGCTTCCCATGATGTGGGAGTGAGCGTGAACAGGCTGTTTCGGCAGGCGCTGAACGCCCTGCGGACTTCCCGTCATGTGGGAATCTTCAGCCCGGGCCCCGGAGGGCACGGTGTGAGAGGACAGGGAGAAGAGGGACGGTGGCACAGACTCCGATAGCAGGGGCACAGGCGGTCCAGCGGGCCCTGGACGTCCTGCACTGCTTCCACGACAACGCCCCGGACCTCAGCGCCTCGGAGATCTCCCGCAGGCTCGGCCTGTCCACGTCGACGGCGCACCGGCTGGCCCGTACGCTCCTGGGTGCCGGTTTCCTCGAGCAGGACCCCCGCACGGCGCGTTACCGGCTCGGGCCCGCCGTGACCGAACTCGGGCGTCTGTCGTATCACCAGCGCGGTCTGCACCTGGCCTCGCCCGAACTGACGGACCTGGCCCGGCGCACCGGTGCCACCGCCGACCTGGCCCTGCGCAGCGGGCCGCATGTGGTGATCGTGGCGGGAGGCTCGGTCACGCCGAAGGTGGGGCTGCGCCGGCCGCTGCACTCCACGGCACTGGGCAAGGTGCTGCTGGCGTGGCCGCGCCCCGGCGAGACCGGCGCGGAGGCGCTGCCGCCGCTGCGGGCCTTCACCGACCGCACGATCGTCGACCGGGAACATCTCACCGTCGAGCTGGAACGGGTGCGGGAGCAGGAGTACGCGCTCAACGACGGCGAGTCGGCCCAGGGGATCAGGACCCTCGCCGTGCCCGTCCTGGACCATCTCGGCTCGGCGCGCTTCGCGCTCGCCGTGCGCGGCACGCCCGAGCTGATCACCGGCGACCGCTTCGCGTGGTTCCTCGCCCAGGCACGCGCCTGCGCACAGGCCCTGGAGATCCTGCTGCTCCCACCGGCACAGCGCAGCAGCACGCTCCGGGCCTGAGCCGGCGGCGGACGGCGCACGGCGGCCGCGCAGGGCGGTCGACAGCCCCCGGTCCCGCGCGTCAGGTCCGGCCGTCGTACGCCTTCCGGGCCACGTCGATGTCGTCGACGTGCTCCAGGGCCCAGTCGAGGACGGTGCGGACCGACTCCAGCAACGTGCGGCCGAGCGACGTCAGCTCGTAGTCGACGCGGGGTGGCACCACGGGGTGCACGGTGCGCTCGACGAGTCCGTCGCGCTCCAGGCCCCGCAGGGTCTCGGTGAGCATGCGCTGGCTGATGCCGGGGACGGCGTTCTTGATCTCGGTGAAGCGACGTGAGCCCGAACCGAGTTCATGGATCACGGTCACCGTCCACTTGGATCCGACCCGGTCCAGGACGTCGCGCACACGACAGGTGACCTCGTCCCGTCGTCCCAGCACGGACATCGGATCGGACTCGCCGGTGGTCATGGTTCCCTCCACCTCACTGAGGCAGTAATAAGTGCCGTCTTCCGGGTCGTTCCATGCTTTCGCAGACTGGGTCCACTCACCAGCCGTGACCGGCTCGATTTCCGGAGGACCCATGACCACTCAGGCACCCGCCGTCGACGAGGGCTTCGCCGAGCCCGCCGCCGAGTCCCGTCTGGAGCGCGCGGCCGCCGCCCTGCGCGACCACGGCTATCTCGTCCACCTCGTCGGCACCGCGGCCGACGCCAAGGAACTCGTGCTCTCACTGCTGCCGCGCGACCGGTCGGTGTTCGCCGCCACCAGCGAGACCCTGCGTCTGTCCGGGACAGCCGCCGCGATCGACGAGTCCGGCGACTTCCGCTCCGTGCGGGCCGAGGCCGGGGACCTGGGTGACGACGTCGACGCCAGGATCCGGCTCGGTGCGACCCCCGATGTCGCCGTCGGCAGCGTGCACGCCGTCACCGAGGACGGGTTCCTTCTGGTCGGCTCCGCGAGCGGCAGCCAGCTGGCGCCGTACGCGTCCGGCGCCCGCAAGGTGATCTGGGTGGCCGGCGCGCAGAAGGTCGTCCCTGACATCCCCACCGGGCTGCGCCGCATCCGCGAGTACAGCCTGCCCAAGGAGTGGCGACGGCTTCACGACGCCTACGGCCAGACCTCCTTCCTCGGCAAGATCCTCATCCTGGAGCGTGAGGCGCTGCCCGGCCGCGGGACGGTCGTCCTCGTACGTGAGGCCATCGGTTTCTGAGGGGACATCGTCATCTCCCGGGTCAGACCAGGCCGGGTCAGAACAGGCCGCCGCCTGCGTGGATGGTCTGACCGGTGATCCAGCCGCCGGCATCGGAGACCAGGAAGGCGACGACCGCGGCGATGTCGGCAGGCTCGCCGAGGCGCCCGAGGGGCGTCTGCGCACGGGTCGCCTCCAGCCGCTCCGCGGTCATGCCGGCTTCCAGGGCATCGGTGCGTGTCGCGCCGGGCAGGACACTGTTCACGGTGATCCCCCGGGGTCCCAGTTCCTTGGCGGCCGTACGCACCAGCAGATCACCGGCTGCCTTGCTGGCTGCGTACAGGCCCGAGGCCGGGCGGGCCGTGACCGCCGCGCCGCTGGAGACGACGACGATGCGTCCGCCGTCACGCAACCGCCGGGCCGCCTCGCGCAACGCCATGAAGGTGGCGCGCGTGTTGGTCGTGAACATCAGCTCGAAGTCCTCGTCGGTGGCATCCGCCAACGGCGCGAACCGCGCGACGCCCACATTGCCGACCAGGAGGTCGAGGCCGCCGTAGGACCTCTCGGCCATCTCGAACAACCCGCGCAGCTCCTCCGGGTCGGAGACGTCGGCGCGGACGGCCGTCGCTCGGCCGCCGGCCCTTTCCACCGAGGACACCACCTGGGCGGCCGCCTCGGCGTCGGACCGGTAGTTCACGATCACCCGCGCTCCGTCCGCCCCCAGCCGTTCGGCGATGCCCCGGCCGATCCCCCGCGAGGCCCCGGTCACCAGGGCGACCTTTCCCTCCAGCACCATGCCCTCCATCCGTCGAGGTACTTGACTGTCGAGATGCTCAACCACATCAGACGCTCAACCGACATGGTCCACCGTGGCCGGCGAGGACCTCCGGGAGCGGATCCGGCTCCGTTTCGCCGCCCGTCGGTTCGTCAGGCTTCGAGGCCCAGGGCGGACCAGAGTTCCCGCTCCGTCTCCGTCATGGGGAGGTGCGCGAGACACTCCGGGTGGCCGGGCGGCGGTCCGCCGTCCGGCTCCGGCATGCGCTGCGTCTCCTCGGCGCGGGCGGACGCCTCGGGCAGGGGCAGTCCCCCCAGGAGGCAGCCGACCGCGAGCAGGCCCGGTGTCCAGCGGGCGAGCACATCGGCCCATCGGCGCGCGCGGGTCACCGTGGGCTCACCGCAGCGGGGCCGTCGGCCACAGCGGTTCGGTCGCGCGGTGTTCGGCCTCGCGCAGGACGCGCAGCACGTTGCGGCCGGTCAGCGCCTCCAGGTCGGCCCGGGACCAGCCGCGGTCGGCGAGTTCGCGCAGCAGCACCGGGTAGCCGGAGACGTCGGCGAGGCCGGTGGGCTGGTGGTCGACGCCGTCGTAGTCGCCGCCGAGGCCGATGTGGTCCCTGCCCGCCACCTCGCGGGCGTGCTCCACGTGATCGGCGACCTGGGCCACCGTCACCTCGGGCCGGGGGTGCTTCTCGGTCCAGCGCCGCAGCCGGTCGTCGGCGGCCGCGGCGAAGGCCTCCGCGTGTTCCCCGGCGACGTCGGCCGGGTCCTCGCCGGGCCGGGGTGCGCGCGGCCAGGTCCAGGGCAGGAGCCCGAGACGGTCGCGCTCGGCCTGCAACTCCTTCGACCACTCGGCGACGTCGGCGGAGATGAAGTACGGGACGAACGTGAGCTGGAGGACACCGCCGTTGTCCCGCAGCAGTTCCAGGACCGGATCGGCGACGTTGCGCGGGTGGTCGTTGAGGGCGCGTACGGAGGAGTGGCTGAACAGCACCGGAGAGGTGGAGGCGGCGAGGGCCGCCCGCTGGGTGGACTCGGCGACGTGGGAGAGGTCCACGAGCAGACCGGTGCGGTTGAGTTCGGCGACGATCGCCCGGCCCGTGTCGTTCAGGCCGCCGACACCGGGCTCGTCGGTGGCCGAGTCCGCCCAGGAGGTGTTGTCGTTGTGGGTGAGGGTCACGTAGCGGACGCCGAGCCGGGCGTACGACCGCAGGACGCCCGGGGACTCGGCGAGGCTGTGGCCGCCCTCGATGCCCAGCAGGGAGGCGATCCGTCCGTCGGCGACGGAGCGCTCGACATCGGCCGCGGTGTAGGCGATCGCCAAGGTGTCCGGGTAGCGGGCGACGAGCCGGTACACGGCGTCGATCTGTTCCAGCGTGGCCACCACGGCTTCGGGCTCGGGCAGTTTCGAGGAGACGTACACCGACCAGAACTGCGCGCCGACCCCTCCGGCGCGCAGCCGGGGCAGGTCGGTGTGGAGGTCCGGGCGGCCGTCGGCGAGCCCTTCGACGCTGTAGCCGGAGCGGGCGCGCAGCGCCAGCGGCAGGTCGTTGTGGCCGTCGAAGACCGGGGTGCTGCTCAGCACCTGTTCGACCACGTCCCACGCGGTGTCGGTCATGCGCTTGCCACTCCTTCGTCGAGGGCGTCGGGGGTCAGGTGCCGGCGGCGGGCCTGCCGGACCGGGTCGGGGACGGGCAGCGCGGCGACCAGCCGCCGGGTGTAGTCGTCCTGTGGACTGCCCAGTACCCGGGCCGTGGAACCGGACGCGGCGATCCGGCCGCGGTGCAGGACGACGACGCGGTCGGTGACCTGTTCCACCACCGCGAGGTCATGGCTGATGAACAGTGCCGCGAAACGCAGTTCCCGCTGGAGTGCGACGAACAGGTCGAGCACTGCCGCCTGTACGGACACGTCGAGGGCCGAGGTGGGTTCGTCCGCGACGATCAGCGGGGGCCGCAGGGCGAGCGCGCGGGCCAGGGCGACGCGCTGTCGCTGGCCGCCGCTGAGCTCGTGGGGGTAGCGGTCGGCGTAGGCGCGGGGCAGGTGCACGGACTCCAGCAGCGCCTCGGCTTCGGCGCGGATCGCTGCCGCCCCCAGCTCGCGCCGGTGGACGGTCAGGGGTTCCGCGACGCTGTCGCCGACGGTCAGCAGCGGGTTGAAGCCGGCCGCGGGGTCCTGGAAGACGTAGCCGATGTGGCCGGCGCGGCCGCGCGTGCGTCGCCGGGTCGTCACCGGCCGGCCGAACACGTCGAGTTCTCCGCCGGTCACGTCCGTCAGACCGGCGACGGCCCGGCCGATGGTGGTCTTGCCGCTGCCGCTCTCCCCCACCAGCCCGAGCACCTCCCCCGGCCGGATCTCGAAGCTCACGCCGTCGACCGCCCGGAAGCCCTTCCTGCCCAGCCTTCCCGGGTAGTCCACGACCAGCCCGGCAGCCCGTACGACCGGCGGCCCGTCACCCACCGGCGGCCCGTCACCCACCGGCGGCCCGTCGTCCGCGGGGGACGCCGGTGTGCGGCTTCCCTCGCCGAAGACCGGTACGGCGGCCAGCAGGTCCCGGGTGTACGGATGGCCGGGTGCCGCGAACAGTTCGCGGACCGGGGCCTGTTCCACCACCTCGCCCTCGTTCATCACCGCCACCCGGTCCGCCAGGTCGGCCACCACGCCCATGTTGTGGGTGATGAGGAGCACGGCGGTGCCGAAGTCGGTGCGGCAGCGGTGCAGGAGTTCCAGGATCTCCGCCTGGACGGTGACGTCCAGCGCCGTGGTGGGCTCGTCGGCCACGATGAGCCGGGTGCCCAGGGCGAGGGCCATGGCGATGACGGCCCGCTGTTTCTGACCGCCCGACAGCTGGTGGGGGTAGTGGTCCACGCGGGTGGCCGGGTCCGGGATGCCGACCTTGTCGAGCCATTCGACGGCCAGGGCGCGGCGTTCGGCCTTGCCGGCACCGTGTCCGTGGGCGCGCAGGCCCTCGGTGAGCTGCCAGCCGATGGTGAAGACCGGGTTCAGTGCGGTGGAGGGCTCCTGGAACACCATCGCCGCGTGCGTGCCGCGCAGGGCGCGCAGCCGGGCGGCGGACGCGGTGAGCACGTCCTCGGCCGGGTCGGCGGTGCCGTCGCCGAGCAGCACGCGGCCGCGGGCGGTCGCGGTGGCGGGCAGCAGTCCCAGGACCGACCGGGCGGTCACGGTCTTGCCGCTGCCGCTCTCGCCGACCAGGGCCAGCACCTCCCCCGGAGCGACGGACAGGTTCACCCCTTTCACCGCGGGGGCCGCGCCGGTGTCCGTGGCGAAGGTGACGTGCAGGTCCTCGATGCGCAGCAGGTCAGTCATCGTCCGCGCCTCCGTCCGCTCGGGTGACGGTCGGTGTGGGGCCGACGCGCCGCCGGAGGCGCGGGTCGGCCAGGTCGGTGAGGCTCTCGCCGAGCAGGGTGGTGCCGAGCACGGTGAGCACGATGGCCAGGCCCGGCGGTATCGCGGTCCACCACAGTCCCGATGTGACGTCGGCGACGGAGCGGTTGAGGTCGTAGCCCCACTCGGCGGCCGAGTTGGGTTCGATGCCGAAGCCGAGGAAGCCGAGTCCGGCGAGGGTGAGGATGGCCTCGGAGGCGTTGATGGTGAAGATCAGCGGGAGCGTGCGGACCGAGTTGCGCAGCACGTGCCGGAACATGATCCGCCAGGTTCCGGTGCCGATCACCCGGGCGGCGTCCACGAAGGGCTCCGCCTTGACCCGGATCACCTCGGCCCGTACGACACGGAAGTACTGCGGTACGAAGGCCACGGCGACCGAGCAGGCCGCCGCGCCGAGGCCGCCGACCAGGCTCGACTGTCCGCCGCTGATCACGATCGACATGACGATGGCGAGCAGCAGCGGCGGGAAGGCGTAGAGCGCGTCGGCGAGCCCGACCAGCAGCCGGTCGAGGCGGCCGCCGAGATAGCCGGAGGCCAGGCCCAGCACGGTGCCGGGGACCACCGAGAGCAGCAGCGCCGCGAGGATGATCTCCAGTGCGGTCCTGGCGCCCCACACCGTGCGGGACAGCACGTCGTACCCCGCGATGGTGGTGCCCAGCGGATGTGCGCCGCCGGGCGGCTGCTGCGAGCCGAACAGTCCAACAGCGTCCTGGAGTTGGGCATACCCGTACGGCGCGACCAGCGGGCCGAGGAGCGCCGTGAGGACGAACAGCGCCGTGAGGGCCGCGCCGGTGAGCAGCATGGCGCGCTGTACGGCACCGCCCGTGCGCAGTCGTGCCCGCAGACGGTCCGGCAGCGACGTCTGCCGTCGCTGGAGGAGTTGTGCCACGGCTCAGTACCTCACTCGGGGGTCGATCAGGGCGGCGACGACGTCGACGAGGAAGTTCGTCACCGCCACCACGACGGCGAACAGGGCCACGATTCCCTGCACCGCCGGGAAGTCGCGCACGGTCAGGTAGTGGGCGAGTTCGTAGCCGAGGCCCTTCCACTCGAAGGTGATCTCCGTCAGTACGGCTCCGCCGAGCAGTCCGGCGACCTGGAGCCCCAGGACGGTGACGACCGGGATCAGGGCGGGCCGGGTGGCATGCCGGGTGACCAGCCGGAAGGGCGCCACGCCACGGGAGCGGGCGGCTTCGACGTAGCCGGCGGAGAGGGTGCCGATGAGGTTCGTGCGGACCAGGCGCAGCAGGATGCCCGCGACGAGCAGACCCAGTGCCAGGCCGGGCAGTACGGCGTGTTCCAGGACGTCGGCGAGGGCCGCGGGGTCACCGCTGCGCAGGGCGTCGACGAGGTAGAGGCCGGTCGTGCTGGTCTGGTTCTGGAGGAAGAGCTGGACGTCGGTGCTCGCCCGGCCGGACGCGGGCAGCCAGCCGAGCTGGATCGCGAAGACGAGTTTCAGCAGCAGTCCCACGAAGAACACGGGGGTGGCGTAGGTGAGGACGGCGAACAGCCGCAGCACGGCGTCGGGCGCGCGGTCCCGGCAGGAGGCCGCCACCATGCCCAGGGGGACGCCCACGACGAGGGCGACGGCGAGGGCGTAGAAGGAGAGTTCGACGGTGGCGGCGCCGTAGGTGCCCAGTACGTGGGTCACCGGTTCGTTGTCGGTGACGGTGCGGCCGAAGTCGCCGCTCGCCAGGGACGTCAGGTAGTCCAGGTACTGGGTGAGCAGCGGCCGGTCGTAGCCCGCCTGGTGCAGTTTCGCCTGGAGCTGGTCGGGGGTGAGCCGGTCGCCCAGCGCGGCGCTGATCGGGTCGCCGGTGGCGCGCATCAGGAAGAAGACCAGGCTGACCAGGATGAACACGGTGGGGATGATGAGGAGGAAGCGGACCACCAGGTAGCGGGCGAGTCCGTACCCGGCGGCGCCGTCGGCGGGAGGGGCGACGGCGCCGGGGGTGTCCTGCGTCAGGGCGCTCACTTCTTCGCGAGTCCTGCCCAGCGGAACGTGTAGGCGCTGTTCAGCTCGTCGGGCACACCGCTGATGTCGGTGCGGGTGACGATCGCGGTGGACCCCTGGAGCAGCGGGAGCAGCGGTACCGACGCCGCGGCCTTGTCCTGGGCCTGCTGGAGCAGGTCGGTGCGCTTCGCCGGGTCCGTCTCGGTCTCCTCCTTCTGGATCAGCTCGCGTACGGCCGGGTCGGAGTAGCCGTTGGCGACCCAGGTGTTGGCCGAGTAGAAGGGCGAGAGGTAGTTGTCCGCGTCCAGGTAGTCGGCGTACCAGCCGAGCTGGTAGAGCGGGTAGAGGTGCTTGATGCGGTCCTCGCCGTACTGGGTCCACTCGGTGGACTGGAGGTTCACCTTGAACAGTCCGGTGGCTTCGAGCTGGGACTTGACCAGCGCGTACTCGTCCGCCGAGGACGAGCCGTAGTGGTCGCTGTTGTACTGGAGGTTGAGGGTGACGGGGGTGGTCACCTTCGCCGCCTTCAGCCGTGCGGCGGCCGCGGCCTTGTCGGGGCCGCCCTTCTTGTCGCCGTAGAGCGACTTGAAGGAGTCGGTGGCACCGGTGAGTCCGTCCGGCACCGAGCTGTACAGCGGCTGGTAGCTGTTCTTGTAGACCTGCTGCGCGAGCTGGGCCCGGTCGACGGAGTCGGCGACGGCCTGCCGGACGGCCAGGGCCTTGGCCGCGTCGGCGTTCTCGGTCTTGGTGCCGTACGGCTGCGTCTGGAAGTCGAAGACGATGAAACGGATGCCGTTGCCGGAGCCGGTGTGGACCTTGATGTTCTTCTTCTCGGACAGGTCGTCGAGGTCGGCGGTGGTGAGGGTGCGGTAGACGGCGTCGACGGTGCCCTGCTGGACGTCGAGCTTCAGGTTGCTCGCGTCCGTGTAGTACTTGAGCTGGACGTTCTTCGTCTTCGGGGTGCCCAGCCGGCCGCCGTAGGCGCTGTTGGCGGTGAAGGAGACCAGCGAGTTCTTGTCGTAGCTCGTGATGCCGTACGGCCCGTTCCAGGGCTTCCCGGCGACGATGGCCTTGTCGTCGAGGATCTTGTCGGCGGGGAAGACCTCCTCGTCGACGATGTAGCCGGCCGCGGTGGACAGCACCTGCGGGAACAGGGTGTCGTTGGCGGACTTGAGGGTGAAGACGACGGTCGTGGGTGTCGGCGCGGCGACGGAGGCGAGGTTGTAGAGGAGCGACGACGGGCCGTTCTCGTCGGCTATCTTCACGATGCGGTCGAGGCTGAACTTGACGTCGGAGGACGTCAGTTGGTGCCCGTTGGCGAACTTCAGCCCTTCCCCGAGGGTCACCGTGTACTCCTTGGGCGCCGTCAGCTCGATCCCGGTGGCCAGATCCGGGGAGACCTCCGTGGCGCCGTTCTTCACGCTGAGCAGCGTGGCGTAGACCTCGCTCTCGATGGTGCCGGAGCCCGCGTCCCAGGCGCCCGCCGGGTCGAGGCTGGTGACCTGGTCCGTCGTACCGACGGTGATCGTCGCGCCGTCGGAGCCGGCGGAGCTCTTGGTGCTCGTGCAGCCGGTCAGGGCCACCAGGACGGCCGTGCCGAGGGTGAGGGCGCCCAGGGGCCGGAACGTTCTGACAGTGCTGTGCTGTGCCATGGCTGGTCTCTGCTTCCGCATGAAGGAGACACGAACGGGGCGCGGCGGACAGGGTGTGCCGCGCGCACGCTCGTGTGAAAGGTGAGGGTGAGGAGCGAAAACGGGTCAGGTCAGCTGTGACAGAGGCAGCTGCAGACCAGCAGCAGATCGACATGGCGTCGGGAGCACAGCACGAGGCCGGTTGCCACGCCGTCCTCCCAGGGATGTCGTCGGCCCTCGGGCCGGGGGAACGCACTTGCAGAACAGGAACATCCGCCGAGCCGTCACCTGGGGGCACCCCACTGCGTCGAGGGTTGCCGTCCGGCCAGCCAGGGCTTGATCACCGGAACTCGTGGCTCGCGCTCACCGTAGATCGACGCTTCTCCCGGCGTCAAGCAGTGGCTTTGCCGGGACGGTGTGCGCGGGCAGGGCGGCCGTTCTCCGCGCCGGACGGCGGGGGCAGGCCCCTCCCATCGACGGCCGTGGCCCGCACGAGGTTGGTCACGGCCGCCTTCGCCGCGTGGTGGCCCCAGGTACCCGGGAGGCGGCGCCCGTGATCACCGCGACCGGTGCCGTCAGGCCGGCGGCCGCGCGGCGAGCGCCGTGGTGAACGGGGTGACGGGGCGCTCCAGCCGTTCGCCGTCCACGGTGATGTCGACGGCCTCGTTGTAGAACGCGAGGAGCCCGGTGACGGCGCCGACCGCGGGCAGTGGCTCGGGATAGCTCCAGACGACGTTCGGCGGGACGCCGGGGTCACCGGTCCCGCCCCGCCACGACCAGTACGTGGCGGTCCCCTTGTAGGGGCAGCCGGTGCTGTGGTCGGTCGGTTCGAACAGGTCCAGGCGGACGTCCTCGGGCGGGATGTAGTAGCGCGTCGGCAGGCCGGTCTCGAAGAGCAGCACGGGGCGGTGGGTGTCGGCGACGACCGTGCCGCCGATCTCGACCCGGACGTGGCGGCTGCTGGGGATGGCGTCCACCCGCTTGTGCGGGTCGCGGGGGTGGACGAAGATCTCTTCCTCCTCCTCGTACCAGTGGTCCAGGCCCCGGCCGACGCGCCGGAACCACTCGAAGGCGATGTGCCCGGCCAGGTCGGCGGCGGGGAACGTCCAGGCCGCGTTCTCCAGCAGCTCGCCGCCGGCTTCGAGGTCGTAGAAGATCTGCGATCCGGTGTGCGTGCCCGTCGGGGGGTTCTTCGCCGGGCGGAGCAGGTCCGTACGGACCTCCTCGCGCGGGAAGGCGTACAGCGGGACGGGCACTCCGGGTTCCCACACGAGGACGGGATGCCGGCTGTCGACGACGGTGAGGTCACCCTTGCGGCCGCGCACCCAGCGCTCGCCGGGCTCCCACAGGAGGCCTTCGGGGGTGGTCCGTACGGCGCGCGCGGTGGGGAACGTGGTCATGAGCGGCTCTCCTTCTCCTTGCTCACCCGGTGACGTCGGCGAGGTGGGCGCGGTTTCTCGCGCCACGCGGCGATCTGTTCGGGGCGGCCGAACACCCTCAGACAATCGTCGACGGTATTGCGGGCGCGCTCCCCCACCGACACGGGTTGAGCAACGGGCCCGGGCCGGGCCGGTACGTCCAGGCGGCCGCGCCCCGTCCCGAGAGCCTGACCCTGCTGGAGGGCATCGCCGGTGTCGACCGGTGGTAGTGGGCGGAGAACGCGGCAGGGCGCGCGTTTCCGGGCGTCGCGGGGTGGGCCGGGGACACGCACGGCGGTCTCAGCGGTCGGGCAGTTCCTCGTAGAAGCCGCATCGAGGCAGGTCGGAGGCGGATCCACGCGCCCGTGGGTCTTCGGTGTAGATCTCCAGCCGGATACCGTCGGGGTCCTTGAAGAACACCTGTCCCGTCGCCGCGGTACCGTTCGTGGCGCCGCGCTCCTCACGGATCGGCACGCTCGCCGCCCGCAGCCCGGCCTCCACGGCGTGCAAGTCGTCCAGCGAGGGCACTTCGAAGGACAGGTGGTGCAGTCCCGCCCGGTCGGCCGCGAAGCCCGCCGTGCCCTGCTGCCAGAGCGTCAGCAGCACGACGCCGTCGAGCCCGAGGTGGGCGAAGCGATGTGTCTCGTCGGTCGATTCCCGTATCAGGTCGAAGCCCAGCGCCCGTCGGTAGAAGGCGAGGGAGCGGTCGAGGTCGGTGACGTTGAGTCCCGCGCTGCCGAGACCGATCGTCGTCATGTCACGCTGCCTTTCGAGGGCGTCAGCCCCGTCCTGCCCGCAAGGGCGGAGAGTCCTGTGGGCTCCGGTCCGGTCGCCGGCGGTGCGGTCCGTTGCCGTCACCCGGTGGCATCGAGCCGCCGGGCCCGCAGGGCACGCCGGGTTCCGTCCCGGCGTTCCGACAGCGTCCTGCGCAGCCCGGCCGGAACGGACCGCTCGTCGCGGGCCAGCAGGGTGTCGACGGCGACGACGACACCGTGGTCGACGACCGTGATCGGATAGAGGCCCGGGGTCTTCGTCGTCCCCCCGGCCAGGAGTCGTGCCATCTGCGGGGTGCGTC
The DNA here is from genome assembly GCF_042888135.1 of Streptomyces sp. NPDC003247. NCBI lineage: Bacteria > Bacillati > Actinomycetota > Actinomycetes > Kitasatosporales > Streptomycetaceae > Streptomyces > Streptomyces sp. NPDC003247. Next base: position 37,997 of record NZ_JBIAPF010000014.1, read on the forward strand.
GTGCCCAGAGCTCGGAGATCGTCGCGAAGAACTCCCCGGCGTAGGGCCGCAGCAGTTCTTCCTGGCCGTACTGCTGGAAACCTCGGCTCAGTGCGACCAGCATCTCGTTCGACGGACTCTCGCCCCCGGTCATCCGGGCCCAGGACGCGGCCTTGGCCTCGGCGCGGGGCATGGCGGCACGGGCCGCGGCGGCGTACCGCAGGCCGTCGGCCGTCGGGTCCCGGTCCGCTTCGGCATCGATCTCGGCTCCGCCGGCCCACCCGGTGGCCGCCAGCCGGCGGAGGACGGACCACCTCAGCCCGGTGTCGATCGGCAGTCCGTCGAGAGCCTCGTGGCCGCGCAGGAGCCGGGTGAGGAAAGTGAGCTGCTCGGCGTTCTCGGCCGTGTCGCACAAGGCGTCGAGCCAGAGCACCTGTGCGTCGCTTCCCGGTGGTGCGGCCAGCAGCGCCGAGTGGGCCAGAGCGGCCCACTCGGCTGCCAGCCGGGAACGGCGGGAGGGCGCGGCGAAGAGTTCGATGGCGGAGTGCACACGGCGGTGCAGCGAGCGAAGGGCTTCCGTGTCGGATTCCCTGCGGGCCGTCCGCATGGCGACCGCGACGTAGTCGCTCGCCCTGATCTCGGCGTTCTCCATCATGTCGGTCAGCGCGCCCATGGTCAGCGCGCGGGGCAGCGGTGCGGTGAAGTCGGCCCCCGCCGCGGACAGGGTCCGCAGCGAACGGTCGTCGAAGCGCAGGTGCGTGTACGTCAGGTCGCCGTCGTTGACCAGCACCAGGTCCGGTGGTGGTTCCCCGATGAGCCGGGGGACCACCGTGCGGGGCCCGTCGATGTCCGCCGCGATCCGCCGGGTGAGGCTCAGGGAGCCGGTGGTGTCCTGGTGGTACAGCCCGATCGCGACACGGTGCGAGCGCGGCGCCGGACGGTCGGCCGGCGCCTCCCGGACGATCTCGAAGGAGGCGTACCGTCCTTGCCGGTCGAGTGCGGCCACGGGGCGCAGGGTGTCGGCGCCGGCCGTCTCCAGCCATGCCCGGGACCAGGCGCGCAGGTCCCGTCCGCTCGCGGTCCGCAGGGCGTCGAGCAGATCGGTCAGCGTCGCGTTGCCCCATGCGTGCCGTGCGACGTAGGTGCGCAGTCCGGACAGGAACGCCTCGTCCCCGATGTACGCGGCGAGCTGTCCGATGACCGAGGCGCCTTTGGCGTAGGTGATGCCGTCGAAGTTGGTGTAGATGTCCTCCAGATCGCGGATGGTGGCCGCCACCGGGTGGGTCGAGGGCAGCCGGTCCTGGTGGTAGGCCGCGTTCTTCCGCACGGTGACGAACGAGGTCCAGGCGTCGTGCCATCGGGTCGTCCGTTCCATGCAGCGCAGGGAGGCGTAGCTGGCGAAGGCCTCGTTGAGCCAGAGGTCGTTCCACCAGCGCATGGTGACGAGGTCGCCGAACCACATATGGGCCAGTTCATGGAGCAGGGTGTCCGCGCGCCGCTCGTGGTCGGCGTCCAGGGCCTTGGAGCGGAAGACCAGGTGTTCGCCGATCGTGACGCAGCCCGCGTTCTCCATGGCGCCGGCGTTGAACTCGGGGACGAAGATCTGGTCGTACTTGGCGAAGGGGTAGCGGTGGCCGAACAGTTCCTGGAAGTAGTCGATGCCCCGGCCCGTGATGTCGAAGATCTCGTCGGTGTCCAGGTGGGACGCCAGTGACCGGCGGCTGGCGACGGCCATCGGGACGACCGTGCCGTCCGTGGTCACGAAGTCCTGTCGGACGGTGTGGTAGTCCCCGGCCACCAGGGCGGTCGCGTACCCGGGGAGCCGTTCCGTGGGGGCGAACGACCATCGTGACCGTCCCCGTCCCCACGGTTGCGGCGGCGGTGTCGGGGAGTTGGAGAAGACCGTCCACTCGTCCGGTGCGACGACGGTGAACCGGAAGGACGCCTTGAGGTCGGGCTGTTCGAAGTGGGCGAACACCCGCCGGGCGTCGGCGACCTCGAACTGCGTGTACAGGTACACGCCTCCGTCGACGGGGTCGACCATCCGGTGCAGCCCTTCGCCGGTGCGGCTGTACGGGCAGTCGGCCCGCACGGTGAGGACGTTGTGGGCTTGCAGGCCGGAGAGAGAGATCCGTGCGTCGGCGTGGACTTCCGCCGGGTCCAGACGGTGGCCGTTCAGGGTGATCTCGTGGACCGGACCTTCGGCGATCAGGTCGATGAAGGTCGCCGCCCCGGGAACGGCGGAGAAGCGGACGGTCGTCGTCGAGCCGAAGGTCCGCTCGCCGCGGGTCAGGTCGAGGCCGATCTCGTAGGACTCCACTGTGACGAGGGCCGCGCGGTGTTCTGCCTCGGTCTGTGTCAGGTTCGTCCCGGGCACGTGCTGTGGACTCCTTACGGTGGGTTCCGGTGGTTCCGGTGGTTTTCTGGCTCTTCGGCCGGCTTCACCCGCTCTCGGTCGCCGTCGGGCGGCTCGGTGGTCTGGCGGCTCGGTGGTCTGGCGGCTCGGTGATCGGCCGGCTCAGGCCGCTTCACCGGTGTGGTAGCGCGACGCGTCGCCGCGCAGGGTCACGCCGACGCGGCCGTCCACTCCGACGGGGGCCGGGCCGGCGACCGTGACGCGCTCGCCCCGGCGGTGTTCGCCGCCGTAGTCGAAGATCGCGTAGTGCTGGGTCGCCTGGTTGTCCCAGATCGCCAGGTCGTGGGGGCGCCACCGCCATCGCACCGTGTGCTCGGGCCTGGTCGCGTGGTCCTGGAGGACCCTGATCAGATCGCGCGACGCCTGCGGCTCCAGTCCCGCCACCGAGCGGGCGAAGCCGCCCAGCAGCAGGCTGCGTTCGCCGGTCTCGGGGTGCACCCGGACGGCCGGATGCTCCGCCTCGTACACGGTCGAGACGAAGTCCCGGTGTGCCGTCACGACGGTGGCGGCGGTGTAGTCGGAGTCGTTGCTGTGCACGATCCTCAACCGGTCGGCCAGGTCGCGCAGTTCGGGGGGCAGGTCGGCGTAGGCGCTGGCGGTGTTCGCCCACAGGGTGTCACCGCCCACCGGCGGCACCACCACGCTGTGCAGCAGGGAGAAGGCGGGAGGACGGTCGAGGAAGGTGAGGTCGGTGTGCCAGTGGTTGGCACGGGTGCCGTCCGCGGAGTCGATCTCCCTGAGGTGGGGCTTGTCGCCCGGCGCCTCGAAGATCGGGTGTCCGAGCGTCAGGTCGCCGAGCAGGCGCGCGAACGCCACCTGGCCGGCATAGGTCAGTGCCTGGTCGCGCAGGAACACCGCCTTGTACGCCAGCAGTGCGGCCCGGACCGTGGCCACCACCTCCTCGTCGAGCGGCCCCGTCGTGTCGACGCCCCTGATCTCGGCGCCGATGTTCCCCGCCAGCCTCACGATGTCCACTCCGGGCGGGAGGCGACGCGGCAGTTTCTTCATGGTGATGTTCTCCTGACTGGTGACGGCCTTCCGGCGCGGGTCCCGGGCGGCGCCCGACCACGGTGGGCGGCACGAGGGTCACAGCGCACGCGTCAGGCGTGCTGCCTCCTCGTAGTCGCCGCCACGGCGGACGGCCAGGATGTCGTGGGTGAACTCCTCCCGCCGCGCGGTCCGGAGGTCCAGCCGCCGGGCCCGCATGCGCACGTATTTCCTGGGCAGACCGAGGAAGCCGTAGCCCAGCCGGTCCAGCAGCCGCAGCACGGGGTGGTGGCGCGGATCGGGGCCGGGGGCGTCGAACTCGAAGAGGATCGCGTACGGCGGGTGGTCGGCGAAGTACCTCTCGGCGCCACGCAGCACCTCGGTCTCGAACCCCTCGACGTCGATCTTCACCAGCCGGATGGGGCCGATCGGGCGCGCGGCGAGGACATCGGACAGGGGGCGCACCTCGACGTCGACGTCGTCACTGCCGTGGGGGCTGCGCTCCGCCACGAACGAGGACGCGGCCGCGTGGCCGTCCGGCACCGTGAGGGCGAGACGGCTCTCGCTCTCACCCAGCGCGAACGGGTGCAGGGTGACGTTGGTGACCCGGTTGCGCGCGATGGCCTGGTCGATGAGGTCGTGCAGGCGGGGCAGGGGTTCGAAGGCGTGGACGGCTCCGGACGGTCCGACCATCGCGGAGAGCGCGAAGGTGACGAGCCCGATGTTGGCGCCGATGTCCAGGACGGTGTCGCCGGGGCGGACCAGCCGGGAGCACGCCCATGTGATCTTGGCGTCGTTCTCGCCGACGTAGAACACCGCCCGGCCGAGATAGTCGTCCAGCGGGGCGCGCACCCGGTACCCGCCGGGTACCTTGCCCCACGCCACTTCGGCGCTGGTGCCGGCGAGTCGCTGCACCCAGTCGCGGTTGGCCAGCGTTCCGCAGCCGCTGTAGAAGGGGTAGCGGCGGGTGACAGAGGCGACGAGGGACTGCCGGACGGATGGCATGGCGGTCGGGTACCTCCGAGCGAATGGGGAGCCTGCTGGACGAGGACCTCTCCTCGGCGGCCCGACGCCCGTGGCGCGTCAACGGCGGAACCCGCCTCCCCAATGTTGCCACGACACCTGAAACTTTGGCAACTTAATTGCCAACAGGAGCCGGGAAAGTGATTTGCCATATTCGGCAAAAGCTGCTGCACTGACCCGACGACGGTCGACCGACGGAGGCGATGTGGCTGTACAGGCACGGTCGGCGCCGGCCCCGGCGGGGTCCGAGACCTGGCGGAGGACCTGACCCCTGTGCGCGTCCTGAACCTCGGCATCCTGGCACACATCGACGCCGGCAAGACGAGCCTGACCGAGCGGCTGCTGTACGCGGCCGGCGTCATCGACGCGGTCGGCAGCGTCGACAAGGGCGACACCCGCACCGACTCCCTGGCCCTGGAACGGCAGCGTGGCATCACCATCAAGGCCGCGGTCGCCTCCTTCGACGTCGACGGCACCACGGTCAACCTGATCGACACGCCCGGGCACCCCGACTTCATCGCCGAGGTGGAGCGCGTCCTGGACGTCCTCGACGGCGTCGTCCTGGTCGTCTCCGCGGTGGAGGGCGTGCAGGCGCAGACCCGGGTGCTGATGCGGGCCCTGCGGCGACTGCGCATCCCCACCCTCGTCTTCGTCAACAAGGTCGACCGCCGGGGCGCCCGGTACACGACGCTGCTGGACGGCATCGCCGACAAGCTGTCCGCGTCGGTCCTCTCCATGGCACGGGTCGACGGCCTGGGCACCCGTGAGGCACGTGTGGTACCCCACGCGGGGGACGACGCCGTCTTCACCTCCGCGCTGGCCGACCTGCTGGCCGACCACGACGACGCGTTCCTCGCCGCCTACCTCGACGGGGAGAAGGACTTCCCCCACCCCCTTCTCCGCGACGAACTCGCCCGGCAGACGCGAAACGCCCTGGTCCACCCCGTGTTCTGGGGTTCGGCGATCACGGGTGCCGGAACGGCGGAACTGCTCACCGGCATCACCGAGTTACTGCCGTCGGCCCGCGGGGACGCCGACGGACCGCTCTCGGGCACCGTCTTCAAGATCGAGCGGGGGCCCGCCGGGGAGAAGATCGCCTACGTGCGCGTGTTCTCGGGCACGGTGCGGTTACGCGACCGGCTGCGGTACGGCCCCGCCGACTCGGCCGGCGAGGGGAAGGTCACCGCGGTCGGCGTGTTCGGCCAAGGGCGCGACCTGCCGGGCGAGTCGATCCGCGCGGGTCAGATCGGCAGGCTGTGGGGGCTCGGCGGCATCCGGGTCGGTGACACGATCGGCGACCCGGACGCCGTGTCCGCCCCCCGGCGGCACTTCGCCCCGCCGACCCTGGAGACCGTCGTCACCCCGCGCAGGGCGGCCGACAGGGGCCGGCTGCACAGCGCGCTCACACAGCTGGCCGAGCAGGATCCGCTGATCGACCTGCACCAGGACGAGCTGGGGCACCGGATGTCCCTCTCGCTCTACGGAGAAGTGCAGAAGGAGGTCATCCAGGCGACGCTGGCCGAGGACTTCGGCGTCGAGGCCGTCTTCCACGAGACGACGACCCGTCACATCGAACGCCCCGTGGGCACGGGCACGGCCGCCGAGATCCTCCACGGCGACTCCAATCCCTTCCTCGCCACGGTCGGCCTGCGCATCGAGCCGGCGCCGGTGGGCAGTGGCGTGGGGTTCCTCCGGGAGGTCGAACTCGGTTCCCTGCCGGCCGCGTTCATGAAGGCGGTCGAGGAGACCGTCCACCTCACCCTCCAGCAGGGCCTGCGGGGATGGCAGGTCACCGACTGCACGGTCACCATGACGCACTCGGGGTACGCGGCACGGCAGAGCCACTCCCACGGCACCTTCGACAAGAGCATGTCCAGCACCGCGGGAGACTTCCGCAACCTGACGCCGCTGGTCCTGATGAACGCGCTGGAACAGGCCGGCACCCAGGTCTGCGAACCGGTCCTCCGCTTCCACCTCGACATCCCCACGGACACCTACCGCGCGGTGCTGCCCGTTCTCTCCCGTCTGCGCGCCGTCCCCCGGACGTCGACGGCCCGGGGCTCCTCGTCCGTGGTGGAGGGCGAGATCCCGGCCGCCTCGGTGCACGCGCTGGAACGCCAACTCCCGGCGCTGACCAGCGGCGAGGGCGTACTGGAGTGCGTCTTCGCGCACTACCGCGAGGTCCGCGGGGACATCCCCGTCCGCCCGCGCTCCGGTCCCGACCCCCTGCACCGCAAGAACTACCTCCTCCAGGTCGTGCGCCGGGTACCCGGCGACCGGGAGGACGCATAGCTCCCGCCGTCCACCAGGACGGCGGGCCGATCGACCCCTACCAGGAAGGGTGTTCATGTCCGGCAGGATGCACGCCGACGAAGTGGACCTCGACGTCTTCGTCGTGCGCCGGTTGCTCGCCGCTCAGTTTCCCCGGTGGGCGGATCTTCCCCTGACGCCGGTCGACTCCGCGGGAACGGACAACGCCATCTACCGGCTGGGGGCGGACAAGGCCGTACGGCTGCCCCGCATCCCCTCCGCCACCGGCCAGGTGGACAAGGAGCAGCGGTGGCTGCCGAAGCTGGCCCCGTCGCTGCCGCTGCCCGTGCCGCTCCCGCTCGGCAAGGGAGCGCCCGGCGAGGGCTACCCGTGGCACTGGTCCGTCTACCGCTGGCTCGAGGGCCGGAACGTGGCCGTCGAGGACATCCCCGACGTCCGTCGGACAGCGGTCGATCTGGCCGGGTTCGTCGCGGCGCTGCACCGGATCGATCCGAGCGGCGGCCCCGCGCCCGGCCCGCACAACTTCGGCCGGGGCGTCCCCCTCGCCGACCGCGACGCCGCCACCCGGAAGGCGATCGCGGAACTGCGGGACGAGGTCGACACCGCCGCCGTCACCGAGGCCTGGGACGTGGCCCTGGGGGCGCAGCTCCCGCAGGGTCCGGGCGTGTGGGTGCACGGCGACCTGTCCTCGGGCAACCTGCTCTTCCACGACGGCCGGCTCGCCGCCGTCGTCGACTTCGGCGGCCTGGGCGTGGGTGATCCGGCGGTCGATCTCAGCGTGGCGTGGGAGCTGTTCCCCGCCCCCGTGCGGGAGGTGTTCCGCACAGCCGTGGGAACCGACGCGGCAGCCTGGGAGCGGGGGCGTGGCTGGGCGTTGTCCATCGCCCTGATCCAGCTGCCCTACTACCGGGACACCAACCCGGTGATCGCCGCCCGTGCCCGCCGGGTGATCGAGGAGGTGCTGGCCGACCACCGCGACGCCGGCGTCTGAGCCGGCGCGCGGAGCCGGGACGGTCAGCCTGCCCGCTGCGGGCCCCGACGGTCATCCTGCCCGCTGCGGGCCGGACCGGTCCGTGCCGTGCCAGGAGGCCCACAGGGCGGCGTAGGTGCCGCCCGCGGCGACGAGTTCGTCGTGCGGACCGATCTCGGTGATCCGGCCCTCCTCCATGACCGCCACCCGGTCGGCGTCGTGGGCCGTGTGCAGCCGGTGCGCGATCGCGATGACGGTGCGGTCCGCGAGGACGGCGGCCAGGGAACGCTCCAGCCGGCGGGCGGTACGGGGGTCGAGCAGCGAGGTGGCCTCGTCGAGCACGAGGGTGTGCGGATCGGCGAGGACCAGCCTGGCCAGGGCGAGTTGCTGGGCCTGGGCGGGCGGCAGGTCGACGCCTCCCGGGCCCAGCGGTGTGTCGAGTCCGAACTCCTCGGGCCAGTCGACGATCTTCAGCGCGGCAGCGGTCTCCTCGTCGGTGGCCGACGGCTTCGCGAACACCAGGTTCTCCCGGAGCGTCCCGCGGAAGACGTGGTGTTCCTGGGTGACCAGCGCGATCTCGCCGCGCAGCTCCTCCAGGGGCAGGTCGGTGACCGGCACCCCGCCGATCGCCACGCTGCCGGTCCGCGGCCGGTGGATCCCCGCCAGCAGCCGGCCGAGCGTGGACTTGCCCGCCCCGGACGGCCCGACGATCGCCAGCCGCTCCCCCGGCTCGACGACCAGGCCCAGGTCGCGCAGGACGTCCCGGCCGTCCCGGTAGGAGAAGCTCACCCCGCTCACCACCAGCCGTTCGCCCCGCAGCGGCCTGCGCACGGCGCGTGCCCGCTCACGGGGCGGACCAGGGGTGTCGTCCGGTGCCCGGACGCCGAGCAGACGGGCCAGGGAGGCGCCGCCGGCCTGGAGTTCGTTCAGCCAGGGCAGGAGCCGGTCCAGGGGATCGACCAGTTGCTGGGTGTAGAGGACCGCGGTGGTCGCGGCGGCGAGCGACACCTGCCCGTGCGCGTAGAGCAGGCCTCCGGTGACGAGGGTGGCCGCGACGGGGAACATGTAACTGATCTCCGCCGCCGGGAAGAGCACCGTGCGCAGTCCGAGCGTGTACCGCTCCGCCCGGTAGGAGCCCTCGATGTCCTGGTCGGTGCGGTCGATCCGGCGGCGGTGGACGCCCAGCGCCTCGATCGTGCGGGCCCCTTCCACGGTCTCGGTCAGGCCTTCGGTGATGCGGGAGTAGGAGGCGCCCGCGCGCAGGTATCCGTCGCGCGCGCGGGCGAGGTACCAGCGGGCGATCACCCACAGGACGGGGACCGGAAGCAGGCAGGGCAGCACCAGCAGCGGGCTTGCCAGGACCAGGGCGCCGAGGGTGAAGACCAGTGCCAGCAGTGCGGTCACCGCCTCCGGCACCGCCCACCGCACCGCGTACGACAGGCCGGCCACGTCCAGGCTGGTCCGGGTGACCAGGTCGCCGGTGCCGGCCCGTTGCACCGTGGACAGCGGCAGCCTCAGGATCCGTGCGACGAAGTCCTCCCGCAGTTCGGCGAGGATCGTCTCGCCCAGCCGGGAGGCCGCCAGGACCGCGCAGCGCAGCAGGGCCGCCTGGGCGGTGATGAACGCCAGGATGACGAGGACCGTGGCGGCGACGTCCGCCGAGCCGTCACGCATCCGGTGGACCAGGCCGCCCAGTTGCCAGGGCGGCACCAGGGCCGCCGCGGCGGCGAGGCAGTGCAGCCCCAGCGCGGCGAGGAACTGCCGGCGGTGGCGTACGAGCAGTGCGGCGGTGTGGGCGCGGACCTCCTTGGCGGAGGCGACGGGCAGGCTCATCGGCCGGTGTCCTCTCGGGTGACGACCGAGGCGTAGCGGGGATCGGTGAGCAGTTCCCGGTGTCGCCCCTGGGCGACGACCCGCCCGGCCTCGACGTATGCCACGTGGTCCGCCTGGCCGAGCAGGATCGGGCTGGTGGTGAAGACGACGGTGGACCGGCCGCTGCGGCCGGCCCGCAGCCGGCGGGCCACCCGCTGTTCGGTGTGGGCGTCGACGGCGCTCGTCGGCTCGACCAGGACCAGGGTCTCCGGGTCGGTCATGAGGGCCCGGACCAGGCGGAGCCGCTGCTGCTGCCCGCCGGAGAGCTCCCAGCCGCCGGCGATCACGGTGTCCAGGCCGTCGGGGAGCACGTCGACGACGTCGGCGGCGGATGCCGTCCCGACCGCCTCGGCCAGGCCGGTGCCGCGTCCGCCGGGGTCGAGTTCATCGCGCAGCCGGCCGGAGAACAGGCGTGCGTCGTTGTCGGCCACGAGGATGCGGCGCCGTACGTCGGCCAGCGGCAGCCGCGTCAGCTCGACGCCGCCGAGGGTGACGGCCGAGTCGGTGTAGCGGCCGAGCCGGTCGGCCAGGTCGGCGCTGTCCGTCCGGGACGCGCAGGCCACGGCGGTGAGCAGGCCTTCGCGCACGACGAGCCCCGAGTCCGGGTCGGCCAGGGCCGCTCCGTCCGGCTCGCGGTCGCCGGGTCCGTCGGCCAGGTCCGGTTCGAGGGCCAGGATGCGCACGACGCGGCGCGCGGCGACGTACCCCTTGACGGCCTTGTCGATGACCTCGATGAGGATGGTGAGCGGCGTGACGAGGAAGACGGCGTAGCCGTAGGACGTCACCAGCTGGCCGGCCGTCACCTCGCCCGCGAGGACCCCCCGCGCCCCCAGCCACACGATGACGACGACGAGCAGCCCGGGCAGCAGCACCTCGGCGGCCTTCAGCAGGGCCTCCACCCGGGAGGCCCGGACGCCCGCGCGTCGTACCTCGCCCGACTCGGCGCGGTAGCGGGCCCCGAAGGTCTCCTCCCCGCCGATGCCGCGGATCACCCGCAGTCCCGTCACGATGTCGACGGCCCTCGTGGTGAGCCGGCCCTGCGACTCCCTCAGCCCGACCGCGCGACGGTGCAGGGGACGGACCAGCAGGCCCAGCACGAGGACCACGACCGGTACGCCGACCAGCACGATCAGGGCCATGTGCGCCGAGGTGACGAGCATCAGCGCGGCCACCGCACCGATCGTCACCAGGGCGGCGGTACCGCGCAGGACGACGTTCAGGGCGTTGCCGACGCTGTTGATGTCGGCGACGCCCACGGCCACCACCTCTCCGGTGGCCAGGTGCTTGTGCAGCGTGGCTCCGAGCCGGGTGACGTGCCGGGTGACGACCTGCACGGTCTGATAGGCGGCGCCGAACCGGCTGACCATGCCGTAACGGTGGCGCAGTATGCCGGTGACCGTCTGGACCGCTCCCAGTCCGAACACGACGGCGCCCCAGAAGACGATCCGTCCCTCGTCCCGGGCGGTCACTCCGGTGTCGACGGCGCGTCCGACGGCGTACGGGATCAGCGCCTGGGCGCCCATGCAGCAGACCGCGTACAGGACACCCGCCGTGAGCTGCCGGCGCAGGGTGCGGGCGAGCCGGCGGAGGTAGCGCAGCGGGGAGGTGTGGTCGGGGGTTCCTGGGTCCTTCTCGGGGAAACGGCGCATCGGTTGCGGTACCTCGCGGAGGGGGACGGCTGGAGGAGCTGATGTGACGGCAGGGCTCAGGGCCTGACGGCGTGGAACGTCCAGTCGCCGCTGTCGGGGCCCGGCCGTACGTCCTCCTGGTAGTCGGCGCTCACCCGGATGTCCGTGAACCCGGCCTCGGTCAGGAGTTCCTCGAACTCCTCCAGCCCCCAGTGCTGGAGATGGAAGCGGTGCAGTTCGGTGACGACCTGCTCGCCGTCGCGCCATTTCTCGTAGCGGAGGAACTGGGTCGTCCGGTTGACCACGGGGTCGTAGTCGTAGCGGATCGTCTGGACGGTCCACACGTACGGCTCGCGCTGGTGGATCTCGACGGGGGGCAGGCCCGTCACCATCCGGGGCGCCGCGACATCGAGCACGAGACGTCCGCCGGGCACGAGCGAGCGGTGGAAGGAGCGCAGTGCCCGCAGTGTCGGCTCCCGTCCGTCGAGGTTGCGGATGGAGCCCGCGGGAACGACCACCGCCTCGTAGGCGCCGGGTCGCACGAAGGTCGTCATGTCGGCCGCGTGCAGGGCGGGTTCGGGCAGACCGCGCTCCCGGCAGTACTTGCGGCAGACGTCCAGCATCTCCGGGGAGTGGTCCAGGCCTTCCGCCCGGTGTCCCGCCTCCAGCAGGGGGATGAGCACCCGGCCCGTCCCGCAGGCCGGTTCCAGCACGCGGCCGGTGATGCCGTTCAGCGCGCGGAGGTAGTACTCCACGTCTCCGTTGGAGTAGCCGATGGGCAGGTGGAACTCGTACACCTCGGCCACCAGGTCGGAATACGCCCAGCTCACGATGGTTCTCCCGTTCGTAGGTGCGATGTCACCAGGGCAGCGGGCCCTCGTCGTGGAAGAAGCCGCCGGTCGGCCCGTCGTCGGGCAGGGTGGCGAGCTCGACGATGATGCGGGCTCCCTCGGCGACGGTCCGGGTGCCGCGGTGGCCGTTCATGTCCGTGGCGGTGAATCCCGGTGACGCCGCGTTGATCTTTATGTGGGCCAGGGCCGGGTCCGCCTGGAAGGCCCGCGCGTACTGGAGGGTGAGCATGTTGAGCGCGGCCTTGGAACTGGCGTACGCGAGGCGGCGGTCCGTCTCTCCCGGGATGGCCCGGCCGTCGCCGGTCAGCGCCAGCGACGCGGTGGTGCTGGAGACGTTGACGATGCGGGGTGCGCGGGCCTCGCGCAGCAGCGGCAGCAGGGCCCGTACCAGGCCCACGACGCCGAAGACGTTCACCTCGAAGAGGTCGCGCATGTCGGTGACGGTCGTGGCGAGGTTGCGGGTGCCGGTGGTGACTCCCGCGTTGTTGACGAGTACCTGGAGCCGGCCGTGGTCGCGGCGCACGCGGTCGGCGACCGAGGCGACACTGGCGGGCTCGGTGACGTCGAGTTCGACCGGTACCACCGGGGCGCCCTCGTCGGCGAGCCGGCGGGCGGTCTCCAGGCCCCGGCCGAAGTCCCTGCTGCCGAGCAGGACGGTGTATCCGTGGTGGGCCAGTCGCCGTGCGGTCTCCCTCCCCAGGCCCTTGTTGGCTCCGGTCACCAGTGCCACGGGGGGCGCGCTCACCGCTGGTCCGCCGTCGACAGCGCGTGCCGGTCGAGCAGCCGGCGCAGCCAGGCCGTACGGGCGGCCCGTGCGGAGCGGGAGACGACCGCCCGGGGCACCCATTCGTCGAAGCTGTGGAAGGCGCCGGACCACACGTGGAGTTCGGCCTCGCCGCCCGCCTGCCAGATCCGGCTCGCGAAGGCGATCGCCTCGTCGCGCAGCGCCTCGGCCGAGCCGACGTCGATGAAGGCGGGCGGCAGGCCGGTGAGGTCGGTCGCCCGGGCGGGAGCCGCGTAGGGGGACACCGCGGGGCCGCCCCGGCGGTCGCCGAGCAGGGCGGTCCAGCCCGCGAGGTCGGACAGGCCGTCCCACAGCCCCACGCGGGCCATCTGGGCGATGGAGGGCGCGTCGCAGCGGTCGTCCAGCATGGGGCACTGCAACATCTGGCCGAGCAGCGCGGGGCCGCCGCGGTCGCGGGCGAGCAGCGCGGTGCCGGCCGCCAGGGCGCCGCCGGCGCTGTTGCCGCTGACGATGATCCGGCCGGGGTCGAACCCCAGCTCGACGGCGTGCTCGGCCACCCACAGCAGCCCGGCGTAGCAGTCCTCCACGGGTGCCGGGTCAGGGTGTTCCGGGGCCAGGCGGTAGTCGACGGCCACCACGGCCAGCTGGAACTCCTCGGCGCGGTCGAGTTCACCGGCCAGCTCGGCCGTGCGGGTGCTGCCGGCGACCATGCCGCCGCCGTGGGTGTTGTAGATGACGCCGTGCGGTCCGGGGGTGGCCGTGGGACGGCAGATGAGCAGCGTGAGGTCGGGGCCGTCGGCCGGGCCCGGTACCGGCCGTTCCTCGATCTCGAAGGATCCGTCGCGGCGGATGTCCGCGTCGGAGAGGTTTCCGGCCGCGGTGAGGGCGCGTCGGGAGGGGATGAGTTCGGGGGTCAGCGGCATCGGGAGCCGTCGCAGGACGGATCGCAGCGGGTCGGCCAGTTCATGGTCGAAGGGCGGTGGCGGACCCACCCGGTGCCGGTCCGGCGCGGCCACCGGGTCGGCGGGGACGCCGCTCCGGGCGCCGGGGAGGGCGCGGGTCTGTGTCAAGGTCGCTCCTCGTGGGGTGGGCCGGCCGGGGCGTGGGGGGCTTCGGCCGGGCGGGTGGCTCCGGGGTGTGCGTCCTGTGCGGCCCGGGTCCGGGGGGTCAGCAGGGACCGCAGCGTCCGGTGCAGGGCGGGGCCGGCGGCCAGCACTCCGGTGCCCAGCGTGGTCACCGTGCCGCCGGCCTCGCGGACGATGAGTGCTCCCGCCGCCCAGTCCCAGCGGGAGAGTTCGTCCTCGTAGAAGCCGTCGCACCGGCCGGCGGCGACCCAGCACAGGTCCAGTGCCGAACTGCCGGTGCTGCGGATGTCGCGGGCCCGCGGCAGCACCTCGGCCAGCAGCGCCGCCTGTCGCGCCCGGGTCGCCGACACGTAGGAGAACTCGGTGGCCAGCAGGGCCTGCGGCAGGGGGGCCGCTTCGTTGACCGCCAGGGCGGCTCCGTCGAGGTGGGCTCCGCCGCCTTCGACCGCGGTGAACGTCTCGCCGCGCGTGATGTCGTGGACCACGCCGACCACCGGCTGCCAGTCGTCGCCGGCGGCCCGCTCGCAGGCGATGCTCACCGCCATGTGCGGGATGCCGTAGACGTGGTTGACCGTGCCGTCGAGCGGGTCGACCACCCAGCGCAGTCCGCTGGCCGACGGGCGGTCGGCGCCCTCCTCGCCGAGGATGCCGTCGCCCGGGCGCTCGGCGGTGACGAGGCGTCGGATGGCCTCCTCGCCGGCCCGGTCCGCGTCACTGACGAGATCGGTGGCGCTCGACTTGGTGCCGACCACGGTGGATCGTCCGGCGCGCCGGACGATCTGCGCCGCGCCCGCCCGCGCGGCCCGCAGGGCGAGCGCCAGCAGCCGGTCGGCGGGGACGGCGGCGGGCGGGGGCGCGACCTGGGTCACCTCCACTGCTCCGCGGGCAGGACCACCGACTTGGCGACCCGGTCCACCTCGGCCCGTACGGCGTCCCGGTACCTCGGGGAGAGCCCCAGCACCGGTGGCAGCACCCGGCACTCCGCCACGCTCTTGTCCTCGTACGGCAGCGCCAGCCCGACGAGCCGGCTGACCCGGGGGCCGCGTCCGTCGAACAGCGCGGCCGGTGCGGGGTCCACGAGCCGTCCCTCCTCGTCGAGGACGGCGCCGACGACCAGGACGTCGGCGCCGTCGGCGGTGCCCCGGGCGACCCCCAGTGACCGTCCCGCTCCGCCGGCCGCCCCGCGCAGCTCTGTCAGGAAGTCGAGGTAGAGCCGGTTGGCCTCCACATCGCCGACGGCGTGGGCGAGTTCGACGTCGGGGCCCGGCCACTTGTCCAGGAAACGGCGGTAGTTGGCGCTCTCCGTGCGCTGATTGGCCCTCATGTCCCGCGTGTGCGGCAGGTGGAGGCCGTACACGTCGCTGCGCAGCACGATCGGGGTGCCGCTCGCGCTGATCCGGTGGCCCCACTCCAGGTCGTCCACCCCCCAGCCCCGGAAGGTCTCGTCGAAGAACAGTCCGTGTCTGCGGACGGTGTCCGCGCGCAGCGCGATCAGGCCGGTCCACGCGAAGGCCCAGGGGATGACGTGCTCGGCCCGGAAGCGCGGGTCCTTCGGGTCCGCCGCGAGGTCGCCCGCCCGGGCGAGGGCGTCCCGGTAGTGGGCGTACGGCAGGGCGCGGACCTCGTCGACGTCGCGGTCGTTGTTGCCGTAGCCGACGACCTGTCCGACGACGCAGATGTCCTGGCCGAAGGAGAAGTGACGGTCGTAGAGGTTGCGCAGCGCGTCCGGCGGCAGCAGCGTGTCGGCGTCGATCTGCACGATCACCTCACCGAGGGCCTGACGCATGGCCAGGTTCCGGGCGCGCGGGATCTCGAAGTCCCGGGAGGTGAGGACGGAGACGATGTTCAACCGGTCCTGGAAGTCGCGGCACAGCGCGGTGTACTCCGGGGAGTACTCCATGGCCCCGACCACCACCTCGAACTCGGAGCTGTCCAGGGTCTGCTCCGCCAGCGCCTCGAGGACGAGCCTGAGGTTGCCCAGACGCTGCTTGTAGGGAATGGCCAGGCTGAGCCTGATGCCGGGCATACTGCCCCCTCACCGTGTTGTGCCAAGCCGACGTCGATATTGCCTAAGGTTGGCAACTATGGCAACCTACTCTCCGGTGGCTGTCAACACGCCGTAGGCCCGAACAGGGAGCTGCTTTGACCGACACGCAGAACGCATCGCCCGCCACAGCATCGTCCGCCGCAGCCGTCGGTACGACCGACCGGCCGAACCGCCTCACCGCGTGGTGGAGGTTCGACGAGGGGGCGGGCCACACGGCCACGGACTCCTCCGGCAACGGCCACACCCTCGTCGCGGAGGAAGGCGTCGCCTGGCTCCCGGGCGGCGGGATCGCCCTCGACGGCGCCCGGCGGAAACTCACCACCACGGGGCCCGCCGTGCGGACCGACGAAAGCTTCAGCGTCGCCGTCTGGGTGCGGCTGGACAGCGCCACGCTCGACGGTGCGCTGCGACCGGAGCCCGGCGAGTACGCCTGGACCGCCGTCAGCCAGGCCGTCGACTCCCACGGCGCCTTCTACATCGGGGCCCGGCTGTTCACGGAGACCGGGGCGGACGGGACCGAACAGGCCGTCCTGCGCTGGAGTTTCACGGTCTCCCCCGTGGACGGCCCGACCTCGGCGTTCGAATGGCGGCACGCCACGTCGGCCGCCGCGGTGGACGCCTCCGCCCTCGACACCTGGGTCCTGCTCGTCGGCGTCCTCGACCCCCGGACGCACACCGCCCGGCTCCTCGTGCCCGGCGCCGAGGACGTGCGGACGGTGGACCTGCCGGAGGGCTGGACCTACTGGCACGCCGAGGCCCCCCTCCAGGTCGGGCACGGTACCTGGCTGGAGAAGACGGTCGACTTCTGGCCGGGTTCGATCGGCCCGGTCCGGCTCTTCTCCGGAACCCTCACGCCCGAGGACGCCGCGGTCCTGTACCGGCAGGACGCCCCGGCCTGACCGGCCGGTCCGCGCGGCCCGGCGCGCAGCCCGCGCCGGGCACCGCGGGAGCCGGCCCGGTCACGGCCGGCTCCCGCGGTGCCGCCGTGACCGCCGGTACCCGCCGCCTGTCCGTCCCCGCTCGGCCGGAGGCCGCGGGCCCCGGCCTGGAGGTGAAACGCCCATGCCGTCCCTTCCCGACGTCGACTCACTGACCCGGCTCTGCGCGGAGGTGATCGGGGTCCCCTCCGTGGCCCCGGAAAGCAGTTTCTACGAAGCCGGCGGGGACTCCATCGGAGCCTTCCGTCTCGCGGTCCTGCTCAGGTCCCGCTGGGGAGTGGACGCCGACACCTTCATGATCATGGCGACCGAGAGCCTCCTCGACGTCCACGCGGAACTCGTCGCGCGGCTGGGCGACGACTCCGAAGCGGCCTCGTGACGCCCGACCGCCACGAGCACCGGCCGGGAACGGGCTGCCCGCTGGTCGCCCGGGTGGAGAGCGTGGTGCGCGAGCGCCCGGACGCGCCGGCCGTGTCCGTGTCCGCCGGAGCGTCCATGACGACCTACGGCGAGCTGTGGGACGGTGTCCTCGCCTGCCGTGACGCCCTCGCCGCCGCGGGCCTGCACCCCGGCACCACGGTCGCGGTCCTGTCGGACGGCGGCCCCGAACTGGTCGTACGGTTCCTGGGCGTCCGTGCCGCGGGGCTGGTGCCGCTGCTCGTCGACACGCTCCTGCCGCGGGAACGCCGGTCGGCGATGCTCCGTGCCGCCCGGCCCGCCGCGGTCCTGGACGGCACGAGCCGTTCCGCCGCCCCCGCCGTCCCCGCCGTCCCCGCCGTCCCCGCCGTCCCCGCCGTCCCCGCCGTCCCCGCCGTCCCCGCCGTCCCCGCCGTCCCCGCCGTCCCCGCCGTCCCCGACGTCC
>NZ_JBIAPF010000014.1:55763-200591 GCF_042888135.1 Streptomyces sp. NPDC003247
GCCGTCCAGGACGGTCCCCTGGTGCTGCCCGGCGCCGGATACCTCACCTTCTCCTCCGGAACCCAGGGCACGCCCAAGGGCATCATCGGCAACGCGGCCGGCGTCGCGCACTTCCTGGACTGGGAGGCGGCACTGCTGGGGCTGGGCCCCGCCGATCTGCGGGTCGCGCAGCTCACTTCCCCCTCGTTCGACGTGGTCCTGCGCGAGATGCTGCTGCCGCTGGTGGTCGGCGGGGTGCTCTGTGTGGCCGGGGCCGGGATACGGTCCGATCCGTCCGCGGTGCTGCCCTGGCTCGCGGACGAGCGGGTTTCCGCGGTCCACCTCGTCCCCAGCCTGAGCTCCCGCTGGCTGGCCGCCTCCGGGCGGGCCCGCCTGCCCGATCTGCGCTGGACGCTGTTCGCCGGGGAACCCCTCCACTCCCGGCACGTGGAGACCTGGCGCGCGGTCGCGCCGAAGACCCGGGTGGTGAACCTCTACGGCCCCTCGGAGACCACCCTCGCCACGTTCTGGCACCTGGTGGCCGAGAGTCCGGAGCCCGGGCTCCAGCCGGTCGGCCGCGGACTGCCCGGCGTCCGGCTGACGGACGGCCCGCCGGATCCGCGTGACGGCGCCGCCGAGGGGACGTTCCGGCTCACCATCGAGACACCGGACGGCGCGCTCGGCTATCTCCCCGACACCCCGGAGGACGCCGGCGCACAGGGGCTCACCCGGCGGGACGGCGTCACCACGTTCCGCACCCAGGACCGCGGGCGGCTCGACGAGCGGGGCCGACTCTACGTCGAGGGCCGGCTCGACGGGACGGTCAAACGCCTGGGGGTGCTGGTCGACCTGTCCCGGATCGCCGCCGACGCCCTCGACGACCCGGACGTGCGGCAGGCCTGCTGCGTCCAGGTGGACGTCGAGACCAGCGGCGACGTGGTGCTGGCCGTCGAGGCCGGCGCGGCGTTCTCCGTACCTGACTTCACCCGTCGGCTGCGCCGCAGGCTCGGCACGGCCATGCCGAACACGGTGATGATCTTCGACCCCCTGCCCCTGCTGCCCAACGGGAAGGTGGACCGGCGCCGCGTCCTGGCGGCGGCCGAGTCCCGGCGCAGGGCCGCCCCCGATACCGCTGTCCCACGCGAGGAGGTGCAGTGACGGCCTACGCCGCCACCCGGAGCACGCACGGTGAACTGTCCTGGCAACAGGCGGGACGACTGCGGCGCGACGTGGAGCGCAACGAACGGGTTCCGAACTGCAGGACGTCCTTCGTCCTGCCCGACGACGTGACGACGGACCGATTGCTCAGCCGGCTCCGGACGCTGGTCCTGCGTGAGGAGGCCCTGAGGATCACCGAGATCTCCCCCGCCGACGGGGGCCGCGCCCACTACGCGCCCGGCGTCGACCTGCCGGTCCGCCATCTCGGCGTCGGCTCGGCCGAGGAACTGGCGGAGGTCGGCACCCGGATGCGGCACCATCGCTTCGACCGCGCGGACGGCCCCCTGTGGGAGCTGGCGGTCATCGAGCTGCCGGATCCGGCGGGCCGGCCGGTCCGGCAGGTCTGCGCCGTCTTCGACCACCTGATCAGCGACGCCCGCAGCACCCGGCTGCTGCGCGACGAACTGCTCGGCCTCGGCACCGACCGGATCGGAGCCCAGTACGGCCGGCACTCGGACTGGGTCGCCGAGCAGCACCGGCAGTTCCCGTTCGACGCCGCCGGGGTACCGACGACAGCGCGCGAGTTCTGGCTGCGCTACCTCGACGGCACTCCCCCGGACCGCGCCACGGTCTTCCCGTTCTGCCCCGACCCGGACGGCCCCCTCAGCGGCTACGTGCACTGCATCCGGCGGGACCTTCCGGACATCGCGCGACTGCGGGCCGCGGCCGGCCGGCTCAAGTCCTCG
This sequence comes from Streptomyces sp. NPDC003247, assembly GCF_042888135.1. Lineage (NCBI taxonomy): Bacteria > Bacillati > Actinomycetota > Actinomycetes > Kitasatosporales > Streptomycetaceae > Streptomyces > Streptomyces sp. NPDC003247. The sequence continues at coordinate 57,647 of NZ_JBIAPF010000014.1, forward strand.
CCGTTCCTGCTCTTCCTGGCCGGTGCGGTGTCGGCCGCCGGGCTCGTGACGGGCGACGACGACGTGACCGTACGGGTCAACACGAGCGGGCGGGCGCCCGGCTACCTCGACACCCAGGGGTACTTCGCCGAGAACACGCCCGTGCGGGTGCGCCACCCCTCGCTCGGCGAACCGCGGCACGCGCTCGCGGCCACGAAGTCGGCCTGGCTCCAGACGCTTCCGCACCAGCCGACGCCGTGGGACTACATCCTGGCGGTGAGCGGACAGGCCGACGCGAAGGCCATCGCGAGCCGTCCGGCACAGGTGCTGGTCAACTTCGTGCCGTGGACGGTGCCCCGGGAATCCCTGGCCCTGTCGGAGCGGGGCTTCAACAGCCTCGTGGGGACGTTCCAGCTGATCGTCAGCGTGGCGGACGACGGCACCTGCCACCTCGAGTGCCAGTTCGACCCCGGCCGGTTCGACACCGGCGGGGTGCACGGCTTCCTGGACGTGCTATCGGCACGGCTGGCGCACTTCACCGCGGACGTCTGAGACCCGCCGTCCCGAGCGGCGGGTCCGCATGACGGACGAGGTGGCGGGCGGCGCCCGGGACCTGGACGGCGGTCGTCCTCGTGGTCACGAGGACGACCGCCACCGGCCAGGCACGGTCACCGTGCCGGGACACCGGACCGGACCCGGGGGTGTCGCAGGTGCAGGCTCCGGTACAGGCAGCGTTGCCGGCCGGGCGAGTCCTCGTAGGGGGTGCGGCCGTGCGAGATCCGGGTGTTGTCGAAGACGATGCCCTGGCCCGCGTCCAGCGTGAGCTGCGTGAAATACGGGCTGCCCGGTCGCGCGGCGTCGCGCAGGAACCGCACCCCGCGCAGCAGGTCCTCCTCCACCACCTCGTCGGGGACCGCCCAGCGGTCGGTGGCGGTGACGGAGTAGCCGGCGACCAGCCGGCCGTCCTGGACGGCGAAGGCCGGCTGGGCGTTGACGTCGGTGGCACCGTTGATGTTCGCCTGCCGGACCAGCACCCCGGGCACGGCCAGGGCGCGTGCGGCCGCGGTGTCGTCGGCGGCGAGCCGGGCGAACGCGGCGGAGGCGTTGAACAGCGTGGTGTGCCCGCCACGAGCCGCCGGGAACTCGCACAGCAGCAGTGACGCCTTGATGTGACCGAGGGGCTGGAGCGTGCCGTCGCAGTGCAGTTCCTGGCCGACGGTCCGTCCGAAGGACGGGTGGTCGGCGTCGGCGGTGCCGACGTTGGCGGCGGCGGAGATCCGCGACACCGGTGCGGGTGTCTTGCCGCCGCGCCGGTAGAGATCGGGGACGAAGGGCTCGCCCAGGTCGAACGAGCGCGTGAGCCGGAGCAGCGCGTGCGGGGTGACGGGTTCGTCGTCCACCTGGACGATCGCGAAGCCGTGCCGCTCGTAGCGCTCGACCGCCCCGGCCGTTTCCCGGGCATCGACGACCGACGCCGTGCGCACGTGGACGGGATCGCCGGGGAGGTCCTCGAAGGTGGTGGTCACCGACTTGGCGGCGGTCAGCAACAGGTCGGCGTCGACAGGTCCGGACATGGGACGGGGCTCCTTGCTGCGGCAGCGGCCGCGCGACTCGGGCGGTTTCACAGGACGTCGTGGATCAGGGGCCGGGGGGCGGGAGGCTCCGCCGCGATGGTGAAGGCGGATCCGGTCAGAGCGACGGCGACGGCCGGGTCGGCGTCGGTGTAGTGGATCTCGGCCAGTGGGTCGCCGGCCCGGACCGGGTCGCCGACCCGCCGCCGCAGGACCACTCCGGCGGCGTGGTCCAGGGCGGCACCCCGCACCAGCCGTCCGGCGCCGACGCGGAGGGCCGCCGTGCCGATGACGACCGGTTCCACGGCGGCGACCCAGCCCGACCGGTCCGCGCTGACGACGGCCCGCCGCGGGGCCGTGGGCAGCAGGCCGGGCTCCCGCAGCACCCGGACGTCCGCTCCCTGGGCGCCGGCCCAGCGCAGGAACAGTTCGTGTGCGGCTCCGCTGTCGAGGGCGTGCGCGACGCGCCGGTCGGCCGCGTCGTCGGTGAGCTCCGGCTCCGCGTTCTGCAGCATCAGCCGGGCCAGCGCACGGCTCAGCTCCGACAGGCCCGGCACCTGCTCGCCCCGCAGCGCCGCGAGTGCTTCCCTGACCTCCAGGGCGTTGCCGACCGCATGGCCGAGGGGCTGGCTCATGTCGGTGAGCACGGCACGGCAGCGCAGGCCGAAGGCCCTGGCGAGTTCCGCCATGAGCGCCGCCAGTCGCACGCTCGACGCGTGGTCGGGGAGCAGCGCTCCGGTGCCGGTCTTCACGTCCAGCAGCAGCCCGTGGGCGCCGACGGCGACTTTCTTGCTGATGATGCTGGCGGCGATCAGCGGGATGCTGCCCACCGTGGCCGTGGCGTCGCGCAGGCCGTACACCGCCCGGTCGCCCGGGGCCAGTTCCTCGCTCTGGCCGGTGATGACCATGCCGACCTCGTCCAGCAGGGAGCGCACCTCGGCGGCGCCGAGGTCGAGCCGCAGCCCGTCGACGGACTCGAGCTTGTCGAGGGTGCCGCCGGCGTGTCCGAGTCCCCGCCCGCTCATCTTGGCGACGGCGACGCCGCAGGCGGCCACCAGGGGGACGACGACCAGGGTCACCTTGTCCCCGACACCTCCGGTGCTGTGCTTGTCCAGCACGGTCCGGCCCGGCCCGCCGAGCCCCAGGCGCTTTCCGCCCGCCACGAAGGCGCGGGTCAGCGCGACCGTCTCCTCCAGGTCGAGGTCCCGGCAGGCGACCGTGGCCAGCCAGGCCGCCATCTGGTAGTCCGGGATCCGTCCGGCGACGTGGTCGGCGACGACGCCTTCTATCTGCCCGGGGTCGAGCGCCTGCCCGGCGCGCTTGCGGGTGATGGAGTCGAGAACCCGGGCGGAGGCGCCGGCCCAGGTCATGCGGCGGCCTCGGTCACGGTGCGCTCCAGTCGGCCGGCGAGTTCGTCGATGCCCTGGTCGTCGATGGTCAGCGGCGGCACGGCCATGAAGGCCTCGCCGGGCTGACGGAGCAGCAGGCCGTTCTCCCTGGCGCGCAGGACCAGCCGCGTGGCGGCCTCCGGCGAGGACGTCTCCACCACCAGGACGAGCCCCGTTCCCCGTACGTCGGTCACCTCGCCGACGCCGATCAGCGGGGTGAGCCGGTCGCGCAGGACGGCTCCGTGGCGCTCGGCGCGTTCGGCGAGCTGCTCCTTCTCCAGGACGTCCAGGGTGGCCAGGGCCGCGGCGCAGGCCACCGGGTGGCCGGAGGTGGTGTGGCCGTAGCGGACCCCGCCGATGACCGGGTCGAGGGCGAAGGTGTCGTGGACGCGCTGGTGGACGGTGACGGCTGCGATGGGGACCGAACCGCCGCTCAGCCCCTTGCTCGTGACGAGGACGTCCGGGGGCGCGTCCTCGTGCTGGAAGGCGAAGACGCGGCCGGTCCGGCCGAAGCCGGTGAAGACCTCGTCCAGGATCAGCAGGGTTCCGGCGGTGTCGCACACCTCACGCAGCGCCCGCAGGAAACCGGGCGGCAGGACGATGCCGCCGCCGACGTTCAGGAAGGGTTCGACCAGCACGGCCATGGGCGGGTCGTCCGGGTCGTCGCCGATGGCCCGTTCGAAGGCTTCGAGCAGGGGGGCGAGGGCGTGGGGCCGGTGGAGTTCGCGCGGCGGGAGCGGGAGGTCGACGTGGGTGACCGGCAGCGGGGCGGCGAAGCCGTGGGTGATCCGCGGCAGTCCGGACAGGGTGCGGTTGGCCAGGGTCGAGCCGTGGTAGCCGCGGCGGAAGCTGACGACCCGTTTCCGCGGCCGGCCGGTGTTCTCCCAGTAGCCCGCGGCGATCGTGAGGGCGGCCTCCAGTCCTTCGGAGCCGCTGTTGACGAAGAGCGTCTTCGCGAAGGCGTCGGGCAGGTACGAGGAGAGCCGCTCGGCGAGGAGGCCGACCGGTTCGTGGCTGGCGATCGACAGGTCGAACTGGTGGAGCCGGTCGAGCTGGCGGTGGATGGCTTGCTCGACGTGGGGATGCCGGTATCCGGTCGTGGTGTTGAGCGAGGTGGCGTCGATGTACTCCTTGCCGTGGAGGTCGCGTACGCGGTAGCCGTCGCCGTGCACGAGGGTCAGTTCGGAGCGGTCGGCCGCGAGGGGTGACCAGGGGTGCCAGACGTGGCGCCGGTCGCGCTCCCGGATCCGCTCCCGCTCCGCCGCCGTCTCCGGGACGCCGGTGCCGTGGCGGTGCTGTGCCGGAGTGCCGGTGCGGTGGTGGTGCTGTGCCGGGGTGCCGGTGCCGTGGCGGTGCTGTGCCGGGGTGCCGGTGCCGTGGCGGTGCTGTGTCGGACTGTCCGTCGTCATGGGGTGTGCCTCCGTCAACTCGTCGGCCGGTCGCGGGAGTCCCGCAGCAGGAGGGCGTAGGGGGGATCGGAAATCAGGTAGAAGTGGTCCCCGCCCGGGACGATCCGTTCCCGGAAGGTGCCGGTGGTCAGCTCGCTCCACGGCCGGCGGTCGGCGTCCGGATCGGCGTCGCCGACGATCGAGGTCACGGGGCAGTCCAGTCGCGGCAGGGGCCGGAAGGAGCGGGCGTGGGACCGGAACATCTGTCCGTCCGCGCGGAGGTAGGGCAGCACCAGTTCCCGGAAGAGGGGATCGTGCGCCAGTTCGGGGTCGGTGCCCCCGAGGTGCAGGAGGCGCGCGGTGAGGGATTCCTCGTCCTCGTCGGCGTCGTCGTCCTCCTCGGGCTCCGGGAGGGGGGCGTCGCGGGAGCCGGAGGCATAGAGGTGTGCGGGGGCGACGCCCCGGGCCTGGAGCTCCCTGGCCGTCTCCAGCGCCACCACGGCGCCCATGCTGTGCCCGAAGAGGAGGAGCGGCCGGTCGGCCAGCGGCTCCAGGGCGTCGGCGATGTCACGGGCGAGCCGCCGCAGGTCGGTGCGGGGTTCCTCCTCGATGCGCTCGGCCCGTCCGGGGTAGGAGACCGCGTGGACCTCCAGGTCGGGCAGGTGCCGGCCCCAGTCACGGTAGAAGGCGGCGGACCCGCCGGCGTGCGGGAAGCACACGAGCCGTCGCCCGGCCGCCGGGCGCGGATCCGCGCAGCGCAGCCAGGTCTCCTGGATCCCGGTCACCGCGGGCCGCTCCCGTCGGTGTCCGCGGACCGCCGCGACCGTGCCGACCGGGCACGGCGGGCGGCCGGGCCGTCGGCGGGGGCGGCGTCCCGGGACCGGTCACCGGAGCGGGCGTCCTGGGGCCGTTCCCGTGCGGCGCGGATCACTTCGGCCTGCGCGGACACCGTGGTGTGCCGGAAGAGGGCGACCACGGAGGGCCGTACTCCCGTGTGCCGTTCCAGGGCGTCCTGGAGCTGGAACATGGTGAGCGACTGGCCGCCCGCGTCGAAGAAGTTGACGTCGGCGGGCGGAGCCTCGTCCACCTTCAGGACCTCGGCCCACGCGGCGGCCACCTGCGCCGTGAGGTCCGCGTCCGACGGCCGCCCCACGACGGCCGGCGCGGGTGCCGGGCGGGCGGGCGCGGAGGGTCCGGGGGTGAGCGTGGCCGCCAGTTTCCGCAGCCGTTCCCGGTCGGCCTTGCCGTTGACGGTGAGCGGCAGGCCGTCGAGCACCTGGACGCTGCCCGGCACCATGACCGTCGGCAGACGGTCCGCCACTCGCGCGCGCAGGGCGACGGCGTCGGTGCCGCGGGGTGCGGCGACGAAGGCCGTCAGCCGGGTGTGCTCGTCGTCCGCCACCACCACCGCGTCCCGTACTTCCGGAGCGGAGCGCAGGACGGCCTCGACGGCGCCGAGTTCCACCCGGTGGCCGCGGATCTTCAGCTGGTGGTCGCGGCGGCCGAGGAAGTCGAGCGTGTCCCCGGCGTTCCACCGGACGAGGTCACCGGTGGCGTACATCCGGCCGCCGTCCGCTCCGGCGAAGGGGTCGTCGAAGAAGGCCCGTGCCGTGGCGTCGGGACGCCCGAAGTAGCCTCGGGCCACCCCCGGACCGGCGATGTACAGCTCACCCTGGACGCCCGGCGGGACCGGCCGGCGCAGTTCGTCGAGCACGTAGAGCCGGGCGCCCGGGACGGGCCGGCCGATGGACACCGGGCCGGGGCCGTCGAAGCGGTGGTAGCTGGCCCATACGGTCGCCTCGGTAGGCCCGTACTCGTTGACCAGGGCCACCTGCTGCCGGTGCAGGGCGAAGTGACGGTGCACCAGGGGTTCGGAGAGGGGCTCGCCCGCGGTGATCACGGTGTCGAGGGAGCGCAGCCGTCGTGTTCCGGCGCGCTCGGCGGCGTCGAGCAGGACGCCGTAGAGGGAGGGCACGCACAGGAGCGTGGTCACCCGGTGGCGTTCGATCAGCGCGACCAGTCGCTCCGGGTCACGGACCTCGTCGGTCGTGGCCACGACGAGTCGGCCGCCGGTGGTCAGGGTGCCCCACAGTCCGGCCACGGAGGAGTCGAAGGCGAGCGGTGACACGAGCAGGAAGACCGGGGAGCCCGGGTAGACGGTGCGCCTCGCGCTGGTGGAGGCGGCCAGTTGGCCGTGTTCCACCAGGACTCCCTTGGGCTCGCCGGTGCTTCCCGACGTGTAGATCAGGTACGCGGGGTCGTCCGCGGTCGTGGGGACGGCCGGTGGCGTACCGGCCGGATCCCGGGTGCCGGGCGGTGGCTCGGCCTCGTCGGCCCGCAGGAGCGGCAGCCCCAGGCCGGCGGCCTTGTCGCGGGTGGCGGCGGTGACGACGACGGCGGTGACGCCGGCGTCGGCCAGCACCTCGGCGATCCGCCGTTCGGGGTGGGCCGGGTCGACGGGGACGTAGGCCGCGCCCGCCGCCAGGACGCCGAGCACGGCGGCCACGGCCGCGGCGGAGGGCTCGGCGATCAGTCCGACCCGGCTGCCGCGCCCCGCGCCCGCCTCGGTGAGCCGGGAGGCGATCCGGGCGGACCAGGCGAGCAGGTCCTGGTAGCTGATCGCCCGGCCGGCGCTGTGCACGGCGATGCTGCGCGGCCGGGAGCGGGCGATCCGGGCGACCAGCCGGTGCACCGGTGCCTCGGCGTCCGTCACGGGCCCGCCCCGGCTTCCGGGTGATGGTTCGGTCGGCGTCTCGTGGTCGGCGGTCTCCGGCTGCGGCGGTGCTTCGTTCCGGTCCGGCAGCAGCATCAGCGGTTCCTCCCGTTGTTCGCCAGTGCGGTCCTTCGGCCCATGGCGGATGTCGGCGGGGTGCGGGCGAGGACGTGTCAGAGCGGGGGCGCGGGGTCCGTCGACGGACCCGGCCGTCGTCCGATCAGGTCGCGGACGAGCGCGGTCTGCCGGGCCAGGGTGCGGCCGCTCAGCATGGCGCGGATCGGGGCCTGGATCCCGAACTCCTGGTTGATCCTCCGCACCAGACGGGTGATCAGCAGCGAGTCACCGCCCAGTTGGAAGAAGTCCGCCTCCGCGTCCGGATCGCCGTGGCCGAGCAACTCGGACCACAGGGCGGCGAGCCGGACGGCGGGGTCGGGGGCGGGGGGTGGTGCGGTGGGCTCGGGGAACGGATCCGTCCACGAGGTGTCTCCGCCACCTCTGCGGATCGGTTCCGCGGAAGGTGCTCCTTCACCGGCCGTACGGATCAGGTTCGTGGAAGGGGCTCCCTCACCGGCCGTACGGATCGGATCCGCGGAGAGGGCTCCCCCACCGGCCGTGCGGATCGGATCCGCGGAGAGGGCTCCCCCACCGGCCGTACGGATCGGATCCGCGGAGAGGGCTCCCCCACCGGCCGTGCGGATCGGATCCGCGGAGAGGGCTCCCCCACCGGCCGTGCGGATCGGATCCGCGGAGAGGGCTCCCCCACCGGCCGTGCGGATCGGATCCACGGAGAGGGCTCCCCCACCGGCCGTGCGGATCGGATCCGTCGGGGCCGGTGCCCCCGACGGGCGCGGCGGTGCGGGAAGGGGCGGCGCGGCGGTGCGCGGGGCCGCTTCGGGGGCGAGCCACCTGCGGCCCGCGAAGGGGTAGCCGGGCAGGTGCAGCCGCTGTCCGCCCGCGCACAGTCGCGCGACGTCGACGGGCTGCCCGAGGGTCCAGAGCGTGCCCAGGGACCGCAGGACCTCTTCCGCCGGGCGGGCGGTGCGGGCCGGGGACAGCGGGACGGTGTGCAGGCCCGCGGCCTCGGCCAGGGCCGACAGCGCGCGCCGCGGCCCGACCTCGACGACCACGGCGTCCGGGTGGTGGTCCGCCGTCGCGGCCAGGCAGTCGGCGAACCGCACCGGTCGGCGGGCCTGTTCGACGAAGTGGTCCGCCTCGACGGCCTCGTCGGCTCCCACCAGGCGCCCGGTGGTGTTCGAGGCGAAGGGCAGGACCGGCCGGTGCAGCCGGACGTGCGAGAAAGCGGCGGCCAGCGGTTCCAGGGCGGGCTCGACGAGGGACGAGTGGAACGCCCTGTCGGTCCGCAGCGGCCGGGTGTGGACGCGGTCCGCGAGCCAGGTACGGAAGTCCCGCACGGCCCGGGGCGGTCCGGCCACCACGGTGCTGCCGGGGCCGTTGACGGCCGCGACCTCCAGCCCGCCCCCGAACGCCGCCACCAGGTCCCGGGCCGCCGTCTCGTCGCAGCCCAGTCCGAGCATGGCACCCGGTGGGCACCCCTGCATGGCCCGTCCTCGTGCGGTGACGATCCGGGCGGCGTCGGGCAGGTCGAGCACTCCGGCGACGCAGGCCGCGGTGAGCTCACCCAGGCTGTGCCCCACCAGCGCGGCGGGGGTGACGCCCAGTTCGCGCAGGGCGGTGGCCGCCGCGTATCCGACGGCGAAGAGCGCCGGCTGCGCCCACTCCGTCGGCGTGAGCCCGGACTCTCCCGCGGGCGGGCGGTGTTCGAGCAGTGCCGGGCGCAGGCGGTCGGCGAGTGCCGGCTCGTAGGCGGCGAGGCAGGCGTCCAGCGCCGCGGCGAAGCCGGGCAGCGCGTCGGCGAGGGGCAGGGCCATGCCCGGGTACTGGGATCCCTGTCCCGGGAAGAGCAGGACGACGGGTGCGGGCCCGGAGTCGGGACGGCGTCCGCGGACCGGGTCGCGGCTCGTGGCGAGCCGGTCCGCGACCTCTGCGGACGTGCGGCCGGTCACGGCGAGGCGTTCGGGCAGGGCGGCCCGTCCCGCGGCGAGCGTGGCGGACACGTCGGTGAGGTCGGGGGACAGGTGCGTCAGATGGCGCCGCAGGCGGTCGGCCGACCGGGTCAGGGCCCCGGGGTCGGCGGCCGAGAGCAGGACGAGCCGGTCCCCGGCCGGCCGGACGGGCCGGGCGGGCCGGGGCTTCGGCGCCTGTTCGACGATCACATGGGCGTTGGTGCCGCCGATCCCGAACGCGCTCACCCCGGCACGCCTGGGGTCGGGTCCCGTCCAGGGCGCCTCCGCGGCGGGCACGAAGAGCGGTGAACCGTCCGTCTCCAGCAGGGGGTTGAGCCGTTCGAAGCCCGCCACGGGAGGCACCACCCCCTCCTTCAGCACCATCAGGGCCTTGACCAGGGCGGCGACGCCCGCAGCGTTGTCCAGGTGGCCGACGTTGGCCTTGAGGGCCCCCACCGCCACCTGGCCGGGCCGTGCTCCGAGGCCCCCGAGGGCGGCGGACGCCGCGGACCACTCGATGGGGTCGCCGACCCTCGTCCCGGTCGCGTGCGCCTCCAGGTAGCCGATCGAGGCGGCGTCCACGTCCGCCGTGCGCAGCGCCGCCCGGATCACGGCCTCCTGCCCCGCGGCCGACGGAGCGTAGAAGCCCGCCTTCGCCGAGGCGTCGTTGTTGATCGCCGTGCCGAGGATCACCCCGTGGGGATCGGATCCGTCGGCCAGGGCGTCGGCCAGCGGGCGGAGCACCACCGCGACCACACCGGAGCCGGCGACCACGCCGTCGGCGCTCGCGTCGAAAGGGCGGCACCGGCCGGTGGCCGAGTGGATGCCGCCCGGTACGTGCAGCCGCCCCGCCTGGGGGAAGGGCACTCCGGCACCGACGACCACGGCCTGCTCGCAGTCACCGTCGAGCAGTCCCTGCACGGCCAGGTGGACGGCCACCAGGGAGGAGGAGCAGGCGGTCCGGACGGCCAGCGCCGGACCGCGCAGGCCGAGTCGGTACGCGATGAGGCCCGCGACGAAGTCGGGTTCCGTGCCGTGCAGCGCGTCCTCGAGGGTCAGGTCGTCGAGGGCGCCGCCCGCGAGCATGGCGCGCAGGTAGCCGCTGGGGCTCGCGGTGGCGTACACACCGGTCCTCGGGGTGCCGCCCGAGGGGTCGGTCCCCGCGTCCTCCAGGGCGGTCCAGGCCGCCTCCAGCATCAGCCGGTGCTGGGGGTCCGTCATCTCGGCCTCGCGCGGGCTGACCCGGAACAGCGTGTGGTCGAAGCGGTCGGCGTCCGCGAGGTGGCCGTGGACGGGTACGTAGTCCGGGTCGTCGAGCAGCTTCTCGGGCACCCCGGCCGCGAGGAGTTCGTCGCGCTCGTACCGGCGGGTGAGCACCCGGCCCTCGCGCACGGCCGACCACCACTCGGAGAGGTCCGGTACGCCGGGGAACCGGGCGGCGATGCCGGTCACGGCGATGTCCAGGGAACGGTCGCGGGCCATCTCACCCCTTGCGTCAGACGCTGCTTCCTCCGGCATGTTGCCAGACCCATGTGGCATGTGCCAACCTCTTGGCAATAATTGCCAACGAGTTGCCATCCCGGTGCCGCGCCGAGGAGAGGGGAAATGGCGTGCGAGCGAACCCGAGCGCGATCCGGGAGAACACGGCCCCGGACCCCGGTGAGGGCCTCCACGAGACGGTCGCCCGCAGAGCGGCCCTGCACCCCGGAGCGGTCGCCCTCGTCACGGACGGGGGCCGGACGACCTACGGTGAGCTGGACCGCACGGCCGACGCCTGGGCCGCACGGCTCACCGCGGCCGGGGTCACCCGGTCCCGGTTGGTTCCCGTCCTGCTGCCCAGGAGCCCCGAGCTGGTCACCGCGGTGCTCGCGATCCTCAAGTCGGGCGCCGCGTACGCCCTCCTGGACCGGTCCTGGCCCGACGCCCGGCTCCACGAGATGTTCCGGGCGCTGGACGCCCCGCTGCTCGTGAGCGCGGACCCCGCCGACCACCGGCACGGACTGCCCCTCTGGTCGCCTCCGACCGGGCCGGTCGCCCGGCGGACCGGCTTCCGGCCCGTGAGCGTGGCCGGCTCCGAGCCGGCCTGCGTCTTCTTCACCTCCGGCACCACCGGCACGCCCAAGGCGGTCCTCTCCCCCCACCGGGCGACGGCCCGCCTCTTCCCCGCGGACGGCTCCGCCCGGTTCACCGCCGCCACGGTGATGCCGCTCGCCGCTCCCGTGTCCTGGGACGCCTTCTCCCTGGAGCTGTGGTCCGTGCTGCTCAGCGGCGGGACGTCGGTCGTCGTGGACGAGCCCTATCTGTCCGCGGAGTCCCTGCGCGGTGCCGTGGTCCGGCACGGCGTGGACACGGTCTGGCTCACGAGCAGCCTCTTCAACATGATCGTGGAGGAGGACCTGGACGCGTTCACCGGACTCGGCCAGGTCATGACCGGCGGTGAGCGCCTCTCCCCCGGTCATGTCGGCCGCTTCCTGGAACGGCACCCCACGGTCGGACTCCTCAACGGCTACGGCCCCGTGGAGAGCGCCGTCTTCGCCACCACGCACCGCGTCACCCGGGCGGACTGCCGGGCCCCCGACGGCATCCCCCTCGGCCGTCCGGCACCCGGCACGGAGGTCCACGTGCTGGCCGGGGACCGGCCCTGCCCACCGGGCGAGACCGGCGAGATCTGCGTGGCGGGCCCCGGGCTGGCCCTGGGGTACCTGGGGGACCCGGCTCTCACCGGGGCGAAGTTCGCCGACGTGCGGATCGACGGCCGGACGACCCGCGTCTACCGCACCGGCGACCTCGGGTTCTGGGGGACGGACGGGCTGCTGCGCTTCCGCGGCCGGGCCGACCGCCAGATCAAGATCCACGGTCACCGGGTCGAACCCGCCGAAGTGGAACAGCAGGTGCAGCGGCTGCTGCCGGAGGTGCGGGACTGCCGGGTGCTGGCCCGGCCGGACGCCACCGGCACCACACGGGAACTCGTGGCGTTCTGCGTGCCGGCCGCCACCGGCGACCCGCTCGCGGCCGCCCCGGCCGTACTGCGCTCCGGCCTCGTCGGCTATCAGCGGCCCGCCGCGGTGGTGAGCGTCGACGCGTTTCCCGTGACCGCCCGCGGCAAGCTCGACGAACGCGCCCTGCTCGCCCTGGCCCCGCCCGCCCGCGCTCCCGTGCCCCTCGCCGGTGACGAGGCCGGGACGGGCGGGGGCGACGCGCCGCACCGGAACGGGCCACGGTCCGCCGACCCGCTGCGGCGCCTGGTGGCCGATGCCTTCCGCTCCGTGCTCGGCCGGGCGGACGTCCCGGAACAGGTGCCCTTCACGGAACTGGGCGGTGACTCGCTGGGGGCCGGCCGGGTGTGCGCCCGGCTCGCCGCGCGGCTCGGCCGTCCGGTCCCGGTCTCCCGGCTGTACGCCCGTCCGACGGTCGCCTCGCTCGCCGAGTGGCTCGCCGGCACGGCGCACCCCGGGCCCGCCCCGGAGGACCCCGCGTCCGAGGACGTACCGCTGACGCCCATGCAACTGGTGTACCTGACGCGGCACCTGGTGCAGCCGGCCGACCGGACCTCGCACTCCCTGCTCACCTGGACGATCGAGGGAGAACTCGACCGGGCCGCCCTGGGGTCGGCCGTCGCCGCCGTGCACCGTGCGCACCAGGCGCTCGCCGCCGCCTATCTTCCGGATCCGCACCCCAGGGCCCGGCCGGCCGGGGCACCTGCTCCCTCTCCGGTCGTGCTCGGCGCGCGGCCCTCCGTGGCGGACGCCGTCCGCGCGGTGCGCGAGGAGCTGTCGGTCCCGCTGGAGCCGACCGAGGGGCGGGTGTGGCGGACGGCGCTGGTGCCGGTGGCGGACGCGTCGGTGACGGTGTTCGGGTGCGTGGTGCACCACATCGCCTTCGACGGCTGGTCCGAGTCCGTCCTCGCCCGGTCCTTGGGCATCGCCTACCGTCACGCGCTCGGGGTCTCCCCGCCCGAGGATCCGCCCCCCACGCTGCGGGCCGTCCACCGGGCCCACCGCGAACGCCTCGCGCACACCGATCAGGCGGGTCAGTACGCGGCCGTGCGCTCCGAAATGGCGGGCGTGCCCGAGCTCCACTGGCCGTCCGGGCCTACGGAGGCCGCGTCCGCCGCCCCGCGCGAGCTGATGGTGACGGTACCGCCGGGCGTCGTCACGGCGGTGGACTCACTGGCCGCGCGGGCGGGTGCCACCCGGTTCGGTGTCCTGCTGGGGTACTGCGCGAGCAGTCTGGGGGCGGTCACCGGGCAGCGTGACTTCGCGGTGGGGGTCCCGGTGGCGCAGCGCGACCACGATCTGCTGACCCGGTCCGTGGGGTGCCGGATCACCATGGTTCCCGTCCGGATGCGGGGTGCCGCCCTCGACGGCGGCCTCGCGGGGGCGAGGGCCTCCGCGGCCGCCGGCCGGCGGGCCCTGGCCGCCCAGGACGTGCCGATCGACGATCTGCTGCGGCTGGCCGGGCCGCGTCGCAGGGGACGTCCCCCGCTGTTCCAGACGCTCTTCGCGCTCCAGGACAACGCCGAACCCCGGCTCGACCTGCCCGGGCTGCGCACCGCCTTCCTGCGCCTTCCCTACCTGGACCTGCCCCTCGAACTCCACACGGAGCTGTGGCCCGACGAGCACGGAGGGATGCGGCTGGTCGTCTCCTACCGGCCGGAGGCCGTCCCGGAGGCCGCCGCCCAGGAGTACGTGAAGCACTTCACCCACTGCCTGTACACCACCCCGTCAGGAGTCCGCCCGTGACGGTTTCCCCCGTCTCCCCCGCCCGTCTCACCGATCCCGAGCTGCACGCGGGCGGCGATCCGCACGCCCTGTGGCGCTGGATGCGCGAGCACGAGCCGGTGCACTGGCACGCGCCCGACGACCTGCCCGGCTTCTGGTCGCTGACCCGGTACGAGGACGTCAGCACCGTGTACCGCGATCCGCGGGCGTTCAGTTCCGCGCACGGTGTCCTGCTGCGTCCGACCGCCCAGGGCGCCGATCCCGGCGGAGGGCTGACGCTCGCGCTGACCGACCCGCCCCGTCACCAGCAGCTTCGCCGCCTGGTCGCGCGGTGGTTCAGCGAGCGCTCGGCCCGTCAGTGGGAGGAGGCCGTACGGCGGGCGGTGCGCGCGGTCCTCGCCCGGGCGATCGAACGCGGTGAGAGCGACGCCGTGCACGACATCTCCGCGCGGCTGACGCTCCATCTCATCGCCGGCCTGATGGGCGTACCGGAAGGGGACCGGGAGGATCTCTTCCGGTGGACCAACGAGGCGTTCGAGGCGGGTACCTCGCTCGTCGCCCACCACGAGACGATGCTGTACTTCCTCGACCTGATGGACCTCCGTACGGCGGAGCCGGCCGACGACCTGGTGAGCGCCCTGGTCCACGGGTCGGTCGACGGCGAGCCGCTCACCGCGGAGGAGGTCCTGCTCAACTGCGAGAACCTGGTGGGAGCCTCGGAGAACGCCCGGCTGTCCATCGCCGGCGGCTTTCTCGCCTTCCTCGAACACCCGGACCAGTGGCAGCGCCTGCGGGACGACCGGCGGCTGCTGCCGACCGCGGTCGAGGAGGTGCTGCGGTGGACGTCCAGCGCCACGCACAGCATGCGTACGGCGACCGCTGCCCGCGACCTGGGCGGCCGGCGGATCGAGGCGGGTGACCGGGTGGTGCTCTGGGTGCCGTCCGCCAACCGGGACGAGGCGGTCTTCCCCCACGCCGACCGCTTCGACATCGCCCGCCGTCCCAACAGGCACCTCGCGCTGGGCACCGGCGAGCACGTCTGCATCGGCAACGTCATGGCCCGTGCCCAGATGCGGGTCCTGTTCACGGAGCTCCTGGACACCGTGCGCGGATTCGAGCAGTGCGGTCCGTACGTTCCGGTGCGCTCGATCGCGGTCAACGGCCCGGAGCACCTCCCGATACGCCTCCTCGCCTGAGCCCCTGCGCCCCGCCCATGCCCGGCCCGCCCGGGCCGCCGACACCCACGGAGGATTCATGGCCGACGCGGACACCCCCCGTCCCGTACCGGGAGAGCTGACGGAGGAGCAGCGCCGCACCCTCGACAGGGACGGTTACCTCGTCCTGCCCGACGTCCTGTCAACGGAGGAGTGCGACCTGCTGAGCAAGGAGACGGACGACATCTGGGAGAGGGAACGGGGCGCCGAACACAAGTACGTCGAGGAGGCCGGCGTCCGTTTCACCGACAATCTGCTACGGCATTCGACCCTGTTCGAGAGGGTGCTGACGGAGCCGGCCGTCCTGGCCGGGGTCCGCGCCGTGCTGGGCGCGGACATCCGCCTCTCGCTGATCAACGGCCGCCGGGCGGACCCGGGTCACGGCAACCAGCCGCTGCACGACCTGAAGCGGCGGCGGGGGAAGCCGTTCCGCTGGTGCAACACCATCTGGTGCCTGGACCCCTTCACCGAGCGGAACGGCACCCGCGTCATCCCGGGCAGCCATCTGGAGGACGAGCGGTTCCTGGCCAGGCTGGAGGACCCGAAGCTGATCCACCCGGACGAACGGACCGTGGTCGCCCCGCGCGGGGCGGTCGTGGTCTTCAACTCGCACCTCATCCACGGCGGCAGCACCAACCGTGAGGACACGGCGCGGCGCTGCATCCACGGATCGTTCGCCGCCGCCGGCGAACCCACCTTCTACAACTGGCACGAGTTGCCGCAGGCCGTCAAGGAGGGCCTCGCGCCCGGCAGTCTGGCCCTGCTCGGCCTGGCACCGGAGCCGAGCCGACAGGCCTGAACCGCGTACGCCCCCGCCGCGGTGGGCGTCGGGGGCACGACGGCCGGCGTCCGTCACCGGCCCGGCGTCGCGGGCGCGGCTCCCGCGGCACCGGGCCGCCGGCCGGCTGCGCGCTGTCCGAGCGCGGCCGGAAGGGGCCGTGGCACACGGCGGGCCCGGCCGCCCCGGGAGGGACGGCCGGGTCGCGCGGGGAGGGGCGGCCGGGTCGCGCGGGGAGGGGCAGCCGGGTCGCGCGGGGAGGGGCGGCCGGGTCGCGCCGGAAGGCTCACAGCGGGCGGTAGCCGACTCCCAGCCGGTCCAGCAGCGGGAGCTGCGCGGTCAGCCGGCGCCGGAAGTCGGCGAAGTCCCGCTCGCCGGACGACCAGCCGATCTCGGCGATGGCGGCGAGCCGCGGGAAGGCCCGCCACTCGACCAGCTCCGGTGTCGGCAGGTACTCGCTCCACACCTGGCCCTGGACACCGAGGACCGTGCTCGGCGGCCGGTATCCGTACACCCGGGAGAGCGTCAGCCCGCTGTCGATGGCCAGCGGTTCCCGCGGGCCCCCGGTCTCCGCCCAGTCCAGGTAGGTGTGCTCGTACGGGGCGGCCACCACCCGGTGTCCGGCCCGCACGGCTCCTTCCACCTGGGCCACCGAGCGCCAGCCGAAGACGGCCGTGCCGTGCGGCACCCCGCTCTGTACGACCTCGTCCCAGACGGCGGCCCGCCGACCGTGCCGTTCCAGGTGCCGCGCCAGCCGGCGGGACCACCAGCCGAGCAACTGCTCCGGCCCCCGGAGGCCTTCGTCGGCGACCCGCCGGTGCGCCCGCGGGCTGGCCGCCCATTCGTCCAAGGGGACCTCGTCGCCCCCGATGTGCACATAGGTGAAGGGGAAGACGTCGACCAGTTCGTCCAGCACGTCCTCGACGAAGCCGACCGTACGGTCGGAGACGTTGAGGATGTGGCGGGAGATGCCCCATTCACGCCGGACGGGCACGGGCCGCGACGGGGTGTTGCCGAGCCAGGGGTAGGCCGCGATCGCGGCCTGGACGTGCCCCGGGGTGTCGATCTCCGGCATGATCCGCACCCCCAGACGGGCCGCGTGGTCGACCAGCTCGCGCAGTTCCCGCTGGGTGTAGAAACCGCCGTGCGGGACGTCGTCGGCCCGGCCCTCGGAGAGGTGGCCCGCGGTGGATCCCGCGCGGAAGGCGCCGACCTCGGTCAGGCGCGGGTACTTCAGCACCTCGAAGCGCCAGCCCTGGTCGTCGGTGAGGTGCAGGTGCAGGGTGTTGAGCTTGTAGAGAGCGAGGAGCTCCACGTACCGGCGCAGGAACGGGAGGGGGTGGCACCACCGGGCGACGTCGAGCAGTGAACCGCGCCAGCCGTACGCCGGCCGGTCCTCGATCTCCACGAACGGCAGGCGATCGCCCTCCCGCAGCTGGCGGAGCGACTGCACCGCCCAGCGGAGTCCGGCCGCCCGGGCGGCCCGTACCCGCACCCCGTCGTCGGTGACCGTCAGCCGGTACCCCTCGGCCCCCAGCCCGGGATCGTCGACGAGGGCCAGGTCGATCTCGTGTCCGGGTCCGGACAGGCCCAGCAGTTCACGGGCCAGACCGGCGACCGCGGCCGGGCCGCGGACGCCGGTCTGGGCGGTGAGGTGCAGATGCCCGCCGAGGACGCGCAGCGTCTGCGGCCGTGGGACGAGGGAGGCGACACTCACCGGGCGGCCCGTACCGCACGGCCGGTGCGGACGTGAGCCACCGGCGGCGGTGGCATGCCCGCCGACCGTGGTCCCGGGCCCTCGTAGGGCCAGTCGATCTCGTCGTCGGATAAGTTCTCAAGAGGCTCGCCGGTCTGAGACTGCTTCCGCAAAGCGTTTTCCCGTCTCTGTCGGGGATCTTGGCCGTGACAGGGAACGTAGGCTCGCGTCCCAGCAGTTGACAATCGAACCAGCCGACTTGCCACGGAATTGCCACAATGTGGCAACATCATGGTCCGGCCTGTCGAGGTCCGGTACCGGGCAAAGGCACCGACCCGTGCGGTTCTGACTTGCTCTGGGTTGACCCATCTGGCAATCTCCGCAGGTATGGGCATCATGAATCAGCCACAGTTCGGGCAAAAGCTCAAGGCAATGCGTGTGGCGAGCGGGATGACGCAGACCGCCCTCGCGGGCAACGGCATGTCCACGCCCTATCTGTCGCGCCTGGAGTCCGGTGCCCGCCCGCCGACCGAGAAGGCGGTCGCCTACCTCGCCGAGCGGCTCGACGTCCCCCTGGACGCCTTCGCGGAGTCGGAGCCGGGCTCGACGAAGACGGAGGGCCCGCGGACGGAGCCCGTCTCGCTGGCGTGCGCGCTCGCCGCGGCGGCCTCCGGGCAGGCACACGACCTGGAACTGCTCGAAGAGCACGTTGCCGCCGACGAGGGCAAGAACCCGTTCCTGGACTGGCAGGCGCAGTGGATGCTCGCCGACTTCAAGAGGAAGGCGGGGGACCACGAAGCGGAGCGCGGCTATCTGCGGCAGGCCACCGGCCTCAGCGACCGCCTGGCGCTGCCCGAACTCCGGGTGCGGGCCCGCACCCGGCTGGCGCGATGTCTGCGCGCACTGGGCGACAACGAGGAGTCCCGGCTGCTGGCGGCGGAGGCGCTGACGATCGCCCGGGCCCATGGACTGACCGTCGCGGACACCGCGGGGACCCTGCTGGTCCTGGTGTCCGCGGAGGTCGAGAGCGGTCGCTTGGCGGATGCCGAGGCGCATGCGGACGAGTTGCTGGCCATGGTCTCGGACGAGACGGGCCCCCTGCCCGTCAAGGCGCTGTGGACCGCCGCCACACTCCGTGTCCGTCAGGGGGACCCCGCAGAGGCACGAAGCCTCCTCGCGCAGGCCCTCGAACGACTGGACAGCCGTGAGGATCTCGTCCTGTGGGTGCGTCTGCGACTCGCCGCCGCCTCACTCGGCCTCCAGCTGGAGCCGGCGGAGACCGAGGCCGCGGCGGCCTGGCTGGACGAGGCGACACCCGCGGTCCACCTGATCGGCGCTCCCCAGCAGCGCCAGGAACTACAGGCTCTGCGTGCGCATCTCGCCTTCCACGAGGGCCGGACCGCCGATGCCCGTGCCCTGCACGACAGCCTGGTCGACGACCAGGTACTGCTGTCCTTCCGTGACCGGACCCGTCTGGCCATACTGCACAACCGGCTGCTCTTCCACGAGGGGCGGCCGGGCGAAGGCGCCGCCGGGCTCCGCGCACTGGCACAGCAGGCCCAGGTGAGCGCCAGTCTCGACCTCGCGGCCGAGACCTGGCGCATTCTCGCCGAATGCCTGAGCGACCAGGGCGGCGTGTGACCGGCAAGGCGCGCCGACCACCGGCGTCCCGCCCGCGGCACCGGCCCGGCCGACGGGCGAGGCGCCCCGCGTCCAGCCGGTCCGCGACGGTCCTCACCCCGGCGTGAAGGACGCGCAGCGCCTCGGTGCCCCGGCGCTTCCCGCCGAACCGCCGTGCCTGTTCCCACGCGCCACCACCGCCCGCGGCCGACTCGGAACCCCACCTCCCTCGTGTGGCCCGCTGTCGGCGAGAACACGATCGGCCACCCCTCCTGCCGGAGAAGACACCTCACGCTGCGATGACGGCGCTGCGGGCGGCGGCCGGTCGCGGACGGCCGGCTCCCGTCAGTTGGGGGCACCGGGCGGCACGGGGAGCAGAACCGTCGTGGCGGCCGGGAGCGGCTCGGAGAGCCGGGAGGTGATGGTGTGCGCCGCTTCCCGCCGCTGGGCGTCCCCGCCGCGCAGGGTCTCCGCCAGGGACCGCAGTGCGTGCCGGACGGCGGCGTCGACCGCGGCGTGCGGGACACCTCCGGCGAGGATCGCGAACAGGTGGTGCAGCACCGTCCAGCCCGCGGTGTGTGCCACCGCGTCCGCGCCGGTGGTCCCCGCGTCCACGGGGTCGTCCCTGAGCCAGGTCGCCGCGAACACCGCCTCCAGGACGTCGGTGACCCCGGGCACCTCCGGGTCGACGGAGTGCTGCCAGGCCAGCCGGTTGAGCCGCGTGGGTTCGAACAGCGGCTCGGCCACCACGGACACCGCCGCCGCGACCGCCGCGAGCGGGTCGAAGATCCGTCCGGCCCTGCCGACGAGGTACTGGTCGGTCGGCTCGTGGCGGACGGCGGGCGGGGTGAGGACGTCCAGCACGGCCGATGGCAGGGCGAGTTCCTCGGTGCGCAGCAGGGACGCGAGGCGGGCGAGCGCCGCGCGCTGGGCCGCCGCCGCCACGGGCCGGGTGCCCACGTCCGGGTCACCGGCCCAGGTGTAGCCGTAGCGCACCCCGCCCAGCAGCCGTGCCACGGCCTGCGTCTCGTGCCGGTGCAACAGGTGCAGGAGCGCGGCCCGCTCCTGGAGTTCGCCGCTCTGCCGGTCCGGCGGCACCGCGCCGGTGGTGAACCCGGCGAGCGCGGCCCGCCGCACCTTCAGGATGCGGTCGAGCGCGTCGAGCGCGTCACCACCGGTGACCCACGGCACGGCGTCGGCGTGGGCGGCGTACGGGCCGTGCCCGTCCTCGTCGGTGATGTGGACCAGGCCGGTTTCGGCGGCCGAGCGCCGGAGTTCGGCCAGCGCGGTCTCCTCGTCACGGCCCGGGAAGCAGCCGTAGGCGTGGGTGACGAGGAAGTGGTCCCAGGGGCCGAGTCCCTCCGCGTACGCACCGGACACGTCGATCTCGCCGTCCTCGGTGAGGTCGAGGCGGGCGTGCGGATAGTCCATCACGGACGGCTTCGGGTGGTGGGTGCTGGCGTAGTTGTGCATGAACCCCAGCGCGTGACCGATCTCGTGGGCGGCCAGCTGGCGGAGCCGCGCGAGGACCAACTCCTCGACGGCGGCGAGGCGTTCGACCTGGTCGGGACGTCCGTACGGCGTCAGCAGGGCCTCACCCAGCGCGCGCACCTGCTCCACCCGCTGGGAGCCGAGCCTGACCCGGCCGACGACGATCTCGCCGGTGCGCGGATCGGTCAGGCCCGCGCCCAAAGACCAGCCCCGGCCGGCGCGGTGCACCCACCACACGGCGTTGACGGCCGGGTCGTGCAGGTCGACGTCCTCGGCGGCGACTTCGACGCGGAAGGCGTCGGTGAACCCCGCGCTGTCGAATCCCGCCCGCCACCAGTTGCCGCCCTCGACGACGGCCGAGCGCAGGGGCTCGGGTATCGCGGGGTCCACGAGGAAGACGACGGGCCGGCGCACGGGGGTGACGGGTGCCGAGGGGTCGAGCGGTTCCAGACGGAACCGGGGCTGTAGCCGCACCGTGGGGGAATCGCCGTCGGCGAGGCGGGCGTGGTCGGCGTGGCCGATGCCGTAGGCGCCGGAGCCCGGGTGGTACCGGCGCGCGGGCAGGGCCGGTTCGGGCAGGGGCAGGACGTGCAGGTGCTGCACGAGGCTCACGGAGCGCGCGTCGGGCACGACCTCGCGCAGGGCGGCGCCGGTGCCGGGGCCGCGCAGGGTGAGCAGGGCGGAGAGCCGGGTGCGTCCCTCGCGGGAGAAGCTCTGGTCGACGAGCGGCACGCTGTGGTCCTGGTCGAGCGTGTGCTCGCCCTGCCCGCTCTCCCTCAGGTGGGTGATGAGGTCCTGGTGGTCCGCGACGGTCAGGGTGCCGGCGTCGACGACGGCCGCGCCGTCCTCCTCGCGCAGGACCGGGGCGCTCCACAGCACCGACACCGCGAAGGACTCCTCGCCGGCCCGGCGGGCGGCGGCGTCCCCGTGGGCGAGGTGGTGCTTGTTGTGCTGGACGAGCAGGACACGCGGCCCGACGCGCCGAAAGGAGGCGACCCGCATCTTGCCCGGGCGGGCGCGGTCGGGAAGCAGGCGGCTGGTGCCGATCCCGGTGCCGAGAGCGGCGACCAGCAGGAACGGCGCGTCGAAACGGCGTACACCGATCAGGAGCCGTTCTCCGGCGGGATCAGGCAGGAGGTCGATCATGGTCGATGCCTTTCTTCTCGTGCGCGGGTCTTCTCGTGCGCGGGTCTTCTCGTGCGCGGACGTACGAGGGGCGGGGAGAGGGGCGCGCAGCCCCCGCGCGTATTCACGCATATCCACGTGCGGACTCCCTGCCGGTAGCACGGCCGGGACGGGTCCCGCATCGGCCTCGGTCACCGGGCCGGGATCGAGGCCGTGCGGGGCGGCGGCGGGAGCGCGCCCGCCGGCCCTGTGATCGGGCGTCGGCGGACGACGGACGGCAGGCGGCGGACGCCGTCTCGACGGCGGGGCCGTTTCGGGGGTGGGGACGCAACCACCGGCGAGGAAGCGCCGGTTGGACGGCCGCTTCGCCGGCCTGCGTCCCTACACCCCGCCACACGAGGTGCTGCGGGTGTGGCGGGACGAGTTCGACGGAGCCCGCCGCGGCGGCCGATGACCTGAGCGGGACGTCCAGGAGGCACCGAACCGGCCCGGCCCGTGAAGCGGACCGCGGCCGTCGTGGCGGGCAGGTGGCCGTCGTGGCGGGGCAGGTGGCCGTCGTGGCGGGCAGGTGGACAGGGAGCCGGGGGCCGTCAGAGACCGGCGGGCATGCGGCCGGCCCCGGTCTCCGGGGCCTTGGCGTCCGCGGCGCGGCGCGTCAGGCCGCGGTCCCGCAGAGTGGACGCGATCGCGGCGAGCGCGAAGGCCGTACCCACGTAGCCGATGGCTGCCAGGCCCGGCCGTGGTCGATGACCAGGCCGGAGATGTAGGGGGCGAGGGTGACGTCGACGTTGAAGGCGGCGATGTCGAGCGCGCCGCCGAGGGGGCGGGTGGGGCCGAGGGTGCCGAAGACGCGGGCGTTGACCGCGGGATGGGTCGCGAAGCCGCCCGCGGCCAGCAGCACCGACCCACGGATCACCCCCTCGGCGACGACTGCGCGGTCGGCCCGGCGCTTTTCAGGACGTCGCCCGCGGCATCCTCGCCGCCCAGGCGTCGCGCGGCCGAATGTCGCGTGCGCGGCCGTGGGTGGACGGAGCAGACTCCCCTGCATGGTCGACATGCGCATCTTCCGGGACGAGGTCACACGCTGGGCGGCCGGTGGCTCCGGCGGGCCGGCCGGGGAGCTGGCGGAGCTCCTGGGGGTGCACACGGTGGTCCTGCTGGAAGGGCTGAGCGACCTCGCGGCCGTCGAGGCGCTGGCCGCGGGACGGGGCCGTGACCTGGCGGCCGAGGGGGTGTGCGTGGTGCCGATGGGCGGGGCGATGAGCGTCGGCCGCTACGCGGGGCTCCTCGGGCCGTCCGGTCTCGGCCTGCGTCTGATCGGTCTGTGCGACGAGCGCGAGAAGCCCTTCTTCGACCGGGGCCTCGGCCCGGCCCGGGCACCGCGCCCGAGCGTCTTCGTCTGCACGGCGGACCTGGAGGACGAGCTCATCCGCGCGCTGGGCCCGGAGCGGGTCGAGGAGATCGTCCGGGCCGAGGACGAGCTGCGCGCCTGGCAGACCTTCGTACGGCAGCCCGCCCAGCTCGGCCGGCCCCGGCACCGGCAGCTGCACCGCTTCATGGGCACGAAGAAGGGCCGCAAGATCCGCTACGGCCGCCTCCTGGTCGAAGCCCTCGCCCCTGGCCAGGTGCCCGCCCCGCTGAAGGACCTCCTCGCCGGCCTGTGAGGGGCGCACCATCTGTCGTGGCGGAGCGCCGGTCAGCCGTCCGGCGCGGGCAGGTGGGCCAGGCCGGCGTCGAGCATGACGCGGTCGACAGTCTCGCCCTGTCCAAGCCGGGCCCGCCCGCCGTACGATCGCCTTCCTCGCATCTGTCTTCTGCCCGGGGGGAGCGGAGAATTGGTGGGTGGCACGGGGCCCGAGCCGGCCGAGAGGTCGGCTGAGCGCGGGCACG
Organism: Streptomyces sp. NPDC003247; assembly: GCF_042888135.1. NCBI lineage: Bacteria > Bacillati > Actinomycetota > Actinomycetes > Kitasatosporales > Streptomycetaceae > Streptomyces > Streptomyces sp. NPDC003247. The sequence continues at coordinate 81,248 of NZ_JBIAPF010000014.1, forward strand.
CGATGACCGAGCGCTTCACCTGGACCGGACAGGTGTCGGACATCGACGCCGCCGTACGGTCTTTCGGCGAGGCGGTCGACCTCACCGCGGCCGGCGAACCGAAGCGCGCCGGATATCTCTCCAACCTGGCCTCGGCGCTTCACCACAGGTTCCGGGCCTCGGGGAATCCGGACGATCTGAAGGCCGCCGTCGAACGGGCCGAGGAGTCGGTCCGCGCCGCGCCCGCCGACTACCCGGCGCGGCCGGACGTGCTGTCCAATCTGGCGACGATCCGGTTCACCCGGTTCGAGCGCTCGGGCTCGGACGACGACCTCGACGCGGTCGTCGCGGCGGCGCGGGAGGCGGCCGACTCCGCCCCGGACGACCACCCGAACCGGGCCGCCCATCGGAACGCGCTGGGCACGGCCCTGCGCGCCCGCTTCGAGAGGAAGGGGAACGAAGAGGATCTGGCGGACGCCGTCACGTCGTTCCAGCGGGCTGCCGACGCCGCCCCCGGTTCCCACCCGTATCGCGGAGCGGTGCTCGCCAACCTGGGCATCGCCCTCCAGGTCCGTTTCGAGCGGCGGGGCGACCAGCGGGACCTGGACCGTTCGATCAAGGCCGGCCGGGAGGCCGAGTCCCGCTTCCCCTCCGGTCACCCGCACCGGGCCACCGTGCTGTCGAACCTCGGCACGGCGCTCCGCGCCCGTTTCGTGCGCACCGGTGCGCTGGACGACGTGACCGAGGCGGTCCGCCACCTCCGGGAGGCGGCGCGGCTCACTCCGCCGGGGGACCACCAGCGCGGTCTGTGCTGGGCCAATCTCAGCGCGGCCCTGTACGCCCGGTTCGAACGGACGGGCACGCGGGCGGACTTGGACGAGGCCGTCGACAGCGCCCGGGAAGGGGTGGCGGCCACCGCGTCCACCAGCCCGAACGCCGCCTCGCGGCTCTCCGCGCTGGGCATCGAACTCCGTACCCGTTTCGAGCGGTTCGGCGGCCCGGGAGACCTGAGCGACCTCGACGAGGCGATCCGGTTCAGCCGGCGGGCGGTCGACGCCGCCTCGGACGACAGTCCCCACCGCGCCGGCTACCTCGCCAACCTGGCGGCCGCGCTGGGCACCAGGGCCGAGCGCGGCGGCGGGCTGGAGGACGTACAGGAGGCCGTCGCCACGGCGCAGGCGGCGGAGGCCGCGACCGGCCCCGAGCACCCGAACCGTGCCCTCCGGCTCCACACCCTCGGCAACAACCTGGCGCTGCGGGCCGAGCGTCTCGGCGCCGACGCGGACCGGCAGGCGGCGGTGGCCGCGTGGCTCGCGGCGGCGGGCCTCGACACGGCGGCGCCGTCGATCCGTATCCGGGCGGCCCGCTCCGCGAGCGCGGCACTGTCCGGCGTCGACCCGGTGCGGGCGGCGGACGCGGCGGAGCAGGCCGTCCTCCTGCTGCCGAGCCTGACCTCCCTCCGCCTCACGGCCGGGGACCAGCAGCACTCGCTCGGCGCCTTCGCCGGGCTGGCCGGTGAGGCCGCCTCGCTGGTGCTCGCCGGGCCCGGCAGCGACGAGGAACGCGGGCTGCGGGCCCTACGACTGCTCGAAGCGGGCCGCGGGGTGCTGCTCTCCCACATCCTGAACACCCGCAGCGACCTCACCGACCTCCAGGCGGCGCATCCCGTACTGGCCGCCCGGTACCTGGAGCTGCGCGACCTGGTGGAACGGGCCTCCGGCGGCGGGCCGACCGGAGCGGACACCTCGGGCACCCCGATCCGGCAGATCCACTCCGGCCTGGCCGACCTGCACGAGCTGGCGGTGCGGACCGAGGAGGTACTGGACGCCATCCGCCGCGAGAGCGGATTCCACTCCTTCGCCCTGCCGCCCGAGACGTCGGAACTCCTCGCGGAGACGGCTGACGGACCCCTGGTCGTGTTCAACGTCAGCCGGACGCGCGGTGACGCCCTCCTCCTGCGGCCCGACGGCGTCCGCGCGCTGAGGCTGCCCGGCCTCACGTCGGACCGTGTGACCGAGCAGATCTCCACGTTCCACGAGGCGCTGGGCCGCGAGGGCAGCCCCGAGGAGCGACTGGCGGCGCAGCGCACCCTCCACGGCGTGCTGCGCTGGCTCTGGGACACGGCCGCGGGACCGGTCCTCGACGCGCTGGGGCTGGCGACGCGACACACCGGCGAGAGTCCCGGCAGCTGGCCCCGGCTCTGGTGGATACCCGGTGGCCTGCTGGGCTCGCTGCCGCTCCACGTGGCCGGCCACCACACCGACCCGGCGGACGCGCCGGACCGGCGCACGGTCCTGGACCGGGTGGTCTCCTCCTACACGCCGACCGTACGGGCCCTGCGCCGTGCCCGCGAGCGTACGCGGACGTCCGGCACGGCGATACCGGCCGAGGGGACGGCCGCCCTGGCCGTGGTCATGCCGACCACTCCCGGCCTGCCCGGCGGCGCGGTCCTGGAGGCGATACCGCAGGAGGTGGCGGCTCTGCGGTCGGTCTGGCCCGACCTGGACGTCCTGGGCGAGGACGCCACCGACGCGACCGACGCGTCCGGCACGGCAGGAACAGCGGGGACGGCAGAGCGGGAACGAGGGACAGGGACGCCTTCCGAACTGCCCACCCGCGGCACGGTCCTGGCACGTCTCCCCCACTACCAGGTCACCCACTTCGCCTGCCACGCCGGCAGCGACCCCGCCGACCCGTCCCGAAGCGGCCTGCTGCTGCACGACCACGAGACGGGCAGGCTGACCGTCGCCGCCCTGCGCCCGGTCAGCCTCGACCGGGCGCGACTGGCCTACCTGTCGGCGTGTCACACCGCGGTCTCCGAGGCCGCCGACCTCATGGACGAGTCCATCCATCTCGTCTCGGCGCTGCAACTCGCCGGTTTCCCACAGGTGATCGGGACACTGTGGCAGGTCAAGGACGCGCCCGCGGCGACGATGGCCGCGGCGTTCTACCGCCAGGTGACCTCGGGCCCCTCGGCCTGGGCGCTGCACCGCGCGGTCCACGAGGTCCGCGCCCAGTACCCGAGTTTCCCGTCCCTGTGGGCCGCGCATCTGCACACCGGTGCCTGACACGGTCGCCGCCCGCGCTCGCCGGGACCTGGAACACGGAAGGCGGAGACGGTGCAAGCACCCACGACGCTCGAACAGCTGGCCCTGCTGGTGGTCCTCGTCCTGCCGGGGATGACGTACCAGTACCTCCGGGAGCGGTGGCGCGGCCCGGTGAGCGGCGAACAGCAGCTCGCGGACCGGGTGATGCGGGCCCTCACCGCGGGCGTGGCGCTGGACTCCTTCTACGCCGTGGTCCTCGGCCCGTATCTCGTCGACAGGTACCGCCGCTCCGGGCCCGGCTACGGCGTGGTGGCGGAGCACCCCCGGGCGGCAGGGCTCTGGGCGCTGGGTCTGTTCCTCGGCGTGCCCGCGCTGGTGGCGGCGGCGGTGTCGTGGTGGGAACGGCGTGGCGCGCGCACCGTCTACCGGGCGGCGCCCACGGCGTGGGACCACATGTTCGGCGACAGCACCCAGGCCCGGCCGCGCTTCGTGCGGGCCCGGCTCAAGGACGGCACGTGGGTGGGCGGCTGGTTCGACGCCCGTTCCTACGCGTCCGGCTATCCGCACGCCGGCGACCTGTTCCTCCAGTGGAGCTATCAGATGAATCCGGACGGTTCGTTCGGCCCGCCGGTGGCGGGAACCGCGGGGCTCTATCTACGCGTTGAGAACATCGACGTCCTGGAACTGCTGGACCCACCCGCTGCGGATGCGAGGACACCGGATGCCTGACGCACACGGCCCGGAAGAGGAACTGACCCCGCAGGAACTGGCCTTCCTCCAGACTCTCGACCAGGATCGCGGCTGGCGTCCGGTGACGCCGGCGGCCGAGACACCGCCCCCTCCGCCGCCCGGGCGCGCCGGCGCCTCCACGGCGGCGGTGGAGCCACCGGAAGCGGGCGACCCACCCTCGCAGACCCCCGACGGACGACCGGACACCCCGGGCGGCTGACGCGGGCACAGCCTCCCAGGGGCAGCGCAACGCCAAGGGTCAGCGCGACGCCCGGGGGTCAGCGCGACGCCCAGGGGTCAGCGCGACGACGGCCCGGGAACCGGCTGCCCGCCTACACCTCGCCGGTGGCGAACAGCTCCAGGTGCCCGCACTTGGGGCAGCGGAACGCCTCGATCTGCCGCCGTGGCCGGCCCATCCGCTTGGCACCCCCGAGGAACCCCCGCTCCAACGCGCCTTCGATCCAGCGCGCGTACCCGCGCGAGTGCTCGCCGGCGTCCTCGATGAAACCCTCCATCAGACCGACGGTGCCGCAATGGGTGCACGTGTCATTGTTCATCCAGTGAGTGTAGGAAGCGGTGCGTGCTCACAAGAACGGGGCCTGTGCCGGTCGGCCGCCCTGCTGGGACGACAGTGGACCGGACCCACGGCCGGCGCGCCTCGCGGCGACCGTCACGCGCCGGGGTCGCCCGGCCGCACCGGTCGGCCTCCGACCTGCGCGATGCCCGCTTCGTAGGCGAACACCTCCGCTTGGGCGCGGCTGCGGAGGTTCAGCTCGGTCATCACCCGGTGCAGGTGCGTCTTGACGGTGGACTCGCTGACGCGCATCCGGTCGGCGATCTCCTCGTTGGCGAGCCCCTTGGCGACGAGCCCGAGCACTTCCACCTCGCGGCCCGTCAGCGTGCTCGTCGAGCCGGTGCCGGCCGGGGGCTGCTGCTGGTGGACGACGTGCCTCTCGACGAGCCGCCGGACGCGTGCCGGAGCCACCAGGAGGTCGGCGGAGAGGGTCGCCGTGACGGCGCTGAGAAGCTGTTGCGGCGGCATGTCCTTCAGCAGGAAGCCGCTGCAACCGGCGCGCAGGGCCGCGTAGACGAACTCGTCGTCGTCGAAGGTGGTGAGCACGACGATGCGCGGATTCGGGTCGAGACCGAGGGCGAGGATGCGCTCGGCGGCGGCGAGTCCGCTGAGCCGGGGCATCTTGATGTCCATCAGGATCAGGTCGGGACGGTGCTCGCGTGCCACGGCGACGGCCTCCTCGCCGTCCGAGGCCTCCAGGACCGGGCCCAGCCCTTCCACCGTACGCAGCAGCGTGACGATGCCGGAGCGGATGAGGTGCTGGTCGTCCACCACCAGGATGCGGGCCACAGCGCTCCTCGGAGATGCTCACGCCACGGATCGGCCGCCGTTCCGGTCCTCACGCCGAACGGCCGGTTCTCCCGCAGGGCGAGTGACAGGGCGATCACCGAGGTGAGCAGATGAGCCCACAGGTCGAACGGCCGCCAGGGCGCCGTTCAAGGCGGCTCGCTCCGCTCCCCGCGCGCGGCCCGGCCCCCGGCCGGGCCTGCGCTCCTGCCTACGTCCCGCTCCAGCTCGGCCGGCGTCCGCGCCCCGCACATTTCTTGCGGTTCCTGTGGTTCTTGCGGATTGCGGTGTTCATGGTGGTCCCCCGTGGCCGGCCGTGCCCGGCCGCTCTCGATTCACGACGCTCGCCTTTCCCGGCAGGGCGAGTTCCGACATCACGTCGTGGCTCTCCTCATCGGGTTGGTGTGCCGGCACGTCGTCCCGGCACCACCGAGGTGAGGAGAGCGGGGGTGCCGACGGCGTCCGGCAGAAGGGCAGCGGCTACGTCAACTTCCGGCGCCGAACGGCTCCTCGGGGTCAACCTGGTACCGACGGCCAGGTCATCCTCCGGTTGACTCGTCAACCGCGGGCGTGGGAGACGACGCCGGGCACCTGGCCCGAGGGCCGGACGCCGGAGGACACCGGGCTCTGGGAGAGATCACCGCCCGGTGGGCGATGCCGGCCGGTGGTCAGGAGCGGGGTGCGCCCGTGGACTCCCGCACCATGAGCCGTGGCGCCAGCACCTCGGACTCGATCTCCTCGCCGGCCATGCGGCGCACCAGCAGGTCCACCGCTCGGCGTCCCTGCTCGGCCATGGGCGAGTGGACGCTGGTGAGCGGCACGGGAAGTTCCGCGGCCAGAGGCGTGTCGTTGAAGCCCGCCAGCGCGAGGTCCCGCCCGAGTCTCAGTCCGAGGTCCCGGACCGCGCCCGCGGCTCCGATGGCGGCGAAGTCGTTCACGGCGAAGAGTGCGGTCGGCCGGTCCTCCGCCCTGTGGAGCAGGTCGAACGCGGCGCGGCGCCCGCCGACCGTGTCGAAGGCCGAGTGCACCACCCGCCGTGCGGGCAACGGCAGTCCCGCCTCCCGGTAGCGCTCGACGAAGCCCTCGGTCCGGTCCGCTCCCGTGCTGGCGAAGGGTTCTCCGGCGATGACGCCGACCGAGGTGTGCCCCAGCTCCAGCAGATGCTCGGCGACCAGCCGCCCGCCCAGCCGGTCGTCGCAGGTCACGGAGGTGTGCCCGGCACCGGTGCGGCGGTTGACGAGGACGAAGGGTGTGGTGCGCAGGGCGGGCAGGTCGAGGGCGGCCCCGTCCAGATGCGCGTCGCCGATGACCAGTCCGTCGACGCGGCGGGCCAGCACCATGGCGATCCGCTCCCGCTGGAGGGCCGGATCGTCGTGGGTGTTGGTGACGAAGGCCGACAGCCCGTGGGCCGCCGCGGCCTCCTCGGCGCCTTCGTAGACCGTCGCCATCACGATCTCGGACAGCCGCGGCACGAGCACACCGATGAGGTTGCTCCGACGGGTGCGCAGCCCCGTCGCCAACGGGTTGGGCCGGTAGCCGAGTTCGTCCGCGAGATCGCGGATACGGCGGGCGGTGTCGCCGGATGCGGCGCGGGCGCTGCCGTCGCGCGGTCCGTTCAACACCCGCGAGACGGTGGACACATGCAGGCCGAGTCGCTCGGCGATGCCCTGGAGCGTCACTGGCCCTTTGCCCGCCCCCATGACCGTGCCCCCGTCCTCTGTTCGACAACGCACCCGCGTCGTCGGCGGCATCCATTGTCACGCATCCCGATGCGGCGCCGACCACCGAGGCGCCGGCGCCTCGGGGCCGGCGCCTCGGGGCCGGCGAGGATGCGGGGCGACGCGTCCCGCGGCCTGCCGGACACCTTTACCCAAACGTTTGGCGCAAACGTTTGGGTAGTGCATACTGACGGCGCGTGGAAGCGCCAACGGCCGTTGCGGACAAGCGGGTTGCGCCTGGCGGCGTGCTCGGAGGGGGCGAAGCGAAGTGGAACGGGTGGGATTCCCTGATCACGTGCTCGAAGCGTTCGGGGAGGCGACCAGGGGCACGGGCTGGGGCGAGGCGCGTTACACAGTCGGCGGGCGGATGCGCGGCGGCTCCTGGCCCGCGCTGATCACCGCGCTGTCCTTCGCGCTCCTCATCGGCGGGCTGACGACCTGGGGAGTGGTGTTCCTCTGGCCGGACCTCCCGTTCCAGGCCGTCATGGGCTTGTCGATCGGCTACCTCATGACCCTCGGGATGCTGTGGGTCGCCTGGGACAAACGCCCCGGCGTCCGGCATCCGACGACCTGGGTGGTCGTCTGGGAGGAGGGGGTGGCGTGGCTGTCCGAGGGCGGCACCCCTGTGGTCCTGGCCTGGGACGAGGTCGCGGAGGCCCGGCACACCGTGACGTCGGTGCAGGACGGCTTGGGCAAGGAGTTCAAGCGGACCCACAGACTGATGGTCGACCCGGTGGCGAACCCGGTGCACCGCGGCCGGCTCTTCCTGGAGCCCGGGTTCCCGTTCGTGGCAGAGATAGCCGCCTTCGTGACGGCGCGGGTGTACGCGCGCTGAGACGTCGCGTCTCGACGGTCCGGCCCGGACCGAACGCGCCGGCCGGGAACGGGTTCCGGCCGGCGCGCCGGGCAGTGCGATCTCGCGTCAGATCAGATGCCGGGCGAAAAACCGCAGCGAGCTGTCCACCTCGAACGACGGCACACCCCCGTGCTGGCCGGGGTTGGCGTGCAGCGTCTTCTCAGCCGAGGCCAGGGCGTCGAACAGTGCCAGGCCCTGGTCCCGCGGCACCATGCGGTCGTCCCACTGGACCAGGAACTGCACCGGCACGGTGACCCGCGCGGCGTCCTCGGCCAGCCCGTGCACTCCGAGCAGGCCCAGCACCGCGGCACGGATCCGGGGCTCGGCGGCGATGAGCGGGACACCGAGCCCGCAGCCCATCGACATGCCGCAGTAGCCGACCGGGCCGACACCGACCTGGTCGAGGCGCTGGACCGCGGTCAGGACCTCCTGCCAGTCGGCGACGGCCCGTGGAGCCAGGTAGCCGTGCAGGCCGGCGACCAGCGCGCCCGGATTCCCACCGGCAGCCATACCGGCCCGCATCTCGGCGGCGATCCGGCCGAACTCCTCGTCCTTGGGCCGCTCGCCGTGGTGGGGCGCGTCGATCGCGACCACCGCGAAACCCTCGGCGGCGTAGCGGCGCGCACGGGACACGATGCCGGGGGTCATCTTGTGCTGTCCGCCGCCGTGGCCCAGCAGGACCAGGGAACGAGGACCGCGGGCACCTTCCGGGGTCCACAGCACACCGGGGATCTCACCGAGGGTGAAGAGCTGTTCGGTGACGCCGTCCGACGACGTCAGGGAGGTGAAGCGCATCAGCGTTTCAAGCCTTTCGGGATGCCTTGTGCGGGCGCTCCCTAGGGCATACGGAGGAGGGAGCCCCGACCTGTCACAGCGTTGATCGGTCTCACCTCCTCGGTTCGCAGCGGCACTCAGCGGTACCACCCAGTGGTACTCAGCGGCGCTGAACCTACCACAGGCGACTTCGCCGCCCCCCTTCTTCCACACCGGGGCGAACATCGCCTGACGCGGCGGCAAGAGGGTCCCCATGACGGCCGCCAGTCGCCGGTCCCGCATTGTCATGGACGGGATACTCGCGCCGGGCATATCGTGCGTCGGCTGTGCGATCTTGAGGCGCAGCGCTGCCGTGTTCGTCGCCCGTGGGGGGTCTCATCGTCATGTTCGCGTCCCGCGCATCGCATCCGCTGCCACCGCTGCCCGGGGCCCCGCCCGTGCCGTCGCGGGGGTTCCTCATCGCCACGCTCACGGGACTGGCGCTCGTGGCGCTCTGCGATCTGTTCAGCATCTTCGCCGGCGTTCGGTACCGGCTGACGATCGACGGGGACGCCGGGTTCGTCACAGCTCCCCAGGAAGATCTCGACACCGCCGCCTCGCTGTACGAGACGGCCACGCGCGTGCAGGTCATGGTGTTCCTGCCCTGCGCGATCGTCTTCGTCGTCTGGTTCTTCCGGATGCGTCGCGCGACCGGACCGCTGGCGCCCGATCGCTTCCGCTACGGCCCTGGTTGGGCTGTCGGCGCATGATGCGTCCCGCTGGCGAATCTGTGGATGCCCTACCGTGTCGCCTTCGACATGTGGGGAGCCGCCACGCTGCTGCCGTCCGGCGATGAGGGCCACCGGCCGCGGATCTGGCCGCTCAACCTGTGGTGGGGACTGTTCGTCTTCTCGGTCCTGTTCGACACAGTCGCCGGAGCCAAGTTCGAGGACGCCGGAACGCTGCCGGAGATCCAGGACGGGCTGGTGCGGTACATCGTCTCCGACGCGCTGCACATCCTGGCCGCTGCCGCCGCCGCGTACTTCGCCGTTCAGATCACCACCATGCAGCGGCACAAGGCGGTGCACGGACCGTTCGGGACGGCGACTGCCGAGCACACGCCGGCCGGTTCGGCGTAAGAATCAACTCCGTCAGAGAGTCGGCACCGGCAGCGGAACGGCCCTGGGCCCGGACCGTCACACAGGTCCATGCCCAGGCCGACGAGCACCGACGGGCACCGACGGGAAGGACGGGTGGTCCCTCGGACAGGTGCTGGAAGCAGGCGGGCAGGCCATCGTGGGCGGGGTCGCCGGAGTGCGGGGCGGCCGGGGCGTGCCGGTCACGGACGTACGTCGTGCGGACGGGGTGCCTTCTCCCCGTGCACGGCCGTGTATTCGGCGGCGAGCCAGGGGCCCAGGTCGTCGATGAGTGTGCTGAGCACCGCCGGATCGGCCGAGGGGACGCGGCCGATGGCCGCGGCGGTACGCATCCGGTCGGCGTGCTCGGGGTAGTAGCGGCCGAAGAGTTCGGCGGACTCGACGAGGTCGCTGGTCCAGCCACCCCAGCGAGGCATGATCAGGGTGAATCCGGTGCGCACGATGCGCCGGGCGACCCCGCGGCTGAGCGCCCTGCGGTCGGCGTCCGTGGCGGCTTCGGCGGCTCGGACGCGCCAGCGCTTCAGCGCGAGGGCGAGGTCGCCGTTCGTCTCACGGGCGAGCTCGGTCGTAGGGCGGTAGCGGGGAAGCCTTTCGGCGAGGTCGGGGCCGAGCAGCGGGGTGCACAGACAGGCGATGAAGAACCCGGCGTCGTGGCGTTCGAGGTCGCTGAGCAGAGCACGGGTACTGGTCAGCAGGATGCCGACGCCGTCGATCTGGGGGAATGCCTCGTCGAGCGCGACCTCGATCGCCGTGGCGTCGGCGCGGTCGGCTTCGGTGGGCTCGTCGTGGAGGGCGAGCTGGAGGTCGAGGTCGGACACGCCGGGGATGGCGGTGCCGCGAGGAATGCTGCCGTAGACGTAGGCGCTGTGCAGCCGCGCGCCGTCGAACGTCTCGGCGAGCCGAGTGCGGGCGGCTTCGACGACGGGGATGAACGCTGCCCGCACTCGGACCAGTGCGCCTTCACGTGCGATCGTTCCGTCATGGGCCAGCCCGTGTTCGCTCATGAGGTCACTGTGCCCGGTACTGCCGTGTGCTGCCGAGCCGTTTTCCGAGGGGGTGGCGCAGCCGCCATGGGCCGGGAACACGTCGGCGGCGAGCAGGGTGCCGGCGTCTCCGTCGCGCGGAAGGGGCCCGTGAACCGACCGTGGTCCGCGGGCCCTTCGGCCGCGGCGGGCCGGCGGTGTCACCCGGGGCCGGGCCGGTTCCCGGGACCGGGGAGGTCTCGGGAGGGCAGCCGCAGCATGGCCACGCCGACGGCGGCCACCCACAGCCAGAAGAGGAAGAACGGGGTGACGGAGGGCAGGGACAGCGGTGCCAGCCAACCGGAGCGGACGAGGGAGACCGCGCCCGAGGCGAGCGTCACGAGACCCGCCGCCAGCGCGGTCCACGCGGTCCACGCGGGCAGCTCCCGGCTGCGGTGGATCGCGACGGCCGCCGCGAGGAGCAGGAACGCGAACACGGAGAGCAGGCCGTAGAAGGTGTGCAGGCACGCTTCCGTGAAGGCACGCAGCAGGGGCCAGGACACGGGGTCGTCGATGAACTGCGGAGTGCTCGTCACGCTGAACATCGCGTTCACGACGAGCATGCCGGGCACGATGGCGGTGGCGGAGGTCCGGATGACGAAGGACAGGAGGGAGTCGCGGGGAAGCCGGAGGGCCCGGGTGAGGGAGAAGGCGAACCAGATTCCCAGGAGCGCGCCGATGTTCGTGGAGAAGGTCTGGGCGGACGCCCCCGCCGAGTAGCGGTCGAACCAGGCCGCGTACTCCGCGTCGGAGTCGCCGCGGACCGGCCAGAACTTCCAGGAGTCCCGCGTGGTGAGCAGGACGGCCAGGGAGAGCAGGAGGTTCGCTATTCCGGCCCAGGCCCCCAACCGGATCTGTTGGGTCTCCGACATCGTCGACCGCCTTCCGCCCCAGCGGGGCCTGGCTGCTCCCTCACTTCGTCACCGCGCGCCGTCGCCGTCCGCGGCAGGGCCGGGCGCCCCGGTCCGCCGCGCCCTGAACACCACCTTGGCCAGCATCCGCGGGCTGCCGAGCGCGGTCGGCGACCTGACCATGTGCCAGACGCCCACGAACACGCGGAACGCCTCCGGGTCGGCGACCACCAGCCGGAGGAGCCGCCGCTTGTACCAGAGGGCCGCGCGCAGCCACAGCGGCAGCGCGCCGCGTTCGCGGTGGTGGTGCCAGGCCAGGTCCTCGCTGACGGACATCAGCCAGGGCGCCCGCACGATCGCCGCGACCCGGCGCTGGGCCCGGCGCGCGACCGCGTCCAGGTCGTACGCCCTGGCCAGGGTGTCGCCCAACGCCTCGGCCTGGAGCAGCGACACCGTCATGCCCTGCCCGAACACGGGATCGAAGGCCGCCACCGAGTCGCCGATCGCCACCAGTCGCCTCGGCCACCGCCGCATCCCCGCGTAGTCGGTGCGACGGTTCTCCGTGCGCTTGAACCCATGGACGCCGACGCCCGCGACGGGGGTCGCGGATCCGAGGAGCCCGTCGAGGTCCGCGTTGCCGAGGCTCCTGGCGAACTCCCGCCAGCCCCGTTCGTCGGTGGGCGGATGGTCCCCGCCCGCACCGAACACGGTGACGACCCAACGACCGCCTTCCACGTGCACGGCGAAGGCGCCGCGCGGCAGGTCGGGAGCGCTGGTCATGTGCTGGAGGGCCTCGAAGTCCGGGCCGGGGGCGTCGAAGACCATGGTCGAGTACGCCAGCCCCGCGTCGACGACCTTCTCCGCCGGGCGCGGGTACCCCGCCTCCACCAGCCAGCGGGGCAGCTTCGAGAACCGGCCCGAGGCGTCCACCACCAGAGCGGCGTCGAGGACCTCGCTCCCGGCCAGCCGCACGCCGACGACCCGCGTCGCGTCCCCGTTCCAGCACAGCCCCGTGACGGGGGACCGGTCGCGGACCTCGACCCGCGGCTGTGCCGTCACGCGTCGGCGCAGCGACCAGTCCAGCAGGTCCCGTGAGAAGGCATGGGCCCGCACCCCCGCCTCCGTGCGCGGCACGCGGCCTGCGAACACCGTGGTCGACGCGGACAGACCGTGGTCGAACAGCGGTGCCCCGACTGCGATCAGCTCGGCCCGGAGGCCCGGGAACAGTCGCTCCAGTTGTCCGGCGCCCCGCGCCGGCATTCCGTGCACGTGCCGTGCCTGCGGGACACCGGCGCGCGGACCCGCGTACGGCGGAAGCTCGCCCGCCTCCACCAGCACGACGCCCTCGAAGTGGTCGGCGAGCACCCGCGCGGCGGCCAGGCCGCCTATGCCCGCGCCGACGACCACGGCCTGGCCGGAGTACCGCCGGCACCCTCGGTCCGTCACGTGCGCACCCCTCCCGTCGCTGTGCATCTGCGCGCCCTCCCGCTGCTGTGTCCGAGCGCTCCCGCCGGCGGTGCACCGGGCCGCCGGGAGGTCATGTGTCCGGCCCGCGCCGGGCATCCTCCGTACGCCGGGCCTCCTCCGTCGTCCGCCGGGCATCCTCCGTACGCCGGGCATCCTCCGTCGTCCGCCGGGCATCCTCCGGACACCGGGCATCCTCCGCACGCCGGGCATCCCCCGTACGCCAGGCGTCCGCGGAGTCGGGTATGAGCTCCTCCAGGTACCCGGGACCGGCGGGCGGGCAGGAGTAACGGCCGGTCGAGACGCCCCATTCGGCATGGCCGCGCATCCAGGCCCGCAGCAGGTCGGCGCACGCGGTCAACGCCCGCCGCCGCGTACGGTCCGACTCCAGCGCCGCGCACAGGCCGGGCAGGTCCCGTTCGGCCCGGTGGAAGTCGTCGAGCCGGCCGTCGACGAGGGCCCGGGCCCGTGCGAGGGCTTCGCTCCGGGTGGAGCGGTGCGCCGACCGGAGCACGGTGACCAGGTTGAGCAGGTCTCCCGCGGCGGTCTCCTTCTCGACGGTGAGGAGGTCGTTCGTCCAGCACACGACGTCGCCCGAGGCCGTCAGCAGGCGCTGGTAGGTCCGGCTGTAGTACACCGAGGGCGGCAGTTCGGCCCCGCCTGCGATCTCGATGAGGTCGAAGGTCAGGAGGATCCCGCCCGCCGCACGGCGCAGTGCCCCGTACTCGGTGAGGTCGCAGACGTGACCGAGCCTTCGGTAGGCCGCCTGCTGGAGGTTGCCGGCGAGGTATTCCATCAGGTGCCGGTGGAGGCGGCGGCTCAGTCTGCTGCCGGCCCGGGCCCGGGTACGGGTCCACAGATCGGTCAGCGCCTCGCCGATCGGCCCGGTGCCCGCCTCGCCGATCGGTTCGGCGCCCCCCTCGCAGACACCGTTGGACGCCACGTCGGCGACACGCGCCAGGAAACCCTCGAACCCTTCCGGATCCAGAGCGGTCCGGCGGTCGTCGTTCTGGTCGTCGAGGAAGTCCAGCCAGGCGATCCAGTCCGTGGTGAGCAGCAGGTCCTCGACCCCCGCGGTCGGGTAGACGCGCGCCGCGAACTCCCCTGTGCGCATCGACGCGAGCCGGCGTTCGGCGGCTTCGGACCGCACCAGCCCGTGGCTGCGGGCCCATGCCACGACGTGCTCGTTCGCCTTCTCGGCGGCCGGGGAGACAGGGGTCTTACGGAGCGCCCAGATCCCGTCGGGCACGGAGCGGTGCATCCGCTCGCCGGTACGGACGCGGTCTTTCTCGGCCTCCTCGCCGGAAGCGGTCGAGCCGGTCCGGGCACGGCGGGTGGTGTGGTCGGTTCTCCGCTCCATGACTGCCCCCTTGAACTGTCTCCCCACGCACATCCGGAAGGCGGAGGGCGCGCGCCCTCGTAGCCCCCCTACGGCTGACGAATCTCCGCTCTGCACGCTCGGTGGCCGGAACACTCGTGGTGCTCACCGGTCGCCCCGCTCGCGGAGTGGCACCCGGCCTCTCCCCAGGCCGTGTGCCGTACACCCCCTGAGTCGTCCCCCCGCATCCGCCGGGCACTCCGACGGAGGCGGGGCGCACCGACGCATCCGGCGGGGCGCGCAGGGCGTGCTCGGACGGCTGACACGCAGCCAGGCGGAACCGGCCCGCTCAGCGGGCGGCCGGTGCCCGCCGTACGCTGCCGCCGGTTCCGGTGCCGAGGGGACGCGGAGGCACGGGCACGGCGTCCTCATCCTCCGGTGGTCTCCCCGGCCGCACATGCGGCGCGCGACTCTGCGACGATCATCCCGAGGCGGCCACCGATCGCACGGGGCCGACCGACGAGAGGACACCTCATGACGCACACGACGAGCAAGCCCACCGTGGCCATCCTGGGCGCCGGCGGCATCGGAGGTCTGCTGGCCGCCCTGCTGGCCCGATCCGGCCACCGTGTCGTCTGCCTGGCCCGCGACACCACGGCACGCACCCTGCGCAGCGGTGGGGTCGAGGTCCGCAGCCGCCGGTTCGGCGACTTCACGGCCGTCGTGGAGGCGGACACCGCACTGCGCGAGCCGGTCGGCGCCTGCCTGATCGCCGTCAAGCACACCACTCTGGACGCCGCGCTCACCCGCGTCCCGCCCGCGATCCTCGGCGACGGCCTCGTGGTACCGCTCCTGAACGGCGTCGAACACCCCGCGACCCTGCGCGCCCGCTACCGGCCCGACCGTGTGGCCCCCGGAGTGATCCGTGTGGAGTCCGCCCGTACCGGCACCGCCGGAACGGGCCCCGTCGTGATCGAGCACGGCAGCCCGTTCGTCGAGGTCGACCTGGCCGCCGGCCCGGCCCCGCGCCCTCGCCTCGAAGCCCTCGCCGCCGTCCTGTCCGACGCGGGGGTGACCGCACGGGTGGTGGAGGACGAGACCGGGGCCCTGTGGGCGAAGATGGCCTTCCTCGCCCCGTTCGCCCTGCTCACCACCCGGTACGGGCTCCCGCTCGGCGAGGCCCGTACCCGCCACCGCGAGGAGCTGGAACGCCTGGTCGCCGAGACGGTCGCGGTGAGCCGCGCCTGCGGTGCCCCCTCCGACCCCGCCCAGGCCCTGGCGCGGTACGACGCCTTCCCGCCCGAAGCGAAGTCCTCCATGCAGCGCGACGCGGAGGCGGGCCGGCCACTGGAACTCGACGCCCTCGGCGGGGCGTTGCTGCGCGCCGCCGACCGTCACGGTGTGCCGGTGCCGGTGACCGCCCGCCTGGTGAGGGAGATACGCGCCGCCGGCCATTAGAGGGGGCTCCGCCCGCCGGATGCGGCTCCGCCGGCCGCGCCCCCGCTCCCGGCACGCGCCCCGGGCCCGGCGGGAAGACCGCCGGGCCCGCAACGGCACGCGCGGCCGTCGCGGTGGTCCGCCCCGGCGGCCCGGCCACCGGGGCGGGCCACCCGGACCGGCGCCTTGCTCACGCCCCGGTCACGTGCCCCGGGGCCGCCCGGCCGGCGCTCCGACAGGGGCGGCGAGCCCTCACACCGCCTCCACCGGATGCCGCACGACGGCGTCGAACAGGTATCCCTGGGTGTTGTGGACGGTGGTGTCGGGCTGGGTGCGGCCCGTGCTGTCGGTCGCCCGCGCCAGCAGGGTGTACGCCCCGGGCGTCGGCGGAGTCCAGTCGGTGGACCAGCGGACCCAGCCCGCCCGGCGCGGGGCGTCGTGGAGACGGGCCCGGCTCCAGGTGGTGCCGCCGTCGGTGCTGACGTCGACGCGGACGACACCGCCCGCGCCGGACCAGGAGCGACCGGTCAGCCGGTGTTCGGCGGCGGCGTCCAGGGGCGCGTTCCAGGCCAGCTCCCAGGCGCTCTTGAGGGTCTGCCGGGTCAGCGGGGCGCTGCCGTCCTCGGGGTAGGAGGTGCCGAACAGGCGGTAGAAGTCGGTGTTCCAGGGCGAGTAGAGCGGCTGGGCCGCCACCTCGATGTCCCCGACCCACTTGATCGACGCGATGCCGATCCAGTTCGGCACGAGGACGCGGACGGGGTGTCCGTGGTCGTACGGCAGCGGCTCGCCGTTCATCTCGTAGGCGAGGAGGACGTCGTCGAGGGCCTTGGACAGCGGCAGCGGGCGCCGGACCCGGCCCAGGTTGGTGCCGTCGGCGGTGACGTAGTCGGCGTCGAGGCCGCGGGGGAGGACGTCGACGGCGTGGTGGCCCAGGCCCGCGTGCCGCAGGACGTCGGCCAGGCGTACGCCGCGCCACCGGGCCGTGCCGATCGCGCCCAGCGTCCAGGCGGTGCCGCTGACGGTCTGGCCCTGCTGGCTGGTGAAGAAGCTGCGGCCGTTGCCCGCGCACTCCACGAACGCGCTGCGGGTGACGGCGGGCAGGCTCTTCAGGTCGTCGAGGGAGAACACGGCGGGGGTGGTGCCGGTGAGGCCGTCGCCGTGGACGGTGAGGGTCCATGCGGCGGCGTCGAGGACCGGGGTGGAGGTGTGGTTGCGGACGAAGAAGCGGTCGTTGGGGGTGTGGTAGCCGGTGTCGGCGAGGGAGGCGAACTTCGTCTCGGCGTTGGTGCCGCGGACGGTGAACCGGTCGTCCGGGAGGGCTTTGACGATGCCGGGCGCCGTGGCCGCCGTCGCGGGGGCGGCGAGCGCGGGGGCGGCGGCGGTGGCGAGTCCGGCGGCGGCGAGGAGCCGGAGCATGTCGCGACGGGAGACGCCGTCGGCGCGGGCCTCGCCGGCCAGCCACTGGCGGAGTCTGCGGCGGTCGTAGGCGGATTCGGAGACGGACGCGGGCATGGGTCTGCCTTTCGGGAGGCGCGGAGTGGCCGGGGTACGCCTGCGCCGGACCGGGCCACCGCGTCAGGGCGTCGAGGGCGTCAGGGCCTCACGGCGTCAGGAGACGGAGCCGTGTCCGGGGTCGGGCAGGCGGAGGAGGATGCGGAGGATCAACAACAGCGCGACGCGGGCACGCGGTACCGCGACGGGGTGGGGCGGCGTCGGCTGGGGATCATCGGGCCATCGTAGGAGGGGCGGGGCCGTCTCGGCAGGTGTTCGCGCTACTTGGCCCCCGGACGGAGGCACGGCGAGGGTGGCAGCCGTACGCCGGCGGGAAGGGGCGGCCGCCCGCACGGCCGCGCCCTCCTCGTGGGTGCGGCGGCTGCCGTGGAGCGGTCCGCGGCGGGTTGTGCTCACGTCACGGTCCGGCGTCGTCCGTCCACGCCAGGATCTCCGCGGCACCCCGGCGGACGGCTTCTTCCGGCTCCCCGGCGAGCCGCGCGCAGACCGTGGCGAGGCCCGGCACGCCGTCCGGTCCCGCGAGCGCGTCCTGCACGCCGGTCCGCATCCAGTCGGCCTGGTTGTCGTCAGCCGCGGCGACCGCGAGGGCGACGATCCTCAGGGCGGGCGCCGTCCCCACCCGGGCCAGGGCCCGTGCCGTGTGCCGGGTCACCGCCGTGTCCTCGGCGTCCAGCAGCAGCCTCGCCAGCGCTTCGGCCGCCTCGGGAACATCGGCGGAGGCGGCGAGGTCGCGCCCGGCACGCGCACGCCGCGACCACGAGGGGGACGCGGCCTCGGCCAGGGCCGCCCGCGGCCCGCTCACCGAGCCGTACACCGGGGAGACACCCCGCTCACGGCCTCACGCCACATACCTCAGTCATCGTCGTCGCCGCCGCTGGTCCGGTTCCTCCCGGAGGCGCGCAGCAGTTCCCCCGCGGCGAGCGTCGCGGTCGCCACGGCGCGGGCCCAGCGGGGCCCGCCCCGCGCCGCCCACACCACACACGCGCACCCGCCGACGACGAGCGCCAGGACGCCGAGCGACAGCACGACAGCCATGTTCCCCACCCCTCGAACTACGTGATGCCGATCGTCTCAGGTGGGGAACCGACCCCGTCGACGGGGTGCCCCGCGCAGCAGCCGCGACGCCCTCACAGGTCGCCGTGCACCGTCCGGCCGTCCACGAGCGTCAGGACGGGCCGGGCCGAGCTGACCGCTTCCAGGTCGGTCAGCGGGCGGTCGAGGACGACCAGGTCGGCACGGCGGCCGACGGTGATCGTGCCGACCTCGTCCTCGGCGTGGTTGGCGTAGGCGGAACCCGCCGTGTAGGCGTCCAGCGCGACGTCCAGGTCGAGGGCGTGCCGGGCCTCCAGGGGGTCGGTGAACACGGTGTCGCCGACCGCGTGCGGGTCCTGGCGCGGGCCGAGGCGGGTGGCGGCCGTGTAGATCGCCCAGAAGGGGTTGGGGTCGGTCACGGGCCAGTCGCTGCCCATGGCCAGCCGGGCACCGGCCGCCTTCAGCTCCTGGAACGGAAAGTGCCGGGCCTCCCGTTCGGGCCCGAGGAGCGGCAGCTTGCGCTCCACGATCTCCTTGTCACGGCGAGCCCACAGTGCCTGGATGTTGGCGATCACGCCGAGTTCGGCGAAGCGCGGGACGTCGTCGGGGTGGACCACGTCCAGGTGGGCGATCTGGTGCCGGTTGTCGTGTCCGGGGTTGGCCCGCCGGGCCGCCTCCAGCGCGTCGAGGCACTCGCGTACGGCGCGGTCGCCGACGGCGTGCATGTGGATCTGGAAGCTGCGGCTGTCCAGCTCGCGGCAGATCTCCCGCAGTTCCCCGGGGTCGATGAAGGACGCGCCGGTGCCGGCGCCGTGGTGGACGTCCCCGTAGTAGGGCTGGAGCATGGCGCCCGTACAGTTCTCGCACACTCCGTCCTGCATGACCTTCACGGAGACGGGCCGGAAGCGGCCGGCGGTGCCGGTGGCGCGGCGTTCCTCCAGGGAGTCCAGCTGGCCGAGGCCCTTCTCGGCGGACCACCACAGCGCGCCGACCACCCGCGCGGTGAGCCGGCCGTCGGCGGCGAGCCGCCGGTAGACGGGCAGGGGGTCGGGCATGCCCCACAGGCTGCCGACGCAGGCGTCCTGCCATCCGGTGACGCCCATCGCGTGCAGGTGGTCCTGGGCCGCCAGGAGTGCCCGCTCGGCGAACTCGTCGCTGATCGGGGGCAGCAGGTCGGTGATGAGATCACCGGCCCGTTCCACCAGTACGCCCGTGGCCACGCCGTCGGCATCGCGGTTGATGCGGCCGTTGACGGGGTCCGGGGTGTGGTCGTCGATCTTGGCCAGTTCCAGGGCCCGGCTGTTGGCCCAGACGCCGTGGCAGTCGTGGCTGACGAACACCGCGGGCCGGTCCGGGACCAGTTCGTCCAGGATCGTCCTGGAGGGCAGCCCGCCCGGGAAGGTGTCGCCGTACCACCCGTTGCCGCTGATCCACTCCAGTTCGGGATGGTCGTCGGCGTAGGCCCGGATGGTGGCACGGTAGCGGTCCAGGTCATGGGGCAGACGGGACAGGTCGCAGGTCAGCAGCTGCACGCCGGCGGCCATCGGGTGGACGTGGGCGTCGGTGAAGCCGGGCAGCACCGCGGCGCCGCCCGCGTCGACGATCCGGGTGCCCGGACCGGCCAGCCCGGCCAGGGAGTCCCGGTCCAGGGCGGTGATCCGTCCCCGGGTGACGGCCAGGGACGTCATGCCCGGCCGGGGGGTGCGCACGTCGGCGTCGACGACGACGAGGTCGGGGTGGGTGGTGTTCACGGTGGTCCTCTCTCCGTGCTGGGTTCTACGGTGCGGCTGCGACGCGGACGTCGGGCTCCGTCGGCCGGGCGCGGCCGGCGACGAGCCGGTAGAGGCATCCGCTGACGGCGAGCCCGACGAGCCAGGCGAGGTCGATCCCGCCGATCGCGGTGGCGACGGGACCGACGTACATCGGCAGGACGACGAACGGGATCTGCACCAGCAGCCCGATCAGGTAGACGCCCAGGGCGGGGATGTTCCAGGAGCCGTAGGGGCCGCCGTCGGGGGCGAAGAAGGCGTCGACGTCGTAGTGCCCGTCGCGGATCAGGAAGTAGTCGACGAGGTTGACGGCCGACCACGGCACCAGGACGTAGAGGAGCACGGTGATGAAGTTGGTGAAGGAGGTGATGAACCCGCCGGAGGCGGCGAGGGCGACGGCCGCTCCGACGACGTGCAGGATGCCGGAGGTCACCAGGCGCGCTCTCAGGCCGGGCAGCCAGCCGGGCCGGAAGGTCTCGGCGAGGGTCAGGGCGTTGAGCGTGGCGCAGTAGACGTTGCCGGCGTTGCCGAGGGCCGACGCCCCCGCGAAGGCCAGCAGGACCGTGGTGGACAGTCCGCCGGTCAGGGCGGCCAGACCGCCGACCACGTCGTCGCCCTCGGTGACGGCGCCGACGAGACACCCCAGGGCCATGACGAGCACGGAACTGATCACGCTGCCGCCGTACGTGGCCCAGAACGCGCCGCGCGCGCCGGAGTCGGCCGGCAGGTAGCGGGAGTAGTCGGACACGTAGGGGGCGTAGGCGATCTGCCACACGGCGCCCACCGCGACCATGGAGACGAAGCCGGTGGTCGTGAAGGCGCCCGCGCCGAGCGCGCCGTCGGGCACGCCGGAGACGAGGATCCAGACGAACGAGGCCACGACGAGCAGTCCGATGGCGACGGCGCTGACCATGATGATCAGCTTGATCAGCCGCAGACCGATGACGGTGATGGCCATGCTGAGCACGGCCGCTCCGATGACGGCGGCGGTGGGGTCGACCGAGGGGAGGACGCCTTGCAGGGACTGCGCCCCGACCACGAGGTTGGAGATGTAGAACCCCAGGAACATCACCGTCGCGACCAGGACGACGAGGGCCGCGCCCTTCGTCCCGAACTGGCCTCGGGCCTGGATCATCTGCGGTACGCCCAGCCGCGGCCCCTGGGAGGCGTGCAGGGCCATGAAGACGCCGCCGGCCAGGTTGCCGATCACGACGGCGAGCACGGCCCAGACGAAGGGCAGTGCGAAGGCCGTGGTGGCGAGGGCGCCGGTGATGACGGTGAGGGGCAGCATGTTGATGCCGAGCCAGATGCCGAAGACGCCGCGGGCGGTCCCGGTGCGTTCGGAGGCGGGGATCGGGCCGATGGTGTGCTGTTCCAGCAGGGCGGTGGTCTCGGGAACCTCGGAGGGTCTCGGCTGCTCGGGGGCGGTCGCCGGGGTCTTCGCGGTCGTCATGAACGTGCCTTTCGGTGCGGTCCGGCCTGCGCGACGGGCGGTGCGGCGGCCTCGCGGCGGGCGACGGTCAGGCCGACGGTCCCGACGAGCAGCAGCACGGCGACGGTGCCGAGGGTGAACGCCTCGAACGAGAGGCGGGAGACTCCCCAGACGTCCTGGAAGACGTAGTCGATGCCGAAGAGTCCTTCGAGGACGCCGGGGAAGAGCGCCGACCAGGAGCCGGCCAGGATCCAGGCGTAGACCAGCGCCGCGCAGGTCAGGAACCCCGGGTCGCCGAAGGGGACGCGGTAGGGCCGGGGGGTGTCGGGGCGGCGCAGCCGGAGCACGACCAGCGCGGGGACGACCACCAGGTAGGACAGCAGCAGGGTGGTGACCGCCACGGTGAGCACGACCGCGAAGACGGCACCCGCGTCGCCGTCGGCGAGTTGCATGGCGGTCAGCATGAACACGGTGGCCACCGCCCCGGAGAGCAGGTTGGTCCGCACGGGCGTGCCGAGGCCGGGGTGGAAGGCGCCGAGGGAGCGGGTGAAGAAGGCGCCGTCGGCGGCGGCCATGGCCTGCATGCGGTCGCTGACGATCATCCAGGCGCTGCCCTGGGTGAGGAGGGCGAAGACGAACATGACGGCGGTGAGGGTCAGCAGGGGGCCGGACGCGCCGCCGTAGACGCCGAAGACGAGGCGGGCGCCCTCCATGAAGCCTCCGATGCCGGTGACCTTCCGCGCGGGTACCACGGCCAGGAGCGCGAGGACCGGCAGCAGGTAGCAGCAGGCGGCGATGGCCGCGGAGCGGCCGAGGGCGGCGGGTAGGTCGCGCTGCGGGTCGTGCATCTCCTCTCCGGCGGCGTTGGGGGCCTCGAAGCCGACGTAGGCGAACAGCAGGATCGGGACGAGGGCGAGGAAGCCGGCCGTGGTCGGGGTGAACCGGGTGTCGGTGAGTCCGTGGAATCCGTGCTCGATTCCGTAGAGGACGGCGGTGAGGGTGAACAGCCCGAGGGCGAGGACCTTCACCAGCGCGCCGGCCGTGGTGATCCACTTGCCTCGGCGCAGGGAGACGACGGCGGTGAGGATGGCGGCCCATACGAAGAGCAGCTTGAACGCGTAGTCGGCGACGGTGCCCGAGCCCAGGGGGAAGACGAATCCGTCCCAGGTCTCGGCGGCGAGGAAGACCAGGGAGCCACCGAGCCAGATGGGGTTGGTGACCCAGTAGAACAGCGTCGTGAGCGCCGCCGCGGGCCGGCCGAGGGCGAGCTTGACCCATACGTACGGGCCGCCCTCCTGGGGGAACGCGGCGCCGGTCTCGGCGAACAGCAGGGCGTAGGGGACGAGGAAGAACAGGGCGATGACCGCTGTCCAGGTGGCGGCCTCGCCGCCGCCGGTGGCGATCTGTCCGACGGTGTCGAAGGAGATCACCGCGGCGACGGCCATGGCGGTGATGTCGAAACGCTTCAGACTGCGCGGCAGGCCGGTGGCTGTGTCCGGCGTGCGCGGGTCCGAGGAGGTGAGGTGCGAGGACACGGGCAGTTCCTAGGACGGGAAGAGGGGACTGCGAGGGGGCGCGTGCGGGCGCGGCGACGGCGTGGGGTTCCGTGTCGGGTGGTGCGGGGAGGCCCGGTGGTGCGCCGGGCCTCCCGGGGGGTCAGGCGGGGCGGATCTCGCCGGTGGGGCCGGTGCGTTCCAGGACGCCGCGCAGGGCGGAGGCCGCTTCCTTCGCCTCGGCCTCGGTCATGATCAGCGGCGGGGAGAGCACCAGGCTGTGCGCGGAGTCGCGGACGATGACGCCGGTCTCGCGGCGGATGACGTCGTGCGGCATCCGGTCGGGGTTCAGGGGCAGGGGGGTGCGGGTGGTGCGGTCGGCGACGAGTTCGACGGCGAGCATCATGCCGACGGAGCGGATCTCGCCGACGATCGGCAGGTCGCCCAGCTGGGTCTCGAGTTCGGCGTGGAGGAAGGCGCCGAGGCCGGTGGCGCGGGCGAGCAGGCCCTCCTTCTCGATGATGTCGAGGTTGGCGAGGGCGACGGCGGTGGCGACGGGGTGGCCGTTGTAGGTGTAGCCCATCGGGAAGCCGTGGTCGCGCAGCAGGACCTCGGCGACGTGGTCGCCGACCAGGAGGGCGCCGAGCGGGACGTAGCCGGAGGTGATGCCCTTGGCGGTGACGATGATGTCGGGGGTGACGCCGAAGTACTGGGCGGCGAACCACTCCCCCACGCGTCCGTACGCGGTGACGACCTCGTCGAGGATCAGCAGGATGCCGTGCCGGTCGAGGACCTCGCGCACCCGGGGCCAGTAGTCGGCGGGCGGCACGAGCATCCCGCCGACGCCCATGATGGGCTCGCCGATCATCGCGGCGATGTTCCGCGGGCCGATCTCCGCGATGCGCTCCTCCAGCTCGGCGATGAGGAAGTCGGTGGGGTCCTGGCCGTCGTAGAGCTCGGTGCGGTACGGCCACGGCGGGGTGAGGTGGGAGACGTGCGGCATCATCGGGGCGAAGCCCTCGTGGTAGAGGGGGAAGCCGGTGGCCGAGCCGCCGCCGTAGCCGATGCCGTGGTAGGCCTTGCTGCGCGCCAGGATCCAGGTCCGGCCGCTCTCGCCGCGGCGGTGGTGGTAGTAGCGGGCCATCTTGATCGCGGCCTCGTTGCCCTCGGAGCCGCCGGAGGTGAAGTAGACGTGGTTCAGCGGGTCGGGGGCGATGGAGGCCAGCTTGGCGGCCAGCGCGATCGCGCGGTCGTTGGAGAACTCCCAGAAGCTGGTGAAGTACTCCAGCTTCGTCATCTGGTCGTGGGCGACGTCGGCCAGGTCCGTGCGGCCGTGGCCGACCTGGGCGAGCCACAGACCGCCGGTGGCGTCGAGGTAGCTCCGGCCCTCGGAATCGGTCAGGCGACAGCCCGATCCGCCGGTCATCACGACGCGCTCGGTGGCGCTGCCCGGCAGGTAGGGGTGGATGATGTGCGCCCGGTCCAGGCGGGTGAGGTCGGCGGTGTCGAGGGTCATGGGGGGTGCGTCCTTTGCTCGGTGGCGGGTGCGGTGGCGGGTGCGGTGCCGGCCGGGTGACCGGCGGGTCGCGGGGGCCGGTGCGTCGGCCCGGTCAGCCGTAGGCGATCCAGGTGGTCTTCAGGCCGGTGTACTTGTCGAAGGAGTGCAGGGAGAGGTCACGGCCGTGGCCGGACTGCTTGAAGCCGCCGAAGGGGGTGGACGGGCTGAGCGCGTCGACGGTGTTGACGGAGACGGTGCCCGCCCGCAGGGCGTCGGCGACGCGGTGGGCGCGGCCGAGGTCCCGCGTCCACACGGACGCGGCCAGGCCGTAGGCGGAGTCGTCGGCCAGGCGGACCGCCTCCGCCTCGTCGCGGAAGGGCAGCACCGCCAGGACGGGACCGAACAGTTCGTCGCGCACGAGCGGGGCGTCCGGGGCCAGGCCGGTGACGACGGTCGGGTCGACGTACGCGCCTTCCCTGTCGGGGCGGGTGCCGCCGCACACGAGCGTGCCGCCCGAGGTGCGCACCGCGTCCAGGACGCGTTCGGCCTGGGCCTCGTCGACCAGCGGGCCGAGCCGGGTGGCGGGGTCGAGCGGGTCGCCCGGCAGCCAGGTGCGGGCGTGTTCGGCGACCCGGGCGGTGAACTCCTCCGCGACGGACGCCTCGACCAGCAGGCGGGTGTTGGCGGAGCACACCTGCCCGGCGTTGTAGGCGAAGCCCCAGGCGGCTCGCTCGGCCGCGGCTTCCAGGTCGGCGTCGGCGAAGACCAGGTTCGGGCTCTTGCCGCCGGCCTCGGGCCACACCTGCTTCATGTTCGACTCGGCCGAGTAGGCGAGGAACCGCCGGGCCACGGCGGTGGAGCCGGTGAACACCAGGGTGTCGACGTCCGGGTGGAGTCCGAGGGCGCGGCCGGTCACCTCGCCGGGGCCGGGGACGACGTTCAGCACGCCGTCGGGAAGTCCCGCCTCCGCCGCGAGTTCGGCGAGGAGCAGCGCCGACAGCGGTGACTGTTCGGCGGGCTTGAGCACGACGCTGTTGCCGGCCGCCAGGGCGGGGGCCAGTTTCCAGCTCGCGAGGTCGAGCGGGAAGTTCCAGGGCACCACCGCGCCGACGACACCCAGCGGGGCGCGGCGCACCAGGGCGAGGTTGCCGGGCGGGGCCGGGGCGACCTCGTCGTAGAGCTTGTCGACCGCCTCGGCGTACCAGGCGAAGACACCGGCCGCGCCGGGCACGTCGGTGCCGTACGACTCCGCGACGGGCTTGCCCATGTCGAGGGTGTCACAGAGGGCGAGCTCCTCGCCGTGCGCCTCGATGAGACGGGCCAGCTCCAGCAGGACCCGCTTGCGCTCGGCGGGGGCGGTGCGCGACCAGCGGCCGTCCTCGAAGGAGGTGCGGGCCGCGGACACGGCCCGGTCCACGTCGGCGGGCGAGCCTGCCGCCACCTCGGCGGTGGTCCTGCCGGTGGCGGGGTTCACGGTGGGGAGCCACCGGTCGCCGGTCGGGTCGGTCCACGCTCCGTCGATGAACAGGCGCGTGCGGGGCGCGAGCTCGGCGGCACGCTGCCGCCAGTGCGAGTACGTCGTCATGCTGTGGCCTTCGATTGCGTTGTGGGACCCGGGCGGACCGACGCCCGTCCGGGTCTCGTGTGGCCGGGGCCAGGTGGGAGGTACTGCCCGCGGAGGCGGGGCAGGGCAGGACGGGGGCGGGACGGCTCCACGAGGGGGGATCCCACGGGGGGATCCCACGGGGAGATCCCACGGGGGAGATCCCACGGGGGAGGTTCCACGGGGGAGATCCCGCCGAGGGGGTTCCGCGGGGAGGTCCGCACCAGTTCTTTGAGTCGAGATTCAAACAATCGGTGAACCGGTCGTCAATGCTCTGGACACGAACTTCTTGCGGAAGATGGTCCGAGTAACAGAGAATTAACCGCCATGGGCAAAGTCGGCAGACCACGCAACCAGACGGCGCGCAGAGAAGCCCTCGTCTCCGCCGCGGGGCGGGCCATCGCGCAGCGCGGACTCGAGGGCCTGCGCATCAAGGACATCGCGGACGCGGCGGGCGTCTCCCAGGGCTCGGTGCTGTACTACTACCCGGAGCTCGACGACCTCGTGCTGGAGGTGCACCGCGGAGCGGTGGAGGGTTTCCTGGCCTCCCGGCAGCAGGCGTACGACACGGCGGCCGCGGGGGATCCCGCGGCGCGGCTGCGCGCGCTCCTCGACAGCGGCCTGCCCGACACCACGGAGGACCCCGTGCACGGGCTGCTCTACGAGCTGCACCGGCGCGCCGGCCGCAGTCCCGGCCATGCCGAGCTGATGACCTCCCTCTTCGCCCGGGAGGTGGCGCTCTACACGACCGCCCTCGAGGTCGGCGCCGCGACCGGGGTGTTCTCCCTCGCCGCGTCCGCGCACGATCTGGCGCACGGACTGGTGGCCTTGGAGGACGGCTACGGCCTGCACATCGTCAGCCACAACGCGGCTCTGCGCCCCGGCAGGGCCCGTGACCTGATCCTGGCCCATGCGCGGGCGGTGACGGGCTGCGCGGGTCTGTGAGGCCCGGCGGTCACCGCTCGGGCCCCTCCCCGGCGGGCGGCCGCGGGCTCAGGCCTCGGCGGACTCCGCGGCGATCTCCCGCAGCAGGTCCATCACCGCTCGCGCGCGGGCGGTCTGGGTCATGCCCCCCACGGAGGCGAGCTTGACCTCGAGCGGCGGGCCGCCGTCCAGCAGCCGGAGTTCGGCGACCTCGCCGCCACCGTAGGTCTGGCTGGTCGCCGGCCGCTGGTTGAGCACGGAGTAGCCGAGTCCGCGGGCCACCAGGGAGCGTACGGTCTCGTAGCTCTGCGTCCGGTAGCGGACGTCGGGCGCGGTGCCGGTGGCGGCCACCAGCGAGTGGAAGTAGTCGCGGCTGTGGGGAAGGTCCAGCAGGACGAGCGGTTCCGCGGACAGTTCGGTCAGCTCCGCACTGCCCCGGCCGGCCAGCGGGTGATCGGCCGAGACGATGACGTAGGCCGGGGCGCGGGCGATCGTCTCGCTGCGCAGTTCCGGCTCGGCCGACAGACCGAGGCCGTAGGTGAGGGCGAAGTCGATGCGTCCGGCCGCCAGGGCGTGCAGGAGCTGGTCCGTCTCCGCCTCCACCACGTCGATCTCGATGCCCGGATGGCGTCGGGTGCACTCGCTGAACAGGGGCGGGAGATAGTAGGGGGCCAGGGTCACGAAGCAGCCGACGGCCACCGGCCCGGAGAGGGCCTCACCGTCCCCCCGGGCCTCCCGTTCGACCTCGCGGGCGCGGGCCAGCAGGTCCCGCGCCTGCTGCTGGAGCCGCTCCCCGGCGGGGGTGAGGGTCAGCCCCCGGCCCCGCCTGCGGATGAAGAGCTGCACCTGGAGGTCCCGCTCCAGGTGGTAGACGGCCGCGGACACGGCGGACTGGGCGATGTGCAGCTCCGCCGACGCCTCCGTCATGGATCCGCGCTCGGCGGCGACCAGGAAGTAGCGGAGCTGAACGAGGGTGAATCCCAGCGGTGACGTCATGCGAGACCCTTGTGCCCGGTGAACCGTGTCCGTGCCCGACCCTATGCGGCGGTGCCCGCGACCCGCTCGGAGGGTGTGCCGGCGACGTCCTCGGGGCGCAGCAGCGCCGAACCGGCGGTCTCCTTCAGGGACAGGGCGGCGACCAGGCCGCCCACGGCGAACACCATCAGGTACGGGCCGGGCACCAGGGTGCTTCCCGTCGCGGAGATGAGCACCGTCATCAGGTAGGGCACGGTGCCGGCGAACAGCGCCGCGGTGATGTTGTAGGCGACGGACAGGCCGCTCTGCCGCGTGCGGGTGGGGAAGATCTCCGCCGACCACACCGCGTAGGTGCCGAGGATCGCCGCCAGGATCACGCCGAGCAGCAGAGCGGCGATCCAGGTTCCGGCGAGTCCGGTCCGCATCAGGAGGAAGGCCGGGGTGGAGACGACCAGCAGGGCCGCCGTCGCCCCGACGAACACCGGCTTGCGTCCCACCCGGTCGGACAGCATGCCGAACAGCGGCACGAGCACCAGCCCCAGCAGCGAGATGACGGTGGACAGCAGGGCCGCGCTGTCGGCCGAGTGGCCCAGGTGGTCGGTCTCGTAGGTGACGAGGTAGGTCAGGACCGCGTAGAAGGGGACGTGCATGGCCGCCATCAGGCCCGCCGCCTGGAGCAGTTGCCGCTTGTGGGAGCGGAGCAGTTCCCGGGCGGGGCTGCTCGGAACGGCGCCGTCGGCTTCGAGCGCCCGGTACTCCGGGGTGTCCTCGATCTTGTTGCGGATGATGAAACCGATGACGCCGAGCGGCGCGGAGACGAGGAAGGGGATGCGCCAGCCCCAGGAGGTGAGCTGGTGCTCGTCGAGCCCGGTGGACAGCAGCAGGAAGACGAACGAGCCGGCGAGGAAGCCGAGCAGGGAGCCGACCTCCAGCCAGCTCACGCCGAAGCCGCGACGGCGGCGCGGCGCCGTCTCGGCGAGGAAGCTGGCCGCGCTGCCGAACTCGCCGCCCGCGGCGAAGCCCTGGATCAGGCGCAGGACCACCAGGAGCACCGGGGCGGCGATCCCGATCGACGCGTAGCCGGGGAGCAGACCGATCGTCAGGGTCGCGCCGGACATCATGAAGATGACCAGGGACAGGGTGCGCTTGCGGCCGATCCGGTCGCCGAGCGGTCCGAACACCAGGGCGCCGACCGGCCGGATGCCGAACGAGACGGCGAACACGCCGAACACGGCGAGCAGTCCGGTCGTGGCGTCCTCGGCCGGGAAGAACACGGTCGCGACGGTACCGGCGAGATAGGCGTAGGCGGCCCAGTCGAACCAGTGCACGAACACGCCGACGGCTCCCGCGGCGACGCTCCTGCGCAGGGCGACCACGTCGGTGGCCGGCTCGGCCCCGGTGGTCGTCGGGGCGCCGCTCTTACAGGTGGGCATACGCGCCTCCTTGTGGGGATGGATGGAGAAGCCGGAGCTGTGCGGGTGCCGCCGGCGCCGTGCCCTCAGATCGCTGCGGGTCGGCCGGTCAGGGAGGCGGGGCTGGTGAGGTCGCGGAGCTGCGCCTCGGTCAGCAGCCCGCGCTCGCGGATCAGGTCGAGCGCGGGCCTGCCGGTGTGGTGGGCCTCCAGCGCGACGGCGCAGGCGGTCTCGTAGCCGAGTGCGGGGCCGAGCGCGGTGACCAGTCCGGTGGAGGCGGCGACGGTCCGGGCGAGCCGGCGACGGTCGGCGGTGATGGCGGAGCGTCGGGACGCCCGTCAGGCGGCGCAGGTGCTCCAGCGCGCGCTCGCGGTAGCCCGGGCGGGCGTTGAGGCCGGTGCCGATCGCGGTGCCGCCGAGGTTGAGTTCGTGCAGCAGCAGCCTGGCCTCGGCGAGCCGCTGCTCGTCCTCGGCGAGGGTGGCGGCGAACGCCCCGAACTCCTGGCCCAGCGTCATGGGTACCGCGTCCTGCAACTGGGTACGGCCGATCTTCAGCACGTCGGCGAACTCGGCGGCCTTGGCCTCGAAGGCCTCGCGGAGCCCGGCCAGGGCGGCGAGCAGTCCGGCGATGTGCGCGTCGAGCGCCAGCTTCACCGCGGTCGGGTAGACGTCGTTGGTGCTCTGGCCGAGGTTGACGTGGTCGAGGGGGTGCAGGACGGCGTACTCCCCGCGGGGGCGTCCGAGCAGTTCCAGGGCGCGGTTGGCGATCACCTCGTTGGCGTTCATGTGGGTCGAGGTGCCGGCGCCGCCCTGGATGAGGTCGACCACGAACTGGTCCCGCAGCGCGCCGTCACGGATCTCCGCGCAGGCGTCCGCGATCGCCGAGGCGAGGGTGCCGTCCAGGGCGCCGACCTCGGCGTTGGCGCGGGCGGCGGCGTCCTTCACCGCCGCCAGGGCGCCGATCAGGTGCGGCCGGGCGGCGAGGGTCTCCCCGGTGAGGGAGAAGTTGGCCACCGCCCGGACGGTGTGCGCCCCGTAGTAGGCGTCCGCGGGCACGTCGACGTCGCCGAGCATGTCGTGCTCCGTCCGGTACCCGCTGTCCGCCGGGGCGGTGTGCCGACTGTCCGCCGGGGCGGTGTGCCGGGGGCCTGGGGTCGGGGGCATCGGTGTCCTCCGGGTCGTAGGGGGTCGAGGGGGCCGGGTGGGCCGCGCGCCGGGACGGGGTCCGGCGGCGGGAACGGCGGGGGGGGGCGCCCCGGACGCCGTGCCCGTCCGGCGGACGTCCGGCCGCGCCCGGTCGGGTGCGCCGGCCGTCACCGCGTGGCGGCCGGGCCGGGGCCGCGCGGAGCCGGCGTCCGGGGCGCCCCCGCCCGCCCCCGTCACGCCGCCGCTCCCCCGGCCGGCACGCTCCGGTCGACGCCGGTCCAGGCCAGCGCGACCGCCGCGTCGAGCAGGGCCCGCTGCGCGTTCCCGCCCACGCAGTACGCGGCGAACTCGTGCTGGTGGTTGGTGGCGGGCAGCGAGCCGATGCCGATGTAGGGGTGGATGGCCGGCACCACCTGCGAGACGTTGCCCATGTCGGTGGAGGCGCGGTTCATCCGGGCGGCCTGGCCGGGCGGCGCGAACTCCCGCCCCAGCGCGAGGGCGTTGGCGCGGTAGTGCCCGAGGGCGGCCTCGTCCGTGCGGAACTCCGCGTACGGCTTGCTCTCCGGCTCGATCTCCAGGTCGCAGCCGGTGGCGAGGGCGCCCGCCTCGAAGGCCCGCATCACGCGCGGTTCCAGCCCGGCGAGTTCGGCGAGGGTCTCGGCCCGGACGTACCAGCGTCCGGACGACCGCTCCGGGACGGCGTTCGGCGCGTCCCCGGCATGTGTCACCACCCCGTGCACCCGCGCCGAGGCCGGCAGGTGCTGGCGCAGCAGCCCGATGGCCACCTGGGCCACGGTGAAGGCGTCGGCCGCGTTGACGCCGGCCTCCGGATAGGCGGCCGCGTGCGCGGACTTCCCGGTGTACGAGATTTTGGAGTGGCTGACCGCGAACGGGCGGGCCTCGGCGACGTCGACCGGCGCCGGATGCGCCATCATCGCGAGGTCGACGCCGGCGAAGGCTCCGCGGTCGAGCATCTCGATCTTGCCGCCGCCGCCCTCCTCGGCCGGGGTGCCGTAGACCTCGACGGTGAGGCCGGCGTCGTCGGCGACGGCGGCCAGGCCGAGCGCGGCACCGACCGAGCTCGCCGCGATGAGGTTGTGCCCGCACGCGTGACCGAGGCCGGGCAGCGCGTCGTACTCGGCGCACACCGCGATCCGGACCGGCCCGCTGCCGAACCGGGCGTGGAAGGCGGTGTCCAGGCCCAGGTAGGACGAGGTGACGGCGAATCCGGCGCGGTCCAGCAGTTCCGGTACGGCGGCGGCGGCCCGGTGTTCCTCCCAGGCGGTCTCCGGGTCGGCGTGCAGCCGCTCGGACAGGGCGATCAGTTCCTCGGCGTGACGGTCGACCGCCCGCCGGGCCGCCTCTTTCAGGGTGCCCGTCACAGGTCGCCCGGGACGCCGTACGACGGTGAGCCGGCGGGGTCGAGCCCGCGCCGCACGTAGTCGTCCCGCTGCGGCAGCCAGACGTCGAGGAGGTCGCCGAGCCGGTCGACGGGGTCCTCCGCCCAGTCCACCCGCAGGTCGGTGACCCGCCAGCCCACGTCCGCGACGACCGCCAGGCCCGCGGAGTACACCGGCCCCTCCTCCCCGCCGGCGTCGACGGCGGCCCTGAGCGCGGTGAGCAGCCGCTCCTCCAGCTGGCCCGTGGCGGCGGCGTACGCGTCGAGCATGACACCGGGAATGTGCTCGCCGCAGAGCATGTTCCCGGCCGCCACCGCACCGTCCCGCGCAGCCGCCGCGTGCTTGCCGAGGGTGCGCGGCCCGCTGAAGGCAAACCCGGGGCCGGAGCGGCCCAGCACGGTCAGCTGCCGGTAGTCGATCTGCTGGGACGCTCCGGTGACCTCCGTCAGCGCGCGCTCGGGGTCGCCGTGTTCGGCGAGCCGCTCCAGCAGGCGGGTGCCGAGGGTGGGGTCGGTGATGTTCTGCGAGGCGGCCGCGCCGACGCCGGGCCGCAGGTGGGCGACGCGGGCGAAGACCGCGGGGCTGGAGGAACTGGCGACGATGCCGAACCGGTCGCCGTCGCGGGCCACGAGGGAGAACGTCATGCCCGCTCCTCCCCGGGGATCACGGCGACGGCGTCGATCTCGCAGAGCCATTCCGGGCGGGCCAGGGCCGACACCACCAGGCCGGTGGAGATGGGGTGGACGCCCTTGGTCCAGCGGCCCACGGTGCGGTACACCGCCTCGCGGTAGCGCGGGTCGACCAGATAGATCGTCAGCTTGACCAGGTGCTCCATCCGGCTGCCCGCCTCTTCGAGCAGCATCTTGATGTTGGCCATGGCCCGCTCGGCCTGCGCCTCGGCGTCACCGATGCCGACGGACTCGCTGGTGTCGAGGTCCTGGCCGATCTGGCCCCGGACGTAGACGGTGTTCCCGGCGACGACGGCCTGGCAGAGGTCGTTGTCGAGGTTCTGCTCGGGATAGGTGTCGCGCGTGTTGAACGGACGGATCCGGGTGTGGCCGCCGGCGGTGATCGGGGCCTTCGCCCGAGGGCCCTGGTGCGTGGAGGTCATCGTCCGCTCCTCAGGTGGTGGGGGTGGCCGGCGCGGTGCCGGGCCGGTCGGTGGTGCCGTACGCGAGGTAGCCCCGCCGGGTCGCGATGTGGTCGGCGACGTACCGGGCGTCGTGCCAGACGCCCCAGATGAAGCTCGACCCGCGGCGGGAGAGCCAGGGCAGGCCCAGGAAGTAGACGCCGGGCTCGCGGGACACTCCTCGTCGCTGGTCCGGCCGGCCGTTCCCGTCGAACGCGTCGGCGTCGAGCCAGCCGTAGTCGGCGGCGAAGCCCGTCGCCCAGACGATCGAGGTGACCCCGGCCTCGGCCAGGTCGAGCTCCAGCCGGGGGTCGGTCACGCAGGCCGGGTCCGGCCCGAGGACGTGGGCCTCGGGCTCCTCGGGGAGGTCGAGGCCGTTGCGCTCGACGTACTCGTCCGCCGCCCGCAGGAGCGCGAGGTACTTGGCGTCGCCGAGCGCGATGTTCGTCGCGAGATCCGGCGCGAAGCGCAGGACGCCGTCGCCGTGGGACGCGGTCAGGCCGACGAGCTCGATGCCGGTGCCGGCCAGGGCACGGAAGTCCACGGTGTGGCCGCCGCGGGCGCCACTGACCGCGATGGTGACGTGCTCGGCGCCCTGGGGAGGCGTCTCGGCGTCCCACAGCCCGAGCACGCCGAGCCACCAGCAGAAGTCCCGTCCGCGGTACTCACGGGGAGGACGGTCGTGCGGACCGACGGAAAGGAAGACCCGGCGACCGGACCGGCGCAGCTCGTCGGCGATCTGGACCCCCGAGGAGCCGGCCCCGACCACGAGGACCGCGCCCTCGGGCAGTTGCCCGGGGTTGCGGTACCCGCTGGAGTGGATCTGTACGGCCACGGCGCCGTCCGGGACGATGGGCGGGATCACGGGCCGCTGGAACGGTCCGGTCGCCGCCACGACGAAGCGCGCGTCGAGGGAGCCCTCCGACGTCTCGACCCGGAAGCCGGGCCGGCCGGTGTGCCTGCGCACCGAGGTGACCTCGACACCGCACCGCACCGGGGCACCGATCTTCTCGGCGTACGCGGTGAAGTAGTCCGCGACCTGTTCCTTCGAGGCGAAGGCGTCGGGGGCGACGTCGGCGAACTCCAGCCCCGGGAACCGGTCGTGCCACGCGGGCCCGTTCGCGACCAGGGAGTCCCACCGCTCCGAGCGCCACCGCTCGGCGATCCGGTGCCTCTCCAGGACGACGTGCGGTATGCCGTGGGCGCCCAGGTGCTCGCTCATCGCCACGCCCGCCTGGCCCGCCCCGACGACGACCACTTCGGTTTCTTCACTCGGCACTTCGACCTCCACTCAGGCGGTAGTCCATCCCGGTGTCGCGTTGACTGTGCTACCGCACGAGTCATCCTCGGCCGCGCCGGAAAGCCTGTCCAACAGATGTTTCCGTTGCAGGCCATCTGATTTTCAGATGCGGAGCGGCGTGCGGTGCGGCGGACGCCGGCGCAGATCCGCGGGCCCGGGCGCGGACGTCACCGCGCGAACTTCTCCTTGGCCGCCGGAGTGACGGGGGTGAAGAAGTTGACGAGGTTGCCGTCGGGGTCGCGGAACAGCAGGGACCGGTTGCCCCAGGGCATCGTGGTGGGCTCGCTCACGAAGTCGGTGACGAAGGCGGACAGGTTCCGGTGCACGCGGTCCACGTCGGCGACGAGGAACTCGACGATCACGCTGTGGTTGGCCGCCGCGCGTGCGGAGCCCGGGGCGAACAGCGGGACGGTGCGGAGGCCGGCGATCGCGAGGGTGGCGTGAGGGGTCTTGAGTTCGGCGAAGTCCTCGGTGGCCCACACCGCCCGCACCTCGGTGGCCCGCTCGTAGAAGTCGACGAGGCGCGCGACGTCGCCGGTGATGACGCGGATCGAGACGAAGTCCATGGTGATCTCCTTGACTGCTGGCGTTGCTGTGCCGCTGTGCTGCTGTGCTGCTGTGCTGCGCAGGCTAGGAGAAATAGCGGACAGAACGTGTCCTGTATGCGCGTTAGGCTGTGACCATGCCCCGTCCCACCGGCCGCGTGCTGACACTCCTGGAACTGCTCCAGTCGGGCGGCACCCGGACGGTGGCCGAACTGGCCGAGCGGCTCGGCGTCGACGGGCGCACCGTGCGGCGGTATGTGAACCAACTGATCGACCTGGACGTGCCCGTGGAGTCGGTGCGCGGCCGCTACGGCGGGTACCGACTCGCTCCCGGGTACCGTCTGCCTCCGCTCATGCTCAGCGACGACGAGGCACTGGTCGTGCTGCTCGGCCTGATCGCCGGACGCCGGACGGGGTTGATGACGGCGGGACACACCGCGAGCGAGACCGCAACGGCCAAGATCCGGCGGGTGCTGCCCCGGCATGTCGCCCGCCGGCTCGACACGCTCCTGGACTCGCTCGCCTTCACGGATCGGCCCGGTGAGTTCGCCGCCCCGGACGCCGGCATCCTGCTCACCCTCGCCGACGCGGTGCGCCACCGCCGGCCCGTCTCGATGAGATACACCGGCGGCGACGGCCGACGCAGCGAACGCACCCTGCACGCGTACGGGATCGTCGCCCATTCGGGCCGTTGGTACGTCACGGGCAAGGACGCCCTCAGCGACCAGGACCGGACCTTCCGACTCGACCGCATCTCGGACGCGCGGACCCTGCCCGGCTCGTTCGAGCCGCCCGAGGGCACCGATCCGGCACAGCGTGTGCTGTCCGGGTTCGCCACGGCCGAGTACCGGCACGAGGTGACCTTGCGGATCCACGGGACGGTCGAGCAGATCCGCGCCCGCCTTCCCGCCGGCGTCGCGATCCTGGAGGAACACGAGCCCGTGGCAGGCGAAGAAGACCGGGTGACCGAGCGCTGGCTGCGCGTCCGGCTCCGGGCGGAGCGGCTCGACTGGTTGCCTCCGGTCCTGGCCTCACTCGACCGGCCGTTCGTCATCGAGCGCCCCGACGCACTGCGCGACCTCGTCGTCACGTTCGCGGATCGTCTCGCGTCCCACGCCCGCCGGGCGTGACCGCCAGCGGGATTCACCGGCATCGGCCTGCCCCTCCAGCCCGGCCGGCCCCCGGTGTCGGCCGGAAGCGGGCCGGCCACGCCCACGCCACGACCAGCCGACGCACGCAAGGGCACCGGGGACGCCACCGAGCCGGGGCCGCCCCGCGGCGTCAGGTGCGCGCTTCGGGCGTCCCCGGCCGGAGGCCGGGGTGTGCGCGGCTACGCGAAAGCCACCACGTCCCCGGCCATGATCTGGGGAGGGTTGGGGAGCAGGGCCGCGAGGTTGCCGCGCACGAAGTCCGCCGCTTTCGCGACCGATTCCTCGGCACCGGCCCGGTCCTGGAAAACGCTGGTCGAGACCATGACTCCGTCTCCGGCATCGACCCAGTAGTAGGCCACGAAACCGGCGATCTGGCGCACGATCGGCACGAATCCCTCGTTCACCAGGCGCCCCGCCTCGGCCGGATCGGTCACCCCTTCATACCTGCGGACTGCTGCGTACACGGCTGATCTCCTCACACGTTCCGGGTCCGTCCTTCACAGGGACGCCATACCCCCTGCGACAGCCGGCGCTCGCGAGGCGTCCGACAATCATCACCACAGGCTGCCCATGTGATCCGAACGGCGCTGCGCCCGTCCGGTCGCGATGACACTCGCAGCGGCAGGCCTTCTCGCGCCCGCTCAGCGGGACGCCCCCGCGGGCCACAGGACGCGCACCGCGGTCGCCTGCCGCTGGGCGTGGGTGACGACGTCGGCGGTGCCGCCGTAGCCCCGGGCGGGCCGTCCGTCCCACACGGCGAGGAGTTCGTCGACCAGGCCCACGAGGATGTCGCTGCCGGCCATGTAGGCGTGGGGGTCGGAGGCGGTCATGCCGGTCGCGTGGACATCGGCGGCCTGCTCCACCAGCCGGTCGTAGGTGGGGTGGTGCCAGTCGGGAAGGCTGGCGCGGTACTCGGAGGCGGGGACGACGACCTCGATGCGTCCGCCGTGGTCGAGGACCGCTTCGGCGAACCAGGAGTCGGGGCCGTCCGCGACGCACGAGACGCCGACCAGTTCGGCCGGGGCGTACTCCGCCACGGCCGCGGCCAGCAGCGCCCGCACGCGCTCGGCGACCTCCCCGCTCAGGCCGCGGTGCCCGGTGATCCCCACCCGCATTCCCCTCACCCCTTCTCACAGACGGACGCCGTGCGGGCGCTCGTCGAGGTCCCGCACCGCCTTCGGCGGTAACGACAGTGCCAGGGAGCGTCGCACGGCGCGAGCCCGCGCGACGGTCGAGAGCGCGTGGGGCGGCGCCGCACGCACCACGCCGCATCGGCCGGTGACACCGCCGTTCCTCGTGCCTGGACGGTTCCCCGGCGGCGACCGCGTGTCAGGCCGGCGCGACGGCATCCGGCAGGATCGGCTTGTGGTGCGGCATGCGGTGACCTCGCGCAGAATCGAGCTCGCGGACTGGCGAGCCGTCCACTCCTGGGCTTCCCTCCCCCAGGTCTGCCGCTTCCAGCCCTGGGGGCCGAACACCGAGGACGAGACGCGGGCGTTCGTGGTGACCGCGGTCGACGCCTGGGCGCGCTCGCCTCAGCAGCGGTTCGCTTATGCGGCGCTCCGCGAAGACGTCGTGGTCGGCATGGGTGAGCTCCACGTACGGAGCCGACGGCATCGTCAGGGCGAGATCGCCCATGCCGTGCATCCTCGGGTGTGTGGACAGGGCGTCGCGACGGCGATCGGACGGGACCTACTGGCGCGAGGGTTCACGGATCTCGCGCTGCACCGCATCCATGCCACCTGCGACCCGCGGAACGTCGGGTCGGCACGAGTGCTCGGCAAGCTCGGCATGACGTGGGAAGGACGTCAGCGTCACACCGCGCTGATCCGGGACGGCTGGCGGGACTCCGAGATCTTCAGCATCCTCGAAGACGAATGGCGCGAGAAGGCCGGAGCGGAGGCCCACGAGCAGCCGGGCGGCGGCCCGGACCGCCAGGGCGGAAACGAGGCGTCGGGGAGCCTGTTCCGTACCCTGGCGGCATGCGCGTACGCCCCACTCTGAGCTGGACCCCCACCGAGGACCTGCCGCCGGGCACCACGGATCCGGAGCCGGTCGCCGAGGCGCTGAGCACGGGCGGTGTGCTGGTGCTCAGCGGGGCGGGCATCTCCACGGAGTCGGGCATCCCCGACTACCGGGGCGAGGGCGGGAGCCTGAGCCGGCACACCCCGATGACCTACCAGGACTTCACGGCCGACGCGCAGGCCCGGCGCCGGTACTGGGCCCGCAGCCACCTCGGCTGGCGCACCTTCGGCCGCGCCCGCCCCAACGGCGGGCACCGGGCCGTGGCCGCGTTCGAGCGGCACGGCCTGCTCTCGGGCGTGATCACCCAGAATGTCG
The DNA here is from genome assembly GCF_042888135.1 of Streptomyces sp. NPDC003247. Lineage (NCBI taxonomy): Bacteria > Bacillati > Actinomycetota > Actinomycetes > Kitasatosporales > Streptomycetaceae > Streptomyces > Streptomyces sp. NPDC003247. Next base: position 119,600 of record NZ_JBIAPF010000014.1, read on the forward strand.
ACGGCCTGCACCAGGCCGCCGGCAGCGAGGCCGTCGTGGAACTCCACGGAAGCCTGTCCCGGGTCGTCTGCCTGACCTGCGGCACCTTCAGCGCCCGCCGCGACCTCGCCCGCCGGCTGGAGGAGGCCAACGCGGGCTTCGCGCCGGTGGCCGCGGGCATCAACCCGGACGGTGACGCCGACCTCACCGACGAACAGGTCGGGGACTTCCGCGTGGTGCCCTGCACGGTCTGCGGCGGCATCCTCAAACCGGACGTGGTGTTCTTCGGCGAAGCCGTTCCGCCGCGGCGGGTCGAGCACTGCCGCACGCTGGTCCGTGAGGCGGCCTCGCTGCTGGTCCTGGGCTCCTCGCTGACGGTGATGTCCGGGCTCCGCTTCGTCCGCCAGGCGGCGCAGGCGGGGAAGCCGGTGCTGATCGTCAACCGGGACCCGACCCGGGGCGACCGGCACGCCCTCACCCGGGTCGCGCTCCCCCTGGGGACGGCCCTCACCACCGTGGCCGGTCGGCTGGGCATCCCCGTCCACGGGTAGCGCTACGGGCGGAGGGCCTCGCATGCATCAGACGCATGAATGATGCGGCTCTCAGGCATTGGACGCATGGGTGTCCGACGTCCGATGCTTGCCGTATCCCTCTCACGGCGTTCCGACAGGAGTCGATGTCATGCCGAAGCAACCGCGGCCCACGGACAGCGTGGTCGAGACGACCGCACGGGGCCGCGCCGTCCTGGCCGATCCCCGCCTGAACCGCGGCACCGCTTTCACGTGGGAGGAGCGGCGTGAGCTGGACCTGGTGGGCCTGGTGCCGCCGCAGGTGCTGACCTTGGACCAGCAGGTGCGACGGGCCTATCAGCAGTACGCGGCACAGCCCACCGATCTGGCGAAGAACGTCTGTCTGACCGCGCTGCACGACCGCAACGAGGTGCTGTTCTACCGGCTGATCGGCGACCACCTGGCGGAGATGCTGCCGATCGTCTACACGCCCACCGTCGGCACGGCGATCGAGCGCTACAGCTACGAGTACCGCCGCCCGCGCGGCGTCTACCTCTCCGTCGACGCCCCCGAGGACATCGAACGCTCCCTCCTCGCCGCGGGACTGGGCCCCGACGACGTGGACCTCGTCGTCGCCACCGATGGTGAGGCCGTCCTCGGCATCGGCGACTGGGGCGTCGGCGGCATCGACATCGCGGTGGGCAAGCTGGCCGTCTACACCGCGGCCGCCGGCATCGACCCGCGCCGTACGCTCGCCGTGATGCTGGACGTCGGCACCAACCGCACCGAGCTCCTGGAGGATCCGCTCTACCTCGGCAGCCGCCACGAGCGCGTCGACCAGGCGACCTACGACTCCTTCGTCGACGCCTACGTCAGCACGGTCAGCCGCCTGTTCCCCAAGGCCCTGCTGCACTGGGAGGACCTCGGCCCGGCCAACGCCCGGCGCGTCCTGGACCGCTACCGGGAGAAGGCCTTCACCTTCAACGACGACATCCAGGGGACCGGCGCCGTCAACCTCGCCGCCGTGCTCTCCGGCGTGCGGGCCACCGGCCTGCCGCTGGCAGAGCATCGCATCGTCGTCTTCGGTGCCGGCAGTGCGGGCATCGGCATCGCCGACCAGCTCCGCGACGCCCTCGTCGCCGCCGGGCTGAGCCCGCGGCAGGCCACCGCCCGCATCTGGGCAGTCGACCGCCAGGGCCTGCTCACCGAAGGCCAGCAGGGCCTGCGCGACGTCCAGCAGCGCTACGCCCGCCGCGCCGCCGAGGTCGACGGCTGGCGACGCGACGACCGGGTCGGCGGCATCGCGCTGGCCGAAGTCGTCGCACGGGTACGGCCGACCGTCCTGATCGGCACCTCCGGACAGAGCGGCGCGTTCACGGAGGACATCGTCCGCACCATGGCCGCGCACACCGACCGCCCGATCATCCTGCCGATGTCCAACCCCACCCGCCTGGCCGAGGCCGTCCCCGCCGACCTGCTCGCCTGGACAGCGGGCCGCGCGCTGATCGCCACCGGCAGCCCCTTCGACCCGGTCGAGTTCGAGGGCGTCACCTACGGGATCGGGCAGGCCAACAACGCGCTGATCTTTCCCGGCCTGGGACTGGGGGCCTTCGTCGCCGGTGCCGACCGCGTCACCGACGCGATGCTCGTCGCCGCCGCCCACGCCGTCGCGGCCCGGACCGACGCCGGGGCGCCCGGGGCACCGCTCCTGCCCCTCATCGACCGGCTGCACGAGACGTCCCTCGCGGTGGCCGTCGCCGTGGCGCGGGCCGCCGCGCGGGACGGCGTCGCCCACGCCGCCGTCGACGAGCACATCGAAGAGCGCGTCCGCGCCGCCGTCTGGCAGCCTGCCTACCCACCGGTCAAAGCCGTCTGACGCCCGCCTCACCGCGTCGGCCGGTCCACGAGCCGCGGGATCCCGGCACCACCTTCGCGTCGCGAGCTGAGCACCGCCACCGACCCGCTCGGCGGCACGGCACAACCGGCCGGGCGCCCCCTGCCGTACCGGGCCGGGCCGACCGTGATCCACGCATCCTCCCCCCTCCCCCCCCCGGTCGCGTCACGGACGCGCGAAAGGACCCGCAGGCATGACTCGCACCGCTCGCCGGCGCACGACGCGCGCAGCCGGGCCGTCCTGGACGCGCCGCGTCACCGGCATCGTGTCGGCACAGCTGCCCGTCGCCGCGATGGTGCGAGGTGCCGCCGGACTCGCCGTCCCCCTCCTGGCCGGGATATGGACGGGATCGGGGGCGCTGTCCGTGATCGCCGCCGTCGGCGCCCTGTGGGGCATCGGCCAGGACGGTGGTGACGCCTATCCTTCCCGCGTGCGGAGACTGGCCTGGACCGGTGCGGCCGCCGCGCTGGGATGCCTGATCGGCGTACTGGCCCTGCGCAGCGGCCAGCCGACCGCGGTCACGGTCTGCCTGACCGTCGCCGCCTTCGTCTCCGGCCTGATCAGCCTGCGCGGACGCGTCGTGTCGGTGGCCGGCATGCATCTCCTCCTGGGGGCGGTCATCGGCAGCGGCATCCCGGTTCCGGGCCCGTGGTGGCATCCGCCCGTCGCACTGCTGAGCGGCGCCGTCTGGGTCCTGGTCCTGTCCTGCACGCCATGGCTGTGGGCTCGCCACGACATCGAGCGTGCCACGGTGGGCGCCGTCTACCGCGTGGCGGCCGAGGCGCTGGAACGGGCCGGTACGCCCGCGGCGGAGGACGCCCGCCGGCGTCTGACGGACGCGCTCGACGCCGCCCAGCACGCGATGAGCCGGCATCTCACCCCCGGTACCCGGCCTGCGCGGCAGACGGAGCTCGGCCGGCTGCTGCGCGCGTTCGACGTCGCGGTGCTGTTGGGCGAAGCGGTGACGACGCTGCTGTGGGAGGCCCGGCCCCTGGCACCGGCGGTGACACGCGTGCCCCTGCTGCTGGCCGACCGTCTGCTGCCGCAGCGGAAGGACCCCACCGCCCACCGGGAAGACCGGAAGGACCGGGAGGACCGGGAGGACCGGGAGGACCGGGAGGACCGGAAAGACCGGAAGAACTGGAAGGACTGGAAGGACCGGGAGGACCGGAAGGACCGGGAAGCGGCCTCCGGCGAGGCCGGCGGTCCCCCGCCGCGACAGCCGGACTTCGCACCGGACTCCCCCGGTCTGCGGGCGCTCGCCGCCCTCCACGAGGCAGCCGGCCGTGACCGGATCGACGACGTGTCCCTGGAACCGCCGACCAGCAGCCGCTCCGGCCGGTCGGCCCACCTGCGCTACGCGGCCCTGCTGGCGCTGTGCGTGCTGATCACACAGGGGTGCGCCACCGCACTGGACGGTCCCCGCGGCTACTGGCTGCCCATGACGGTGGCCTTCGTCTACAAGCCGGACTTCGGGCCCCTGCTGCGCCGGGCACTGCACCGCTGCGCCGGCACGGTGGCCGGAGTCGCGGCCATCGGGGCGGTCGCGCTCCTCACCGACAGCACCTACGCCTTCATCGCCGCGGTGGCCGTCTTCGGGGCGCTCATGGCCGTGGGCGTGCGCCACCATTACGCGATCGCGACGACGGGCCTCACCGCGGTCGTCTTCGTCCTCCTCGACCTGCTGGGCGACCACCGGCAGCTGTACTGGCCCCGCATCCTGGACACCGCCCTGGCCGCCGCGGTCGTCCTCTTCGTGCACTTCGCCGTGTGGCCCGACTCCGCGGCCGCCCGCGCCGAGCAGCAGACCGAAGCCGCCCTGGCCGCCGCGCTGCGCTACCGGGATCTCGCCCCCGACGCCACGCCGGCGCAACGGCACTCCCTGCGCCGCGCCGCCTACCAGCAGCTCGGCGAGGCCCGTCGCGCCGGCGACCACGCCCGCCGTGAGCCCTCCCGGCCCGGCCGCCCCCTGCCGGACTGGGAGCGGAGCATCACCACCGCCGAGCACCTGTGCGACCTGGTCACCGCCCACGCCGTACGGACCGCGCCCCCACCCCGCACCCCACCCACCGGAATGCAGCCGACGCATGAATGACCCCGCTCCGATGCAGTGAGAGGATACGGCCATGGATCTTGAAGTTCTGCGCTCCTTCAAGGCCGTGGCCGAAGGCGCGACGGTCACCGACGTCGCGGCGGACACCCGCATCACCCAGCCCGCCCTCTCCCGCGCGCTGAACCGTCTCGAGGACGAGGTCGGCGCGCAGCTGCTGCAACGCGTCGGCCGTGTGTTGCAGCCCACCCCGGCAGGCCGGGTGTTCAAGGAGTACGTCGACGCCCTGCTCGACAGCTACGACCGCGGCCGACGGGCCGTGGCCGAGGTCGTCGACCCCGACGCCGGCGTGGTCTCGCTGGCCTTCCTGCACACTCTGGGCACCTGGCTGGTGCCCCAGCTGGTCACCGGATTCCGGCAGACCCACCCCACCGTCCGTTTCGAACTGCACCAGGCCGACGAGAACGGACTCGCCCGGCACCTCCTCGACGCCACCGCGGATCTCATCATCACCAGCAAGGATCCGGGCCACCCGCTCATCACCTGGCGCCGGCTCCTGGTCGAGCCCCTCTGGCTGGCCGTGCCCGCCCGCCACCGCCTCGCCCAGCGCCGACGGGTCCGCCTGGGCGAGGTGAACGACGAGCAGTTCATCGTGCTCAAACCCGGTTACGGCCTGCGCAGCATCACCGAGACACTGTGCCTCCAAGCAGGATTCAGCCCGTTGGTCGGCTTCGAGGGCGAGGAAGTGGAGACCCTGCGCGGTCTGGTGGCAGCCGGTCTGGGCGTCTCCCTGATCCCGGCCCCACCGGAGGCCCCCACCGCCCCGCACACCCACCCCAGCCTGCCCATCCGCTATCTGGAGCTCACCGACGTCCATGGCGCCCGGGACATCGGCGTCGCCCGCCTGGCCTCCCGCACCCTGCCCCCGGCCCCCCAACGCTTCCTCACCCACGCGCTCCAGGAGACATCCGCCAGGCGCGAGGCAGCGGCGGCGGGTGCGGAGACGACAGACGCATCTGACGCGCTGTCGGCAGCGCCCTGGTGAAGGGCCGGGCGGCGCCGGCCGGAAGGCTGCACCCTCATCCGTGGTTCACAGCGTTCCCCGACAGGGCACTAGTGTCCTGCGCCAGTAGTTGATCGTTAGTAGTTGTGTGACTTCTGCTGCTGGTGCGTCAGTTCCTCGTCGGGGCCCGAAGCTGGAACCGTTGCTGCTGTCTGATGACGAGCGGGCGGTGTTGGAGCGGTGGACGCGGCGGGCGTCGTCGGCCCAGGCGCTGGCCCTGCGCGCGCGGATCGTGCTGGCGTGCGCGGGTCCGGAGGTACCGCCGATCGTTGCGGTCGCCCGCGAGTTGCGGGTGGCCGCCGACACCGTCCGCAAGTGGCGGCGTCGGTTTCTGGCGGAGCGGCTGGACGGCTTGGTCGATGAGCCCCGGCCGGGCCGGCCGCCCACGATCAGCGTTGATCAGGTGGAAGCGGTCGTGGTCACGACACTGGAGGAGATCCCGAAGAACGCGACCCACTGGTCGCGGAAGTCGATGGCGGAGCACAGCGGCCTGTCGAAGTCCACCGTCGGCCGGATCTGGCGGAAGTTCCAGCTCAAGCCGCATCTGACTGACACCTTCAAGCTGTCGACGGACCCGCTGTTCGTGGAGAAGGTCTACGACGTCGTCGGGCTGTACTTCGACCCGCCCGAGGGCGCGGTGGTCTTGTCGGTGGACGAGAAGTCGCAGATCCAGGCCCTGGACCGGTCCCAGCCGGTGCTGCCGATAATGCCGGGCATGCCCGAACGCCGCACCCACGACTACGTCCGCAACGGGCTGACCACATTGTTCGCCGCGTTCGACGTGGCCACCGGCGAGGTGATCAGTGCTCTGCACCGCCGGCACCGGGCAGCGGAGTTCAAGAAGTTCCTGATCCGGATCGACAAGGAAGTGCCCGCGCACCTGGCGGTCCACCTGATCTGCGACAACTACGGCACCCACAAAACGCCTGCCATCAGGACGTGGCTGGCCAAGCACCCCCGCTTCCACATGCACTTCACCCCGACCGGCTCCTCCTGGATCAACCAGGTCGAGCGGTGGTTCGGCTCCCTGGCCGATCAGATGATCCGCCGCGGCGCCCACAAAAACGTACAGACCCTCGAGGCCGACATCCGCGCGTGGGTCAAAGACTGGAACGCGGACCCCAAGCCGTTCATCTGGACCAAGACCGCCGAAGAGATCCTCGAATCCCTCGCCCGCTTCTGCCGACGGATCTCTGGCGCAGGACACTAGTAGGACTCCGTTAGGTTGCTCTGGATCTTGGGCTCTGGCCGGTGGTTGACGTTCTGGGCAGGGGCCGGTGGCAGGTGGTGCAGGTGCCGGTCCAGCAGTTCAGCAGGTCCTGGAGGGCGTCGAGGATCTGGTAGAGGGTGAGTCCGGTGCATCGGCTTTTGGGGCCAGCCGCTGTTCGGTGAGGAACGCGTGGGCGGCGGTGACCCGAGTGACGTGGTGGTGCCAGCCGGTCCAGGAGCGTCCCTCGAAGTGGTCCAGGCCGAGGCCGTGTTTGAGTTCCCGGTAGTCGTGCTCGATGCGCCAGCGGATCCTGGCCAGGCGGACCAGTTCGGCCGGCGGCGTGTCGGAGGGCAGGCTGGACAGCCAGTAGCCGGTGGGTGCTTCTGCTCCGGCGGGCCGTTCGGCCAGCAGGGTGACCTCGGGCAGGACACCGTCCCAGCAGCCGTAGCGCGAGGTGGCGGCGTTCTGGGCCAGGCGGCGGGCCCTGATCCCGGCCGGCCGCACCCGCACGGCCAGGAAGTGCGAGCGTATCGGTCCGTGGGAGCCTTGCCGCCAGGCCACCTCGGCGAACGCCCGATGCCCCCGGCCGGCCGCCAGCGCGGCCACCGAGAACGGCTTGTCCCGGTAGCGGGCCTGCGGCCTGCGGCCGTTGCCCGACCAGGGCGGTGTGACCGGCTGGGTGTCGTGCGGGTGGACGGTCACGTCCGACCGGATGGCCACGACATAGCCGATGCCCCGCTCGCCCAGGCCGCCGCGGAAGTCGGCGTTCTGGCCGTAGCCGGCATCGGCCACCACCACCGGCGGCACCAGACCCCACCCGGCCAGCTCATCCAGGCTGTCCAGAGCCAGGCGCCACTTCTCCCGGTGCACGACCTCCGGCGGCATCCCGGTCTTCTGCCGCCGTGGCGCATCGTGCGCCCACTCCCCGGGCACGAACAACCGCCAGTCCAGCGGACAGGACGCGGTGTCGGAAACCGCGTGCACGCTCACCGCGACCTGGCAGTTGGCCCGCTTGCCCAGCGCCCCGCAGTACTGGCGCGCGACCGCCACCGACATCTTCCCGTCCTTGGGGAACGACACATCGTCGACCGCCCAGGCATCCGGACCGATCCGCGGCACCATCCGCTCCGCGATCCGCCGCCGCACCGGCACCGGATCCCACGTCGACTGGTTCACGAACTGCTGCAGGTTCTGCTCGTTGCCGTCCGGCAGCCGCTCCGCCATCGGCTGGACCGACTTACGGCGGCCGTCCAGCATCAGCCCCCGCAGATAGCAGTCGCCCTTCGCCCGCTGGTCCTTGCACGGCACCGACGCGAACACGTCCGCCACGAATAACGCCAACTTCGCCCGAACACGGTTCACTTCATGTGCGTCCACACCACCAACCTGCCCCCAAACAGGACCGCGAGACAGACGTCACGGAGTCCTACTAGTACTGCAACGGTGCTTGTTCTGAATGCTGGGCAGTTTTCAGGGGCTGTGTCCACGGCGCTTGTAGTGACTGAGCCGAGCTTGGTACTGCCGTCTCCGGCGCCATGTCGACCAGTGCAGGATGTGGTCGACGGGTGCGGGCCGGCGGTCGGTGAGTCGGGTGATCAGGCGTCTGATCTCGGCGAGGCTGAGGTGGATGAGCTGGGAGGATCCGTTTCTGCTTTGTCCGCGTCCAACTGGCGGGCTCGCAGGACGGTCAGGCAGGCGTGGGCGGCCATGGCCAGGGTCATGTGGCGGTGCCAGCCGGGATAGCGGCGGACCTGGTAGTCGTCCAGGCCGCACTCCTGCTTGGCGGTCTGGAAGCATTCCTCCACTGCCCAGCGGCTGCCCGCGATGCGGATCAGCTCGTCCAGCGTGGTGCCGGCGGGGCAGTAGGCGATGTAGTAGGAGATCTCGTCGGGTCTGCTGACGCTCCGGCGGGCCAGCACCCAGTGCCGGCGGTCCTCGCGGTGCCAGGGCCGCACCTCGACGCGGGCCCAGTCGTAGATCCGCCGGCCGTGGACGCCGTCGCCGCAGGAACGGCGTTTCCACTTCTGCCGCGGCAGGCCGGGGAACAGATCGCGGACGGGGTGGTCGAGTGCCCAGCGGGTGACGACGGTGTCGTGGCGGGTGGTGGCCATGACGTGGAAGACATCAGCCTGCTCCAGCTCGAACCGCCAGCCCTTGCTGAAGCCATAGGCGGCGTCCGCCGTCACCCACCGGAACGGGACCTTGTCGGCGATGGCCCGGCGGACCATTGTCTTGGCCATGGCCACCTTCGTCTCGAAGGCGACACTGTCGTCGATACCCGCCCGGCGGCAGCGTTCCCGGTCGTCCGTCCAGGAGGCGGGCAGGTAGAGCCGCCGGTCGATCAGCGTGCGTCCGCGGCCCGTGGCGTAGGCGAGGAAGACGCCGATCTGGCAGTTCTCGGTGCGTCCCGCGGTACCGGAGTACTGCCGCTGGACGCCGGCCGAGCGGATGCCCTTCTTCAGGAACCCTGTGTCGTCGACGATCAAGACGGCCTCTGGGTCTCCGAGGTGTTCGACGACAAAATCGCGTACATCGTCCAGGACCTCGTCGGCGTCCCACTCAATGCGGTTCAGCAGCCGCTGGATGCGATCGGGGCCCGCGTGCCCGGCCTCCTCCGCCAGCGTCCAACCGTTCTTCCGCTCCAGCGGAGCAACCAGCCCCCGCATATAGGCAAGCGCGGACTGACGCGGCTCCTCCCGGCTGAACCGGTGCACGAACCGCTCATGCACCGCCTCGAGTTCACCCGCCCACAACCTGACATCAGCAAGGTCCAACTCATGACCACACCAACGACCGAACTGGCCACCCGTCACGGCAAGCACCGTTGCAGTACTAGGTCGTCACCTGTGTTCCGGCAGGTCGGAACACAAACCGTCCGCGCCCAGCCGAGGGAAGCCGTGACCGTGTCGACGCTGATCCTTCTGGGAGCCGCGGGAGGCGTGTTGCGCGGGCTCTCGATGTCTACCTCCGCTTCCTGGACTGGCATACCGACCGTCGTACCCCTATTACGACAACCGGAGGAACAGGGCGAACCACCGCAGTTCCGCCGATACTTCGATCCCATGGCCGACCCGGTCGCGGCGCTGGTGCACAGCGCGATGAGCGCCGGGGCCGCTGTGCTCTTCGGTACGGCGGGGCAGATCAGCGGCGCCTACGCCGCCGTCGTCGTCGGCATCTCGGCGTCGGTGATCCTCTCCCGGCTCGGCCGCGTCCGGGCGGTCAGTGACTCGGTGGCCGCAGGGGCAGACCCCGACGCGGGCATCGGCCGGACGGACGCGCCCCCGCCGGCTGCTCTCCCCGCCCAGCAGTCGGCCCCCGCGTCCCCGGACGGGACCGACGGCATGCCGACGATGTCCCGGGCACGACGGATTCCACGGGCCGCTGCAACGGCACATCGTGACTGAAGTTGGCCCTTGACCGTCATGCCGTTGCGGCAGGCAGGATGGGGCGCCGGCGTGTGGAGGCGCGGGCCAGTCGTCCTGCCGGAGGTCATTCCGTGATCGACCAGCCAGTCACCCGGGCCGGAGCATGAACGTCTGGCTCGTTCTCGATCTGGAGACAGATCCCACTCCGGGCGAACCCGGCTACTTCCGGGCACTTGCGACACGGCTGCGCCGTGAGGCGGAGCACGCGGAGCAGCACACCAGCCGCCTGCGCCAGGTCACGGCCAACAGCGCCGACTTACACATGCGGGGCGATTACGCCGCGCGCTTCCACAAGGCCCTGGCCGACCTCCCCGACCGGTCCGCTCCGCTGGGCCCGGCTCACCAGGCCTGCGCCGGCGCCCTCGCCCGATACGCGGACCAACTGCAACAGGCCAAAATCCAGTCCGCGGCCGCCCTGGAGCGGGGCCGGCAGGCAGACGCCCAGTACAAGGCCGCGTTACAACAGTTCTACGCACTGGTGCCTGTGACGCCGCCGGCCACCGGCGTCTGGCGCGGTCTCAACCGGTCTTCGGCGCTCGCCTACGCCCAGTACCAGCAGCCCCAAGTCCGCGAGATCGCCGCAAGGATCGGCGCCTACGCCGGCCAGGCCGAACAGGAACGGCAACTCGCGGCCCAACTGGCCCGTCAGGCCGCCCGAGCCCTACACGAAGCCGAAGCACAGTGCGCCCGTACCATCCGCGCGGCGGCACCCCGGGGCATGACGCAGTCCGGCGGCGCGAAGGCCCGCGCGTCCGGTGCGGTCGGCCACCTGAAGCAAGCGACGGCCCGCTCCTCTCCGCACGCCGCCGGCGCCGGAAACTCCGCACACTCCGCGCGCACGGCGGTCTCGGACCCCCGGATCAACGGCAGGCCCCTGCACAGTCGTACGGTCTGCGGCGACCCGGTGGACGTTGCGACCGGACATGTCACCTTCACCCAGACCGACGTGGAGTTACCCGGCTCGCTGCCACTGGTCTTCAACCGCACCCACGACTCCGGCTACCGTGCCGGGCGCTGGATGGGCCCGTCGTGGTCCTGCACCGCTGATGAACGACTGGAGATCGACGCCGAGGGCGTCGTCCTGGTCGGCGCCGACGGCGTCCTGCTGGCCTACCCCCACCCAGCGCCGGGCGCGTCCGTGCTGCCTGTTACCGGAGACCGTCGCGCTCTGGCCATCGACGCGGACGGCGCCTACACGGTGACGGACCCCGACACGGGCGTGGTGAGCACCTTCTTCGCTGAGCCGGACGCCCCGAGCCTTGCCCGGCTCACCGAGGTTCGCGACCGTGCCGGCCGGTGGATCGCCTACGACCACGACGAAACCGGCGCCCCTACGGCCGTACGCCACAGCTCCGGCCGGCGGGTCAGGATCGATGTGACGGGCGGCAGGATCACCGCCCTGCACCTGGCGGGCACCGGCCCGGGCGGCGGTGACCAGGAACTCATGCGCTTCAGCTATACCGACGGGCACCTCACCGAGGTCGTCAACTGCTCCGGCCTGCCCCTGCGGTTCGGGTACGACGACGAAGGCCGAATGTTGTGGTGGACCGACCGCAACGGCAGCCACTACGCCTACCGCTACGACGACCTGCACCGCTGTCTCGCGCAGGGCGGCGCAGAGGGCCATCTCGCCTACCGGTACGACTACGACGGACGCGACCCGGAAACCGGCCAGCGGATCACCACGGTCACCGACTCGCACGGCCACACCACCCGCTTCACCGTCAACGCCGCCCGGCAGATCGTCGCCGAGACCGACCCCCTCGGCCACACCACCCGCTACGTCCGCGACCGCTACGACCGGCTGCTGTCCCACACCGACCCACTGGACCGCACCACCACCCTCACCTACGACGACGACGGCAACCTCACCTCCGTCACCCGCCCCGACGGCACCCGAACGCTCGCCGCACCCGGACCCTTCGGACTGCCCACCACCATCACCGGCCCCGACGGCGCCATGTGGCGCCAGACATACGACGAGCACGGCAACCCCACCGACTTCACCGACCCGACCGGCGCCACCACCCACTGCACGTACGACAAACACGGCCACCTCGCCGCCGTCACCGACGCCCTCGGTCACACCACCCGCATCCGCTGTGACACCGCAGGGCTGCCGTTGCAGATCACCGACCCGCTCGGCGCCACGACCCGCATCGAACGCGACGCCTTCGGCCGCCCGATCGGCGTCACCGACGCCCTCGGCGCGGTCACCCGCCTGACCTGGACCGTCGAAGGCGGACCAGCCACCCGGACCCACCCCGACGGCACCACCGAGACCTGGACCTACGACGGCGAGGGCAACCGCCTCACCCACACCGACCAGATCGGCGGCGTCACCCGCTACGAGTACACCCACTTCGACCTGCTCGCCGCCCGCACCGACCCGGACGGCGCCCGCTACACCTTCACCCACGATGCCCAACTCCAGCTCACCACCGTCACCAACCCCCAGGGCCTCACCTGGCGGTACGCCTACGACCCGGCCGGACGTCTGCAGTCGGAAACCGACTTCGACCACCGCACGACCACCTATACCCACGACCCCACAGGCCAACTCGCCACCCGCACCACCTCCCTGGGTGAGATCATCCGCCACGAACACGACGCCGCCGGCCGCACCGTGCTCCTGGACGCCGCCGGAGCGATCACGCGCTACGTCTACGACCCCGCAGGCCGCCTGATCCGGGCGGCGAACGACGACACGACCCTCACCTGCCGCTACGACCCCGCGGGCCGCTTGACCGAGGAGACGGTCGACGACCGCACCATGACGTACACCTACGACCCCCTCGGCCGACGCACCTCACGCACCACCCCCAGCGGCGCGCGCACCACCTACGCCTACGACGCCGCAGGCAACCGCACCCGGCTGACCTCCTCCGGCCACGAGTTCACCTTCACCCACGACGCCCTCGGCCAGGAATGCACCCGCCACCTCGGCGACCTCTTCTTCACCCACAACTACGACGCCCTCGGCCGCCTTACCGACCAGCAACTCGCAGCACGGGGCAGCCGACTCGTCCACCGCTCCTACACCTACCGCGACGACGGCTACCCGACCGGCATCGACGACCCGGTCACCGGCTTCTCCCCGCGCATCGGCCTCGATCCGATCGGCCGCCCCACCCGAGTCACCGCCGCGGACTGGACCGAGACCTATGCGTACGACACCGCGGGCAACCAGACGCATGCCACGCTGCCCGTGGACTTCCCCCAGGACGCTGTGGGCCCACGCAGCTACACCGGTACCCGCATCACCCGTGCAGGCAACGTGTGGTATACATCTGACGCCGCAGGCCGCACCACACTGCGCCAAAAGAAACATCCCTCCGGCGCTGCCGAGACCTGGCACTACACCTGGAACGCCGAAGACCGCCTCACCATGGTCACCACGCCCGACCACGTTCACTGGCGCTACCGCTATGACCCCCTCGGTCGCCGCATCGCCAAACAACGCCTGTGCACCGACGGCGAGACGGTCAGGGAAGAAACACTGTTCGCCTGGGACGGCACCACCCTCGCCGAACAGACCACCCTCTCAGGCGAGACGTGGAAGCCGGTCACTCTGACCTGGGACCATGTCGGCCTGCACCCTCTTGCACAGGCTGAACGCACCACGGCAGTCGACACCAGGCACGATGAGACGAGTCATCGCTTCTACGCCATCATGACCGACCTCGTCGGGACACCTACCCATCTCGTCGATGGCTCCGGACATATCTCATGGCGCACTCGCGCGTCACTATGGGGCAACACATCGCACTCCTCAGAATCGGCCACCGAGTCACCCTTTCGGTTCCCCGGACAGTATTTCGACCCTGAAAGCAGCCTTCACTACAATCTCCACAGATATTACGATCCAGAAGCGGGAAGGTACATCTCGGCGGACCCGTTGGGGCTCGCGACGGCGCCGAACCCGATGGAATACGTCAACAACCCGCATATTTCGACGGATCCGCTGGGACTCATGTCCTGCACTTCGAGAATACGTCAGACGATCGGAGCCGCGAGAAACTGGGCGAACAACACCTACTTGGGGCGTCGGCTTATGAAGCGCCCCATGGAGCCCTGGTTGAGCAACCGCCGCTTGTATCGCAGCCTCAAAGGAGCACGCCCAGAACCGAATGCAACGGTTCGCGACCTGCTCGACCTGGCCTACGGCAACCCGCCCATCTCATACAAGGAAGCCAACGCGAACAGCCGTTCAAGTCAAATTCTCATGGAGTCGGTCTTCGCCCCTCGCGACGGGCAATATATCGCGACTTACGCAGGACGACCGGGCAAGATAGGGCAGGGAAATCATCGGGCCATGCAGCTGATATCTCGAGCCGAAGATCCAGATGACGAGCTAATTCAGTGGAGCACTCTCATCTTCATCCATCGCGTGGGAGAGTGACACCGATTCACGGCCTCAGAACCGGTCGACATGCGGCGATCGTGCGGCGGGGGGAGCTTCGAGCTCAGCCCAGGACCACCGGCAGTCGCCCTTCGATCCGCTCCAGCAGTCGGCCGCCGTGCACCTTCGGTATGTCGAAGCAGCGCAGGTCGTCGGGGTCGTCGCCCTCCGCACGCAGCACCTCGGGGACGAGCACGGCGGCCGGGTCGAGGTCGTGGCCGAGGCCGAGGTAGCGGGGCGCGAGAACCGGACCGTGCAGGGTGCCGCCGATCAGATCCGGAGCGAACTCGCTGGACAGGAGGGTCACGGCGGCCTTGAGATCGCCGTGGACCATCACCAGCTTGTCGGTCATGTTCCCGATGAACGCGCCGTCCACCGTGACGCTGCCCAGCACCAGCAGCTTCACATCCCCTTCGAGGTAGACGTCGGCGGCCCTCAGGTCACCGAGGACGACCAGCGCCGGGCAGCCGTCGTCCACGTTGAGAACGCTGCCCCGGACGGTCAGGTCGCCGTCGACGACGACTCCGGTCGCGGACGTCCAGTCCCGTGCGTCGAGGTCGAGCGGGCCCGGTATCTCGAGAGAGCCGGAGCGGACGTCGTAGGTCTCGTCGTAGAGGTTGCGGTACGACGACTCGGGCAGGCCCCGGCGCTCGAACACGGCAACGGTCTCGGCCCAGGGGAGGGTGCGGTCGCTCATGGGCCGCACCCTCGCACACCGCACCGACAACGCCCCCACGGCGACGGTCGGGGCTCGCCGCGACCGTCCGCCCCGGATCGATCAGGAATCGAGAAGCGCGGGTGGAGGAGCCGGACCTAGCCTGATCGTCATGGACATCACCCTTCACACCAGCGTCCTCCCGCACGACGACCCGGACGCGTCCCTGGCCTTCTACCGCGACGTCCTCGGCTTCGAGGTCCGCAACGACGTCGGACAGGGCACCATGCGCTGGATCACGGTCGGCCCCGTCGGCCGGCCCGACACGTCCCTCCTCCTGGCGCCGCCGGCCGCCGACCCCGGGATCACCGAGGACGAGCGCCGCACCATCGCCGAGATGATGGCCAAGGGCACCTACGGCTGGATCCTGCTGGCCACCCACGACCTCGACGGCACGTTCGAGAAGGTGCAGGCCCACGACGTCGAGGTCGTCCAGGAGCCGACCGAGCAGCCTTACGGCATGCGCGACTGCGCCTTCCGCGATCCGGCGGGCAACCTGGTCCGCATCCAGGAACTCCGCTGAGCCGTCCGGACAACGGTCCTGTTAAGGGCGGGCAACCGATCCTTCCCGACGGCGGCCCCGTCGTGGACGCTCCCGGGGAGTCACCCCCTCCCGGGTGCGGCTGACCCACAGGTGTGCGTCGGCGTTCGGCCGGGCCGTGCGGGGCGTGCTCACGGTACGACGATCACGGCCTTGCCGCGGGCGTGGCCCCGCTCCACGTGGCGCACGCCCTCGGCCGCGTCGGCCAGGCGGTAGGTCCGGTCGACCACCGGGGTGAGCCGGCCGGCCTCGATGAGCGCGGTGACGGCGAGCAGGTCCTGGTGGGTCGGCCCGGCCGGGGCCGCCGGGAGGATCGGGCGGAGCCGCTGCCGCACGAGCGTGTCGACCGCCGTCAGCCGCAGCATCGAGCCCAGCGCCCCGAACACCCGGCCGGGCGAGCCGCCGCCGTTGGCCACCAGCGTGCCCGCCGGGGTGAGCGCCCGGCGCAGCCGGCCCAGCGGGCGGTTGCCCACGTTGTCCAGGATCAGGTCGTAGCGCACACGCCCGTCGGTGAAGTCCTCCCGGGCGTAGTCGACGACGTGCGCGGCGCCCAGCGAACGCACCAGTTCGGCGTTGCCGGCGCTGCACACCCCGGTGACCTCCGCGCCGAGGTCGGCGGCGATCTGCACGGCGAACGTGCCCACGCCGCCGCCGGCCCCGTTGACCAGCACCCGCTGTCCGGCCCGTGCCCGTCCCACGGTCCGGATGCCGCGCAGGGCGGTGACCGCCGCCATCGGCACGGCCGCCGCCTGTTCGAAGGTCAGCCCCGCGGGCTTGGCCACCAGCAGATCCGCGCCGGTGCGGGCGTACTCGGCGAAGGAGCCCGGGCAGAAGCCCAGCACCTCGTCGCCGGGCCTCACCCCCGGCACGCCGGCGCCGACCGCCTCGATCTCTCCGGCCGCGTCGATCCCGGCCACGCGGGACTTCGGCCGGGTCAGCCCGACGCCTCCCGACAGCCGTGCCACGTAGGGGTCGCCGCGCATCATGTGCCAGTCGTACGGGTTGAGGGCGGCGGCGCGCACCCGTACCAGCACCTGGCCGGCCCCCGCCTCGGGCCGGTCGATCTCCGCGAGTCGCAGCGTGCCGGGCGGGCCGAACCGCTCCTGGACGATCGCCTTCATCGGGACTCCCCCATCACCACGCGAGGGTGTACGGCGTACACCTCTTGTCGCGCACGGTAGGTGTACGCCGTACACCCGTCAAGGCGTGCGGCGGGCCGAGTCGGCGGCGGCCGTTCGGGCGGGTGCCACAGGGGCGTTCGCCGAGCGGGCCTGCGCCGAGGGGAGGGGTCAGAGCGTGTCGCGGAGCCGCTCCAGACCGTCCAGCGTCAGGTCCAGAGCGAACTCGAACTCGAACTGGTCGTCACAGCCCGAGCCGACGACGGAGTCCGGGTCGTGGGCGACCGCCATGGCGAGTTCGGCGAGGTGGGGGTAGCGTGCGGCCATCTCCTGGGGCGGCATCGCGTCCGGATCCGGCTCGCGGTCGGGGGCGTCCCGGAAGAGCTCCTGGGAGAAGCCCAGCAGCCGGCTTCCCATGACGTGCATCGCGTGATGGACCAGGCCGACCGAGAACCCCCCGGACCGGAAGGTCCCGATCATCGAGTCCAGGTACTCCATCACCGCCGGGGTCGGGACGGTCCGCGCCTTCATCCTCGACTCGATGACACCGGGCGCCCACGGGTGGCGCAGCAGCATGCGCCGGGCCGACAGCACCCGTCGGCGCACGGCCGTCTTCCAGCCGATGCCGGCGTCCGGCGGATCGATCTCGCGCACGAGTACGTCGATCATGCCGTCCAGCAGCTCGTTCTTGTCGGTCACGTGCTTGTACAGCGCCATGGGCACGACACCGAGCGCGTGCGCGATCCTGCGCATGCTGAGCGCGTCGACCCCGCCTTCGTCGGCCAGCGCGACGGCGGCGCCCAGGATCCGCTCCCTGCTCAGGGGTGCGCGACGCCGTGCGGCGGTGTGGGCCTGCGTGGTCATGTCGGCCATCCCCTCTCTACGGGACCTACGGGCAGGACCCGGAGCCGACCGCTCCTTCACTCGACGTGCGGTCTGCGTCCGCCCACCTTATGGCCTGGTCTCGTCACCGGTCGTGGCGCGATCCGGAACGCCACCGCCGGCTGCCGGGCGGGCGGGGCAGCGCCGGCCGGTCAGTTCGACAGAGCGGCGAACATGCCGCGCTCGTACGAACCCCCCGGGTTGCGCACGATCACGTTCATCCGGGTGGCCGCGTTGATCAGGGAGACCAGGCACACCAGCGCACCGACCTGGTCGTCGTCGAAGTGCTTGCGCACCTCGGCCCAGGTTCCGTCGGACACACCGTGGTCGCCGAGCCGGGTGCCCTCCTCGGCGAGCGCCAGCGCGGCCCGCTCGGCCTCGGTGAACACGGTGCTGTGACGCCAGGCGGCGACCAGGTGCAGCCGGAGCGCCGTCTCACCGGCGGCCGCCGCCTCCTTGGTGTGGACGTCCACGCAGAAGCCGCAGCCGTTGATCTGGCCGACCCTGAGCTCCACCAGTTCCCGCAGGGTCTTCGGCAACGTCGACCGGTCGAGGACCGACGAGACGTTGTAGAACCGCTGGGCGATCTTCGCGGCGGTCGGGCTGTCGAACAGGTTGAAACGGGCTTCCATGACGTCGTCCTCACTCGTGGAGTCGTGTGCCGCGCGGATCGTTCGCACGGCGTCGTGACGGACATGGAGATGCCGCCGCCCGGAGCCCTGTGACAGCGGGGGGATGTGACGTGCGCCACTGACCATGGGTGTCACAAAGGAGCCGGGGCCGGCGTCTTGTGTGCGTCAGGGTCGACGGCGGACACAGACAGGAGCCGGCCATGGGTGAGCGCAACGGGCGGACGACGGGCACGGCCGGGCCGCTCGCCGAGGGCGACCGCACGGACTCCGCCACCGAGGCGTTCGTCGCCCACCGGAACCTGCTGTTCACCGTCGCCTACGAGATGCTCGGCTCGGCCGCCGACGCGGAGGACGTCCTTCAGGAGACCTGGATGCGATGGGCGGGCGTCGCTCTCGACACCGTGCGGGATCAGCGCGCCTACCTGGTGCGGATCACCACCCGTCAGGCGCTCGGCCGGCTGCGCGCACTCCGCCGGCGCAGGGAGTCCTACGTCGGCGCCTGGCTGCCCGAGCCGCTGCTCACCACGCCCGACGTGGCCGAGGACGTCGAGCTGGCCGACAGCGTCTCGATGGCGATGCTGCTGGTGCTGGAGACCCTCGGGCCGACCGAGCGGGCGGTGTTCGTGCTGCGCGAGGTCTTCGGTCTGGAGTACGACGAGATCGCGGAGGCGGTCGACAGGAGGCCGGCCGCCGTGCGCCAGATCGCGCACCGGGCGCGGGCCCACGTCGCGGCGCGCCGTCCGCGCGGGGCCGTCTCCCCGGCCGAGACCCGAGAGGCCCTCGAGGCGTTCGAACGGGCGGTCAGGACGGGCGATCTGCAGAGCCTGCTCGACATCCTCGCGCCGGACGTCGTCCTCCTCGGTGACGGCGGCGGAGTCGTCCAGGCCGTACTGCACCCCGTCGTGGGGGCCGGCCCCGTGGCCGAGCTGGTCGGTGGGCTGGGCCGGTTCGGCGCCGCGGCGTCACTGCGGCCGGCCCAGGTCAACGGCTGCCCGGCGCTGATCCTCCGGCTCGACGGCGAGATCGACACCGTCATGGCGGTGCGCGTCGACGACGGCCTCGTCACCGGACTCTACGCCGTGCGCAACCCGGTGAAGCTGTCACGCGTCGAGCGGGCGACCGCCCTGCGCCGCCGGTGAGCCGCTCCTCCCGCTCCGGACCCGCGGGAGGCGAACCGCGTGCCCAGGACACGCACTCTCAGCAGTTGAGACGAAAACCGGATCGTGGCCGGTCAGCGGCACCGCGGGCGTATCATCACCGGACCGGTATCCGATCCGGGACAGTGAGGCACGTGATGACGACACCAGGCGCGACAGCGATGCGCATGCTCCGCATGTGGTGCTGTACCGGCGCGGTGCGTCGCGGCTGACGGCCCCTCCGGCCCCCTCCTCCCGGACCGTCCGCCCCGGCGCGGCACCGCGCCCCTCCCCCACCGTGCCTGTCCGGTGTCCGTCCCGGTATCCGGACTTCCCTACCAGCCCTGTGGAGTTCCCCATGACCCTGCTGACGACCTGGTCCGAGTCGGGCCCGGAGTCCCTGGTCCGCCGTACCTCCGACCCCGCCGAGATCGCGGCGGCCCTGGCGCCGATCGGTGTGCGCTACGAGCAGTGGCCGATCCGTGAGGACGTCCCCGCCGACGCCGACAGCGACACCGTCTTCGCCGCGTACGGCCCGGAGATCGAGCGCCTCAACGCCGAGGAGGGCTTCACCACCGTCGACGTCCTCGGCCTGCACCCCAGCGACGACCCGGAGTACCCGGTGAAGGCGAAGGCCGCCCGGGAGAAGTTCCTCCAGGAGCACACGCACGACGACGATGACGAGGTCCGCTTCTTCGTCTCCGGCTCCGGCATCTTCTACCTGCACGTGAACGGCGAGGTGCACGCGGTCTTCTGCGAGAAGGGCGACCTGCTGGGCGTGCCGCGCGGCACCACGCACTGGTTCGACATGGGCACCGAGCCGGCGTTCACCGCGATCCGCTTCTTCCACGAGGAGGACGGCTGGATCGGCAACTTCACCGGCTCCCCCATCGCCTCCCGCTTCCCGGACTACGACACCATCGCCGCGGGCTACGCCAAGGACAGGGCCGCCGCGTGAGCCTGCGTTTCGACGTGGACGCCGTGGTGCTCGACATCGAGGGCACCACGAGCGCCACCGGCTTCGTCGTGGACGTGCTCTACCCGTACTCGCGGGCGCGGTTCGGTGAGCTGCTGACGCGGCGCGCCGACGAGCCCGAGGTGGCGCGGGCGGTGGCGCAGGTGCGCGAACTGACCGGCGATCACACCGCCGACGCGGCGGCCGTCGAGAAGACGCTGGGCACCTGGCTCGACGAGGACCGCAAGGCGACCCCGCTGAAGACCCTCCAGGGCATCATCTGGTCGGAGGGCTTCGCGCGCGGCGACCTCGTCTCGCACTTCTACGACGACGTCGTACCGGCCCTGCGCGCCTGGCGCGCGGCGGGCCTGCGGCTGTACGTCTACTCCTCCGGGTCGGTCGCGGCCCAGCGCGCGTGGTTCTCCTCGACGCCCGAGGGCGATCTGCTGTCGCTGGTGGCCGGCCTGTACGACACGGAGAACGCCGGTCCCAAGCAGGAGCCGGAGTCCTACCGCCGCATCGCGGAGTCGGCGGGCCTGGCGCCCGGCCGGCTCCTGTTCCTCTCCGACCGTCCCGGCGAACTGGACGCGGCCCGCGCCGCGGGCTGGCACACCGTCGGCGTCCGGCGGCCCGGAGAGCCGTACTACGAGCAGGGCGTCGGCGACCACGCGCAGGCGGGGACGTTCGACGAGATCAGCGTCAACACCTCTGGGAGCACCGCATGACCGCCGACATCACCGCACGCGAGCTGGAGGAGGCGGGGGCCGTCCTGGCCGCCGAGTCCGCCCGGTTCGCCTCCTTCGGCTGGATGCGGGGCACCTCCGGCAACCTGTCGGTGGTGGTCTCCCGCGACCCGCTGCGCCTGGCGGTCACCGCCAGCGGTCACGACAAGGGCGAGCTGACGCCCGCGGACGTGGTGCTGGTGGACGGGCAGGGCGCGGCCGTGCAGGGCGGCAAGCCGTCCGCCGAGGCCGAACTGCACGCGCGGGTGGCCGCGCTGACCGGCGCGAACGCCGTCGTGCACGTCCACACCGTGGCGTCGGTGGCCCTGGGGCACCGCAGCCCCGGCGGGATCGTCTTCAAGGACCTGGAGATGCTCAAGGGCATCGGCCAGCCCGCGCACGACGTGGAGGTCACCCTGCCGGTCATCGCCAACAGCCAGGACATGAAGGTCCTCGGCGACCGCCTGGAGGCGGCCCGTGAGCCCCGGATGCCGGCGGTGGTCGTCGCCGGGCACGGGCTGTACGTGTGGGGCGACGACCCGCGCCAGGCCCGCCACCACACCGAGATCGTGGAATGGCTGCTGGAACTGGAACTCACCCGCCGCTGACCGCCGGCACACGTGGGCGAGGGCACCGGCCGACCGCCGGTGCCCTCGCCCACATGCCGTCACCCTGAGGCTCGCCGTCGGCCTGAGGCCGCGTGCAGCCGGTTTACGGCTCGCGTGCCACCGACCGACGGCTCACCCGCCGTCAACCTCAGCCGCGTACAGCCGACTTACGGCTCGCGCGCCACCGACCGACGGCTCACCCGCCGTCAACCTCAGCCGCGTACAGCCGACTTACGACTCACGAGCCGCCGACCGGCGGCTCGTCTGCGCCGGCAGGGGGCTCCCCTGCCTGGCCGGCGGCTCACCCGCGCCGGCCGGAGGCCAGCGCGCCCTCTACCGCAGCCGGTCCCCCGGCAGTTCGCCCGCGGAGACCTCCAGCACACCCCGCTCGGTGACCAGTCCGGTCACCAGGCGTCCCGGAGTGACGTCGAACGCCGGGTTGTGGCCGCGCGACCCGGCCGGCGCGGTGCGTACTCCGCCCCACTCCAGCACCTCGTCCTCGCCCCGCAGTTCGATGGGGATGGCGTCGCCGGTCGGGGTGGAGAGGTCGACCGTGGTGGTCGGCGCCGCCACCAGGAAGGGGATACCCGCGTCGGCGCAGGCGAGCGCCACTCCCACGGTGCCCACCTTGTTCGCCGTGTCACCGTTGGCCGCGATGCGGTCGGCGCCGACGATCGCCGCGTCGACCAGCCCGCGCAGGATGGTCCCGGCCGCGGCGCCGTCGGCCTGGACGCGGTGCGGGATGCCCTCCTGGACCAGCTCCCAGGCGGTGAGGCGGGACCCCTGGAGCAGGGGGCGCGTCTCGTCGGCGTAGACGACCTCCAGCCGTCCGCGTGCGTGCAGTTCGCGGATCACGCCGAGCGCCGTGCCCCAGCCGGCCGTGGCCAGCGCGCCGGTGTTGCAGTGGGTCAGGATGCGCAGCGGCCGGTCCTCGCCGGCCTTCTTCAGCAGCCAGTCGGCGCCATGGGCGCCCATCGCGCGGTTGGCGTCGACGTCTTCGCGCTGGACGGCGGCCGCTTCCTCCAGGACCGCCTCCAGGCCCTCGTCGAAGCGGGTCATCACCCGGTCCACGCACACCATCAGGTTGACCGCGGTCGGGCGCGCCTCGCGGATGCGGGCCACCTCCGCGCGCACCCGGTCCCCGGTCCATCCCTCGCGCTCGCCCTGGAGCATCGCGAGGGCGACCCCGTAGGCGCCGGCCGCGCCGATCGCGGGGGCGCCGCGCACCACGAGCCGCCGGATCGCGTCCACCAGGGTGTCGGTGTCACGGACGTCCACCGTCTCGGCGCGGTGCGGGAGCAGGGTCTGGTCGATCAGCGCCAGGCCCGATCCGGTCCACTCGACGGCACGCAGTTCCTGGGACATTACGGGGCACTCCTGATCTTCCGATGGTGTCCGACACCGTACATGACCTGGAGGAACCACAGTTCGAGACGATCGAGCAGATGTCCGGAAACGAGTGTTACAGTCCAGCCCCCGCATCTCGCGGGCCGAGACGACGAAGGAGGGCGTGTGCTACTCACCAGGCGCCGCTTCCTGGACTTCGGCCGCTGTGCGGGCGACGGCTGTCGCCGCTGACGCCGGCTCCACCCGTTCCGTCACCGGCCCGCCCGGCCTCCCCCTCTCAAGCCCGCGCGCGCCTCGCGCCGCCCCTTGCCGTACCCGGAAGGCTCCCCGATGCACCGCAGACACCGCCGCTCCCTGCAACTGACCGCGCTCGCCGCCGGCACCGTGCTCCTCGCCACCGCCTGCAACGCGGCGGCGAAGAAGGACGACGCGTCCGCCTCCGCCGGGAGCAGCGGCACGTCCTTCACGCTCGTCACCCCCGACCCCGTCGGCCAGAACGAGTTCCTCAAGCTCGCCGTCGACGGTGTCGAGGCCGCGGCGAAGCAGCACGACGGGACGCAGAAGGTGTACCAGTCCTCGGACACCGCCTCCCAGCAGCAGAACGTCCAGGCGGCGGTCGACGCCGCGCCGGACGTCATCGTGCTGGTCGGCTTCGAGTTCGCCGACATCGTGGCGCAGCAGGCCGAGAAGAACCCCAAGCAGCAGTTCCTGATCATCGACGCCTGCACCACCAAGACCTTCGCCAACGTCAGCTGCGCGGTCTTCCGCGAGCACGAGGGCGTCTACCTCGCCGGCGCCGAGGCGGGCCTGCTCAGCAAGAGCGGCAAGGTCGGCGCGGTGGACGTGCTCGACACGCCCCAGTTCCGCCGGTACAGCGACCCCTTCGCGGCCGGCGCCAAGAAGGTCGCCGCCAAGACGGAGTCCTCCACGCGCTTCGTGGGCGGCCAGTCCCCCTTCGACGACTCCGCGCGCGCCAAGGAGCAGGCCAACACCCTGCTGTCCAAGGGCTACGACCACATCATGGCGGCCGCCGCGGCCGGCAACTACGGCGTCTTCGAGGCCGCCAAGGCCAAGGGCGCCTTCGCGTACGGCGTCGACGTCAACCAGTGCACCGCGGCGCCCGGCACGGTCGTCGACAACGTCATCAAGCGCACCGACGTCGCCGTGAAGGACGGTATCGAGACGGTGCTGGACGGCACGACGGGCACAACCGTCTCCTACGGTCTGAAGGAGGGCGGCATCAGCCTGACCGGCCTGGAGGACGACGTCGACTCCTCCCAGTGCGTGATCGCCGACCACAAGGACGTGCTGACGAAGGTGAAGGCGCTGCGCGACCAGATCGTGTCCGGAGAGCTGAAGGTCGATGACCCGGCAGCCGGCTGACGACGGGACGGCGGTCGAGCTCCGGGGAATCACCAAGCGGTTCCCCGGCACGCTCGCCAACGACGCCGTCGACCTGACGGTCCGCCGCGGCGAGATACACGCCCTGATGGGCGAGAACGGCGCCGGCAAGTCCACGCTGATGTCGGTCCTGTACGGCATGGAGCGCCCGGACGCCGGCACGATCCGGGTCGAGGGGCGCGAGGCGGTCTTCGCCAGCCCCGGCGCCGCGATGGCCGCCGGGCTCGGCATGGTCCACCAGAGCTTCAAGCTGTTCGACTCGCTGACGGTCGCCGAGAACGTCGTCTACGCCGCCGAGCCGCGCCGCTTCGGCCTGGTGGACCGGGCCGCGGCCCGCCGCCGGGTGAGCGAACTGGCCGAGGAGCACGGGCTCGCCGTCGACCCGGACGCCCGGGTCGGCGACCTGCCGGTGGGTCTGCGCCAGCGCGTGGAGATCCTCAAGCTGCTGCACCGCGGCGCGCGCACGCTCATCCTCGACGAGCCGACCGCCGTGCTCACCCCGGCCGAGGCGGACGCCCTGTTCGCGGTGCTGAAGTCGCTGGCCGCGCAGGGCCGTTCGGTGATCCTCGTCACACACAAGCTGCGGGAGGTCCTCGAGGGCAGCGACCGGGTGACCGTGCTGCGCGACGGCCGGGTGGTCGCCCGGCTGGTCACCGCCGAGACGTCCGCCGACGAGATCGCGGCCGCGATGACCGGCCGCGCGGTCGAACTCGACCGCGTCCACGCGCCGGGCACGCCCGGTGAGGTGGTCCTCGACGTGGCCGGGCTCGGCACGGACGCCGTGCACACGGTCGACCTCACCGTCCGCGCCGGGGAGATCGTCGGCATCGCGGGCGTCGCCGGCAACGGGCAGAGCGAACTGGTCGAGGCCCTCGCCGGCCTCAGGCCCGTCACCGCCGGGCGGGTCGCGCTCGCCGGCCGGGACGTCACCCACGCCTCGGCGGCCGAACGGCGCGCCCGGGGCCTGGCGTACGTGCCCGAGGACCGGCACGCCGTCGGCACCGCGCCCGCCGCGTCGGTCGCGGACAACCTGGCGATGGGCCACCACCGCACGTCCCTGTCCACCCGCGGCATGCTGCCGCCCGCGGCGGTCAAGGCCCACGCGCGGCGCCTGGTCGAGCGCTTCGGCGTCAAGGCGTCCACCCCCGAGGTGCCCGCCTCCGCGCTGTCCGGCGGCAACCTGCAAAAACTGCTGATCGGGCGCGAACTCGCCCATGAGGCACCGCTGCTGCTCGTCGAGCAGCCCACGCGCGGTGTCGACATCGGCGCCATCCAGAACATCCACGACCAGCTGATCGCCTACCGCGACGCCGGTCACGCCGTCCTCCTCGTCTCGGCCGAGCTGAGCGAGATCCGGGGGCTCGCGGACCGGGTGCTGGTCATGTACGAGGGCCGCGTCACGGCGTCGTACACCAAGCAAGAGGCGGACGAGCGGACGCTGGGGCTCGCCATGGCCGGCGGCGCCCTCACCGACCCCGCCCCGGCGGAGGCCGTCGACTGACATGACCAACCGCATCACCGGAGCCCTGCGCTCCCCCCTCACCTTCTCCGTGCTCGCCGGACTCGTCATCGGGGCGCTGTTCCTGCTCGGCACGGGCGCGAACCCGGTCACCGCGTACGGCGAGGTCCTGACCGGTTCGCTCGGCGGCGACGGCATCGGCTCGACGCTCACCACCGGGACGAGCGTGCTCGGCCTGGCGCTGGCGCTCGCCGTCCCGCTGCGGGCCGGGCTGATCAACCTCGGCGGCGACGGGCAGATGGTGCTCGGCGGCATCACCGCCGCCGTCACCGGCCTGTACTCGCCGCTGCCCGCCCCGCTCACCGTGGCCGCCGCGCTCCTCGCCGGGATGGCGGCCGGCGCCGCGTACGCCGTGCTGGCCGCCCTGTGCGAGAACCACTTCGGCGTGCCGCTGCTGGTCAGCAGCCTGCTGCTGAGCTACCCGGCGGTCTCGCTGGCCTCCTACCTGGCCCGCTATCCGCTCAAGGAGCCCGGTTCCAGCCTGCCGCAGACCCGCGCGCTGCCCGACGGGGTGGCCCTGCCCGCCTTCGGCGACTCGACGGTGACGCTGGGTCTGCTCCTCGTCGTCCTCGCGGCGGCCGCGTACTGGTTCACCGACCGGCGCACCGCGTTCGGCTACGAGATCCGCATGACCGGCCTCAACGCGCGCTTCTCCGCGTACGCGGGCGTCGAACGGCGCGGCCTGACGCTGAAGCTGATGTCCGTCTCGGGCGCGCTGTGCGGACTGGTCGGCGCCATCGGGGTGCTGAGCTTCCCCTACCGCTTCGTCGACGGCTCGCTGACCGCGCCCGGCTACACCTGGACCGGTCTGACGGCCGCGCTGCTGGCCGGAGCCGCCCCGATCGGCACGGTGATCGCCTCCTTCTTCTTCGCCGTCCTCCAGGTCGGCGGACTGGCGATGGAGCGCACCACCGAGGTGCCTCGGGAGCTGACACAGGTCCTCCAGGCCATAGTGATCGTGTTCCTCGCGGCCCGGCTGCGCTTCCCGCGCCGCCTGTTCCGGCAGCGGCAGAAGGAGACCGTCTGATGTTCTTCGACTCCGACCTGCTGATGTCGGCGCTGCGCGCGCTGACCCCGATCCTGCTGGCCGCGCTGGGCGGCGCCCTGTGCGAACGCGCGGGCGTGTTCAACATCGGCCTCGAGGGCATGATGCTGCTCGGCTGCTTCACGGCCGTGGCCACCAGCTGGTTCACCGGCAGCCCCTGGCTGGGGGTCCTCGCGGCGGCGCTGGCGGCGGCCGCGTACTCGCTGATCCTGGCCGTCGGGGCGGTCACCCTGCGCGGGGACGCGGTGGTGCTGGGCATCGCCCTGAACCTGCTGGCCGTGGGCCTGACCAGCTTCCTGCTGCGCACGGTCTTCGGCGTGCAGGGCACCTTCGACGACCCCTCCCTCGCCGGTCTGCCGCTGATCGGCGGCTTCACCCCGCTCGCCTACCTGTCGTGGGTCGCGGTCGCCGTCGCCGCCCTGCTGCTCTCGCGGCACGTGTGGGGGCTGCGGCTGCGCGGGGTCGGCGAGGCCCCGGACGCGGCGGCCACGCTCGGCGTGAGCCCGGCGAAGTACCGGTACGCGGCGATCCTGGCCTCCGGAGTGCTGTGCGGCCTGGCCGGCGCCCAGCTCGCGCTCGGCAACGTCACCCTCTTCTCCGAGAACATGACGGCCGGCCGCGGCTGGATCGCGGTCGTCGCGGTCATGCTCGGGCGGGCCGCCCCGCTCGGCGTGCTGCTCGCCGCGCTGCTGTTCGGCCTCGCCGAGGCGGCCGGCTTCCGCCTCCAGGGCCTCGGCCTGCCGCAGCAGGCCACCGACGCCGCGCCGTACGTGGTCACGCTCGGCGCCCTCTTCCTCACGACGGCCCGCCGCCGTCGCCGTACCCGCACCACCGGAGCCGTCTCATGACGCAGGACCTGCTGCCCGTCACCCGCATCCCCCGCACCGGCCTCCCGGAGCGTGCGCTGGTCGTCGGCGACCCGGCGCGGGCCGCGGCGGTCGCCGCGCTGCTCGACGGCGCCGAAGAGGTGTCGTACCACCGCGAGTACCGGGCGTTCCGCGGCACCTGGAAGGGGCTGCCGGTCACGGTGGCCTCGCACGGGGTCGGCGCTCCGGGGGCGATCCTGCTGTTCCAGGAGCTGGCGGACGCGGGCGTGCGCACCGTCGTGCGGTTCGGCACGGCGGGTGCGATGAGGCCGGGGATCGCGGACGGCGACCTCGTCATCGCGGAGGCGGCCGTGCGCGACGACGGCGTGACCCACCAGTTGCTGCCGCCGGAGTATCCGGCCGTGTCCTCGCCGGAGGCGGTGTTCGCGTTGCAGCGGGCGGCCCGCGGGATCGGCGCCCCGCACCACCGGGGCCTGGTGTGGACGCGGGCCGCGTTCCAGCCGGGCCTGCTCCCGCTGTTCTCCTACGACGGCGCCGGGCTCGCCGCGATCGAGATGGAGCTGTCGGCGCTGCTGGTGACGGCCTCGCTGCGCGGCCTGGTCGCGGGCGGCGTGCTGGTGATCGACGGGGCGAACGCCGACGAACTCGTCGACGAGCAGGCCACCGGCGGATACAACCCGCACCGGGACGTCGTCGCCGCCGGTGTCGAGCGGGGCGCCCTCGTCTCGCTGGAGGCGCTGCGGCTGCTGGCGGAGGAGGAGCGGGCGTGAGCATCGACCTGCTGGTCCGGGGCGGTGACGTACTGACCGTGGACGACGCCGGGACCGTCGTCCACGACGGTGCGGTCGCCGTCCACGAGGGCGAGATCCTCGCCGTCGGCCCGGCACGGGACCTCGCGGCCCGCTACCCGGCGGACGAGGAGATCGACGCGACGGGCTGCCTGGTACTGCCCGGCCTGATCAACGCGCACACCCACCTCGCGATGACGCTGCTGCGCGGCCGCGCCGACGACGTCACCCTCCAGGGGTTCCTGGAGCGGGTGCTGACCTGGGAGTCGGCGCTGCTGGCGCCGGACAGCGTGGCGGCGGCGGTCCGGCTGGCCGTCGCGGAGAGCGTCCGCGCGGGGGTGACCTCGGCACTCGACATGTACTGGTTCCACGAGGCGGCCGAGACGGTGGCCCGCGAGACGGGCTGGCGGCTGCACACCGGCCCCACCTTCATGGACGTCCCGGACCCGGCCGACGGCATCGCGTACGGGGAGCGGCTCGCGTGGGCGCGGCGGGACCTTCAGGCGCGGGGACCGGCCGGTCCCGGCCGCCGCCCGGTGCTCTTCGCGCACTCCGCCTACACCCTCACCCCGTGGCAGCTCACCGAGGTGTTCTCGCTGGCCCGGGAGTTCGGCGCGCTGATCCACACCCACGCGGCCGAGAACGCCACCGAGGTCGCCACCGTCGAGGAGCGGTACGGCAAGCGGCCCGTCGAGCTGCTGGACTCGCTCGGGCTGCTCGGTCCCGACGTGCTGCTCGCGCACACCGTGGACCTGACCGGGCCGGAGATCGCGGCGCTGGCCCGCACCGGCACGTCGGTGGCCCACTGCCCGGTGTCGAACCTGAAGCTGGGCTGCGGCATCGCACCGGTGCCGCGGCTGCTGGACGCGGGCGTGACCGTAGGCCTCGGCACGGACGGAGCCGTCAGCTCCAACACGCTGGACGTCCTGGGCGCGGTGCGGCAGGCGGCGCTGGTGCACAAGGCGGGCGGTGACCCCACGGCGGTCGGTGCCGAGGAGGCCGTCCGCATGGCGACCGTCGAGGGCGCGCGGGCCCTCGGACTCGGCGGGCACCTGGGCTCGCTGGAGGCCGGCAAGCGGGCCGACCTGATCGTGCTCGACCTGCGCGCGCCGCACCTCCAGCCGCCGCACGACCCCTGGTCGACGGTCGCCTACGCGGCGCACGCGGCGGACGTACGGGACACGGTGGTCGACGGACGCGTCCTGATGCGCGACCGTGTGCTGACCACGATCGACGAGGCGGCGGCACTGGCGGACGTCGCACGGCGCGTTGCGCGGGGCGTCGCGCAGGGCGTCGCGCAGGACTGACGGCGGGCCCGGAGGGCACGGGGGGCACCAGCGGTTCCTCCCGTGCCCTCCGGGCCTCCGCACTTTCCGGGCCCCTGGGCCTCGGGGCCCCGAGGCCTCAGCCGAACCGTTCGATGCGGATGCGGTCCACCGGCTGGCCCGCCGCCACCAGCAGCCGTGAGGCGTGCTCGGCGAAGGCGTTGGAGCCGCACACGTACGCCTCCCACCCGCCGACGGGCGGCTCGGCCATGAGCGGCGCCAGGTGCGCGGCCGTCAGCCGTCCCACCGGTACGCCGTCCGGCGCGCTGCGGGTGAACACCGGTGTCGTCTCCGCGCCGTACTCCCGCGCGTAGATCAGCTCCTCGGGGCTCCGCGCGGACACCAGCAGCCGCAGCGGCACGCCGAGCCCCCGGGCGCGGTGGTGCCGCACCATCGACATCAGCGGTACGACCCCGGAGCCCGCGCCGACCAGCAGCGCGGGCCGGTCCCCCGGCCAGGCGAAGAAGCCGCTCAGCGGCCCGCGCACCTGCACCCGGTCGCCGATCCGGGCCTCGGTGTGGAACCACCCGGACACCTCACCGCCCTCGACGTGGTCCAGGGTCAGCTCGACGTGCCCCGGCTCGTCGGGCGCGGACGCGATCGAATAGTGCCGCTGGGCCGTGTAGCCGTCCGGGGCGGTCAGCCGCAGCATCAGGTGCTGGCCGGGCAGGTGCCCCGCCCAGGCGGGTACGGCGAAGCGGAAGGTGGCCGCCGCGGGCGTCTCGCGGCGGATGTCGGTGAGCGTGGCGGTCTGCCACAGGGCCGCCGCCCGGTTGCTCACGGCGATCCGCCCGGGCACGGCGAAGCGCGTGGGCGGCACGAAGGATGCCTCGGTCGGGGCCTCGGCCAGGATCGGCTCAGTCACCGGAGTACCTCTGCTCCTCCCAGGGGTTGCCACGGGCGTGGTAGCCGTTCTGCTCCCAGAAACCCGGCTCGTCGTGGTCGAGGATCCTGAGGCCCGCGATCCACTTGGCGCTCTTCCAGAAGTACAGGTGCGGCACCAGCAGCCGGGCCGGTCCCCCGTGCTCCGGCGGGAGCGGCCGGCCGTCGTACTCCCAGGCGATCCAGGCCCGCCCGCCGGTCACGTCCGCGAGCGGGAGGTTGGTGGTGTAGCCGGTGTGCGCGTAGGCGACGACGTGGGTGGCGGAGGGCAGGGGGCGCACCGCGTCGAGGAAGGTGTCCAGGGACACGCCCCCGAAGCGCACGCCGAACTTCGACCAGCTGGTCACGCAGTGGATGTCGCCCTCGTACGCCGACGCGGGCAGCGCGTGCGCCTGGTCCCAGGTCCAGGTGCGGGGCTCGGCGACCAGTCCGTCGACGCGGAAGGTCCAGTCGGCGGCCGCCAGGTCGGGCGTGACCTCGGCGGACAGGACGGGCCAGTCGTCGCCCGCGTCGTACTGGCCGGGCGGCAGCCCGGGGTCGGACACGCGCGGGCGCCCGGTGAAGCCTCGGGTGATGTTCATGCGGGTGGTGCCTGCCTCCGTAGCGGCGTCTGCTCGTTTTTCCTCCCCCATCTAACCGCACCCGGATCGCACCCGTGTGCCGCCCTCGGTCCCGGCCTCGGAGACGCCGGGACCCCCTCCCTGCGTCTCACATCTCGATATGAGGTTTCCGAAACATAAGATGCCTGAGATCGTTCATGCTGCCCGCCCAGTGCGCGCGGCCTTTCGGCGAGGGGAGGCGTGCGCGGGTCCGGGTCCTCGGCAACCGATCTGCACCTCGCGCGAAAGACCGAGCTATGCCCGCACCAGCCACCGGCTCAGCACCGGCACCCGTCAACCCGCGTTCCCGCGTGCTCATTGCCAGTCTAATTGGCACGACCATTGAGTTCTACGACTTCTACATCTACGCGACCGCCGCCGTACTGGTCTTCCCCTCACTCTTCTTCCCCACCGGTGACCCGACCACGGCGCTGCTGTCGTCCTTCGCGGTCTTCGGCGCCGCGATGGTGGCCCGCCCGATCGGTGCCGTGTTCTTCGGGCACCTCGGCGACCGGCTCGGCCGCAAGAAGACGCTGGTGGTCTCGCTGCTGACCATGGGCATCGCCACGTTCCTCATCGGGATCGTGCCCACCTACTCCCAGGTCGGCTGGGTCGCCACCGCGCTGCTGGTGCTGATGCGGCTCGCGCAGGGCTTCGCGCTCGGCGGTGAGTGGAGCGGCGCGGCACTGGTCGCGACGGAGAACGCCCCCCGCGGAAAGCGCGCCCTGTACGGCACCTTCCCGCAGCTGGGCGCCCCGCTCGGCTTCATCATCGGCAACGGCCTGTTCCTCGTCATCGGAGCGCTGCTGCCGTCCGGGGCGGGCGCCGACCCCACGCAGCCCTCCGACGCCTTCCTCAGCTGGGGCTGGCGCATCCCGTTCCTGTTCTCCGCCGTCATGGTGGCGATCGGGCTGTGGGTGCGCTCACGGCTGGTGGAGTCGACCGTCTTCGCCAAGACCCGTGAGGCCGGGAAGGTGCGCAAGCTGCCGCTGGCCACCGTGGTCCGCAGCCACTGGAAGCAGCTGATCCTCGGCACCTTCTTCATGCTGGCGACGTACGTCCTCTTCTACCTGATGACGACGTTCTCGCTGAGCTACGGACGCACCGCGAAGGACGCCGCCGTGCCCGGCCTGGGCTACAGCTACACCACGTTCGTCATGATGATGATCTTCGGAGTGCTGTTCTTCGCGGTGTTCACCCTCGTCTCCGGCCCGCTCGCCGACAAGTACGGACGCCGCACCACCCTGATCTGGATCACTGCCGCGATCGTGGTCTTCGGACTGGTCTGGGTGCCCCTCATCGGTCTGGGCACGCTCGGCGTGGTGCTGTGGCTCGTGCTGGGCTTCACCCTGATGGGCATGACGTTCGGGCCGATGGGCGCCCTCCTGCCCGAGCTCTTCCCCACGAGCGTGCGCTACACGGGATCCGGCATCTCGTACAACGTCAGCTCCATCCTCGGTGCGGCCGTCGCCCCCTTCATCGCGGTCGCGCTGTGGGAGACCGGCGACGGCTCGCCGTGGCTGGTCGGCGTCTACCTGTCCTCGATGGCCGTGCTGACGCTGATCGCCCTGCTCCTCGGCAAGGAGACCAAGGACGTCTCCCTGGACGACGGCGAGGCCGCCTCCGACGGCGACGACGCCCTCGTCACGGCCCACCGCTAGCCGGGGTCCGCGTTCGGACGGGTCCCGCCCGACGCAACGACGACGCGAGTGTGACCGCCGCCTCACAAGAGGCGGCGGTCTTGTCGTAGCGGTCGGCCGTCCGTGTCGGGCGGGTCGCGACGGGTACCGGGAACGGGCCGAGGGGGGAATCCGCGGAGGGAGGAAACATGCTCTCGGACACGTCCCGTCCCGTCGTCATCGCGACCCTGCCCGTGGTGGCCGACCACATCGGCGAGATCGCCCAGCGCTTCTACCGCAGGCTCTTCGCCGAGCATCCCGAACTCCTGGACGGCGTCTTCAACCGCGGCAACCAGGCGCACGGCCAGCAGCAGCAGGCGCTGGCCGGCTCGGTGGCCGCGTTCGCGACGACCTTGGTGGAGACGCCGGAGCGGGTGCCGGAGCAGTTGCTGCGGCGGATCGCGCACAAGCACGCCTCGCTCGGCATCCGCCCGGACCAGTACCAGGTGGTCCACGACCATCTGATGTGGGCGGTCGGCGACGTGCTCCAGGACGCCGTCACGCCGGAGGTCGCCGCCGCCTGGGACGAGGTCTACTGGCTGATGGCCAACGCCCTGATCAATCAGGAGCGCGGCCTCTACAGCGCCCGAGGGGTGCGGCCGGAGACGGTGTGGCGGGACTGGCAGGTGGTGCGGAGGATCCAGGAGACCGAGGACGTGGTCACCTTCGTGGTCAAGCGGATCGACGACCGCCTGGTGAAGACCTCGCTGCCGGGCCAGTACGTCACGGTGCGCATGCGCATGCCCGACGGCAAGCTCCAGCCCCGCCAGTACAGCCTGACGCGTGCCGACGACGGGGAGCACCGCCAGTTCTCGGTGAAGCGGGTGCGGGGCACGGACGGGGATCCCGACGGCGAGATGTCGACGCTGCTGCACGACTCCGTGGGCGTGGGTGACCGCCTGACGCTGTCACTGCCCTACGGCGACGTGGTGCTCGACGACTCGGGGCGGCCGGTGGTGTTCGCGAGCGCGGGCATCGGGATCTCCCCCATGGCGGGCATGCTGTCCCACCTGGTCGCGGCCGAGGCCGGGCTGTCGATCACCGTGCTGCACGCCGATCTCGACGAGGCTTCCTTCCCGCTGCGGCGGCAGGTGGTCAACGACGTCCTGGCCTTGCGGAACGCGCGGATGTTCCTGTGGTACGAGAGGGGCGCGCACAGCCTCGAACCGGTGGACGGGGTCTTCGAGGGGCTCCTGGACCCGACGGCCGTCGACCTGGCCGGGGACTCCCTCTACTACCTGTGCGGGCCGCTGCCGTTCATGCAGGCCGTCCGCAGCCGCCTGATCGAACAGGGCGTGGCCCCGCAGGACATCCAGTACGAGGTCTTCGGCCCCGACCTGTGGCAGGCGGACACGGACTGATCCCAGGACGGCTCCCGGCCGGACTGACCCCCGGGAAACCCCCCGGCCGGACTGCCCCCGGGACTGCTCCCGGCCGGGCGGATCGCCGGCGCCCCGTCCGGCCGCCGTGACCGCGCCACGCCCCGGCAGCACCCTCGCGGCTCCGTTCCCCCACCGGGGGGGGATGTGGTGCAGGTAACGCGACGAAAACCTAGTAACCACAAGCCATTCGGTTCATCATCACTTCCGCGTGCGCAGGTGCACGCCACGGGGCGCAGCCCGCGAGGCCCGCGCCCCACCGACGAGACCGGACGGAGCCGTCACCCCGATGACCACGACCCAGCACCCCGACAGCGACGAGACCCGCGACGACGAATGGGCCGGCCCGGCTCGTTTCCTGCCACCGGTCGAACCCGTCGTGCGCCCGGACGGCAGCCGCCACTACGCCGGGGTGACGTACGCGGTCGCGTTCGGATACCGGCCTCTGCAACTGGACCTCTGGGTGCCGGCCGGCGCAGAACGGCCGCCGCTGGTCGTGTGGATCCACGGCGGGGGCTGGATGTTCGGCGATCGGCGCATCCTGCCGGAGACGCTGCGACCCGGCCAGATGTTCGACGAACTGCTCGCCGCCGGCCTCGCCGTCGCCACGATCGACTACCGGCACGCGCTGGAGGCGCCCTTCCCGGCCCAGTTGCACGACGCGAAGGCGGCCGTCCGGTACCTGCGCGCCTACGCCGACGAGTTGGAAATCGACACCTCGCGCGTCGCGGTCGCGGGTGAGTCCGCGGGAGGCCACCTCGCCGCCCTCGTCGGCCTGACCGCCCACCGTCCCGACCTGGAGGGCTCGCACGGTGTCGTCGGCCCGTCCAGCGCCGTCGACGCCGTCCTCGACTGGTACGGCGTCGCCGACCTGTCCACCATGCCGCGGATGCAGGCGCCGCCGGAGGTGCTCGCCAAGCTGCCGGAGGAGCTGCGCACCCCGCCCGAGGACCAGATCGTCCGCGGGCTCGACGACCGGGGCCGGGCCGACGCCAGTCCGATCACGCATGTCACCGCGGACGCCCCGCCGTTCCTGCTCGTGCACGGCACCGCCGACTGGCTCGTGCCCTACGCGCAGAGCGAGGCGCTCGCCGCCGCGCTCACCGCGTCCGGGGTGCCGGCCCGGCTGGTGCCCGTGGACGGCGCCGGACACATCTTCACCGGATGCACCGACGTGGACGCCGTCGTCCGCCTGTCGGTGGACCACCTCGCCGAAGCACTGCTGGACGCCCGGGCCTAGCGCCTCCCCTGGCCCGGAGAGGTCCGTGCCAGGGGAGGTCGCCCACCACGGCCGGGAAGGTGAACCGCCTGAACACCCCGGCCGGGGCGGGGTGTTCAGGGGCTGGTGTTGAAGCCCTTGTCCAGGTAGGGGTGTTGGTCGACGACGAAGCCGTCGTGAACCAGGCGGGCGATGCCGCCCTGGTCACGCCAGACCTCCCGGGCGGAGCCGAAGGAGAATCCGCCGGACTCCTGGTGGTTCTGGTTGGTGTAGACCCGGTAGCGCCGGCCGGGCTGGATGAGCGTGCCCGGCGGGAAGGCGTAGGTGTGCCCGGTGGGCTTGGACTCCACGACCCAGCCGGTCAGGTCCTGGGCCGCGCCGCCCTTGTTGAAGATCTCGACGTATTCGTCGGGCTGGCCCGCACCGGTGCCCAGGTAGCGCAGGTCGGAGATGATCACGTCGGGCTCGTCGAGCGTGAACATGCAGACGACCTCGGCGAAGTTGATGCCGCCCTCGGGGCTGCGGAACTGCTGGACGATCTGCCCGTTGCGCTTGAACCCGCTCAGGACCGCCCGGTACTGCTTGCCGTCGATCGTGACGGGCTGGGGGTGGACGAAGGTCTCCAGGTCGACCAGGTCGTCGTCCGCGGGACTGCTGTTGGTGGTGTTGGGTGTCTCGTTGTGGTGGAAGCTGAAGTCGAGGTCGGTCGTGCTGCCGTCCTCGAACATGACGTTGACCCTGAGCTGGACGTCGAACTGGGACGGGCTGACGTTGGTGGGCAGATTGCGGTGCACGAAGGTACCGACGACGAACTCGGTGCCGTCGAGCTGCACGTCCGCGGCCGCACCGCGGAACTGGTACCCGCTCTGGGAGCCGCTGCTGCCCCACCTGACGTCAGGGGTGCCGAGCCCGTCGACCGGGGAGATGGCCGGGGTGGTGGCCGGAAAGACGCCTGAGGTGACGACGGTGGTCATGGTGTCTGGCTCCTGCTCTCTCAGTCCTCGTCCTCGATGACCTCGGCCTTGAGTTTGGCCGGTGGCGCGGTGCCGATCTGAGCGACGCCGTCGGTGTGACGGCCCAGGGCGGCACCGTCGACGGCCTCCAGGCCGCAGGTGTAGACGATGCAGT
This sequence comes from Streptomyces sp. NPDC003247, assembly GCF_042888135.1. Classification (NCBI taxonomy): domain Bacteria; kingdom Bacillati; phylum Actinomycetota; class Actinomycetes; order Kitasatosporales; family Streptomycetaceae; genus Streptomyces; species Streptomyces sp. NPDC003247. The sequence continues at coordinate 156,579 of NZ_JBIAPF010000014.1, forward strand.
CCTTGTCCTGATCGGTCGTGTTCAGGTGGACGTGGTAGGTGAAGGTCAGCGTGCGTCCGTCGTCGCTGACCTTGGCCCGGACGGGCGGGAGGCTGCCGCCCGTGGTCTGGTTGATGCGCTTGTACTGGGCGCCCACCGTGCCGTTCCAGCGGAATCCGGTGGGGGCGGTGAAGACGTGCTCGCGTTCCCCCGCGTCGACCGTCTCGCTCCAGTTCGGCGTGCGGACACAGATGTTGATGGTGGCGCCGAGGCCGCCGGGGGCGTCCTCGACCCCGCCCTCCTGCCACACGACGAGGTCCAGCTTCTGCGCGCGGCCCTGTTCGTAGCCCCAGTCGTAGCCGTTGGCGTACTGGTCCTTCTCGCCGCGTGTGCCGTCGCGCGGCGGGTCGGCGTACGGGCGACCGGCGAGGGCGTCGGCGCGTCCCTGGTCCTCTCCCCGTTTGTAGGCCTGCTTCTTCGCTGACTGCACGTCGGTGGTCATCTCCGGGTCCTCCTGGGACTGCGATCGGAAGCGTGCGGTGGAGAGGGAGCCTGGGCGCGGGTCACCTCGGCCCGCGAAGGGCGGGCCGGGAGCGGGCGCCGGATGCGCCGCGTGGTGCACGGAGCGCGGAAAGCCGTAGGGCGGTGTGAGTGAGGCGGAACGCTGAGTGCCGCCTCGGCTCCCGGCAGGGCGTCCCTCGGACGAACGGCACGCACAGGGCCGTCATCTGGGTCCATGGTTAGCCGGTGCCCGCGGGCGGTATGCCGTCGTTCCCCCGTTCGGTGGCGCGGGATCGATTCTGCGTCGCTGGTTCGAGTGGAGCGGAGGCATACGGGGGCGCACGGATGCGGAGCGCGGCGGCCCGCGTGCGGTGCAGTCATCGGTGTCCTGCGGCGGTGTGCCTCGGCCGGAGCCGGGCCACCGCCCGTCCCGGGCGCTCTTCCCTCGTGCGGGTGGAGCGGTCGGTGCGCTGCTCCTGCGGGCGCGGCCCGGCCGGTATGCAGGGGAGGCCGGAGACGGATCGGACACAGGAGACGGACATGCGGGTCACGAGGGTGACAAGGGTGACGAGGGTGCCGAGGGCGCGGAAGGCGACAGCGGCCGCCCAGGCGCCGCTGCGGCGGTTCCGGGCGGTGACGGCGTGACGGCGAAGGCCTCCGCCGACGAGCGGGCGCCCGTTCCCCCGGACGGGCAGGATCCGCTGGTCACCGTGGCCGGGAACGGCACCGCCGGGTTCCGCGGGGACGGGGGGCCGGCGCTGGAAGCTCAACTGGCCTTTCCCGCCGATGTGGCCGTGGGACAGGGGTGTGTCTTCATCGCCGATCACGCCAACCACCGCGTCCGCCGGGTCGACGGCTCCGGTGTGCTCACCACGGTCGCCGGGGACGGGCTGCGGGGCTTCGCCGGGGACGGCGCGGAGGCGGTGCGGGCCCGCCTGGGCTTCCCGGCCGCTCTCGCGGTCGACGCGGACGGGGGCGTGCTCATCGCCGACGAGATGAACCACCGGGTCCGCCGGATCGACTCCTCGGGCGTCATCACCACGGTGGCGGGAGACGGGTGCCGCGGCGGCGACGGCGACGGCGGCCCCGCCGTCCGCGCCCGGCTGGACTCCCCCTGCGCCCTGGCCGTGGACGGCGCGGGGACGCTGTACATCGGCGAAGCGGGTACTCCCCGGCTGCGCAGGGTCGGCGGGGACGGTGTCATCAGCACGGTCGTCGACACATCCGGGCGTGGTGGTGCGACGGACGCGGGCGAGGCGTTCCTGCCCGCGGGTCTCGCGGCCGATGCGTCGGGGCAGCTGTACGTCGCCGACCCGGTGGGCCGCCGGGTGCTGCTGCTGGGCGCGGACGGGACGCTGCGGGTACTGGCGGGGCCGCCGCCCGGGAGCGCCGGCGCGGTGGCGGTCGACTGGGACGCGCCGTGTGCCGTGGCGGTCGACGCCCAGGGGGTCGTCCACGTCGCCGACATGACCGGGCACCGCGTGTGGCGGCTGTCCGGCGGAGTCGCCCGCGTCGTCGCGGGACCGGCCCTGTCGGCGGGCGTGGCTGCCGGCGGGACGGCGGAGACGGCCGCCGACCGCTCGCCGGCCTATCCGTGCGGTCTGGCCGTGGACCCGGCCGGGCGACTGCTCGTGGTGGACAACTTCCACCACCGGATCACGGCCCTGCCCCTGAGCGGCGCTCTTCCCGAGCCCACCGATCCGGAACCGGTCACCGATCCGGAACCGGTCGCTGGTCCGGAGGGGACCACCGACCCGGAACCAGTCACTGACCCGGAAGGGACCACCGACCCGGAACCAGTCACTGACCCGGAAGGGACCACCGACCCGGAACCAGTCACTGACCCGGAGGGGACCACCGACCCGGAACCAGTCACTGACCCGGAAGGGACCACCGACCCGGAACCAGTCACTGACCCGGAAGGGACCACCGATCCGGCACCGTCGGACACGGATCCGGATCCGGATCCGGTCAGGGATCGTGAACCGGACGGCGGGGCCGGAGGCGCTCAGGGCGCGGACCGGGACGCCGCCGCGGCGACGGCCGCGCGGCTGCTGGTACGCCAGGAGGTCGGGGTGGAACTGCCGCGCGGGGGCAGCGAGTTGATCCACGTGCGGGTCTCGTCCGCCGATGTCTGGGCTCCCGGACGGGTGGAACACCGCTTCACCGCTCCGACGGGTCTCTCCTTCGACGGCCGGGTGACGTGCGCGTACTACTACGCCGACGGGTCCGTGGCTGCCGCCGCGGAGCCGACGGCGGCGGTGCGGGAGGGCGGCAGGTCGCTGTCCGTGGTGGACGAACCCCGTCTGAACACGCCCGGCCGTTCGGCGGCCGCCCTCGTGTACACCCTCGGCGTGCGGGCCGCGACGGATGCCGAGCCGGGCCGGTACACCGACGGACGAGCCGTGATCGCGGGCCGGCCGGAAGTACGGCTGAGAGCGAGCGTTCTCGGGGACGACGAGGATTAGGGCGCCGCGAACGCGAGCCGGACGGACCGGGAAGGACGCGTTCGGTCCCTGAGCCGTTCGAGTGCCGTCCGGGGCGGACCGCCCGCCCCGGACGGCTCTTCGCGTTTTCAAACCACCAGTGCGGAAGTAATCGTTTCTCTGCTCCCAGGTCACCCACCCGAACGTCACTCGCTGTGACAGATGGGAGACAGTGGGTTAGCTTTCGAAATGTGTCCACGCCGACCCTTTCGAGGCTCGGGCCCCCGGGCCCCTTCCCGCATGCCCCGCTCACCCATCCACTCGACCGCAAGTGGCTGCACTACGCGTTCCTGTCCCGGTGCGGCCGGCAGGCCCTGATCGCCAACCTGTCCGTTCTGGGGTCCTCCTCCGGCGCGGTCTTCGCGGATCCGGGTGCTCCGGTCACCGGGCGGCGCAGCGGCACCGGCACGGCGGACGAGGGACAGCACATGGCGATCCTCCTCGTCTACGAGGAGGGACACGGCTGGAGTTCGACACAGTTCAACGCCGAACAGCCCGCACTGCCCTGGTCGGCGTTCCGGTTACCGCATCCGCACGGCGAGGCCGGCGCGTTCGCGGTGGCGGCCCGCTCGGGGGCGCCGGCGGCCGATGTGCGGCTGACCCGGACCAGCAGGCCGTGCACCTCGCAGTGCGCCCCCTTCGGCGAGGACGAGCACCTGCGCTGGCAGTCGGAGCCCGGCGTGCTGGGCGAGGGAACCCTGCGGCACGGCGACGGCACGGTCACGGCGACGGAGCTGCTCGGCTACCACGAACGGGTACGCGGCCGGTGGTCCTGGCCCACGCTCGGGGGCTGGGTGTTCGGATTCGTCAACGACCCGTCCGGCCCCGCCGGTGCCGCCCCGCCCTCGGCGGTGGTCTTCACCCTGCTCCAGCCGGCGCGTCCGGCGGACGCGGCCAACGGGTCGGTGATGCTGTGGCACGAGGGGCGGATGGTCCGTCACTTTCCGCGCCGCAATCTGCGGGTCGCGGTCAGCGGCGCGCTGGACCGCGACCGGGTGGTGATGGTGCCGCCGCTGGCGGACGTGCTGGGCACCCCGCCGATGGCCCCGGTGCCCGGCCGGCTGCTGATCACCGCCCGGCTCGGCGAGGACCGTCTCGTCCTCGACTTCCGCTCGCACACGGCCGGGCGGATCGCCAACCCCTCCGAGACGAGCCTGCACCCGTTCAGCGTGCACGAGACCCTCGGCCCGTGCACGGTGGAAGGGCGGGTCGGCGGGCGCCGTATCGGCTTCCGCACCGAGGGCATCGTGGAGTTCGCCGGTGGCGCCCGTGACTGAGACCCTGCCCGCGTTCACCGGTGCCCGGCTGCTGGACGAGACCGTCACCGCCCTGTCCGACCGGGCGCCGGCCGTTCTCGCCGCCGCCGCCGACCAGTTGCACGGCATCCGGCTCGGCCTGCACTTCAACGACGGCAGCCACGCCACGCTCACGGCGCGGCACAGCCGTATCGTCGTACGCCAGGACCGCTGCCCGGATCCGGACGTCGAGGTCGTCTTCGACAACCGGGCGATGGACCTGCTGTTCGACCTCCAGCAGCCACCCGTCGACCAGGTCCTGCCCGACAGCCTCGACATCCGCGGGGCCCAGGAGGAGACCCTCGCCGTGTGGCGGGCCTTCACGCTGCTGTCCCGGCGTGCGGCGGGGCTGCGCAGCATGCAGGAACTCTGGGGCGCCTACCGCGAACAGGCCCCCCGGTTGTGGGGCGGTGCCGCACCGGCCGCCCGGGAACCGGCCGCCGATCCGGTCGACTGGACGGCGCTGGACTTCCTCGCCCGGCGCTCCCCCCAGGACGCGCCCGCACCGCCCGCGCTGATCGGCGACACCACCGTCGGGGCCCCGCGTCTGCTGTGGGACGGACGGGCCAGCACCGACTGGTCGCTGCCGGACACCGTCCGGGACGCGGACCTGATGGAAACCATGCTCCGGTGCCGGGCCCGCACCAACGAGGAGATCGACCGGCTGCTGCCGGACCGCGAGCCGCGCGCCGAGCTGTACGACCTCATGCGTTCCTACCCCGCCCGGCAGGGCAAGGGCCTGCGGCCCACGCTGACCATCGCGGCCTGCGCCGCCTTCGGCGGACGCCCCGACGACGCCGTACGCGCCGCCGCCGCGCTGGAGCTGTTCCACAACGGCTTCCTCGTCCACGACGACATCGCCGACGAGTCCACCCACCGGCGCGGCCTGCCGACCATGCACGAGGAGCACGGCCTGGGTCTGGCCGTCAACGTCGGCGACGGCCTGAACCTGCTCGCCGTCGACGCCGTCCTGTCCAACCTCGAAACGCTCGGTCTGGCCCGCACCCTGGGCCTCATCCACGAAGCCATCCACATGTGCCGCGAGTCCGTCGAGGGCCAGGCCATGGAACTGGGATGGATCCGCCACGACGTGGTGCCCGAGGCCGACGACGCCTACTTCACCATGAGCACGAAGAAGACCGGCTGGTACACCTGCATCAGCCCGTGCCGCATCGGAGCCGTCTGCGCCGGCATCACCGACCCGGCCGTACTGGGCCGCTTCGACGAGGCGTTCCGCCTGATCGGCATCGCCTTCCAGATCCAGGACGACATCCTCAACCTCGTCGGCGAGGAAGCCCTCTACGGCAAGGAGCCCCTCGGAGACCTGCTCGAAGGCAAGCGCACGGTGATGCTGATCCACCTCCTGCGCACCGCGTACGTCCACGAGCGGCCCCGGCTCTTCGACATCCTGCGCCGGCGCCGCACCGACAAGACCCAGCAGCACGCCGAGGAACTCCTGGCCGCCATGCGGCGGCACGGCTCCATCGAATACGCCACCGACCTCGCCGACCGGCTCGCCGCGGAAGGCATCACGCGCTTCGAGGAAGACCTGCGCGTCATCCCCGAGAACGAAGGCAAGGCCGTCCTGCGGCAGATCGCCCACTACGTCACCTCGAGGCCCCTGTGACCACCACCGCACCCCCGCCGCCGTCCGGCCCCGCCGGGACCGGCCCGCTGACCCCGACCGACCACCGGGCCCTCGCCTTCCTCAACCAGAGCAACAGCCGGCTGCGCCGCGGCCTGTGCACCCTGGCCCGGCACGGCGTGGCCCTGCGCCGGCACGCCCCCGAACGCGCCCGCGTCCTGCTCGACACGGTCCGGCCCTGGCCCCTCCACAAGGGAGGCCAGTTCCTCTTCGACCTCATGGAGTGGGAGGACCTCATGGTCGACGGCGACCCACCGCCCCTGATGTCCACCGAGCGGATCGTCTCCGCCTTCTCCCTGCCCGTGCAGTGGCTCGCCGCCACCGCGGAGGCACCGACCGCCGCGACACTGGTCCCCGGCCAGCGCACCGCCGCCGCCCTCGACCTGCCCCTGCGCCTGCTGGCCACCACCGCCCGCGCCGCCTTCCGGGGCGCCGCTCAGGACCTCACGGACCTCCTCGGCCCTCCCGCTCCCCCGGACGAGACCCAGGACGCCGCACACGTCACCGCCACGGACTCCGGTGCCGAGGCCACCGACGACGAACTGCCGCCTCTGGAAGCGGGGTTCTACCTCTACGAGGACATCGTCCTCGGCGCCCTGGTGGTCCTCGGTCCGCTCCTGGCCGACCACGCGCCCGACGGCACGGCGCCTCCCGGCCCGCTCAAGGCATCCGCCGACGGCTCCGACGGCTCCGACGGGCCCGAGGGGCCCGAGGGGCCCGGCGGCCCATGAGCGAGCCCACCCCCCAAGCCCGCCACCGGCGGATCCGCCCACGCGGACACCCCCACCCCCAGAAGGGACATCATGGCCACGCAGACCCAGGCACCCGTTGAGTCGGGAGCCGAGAACAAGCTGTACATCCTTCAGCAGGGCATCGTCGAGGACGCCCCCGGAGGAGTGCCGGCCCACCTCAGCTTCGGCATCCTCAGCACCGTCCCGGACCCGGTGAACCCCGGCGACATCACCTTCACCCTCAAGGCGCCGACCGGCTTCGTCTTCACCAGCTGGCTCTCCTGGGCCTACCACGACGTCAACACCCTCCAGGCGAGGGGCAACCTCCAGACCACCCAGGGCGTCCTCGGCAACGGGGGCCGCACCCTCACCTTCACCCACAACCCGTACCTGTCCACCAACCAGGAGTGCATCGGTTACGGGGCCCAGGTCACCGCCGTCGACGGCGCGACGCCGGGCCGCTACACCGATGGTGAACTCCGCGTGGGAGGCGCCAACCCCGTCAAGCTCAAGGGCCGCGTCCTCGACCCCGACGAGGACTGACCCTCCGTCGGCCGACCGGTCCACCGGTGGCTCCGGCACCTGACCCGGAGCCACCTCCCCTGCCACGCGCGGGCCGCCGGTACGCCGGCGCGTATCGCCGGCCCGCGCGGTGTGCGGGGGGGACGCTCTCCTGGTCAGGAGGGTCAGGAGGGGGTGGCTATCATCGGCTCCCATGAGCCCTCGGAACTCGGTCCTGGAAACGCGCCGCACCCGGCAGCGCATTCTGGACCGCAGTATGGCGATCGCCTCGGTGGAAGGGCTCCAGGGACTGACCATCGGCCGGCTCGCGACCGAGCTGGGGATGAGCAAGGCCGGCGTCCTCGGCCACTTCGGCACGAAGGAGAGCCTCCAACTCGCGGTCGTCGACACCGCGTCGGAGTTGTTCGCCCGGGAGGTGCCGCAGCGGGTGCGGGACGTGCCGCCGGGACTGCCGCAGCTGCGCGCGGTGTGCGAGGCGTGGGTGTCGTACCTGGAGCGGGACGTGCTGCCCGGCGGCTGCTTCTTCACCGCGGCGGCGACGGAGTTCGACGGGCGGGACGGACCCGTGCGCGACGCGGTCGCGGGCATGAACGCGCTGTGGCAGCGCGATCTGCGGCGCCACGTCCGACGCGCGATCGGCGCCGGGGACCTGCCGGCGGACACGGACCCCGACCAACTGATCTACGAACTCGTCGGCATCATGCTGGCCCTCAACCATTTCCTGCAGCTTCAGCACGACCCGCTCGCCCCGTCCCGCGCCCGCCGCGCCCTGCACCGGCTGCTGGGCACCTGACCCGCTGCGTCAACGGTGCGCACGCGACGGCCCCGGACATCCGTCCGGGGCCGTCGCGTGGCGGGAGCCGTCAGCCCGGCAGCAGCGGCGGGGCCTCCTCGATGACGTCGTCCTCCGCGGCGGGGAACGGCGTTCGGAACAGGTGCCGTCCGGAACCGACCTCGACCGTCTCCCCCTCCCGGCCGGGGAGATCGACCAGCGCGGTGGTGTTGGGCGGGACCGTGACGCAGACCCGCAGCTCGCCGTCCTCCCGCGTCCAGGAGACCGCCGCGCGTCCGTAGGGCGTCCGGTGCGCCGCCGAGGCGTGGCTCAGCCGTCCGCCCGGGCGGGGCCGGACCAGCAGCCGCCGGTACCCGGGTGCGGCGGGGGCGAGGCCGGCCACGGTGCGGTGCAGCCAGTCGGCGACCGCGCCGAGGGCGTAGTGGTTGAAGGAGGTCATGTCGCCGGGGTTGACCGATCCGTCGGGCAGCATGCTGTCCCAGCGCTCCCAGATCGTGGTGGCGTCCATGGTGACCGGGTACAGCCAGGACGGGCAGCCCTGTTCGAGCAGCAGCCGGTAGGCGGCGTCGTACTCACCCGCGGCGCACAGCGCGTCGCAGACCAGCGGGGTGCCGACGAAACCGGTGCCGATGCGGAAGCCGCCCGCGCGCACCAGCTCGACCAGTCGCCGGCCCGCACGCCGCCGCTGTTCCTCCTCCGGCAGGAGCGTGAACCGCAGCGCGAGCGCGTAGGCGGTCTGGGAGTCGCTGACCAGGCGGCCCGAGGGGCTGACGTACTCCTGGTGGAAGGCGGCCCGGACCGCCTCCGCGAGCTTGCCGTAGTGGTCCCGGTCCTCGTCCCGGCCCAGCACGGCCGCGGTGTCGGCCAGCAGTTGCGCGGAGAGCGCGTGGTAGGCGGTGGCGACCAGGTGGCCGTCGGTGCGGGCCTCGAACGGACGGTCCGGCGGGGCGGTGGGGTCCAGCCAGTCCCCCAGTTGCAGCCCCTCGTCCCACAGGTGCCGCTCCCCGGTGAGGGCGGCGACGCCGTCGACCCAGGCCTTCATGCTCGCGTACTGGGCCGCCAGCACACCGGTGTCGCCGAACCGCCGGTACATCACCCAGGGCACGATGACGGCGGCGTCGCCCCAGGCGGCGCACGCGAAGCGGGGGAACACCGACTCGAACCCCGGCACCCACAGCGGTGGCCAGCCCTCGGGGCTCTGCTGGAGCGCGAGGTCGGTCAGCCACGAGCGGACCAGACCGGCGCAGTCGTACAGGAAGCTCGCGGTGGGCGCGAAGATCTGGAGGTCGCCGGTCCAGCCGAGGCGCTCGTCGCGCTGCGGGCAGTCGGTGGGGATGTCCAGGAAGTTGCCGCGCATACTCCACACGACGTTCTCGTGCAGCTTGTTCACCAGCGGGTCGGAGCACTCGAACCAGCCGGTGCGCCGCATGTCCGTGTGGCAGACGACGGCCCTGATGTCGCCGGGGGCGATCTCGCCGGGCCAGCCGTCGACCTCCGCGTAGCGGAAGCCGTGGAAGGTGAAGCGGGGCTCCCACTCCTCGGTGCCGCCGCCGCGCAGGGTGTAGGTGTCGGTGGCCTCGGCCAGGCGGAGCGGGCGGGTGCCCAGCTCGCCGTTCTCCAGCACCTCGGCGTGGCGCAGGGTGACGGTCCGCCCGGCTTCGCCGCTCACCCGGATGCGCAGCCGGCCGACGAGGTTCTGGCCGAAGTCGAGGACGGTGCGGCCGGACGGCGAGGTGGTGACCGCCACGGGGTCGACCAGCTCGGTGCGGCGTACCGGCGGTCCGTCCGGCGCGACCAGGCGGCCGAGGTCGTACGGCAGCACGTCCACGCCGCTCCACGCGCTGTCGTCGAAGTGGGGGGCGGACCAGCCGGGCAGCTCGCGCCGGGCGTCGTACCGCTCGCCCTCGTAGATGCCGGAGGAGACGATCGGCCCGTGCGCCGCGCGCCAGTCGCCGCCGCTGCCGAAGGTCGCGGTGCTTCCGTCGGTGTGGCGCACCTCGATCTGCACCAGGGCGGCGAGGCGGTCGCCGTAGCGGTTGCGCGCACCGCCCTCGAAGCCGATCCGGCCGCGGAACCAGCCGTCGGCGAGCAGGACGCCGACGGCGTTGCCGCCGGTTCGGAGCAGGCCGGTGACGTCGAAGGCCTGGTAGCGCAGGCGCTCGGTGTAGTGGGTCCAGCCGGGGGCGAGGACATGGTCCCCGACCCTGGTGCCGTTGATCTCGATCTCGTGGACGCCGTGGGCGGTCGCGTACAGCCGGGCCGACTCCACCGGCGCCCGCAGCCGGAACTCGCCGCGCAGCAGCGGGGGCGGCACCTGGTCGGTGACGTCCTCCTGCCAGGCGGGCGAGACGAACCGCGCCGTCCAGTCGTCCGGCTCGAGCAGGCCGGCCTCCAGGGCGGTCTCCGGGGACCACGGGCTCGGGCCCGTGCCGTCCGGCCCCCAGACCCGTACGCTCACCAGTTTCCGCTGCCGCGAGCGCAGCGGCGCGGCGGGCCAGGGCACGAGGACGGACTCGTCACCGTCACGGCGCCCGGAGACGGTCTCGTCGCCGTCACTGCGCTCCGGGTCGGTCTCGTCACCGTCACCGCGCGTCGAGGCGGTCTCGTCGCCGTGGGCGTCGCGGACCCGGATCTCGTACGCGGACTGCTTCCAGTCCGGACTCTCGGTGGCCACGGTCCAGGACAGTCGGGGGCTGGGCTCGCCGATGCCCAGGGGCTCCCGGTGGTGCTCGATGCGGACCTCGGTGACACGGGTGCCGTGCGGTCCCTCGTGGGGTGCGGTCGTCATGCTTGTCCTTCTGGGTCGTGCTGCCGATCGCCCCGGCCGGAGCGGGCCGGGGCGATGGGATGTCGACGGGCGCCGGCCGGGTACGGCCGGTCGGGCCGGGGCTCAGCGGGTACGGCCGGTCGGCCGGGGCTCAGCGGACGCCCTTGATGGGCTTGAGCGTGAGGGCTCCGATCACCATGCAGACGGCCGCGATGACGAACACCGCCTGGTAGTTCGTGTCTCCGAAGACGGCGAGCAGGGCCGGCACGAGCGCCGGGCCGAGGGACAGCCCCAGGGTGCTGGCGACGGCGAGGATGCCGAGGTCCTTGGCCGCGTCGGCGCCGTTGTCCGGCAGGACGTCGGTGACCAGGGCCAGGTCGACGGCCAGGTACAGGCCGAAGGCGAAGGAGGCCAGGCCGACGCCGGTCAGGAAGACGGCGGAGTTCGTGGAGAAGGCGATGACGAGCATGCCCGCGGCGAAGAGCAGGGAGCCGACGGTGACGAAGGCCTTGCGGCGTCCGCTGCGGTCGGACAGCCAGCCGCCCACGGGGCTGCTCACGAGCTGCGCCATGGTGCCGATCGTGGTGCCGGCGGCGACGACGCCGGTGGCCGCCGTGGCGGACATGCGCAGGTGGTCGGTGAGGAAGTACAGCTGGTACGAGCCGAAGAACGCGTAGCCGATCATGATGAGCAGCCGGCCGAGCCACGCCCAGGCGAAGTCGGGGTGCTTCCTGGGGTTGACCAGGAAGCTCGACGCGAGCTTGCCCAGGGAGCGCGTGTCCCGGTCCGCGGCGCGCAGCCGCCGGTCGGGCAGCCGCAGCGCCAGCGCGCCGACGCAGACCAGGGCGACCAGCGGGGGGATCACGAACATCGCGAGCACGGAGCCGGTCACCAGGCTGGCGATCCACGTGCCGCACATGGTGCCGATCGACTGGCTGACGCCGATGAAGCCGGAGACCTTGCCGCGCTGCTGGGGCGCGATCCGGTCCGCCATCACCGCGTAGAGCGCGGCGAAGACGGCGTTGAACCCGAGCTGGGCCAGGCACCAGCCGAGCACCATGCCGCCCACGGACGGGAGCAGGGCCACCAGCAGGGTGCCGGCGATCCCGGCGAGGGATCCGCCGAGGAGCCAGGGCCGTCGCATGCCGAAGCGCGAGGTGGTGCGGTCGCTGAGCGCCCCGACCACGGGGTTGGCGACGGCCGCGGAGACGGTGCCGAGCAGCAGGACCAGGGAGAGCACGCTCGCCTTGCTCTGCGGAGCGATCTCCTGGGCGCGCAGGGCCAGGGTCACGATGGTGGGGGTGGCGGCCGCCATCATCAGGCCGCCGTAGCCGCAGACGTAGAAGACCAGGAAGCTCAGCGGGGCGGGCGGGACGGCGGGGGCCTGTGCCTCGTCGGCGGAGTCCGGGGACGGGCCGTGGCCGGGAGGGACATCGGACTCGGGAAGTGGGGACGGGGGGATGACCACGGTGTCTCCCTGCCTTCTTCTCTGCTCGTGCACGCCGAGGAGGCCCCCGGGCTCGGGGACCGCTCAGGCATGGCGACGGGATGACGTAGGAACTGCCGGGACATGACCCGGCGACCTACCGAGTAGAAGGTAGGGTTGCGGGTTGAAACGTGTCAATGGCTTGAACCCGAGGTTCCGGGAGGGTTCCCGAGGTTTCCGGAAGGTCGCGCGGCGCGTGGGTCAGCCGCGTGTCATCGCCCTGCGCAGTCCTTCACTGTAGGAGCGGAACGCCTCGGCCAGGTCCGTGGCGTCCGGGTCCTGGAGCCAGAGCGCCTCCAGTCCTTCCATCACCGCGATCGTCTGCTCCACCACCCGGTCGCAGTCGACGTCCTCGCGGACCGTGCCCGCCGCCACGCCCCGCCGCAGGGCGGCGGTCAGTTCCGTACGGATGCGGCGCAGCCGGTCGCGGAAGTACAGGTGGGCCGGGTGCCCGGGATCGAACGCCTCGGCGCCGAGCACATGGGCCAGCTGCACCAGGCCCCTGCGGTTGGTGTTGAGCCGCGCGAGATCGTCCAGGAAGTCCAGGACCTCGATGCCCGCCAACGACTCCAGGGGCCGGCCGAAGGCGCGCAGGTCCTGCTCGTCCCGTTCGGTCAGCACGGCGAGGAGCAGCGCCCGCTTCGAGGGGAAGTGGTGCAGCAGGCCGGCCCGGGTGAGCCCGGCCGCGTCGGCGACGACCTCGAGCGAGGTCCCACGGTAGCCGGTGCGGGCGAAGGCCTCCAGCGCGGCGGCCAGCACCCGGGCCCGGGAGTTTTCGCCGGCCCGGGGCCGATGGCCGTCGTCTCCGGTCCGGGGCCGGAAGCCGTCTTCCCCGGCCCGGGACCGGAAGCCATCCTCCCCGGCCCGGGACCGGAAGCCATCCTCCCCGGCCCGGGACCGGAAGCCATCCTCCCCGGTCGGGGCCTCGGCCGGGCGGGCGTCCGGCCGAGGCCCGGGCCCGGGCCCGGTGGCTCTCCGCGGCCCCCGGGGCGCGGCCGGGGCCTCCGCCGCACCGTGCGCGTCCGCCCGCTCTCCCGCGGCCGCCACCCGCATCCGGTAGGCCCTCCCCTGGCAGGCCCGCGAACAGTAGCGGCGGGGACGGCCCGCCCGGGCCCGGCCGGAGTCCGGCGCGGCACGGAGCTCCTTTCCGCACACGCCACAAGCAGCCATGGTGAGTCCTTTTCGTCACACGATCGTCGGCACGGACAGCTCACACTAAGCCGTGCGGCCGGTTTTCGTCACGCCCATTTCGTCACACGCGCCGACGTGCCCCGGCCCGTGCGGAAAAACACCCGTGCCTTCCGCGTGTGCGGGTGGCGCCGCGGGGCAGACGGCGGAACGGAGGTTGATGACTATGGTTCCCCTGCTTCTGGTTCTGCTGCTGGTCCTGCTTCTTTTCGGTGCCGGGTTCGCCCTCAAGGCACTGTGGTGGATCGCCGTGATCGTCCTGGTGCTCTGGCTCGTCGGCTTCTTCGCCCGCTCCACCGGCGCAGGCGGACAGCGCGGCCGTTGGTACCGCTGGTAGGGCGCCGGCGGGGCGGTCGGGAACGCAGGAAAGGGTGGGGTGCACCGATGGCCGGTGCACCCCACCCCTTGCGTCGTGCCGATGGTGTCGGCACTTCCGCCCGCGTCCCGCCGGTGACGGCGTCAGTCGCCGTCCTCCGTGTCCGGAGCCCCTCCTTGGACCAGGGCCTCCACCACGTCCACGGCGCTGCCGTCGTGGTCGCTGCCGGCGGTTCCGCTGCCGTTCTGGAGGTTCGCGGTCCGGTCGACCTCCAGGACGGAGTCGGCGTGCGAGTTGTCGAGCACGGTGATCAGGCTGTCGGTCGCGCCGGCGGGCTGGGCGCAGCCGAGGAGGGCGAGAGTGAGGCAGGCGGTCGCACTCGTCCGTTTGAGGTTCATACTCCGGCGCCTTCCCGTGCGGTGGGGACGGGGTGGTGACGGGTGATGTTCCTGGCCAGCAGCTCGGTCGACTCCTTCACGCCGATCGCGTCCGCTTCCGCGGCCGGCAGCCGGCCGTCGGCGAGGTGCAGTTCGGCCAGGGCCGTGTCCACCGCCCGGTGCGCCGCGAAGAGGCACGGCGTGCTGTAGATGGCGACGTCGACACCGAGGTCGGCCAGTTCGGTGAGCGAGAGGCGCGGGGACTTGCCGCCGGCGATCTGGTTGAACAGGAGCGGCTTGCCCGCGACGACCTCGCGCACGCGTTGGATCCACTCGACGCTGCGGACTCCGTCGACCAGGACGACGTCGGCGTCCGTGGCGGCCAGGGCCTGGGCCCGGCGCAGGATGTCGTCCTCCTCGGTCGCGTCCGTGCGGGCGACGACGAGGAGGTCCTTGCGGGTGGCCAGGACCAGTTCGAGCTTCTCCAGGTACTCCTCCAGCGGCAGTACCAGCTTGCCGTCGGCGTGTCCGCACCTGCGGGGACGCTTCTGGTCCTCCAGGATCACCCCGGACGCTCCGGCGCGCTCCAGGCTCTGCACCATGTGGCAGGCCACTTCGGGATCGACGTAGCCGTCGTCGATGTCCACGAGCAGATGGTGACGGGGGAACGCGCCGCGCAGTCGCTGGACGAAGGCCAGCATGTCGGGCCAGGCGATGAACCCGATGTCCGGCAGCCCGTAGTAGGAGGCGGCGAAGCCGAAGCCGGAGACGAACATCCCGTCGTAGTGCTCGGCGGCGATCGACGCCGAGTACATGTCGTAGACGCCGATCAGTGGCGTGGTGCCCGGCGCGGTGATCTGCGCCCGCAGTCTGCTTCCGTACGTCATCGTGGGGATCCTTTGCACGCTGAACGGCACACAGGCCGGTGTGAGACTGCCGCGACACGACAGCCTTTGCTCAACGCTGATGATTTCGGGTCCAGCCTTTGAGATGCGCCCCAGGAAAGCTTTACTCACTCCGACGGCGCAGCCCCTTCACCACAGAAACGTCACTGTGCCCGCGGACGCAGGTTGACCCGTCCGCGGACGGCACCGTCGAGCGGCCCGGTACGTCCCGCTGGGGCAAACCCCCCTGCGCACAGGGCCGTTGTCCGGACGGGCGCGCGGCGGGGACGAGCAGGCAGGCGTAGGTGAGGGTGTACCCGGCCGGGACCGGGTGCGCGGTGCCCGTCCCGGCGCCCGGGCCGGTCCGGACCGCCGGTGCGGCGACCTGAGCGACGGTGACGTCGAGCGGCTGCGCCCGCCGGAGATCCGTCACAAGCTCCCTGGTCCGCCGCTCACGGCAGCAGGGCCGCGGCGAGTTCGCGGGGCCGGGCGGCGAAGGGGCTGTGGCCGCCCGGGAGGGTGCGTACGGTGAACGGGTTGCCGGGCACGGCCCGGTCGGCTTCCGCGATCATCAGGTCCTGCACGGCCGGCGGCAGCGCCCGGTCGTCCGCGCAGCGCAGGAAGGTCCGCGGTATCCGGCCCCACCGCGGGGCGGTCACGGGGACCGGGGTGGCCGGGATCGACAGCGGCAGATCGGTGCTCAGGGCCGAGCGCCGGTGGTCGAAGCGGTCCGGCGGGATGTCGTGGTAGTAGGTCTGCCGCAGTTCCTCGACGTAGGCGGGATCCGGCGAGAGCGGGTTGATCCGTACGGCGCCCAGCTCCGCGGGGTCGCCGAGGGTGAGGCTCTGTCCCCGTGCCGTGGCGTTCTCGGGCGAGCCGAGGTAGTCGGAGAACCGCGGCCGTCCGGCGGGGACGAAGGCCGACAGGTAGACGAGGGCGTCGACGAGCTGGGGCGCGCGCTCGGCGGCCAGTGACGCGGGGCCGCCTCCCGCGCTGTGCGCGACGAGCACCACACGGCGGTGGTGGCGGCGGACCTGGCGCAGCGTGTCGAGCACGGTCTCGGCGCTGTCGTCCATCGTCACGGTGGCGAGCGGGGTCTTCTCCGTCAGCAGGCCCGGCTGTCCGGGCAGGAGGTATCCGCTGGGCAGCGGAGCGTCGAGGCCGTGTCCCGGCAGGTCGACGGCCACGCTCGCGGCGCCGAGTGCGGCGAGTGCGCGTTGTGTCGCCGCCCACTGCCCGGAGCCGTGCCAGGCGCCGTGCACGAGGACGAAGACGGTGTCGGTGGCGGAAGGGTCGGTCATGCCTGCATTCCACGTGACCCGGCCCCCGCCCTCCAGGGGAAGATCTGGCAAGCTGGCCCACGATACCCACGGGATATGGCCGGGAGGCCGGCATGGAGGCGCGGCACCTGCGGTACGCACTGGCCCTCGCCGAGCACGAGCACTTCGGCCGGGCGGCGGGTGCCCTGGGTATCGCGCAGCCTCCGCTGTCCAAGCAGATCGCCGACCTCGAACGCGAGGTGGGCGCCCGGCTGTTCGACCGCACCCGTCAGGGGGTGTTCCCGACGGCGGCGGGCGCGGCCTTCCTCGCCCGGGCGCGCAGGGCGCTCGACGAGATGACGGCGGCCTCGGTGGACGCGGCCCGGGTGAGACGGGCCGACTGCGCCTGGGCTTCGTCGCCTCGGCACTGCTCGACCCCCTGCCGGACGTCGTCGGCCGGTTCGGCCGCGAACGGCCCGACGTGCGGGTGGAGTTGCACGAGATGGCCACCAGCCGCAGCACCGCCGCCCTGGTCACCGGTGAGCTCGACGTGGCGGTCACCCTGGGCCGGCCACGGGGTGCCGGGGCCGAGAACCTGGTGTCGGTCCCGATCGGACACGACCACCTGGTCGCGGTGGTGAGCACCACGCACCCCTACGCGGGCCGGCCGTCGGTGAGCGTGGACCAACTGCGGCAGCAGCCGCTGATCGTGACGTCCGGCGAGGACGAGCCCACCGTCCTCACCGGGCTGCGCACCCTGCTGGGCAAGGACTCCCCCGCCCTCTCGGGCGCGGCCGTCGCGCGGGACGTCCACACGATCATCGGCCTCGCCGCCTGTGGCGTGGGCGTCGGTCTGGGGCCCTCCCGCATGCTGTCGGCCCCGCGTCCGGGCACCTGGTTCTGCGAGGTGACCCCGCGCACGCCCCTGCCCGATCTGGTGCTGTCCTTCACCGCCCTGGACCGCTCCCCGGTACTGAACGCCTTCCTCGACACCGTCCGCGCGAACTGCCCCGACGTCGGTGCCGCACTCGACCTCCGGCTCCTCGACCGCTGACCGTGTCGGTCACCCCGGTGACCGCGGCGGCGGTGTCACTGTCACCGCCGGCGTCGATCGCCGCGCGAAGAGCGTGCTCGAAGCCGGTCGTGCTGCGCAGCGCCCGGACCCGGGCAGGCTGTCGGCCGCCTCCTGGCGGGACGTCCGCCAGGCCCGGGGCGGTGGACGCGGCGCGTCCGGTGCCGCCCCGGCAACCGCGGTCAGTCGTCGTCCGCCGGGGTGAGGACGTGCAGGGGGTCCGACACGTGGGCGGCGGTGGTTCCGGTCAGCATGCGGCGGGCGGCCGGCAGCGGAACGCGGACGACGAGCGGGTGGCTGAGGACGACGTCGCGGGTGGCGGTGTTGCGGCCCCGGGGCCGTATCCCTTGCGTGAGGCGGTTGTGGATGTCCGCGACGACACGGAACTCGGCGGTGAACTGGACCAGCACCGACTCCGTCTTGGGTTTGCTCAGCGGCACGGTTCCCGACGCGTGTCCGGCGAGTGTGGAGAGGTCCGAAGCCTGGGCTCCGGTCAGGACGGCGTCGGTCATCCGGCCGGGGTCGGTGAGCAGGGGACCCGCGCCGCCGTAGCCGCGGGCGCCGCGTCCGTGGTCCGTGCCGGTGTGCAGGTCGGTGGCGGCCGCGCGGCCGTCCTCGGGACCGCTCTGGGCCACGGTCTCGAAGATCGCGGTGTCGCTGCGTCCCAGCACACGGCCGTCGCGCAGCCGGGCGTGCAGGGAGCAGTCGAGGTCCTGGCCCTCGAGACCGGAGTGGTGGTTGACGGGGAGCCGGCAGCCCGCCGACACCAGCAGGGGCAGGGCGGCCATGAGCCACTCGGTGGAGACGGACTCCGACTGGACGTAGGCCGCGTGGCTGAGGGCCGCCGGATCGAACCGTTCGCTGCCGCCGGCGTCGCGGACCGCGCCGCCGATGGCCGTGCGCAGTTGGCCGGCCCCCCGGAAGCCGTTCACCTGGACCTCCAGCGGCAGCGTCGCGCCGCGGCCGCGCCAGGTCCGCAGGTCGGCGGGCGAGGTGGCCGTCGTACGCCGCAGACCGGTGCCCGCGCCGGGGGCCGTGACCGGCCGCAGCCGGGAGAGGGCTTCCATGTCCTTCTCCAGCGCGCGGTAGACGAGGCTGCTGTCGCCGATCTCGGCGCGGGCGACCCGCCCGTCGGAGGAGAACAGCGCCAGTTCAGCCGTGATCGGCACCCTCATCCGCACGGCGGGCGCGCTCGCGTCGATGATGGTGCGGATACCGACCTGGGTGCGTGAGGTCTCCCCGGTCCTGCGCGCCGCCGAGGTGAGGGCGCCGCCGCCCAGGGTGCCCGCGCTGCTGTCGACGGCGCCACTGTCCGGTTCCCCCGTCCCCGCCACCGTGGCGCCCCCGCCGAGCGTGCGGCCCCGTGCCGCGTTCTGGGTGCGGTCCATGACGGCGACGGTGGCGAACTCCATGTCGCGGTCCCCGTCGGTGCGTCCGGCCGGGCGGGCGTCACCGGTGCGCCGAATGCTCAGGACGGCCCGGTAGCGCTGCACGCGGTTGCGGAAGAGCTCGACCGCGACACCGCCGTCCATGGCTCCCGACAGCAGGCCGACGGCGCCGTCCCGGTCGAGGATCCGCAGGAGTCTCTGCACGTTGCGGTAGGGGTCGTCCAGCTGGCGTTCGGGCAGCAGTGCCGCGGCGAGGCCGGCGTCACGGATGTTCCCGCGCAGGTCGCGCAGGAGGGGGACGAGGTCGGGCATGTCCTCGATCAGGCCGAATCCGAGCGGCAGGTCACGGGCGAGGGCGGGCGGCAGCGGGGGCGTCCGCGGGCGGTCCTCGGCCGTGTCGCCGGCCGCCGCCCGGTCCGTGCCCGGCGGGGCGGGGTCCTGTGTGCCGGTGGTCGCCGCCGGTGCGTGGCCCGGCGCGGGCACGGCCGCCGTGTCCTGGGGCGGGCGGGTCTGCTCCCGGCCGGTGTCCTGCGGCCGTTCCCCGTCGTGGGCCCGCGGTGGCCGCAGTCCCGCCGCGGCGAGCTGGTCCTCGCTCAGCCACAGGCCGACCGCGCCGGGCACCGTCTGTTCGGCGGCGGACACGCCCTGGCTCGCCGGTCCGGAGGACACCTCGGCCACCATGCGCACCAGCAGGTCGCACTGGACCAGGTAGAAGGGGCGTCCTCTGGGGACCACGGCGTTGCGCTCGACGGTACCGGTGAGGGAGAGGCCCTGCGCGGTGCCGCGCTGGGTGGCCCTGCTGCCCGACAGGCCTTCGCCCACCTGCCAGTGGTCGCCCTGTTCCCGTCCGGAGCCGCCGTATCCGACGGAGTGGGTGACGGTGCGTGACTTCTGGCCGGTGGCCTGGTGTCCGCCCAGGGACATGTTCTCGGTGCCGGGTCCCGTCCCGGTGGTGACGACACGGGGCCGGGTGAGCGCGAAACGCGCGCCGACCGCGCCGGTGAGGGACTTGACCCTGCGGGGGTAGCGCAGGTTGTCGACGACCCAGCCGGTCCCGACGGCCTGCCGGAGCGCCGCGGTGACGGACTGCGGGCTGAGCTGGGTGTCGATGGCCTGCTGCGGGGCGAGTCCCTCGGTGGCGAACACGTCGTCCGCCCGGCCGGGCGTGTTGCGGACGGCGGCCTGGGACAGCAGCCGGTAGGCCAGGGCGCGCACGGCGCGGCCGTCGCCGACCGTCTCGACGAAGGACCAGTCGCGTACCTGCGGGCCGCTCACCTGGAGGGGGCCGCCGGTGAGCGCGCCGATGCCGGCCACGTCGACCGGCCGGGGCATCCGGCGCAGTTCGGCGGCCCTGGCCCGCAGCCGTCCGCCCTCGGCTCCGCCCACGGTGAAGCCGGTGGGGGTGGTGAGCCGTACGTCCTGGCCCGCCAGGTGCAGCGGGTCGCCGGCGGCCGCGCCGGAGGATGAGGCGATCTCCTCGACCTCCGGCTCGTGGCGTCCCGGTCTGCCGGGGGTGAGGGTGCGCATCGCCTTGCGCTCCCGGGTGACCTTGGTGACCCTGACCCCGAGATCGAGGGTGGCGCCGAACGAACTGCGGTCCGGGGAGCCGCTGTTGAGCGAGTCGCCGCGGACGGCCGGGCCGGCCTGCGCCGACCGGCCGGAGTGCAGCACGCTCTCCGCGGTCAGTCCGCCGGAGACCTTGCCGGGGACGATCTGCATCTGGAGCGCGAACCGGGTGCCGATGTCGCGCGAGCTGGACTGTCCCGTCTGCGAGCTGCTGCCCACGCCGGAGCTGCTGCGCACCAGCCAGTCCTTGGTCTCGCCCAGATAGGCGATCGGGCCGAGTCTGCCGGTCACGAGGACCTGGACGTCGTGGGCGTGCCCCAGGGTCTTGCGGCGCAGCCGGACGGGGATGCCGGTGGACAGCAACTGGTCCTTGTTGGCGCGGATGTTGGTCTGGGACAGCAGGGCCACCAGGGTGCGGTAGTTGGTGCGCTGCTGCTCGGCCTCCTCCGCGGACGGCCGCGAGGTGTCCTGGCGGTGGGGTGCGGGGCCGGACGGCGGGGCTGCCGCGGCGAGGAACTCCGCGGGGAGGTAGCCGTCCAGTCGGGGGTCGGTGGCGAACAGCCGCTCCACGGCGGCGATCAGCGGCGCGGAGTCGAAGCGGCCGAGGGCGACGCTCGATCCCATGCCCGCGAACGGCAGTTCCCGCTCGGGCAGTTTCCGGCCGTCCTCGCCGACGGTGGTGTACAGGTCGCCGCCGGTGACGCCCTCGGGCAGGGGCAGTCCGAGCGAGTGCGCCTCCTCCGCGCGCAGGCTGAGCAGCACGTCGATGTCGTGTGCGGCGGTGCGGGCGACCCGTCGCGGGGTCGCGGGGCCGTCTCCGGTGCCCTCGACCGTCAGCCGGACGGTGCTGCGGTACAGCACCTTCTGGCCGCGCACCTCGGCTCCCTGGCGGGTGGTCGCGGCCTGCTCGGCCTTGACGGTGCGGCTGCGCGCGACCCCGGGCAGGGTGACCTGCGACAGCCGCAGGGCCGGTCCCGCGCCGGGGGCTCCCACGGCCAGGGAGGGGCCGGCGCCCAGCCGGGCGCTGCCGCCCTCGCGGGTGGTGCCGGAGACGCTGTGCGCGACCTGCTGGTGGGTGCGCAGCTGGGTCTTGCCGATGCTCCAGGCCGGTGCCATGGAGACGATGTCCGCGCGCATCCGGTACGTGCCCCGGACGGTGCCGTCGAGGGAGGTGAGGTCCTCCCCCGTGACCCAGCCGGCCAGCAGCCGGGGCAGGTCCTCCGTGACCGTCGTCGCGGACGTGGCCTCGTACAGGTACGGGCGGCCGGGGGCGCCCAGTTCCGTCAGCCGGGGGTGCAGCACGGAGGCGACGCTGTCGTAGAGCCCGCCTCCGCCGCCGTGGGGTTCGCCGGCGTCCGTGACCGCGAGCGGGGCCATGGAGTCGGCGAGCGCCGTCCCGTGTGCCGTGGCGGGCGGCAGGCGGGCCGCGTGGTCGGGGGTGGTGGTGCCGCGGGGTACGAGGTGCTCGCGCGGCACCCGCATCGTGAGGGTGCCGGGCCCGCTCACCGGGGCGGGGGCGGGGCTGCGGGTGCGGTCGCCGCGGGTGATGCGCACGTGGAACCGCACGTGGCGCAGCGCCTCGACGGATCCGCCGTCGCTGCGCAGGGTCCGGGGCTCGGAGACGGTGGTGGCGCTGTGCGTCTCGGTGGAGGAGGTGAGGCCGACGTCTCCGGCGAGGGCCGCGCCCGCCCAGACTCCGGGCTGTACCGGTGCGAGGACCGAACCGGAGCCGCGCAGGCCCTTGTTGGCCGTGTGGCGGGTGCCGCTGTTCCCACTGCCTGCGGAGTTGCGCAGGCTGTCCACCTTGATGTCGGCGCCCTCCGCCTCCGCGTCCCGGTCGGCCGCGCTCATCCGCGCGGCGCGCGCGTCGACGACCTGCTGCGGGGCGCCGGCGGCCAGGAACGTGCCGGGCGCGTCGGTGGTGTCGGGGGCGATGAAGACCGTGACGTCGTAGAGGCCGCTGCGGGTCCTCACGACGAACGAGCGGCCCCGTCCGAAGAACGTCTCGGGCCGGGTGGCGAGTTCGCCGGCGATGCGGTCGGCCTCACCGGAGGGGCCGGCGACCCGGACCACCTCGTCCCGCACGAAGCCGTGGCCGGTGAGGCCGTGCACGAAGGACAGGCCGCCGGCCTGGAGCTGCGTCAGGTAGGGCGGCAGGACGAGGTCGTACTCGGCGGCTTCGTCGACGGTGTCGAGACGTGGTGCCCGGGCCGCGGGGCGAGGAGCGGCGGTCGTGCCGGGGTGCCGGTTCCGGCCGTTCACCATCCGCCCGGCCGCCGTGTTGCCCGCCGTCTGCTGGAGCCTCAGCATCGCCTGCGGATCGGTCGGTGCCGTGGCCGGCAGACCGGTCCGTCCGGTTTCCGGGACGGCGACCGGGGGCGTGGGCGGTCGCAGTGTGGCGGTGGCCCTGCCCCGGCCGGTCTCCTGTGTTTCCCCTCGCTGAGCGCGCACGCACACCTCTCCCCTGTGGTCGGCGGAACGGCCGGTCGGTGGTGTGCGGGCACCCGGCGGGGGGCCCGCCGCGGGTGATCATAGGGCAACGGGAGTACGCCTGTCGGGTGAACGGGGAACAACTTTCGGGTTGCCCGGGAGGGTCAGCGGATGATCGGGGGCACGGGAGGAGGCGTGCTGCACAGGGCGTGGACGGCTGACCGCGCCGCTCGCTCCACGGCGGAGATGCCGTGCTCCATGCTGGGGCTGCCGTAGGAGAGGACGACGAGGTGGAACGCGCTGCCGTGCGCGGTGACCCGCCCCATGCTGTTGACGGCCCAGCGCTGCGACTGGGAGCGCTGGAGCCAGCCGTTCTTGAGCTGCCGGCCGGTGCCTTCCGCGGAGACTCCCCAGGCCTGGTCGTCGTCGATCTGGCTCATGAAGGTCCGGATCAGCCGGCGGGAGTCTCCGCTGAGCGGTGACCGGTCGGCGAACACGGCGTCCAGCAGCCTGAGTTGGTCCGTCGCGGTGGTCCGCGTGAGGCCCCAGTGGAAACCCGGTCCCGCCTGGGTGGAGGTCAGCCCCAGCGTCCTGTTGGCGTCGGTGAGTCCCGGGCCGCCGCCTATCCACCGCCACAGGGCGTCCGCGGAGTCGTTGTCGCTGCTGCGGATCATCGAAGCGGCGGTGTCCGTCTCCCACCCGGTGAGCGGGCGGTCCTCGTGCTGGGCACGCAGCAGCAGGGCCGCCAGGATGTCCACCTTCGACAGGCTCGCGGTGATGTGGTGCCGTGCGCCGTACACCGCCCGGCGGCCGGTCGCGGGCTCCAGGACGGCGACCGACAGCTGGATGCCGCTGCGGGTCCGGATCGGTTCGAGCGCACGGGCGAGCGCGGTGTCCGCGGGGGTCGGGGACGGCGTACGGGTGCCGTGGCCGGCCGGCGCGGCGCGGACCGGACTGCCGTCGGCCGACGTCGGGGACGCCGGGTTCCGCTGGGGAAGGTGCCCGACCGGGTCACCGGTCGTGTGACGGCCGGTGGCGGCGCAGCCCATGAGCAGGGCGACCGCCGCCGAGCAGGCGAGCGCGAGCCGTATCCGCTCGCGTCGCGCGCGGGGCCCGTCGCGTCCGTCCGGACCGGAGCGGACCAGGTGGTGTCCTGTCCCGCGGGACGGACGGGCAGGGGGGTATGACGACATCGAAGATCCTCGATCGCACGGGCGGGCAGGGGCCGGAACGCATCAGCACGCCTTCAGTCTTTTCCGGGGTGAGGCACGCCGCACCCCGGTGCGTTTTCACCCCGGCGGCGCAACGCGAGCGGTGGCGCGGACCGGCTGACGGGCCCTCGGAAGCGAGCGGAGGGCCCGTCCCTCGCGGTCTCGCGCGCCTGCCGTGCGCCGCCGGGGCACGCGGCGACGTCCCCTGCCGGCGGGGCCGTGGCCCGTGTCCACACCACTCGTGCCGGTGAGCGCCTCGCGGCGTTCGGAGGAGTCGGGCGGACCGGTGGGCCGCATAGCCTGCCTCCGTGAGCGACATCCATGAACTCCAGCTGAACCTCGACCTGCCCGGCTCCCTCCCGCCCGCCGATCTCGCGCTGCTGCGCCGGCACCTCGGGGAGGAGACCGGAGAGCCCCGGCACCCGGACGCCTACCCCCTGCTCTCCGCCCGCGGGCCCGCCCATCGCATCGGCGGAACGCTCGTCGGCGAGCTCGCACCCGGTGCACGGGGTTGGGCGCTCACCGTCCGGCAGGAGGTGCATCCCGACGAGTTCGACGAGCTGCGCGTCCTCGTGACGTGGCTCGCCGCGCGGACCAGCACCTTCGGCACCATCGGCTGTCTGCGGTTCCTCGAACACGACATCCCCGACGTGCTCGTCGCCGACCCCGCCGCCGGTACCGCGCGGCGCCTGGCCCTGACGCCCGAGGGCTCACCGCGGGACGAGCTCATACCCGATCCCTGGAGCTGACCGCTTCCGGAGCGGAACGCCGCCGCGTGCCCGCCCAGGCCCCGGACTTCGGTCCGGGGCCTGCCGCGTTCCCCGGCGCGGCATCCCCCCGACACACCAACGTCCGTACGGGCGCGGTGCCCGTGTCGTCGGCCGTTTGACGCCTCAATGGATAACGGCTAACTATTGGCGGGTCGTCGTGGGGAGGGACGAGCCGTGCAGGACGTCGTGCTGGCGCTGCTGGTCAAGGAGCCGTCGCACGGCTACGAGCTGCGCAGACGGTTGCGGGAGGCGCTCGGGCCGTTGGGGGAGACGCTGAACGCGGGACAGATCTACGTGACCCTCACCCGGCTCGAGAAGGCGGGATGCGTCGTCCAGGAGCGGGAGGACGTGCCCGAGCGGGGCCCGCGGCGCAAGGTGTACGCGTTGACCGCCGCCGGCCGGGAGCGGGTGGCCGCGTGGCTGGGCGAGAGCACGGGGCCCAGAACGGACGTGCCGGAGTTCCACCTGAAGCTGGTGGCCGCCGCCGAGTCCGGCCTGGCCGATCCGTGCGCGCTCGTGGACACGCGGCGGCGGGAGCTGATGCGCGCACTCGCCGAGGCGCAACGCGCCGCCCTCGCACACGGGACCGACTCGGAGGCCGGCCTGCTCCTGGAGGGCATCACGCTCCGCCTCCAGGCCGACCTGCGCTGGCTGGAGGCATGCGGGCGGACCTGGGCCGTCCACACGAAGAAGGGGAAGGCGGAGGGATGACGAGAGACGTACGGCGGGTCATACGCCGGTCACCGCACGGGGGTTGGGCCGGCGAAGCGGGCGCGCGGCCGACGCCGGACCCCCTCGACGCACCGGAGACCCGCGACGCGCCGGAGACCCTCGACGCACCGGAGACCCGCGACGCGCCGGTGCTCCGTGCCGTCGGGCTGTCGCGGCTCTACGGCGAGGACGAGAGCCTGGTACGGGCCGTCGACGACGTCGACCTCGACGTCCCGGCCGGGCAGACGCTCGCCGTGACCGGGCCCAGCGGCTGCGGCAAGTCCACGCTCCTCCAGCTCCTCGGCGGGCTCGACCGCCCCACCGACGGCGAGGTGTGGCTCGGCGGGCGGCGCATCGACCACCTCGGCGAGCGGGCGCTGGCCAGGCTGCGCCGCCGGGCCGTCGGGTTCGTCTTCCAGGACTTCCACCTCATGGACGAGCTGACCGCGGCGGAGAACGTCGAACTGCCCGCGCTGCTCGCCGGGGCCTCGCCGCGCGCCGCCCACCACCGGGCCGCCGGACTCCTCGAACGGGTCGGGCTCGCCGACCGCGCCCGGCACCTGCCCTCCGAACTCTCCGGAGGGCAGCGGCAGCGGACCGCCGTCGCGCGCGCCCTCGCCAACGAGCCGCTGGTCGTCCTCGCCGACGAACCGACCGGAAACCTCGACAGCGCCGCGACGCACGAGATCCTCCGGCTCTTCGAGGAACTGCGCGCCGGCGGGCAGACCCTCGTCGTGGTCACCCATGACGAACGCGTCGCCGCCACGGCGGACCGTGTCGTCTCCCTGCGCGACGGAACACTGGCCGACGACACCGGTCTCGACGACGGCGGCGGCACACGTCTCGGCGCGCTGCTGGACTGGGAGGGCTGACCGTGGGACACCTGCTGCTGATGTGGCGCCTGGTCGCGCGCGACATGCGCCGCCGTCCCGGCGAGGCCGTCATGTTCCTGCTCGCGGTCACCACCGCCACCGCCTCCCTGACCCTCGGGCTCGCGACCACCGACGCCGTGGCCACCGCGTACCTGAAGACCCGCGCGGCCACCGCCGGCCCCGACATCACCGCCATCACGACGGCGACGGACCCGTCCGACCTGGCCGGACGCCTCGCCCACACGCCCGGTGTGGCCGCGCTCGCCGACCCGGTCTTCGCGTTCGACACCACCGTCCGGGCACACGGCCGGAGCGCGCACTCCTCCGTCGAGGGGCGGGACGGCTCACCGTCCGCCGTGGACCGGCCGCTGGTGACGTCCGGCACCTGGGTGCGTTCCGGCGGCGCGGTGGTCGAGCGCGGCTTCGCGCAGGCGCTGGGCGTGCGCGTCGGCGACCGTGTCACCATCGGCGGGCGCGGCTACCCGGTCGTCGGCATCGCGATCAGTGCGGCCACCCCGGTGTACCCGTGGAGCGACTGGGCGCAGGGGCCCGGGCCGAGCGACTACGGCGGCAGGATCTGGCTCACCACCGCCGACACCCGCGCGGCGGCGGGCGACACGGCCGGGGTGTACCTGATCCATGTGAAGCTGTCCGACCCCGCCGCGACCCTCCGATGGCGCGACACCGTGTTCACCCCCGGCCTCAGGGGCGACTCCTGGGTCAACACCCACCACTGGCAGGGCGTCCTCCTCACGGACTCGAACATGATCCGCAACACCCGGCCCGCCCTGGTCGTCGGCGGCTGGCTGCTCGCCGTCGCCGCAATCGTCACCCTCGCCGCGCTCGCCACCGGACGCGCCACCCGCGACAACCGGCGTGCCGCACTCCTCAAAGCCGCCGGCGCCGGCCCGGGCACGGTCGCCGCCCTGCTGACGGCGCAGTACCTGCTGCTGACCCTCCTGGCCACCACGCTCGGACTGGCCACCGGGACGCTGGCCGCACCCCACGTGGTCGACCCCAGCGCCGGGCTGCTCGACACCGTGGGCCCCCCGGACTCCGGCACCGTCACCGCCGCGGTCCTCCTCGCGGTCGTGGTCGCCCTGACCGGCGCGCTCGGCCCCGCCGTGCGCGCCGCCCGCACCAGCACCGTCCACGCCCTGGCCGACCTGGCGCACCTGCTCACGCACCACCCGCGCCTGAACGCCGTGACGGCGTACCTGCCGACGTCGCTGCTGTTCGGCGTCCGGCTGCTCGCCCGCCGGCCCGGCCGCGCCGCCCTGGCCTCCGCCGGCACGGCCGCCACCACCGTCATGGTCACCGCGCTGCTCACCTGGCATGCCGAGCTCGACGCGGCCCCCGACTCCCGGCGGTTCGGCCCCATCGAGGTGCGGGTCGACCAGACCGACCAGGTTCTGCTCGCCGTCACGCTCGCGCTGGTGGCACTGTCCACGCTCAACGCCGTGCTCCTCGGCTGGAGTTCCGCGGTGCAGGCCCGGCGCGCCCTGTCCGTCGCCCGTACCCTCGGCGCCACCCCCGGCCAGGTCGTCGCGGCGCTCTGCTGCGCGCAGCTCCTGCCCGCCGTGCCCGCAGTGGCGGCGGGTGTTCCGGCCGGGCTCGGCCTGTACTGGTTCTTCGGCACGCAGATCACGCCCCCGGGAGCGTGGCTGCTCACCGCCGCGCTCACCGTCCTGACGGGGATCGGGGTGATGACCGCCCTGCCCGCGTGGGCCCACACCCGCAGCCCCGCCGGGGGCGTCCTCTACGCCAAGTCGGCGTGAGGGGCCGTCCGCCCGGGCCGCCGGGACGCGCCGTGGTGGCGGCATGCACCAGGCACGCACCAGACATGCGCCAGGCACGCACGCCGGCACCCGCAGGGGCCGGCGGTGTCCCGCCCGGGTGCCCGCCGCCGTATGAGAAGGAGTCGTACGAACCGGTCCGGTTCCCGGATCGGTGTGCCGGTCTCCGCGTTATCTTGCTCGGGCAAAGGACCGTTTCCGAGAACAGCCCGGCGTCACCGCTGTCACCCTCGGCCCCTTGCCACGTCGTCGTGGTCACAGCGGGAAGGGCTCTCTCGTCAGCCCGACAGGGCGTCGCAGGCATGGAGTGGGGCATGGGCGCACAGGACGCGCAGGACACGGCCGGAAGGCTGCGGGCGATCGGCGACGAGCTGTCGGACCGTTTCTACGAACGGGCCGACGTCGTAAGGACGTTGGTGGTGGCGCTGCTGGCCGGACAGCACTCGTTGGTGCTCGGCCCGCCCGGAACGGCGAAGTCCGAGATGGCCCGGGAGCTCACGGGCCGGATCGAGGGGGCGGCCTACTGGGAGATCCTCCTGTCGAAGTTCACCGCGCCGACGAGGATGTTCGGGCCCGTCGACGTCGCCGCGCTGGCCCGGGGCGAGTACCGCCAGGTGTACGAGGGCCGCGCCACCACCGCGCACGTCGCGTTCATCGACGAGATATTCAAGTGCTCCACGGCGGCGCTGAACGAGACGCTGGGCTATCTCAACGAGCGGATCTACCACCCCGAGAGCGGCGGCGAGCCCATCCGCTGCCCCCTGATCGGGGCGATCACCGCGAGCAACGAACTGCCCGCCGGGGAGGATTCGGCCGCGATCTACGACCGGCTGCTGGTGCGGATCGAGGTCAAGTACCTGGAGGACCCCTCGAACTTCGCCGCGCTCGTCCGCTCCGCCGTCAGCCGCCCGGCGGCACCGACGCGGACCACCGTCGAACTGGCCGCGTTACAGCACGCCGTGACCGAAGCCGTCCCGGCCGTGGACGTCCCGGACGCGATCGTGGACGCGGTGTGCACGCTGCGGGCCGCCCTGCGCCGCAAGGAACTCGTCGCCTCCGACCGCCGCTGGCGGCAGGCGGTGGGCCTGCTCCAGGCGTCCGCGTACCTCGACGGCCGCCCGGCGGTCGCCGAGACCGACCTGTCGGTGCTGACGCACGTGCTGTGGGACTCCCCCGCCCAGCGCCCGACCGTCGAGCGCGAGGTGCTGCACCTGGTCAACCCCGACGCCAAGGAGGCACTCGACCTGGCCGACACCATCGAGGAACTGGAGGCCCAGCTCGACGCCATGGCCGGGCAGTCCCGCGAGGCGCTGAGCGAGTGGGTCATCAAGAAGGCGCACCACCAGCTCGCCATGGCGGGGAAACGGCTGGAGAAGCTGCGCGAGGAGGCGGCGGGCGCCGGCCGCTCCACCGCCGCCATCGACCGGGTCACCGGCCGCCAGCGTGCCGTCCGCGCCCGCGTCCTCACCGAGGCCCTCGGCATGGACGCGAGCATGGTGCAGGCCCAGCTCTGACCACGGGGAGGGAACGATCATGGGCGGGACACCGAGCGGGCTCGACGACCTGGTGGGCCGGGCCGGGAAGTGGCTGGGCCTGTCCGACGCCGCTCCCCGGCGGCACACCACGGCCGTGGTCGCGGACCGGTTCGACCGGATCACCTGGCGCGACACGTACCACCAGTCGGCCGCGCTGCGCGACCTGTCCGACGAACTCGACGCGCGCCACGACGGCACCACCGACCTCCTCACCGACACGTTCCTGGCCGCCTACAAGGTCCGCCCACGACTGCGCGAGCAGGCGGAGATGGACCCTTCCCGGCTGGTCAACCACCAGGTCGTCACCTCACTGACGGAGTCGCCGGAGTTCGCCGAACTGCGCCGGGAGACGGCCGGCGACCCCTACGCCGCCGCCATGGCCGTACTCGCCCAGGCCGCCGCGCTGCGCCGGATCCTGGAACACTCCCGCGACGCCAGGGAACAGGCGGAACGGGCGCGGAAGGCCCAGCGGGAGGCCGAGGGCGCGGCGGCCGTCGTGGGCGAGGCGCTCCGACAGGCAGCCGACCGGGCCGACGAGGACGGCAGCGTGCCGGCCCCGGCCGCCGACGCCGTGCACCGGGCGATCGAGGCCGCGGACGCCGCCGGGGCCGCCGCACGGCAGGCCGCCCGGGCCGCCGCGCAGGCCCTCGCGGCGGCGACCCCCGGCCTCCGTGCCGCCGCACGCGGCGCGGCGGCGCAGGCCGCCGAGGCCGCGCGCGAGGAGGCCGCGCTGATGCGGGCCTGGGGCGTCGGTGCCGGCGCGCTGGAACGGATGCCGTTCGACCGGCGCGCCCGGCTCGCCCAGCGACTGCGCACGGGCCGTCTCGCCCGATGGGCCGAACTGATCGGCCGCTTCCGGCAGATGGCCGACGGCGAGCGGGCCCGCCGGGTGGAGAACGCCGCCGGGGAACTGGTCGGCGTCACGCTCGGCGACGACCTCTCCCGGGTCATCCCCTCCGAGCTGGCCGGCCTCGGCCTGCCTGAGTTGCGCGCGGTGTTCGCCGCGCGCTACGCCGCCGGGGAGCTGATGCTCTACGACAGCCAGGGGGAGCAGACCACCGGCCGGGGTGCCGTCATCGCGTGCGTGGACACCTCGCACTCCATGTACGAGGCCGGGCCCGGCGGCATCACCCGGGAGGCGTGGGCCAAGGCGTGCGCCCTGGCCCTGCTGGACCAGGCCCGCCACGCGGGGCGGGACTTCGTCGGCATCCTGTTCTCCGCCGCCGACAAGCTCCAGGTGTTCCGCTTCCCGGCCGCCCTGCCCGCCGACACGGCCCGGGTCCTCGACTTCGCGGAGACCTTCCTCGGCGGCGGCACCGACTACCAGCGGCCGCTGTCGGCGGCCGGCGAGCTGCTGGAGGAGGAGTTCAACGACGCCGCCCGCGCACGCGGCGACATCGTGATGATCACCGACGACGACTGCGGCGTCACCGAGGAATGGATGCGCGGCTGGAACGACACCAAGCACCGGCTGGGCTTCCGGGTCTTCGGCGTGGCCCTCGGCGCGCCGCGCGCCGCCGAGGACGGCTCGGTCCTGGAGGCCCTGTGCGACAACCTCCGCTCCGTCGAGGACCTCACCGACGTCCACGCCGCCGCCGACCTCTTCCGCGTGATCTGACCCGGCCGCCCTCGCCGCGCGGCCGCTACGGCGCCGGCCCCGCAACGGGCGGGCCCACGGGTCCGGTTGGCCTCCGGTCAGGCGGCACGGCGGTCTGCTATAGGTTCGATCACATCCCGTCGCCGGACGGGCCCGGACCTACGCGTGAGGGACCTCGTATGGCCATCATCCACCACACCACCATGACCCCCACCAAGCTGGAGCTGCTCACCGGCTGGCTGCCGAAGCAGAGTTGGTACGTGGGCGACGCGGAAACACCGGAGCTGGTCAAGGCCGGCGGGTTCCGGCTGGACGACCCGGAGGGCGCGGTCGGGATCGAGTTCATGGTCGTGGCGGACACCGCCGCGCGGGAGCCGGTGGCGTACCTGGTGCCGATGGGCTACCGCGGCGCGGCGCCGGCGGACGTCCCCGGCGAGGCGCTGATCGGCACCTCCGAGCACGGGGTGCTCGGTACCCGGTGGATCTACGACGGCGTCCACGACCCGGTGGTGACGGCGCAGTTGCGGGCCCTCCTGCGCGGTGAGGCGACGCCGCAGCACCAGAGCGAGAACGACACCCCCGACCCGACCGTCACCGTGCACGGACCCGGCCCCGGCGACGGCTTCGACGTCCGGGTCCACCGCGTCCTGCGGCCGGCCGAGGCCGCGCCGACGCCCTCCGGACACCTCGTCGCCGGATGGACCTGGCCTGACGGAACGGCCGCACGGGGGGTGTTCGCGGACGTCGCCCCGCGGTGACCGACGCCCGCCGCCGTGGTGACCGAGAAGCGCGTCGGTGACTCGGCCCGCGCCGGCCTTCGCGGCCCTGGACTCGCGGCTGACAGCGGCCGGTTTCAGCGATCCGGGTGCCGCGGACCGCCCATGGGTCCGCTGGACTCTCGCGCCCGGCGCCTCCACCGCCGAACTGGAGGGCGAGCTGCGCGAGATGGCGGCCACGGGGATCGCCGGCGCCGAGATCGGCCAGGGCTCGTTCCCCTCCACCGGCCAGCTCGCCGCGCTCTACCGCACCGCCAACTCCCTCGGCATCACCCTCAGCCTCTCCCACGGCCCGGTCAGCGCCCCGGACGGCTTCTCCATCGACGACGACCAGGCGCGCAAGCAACTCGCCTACGGTTCCTCCCCCGTCGGCGGAGGAACCACCTTCTCCGGCGCCCTGCCCAAGCCGAGCACCACCAACCGCAGCGCAGCACCCTCGTCGCCGTCCTCGCCTTCCGGTGCGCCGCCGGCGCCTGCCCGGCCGACGGCCAGGTCACGCTCGACAAGGACTCGGCCGTCGACCTCACGGGCCGCGTGAAGGACACGGACACCGCCGGTGTCCAGGGCGGCACCACCCGCGGCACCCTCACGTGGTCGGCCCCGGCCGGTGGCGACTGGAAGCTGCTGACCTTCTGGAGCACCGGCGCCCAGGCGCAGCCGGACCTGTGGACCAAGGCCGACACGGACGTCCTCACCGACACCATGGACCAGGAGTTCGCCCCGATCCGGCAGCTGATGCGCGCCAACGGCGGCGACTTCCTCTACGACTCCCACAACGCGGACCGCGGCAGCCCCACCGACACCTGGAGCAACACCAAGGCGGCCGACTTCCGGCGCGCCACCGGCTACTCCCTCACCGACCACCTTCCGCTGCTGGTCAGCCTCCCCAGCACCGGCTTCGGCGGGGCGAGCCCCGCGTTCCAGTTCGACAGCGCGACGTCGGCCAAGGTCCGCAACGACTTCTACCAGGTGCGCACCGACCTGTGGCTCGACAACCACGTCCGCCCGCTGAAGAAGTGGGCGAAGAGCACTTACGACTACGCGGTGCGGCTCCAGCCCTACGGGGACAACGGCGCGGCGGTCGACTCCATCCAGGCCGCCGCGACCCTCGACCGGCCGGAGACCGAGACGCTCTGGTTCGGCGACGAGGTCGACAACTACCTCCCCGAAGCGTCCGCCAACCACATGACCGGCACCAAGTGGTACTCCATCGAGGACTCGGCGGCCTTGAACCAGGCCTACGCGCAGACCTGGCAGGACCAGGTCGTCCGTATGAACAAGGCCTTCGCCGGGGGCGTCACCAAGCTCGTGTACCACACCCACCCGTCCGACACGGGCAGCAGTTCGGTCTGGCCGGGCTACTCCCTGTTCCCCTCCAGCTTCTCCGGCTCCTGGGGACCCCGTAACCCGAACTGGGCGGACGCCAAGGCGTACAACGACTACTTCGCCCACAACCAGCTCGTCCTCGCCCAGGGTGAGGCCAGGACGGACGTCGTGACCGGCGGGCGGCCCTCGCCGTCGTAGCGGACCCACATCCCGTCCGGGGCGAGTGCCTGGCCGTCGACGAACTCGCCGGTCTCCTCCAGCCGGGCCGCGAAGTCGTTCATGTACCGCACCTGGGCCGCGATCTCCTGGGGCGTCCACCGGTCCATGGGCACGTCGTTGACCGGGGCCGGGGCGCCGCGGTAGTGCTTGAGCAGCAGGTACTTGGCCATGGTGTCTCTCCTCGGTGCTGGTGCGGCCCATTGTGGTCGCGTCCACCCCGGGGACGGAGCCGGTCACGGGTTCTCGACATCGCCGTCCGGGTCGTTCTTCCGCGGGGGCCCGCCGGGCGGCGCGGTGGCTCGGGCGGGCCGGTGGGCTGCGGGCCGGTGGTGGATGAGGAGCAGGGCGATGTCGTCGTTGCGGGGCGCGGAGCGCTGGGCGTGGCTGACGAGCCTGTCGGCGAGGGCGTCCATGGTCCGGCCCGGGGTGTGCGCGAGCTGGTCGGCCAGGGCGGCGATCGCGTCCTCGATGTCGGTGCCGGGTGCTTCGACGAGTCCGTCGGTGTACAGGGCGAGGACGGTTCCGGGGGGCAGGGGGATGTGGGTGGTGGGGTAGTCGGCGGCGGGGTCGATGCCGAGAAGGAGGCCGGGCGGCAGGCGGAGCATCTCGGTGCGGCCGTCCGGGTGGCGCAGGATCGGTGGGGGGTGTCCGGCGGTGGCCAGGCAGGCGCGGTGGCGGGCGAGGTCGAGGTCGATGTAGAGGCAGCTGGTGAACAGGCCGGGGTCCAGGTCGGTGAGGAGGCGGTTGGTGCGGGCGAGGACCTCGCCGGGGGGTGCGCCGGCGGTGGCGTGGACGGCGGTGCGGACCTGTCCCATGAGGGTGGCGGCCCGCACGTTGTGGCCCTGGACGTCGCCGATGGCCGCGGCGGCCGTCGCCTCGCCGAGGTGGATGACGTCGTAGAAGTCGCCGCCGATGCCCATGCCGCGGCGGGCGGGGAGGTAGCGGGCGGCCACGTCCAGGCCGGGGATGCGGGGCAGGGTGCCGGGCAGCAGGCCGGCCTGGAGGTTGCGGGCGAGCTGGTGTTTGGCGTCGTAGAGACGGGCGCGGTCCAGTGCCTGGGCGATCAGTCCGGCGATCGAGGTGAGGACGGAGCGTTCTTCCCGGGGGAAGGGACGGGGCCGGTCGTAGGCGAGGACCAGTGAGCCGACGGGCCGGCCGGAGGTGATCAGCGGCAGGAACGCCCAGGCGGCCATGCCGTCCTGGAGGACCGCGGGGGGATAGGACCGCTTCAGGTCGGCGAACGTGGCGAAGAAGCTGGGTGTGCCGGTCGTCAGGACGTGCACGGCGGGGGTGTCCGAGGTCAGGGGGGCGTGGTCGAAGCGGTCCATGAGGCCGGCGGGGTAGCCGCGGGGGCCGATGATCCGCAGCCTGCCCTCCTCCGCGGCCATCAGGGCGAGGGCCTGGGCCCCGAAGGCGGGCAGGACCTGGTCGGCGACCCTTTCGACGACGTCCTGCGCGCCGACGGCCTCGGTGAGCGTGGTGGCCAGATGCATCAGGTGGAAGAGGGCCGTGCCCCGGCCGGGTTCGACGGCGGGCGCGGGATGCACCAGTCGTGGCGGGGGCCACGCATGGGGCGAGGCGCTGGGGACGATGCGCACGCTGATGCCGGAGGCGTCCGGGTAGAGGTGGAAGGACAGCCAGTGGTCCGGCGGGCGCCGGGCGGTGAAGGACGTGGGCCGGCGGCTGAGCGCCGCGGCCCGGTAACGGTCCTCGGCGACGGGATCGGCCAGCCAGGGAAGCGCTTCCCAGGGGCGGGCGCCGAGCAGGTCGGGGATGCCGGTGCCGAGCAGGTCGGCCGCGGCGGTGGTGACGAAGGTGATCCGGCCGTCCGGGTCGAGCGCGCAGCAGCCGTCGGGGAGGCGTTCGGCGAAGTCGACCGCGGCTTGTGCCTCGTCCGGCCCGGCGACGCGGGTGCGCAGCGCCGGCATGATCCGCGGGCGGGGCCCGGCCAGCAGGGGGCGGCCGCTGTCGGCGGCCTGCCGCAGGATCAGGCCCAGGCGGTCGCAGATGTCGGCGATCGCCGCCCGCTCACGCGCGCCCAGGGTGTGCGGGTGCGTGCTGGGCCAGTGCAGCACCAGGCCGCCCCACGCGGACGGGCCGCTGGTGATCGGTGCGGCGGCCAGGGTGAAGGGGTGGGGCAGGACGAGCGCCAGTTGCGCGTAGCGGCGCGCCAGTTCCTCCTGGCCCCCGATCCACACCAGACGCCGTTCCCGCACGGCGTCGCTCACCGGGGTCGCGGCCGACAGCGTCACCCGCGCCCAGGGCGAGGCGATCCGCCACGAGATTCCGCCCAGCACCGCGAGCTGCAACGCCTGCCCGTCCGGCGACAGCAGATAGACCGCGCCGGCGTAGGCCCCGGTCTCCCGGGCGAGCCGGCTCAGGGCGCTCGCCAGCGGTTCCGGGCCGAAGTCCGCGGAGGAAGGGCCGGTCGCGGTGTCGGACACGCCTCACCTCCCCCGCACCCGGCCGAAACGGCTGCGGGCCGTGTCCGCGCTGACGACCGGGGCGGAGCCGATCGGCGGCCGGCGGGCTGCGGCCCACCGGTCGACCGCAGCCCGCCGGTCGACTGCGACCCGCCGGTCGACCGCGACTCGCCAGTCAACCGCAGCCCGCCAGTCGACCGCGACCCGCCGGTGGGCGGGCACCGCCCGGCGCGGCGGCCGCCGCCCGGTCGGCTCGGGCATCCGCGCCGCAGCGGCGGCACACGGGCGGTGATCGGCGCGTTCCCTCCGCGCGGGGCCGGTGACGCGCTGTCGCGGCACCGCCCGTGTGCGGGGCACTTCCCGTGTGCGGGGCACCGCCCGAGTGCGGGGCACCGCCCGAGTGCGGGTGAGCGAATCGGTCCCGGCCGCCACTCCCGCCCGCCGCTCCGCCGCGGCCGCCCGCCGTCGGTGTCGGGCTCGTCAGGCCGTCTGTCGGTGCGTCGGGCCGGTGTGCCGTCGGTCACGGCTGGTCGGTTCCGGCGGCGCGCCGGGCCGGCCGCGCCACGCACGTCACCCATATCAGGACCATACGCCCACCGTGTGGTGATGGCACCGCCGTCACCGGGGGCGCCGGGGCTGCGGTCGCAGTCGCCGTCACGCGGGAGGGGCGAGCGGCTGTGCCCGGTGATCGCGTGACCCAGGCCTGCCTTGCGGAAAAGGGGTGAGGGGCGGACACGGCCCGTGTTTTCATGGGCGCCATGGTGTCTGCCGAGCGTCTGCTTGCCTTCGCTGCCATGTCGTTCCTGCTGATCGTGGTCCCCGGGCCGAGTGTGCTGTTCGTGATCGGGCGGGCGTTGGCGCAGGGGCGGCGCGCCGCGCTGACGACGGTCGTGGGGAACACGCTGGGCGCCTACGTGCTGGTCATCGGCGTGGCTCTGGGGATCGGTTCGATCGTGGAGCGCTCCGTCCTCGTCTTCACGGTGCTGAAACTGGCCGGTGCCGCCTACCTGGTGTGCCTGGGGGTCAAGGCGTGGCGGCGACGTGACTCGCTCCAGGTCGCGTTCACCGCCGACAAGGCCACGCGGAGCGGTGTGCGCACGGTGTGGGAGGGGTTCGCCGTCGGGGTGGCCAACCCCAAGACCATCGTGTTCTTCGCCGCCGTGCTGCCGCAGTTCGTCGACCGCGCCCGAGGACACGTCGTGGTGCAGATACTGCTGCTCGGGCTGGTCTTCAACGTCATCGCGGTGGCCTGCGACAGTGTGTGGGGGCTGATCGCGGCAACCGGACGGGGCTGGTTCGCCCGCTCCCCCCGGCGTCTGTCCCTGGTCGGAGGGATCGGCGGACTGACGATGATCGGCCTCGGTGTCACCGTCGC
Organism: Streptomyces sp. NPDC003247; assembly: GCF_042888135.1. Taxonomy (NCBI): domain Bacteria; kingdom Bacillati; phylum Actinomycetota; class Actinomycetes; order Kitasatosporales; family Streptomycetaceae; genus Streptomyces; species Streptomyces sp. NPDC003247. Next base: position 193,875 of record NZ_JBIAPF010000014.1, read on the forward strand.
CGCGACGGGTCGCAAGGACTGACCCCGCACCGCCGGGACGACCGCGTCAGCCGGCGGTTCGTGCTGTGGTGATGTGGGCGAGACCCAGACGGTGCACCGCGAGCGCCACCTGGCCGCGCAGGGAGCGGTCCCAGCCCGGTACGGCTGCCGCGATGTCCCGCTCGTAGGCGTGGGCGAGCACGGTCAGCGCCTCGTCGGGGAGCGCCGTCCCGCACCGGTGGGCGAGTGCGACCGCGGCCGTGACGCGCACCGCCTCGTCGGCGGACGTCGACGAGGCGGTCAGCGAGGCGAGTTCACGGGAGCCGAGCGGTCCGGGCAGGTGGGCCAGGGCGAGATGTGCCGAGGCCCGCGCCTCGTGGGCGCCGCACGGCACGTCGGCGAGCGCGCCCGCCAGACCGGGCACCCGGGGGAACCAGACGAGCAACGCTGCCGCGTGGGCCGCCACGGCCGGATCGGCGTCCCGCAGCCAGCGCAGGAACACGCCGGCATGACGTTCGGCCGCACGGTAGGCGGCAGCGGCCCAGCGCAGCACCACGGCGTCGGCCACGTCGGCGACCGCGTCGACGTCCGGCTCGTCCTGCTCGAACAGGACGTGGAGCACCGCCTCCTCGTCCGACGGACCGACCCGGTCGGCCTCGGCGAAGGCCCGCACCTGGTCGAAGGGCAGCTCCTCGTCGCCGCGGTCGCCGATGGCGACGGCGTGCAGCACCTGGAGCACGACGGTCCGGTCGGGCGTCGTGGGAGTGTCGACGAGCGCCACCAGCGGAGCCACCACGTGCGCGCTGGCGGGCCACCGGGTGCCCTGGTGGTAGACGCTGCCGGTGAGCGACGAGACGGCGGCACGGCGCGCCACCGGATCGGCGCCGGCCAGCGCGGCCAGGTGTCCGGGGACGTCCGATGCCCGGCCGTGGGCATGGTGGAGGACGGCCCAGTCGGTCTCCGGCGGGATACTCACCGGGCGGAGCCTACGGCACCCGCGCCACCGGCCGCACGGGCCGGACGGGCCGGACGGGCACGCGTCAGGTCTCGTGGGTGCCGGTGTCGGGGCGGGGCCGGTGTCGACAGGTGACCGTCCGGGCGGCATCGGGTGCCCGTCCGAGTGGCGTTGCGTTCCTCGCGGGCCCGCGGGAGGCAAGCTGATCTCGCTGACCCCCCACCGAGGAGCCCCGATGGCGAACATCCCCTCAGACCGGCGCTACACCAAGGACCACGAATGGTGCACCAAGGCGGGCGACACCGTCCGCGTCGGCATCAGCGACCACGCCCAGAAGCAGCTCGGCGACATCGTGTTCGCGGAGCTGCCGAACGTGGGTGACCGCCTGGAGGCGGCGGAGCCGTTCGGCAGCCTGGAGTCGGTGAAGGCGGTGTCCGAGGTCTACATGCCGGTGACCGGCACGGTGACCGCCGTGAACGAGTTGCTCAACGAGTCACCGGAACTCATCAACGAGGACGCGTACGGCGACGGATGGCTGATCGAGATCAAGACGGACGGCCCGGCGCGACTCGACGATCTGCTCGACGCCGACGCGTATCGCGCGTACTGCACCGACGAAGCGGCCGATTAGGGCGGGAAAAAAGGGGGCCGACCGAGGTGTCAGGTCCTCGGCCGGCCCCGGCTCGACGGCCGGGCGGAAGAGGCGTCAGGCCGCCCGGGCCGTGAGGTCCGCGGTGTACAGCGACCTCTCACCGGTCGGCTACGACAACACCGCCCTCGCGGCCCTGGCCCCCGTGCAGCTCAGCAGCGTCGACCAGGCAGGCCACACCATGGGCTCCACGGGGCAGTTGACCGATGCCGGGCCGCGGACCCCTGTCGGTGAGGGTGAGGAGCGGAAGGGCGGGGGCGCCCCGGGCAGCGCGCACGCCCACCCGCCCGGACACACCCGGGTTCACGGGGCCGAGTCGGGACCCACCAGGACGGCTGCGCCGTCGGCCCGGCCGGTGTCGTCCGGTCGCGCGCCGGCCGGTTCTTCGGTGGCTGGTTCTCTGGTGGCCAATTCTTCGCTGACCGGCCCCCCGCTGATCCGTTCCGCGATGGTCCGTTCCGCGGTGGTCCGTTCCGCGGTGGTCGTTCCGGGCTTCGGCGTGGTGCGGGTCGGCGTGGCGAGCACGGTGAGGCAGCCGACGACCAGGGCGATGCCGGCCCACCCCGGCAGGGGCAGACGTTCGCCGACGACCAACACGGCGAGGACGGCCGCGACGGCGGGTTCCAGCAGGGAGAGTGTGGTCGCGGTGCTCGCCGGGACGTGCGCCAGGCCCCAGCCGAACAGGACGTAGCCGGTGAACATGGGGACCAGGGCCATGTAGCCGCCGACGGCCGCGTCGGACCAGGAGTCCAGCAGCGGGGCGCCGGTGGCCACCAGCACGGGCAGGAGGAGCAGCCCGCCCAGACCGAAGACGGTACCCATGGCCGCGCCGGAGGTGACGCCGCGGCTGATCAAGCGGTGTGCCGCCCAGGAGTACAGGGCGTAGGTGACACCCGCTGCCAGGCCCAGCCCCACACCGAGCACGGTCTGCCCGGCGGACGATGCACCGCGGCCGGAGTGTCCCTGGGCCGCTTGCGCCACGCACAGCAGCACGGTCCCGCAGAGGCCCAGAGCGGCACCGGCCGTCCAGCGGCGCGTGAGGCGGCGCCCGTCCGCGACGCGTTCGATCAGGGCCGAGGCGAGCGGGGCCGAGCCGATCGACACGACGGTGCCGACGGCGACCCCGGCCAGGTGCATGGAGGTGTAGAACGCCAGGGGGTAGGTCCCCACCGCCAGCGCGCCGAGCAGCACCACACCGCGCTGTGCGCGCAGCCCCGGCGCTTCCCGGACGATACGGGGGGCGGCGATGAGGGCCTGGAGCAGTCCGCCCAGGCCCATGGCCACGGCCCCGATCGCCAGCGGCCCCACTCCCGGGGCGAAGGTCGCGGCCGTGCCGGTGGTGCCCCACAGCACCGACGCCACGAGCACGCACAGCGACCCCACGCCCGACGAGCCGGCCGCGTGTCCGGCGGGCCGCGTCACAGCCGGTCCACCAGGTCCGCCGCCATCGTCCGCGCATGCGCCAGACGCGTCCCCGCGCCCTCCAGGCCGGCGCGTGCCGTCGCGCCTTCCAGCAGGAACGCCAGATGCTCCGCCGCCGCGCGCGCCTCCTCGGGCCGCCCGGGCAGCCGTTCCGCAAGGTGCCCGGCGAGCAGGGACTCGACTTCCTCCTTGTGCCGGCGCACCACGGCCCGCCCCTCGTCCCCGGCGGGCAGTTCGGCGGCCGCGTTCAGCAGACCGCACCCGCGGAAACCGTGCTCGTAGGCGAACGCCGCGTGATCGGCGTAGGCGTCGAAGACGGCCAGGACGCCGTCGCGGCCGTCCCGGGCTCCTTCCAGCCGCCGCCGGTACAGGCCCAGCCACTCCTCGTGCCGCGCGTCGAGATAGGCCCTCACCAGGTCGGCCTTGGAGGCGAAGTTGTTGTACAGGCTCATCTTCGCCACGCCCGCCTCGGCGGTGATCGTGTCGATCCCCGTCGCCGCCACGCCGTCGGCGTAGAAGCGTCGCGCGGCGGCGGCGAGCAGGCGCTCGCGCGCGGTCCCCCGCCGCCTGGCCGGGCGCGCCGCCGCGGTACCGGTGTCGTCGCTCATCACGTTCCTCTCAGACTAGGTAGGTCAGTCTACCTAGTAAGGGGGTTGCGCGACATCCCGCTGGTGGCGGCGCCGGACTCCTGCGACGCCGGCCGTCGGCCGCCTGCCGGTGCCGGATGAGCAGAAGCGGTCGTCCACCCGGACACCGGCGCGCCTGGCCGCCGTACCGGAAGCGGGAGTCGACATCGCGGCGATGCTCCGGCCGCCGCGGCACCAGGGCGCGTACGAACAGTGTTCTTCCTCGTCAGCGCAGGGCGGTCAGCGCAGGGCGGTCAGCGCAGGGCGAAGATCCCTGGCTCGCGGCGCATGGACATGTGGTTGACGACTATGTGGCCGCCCGTCACCGGGATCAGTTCGGGGCGGATCGAGAGGGCCGCGTCCTCGGCGGCGTCCGTCTCGACGCGGCCGCGTTCCGTTCCGGCGTCGTCGAGCAGGATGACGAGCGCGCCCCCGTCGTCCGCCAGGACCCCGATGCGTCCGTCCGGCTCGCGGGCCAGGCCGTAGAAGGCGAGGGGGTCCGCCGTGTACTCCCAGACCTGGTGGCCGTCCTTCAGGGAGTGGGCGACGACCACGTCCGGGACGCGTTCGTCCCGCTCGGCGAGTGTGACCAGCAGGTCGCCGAGGACGAGGGGCCTGCTCTCGCTGCCCGTGCCCGCCCAGATGCCCCGCGGGGCGACCAGTTCACCGGCCGGCCCGGACAGCGGCACGGTCACGGTGGGTGTGCCTCCGCCGTCGAAGCCGAACAGGGCGCGGGTTCCGCGGTGGTTCTCCTCCGACACCGCGACCACCACCGGTGTCACGGAGACCACCGCGGCGGTGGCCGGGGAATCGATGGGCAGACGCCTGCTCCACCGCTCCCCGCCCGTGCGGGTGTCCAGCGCGACCAGCCGTGCGACGGCACCGCACTGTTCGACGAGGAGGGTACGCGTGTCGGTGGCGTCCACCGCCCGGACCTCGCAGTCCCCCGCCAGGACCCGCCGCCACCGCTGTTCTCCCGTTTCGGCGGAACCGGCCCGCACCACACCCTCCTGCGCGGTGACGGCCGTGGCACCGCCGACGGCGAGTCCGCCCGCGACGAGCCCGGCGCCCGTGACCGACCGCCGCCACAGCACGTGCCCGTCGGACGTGCGCACGGCGACGAGCGTCGCGCACGGCCCGTCCCCCTCTCCGTAGGCGACGAGGCCCACACCCTGTTCCGCCCGGGGACTCATCGCGCAGACGGCTTCCCCGGCCGGCGCGGGCACCGTCCAGTGCACGTCGCCGTCACGGACTCCGTACGCGAAGAGCCCGTCGGTCCTCCCCCGCACCACGACGTCCCCCAGCCCCCAGGCGCCGGGCCCCTCGTCGTAGCGGCCGCCGGTGGCGGGCACCTGCCAGGCGACGGTCGCCTTCGCGGAGCGCCCGGACGCGGAGGGAGTCCTCGCCTCCGGATCCCGCTCCCCCGCGGCGGGCGTCCCGCGAGCCGGACCCTGCTCGGCCTCTTCACCGGGCCAGAGCGTGAGGAGGACACCGGCCAGAGCCAGGCACACGGCGACCGCGAGCGTGCCCCGCAGGGGGACGGCCCGCCCCGGAGGGACACCGTTCGCCTCGCTCGGCCGCGGGCCGGCCGCGCCGCCCGGCGTCGGCTCCGCCTTCGCGGCCGCCTCCACCGCGTCCATGACACCGACGACACCGACGCCGACACCGGCGTCCGCACCGGCGTCGTCGGCCACCGCCACGGCAGTGGCGTCTCCAGCGGTGCGTCGCCCGTCGCCCGGCCGCTGCGTCCGCCCACCCACGGCGAACCCCCCGAGAAACGCGCTCACCAGGCCGGCGCTCCAGAGCAGCACCCGCGCCGCGGGCCCGGCGGACACATCCGTCGCCGGCAGCACGACCGCCGCTCCGAGAACACCACCGGACAGAAGAACGACGACCGCGCGAGCCGCTGTACCCCCACGCATCCCCCACCCCCGAGCATGCACGCCGAGCCTTCCCCTGCGGGACGGAATGTACCGCCCCTCGGCCTGGAGCCTTTCGCCCCGTGCGGACCTGTTCCGCCGGGAGCGGGGCGCGGCGTCCCGGAGCGCGCGGCGCCACCGCGCACACTGGTGATTCAGCCGATGGCGCCGGCGGCTCGCCCCACGACTCTGGTCGGGTCAGGCACCCCGCATCCCCGCACCCCCGCCAGGAGGGCTCCATGCGTCGTCGTTCTCCGCGCCGGTTTCTCGGCGTTCTCGCGGCCGCCACGGTCGCGTTCACCCTGTTCTCCTCCGCGTCGACGGCCGGCGCGGCCGACACCGCGAGCCAGGCCGCCTCGACCTCCTCCGCCGCGCGGTCGGCCGACGCGGCCGTCCAGCCGCTGTCGACCAGCACGCCGGTCGTCTTCGTCCACGGGTACACCGGCAGCGCGTCCAACTGGGTCACCGCCATGAGCGTCTTCCGGCTCAACGGCTGGTCGAGCTCCAACCTCTTCGCCTACGAGTACGACTCCTACGGCAACAACATCACCAACGCCCAGGGCCTCGCCGCCTTCGTCAACAACGTGAAGTCGCAGACCGGTGCGAGCAAGGTCGCGATCGTCAACCACTCGATGGGCGGCCTCGTCAGCCAGTACTACCTGAAGGTGCTGGGTGGCAACACCAGCGTCAGCCACCTCGCCTCGATCGCCGGCGCGAACCACGGGACCACCTACGCCGGCGCCTGCCTGATCTACACGACGTGTCAGCAGATGTACCCGGGCTCCTCGTTCATCTCCCAGATCACCTCGGGCGACGAGACGCCGGGGAGCACCCAGTACGCCACCTGGTACTCGGCGTGCGACGGCGTCATCATCCCCTACACCAGCACCCGGCTGGACGGCGCGACGAACAACAGCGTGCTCTGCCAGACCCACATCGGATTCCTGGCGGACACGAGCGTGCTGGGCGAGATCGCCGACTTCATCGCCTCCTGACCCGCCGCCCGCCCGAAACCCCGGTGCCGCCCGGCACCAGGCGGCCCCCACGATCGACGTGGGCCCCCCCCCCCCCCCCCCCCACCCCCGGGGCGGGGGGGCCGGCGGGGGGGGGGGGGCCCCCCCCGCCCCCCCGCCCCGGCGCGGGCCGTACCCGGGGGCCGGGGCCGCG
>NZ_JBIAPF010000014.1:200601-229031 GCF_042888135.1 Streptomyces sp. NPDC003247
CCCCCCCCCGGCGCCCCCCCCCCCCGGCCCCCCCCCCCGCCCCCCGGCCCCCCCGCCCCCCCCCCCCCCCCGGCGGGGGGGGGCCCCCACGTCGTGGGGTGGCGGCCCGAGCCGGACTCCGCGCCCGTGCGCGGGCGTTCCCCGGGTCCGGCGCCGGCGGGCGGTCCGGCGTCCTGCACGTGGGTGCTGTGAAGGTCGGGGGGAAGTGACGGGGAACCGCCGTCGGGGGTCGGCCCGTGGCCGGCGCGGGCCGCGGTCTCTGGCAGGATCGGGCGCCGGAAAGATCAACGGGGAGAGAAGTGAGGAACATGCGCACGTGGACTCGCGCCGTGCCGGCGACGCTGGGTGCCCTGGCGCTGGCCGTGGTGCTGACCGGCTGCAACGACTCGGGGTCGGGGTCGGAGACGGCCCAGGGCGGTTCCGGGGACCGGGCCGAGGGCGACACGGGTTCGGAGGACAGGACGACCTACCGCCTGGGCGAGGCCAGTCCGCCGCAGGAATCCACCCTGCAGGCGTCGAAGGGGGCGACGTTCACGGTCACCCCCACGAAGGTGCGGACCGGGACGGAGGCCGAGGTGGACGACTCCGGCCTCCAGCTGGACGAGAGCGACGGCGCTCAGGTCCCCGTGTACGTGTGGACCACCCTCACCCACAAGAGCGGCAAGGCCATGGCGGTGGGCGACATGGACGACGACCTGATCGTGAAGACGGACAAGGACGAGCGGACCAAGGCGCTCGTCGTCCTCCTGGGCGAGGCCCAGTGGCCCGACTGCCCGGCACCCGACACCGAGAAGGAGCTGAGCGCCGGCCAGTCGGAGGACATCTGCAGCGTCTTCCTCGTCCCCGCCGGCCGGCAGGCCGCCGCGGTCGAACTGAGCCAGGGCTACTACGCCGATCCGCTGGAGTGGCCGGTGACGAGCTGATCTCCGGTCGGGGAAGGCGGGCCGGGGGCGGTGGGCCGGGGACGACACGAGGCCGAGCCGCCCCTTGGCCGCTCCCCTTGGCCGCTCCCCGCGTCCGGCGGCCCGGCCGGTGAGCGCGGCGGAGCTCCTGATAGAAAGTTGCTGGTCACAGCGAATCGATTCCGGTCGCCCGCTCGATCCGGATCACTCACAAAGGATCACGCAGCGTGCCTTCTCGTCGGATCGTCGTCATCGGTGGCGGAGTCATGGGGGCGTCGGCGGCTTGGCGGCTGGCCGCCCGGGGCGAGCGGGTCACCCTGCTGGAGCGCTTCCGGCCCGGCCACGACCGGGGCAGCTCCCACGGCACCTCGCGGATCTTCCGGCTGGCCTACGCGGATCCGTTCTACGTCGATCTCGCCGTCCGGGCGCTGCCGCTGTGGCGGCGCCTGGAGGAGGAGACCGGACGGCAGGTGCTCACCCTGACCGGTGCCGTCGACCACGGCCCGGCCGCGGCCACCGACGCGCTGCACGAGGCCCTGACCGCCGCCGGACGGCCCGTGGAGCGGCTGTCGCCGCAGGAGGTCGCGGAGCGGTGGCCGGGGCTGCGCGCCGACACCACCGCGCTGTTCCACCCGGAGGCCGGGCGGCTGCACGCCGACGAGGCGGTGACCGCCTTCCAGCAGGCGGCACGGGCGCACGGCGCCGAGATCCGGCACGGCGTCCGGGTGACGGGGCTGTCGGTGCGCGGCGACGGCGTACGCGTGGTGACCGAGGCGGAGGAGGAGGTGCGCGCGGACGCGGTGGTGCTCGCCGTCGGCGGCTGGACCCACCACCTGCTGACCGGCGGCGCGTCCCCGCTGGTGAACGGCGTGCCCACGCTGCGGGTCACCCAGGAGCAGCCGGCCCACTTCCCCTCGGCGGACCCACTGGCCTGGCCCGCCTTCATCCACCACCCGGGCGCCGCCCTGCCCGCGGAGGGCCTGACCGTGGACGGCGTGTACGGGCTCGGCAGCACCGACGGCGTCAAGGCGGGCTTCCACGGTGTCGGCCCGGTCGTCGACCCCGACCGCAGTGACCGCACCCCGGACGCCGCGGCGGTGCGGGCGCTGGCGTCGTACGCCGAGCGCTGGCTGCCCGGCGTGGACCACACCGCGCCGGAGCCCTTGACCTGCCTGTACACCACCACCCCGGACCACGACTTCGTCATCGACCGGCAGGGCCCGGTCACCGTGCTGGGCGGCTTCTCCGGGCACGGCTTCAAGTTCGCGTCGGTCATCGGCGAACTGGCGGCCGCCCTCGTCCGCGGCGAGCCCGGCCCGAGCCGGTTCGCCCTCGGACGCCCGGGCACCGCTCGCTGAGCCGCGCCGGGCGACGATCGGGTCCCGCGCCGGGCGACGATCCGGTCCCGTGCCGGGCGACGATCCGGTCCCGCGCCGGGCGACGGCCACTCGCTCCTGGACAACGGCGCCGGGCGACGTCGGCGCCGGGCGGGCGACGGCCCGCGCCGGGCGACGGTCCGCGCCGGGCGACGGTCCGCGCCGGGCGACGGTCCGCGCCGGGCGACGGTCCGCGCCGGGCGACGGTCCGCGCCGGGCGACGACGCCGGGCGGGGGACTGCCCGCCGCGGCTTGTCCGCTCCGGCTCGTCGCGAACGGCGGCGGACCGCCGCCGCGTCGCCGCCCGTGTCGCCCCGGCCGCACGGCCCGGCGCTCAGCGCCTGCGTCGGCGGCGGGCCGCCACCGCCTCCGGATCGATCTCCGGGTGGGACCACTCCGCCGCCAGTGCGACGCTCACCTGGCGGCCCGTCGCGACATGGTCGTGCGCGAGGGACGCGGCCCGGTCCCCGTCACCGGCCGCGATGGCCTCGTACAGCCGCTCGTGCTCGGTGCACTGCCGGGCGGCGTCGCGCTGCGCGGTCAGGCGGAACAGCCAGTGGGTGCGCGCCTCCAGCGGACGCATGATGCCGGTCAGGAGGGGGTTCCCGGCGAGTTCGACGATGTCGTTGTGGAAACCGGCGTTGGCGGCGGCGATGGCGTCCCGGTCACCGGCACGGGTCGCGGCGCGGGCGCTGTCGAGGCGGGCGGCGAGACGGTCCAGGCCGGACCGGCCGGCGCGCTCGGCGGCGAGGCGGGCGGCGAGCGCCTCGAGTGATTCGCGCACGTCGAACAGGTCCCGTACGTCCGCGGGGGTGAAGGGCGCCACCAGGGCACCGCGATGGGGCACGAGGAGGACCAGCCCGTCGGCCTCCAGCAGCCGCAGCGCCTCCCGCAACGGGATGCGCGACACCTCCAGTTCGGCGGCGAGGTCGCGTTCCACCAGACGCTGACCGGGCCGGAACTCGGCCTCGACGATCCGCCGGCGCAGCGCGTCGTAGGCACGCTCGCGCAGGGAGCCACGCGGCTCGGCGGTCGGTCCGGCGCTCTTCACCAAGGGTTTCCTCCACAGTGCGGGACTGCCCACTCTAGGCCGTCGCCGCGGAGGCGCCGTGACTGCTAACCGCGCTCTAACACCGCTGAAACACAGGGCTCCGACACTGATTGCCACTTAACGGTATACCAGTAACCGGCTCACGGGCCCTGTCCCCCGGAGGCACTCGATGGCGCACTCCCGTCCCGGCACTTCGCCGGTCCACCGCACGCTGGCCTGCGTGGCCGCACTCGGCGGCCTGGCCGCCCTCACCGGCTGCGGCGGCTCCCCGTCGGCGGACACCGACGACGGCACGCTCGAGGTGGGCGTGCTCTTCCCCGGCTCCCTCTCCGACGACGGCTTCATGGAGTCGGCGTACCTCGGCTACCGGCGGGCGGCGAAGACGCACGCCGGGACGATCGCGTTCAGCAAGGTCGAGCAGGTCGCCACCGCCGACTACGAGCAGGCCCTGGTGCGGTTCGCCACCGGCTCCGACCTCGTCATCTCCCTGGGCGGCCAGACCGACGCCGCCGTGCGCAAGGTCGCCGCCCGCTTCCCCGACGTGAAGTTCGCGGAGATCGGCGGCCCCGCCGACGGCGAGCCCACCGCGAACCTCGCGCTCTACGACCCCCAGCAGGCCGAGGCCGCCTACCTGGCCGGCGCCGCCTCGGCCCTGGTGTCCGAGAAGGGCACGGTGGCCTTCGTGGGCGGCGCCGAACTGCCCGCGATCGTCAACGCGGCCAAGGAGTTCGCCAACGGCGCCCGGGCCGCCGACCCCGGCGTGAAGGTCCTCACTCCGCAGTACGTCGGCGACTTCAACGACGCCGCCAAGGCCAAGCAGTCCGCCCTCGCCGACTACGGGGCCGGCGCCGACGTCCTCGGCCAAATCCTCAACCTCGGCCACAAGGGCGTCGCGCAGGCGGCCGCCCAGAGCGGCGGCTCCCTCATCGGCGGCCCGATCGCGCACCCGTGCTCCACCGACGCGGCCTACGCCGGATACGTCGAGACGGACATCGGCGCGGAGATCGAGTACGCCGCCGACCACCTCGCCGCCGGCACCTGGAAGGCGGAGGCGGTCCACTTCGGACTCACCTTCGACGAGCCGCGCAACGACATCGTGCTGTGCGGCAACCCGCCCGCGGCGGCTCGGACGAAGCTCGACGAGCTCAAGGCGGAGATCGCGGCCGGGGACATCACGACCCGATGACCACCTCACCCACCCCCGGGGCCCCGGCCCCCGCCCTGGAGATCCGCCGCCTCGCCAAGTCCTTCGGCGCCGTCCGCGCCCTGGACGACGTCAGCCTGGTCGTCGAGTCCGGCAGCGTGCACTGCGTGCTGGGCGAGAACGGCGCCGGCAAATCCACCCTGTGCCACCTGATCGGCGGCTCCCTCTCCCCCGACACCGGCACCTTGCGGCTGTACGGGACGCCGTACACCCCGCGTCGGCCGGCCGACGCGCTCGCCGCCGGCATCGCCATGGTCCACCAGCACTTCAGCCTCGTCCCCACCCTCACCGTCGAGGAGAACCTGCGCCTGCTGAGGCTGCCCGGCCTGGCCCGGCGCGTCGAACGGGTCGCCGACGAGTACGGCCTCGCCCTCGACCTCGGCGCGCGCGTCGCCGACCTGCCCGTCGGGCTGCGCCAGCGGGTCGAGATCGTCAAGGCGCTGCTGCGCGAACCGCGCCTGCTGCTGCTCGACGAACCGACCGGGGTCCTCGACCCGGCCGGCACCGACGCCCTCCTCACGACCTGCCGGCGCATCGCGGACCAGGGCGGCGCGGTGGTCCTCATCACCCACAAGCTCGGCGAGGTCGCCCGCGCCGGCGACACGGCGACCGTGCTGCGCGCGGGGCGGGTCGCCGGCGGCGGGGCGCTGGCAGAACTGCCCGCCGAGCGCCTCGTACCGTTGATGATCGGACGCTCCGCCGGTTCCCTGGACCCGGCCCTGTCCGGCACGATCGGGCTGGCGGCCGGAACGGAGCCCGCGGGCGCCCCCGACCCGGCACGCCCCGACCCGGCAGGCCGTGGACCGGCCGCGAGGGAAAGGGACCGCTGCACCCGCGGACCGGCCGCGGGGGAAGAGGACCACTCCACCCGCGGACCGGCCGCAGGGGAAAAGGACCACTCCACCCGCGGACCGGCCGCAGGGGAAGGGGACCGCTCCGGGCCTCCCGCGCTGCGGGTGAGCGGCCTCACCGTGCGCGGGGCCGACGGCACGCACGCCCTCGACCGGGTCTCCCTGGAGGTCGGGCCCGGTGAGATCGTGGGCGTCGCCGGGGTCGAGGGCAACGGGCAGAGCGAGCTGATGGCCGTGATCGGCGGCTCCCTCGCACCCGAAGCGGGTGACGTGGCGGTCGGCGCGAGCGACATCACGCGCGCCGCGCCCGCGCGGCGCACGGCCGCCGGCCTCGGTGTCGTCCCGGAGGACCGGCACCACGAAGGCTGTGTCGCCGAACTGTCCGTCGCGGAGAACCTCTTCCTCGGACGGCTCGGGCACTTCCGCCGCGCCGGGGTGTTCCTGGACCGGTCCGCGATGCGCCGCGCGGCCGACGCCGTGCTCTCGGCCCACGGCATCCGCGCGGACGGCCCGGACACGCCTCTGTCCGCCCTGTCGGGCGGCAACCAGCAGAAGGTGGTGCTGGCCCGCGAACTCGCCCTGGACCCCCTGGTCTGCCTCGCCGCCGCGCAGCCCACGCGCGGCCTGGACGTCGGCGCCGTGGACGCGGTGCACACCCGGCTGCGTGAGGCGGCGTCCCGCGGTACGGGGGTGCTCGTCGTCTCCTCCGAACTGGACGAACTGCTCGCCCTGTGCGACCGCGTGGTCGTCGCCTACCGGGGACGCCTGTCCACCCCCGTCGCCACGGGCGAGCCCCGGGCCCGCGAACGGATCGGCCGGCTGATGCTGGGCGCCGAGGAGGAGGCCGGGCGGCGGCACGGGACGGCCGATGCCGACGCTGCCGCCGGTGCCGGTGGTTCCGGTGGTTCCGGTGGTTCCGGTGGTTCCGGTGGTTCCGGCGGCACTGCCGACCCCGCCGGAACGGCCGCACCCGCTCCATGACCACGGGCCCGCACGACCCGGTCGCCCTCTCTTCCCCCTTCCCCTCCCCTCCCTCCTCCCTCCCCCCTCCTCCCCTCCCCGCAAGGACCGTCATGACCCTCTCCCTGGCGCCTCCCCCTCTGCTGACCCGCCTGTCCACCCGTCTGCGGCACCCGCTGGTCCTCGCCGCCGGTGCCGCGCTCCTGGCCACCGGCGTCGGCGCCGCGCTCGTCGCCGCCGCGGGAGCCGATCCCGTCACAGCCTGGGCCGCCCTCGACGAGGGCATGTTCGGCTCGCCGTACTCCGTCGGCAGCTCCCTCAACTCCGCCGCCGTGCTCGCGCTCATCGCCACCGGCTTCGGCGTCGCCCACCGCGCGGGCCTGGTGAACGTGGGCGGCGAGGGGCAGTTGTGCGCGGGCGGGCTGGCCGCCGCCGCGACCGGGCTGGCCCTGCCCGCGCACGTGCCGGCCCTGATCGGCGTGCCGGCGACGCTCCTGGCCGGGTTCCTCGCCGGTGCCGCGTGGGCGTCCGTCGCCGCCGTGCTCAGGGCCCGGCGGGGAACCAGCGAGGTCATCACGACCCTGCTGCTGAACTTCGTCGGTGTGGGTGCCGTGTCGGTGGCCGTGCACGAGGAGGGGCTGCTGCGACAGCCGGTGACCTCGTCGGAGACCCTTCCCCAGTCGCAGCCGCTGCCGCCCGGTACCCGCCTGCCCCTGATCGCCGGTCCCGAGTCACCCGCGACCGCGATCGTCGTCGTCGCGGTGGCCGCCGTGGTGGTCACCGGTGTGGTGCTGCGGTTCACGGGTGTCGGCCTGCGGCTGAAGTCGGTCGGGCACTCGCCCTCCGCGTCGGCGCGGCTGGGCCTGCCGGTGGCCCGCCTCCAGGAGTCCGCACTCGGCGTCGCGGGCGGCCTCGCCGGACTCGCGGGCGCCTGCCTGGTCGCGACCGCCCCGTACGTGCTCGCCGAGCACTTCTCCTCCGGATACGGCTTCTCCGGGCTGGTGGTGGGCCTGCTCGCCCGCGGCTCGCTGGTCGCGGTGGCCGCCGTCTCGTTGCTGCTGGGCTTCCTCACCAGCGGCGGCATCAACCTCCAGCTCGCCGCCGGGGTCCCCGCGTCGTCCGTGCAGATCGTGCAGAGCGTGCTGGTGCTGCTGATCGCCGCGGCGATGCTGTGGAGCAACCGCCGTACGGGGAGCGGCTCATGAGCGCCGTACTCGACGAACTCGCCGCGGGCGGTGTCCGCCTCGCCGTACCGCTGCTGCTCGCCTCCGCGGGTGAACTGCTCAGTGAGCGGGCGGGGGTTCTCAACCTGTCGGTCGAGGGGATGATGCTCACCGGCGCGTTCGCGGGCGCGGCCGGGGCGCTCGCCTCGGGCAGCGCGGTCGTGGGCGTCCTCACCGCCATCGCCGCGGGGCTCGTCGTCGCCCTGCTCCAGGCCGTCCTCAGCGTCACGCTGCGCGCCGACCAGATCGTCACCGGCATCACGATCAACGCGCTGGCCCTCGGGGGGACGACGTACGCGGCGCGGCTGCTGTTCGGTGACGGCAACGCCGACTCCGTGCCGGGCTTCGACCCGCTGCCCGTCCCCCTGCTGCGGGACGTGCCCGTCCTGGGGCCCGCCCTGTTCGAGCAGAGTGTCCTCGGCTACGTGGCGTTCGCCGTGACGGGCGCGCTCGCCGTCGGCTGCGCGCGGCGCACCCCCTGGGGCCTGGCCGTGGACGCCGTCGGCGAGGACGCGACCACCGCGGACCGCTGCGGGCTTCCCGTACGGGCCGTCCGCTACGCCGTCGTGCTGCTGACGGGCGCCGTCTCCGCCCTGGCCGGTGCCCAGCTGGCGCTGTCGGAGGTGCACGCCTTCAGCGACAACATCACCGCCGGCATCGGCTACCTCGCGGTCGTCGCGGTGATCGCCGGCCGGTGGCGGGCCTGGCCCACCGTGCTCGCCTGCCTGTTCTTCGGCGTCGCCCAGGCCCTCCAGTTCGCCGCGCCCGCCCTCGGTCTGCACGTCTCCGCGCCGCTGCTGACCACGCTCCCCTACGTGTTCGCCCTGCTGGCGGTGAGCGGCCTGGTCGGCCGCAGCCGGGCGCCGGCCGGGCTCACCGTGCCGTTCCTGCGCGGCAGTTGACCCGGATTCCGGTCCCCGGACCGCACCCCACGCCAGCCACCCGCCCGACCGCCCGCCCGACGTACCGGAGACCCCCACGATGACCCTGATCCTGAACCGCTCCGACATCCACGGCCTCCTCGACCACGCCACCGCCGCGGTGGAGGCGGCGGTGGAGCAGGCCCACCGCGACCTCACCCGGGGGCTGGCCGCGCTGCCGGCGCCGCCCGCCCTGAGCGATCCCGGATCGGACGGTGTGTTCCTGCCCATGACGGCCGTCTCCTCACCGGCCGGGCTGGCGACGGTCAAACTCCTCGCGGACCTGCCCGGCAACCGGGAGCGGGGCCTGCCCGCGCAGCGCTCGGCCGTGCTGGCGCTGTCCGCGCGGACCGGCGCCGTGGCGGCCGTGCTGGACGGGGCCCTGGTCACCCGTTACCGCACGGCTGCCGCCACGGCCGTCGCCACCCGGGCGCTCGCCCGCGAGGACGCGCGCGTGCTCGGGCTGATCGGCACGGGGCCCCTGGCCCTGGCCCATGCGCGGGCGCTGCTGACCGTCCGGGACTGGACGTCGGTGCTGGTCTGGGGGCGTACTCCGGCGCACGGCGCCGCCCTCGTCGACCGCGTCACGCGGGAGCTGGGGCTGTCGGCCGAGCTGCTCGCCGGTCCTCGTGAGGTCACCGAGGCGGCGGACGTCCTGTGCACCCTCACCCCGTCCCGCGAGCCGGTCGTCGAGGGCGCCTGGCTGCGGCCGGGACAGCACGTCAACGCGGTGGGGGCACCGCCCCGGCCCGACCACCGCGAGATCGACACGGCGGGCGTCGTCCGCGCACGCCTGGTCGTCGACTCCTTCGCGACCGCCCGCCGCAAGTCGGGGGAGGTCCTGATCCCGCTGGCCGAAGGCGCCCTGACCGAGGCCGACTTCGCCACCGAACTGGGGCACGTCCTGGAGGGGCTCGCCCCGGGCCGCACCTCCGCCGACGACATCACGCTCTTCGACTCGGTGGGCGTGGGGCTCCAGGACCTGGCCGTGACGCGCCTGCTCATCGACCTCGCCACCGCGTCCGGTGCGGGGACGCGCATCGACCTGGCCGCGTGAACCCCGGGAGACCCCAGGGGGCCGCGTGAACCTCGGGAGACCGGGGAGGCCGCGACCGGGGAGGCCGCGTGAACCCCGGGAGACCGGGGAGGCCCGGGAGACCCGGGAAGCCCGAGAGGCCCGGGAGACCGGGAGACCCGAGAGGCCCGGGAGACCCGGGAGACCCGGGAGACCCGGGAGACCCGAGAGGCCCGGGAGACCCGAGAGGCCCGGGAGACCCGAGAGGCCCGGGAGACCCGAGAGGCCCCGGCGGCGCGGCCCGCACGCCGCCGGGGCCTCCCGTGAGCCGCCTCAGCGCGAGGGCTTCGTCGCCGGCCCGGTGGGGAAGTCCTCGACGCCGAGCACCCGCAGCAGCTCCAGCCGCTCGCGGGTCTCGGCGTCCGCCGGGGTGAACACCAGCAGCAGCTGCCCCTGGTCGGGCGTGACCAGGGTCTCGCAGTCCATCAGCAGGCGGCCCACCCGTGGGTGCATCAGGGTCTTGCGGTCGGCGCGCCGGACCGCCACCTCGTGCTCGGACCACAGCCGGCGGAAGTCCGCGCTCGCGGCCCGCAACCGGTCGACGAGTCCGTCGACCGTGGGATCGCCGGACCGCCGGCCGGCTGCCACGCGCAGGTCGGCCACGAACTGGCGGGCGTGGTACTCGTGCTCCTCGGGCGGATGGACGGCGCGGACGGCGGGGTCGGTGAACCAGCGGTACACGAGGTAGCGCCGGTCGCCGGAGTAGGAGGTGTGGTCGCCCGACAGCAGCACGCACGCCCGGTTCTGGGCGAGGACCTCGCCCAGGTCGGACAGGACCAGGGCCGGGGTGTCGCCGAGCAGGTCGAGCAGGCGTGTCAGGCCCGCCCGGGCCAGGCGGGCCACGCCGTCGGCGGGCGGGGGCCGGTGGCCGGCCAGGTGGAACAGGTGGTCGCGTTCGTCGTCGGAGAGGCGCAACGCCCGGGCGAGCGCGCCGAGCAGCTGGGGCGACGGCTGACTGCTGCGGGCCTGCTCGAGGCGTACGACGTAGTCCACCGACATGCCGGCCAGCATGGCCACCTCTTCCCGGCGCAGGCCGGCGGTGCGGCGGCGGGGGCCGTCCGCGATGCCGACCTCGGCCGGGCGGATCGCCTCGCGGCGGCGGCGCAGGAAGTCGGCGAGCTGGTCACGTTGCATGACCCCATGCTCCCTCGCGGCGGGCGAGCCGAGCCAGGGAGCGGCTCTCCCATGATGAACGCTCCGCTCCCGCCGGCCGCGGCGCGGGCGCAGGGTGGGTGACGGATCGACGAGTGAGGAGAACGTCATGCAGGTACGAACCCTGGGCAGCACCGGCCCGGCCGTTTCCGCGCTGGGCCTGGGTGCGATGGGCATGTCGGGCGCGTACGGCCCGGCCGACCGCGCGGAGAGCATCGCCACCGTGCACGCCGCGCTGGAGGCCGGCGTCACACTGATCGACACCGGCGACTTCTACGGCATGGGCCACAACGAGCTGCTGCTCGCCGAGGCGCTGCGCGGCCGGGACCGGGACGGCTACCGGCTGAGCGTCAAGTTCGGCGCGCTGCGGGGACCGGGCCACGAGTTCGGCGGGTACGACGGCCGTCCCCAGGCGGTGAAGAACTTCCTGGCCCACTCGCTGACCCGGCTGGGCACCGACCACATCGACGTCTACCGTCCCGCCCGGCTGGATCCGGCGGTACCGATCGAGGAGACGGTGGGCGCGATCAAGGAGATGATCGACGCCGGCCACGTGCGGCACGTCGGCCTCAGGACGGCCCGGTAGCGCTGCACGCGGTTGCGGAAGAGCTCGACCGCGACACCGCGACCTCGCCGAGATCGAGAAGGCCGTGTCGCCGGGCTCGGCGCGCGGTGACCGCTACCCGACGGCGTCCATGTCGGACCTCGGCGTGGGGAACTGAGCCGGTGTCCTCGTGCGGCCCGCTCCGGGCGGGCCGCACCATGGGCTGCTCAGCGCCGACCGGACGGCATCAGCCGGTACCGGAGTCGTCCTTCGTCGTGTCCCGCCGGCCGTCTAGGGCGACACCTCCTCCAGCCTCCGGCCGGCCGTCTCCTCCGCGCAGGCTCCCGCGACGACGGCGCCGACGAGGGAGACGGCGGCCAGGGTCAGGAAGACGGAGCCGATGCTGCCGCCGGCGTAGACCGCGCCCACGACGATCGGGCCGAGGATGACGCCGAGGCGGTTGAGGGCGCCGCCGACGCTGCTGCCCAGGGCCCGCATGCGGGTCGGGAAGAGTTCGGGTGTGTAGAGGTAGAGGCAGATGTTGGAGCCGAAGAAGAAGACGGCGGCGAGGGACGTCCAGACCAGGACCTGGACGGCGGTGTCCGCCCCGAGGAAGGAGAGGACGAGCAGGACGGCGGCCGAGCCGCCGAGGCAGCCGCTGATCACCTTGCGGCGGCCGGCGCGGTCGACGGTGAGGGCGGCGACGAGACAGCCGAGGAGTCCCGCGCAGGAGGTGACGGTGGAGTACAGCAGGGCGTCGGACAGGGAGAGGCCGTACCGGTTCTGGTAGATGGTCGGCAGCCAGGACGTGATGCCGTAGTTGACGAAGTACCCGGTGAACCACAGGACGCCGATGACCAGGATGCGGCGCCGGTAGCGGCCGGTGAACAGGGCGCGCAGGCCGGTCGCGGGGGCCTGGGCGGAGTCCGCGCCGGCCTGCGGGAGCGGGTGGGCCGCGGACTCCGGGAGCGGTCCAGCAGCGGGCGGGAGGGGTTCCGCGACGGGCGGCAGGGGTGCGCCGGTGGCGCGTTCCACGGCCGTCTCGATACGGGTCATGACGGCGGCGGCTTCCTCGGTCCTGCCGCGGTCGGCGAGCCAGCGCGGCGATTCGGGCACCACGCGCAGCACGACGACGGCGAGGATGCCGGGCAGGGCGGCGAGGCCGTACATCCACCGCCAGCCGAGGACCGGCACGAGCCAGGCGGCGGCCAGGGCGCCCACGGTCAGGCCGGCGGGGAAGACGAGCTCGTACAGGAGGACGAAGCGGCCCCGTTTGTGGCTGCGGGTGATCTCGGCGATGAAGGTGGCGGCCACCGGGACCTCGCCGCCGATGGCCAGCCCCTGGACGAACCTCAGGCCCATGAACGCCTCCGGCGAGGGCGCGAAGGCGAGCGCGAGGTTGGCGGCGCTGGAGACGGCGATGCACAGGGCGATCACGCGGACGCGCCCGACACGGTCGGCGACGCGGCCGGAGAGCAGGGCGCCGGCCAGCATGCCGATCGAGCCGACGGTGAGCAGCAGGGTCGCGGAGGCGGTGGACAGGTGCCATTCGCCGCGCAGCTCGGGCAGCGCGTAGGCGATGAGGAGCTGGTCGAAGGCCTCGAAGAACGTGACCGCTCCGATGACGAGCCGAACGGTGACGTGCCAGCGGGACAGGGGCAGCCGCTCGAAGCGGGCGGCTATGGAGGCTCGGAGCGAGCCGTCGGGTACTGCTTCGGTCGTCATGCTGGGACTCCGCTGATGGCAGGGGCAGGGGACGAAAGGCCGGAAGGCAGCGGCGAAGAAGGCCCGCGCGGCAGCCAACGAAACGTCAGGTAAGCGCCAAGCTTCTAAGCGCTTAACTTGTATCCCGGCTCGGCAGGATCGCGTCAAGGCCTGACGCAGGGATTTAACCGGAGAGAAGCTCAGGGCCACCCCTTGCGCCGAAGATATTTAAGCCCTTAGATTTCTAGCGCTTACCCAAGCAGCTCTCCCACCCACCTGTTCAGGAGGCCCCCTCATGCTCCGAACTCCCCCCGACGAAGCGCTCGTTGCGGGCCGGTGGCGGCGCGGCGGCGGTGCCCCGACGCAGACGTACGACCCCGCCACCGGCAGCCCCCTCGCGACCGTGCACGCCGTCACCCCCGAGGAGGTCGCCGAAGCGGCGCGCGCCGGAGCGGAGGCCGCCGCCGACCCCCGCTGGCGCGATCTGCCGCCCCACGAGCGGGCGCGCCTGCTGCACCGCGTGGCCGCGCTGATCGAGGACGAGGCCGAGCACCTGGCCGCGCTCCAGACCGCGGACACCGGCAAGGCGCTCACCGAGACCCGCGCGCTGGCGGCGAGCGCGGCCGCCACCTTCCGCTACACGGCCGCCGCCCTGGAGACCGCCGAGGACGCGGTCACGCCGTCCCGGGGCGCGTACGTCACGATGAGCGTGCACGAGCCGATCGGCGTCGTCGGCGCGATCAACCCCTGGAACTCCCCCGTCGCCAGCGACGCCCAGAAGCTCGCCCCGGCGCTGGCCGGCGGCAACGCGGTGCTGCTGAAGCCCGCCGAGTGGACCCCCCTGGTGTCGCTGGCCCTGGGCCGGCTCGTCGGCCGGACGCTGGAGGAGCTCGGGCTTCCTCCCGCCCTGCTGTCCGTCCTGCCCGGACCCGGCCGGGTGGTCGGCGACGCGATCGTGCGGGACCCCCGCGTCGGCAAGGTCGCCTTCACCGGCGGCACCACGACCGGCAGGGCGCTCGCCCGGACCGCCGCCGACAAGCTGATGCCCGTCTCGCTGGAACTGGGCGGCAAGTCGCCCACGATCGTGCTGCCCGACGCCGACGTCCAGCAGGCCCTGGCCGGCGTGATGTTCGGGGTCTTCTCCTCCAGCGGCCAGTCCTGCATCGCCGGCTCCCGGCTGTTCGTGGCACGGTCGATGTACGACGACGTCATCGGCGAACTCGTCGAGCGGGTCCGGAAACTGCGCGTCGGCCCCGGCACCGCCCCGGACACCCAGGTCGCCCCGCTCGTCCACCGCGCCCACCGCGACAGCGTCGCCGCCTACGTGGACCTGGCCCGGCAGGAGGGCGCCCGCGTGCTGTGCGGCGGCGCCGCGCCCGAGGGCCCCGAGTACGCGGACGGCGCCTACTACCTGCCCACCGTCCTCGACGGGCTGCCGGGCGACGCCCGCACCTGCCAGGAGGAGATCTTCGGCCCGGTCCTGGTCGCGCTGCCCTTCGACGACGAGGAGGACCTGGTGCGCCAGGCCAACGACTCCGTCTACGGGCTCGCCTGCGGCATCTGGACCCGCGACCACCGGGCCGCCTGGCGGATCGCCCGCCGGATCGAGGCCGGCACCGTCTGGATCAACACGTACAAGCAGTTCAGCATCTCCACGCCCTTCGGCGGCATGAAGGCGAGCGGTCTCGGGCGGGAGAAGGGCCGCGACGGCATCCGCGCCTACCAGCGCCAGAAGTCCCTGTACTGGGGCACCGCCACCACCCCCCTGCCCTGGGCCGGCTGACCACTGACGGAGACCACCATGTTCCCTGACCCCGAGAACCCCCCGATCGCCCGGCTGCACGCCCTGCGCTCCGTCGAACTGCTCACCCCCGACTTCACCACCGCCACCGACTTCTACGAGGAGGCGTGGGGCCTGGAGGTCGTCGAGGCCGGGCACAGCGCGAGCTGGCTGCGCGGCACCGGCGAGGAGCACCACGCCCTCCAGCTCACCCGCTCCGAACGGATCGGCCTCGGCCGGCTCGCGTTCGCCGTCGCCACCCCGGCGGAGATCGACGAGGCCGCGCGGCGCCTGGAGCGGCGCGGCATCCGTCCGGTCACCGGCCCCGGCCCGCTCGACCAGGTCGGCGGCGGGTACGGCCTGCGCTTCCACGACCACGAGGGCCGGCTGATCGAGCTGTCCGCCGACACCTGGGCCGTGCCGCCGCGCGGCCGGGACACCGCCGTGCCCGTCGGGGTGACCCACGTCGTGCTCAACACCACCGACATCGACGCCTCCGTCGCCTTCTACCGCGAGGTGCTGGGCCTGCGCGTCTCCGACTGGTCCGAGCACCAGATGGCGTTCCTGCGCTGCAACAGCGACCACCACTGCGTCGCCTTCAACCAGGCGCCCTGGGCGTCCCTCAACCACGTGGCGTACGAGATGGGTTCCGTCGACCACTTCATGCGGGGCATCGGCCGGCTGCGCCACCACGGTGTCGTCCCGCAGTGGGGTCCCGGGCGGCACGGCCCGGGCAACAACACCTTCTCCTACTTCACCGACCCGACCGGCCTGGTCTGCGAGTACACCTCCGAGGTCGCGCAGGTCGTCGAGGACCGCTGGATCTGCAAGGTGTGGCGGCGCGTCCCCGAACTGTCCGACCTGTGGGGAACGGCGGGCCCGCCCTCGAAGCTGATCCGCGCGCACATGGCCGGCACCCCGGACGGCAGCCCCGTCCTGCCGCCCGTCGACGCGGAGACCGACCGGGCCGACCAGGCCGAGCGGACCAGCCAGGCCGAGCTGGCCGACCGGAGCGACCGGACCGACCGGACCGACCGGGCCGACCGGGCCGACCGGGCCGACCGGGCCGACCGGGCCGACCGGGCCGACCGGGCCGACCGGAAACCCGAGACCGACGAGACCGACGCGTCAGCCCAGACCGCCGCGACCGCCCAGAAAGCCCAGAAAGCCCAGAACGCCCACACCGCCGTCCCGCAAGGAGCCCCCGCATGACCAGCACCACCTCCGAGCCCCTGAAAGTCGGCCTGGTCGGCTGGGGCGCGATCGGCCGCGTCGTCGGTACGGCGCTCGCCGCGGGCGAGGTGCCCGGGGCCACGCTCACCTGTGTGGTCGACAACCGTCCGCTGGGCGATGCCGCCCCGGCCGAGCAGGTCCCCTTCGAGACCGCGATCGAGGCGTGCGACCTGGTCGTCGAGGCCGCGGGCCAGGGCGTCGTCCGCGAGTGGGGCGAGCGGGTGCTCACCGCCGGCACCGACCTGCTCGTCGCCTCCACCGGCGCCCTCACCGACGAGGACCTGGCCAAGCGGCTGCTCGGCGCCGGGCCGGGCCGCGTCTACTTCACCGGCGGCGCGGTCGGCGGCCTCGACCTGCTCCAGGCCGTCCGGGCGCTCGGCCCGCTCGACGAGGTCCGGCTGACCACCACCAAACTGCCGGCGACGCTCGAACAGCCGTGGATGGACGAGGAGTTGCTCGGCCGGCTGCGCACCGCCACCGGGCCCGTCGAGGTGATGTCCGGCACCGCCCGCGACGTACCGGTGAAGTTCCCGCGGTCGACGAACGTGGCGGCGTCCGTCGCGCTCGCCGTCGGTGATCTGGACGCCGTCCGGGTCCGCGTCGTCGCCGACCCGGCGGCGGTCCGCACCCGGCACGTCGTCGAGGCCTCCGGCCCGCACGGCGCCTACCGCTTCGAGGCGGCCCACACCCCCGACGCCGACACCCCGGCCACCAGCGCCGTCGTCCCGTACGCGGTCCTGCGCTCCCTCGGCGCGATCGCCGGACGCCCGGGACAGATCCTGTGACCGCCCCGGCGAAGGCGCACGTCGAGGAGGCGGGTTCCACCGGGCCGCTGCTGCTCTGCCTGCACGGCATCGGCTCCTCGTCCGCCTCCTTCGCTCCCCAACTGGCCACGCTGGCCGGCGGCTTCCGCGTCGCCGCCTGGGACGCGCCCGGATACGGCCGCTCGCCCGACCCGGACGGGCCGCTGGACCTCGACGGGTTCGCGGACGCCGCGGCCGAGGTGATCCGCGCCCGCGGCGGCCGGGCCCACGTCCTGGGCGTGTCCTGGGGCGGGGTCGTCGCCCTCCGGCTCGCCCTCCGCCACCCGGAGCTGGTCGCCTCCCTGATCGTCGCGGACTCCAGCCCCGGATCCGGCACCGCCCCGGAGAAGGCCGCCGCCATGCGGGCCCGCGTCCCGGAGCTGGAACGCCTCGGCCCGCGCGCGTTCGCCGAGCGGCGGGGACCCCGGCTGGTCTCCCCCGACGCGCCCGCCGACCTGGTCCGGCGTGTCGTCGACACGATGGCGGACGCCGTACGCCTGCCCGGCTACGCGTACGCCGCCGAGTCGATGGCGGGCGCCGACCTGCGCGGCGACCTGGCGCGCATCACCGCACCGGCGCTCGTGCTGTGCGGCGACAAGGACCAGGTCACCGGCCCGGAGGCCGCCCAGGCCCTGGCCGGTGGTCTGCACAAGACGGCCTACGTGATCGTCAAGGACGCCGGTCACCTCGCCCACCAGGAACAGCCCGAGCGCTTCGACGCCTGGGTCCTGGCACACCTGCACATCGTCACCGACCCCGACACCCACCCCAGCCACCTCACGGAGGACTGAACCGTGCCCCTGACCACCACCGAGTACGACAACGGCAGCGACCTCGCCCGGTACACCGACTCCCTCATCGCGACGAAGGACTCGCGCGAGCCCGACTGGGGCACCCTCTCCTTCCAGGAGAAGGCCGGCCCGCAGTACAAGCGCGCGCAGATCCGCTACGTCGGCTCCGGCGCCACCGGCAACCACGACGACGACCGGCGGATCATCCCCTCCGGCGGCTTCACCTTCTCCAACATGCTGCTGCCGCCCGGCGCCGAGGGCCCGGCCCACACCCACCACGACGTCGAGGAGGCGTTCTTCGTCCTGGAGGGCGAGGTCCGGGTGGGCATCCACCGCGGCCCGGACGAGGTCGAGTACCGCACGCTCGGCTACCGCGACATGATCGTGGTGCCGGCCGGGGTGACCCGGTCGCTGAAGAACGAGGGCGACACCGACGCGCTGTTCTGCGTGATCATCGGCACCCGGAAGCCGCAGGTCCCCACCTACCCCGAGTACTCGCCGCTGTACGGCGTCACCCGTGACTGACCGACTCGGGACGGTCGTCGTGACCGGGGCGGGCCGTGGCCTGGGGGAGGCCATGGCCCGCCGGGCCGGCGGCGACGGGCACCGGGTGGTCGTCGCCGAGCTGAACGAGGAGTGGGGCGAGCGCACCGCGGCCGGCATCCGCGCCGCGGGCGGACGGGCGCACCACGTCCCCTGCGACGTGGCCGACCCCGCCTCGGTCGCCCGGCTCGCCGAGGCCGTGGCCGAGTACGGCCCGGTGTGGGGCCTGGTCAACAACGCGGCCCTCGCCAACGGGGTGGGCGGCAAGGAGTTCCAGGACATCGACGTCGACGTCTGGGACCGCCTGATGGCCGTCAACGCGCGCGGCCCCTGGCTGGTCGCCAAGGCCCTGCACCCGCTGCTCGCCCGTCCGGGGCGCATCGTCAACATCGCCTCCGACGCCGCCCTGTACGGCTCTCCCCGCCTGGCCCACTACATCGCCTCCAAGGGCGCGCTCATCGCGCTGACCCGCGCCATGGCCCGCGAACTCGGCGAGCAGGGCGTCACCGTCAACGCGGTCGCCCCCGGGCTCACGGAGTGCGAGGCGACCGAGTCCGTCCCCGCCGGACGCCACGCGCTCTACGCCGGGCAGCGCGCCCTCACCCGCCCGCAGCGGCCGGACGACCTCGTCGGCCTCGTCTCCTTCCTGCTGAGCGAGGAGTCCCGGTACCTCACCGGCCAGGTCATCGCCGTCAACGGCGGCTTCACCATGCACTGACCCGCGCAGACATGCGCCGACACACAGGAGCACTCATGGATCTGGGTCTCGCCGGCCGGACCGTCCTGGTCACCGGCGGCAGCTCGGGCGTCGGCCTGGCCACGGTCCGCGCCCTGCTCGACGAAGGGGCCAACGTGGCCACCTGCGGCCGCGACGCCGGACGCCTGGCCGCCGCCGCGGACCGGCTGGACGGCGGCGACCGGCTGCTGACCGCCGCCTGCGACGTCCGCGACGCGGACGCCGTACGCGCCTTCGTCGAGCGGTCCGCCGCCCGCTTCGGCGGTATCGACGGGCTGGTCAACAACGCGGGCCAGTCCCGGATGAAGCGGCTGGACGACACCACCGCCGAGGACTGGCGCGACGAGCTGGAACTGAAGTTCGCGGGCGTCCTGCACCCCCTGGGCGCCGCCCGGGAGCACCTGCGGGACTCGGACGCGGCGAGCGTCGTCAACGTCAACGCGGTCCTCGCCAAGCAGCCCGAGCCCCGCCTGATCACCACCGGCGCGGCCCGCGCCGGCATCCTCAACCTGTCCAAGTCCCTCGCCCTCGAACTCGCCGCGGAGGGCATCCGGGTCAACTCCGTCTGCCTGGGCCTGATCGACACCGGGCAGTGGACCCGGCGCCACGCCGCCGACGGCTCCGGCCTGGACTACGGGGAGTGGCAGGCGCGGCTCGCCGCCGACCGGGGCGTGGCGCTCGGCCGGCTCGGGCGGGCCGAGGAGGTCGCCTACGCGGTCGTGACGCTGCTGTCGCCGCGCGCCTCGTACATCACCGGAACCGCCATCGACGTCTGCGGCGGGGTCGGCCGCGGCATCCTCTGAGAGGCTCGCATGACACACCGCAACGGCGGCGACCTGCTGGTCGCCGTCCTGAAGGAACTCGGCATCGACACGGTCTTCGGCATCGTGTCCGTGCACAATCTGCCCCTCGTCGAGGCCGTCGACCGGGAGCTGCGCTTCGTTCCCGTGCGGCACGAGGCCACCGCGGTGAACGCCGCCGACGGCTGGGGGCGGGCGCGGGGCACCCTGGGCTGCGCGCTCACCTCCACCGGGACGGGCGCCGGCAACGCGGCCGGGTCGCTGGTGGAGGCGCTCGCCTCGGGCACGTCCGTCCTGCACGTCACCGGGCAGGTCGACAGCCGCCACCTGGGCAGCGGGCGCGGCTTCATCCATGAGACGAAGGACCAGCTCGGCATGCTCGCCGCGGTGTCCGCGTACGCCGCGACGGTGCCGGACACCGCGAGCGCGGGGCGCCTGCTCCGCGAGGCCGCCGCCGCGGCCCTGGCCGTGCCCGGCGGACCGGCGAGCGTCGAGTGGCCGATCGACCTCCAGTACGCCGTGCAGCAGGACGTCCGCGGTGAGCGGGCCGCGCCCGCCGAGGGTCCCGGGCCGGACCCGGACGCGCTGGCTGGCGCGCGGGAGCTGCTGGCCGGTGCCCGGCATCCGCTGATCTGGGCGGGCGGCGGGGCGAACCGGGCCCGGGGCGAGCTGCTCGCCCTGCTGGAGGCGACCGGCGCGGGCCTGATCACGTCCAACTCCGGCCGGGGCGCGGTCCCCGAGGACCATCCGCAGGTCATCGGCAACTTCGCCACCACTCCCCCGGTCCGCGCCCTGCTGGCCGACGCCGACGCGCTTCTCACGGTCGGCACCCACTTCCGGTCCAACGAGACGTCCGACTACGACCTGCGGCTGCCCGCCGCGCACGTCCAGATCGACGTCGACGCCGCCGCGCTCGGCCGGGTCTACCCGGCCCGGCACGCCCTGCACGGCGACGCCGCCCGCGTCCTGCCGTCGCTGACCGCGGCCGCCGTCCCCGCCGCGGCGGACTGGAGCGCCCGCGTGCGCTCCGTGCGCGAGGAGGTGCGGGCGGCGCTGCGGGAGGGCATCGGCCCGCAGGCGGCGATCTGCGAGGCGCTCGCCGCGGCCCTGCCGCGCGGCGCGGTCGTCGCCCGGGACGTCACCATCGCGTCCTCGACGTGGGGCAACCGGCTGCTGCCGATCCACGATCCGCGCGCCAACGTCTTCCCGCGCGGCGGCGGCATCGGCCAGGGCCTCGGCATGGGCATCGGCGCCGCGCTCGCCCGCCCCGACGCGCCCACCGTGGTCATCGCGGGCGACGGCGGACTCGCCGTCCACCTCGGCGAACTGCTCACCCTCGCCCAGGAGCGGCCCCCGCTGCTGCTGCTCGTCTTCAACGACGGCGGCTACGGCGTGCTCCGCAACACCCAGGACCGCTACAGCGACCGCCGCGCCGGCGTCGACCTGCACACCCCCGACTTCGGACGACTGGCCGCCGCCTGCGGGCTGCCGTACGCGCGCGTCGCCGCCGAGGCCGACGCAGAGGGGGTGATCCGGGAGGCCCTCGCCTCCGGCGGACCGACCCTCGTGGAGGTGGACCTGGCCGCCCTCGGTCCGATGAAGAACCCGTTCACCCCGCCCGTCAAGATCCCCACCGCGGAGGGAGGCCCCCGATGAACGACACCGACGACACCGAGGAGCAGCGGCTCGAACTCCTCGTCCGCCGTATGACGTGGGAGGCGGACGGCGTCCTCTCCGTCGAGCTGGCCGATCCGGCCGGCAAGCCCCTGCCGGCCTGGACCCCGGGCGCCCACCTCGACGTTCACGTGGGCGGCCTGGTGCGCCAGTACTCGCTGTGCGGCGACCCGGCCGACGGTTCCTCCTACCGGATCGCCGTGCTCGACGAGCCCGCCTCGCGCGGCGGTTCGCGCCATGTGCACACCAAGCTGCGTCCCGGGCAGCGGGTGGCGACGGCCGGTCCGCGCAACCACTTCGTGCTGGAGCCCGCCGGATCGTACGTGTTCGTCGCCGGCGGCATCGGGATCACCCCGATCCTCGCCATGGCCCGCCAGGCGGACCGGGACGGGATCCCGTACCGCCTGGTGCACGGCGGGCGCTCTCGCGCCGCCATGGCGTTCGGCGGGGAACTGGCCCGGCTCACCGGCGGCGAGGTCACGCTCGTACCGCAGGACGAGCAGGGGCACGTCGACCTGGCCGCGGCACTGGACGGCCTGCCGGCCGACGCGCTGGTGTACGCGTGCGGCCCCGAACCGCTGCTGGCCGCCCTCCAGGAGTCGTGCCCGCGGGGCCGGCTGCGGCTGGAGCGGTTCGCCGCGCCGGCGGTGGAACGGTCCGGTGACGACAGCGCGTTCGAGGTGGAGTGCCGCAGGTCCGGTGTGACGGTGTCCGTGGACGCCGCCACCTCCGTCCTGGAGGCGGTCGAGGCGGCCGGGGTGTCCGTCACCTCGTCGTGCCGCGACGGCATCTGCGGCAGCTGCGAGACCCGGGTCCTGGCCGGTACCCCCGACCACCGCGACTTCCTGCTCTCCGACGCCGAGCACGAGACGGGCGGCACGATGATGATCTGCGTCTCGCGCTGCGTCTCCGACCGGCTCGTCCTCGACCTGTGAGCCCTCCCGTCCCGCCGTCCCTCCCGGAGACCCCGATGACGACCACGACCACCACGCCCACCACGCCCACCACGCCCACCACGCCCACCACGTGGCCCTACCTCGACCCGCACCAGTCCCGCACCCACGCACCCACCCCGTACGAGGTGAAGCTCGCACGCACCCTCGAAGCGATCTTCACCGAGGACGGTCACGACCTCGCCGCCGTGGTCGCCGGACTCAACGCCCGCCAGGTACGCACCCCCGACGGGGAGCCCTGGACCGAGGAGACCTTCCGTACCGAGATGCAGCGCCTGGGAGCCTGAGATGAGCCTCACCACCGACGTCACCGCCGACCACGTCTACGCCAACGGGCTGCGCAACCAGTGGCACCCGGTCGTCCCCTCGCACTTCGTCGAGCCCGGCGGCCTGCGGAAGGTCACCGCCCTCGGCGAGGACTGGCTGCTCTTCCGGAGGGCGGACGGCACGCTGTCGATGCTCGCCGACCGCTGCCCGCACCGCGGCGCACCGCTCTCCCTCGGCAAACACCTCGGCGACCGGGTGGCCTGCTGGTACCACGGGGTGGAGGTCCGGGGCGACGGCACCGTCACCTCCGTGCCCGGCCTGCCCGGCTGCAACCTGGAGGGCAAGCGGCTGGTCGCCTCCCTGCCGGTGCGCGAGGTGGCCGGCGCGGTCCTCGCGTACTTCGGCGACGAGGAGCACCCCGAGCCGGCCGGCCTCACCCTCCCCGAGCCGCTGACGGACCCCGGGACCGCGGCGTTCCTGTGCTACGCGGAGTGGAACGTGCCCTGGCGCTTCGCCATGGAGAACCTGCTGGACCCGATGCACGGCGCCTTCCTGCACCACGAGTCGCACACGATGTACGACGGCGACACGCAGGCCAAGTTCCGCATCCGCGAGACGGACCGCGGCTACTTCTTCGAGAAGACCGACCAGCGCGGCGTCAACTTCGACTGGGTCGAGCTGTGCCGCACCGGCGTCGACTGGGTCGACCTGTCCATCCCCTACCCGCCGTCGGCGGGACCCGGCGGCGCGTTCGGCATCGTCGGCATGGCCTGCCCGGTGGACGAGCGGCGGACCGGGGTCTTCTTCTGGCGCTACCGCAAGGTGACCGACTGGCAGCGGGACACCTGGCGGTTCCTGTACCGGACGCTCATCGAGCAGCGCCACTGGGAGGTCCTGGAACAGGACCGGGTGATGCTGGAGGCCATGCCGGCCGACGCCGACCGGTTCGAGAACCTCTACCAGCACGACCTCGGCGTCGTACGGCTGCGCCGTCTCTACCGGCAGCAGGCCGAGGCGCAGGCCGCCGCCGGCTGAGCCGGGCGGAGTGACTCCGCTCCCCGGTCCGCCGCCGGGGCGGAGCCGGAGGGCGGAGCCGGAGGGCGGCTCGCGGGCGGGGCACTCGGTCGCCCGCCGGCCGTGCCGTCCTCCGCCCGCGCCTACGCCCCCGCCCGGGCCGCGGCCCCGGCCTCCGCCTCCTCGTCCGCCTCTGCCGAGGCGACGATGGAACGCTCCAGTTTCGACAGCAGCCGGGCCAGCTGGCGCCGCTCGGCCGGGGACAGTCCCGCGAGCATCCGGCGCTCGTTGTCCAGGTGCTCGGCGAACACCTCGTCCACCTTGGCCAGCCCGGCGTCGGTCAGCCGTGAGTAGACGACACGGCGGTCCCCGGCGTCCCGTTCCCGCACGAGGAAACCGTCCTTCTCCAGCCTGTCGAGGCGCAGGGTCACCCCCGCCGACGAGATCAGCCCCGAGTCCGCGAGCTGCCCCGCCGTCAGCCGGTAGGGCGCACCGGCCCGGCGCAGCGCGGTGAGCACGTCGAAGCCGGCCACCGCCAGACCGTGCCGTTCGATGGCGGCGGCCAGTTCGGTGTTGTAGCGCAGGAAGCTGCGGTGCAGTCTGGCCAGCACCTCCAGCGGTGACGTGTCCAGCTCGGGCCGCTCCCGGGCCCAGTCCTCGATGATCGCCGCGACGGCGTCCTGCCGGTCCACCGCTCTCTTCCCCGCCATGACCGCCCCTCCCTACGCTCCGCCGACCACTCCCCGAAATCTTAGCCCTGAAATAATCCGCCCGATGCCCGGAGCCGCACGAGGTCGACCTCGGCCGGTACCCCCGCGTCGAGGAGGTGCTGTGGCGGCCGGGACTCCATGGACCCTGCGGCGCAGTGTCCCCCGTCGTCGTGTCAGGCGACGTGATGGGCCCTGACGGGCATGGCCAGGGTGGTGAGATCGCCGCGGTCGGCGGAGCGGACCGTGACGGGCCGGCCGTCTCCCCTCAGGTCGAGCATCACGTCGGGGCCGATCGCCGTGCTCACGGCGGGGTAGAGGGTGGTCAGCTCGAACCGGACCCGGAGGGGCCGTCCCGTCGTGGTGGCGGGGAGCGGGACGCCGGGGTGCGCGTCGTCCGCCGGCACGACGGTCACTTCGTCGTCGGCTACGTGCAGCGCGACGCGTTCGCCCGGCTGGTCCTCCAGCGCGCGCAGGAGCAGTTCCTTGGAGACCGTCGCACGGGTGGTGACCTCGTCCAGTGACGCGATCATCAGCCGGTGGTCGGGCCATGCACCGGACAGCAACCGGCAGTGCAGGTCCTCCCGGCCGGTCACGCGGAGCCGGATCCCGTGCGACACCGCTTCGAGCCGGACCAGTGCGCTACGGCGGATCCCGGCGGCCGCGGCCCTCAGTTCGTCCCCGTCGACCGTGCCGGCCCATGTCCGCCCCGGTGGTTCGACCGGCACCAGGGTGCGCATGGAGAGCCGGTAGCGGTCCGTCGCCGTCAGGGTGAGCGCGTCGTCACCCGCCTCCAGGCGCAGCCCGGCGAGGACCGGCATCCCGGGCTCGTGCGTGGCCGCCGTCAGGACCTGCTCGACGGCATCGGCCAGTACGGGCCCCTTCAGCGCGGCGATCGGAAGGCCCGGCACGTCGCCGAGCGCGGACTTGACGACGGCGGCCTTCCGCCGTGCCGCCGCCGCGTTCCCGACGACGTCGGACACGTGCTCGTCGAGCAGCCGGGACGCCTCCTCGGCCCCGGCCCCGAGGACCGCCTCGACAGCAACGAGGGGCATGGCGATCTCCCGGAGCTGCCGCAGCAGGGTCGCCCGGTCCAGTTGGTCGGCGCTGTAGTAGCGGTAGCCCGAGACCGGGTCGACCTCGGCAGGTGGCAGCAGTCCGGAATCGGCGTAGAACCGCAACGCGCCGGCGGTCAGACCGCTGCGTCGGGCGAAGGTTCCGATCGGCATCAGTTCATTGTTCGGCACGTCGCCATCATCGGGTTTCGTCCCACTCGAAGGTCAACAGCGGGGTGGGACCCGGGTGCGCCGCTGCGGACTCGGCCTACCGGTCGGACTTGGCCGTGTCCCCTCCGCGGGTCTGTTTCTTTCGCGGTGCCGGAACCGGTACAAGTGCCATGACCCGCACACCGGACCCGCTGAGCGCATCGCGACCCGACGGCTCAGGCCCGACGCCCCGGAGAGCCTCCCATGAAGATCCACCTGTCCAGCGTCTTCGTCGACGACCAGGAGAAGGCCCTGCGTTTCTACACCGACGTGCTGGGCTTCGTGAAGAAGCACGACGTCCCGCTCGGGGAGGACCGCTGGCTGACCGTGGTCTCGCCGGAGGATCCCGGCGGGACGGAACTGCTGCTGGAGCCCTCGGGCCATCCCGCCGTGCAGCCGTACCGGACGGCGCTGGTCCAGGACGGCATCCCGGCCACCTCCTTCGCCGTGGACGACGTTCGGGCGGAGTTCGAGCGGCTGCGCGGGCTCGGGGTGCGCTTCGCCCAGGAGCCGCTGGAGACCGGCCCGGTCACCACCGCGGTCCTGGACGACACCTGCGGCAACCTGATCCAGATCGTGCACAGCGAGTAGGGCGCGCCGGCCGGACACCCGCGCCGGCCGACGAGACACCGGCTAGTGCGGGAAGCGGCGGGGCGGGCGGGTCACCGTGTTCTCGCGGAACTCGGCGATCCGCGCGTGGACTTGACGCATGAGGTGGGTGTCCTCGATGCGGTCCAGGTAGAGGCAGCGGGCCGCCAGGCCCGGCAGGTCGAAGGCGAAGTACAGCGACATCAGCGGATTGATGAACAACTCGCTGCCCCGGGTGCGCTCGGTGAAGCGGACGTCTCCGAACGAGCCGCGCACGGCTGCCGCGATGGAGCCGTTCACGATGCTGGGACGGTCCGGGGTGTGGGCCTGGCCGTGCGCCACCGCGTCGAGGTACAGCGCGCCTTCGTCGGTGGTGCGCTGGATCGAGAACGCGCCGAGGTACGCGCCGTCCCGCTCCAGCGCGGCGATGTTCTCCAGGACGTGCACGTGGTTCACGCCGTGATAGGCGTCCACGCCGAAGCCGACCGACACCACGAGCCGGATCGGTATGTCGTCCAGCGCGGCCAGTGCCGCCACGCTGGTCATGTCCTCCTCCGGAGTGCCGAGGCCCGCTTCGTCACCGCGCAACAGGATGTCCGTACCGCCGTCGACGAGCACGACGGCGTCGATGCCGTGCAGTTCGACCAGGGCCCGGTAGGCGGCGCGCAGGGGGCGCACGCCGGTCTGGGGGAAGGCGTACACGGTGGCCGGGTAGCCGTGCCGGCGCAGCCACTGGGCGAGGGTCCGCTCCGGGAAGTAGCTCTGGTGCGGAGCGGAGTCGGCGGTGACGACGGCCAGGTCGGGGGCGGCCCAGTCGTCGAGGGGGAGACCGGCGAGGGCGCTGAAGGAGAGGTTCGCGAGATGCACCTCCTTGCCCTGGTGCAGCAGGGAGAGGGCCAGCGGCAACCCCGAATAGATGTCGAAACCGCCGCCGGCGCCCGCGACGAGGATCCGTTCGGCGTCGGCGAGCCGGGTGAAGAGCGGGTTGGCGTGGAGGGGGATCATGGCGGTCATTGTCCGAGAAGTGGCCGCCGTGCGCCCGGAATTGTGGCCGCGACGGCGACCGCGCGGCAGCCCGGACCTCCCTGCCGGGCGGGCCGGGGTACACGGCGCCGCTTGCCGTGCGCGCCGCGGTCGTGGCGCGCCGTCTCGCCGTGACGGTGGTCACCGCGCGCACCGGGCGGGCCGCCTCATCGCCGCCCGACGGTCCGGATCAGGCGCCCGGTGGCTGCCGGCCGGACCCGGAACGCCGCCACAGCCCGAGCCGGTAGCCTCCGCGCCGGCCCGCCGCACCCCAGCCACCCCAGTCACCCCAGTCAACCCAGCCGCCCCAGCCGCCCCAGCCGCCCCGGCCAGCCGTCGCCGCCCGTCCGGGCCCACTCGGCTCCGCTCGGCCCGACGGCCCGCTCGGCCCCCCTCGGCCCCGCTCCGCCCCCCCTCCGCCCGACGGTCCGCCACGGCCACGACCGTACGTCGGACGGCCGCCGCGGGTCGGCCGAGACCAGTACTCGGCAGGCGACCGCGGACAGCTCGTCGCGGTCGGCGGGAGACAGGGCGCGGCGCAGGAAGCGGTGGTAGAGGTGGTGCATCTCCACGCTGTCCCCGTAGGGCTCGTGGTCGGAGGTCTGCACGTAGTCCATCCGCACGGCCGTCGACTCCGACAGGCGGGTCAGCGCCTCGTGCCGGCGCACCGGATCGGCGGCCAGTTCGCCGAGGCGTCGAGCCAGGCGGCCGTCCGGGCGAGCAGCAGCGGCAGGTCCTGTACGGCGTCGGCGAGCTGGGCTGAGTAGGCTGCGTCCGTCATCGGGTGAGGGGCGGGGTGCGGGCCACGGCGGCGTGCCGGCCGGTCGCCGACGCGGTGTGCGCGGCCGGGTGGGGGGAACCGGTACTCCGGCCCGCCGGGATGGACACCACCTGTGCCGGGCACGCGATGCGAAGACCGCACCAGGGCGGAGCGGTAGGACGAGAACGGGTGACATGTGTTGGTGAAGACTTTCCGCTGGGCCTTCGCGGTCACGGGGCTGGGGCTGGTCGCAGGCGTTCTCTACGGCGGCTGGTCCGCCCTCGGTGTCGTGGCGATCCTGGCGGTGCTGGAGATCTCGCTGTCGTTCGACAACGCGGTGGTCAACGCCGGGATCCTGAAGAAGATGAACGCCTTCTGGCAGAAGATCTTCCTCACCATCGGTGTGCTCATCGCGGTGTTCGGCATGCGGCTGATCTTCCCGGTCGTGATCGTCGCGGTCAGCGCCTCGATGGGCCCGGTCGAGGCCGTCGACCTCGCCCTGACCGACAAGGACCGCTACCAGCAGCTGGT
>NZ_JBIAPF010000015.1:0-225488 GCF_042888135.1 Streptomyces sp. NPDC003247
GCGGAGGCGGAGGGGGTTTTGGATCGTACGGAGTTCACGCAGCCGGCGTTGTTCGCGTTGGAGGTGGCGTTGTTCCGGTTGTTGGAGGGGTTCGGTGTGGTGCCGGACTTTGTGGCGGGGCATTCGGTGGGTGAGGTGGCGGCGGCGCATGTGGCGGGTGTGTTGTCGTTGGGGGATGCGGCGCGGTTGGTGGTGGCGCGGGGCCGGTTGATGGGGTCGGCGCGGTCGGGTGGTGCGATGGTGGCGGTGCGGGCTGCGCCGGAGGTGGTGGTGGGTGATCTGGCGGAATTCGGGGGGCGGGTGTCGCTGGCGGCGGTCAATGGCCCGGACGCGGTGGTGGTGTCGGGTGACGCGGAGGTTGTGGGGGATCTGGAGAAGCGGTGGCGTGACGGTGGCCGGCAGGTGCGGCGGCTGAAGGTCAGTCATGCCTTTCACTCCCCGCACATGGACGGTGTGCTGGAGGAGTTCGAGCAGGTGGTGGCGGGGCTGTCGTTCCGGGCGCCGCGTATTCCGTTGGTGTCGACGGTGACGGGGGAGGTGTTGTCGGAGCGGGAGGCGTGCTCGCCGCGGTACTGGGTGCGGCAGTTGCGGGACACTGTGCGGTTCCATGACGCGACCCGGCAGCTGATCGAGGAGGGTGTCACCGACTTCGTCGAGATCGGTCCGGACGCCGTGCTGAGTGCTCTGGTGTCGGCCGGTGTCGGGCGTGAACCCGGTCTGGTGGTGCCGGTGTTGCGCAAGGAACGGTCGGAGCTGGAGTCGTTGGCGGTGTTGTTGGGCCGGTTGCATGCGCGGGGGCGGGGGGTGGACTGGGCGCGGGTGCTGCCGGGTGCGGGGCGGGTGGATCTGCCGACGTATGCCTTCCGGCGCAGGCGGTACTGGCTGGAGGAGCGGGCTGGTGGCCGGGATGCGGCCGGTCTGGGGCTGACCGGTGCCGCTCATCCCCTCCTCGGTGCGGCGGTGCCGGTGGCCGGGAGTGAGGAGGTGCTGCTGACCGGACGGATCTCCCGCCGGACCCACCCCTGGCTCACCGACCACACCGTCCTCGGCACCGCCGTGCTGCCGCCCTCGGTGTTCGTCGAACTCGCCGTCCGCGCCGGTGACGAGGCGCACTGCACGGTACTGGAGGAACTCTCCCTCGCCGCGCCTCTGGTGCTGCCGGAGACGGGCGGGCTCCAGATCCAGGTCCGGGTCGGCGCACCCGACGCCGACGGCCGACGCACCCTCGCCGTCCACTCCCGCCCCGACACCCCCGACGCCTCCGACAGCCCATGGACCGCCTGTGCCCAGGGACGCCTCTCGGCCGGCGAATCCGCACCATCGGACGGCACGGCCGGTCAAGAACAGCACGGCCCCGAAGTCCGGTTGCCGGAAGAGCTGTTGACGGAGGCCGCACAGTACCGACTCCACCCCGCCCTGCTGGCCGCGGCACTGCCCGCGTCCCCGGTGCCGGACGGCGACGGCGACGTCGCCGTGCCCGCCGTCTGGCGTGACGTACGGCTGCACGCCGTGGGCGCCGACACCGTACGGGTGCGCTCGGTCCGCACCGACGACGACACCGTCACCCTCGCACTCCTCGACCCGCGGGGGCGGCCGGTGCTCGACGTCGGGTCGCTCACCTACCGGACCGTGCCGGGGGAGGAGTTCGGCGCCGGCCGGCCGCGGGGCGACGGCCTGTCCACGATCGAGTGGGTCCGGTACGACGCCGGACCCGCGCCGGCGGCCCGCTGGGCGGCGGTCGGTGCCGACCTGCCCGGCGTGCCCCGCTTCGCCGACCTGGCGGCCGCCGCGCGCGCCGTCGAGTCGGGCGAGACCGCCGTCGACCTGCTGCTCGTGCCGTGGCGGCCGACCGGCGACCTGGACCGGGGGACGCACCGCGCGCTCGCCTTCGTAGGGGAGCTGCTGGCCGCCGACGCGCTGCACGACACGCCCGTCGTCGTGCTGACCCGCGGTGCGGTCGCGGCCGAGGAGGGCGACGCGGCGCGGCTGGACCTGGAGTCCGCGGCGGTGCGGGGACTCCTGCGCACCGCCGCCGCTGAGGGCGTCGGCCGGATCGTCCTGGCCGACGCGGACACCGGCACACCGCCGCTCGACCGGCTGGCGTCCGCGGTGCGGTCCGGGGAGCCCGAGGCGGCGGTGCGCTCGGGGGAGCTGCGCGTGCCCCGGCTGCGTCCGGTGCCGGCCGCCGGACCGTCCGCGAACGGTTCGTCCAGTCCGTCAGGGAACGGTCTGTCCGCGAGCCCGTGGACCCCGGACGACACGGTGCTCGTCACGGGGGGCACCGGTGGCCTGGGGGCGCTGTTCGCCCGGCACCTGGTCGTCGCGCACGGGGTGCGGAACCTGCTGCTGGTGAGCCGGCGCGGCCCGGACGCTCCCGGCGCGGACGAGCTGCGCCGGGAACTGGCCGAGCTGGGCGCCGAGGTGGAGACGGCCGCGTGCGACGTGACCGACCGGGAGGCGCTGGCGGACCTCCTGGCCGGCATCCCCGCCGACCGCCCGCTGACCGGCGTCGTCCACGCGGCCGGCGTCCTGGACGACGGTGTCCTGTCCGCGATGACCAACGAGCAGCTCGACCGGGTGCTGCGACCGAGGGCCGACGCCGCGTGGAACCTGCACGAACTCACCCGCGACCACGGCCTCACCGCCTTCGTCCTGTTCTCCTCCACCGCGGGCGCGTTCGGCGGACCCGGCCGGGCGAACACGGCGGCGGCCGACGCCCACCTCGAAGGCCTGGCCCGCCTCCGCGGGGCCCAGGGGCTGCCCGCCACCGCCGTGGCCTGGCCCCGCTGGGAGCACGACAGCCCCGGCATCGCAGAGCGGCGCCCCGGCACCGTCGAGCGGCGCCCCGGCACCGTCGAGCGGCGCCCCGGCACCGTCGAGCGGCGCCCCGGCACCGTCGAGCGGCGCCCCGGCCTCGACCTGCTCCACCCGGTCACCCCGGAGCAGGGCCGTGCCCTCTTCGACCGCGCGGTCGCCCTCGGCGCGACAGGGGGCGGCGCCAGCGCGGTGATCGCCGGTGCCGTGGACCGGGCCGCGCTGCGCGCCCACGAGGCCGTACCGCCCGCGCTGCGCGACCTCGTGGCGGGACCGGCCCGCCGGACCGCGCACACCACCGCCGACGCGCGCCCCGACACGCTGGCCGACCGGCTCGCGGACCTGGGAGAGGCGGAACGCCGGGCGCTGCTGCTGGACCTCGTCCGGGCGGAGACGGCGGCCGTGACCGGACAGCCGGACGTGACCGCGGTCGCCGCCGACCAGGCGTTCCAGGAGATGGGCTTCGACTCGCTGGCGGCCGTCCAGTTGCGCAACCGGCTGTCGGCCGCCGCCGGGGTCAGGCTCCCGGCCACCCTCGTCTTCGACCACCCGACGCCCCGGGACGTCGCCGGCCATCTGCTCGACCGGCTCGCCCCGGCCGAGGCCGACGTCTCGGCACTGGTCCTGTCCGAGCTGGACCGCCTAGACGGCCTGCTCGCGGCGATCGCCAAGGACGAGCGGCACCGGAACATGGTCCGCGGCCGGCTCCGGGCCATGGCGTCCCGGCTCGGCACGACGGCGCAGGGCACCGGTGACGCGGAGGACACCGACCCGGCGGTCAGGATCGAGTCCGCGTCGGTGGACGAACTCTTCGCCCTCATCGACACGGAACTCTCGGGCCCCACCGACTGACCCCCGCCCCCCTCAGCCCCACCACCTCAGCGTGACCTCTCCGGAAGGGAGACCGAGCCCATGTCCAACGAAGAGAAGCTCGTCGAGTACCTCAAGCGGGTGACGGCCGATCTCCAGGAGACGCGCAGGCAGCTGGCCGAACGGGAGGCCGTGGACGACGAGCCCGTCGCCATCGTGGGCATGGCCTGCCGCTACCCCGGCGACGTCGCCTCGCCCGCGGACCTGTGGCGGCTGGTCGACCAGGGAGTCGACGCGATCACGGAACTGCCGCACGACCGCGGCTGGGACATCGAGAAGCTCAAGGAGAAGAGCTACTCGGTGCAGGCGGGTTTCGTGCACGACGCCCCCTGGTTCGACGCCGGTTTCTTCGGCATCTCGCCGCGTGAGGCGCAGGCGATGGACCCGCAGCAGCGGCTCCTGATGGAGATCTCCTGGGAGCTGTTCGAACACGCCGGATTGGACGTCACCACCCTCAAGGGCAGCAGGACCGGAGTGTTCGTCGGCATCGTGGAGGAGAGCTACCTCGGGCTCAACGCCCCCGAGGAACTCGAGGGCTACCTCATGACCAGCAAGCTCAGCAGCGTCGCCTCCGGCCGCATCGCCTACACCTACGGTTTCGAAGGCCCCGCGGTCTCCCTCGACACGGCCTGCTCCTCCTCCCTCGTCGCGATGCACTCGGCGATCCAGTCGCTGCGGTCGGGCGAGTCGACACTGGCCGTGGCCGGCGGCGTGACGGTCAACTGCGACCCCGGAGGCCTCGTCGACTTCGCCCGGCAACGCGGTCTCGCCGCCGACGGACGGTGCAAGTCGTTCGCCGCCGCGGCCGACGGGACCGCGTGGAGCGAGGGCGCCGGCCTGGTGCTGCTGGAGCGGCTGTCCGACGCCCGGCGGCACGGCCATCGGGTGCTGGCGGTGGTGCGGGGTTCGGCGGTGAATCAGGACGGTGCGTCGAATGGTCTGACGGCGCCGAACGGTCCGTCGCAGGAGCGGGTGATCCGGCAGGCGCTGGCGAGCGCGGGACTGTCGT
Organism: Streptomyces sp. NPDC003247; assembly: GCF_042888135.1. Lineage (NCBI taxonomy): Bacteria > Bacillati > Actinomycetota > Actinomycetes > Kitasatosporales > Streptomycetaceae > Streptomyces > Streptomyces sp. NPDC003247. The sequence goes on from NZ_JBIAPF010000015.1 coordinate 4,694, forward strand.
ACACGGACGTGGACGTGGTGGAGGCGCACGGGACGGGGACCCGGCTCGGTGACCCGATCGAGGCGCAGGCACTCCTCGCCACCTACGGACAGCGCGGTGACGGACGGCCGCTCTACCTCGGGTCGCTGAAGTCGAACATCGGGCACAGCGTCGCCGCCGCCGGAGTGGGCGGCGTGATCAAGATGGTGCAGGCGATGCGGCACGGCGTGCTGCCCAGGACGCTGCACGTGGACGCGCCCACCCCCCAGGTCGACTGGGACTCCGGCGCGGTGGAGCTCCTCACCGAGAACAGGCCCTGGCCCGAGACCGGGGTACCGCGCCGCGCCGGCGTCTCCTCCTTCGGGGTGAGCGGCACCAACGCCCACCTGATCCTGGAGCAGCCACCCGCCGAGGCGACCCCGGCCACCTCGGCGCCGGGCGTCCCGGTGGCGGCCGCCGCGGTGTCCGACGGCCTGGTGTCCGACGGCCTGGTGTCCGAAGGCCCGGTGTCCGAAGGCCCGGTGTCCGACGGCTCGTCCGTCGTGCCATGGGTGCTGTCCGGGCGCTCACCGGAGGGACTGCGGGGGCAGGCGGCCCGGCTGCTGGCGGCCGTGGAGTCCGACCCCGGGCTCGACGTCCGCGACGTGGCCTGGTCGCTGGCGTCGAGCCGGGCGGTGTTCGAGGACCGCGCCGTCGTCACCGGCGCCTCCCGTGACGAACTGCTCGCCGGACTGGACGCGTTGGCGCGCGGGGAGTCCGCGCCGGGGGCGGTGAAGGGCACCGCTCCCGGCCCCGCCGGCCGGGTGGTGTTCGTGCTGCCCGGCCAGGGATCGCAGTGGGCGGGCATGGCGGTGGGCCTGCTGGACACCTCGCCGGTGTTCGCCGAGCGCATGGCCGAGTGCGGCCGGGCACTCGCCGCCTTCGTCGACTGGGATGTGGAGAAGGTCCTGCGCCAGGCACCGGGCACGCCCTCGCTCGAACGCGTCGACGTCGTGCAGCCCGTCTCCTGGGCGGTGAACGTGTCGCTGGCGGCGCTGTGGCGCTCCCACGGCGTCGAGCCCGCCGCGGTGGTCGGCCACTCGCAGGGCGAGATCGCCGCCGCGTGTGTCGCCGGAGCGCTGTCCGTGACGGAAGCGGCGCGGGTGGTGGCCCTGCGGTCGCAGGCCATCGCGGCGGGGCTGACCGGCGGCGGGATGGTGTCGCTCGCGCTGCCGCTCGCCGACGTCGAGTCCCGGCTGAAGCGGTGGCCGGGCCGGCTGGAGGTCGCGGCGCTCAACGGCCCCACGTCCGTGGTGGTGGCCGGTGACCCGGACGCCCTGGACGAGCTGCTCGCCGACTGCGCGACGGCGGGCGTACGGGCCCGGCGCATCCCGGTGGACTACGCGTCGCACACCTGGCACGTGGAGCGCATCGAGGACGAGCTGGCCCGGGTCCTCGCCGGGATCCGGCCGCGCACGTCCGACGTGCCGTTCTACTCGACGGTGACCGGCGGCTGGCTGGACACCACCGCGCTGGACGCCGGGTACTGGTACCGCAACCTGCGGCAGACCGTGCGCTTCCACTCCGCCGTCCAGTCCCTGGCGGCCGACGGGTTCGGGGCGTTCATCGAGATCAGCGCGCACCCGGTGCTGTCCATGAGCGTCCAGGAAACGCTCGACGGCGCGACGCGCACGGAACGGGCGGCCGTGGTGGCGGGGACGCTGCGCCGGGACGAGGGCGGCCTCGACCGGTTCCTGACCTCGCTGGGCGAGGTGTGGGCGCAGGGCGTGGACGTCGACTGGTCCCCGGCCGTCGCCGGCGGCCGACGGGTCGACCTGCCGACCTACGCCTTCCAGCGCAAGCGGTACTGGCTGGATGAGCAGGCCGTGACCGGGGACGCGGCCGGCCTGGGCCTGGCCGGCGCCGGGCACGCCCTGCTCGGGGCGGCGGTGCCGGTCGCCGACGGGGACGAGATCCTGCTCACCGGGCGGCTCTCCCGCCAGGACCGGCCCTGGCTCGCCGACCACACCGTCCTCGGCACCGCCGTGGTGTCGGCCTCGGTCTTCGTCGAACTCGCCGTCCGCGCGGGCGACGAGGCCGGGTGCACCGAACTGGAGGAACTCACCCTCGCCGCACCGCTGGTCCTGCCGGAACACGGCGCGCTCCAGATCCAGGTCCGCGTCGCGGCACCCGACGGCACCGGCCGCCGCGGCGTCACCGTCTCGGCGCGCACCGACGCCCCCGACACGCTCTGGACGGTCCACGCGTCCGGACTGCTGGGGACGGCGGCCGCGGCCGACGGGACGGGCATCCCCGAATGGCCGCCGCCCGGCGCCGAGCGGATCGAACTCACCGAACCGTCCACTGAACAACCGCTCGTCGAGCCGTACCCTGAAGCGCCCGCCGAGCCGTCCCCGGAGCCGGCCGCCTCCGGCGACGCGCGGCAGCCCCCGCCCCCGGAGGGCACCGTGGCCTGGCGGTCGGGCGGCAGCGTCTTCGCGGAGGTCGGCCTGCCCGAGCGCCTGCGGGCCGGCTGCGCGTACTTCGGCCTGCACCCCGCCCTGCTGGACCTGGCCGTCCGTCTCGTCCGGCTCACCGACGCGCCGCCGGACAGCGCCGCCCGGATCGCCGCCGACTGGCGTGGGGTGCGCCTGTACGCCACCGGGGCCGCCGCCCTCCGCGTCCGTCTCGACCGGGTCGGCGACGGGTTCGCGCTGCTCGCGGCGGACCGCGCCGGACGCCCCGTCCTCAGCGCCGAACGGGTGGAGCTGCGGGCGCTCACCCCGGAGGTGCTCGGCAGCGCCGTCAAGCACGGCTACGACGCGCTGTTCGAGACGGCCTGGGAGCCGCTGCGCGCCGCCCGGGACGACGGCGGCACGCTCCGCTGGGGCCGCCTCGGCTCCGGCCGGGGGCTCACCGTGCCCGGCGCCCGGACGTTCGACGGCATACCCGCCGTGGCGGCCGCCGACCGGCCGGTGGACGCCGTGCTCCTCGACCTCACCGGCGATCCCGCACCGGCCTCGGGCGCCGGCGTCCCCGACGCCGTGCGCGAGGCGGCCCGCCGCGTGCTGGAGCTGGCGCAGGAGTGGCTCGCGGACGACCGGCTCGCCGCCACCCGCCTCGTCGTGGCGACCCGGGGAGCGATGGGCGCCGGCGGCGAAGGGGTGACGGATCCCGGCGCCGCCGCGCTGTGGGGCCTGCTGCGCTCGGCGCAGTCGGAGGCCCCCGGCCGCTTCGTACTGGCCGACCTCGACGACGACGCCCGTTCCGCGGCCGCGCTGCCGGCGGTCCTCGCCTCCGGGGAACCGCAGACCGCGGTCCGCGAGGGCCGCATCCTCGTCCCCCGACTGCGCCGTGTCGCCCCGCCCGGCCCGGCCGCCGCGACGACCGGCACCGGCCGCGACGGGCGGAATCCCGAAGGCACCGGCCGCGACGGGCGGAAGGCCGACGGCACCGGCCGCGACGGGCGGAATCCCGAAGGCACCGGCCGCGACGGGCGGAGCCCCGACGGCACCGGCCGCAACCGGTGGAGCCCCGACGGCACCGTCCTCATCACCGGTGGTACCGGATCCCTGGGCGCCCTCTTCGCCCGCCGCCTGGTCACCGACCACGGCGTGCGGCGGCTGCTGCTGGTCAGCCGCCGCGGCCCGGACGCCCCCGGCGCGGACGAACTGCGCCGGGAACTGACCGGGCTGGGCGCCGAGGTCGACATCGCCGCGTGCGACACCACCGACCGTCAGGCGCTGGCCGCCCTGCTGGACGGCATCCCCGCACACCGCCCGCTCACCGGCGTCGTCCACACCGCCGGTGTCCTCGACGACGGCCTGCTGCCGGACCTCACGCCCGCGCGCCTCGACACCGTCCTGCGCCCCAAGGTCGACGCCGCCTGGCACCTGCACGAGCTCACCCGCGACCACGACCTGACGGCGTTCGTCCTGTTCTCCTCCATCGCCGGTGTGATCGGCGGCGCGGGCCAGTCCAACTACGCGGCCGCCAACGTGTTCCTCGACGCCCTCGCGGAACACCGCGCCGCCGCCGGACTGGCCGCCACCTCCGTGGCCTGGGGCGTGTGGACGCAGGACAGCGGCATGACCGGCCACCTGGACGAAGCGGACCTCGGCCGTATCGCCCGAGGCGGCTTCCGCCCCATCTCCCAGGAACAGGGGCCCGCCATGCTGGACACCGCGCTGCGGCTCGGCACGCCCGCCCTGGTGGGCACGCCGTTCGACCCGCGGCCCCTGCGCGAACGGCCCTCCCAGGTACCGCCCGTGATGAACGGTCTGCTGCGCTTCCCGGTGCGCCGTACCGCCCAGAACGTCGACAACGGCTTCGACACCCTGGTCGGCCGGCTGGCCGGACTCGACGAGAAGGAGCAGCTGCGGCGGGTCCTCGGCCTGGTCCTGGCCGAGACCGCCACCGTGCTCGGGCACACCGCCGCCGACGGCATCCGGCCGACGCAGCGGTTCCCCGAACTGGGCTTCGACTCCCTCACCTCCGTCGAACTGCGCAACCAGCTGGCGGCCACCACCGGCTGCCGGCTCCCGGCCACCGTGGTCTTCGACCGGCCCACGCCGGCGGAGCTCGCGGCCTTCCTGCGCTCCGCCCTGCTGGAGCGGCTGGGGGAGGAGGTGTCCACGTCGCGCGACGCGGTGGACTTCGCGGCCGAGATCGCCCTGCCCGACGACATCCGTCCCGCCGACGAGGTGGTGTACGAGGTGGTGGATCCGCGGGAGGTTCTGCTGACGGGGGCCACCGGCTTCCTCGGCGCCTTCCTGCTCCGTGACCTGATGCGTTCCGGGCGGGGCACGGTGCACTGCCTCGTGCGCGGCGCGGACGAGGAGGCCGCCCGGGCGCGGCTCCGGCGGCGACTGGAGTGGTTCCGGGTGTGGGACGACATCGACCCCGCCCGTCTCTCGGTGGTCGTCGGCGATCTCGCCGAGCCGCGCCTGGGTCTGGCGGCGGACGCCTTCGACACCCTGGCGAGGCGGGTGGACGTCGTCCACCACGCCGGAGCGACCGTCAACTGGCTGCACCCGTACGGTGAGTTGAAGGCGGCCAACGTCTCCGGCACCGTCGAGGTGCTGCGGCTGGCCGCGCGGCACCGCTCGGTGCCCGTCCACTACGTGTCCACGACGGGCGTCTTCGCCGGCGGCGAGCCGGACGGCGTCCCGCGCAGGCCCGAGGACCCGACCGCGCCGGTCGAGCAACAGCCCACCGGATACGTCCAGAGCAAGTGGGTGGCGGAGCGGATCGTGGGCCTCGCCGCGGACCGGGGGCTGCCGGTGACGATCCACCGGGCCGATGTCATCTCGGGAGATCAGGACCGAGGCGCCTGCCAGACCAGCGACTTCGTGTGGCTCAGCCTCAAAGGCCTGATCCAGGCCGGAGCGGCCCCCGAGGGCCTGGGCGGGCACGTGCACTTCGTCCCGGTCGACTACGTCAGCGCGGGCATCCTCGCCCTGTCCCGGAAGAAGGAGGCGTCCGGACGGACCTTCCACTTCTTCAACCAGAGCGGTGTGACCTTCCACGACTGCGTGCGCTACCTGCGGGGGTACGGCTACGCGCTCGACGAGCTGGACCACGCCGCCTGGCGCGACCTCGTCCAGGCCGACCGCGGCAACGCCATGCTGCCGCTGTTCGACGCGTTCGAGGCGATGGCCCTGGGCGGCGACCGCGCCTATCCGGGCATCGACACGACGGACACGGAGACGGCCCTCGCCGGAACCGGAGTGCGGTGCCCCCCGATCACACGGGAGCTGTTCGAGAAGTACGTCGACTTCTTCGTGGGCGTCGGCCACTTCCCGCCGCCCGCAGAAGCGGCCTGATCCGGCCGAACGCGACGACCGACGACGACGGGACACCGAGCCCGGCGGGCGACGACGGCGAGCGATGAGGACGAGAAGCGCCGAGCCCGGCAGGCGACGGCGGCGAGCGATGAGGACGAGAAGCGCCGAGCGCGGCGAGCGATGAGGGTGGGAAGGGGCGGACATGGCAGGCGAGTGGATCAGACGGCTGGGGCCACCGGCGGACCGGCCCGGTGCGGTGCAGCTGGTCTGCTTCCCGCACGCGGGAGGCGCCGCCGGCGCGTACACGGCCCTGTGCCGCGCGCTGGCACCGACCGTCGAGGTGGTCGGCGTGCAGTACCCGGCACGTCAGGACCGGTTGCGTGAGGAGCCGGTACGGGACGTCCGCGGGCTCGCGGAGCGGGTCGCGCGGGAGCTGGGGGAGGACGCCGGAAGTGCCCGGCCCCGCGCGTTCTTCGGCCACAGCATGGGCGCGCTGGTCGCCTTCGAGACCGCGCTGCTGCTGGGGCGGGACGGACCCGCGACGCGCCCCGTGCGTCTGTTCCTGTCGGGGCGGGCCGCGCCCTCGCTGGGCCCGGGCCCCAGCGACCACCTGGCGGGCGACGCGGAGCTGCTGGCCGAGCTGCGCAGACTCGGCGGTGTCGGTGACGGCGTCCTGGAGGATCCCGACGTGGTCGAGCTGATCATGCCGGCGGTGCGGGCCGACTACCAGGCGCTCGCGGCGTACTCCTGGCGGCCCGGCACCACGCTGGACCGCCCGCTCACGGTGCTGGTCGGGGACACGGACCCGATCGTCACGCGGGAGGGAGCGGCACAGTGGCGCCGGCTCTCCACCGCGCCCACCGAGGTGCGGTCGTTCACCGGCGGCCACTTCTACCTCGACGACCGGGTCCAGCAGGTCGCCGAGGTGGTACGGGACGCCCTCGTCCGCCCCTGAGGCGGTACCGGAGGCCGGGCACACGGCAGCCCGTCCCTCGCGCCCCTTCCGGGAAGAGGCGCAGGGGACGGGCTGCCGGGCGGCGTCACGAGGCCTGCGGGGGCTCGTACTCCAGGTTGTGCACGGAGCACAGCTCCTGAAGGTTCTCCTCGAAGACCGGCTCAAGGTCGGAGTAGGCGAAGTCCAGCTGGTGGAGCACCTCCATGCACAGCAGTCCGTACAGTCTGATCCAGCTCGTCAGGAACAGGTGCAGCGCCTCGGGGGGCAGCGGGCTGTCGACCCGGGCCGCGTAGTCGGTCATCTGCTCCTGCAAGGAAGGGGCCAGGTCCTCGAACCGCGGAACCGGGTAGGGGTCCTTCTCCCAGATGTCGACGAGCTGGTCGAGGAAGACCTTCTCGAACTGCTGCCCGGCGCGGAGCCGGGGCGACTCGGCGTCCTCGCGGGTCGCTGCGTGCACCGGGCTGGCGAACATCCAGCTGAACTCGCTGGGGTGGTTGATGGCCCACGTCCGCATCGAGCGGCAGGTGGCGGCCAGCCGCCGCCCCGGGTGCTCCGGCGGGCAGGCGTCCCGCGCCTCCTGCATGGTCGTCGTCAGCTCCTGGTAGAAGTCCGCGATCACCGCTTCGACCAGCGCGTCGTGGCTGGGGTAGTAGCGGTACACGGCCGGTCCGCTCATGCCCATCTCGCGGGCCACGGCATTGACCGTCACACCGGTCGGCCCGTGCTTGCGCAGGAGTTGACGGGCTGTGGTGCGGATCTCGAGGAGCGTGGCCTGCCGGCGTCGCTCCACGCGGCGGCTCGAGGTCTGTTGCGGCATCTTTCTGTCCTCACTTCGGGTCATTGACATGATAGACAAGCTATGGTTTGTTAGTGGTTGTAAGTTAAGTCACTGACCTAAACTTTTCTAAGAATATAAAGCGTCGTCCATGGTCAAACCATAGGGGGGTCCGGATGCGAAAGCGCTTCACGCGAGGGGAGTCGGTGGCGCTGGCGGCCGTCCTCACCGCGGCTGTCTGGGGGGTGTCCCGGGCGCTGGCGGTGAAGGACGCTCAGGTCGAGCGTCTGATCGGCGCGTTGGAGAAGGCGGCCGCCGGGGGCCTTGCCGTGGAGTCGGGCGGGGCGTGGCCGGAAGCCTCCCTCGCAGCACTCGTCCATGAGAAGGAGTCCTGATGCCGGACGGTACGGTAAAGCCCGCACGGCGCCCGTCGCTCAACCCCCTGGAGCACCTCTTCGCCAAGCACCGGCTGGACGGGGTGATCACGGAGACGGGCCTGGTGACCCCGACGATGAAGCGCATCCGGATCGCCGTGGAGGCGTTGCGTGGAGTGACCGTCGAGCCGGGACGGCACATCAGAGTCCAGATCAACGACCCCCTGTCGCTGTACGGGATCGTGCGCCCGGGGGAGACGCTCCGCACCTACTCGGTCTGGGACCAGTCCGAGGACGGCCGCGAACTCGAGATCCGGGCCCATCTCTACGACGGCGAGGGCATCGGCCTGACCTGGGTGCGCGGCGCACAGGAGGGCCAGGTGGTCGAGTTCTGGGGGCCGCTCGGGGATTTCGACCTCCAACCGGATGCCCCCTACCACCTGTTCGTCGGCGAGGAGACCGCGTCCGCCGCGTTCGGACCCATGATCAGGGCGCTCGGACCCGGTGCCCGGGTGTACGGAGCGCTGGAGAGCGACTCCCCCGACGACGAGGTGCCCGTCCCCGGACCGCACCGTCTGAAGCGGGTGTACCGCGACGGAGCCTCGCCGGTCTCCTCGGACGTCCTGCTGGGCGCGGTGTCGGACCTGGAACTCCCCGGGGAACCCGGGGCCGCCTACATCGCCGGCGAGGCACGCACCTGCCAGGCGATCCGCAACCACCTCGTCCACGTGCGTGCGTGGCCCCGTACCCAGATCAGAGTCAAGCCCTTCTGGACGCCCGGCAAACGAGGGCTGCACCACTGAGCCGGGGGGACGGGGCCCAGGGCGCTTCTGACGGATCTCCGCGGCGTCGCGACGCCCGGCACGCTCCCCCACTGCCTGAACGGCGTGGGCGGTACCCCCACTCACCGCACGGCGCGAAGGGCCAGGTGGCTCCGCCACATGACCCTTCACACCGCACGCCGAGGGCACGCACCGAACGCCGCTCCTTCTCCCACGGAGATCCGTCAGAAGCGCCCTGGTCCGGCACCGTCCCCCCGACCCGGCCGCTCTCGGACCTGACCCCTCGGCGTGAGTGGACACGGAGTCAGGGCATGCAGTCGACGAATCCGGGAACCGGCGGCTCCGCGGGCTGGGCCCGGGAGTTCGTCAGCGGCTGGTGACCCGAGCCCGAAGCGTCGATGGAGATCGTCATGAAGTGCGGAGTCCCCCCACCCCACCCGGGCCGCCGAGCGAAGAGTTCGGGGCGGGCCGCGGCCGCGATGAACAAGGTCCCCTCGGCCGCCTCGCTGCTCACGGCGCAGATGAAGTCCAGCAGGGCGTCGTCCGCCTCGTGCAGATCGTCGACCACCATGACCAGCGGGCAGCCCTGCGCGATGTCCGCCAACGGAGACTGGGTGGACTTCACCAACCGGGTCAGATCGATCTCCCGTGTCTCGGTGCCGTGGGGATCGAAGAGAGGGCTCATCCGGGAGTGGAACAGATGCGTGCCGCCGCACGCCTCCCCCTGCCGGTCGAGGCTGCACGGCACGAGGAAGCGCATGGCGACGGGCTGCCCCATGGCACGACGCTCGAACTCCTTGAGCAGCCTGCTCTTGCCGGTGCCGGCCTCCCCGAGGATCGTGACCACGTGAGGGGTGCCGCGGTGCCGGACGCGTTCCAGCATGCCGCGCAGGACGTCGAGTTCGATCTCCCGGTCCACCACGCCCGGCAGTCGTGACCGCTCGTCGCGCGTCCGTGGCCGGTCCGCCTTCCACGCCTGCGGCGAGTCGCTGACATGGACGTAGGACAGCGCCGAGGCGGCCAGCTGCCGGGTGCTGCCGCAGACCCAGACGTCCCCCGCTCCCGTGTGGGACAGCAGGGACTGGCACTCGTCGAGCAGTGTCCCGTCCGCCGACCGGACATCGGAACCGTGGTCGTCGTACCGCAGCAATGCCTCCCCCGTGGACACTGCTGCGTGTACCGTCGCCTCCCGGCTCCGCCGGGCGGAGCGCGTGAGGGGAACGACCGCGTCGGGCGTGTGGAACTCGTCCCGTATCCCCAGCGCGGCGCGTACGGCCCGTTCGGCGTAGTCGTCGCCGTCCCAGGGCCCGAACACGGCCAGTTGGGTGGAACCGATGGAACCGATCACCGATCCGCCGAATCCGCCGACGACCTCCCGGATACGGCCGGTCACGCTGTCGCGCAGTTCGTCGGTGCCCTCCGACCGGCCGCTGTCCGTGGGCGACCTGAGGCGGGCCTTGAGCAGCAGCACGCTGACCGGTCGGCGCCGGCCGGCCGAGGCGGTGCGCTGGCGGGGCACCCGCGGGTGCGCCCCGAGGTCGCCCGTGCCGGAGGAGGCGTACTCGCTGTGCTCCATCGCCTCCTGGGCCGACGCCAGGGGCGGGGCCGCGGCCGCCCATGGCTGCGGCGACCGCAGCCACGCGTGGTCCCCCGACGGTCCGGTCTCCGTCTGCACGGTGACCGGGGCCGTCGCCTCGGGCAGGGACAGGCCCGAGTCCTGGTTGAGGATCGCCTGCTGGAGCGACTGCAGTTCGCGCCGCGGTTCCAGGCCGAGGTCCCCGATCAGGGAGGCGCGGACCCGGCTGTACACGTTCAGCGCGTCGGCCTGCCGGCCGCACCGGTACAGGGCCAGCATCAGCTGGCCGCACAGGCGCTCGCGCAGCGGTTCGGCCTCGACCATGGACTCCAGCGCGCCGAGCATGGACTGGTGCCGGCCGCAGTGGAGTCCGGCCTCGAAGTAGTCCTCCATCGCGTCCAGCCGGGCGCTCTCGGCGGCGGCCAGCTCCGGCCAGTCGATCCCGCTCTCGACGAGGTCGGCCAGCGCCTGGCCCTGCCACAGCGACAGGGCGTCACGGAGGATGTCCGCGGCCTGCGCGGAGGAGCCGGACTCCAGCAGGGCGCGCCCCTCCCGGATCCGGCGGTGGAAGAGGTGCAGGTCGACCCGGTCCGGGTCGACCTGAATGACGTATCCGGGAGTCTTGGTGACCAGGACCCCGGCCTGGCGGTCGGCGTGGCAGGGCGAGAGGGCCCCGCGCAGACCCCACACGGCGTTCTGAAGGATCTTGCGCGCCGTGGTCGGTAAGCTGCCGTCCGCCCACAGCGCACCGAGGAGTTCTCGTGTGGGGACCACACGATTGGCGTTCAGGAGCAGGTAACCCAGCGTCGCGCGCTGCTTGGTCCCGCCCAGCGGAATGGGTTGATCGTCCTTGAGAACTTCCAATGGTCCAAGTATTCGAAACCACATGGCTGCTCCACCATTGACTTGATCCGGGTTGGCAGATGGGCGTCTCTTTCAGGCACTCGATCTCTGTGGTTCGTGGGACAGGCGGATGGATGCCGGCCCGTGCCGGCGCGCCTGTTCCCGGGCCGGTGACCTTCGCTCCGAGAAGCCGAAGGTGATCGTGGAGGAGTTTCGGGCCGAAGCCCGTGTCAGACCGCGGAAAAGCGCCGGACTTCCGGCCGGTGCACGCGGACGGTAGAGCGTCGCACGTGCGGAACTACTCGTTCCGCAGGGCGTTCGCCTGAGGCTCCTGACGCCGGCGACAGGCCGGGTCGGCGGGATGCGGCGCGGTGAGAAGCGCTGGAATGATCGATGCACAGGCTTGTTGCATGCGCGATGTCCCCCATGTGTGTCACTCCGCCGCTGCCCGAGCAGGAGCGGAACCCCGTGTGACGTACGCCAGCCCTTTCGGCGGTGAATCCGCAGCGGGCTTCCACTGGGTACCGTAACCTTCGTAACGCCCTAAAACAAGTGTGACTGTCCGTGCCGATCTTCGCTCTCCGGTGGCGCTCACCGCCCCTGCGAGAGGCCCCGGAGACGGTGGCGTCAGCCCGTCGGCGCCGCCTGCGGCCTCCCCCCGCATTCTTCGCCCTCCGGCCGGTCTCTCCGGGTCAATTGGCTTGTCTTTCACGGGTGTTCGGCGTTCCTTGGCCGGATGCGGAGGGGCGTCGGGACGTGTAGCGTCCCGAAGGGGCCTGCCGCGTCCGTGCCGCGTCCGTGCCGGGCGGCGCCCGTTCCGCGACGCCCCGCGCCGTCCTCGGCGGCACCCGCCGCCCGACGTCACCGGGGCTCCGCCCCACCCCACCACCTCACCACCGGGAGCAGTCATGACGTACCCCGATGCGAAGAGCGTCGTCCTGGCCTACCTCAAGGCCATCGACGAACGGGACCCGGAGGCCATCGCGGCCACTCTCTGGGAGGACGCCGAGTTCCGCATCCCCGGAGACCATCCGCTCGCCGGCACCCGGGTCGGTCTGGACGACATCTTCGACAAGTTCATGCTGCCGCTGATGGAGCTGTGCTCCCCGGACGTCCCCTACACCGTCGAGATCTCCCAGCTCGTCGCCGAGGGCGACACGGTGGTGCTCGACTGCGTCGCCCGCTCCGCCTCCCGCACCGGTGTGCCGTACGAGGCGAACGTCGTCTCGGTGTTCACCGTCCGCGACGGCCGCATCAAGGTCATGCGCGAGTTCTTCGACACGCAGTACTTCGTCCGGACGCTGATCGGCGCGGAGTGACGAGGGCGAGGAGGCGGAGTTACCGCGGTGTGGGCAGCTTCGCCTAGCGTCGGGAACCACCCGGCGGGGCATGGCCCGCACACGACCGTCGCTGAGCGGACATGCCGCGCGTTCCCCCGGGCGGTCACCGCGGTGCCACTTCCCCCACCCTGGGAAGCGCGTGCCGCGGCGACCGTTCCCCGGTCGAGAGGCGGACATCACACGTGACACGCCATCAGGTCTCCGAGCTGCACGAGATCCGTGCGCAGGCGCTGGCCGGGCCGAGCGAGAAGGCGACCCTGGCGCAGCACGCCAAGGGCAAGCTGACCGCCCGTGAGCGCATCGGGCTGCTCCTGGACCCGGGGTCCTTCCAGGAGGTCGAGCAGTTGCGCCGGCACCGGGCGACCGGGTTCGGTCTGGAGGCGAAGAAGCCGTACACCGACGGTGTGATCACCGGTTGGGGCACGGTGGAGGGGCGTACGGTCTTCGTCTACGCCCATGACTTCCGGATCTTCGGCGGGGCGCTGGGCGAGGCCCACGCGACGAAGATCCACAAGATCATGGACATGGCCATCGCGGCGGGTGCTCCGCTGGTGTCGCTGAACGACGGTGCCGGGGCCCGGATCCAGGAGGGTGTCTCCGCGCTCGCGGGTTACGGAGGGATCTTCCAGCGCAACACCAGGGCCTCGGGTGTCATCCCGCAGATCTCGGTGATGCTGGGCCCGTGCGCGGGCGGCGCGGCCTACAGCCCGGCGCTGACCGACTTCGTCTTCATGGTCCGTGAGACCTCGCAGATGTTCATCACCGGGCCCGACGTGGTCAAGGCCGTCACCGGTGAGGAGATCTCCCAGAACGGGCTGGGCGGCGCGGACGTGCACGCCGAGACCTCCGGGGTGTGCCACTTCGCCTACGACGACGAGGGGACCTGCATCGCGGAGGTCCGCTACCTGCTGTCGCTGCTGCCGCAGAACAACCGGGAGAACCCCCCGCGCGTGGAGTCGGGCGACCCGGTCGACCGCCGCGGCGAGGTGCTGCTGGACCTGGTCCCGGCGGACGGCAACCGGCCGTACGACATGGCCAAGGTGATCGAGGAGATCGTCGACGACGGCGAGTACCTGGAGGTCCACGAGCGCTGGGCGCGCAACATCATCTGCGCGCTGGCCCGCCTGGACGGCCAGGTGGTGGGCATCGTCGCCAACCAGCCGCAGGCGCTGGCCGGCGTCCTCGACATCGAGGCGTCGGAGAAGGCCGCGCGCTTCGTGCAGATGTGCGACGCCTTCAACATCCCGATCCTCACCCTCCTGGACGTCCCCGGCTTCCTGCCCGGCGTCGACCAGGAGCACGGCGGCATCATCCGGCACGGCGCGAAGCTGCTGTACGCCTACTGCAACGCGACCGTGCCCCGGATCTCCCTGATCCTGCGCAAGGCGTACGGGGGTGCCTACATCGTGATGGACAGCCAGTCCATCGGCGCGGACCTCACCTACGCCTGGCCGACGAACGAGATCGCCGTGATGGGTGCCGAGGGTGCCGCCAACGTCATCTTCCGGCGTCAGATCGCCGGGGCCGAGGACCCCGAGGCCATGCGGGCCCGCATGGTCAAGGAGTACAAGTCCGAGCTGATGCACCCCTACTACGCGGCCGAACGCGGTCTGGTCGACGACGTCATCGACCCCGCCGAGACCCGCGAGATCCTCATCAGGTCCCTGGCGATGCTCCAGTCGAAACACGCCGACCTGCCCTCCCGCAAGCACGGCAACCCGCCCCAGTGACGCCGAGGAGCCTGTCGTATGCCCACCCCTGACATCCGTGTCGAGAAGGGCCGTGCCGGGCCCGAGGAGGTCGCCGCCGTCATGGCCGTCCTGCTGGCGCGCGCGGTCGCCCGGCCCACCGCCGCACCGGCCCGGCGAGGCCGTGTGACGGCCCGCTGGCGCAGGCTGGAGCGCGAGGGCGGCTTCCGCGCCCCGCACAGCTGGCGAGGCCGGTGATGGGCCGGGCCTCGTCCGCCGCTCCGGTCGACGTGCCCGTCGCCCCCGCCCTGTTCCGCAGTGTGCTGCGCGAGGTGCCGACGGCCGTCACCGTGGTCACGGCGCAGACGAGGACGGGACCGGCGGGGCTGACGGTGGGCTCGTTCGTGTCGGTGTCCCTGGAACCTCCCCTGGTCGGGATCTTCGTCGACGAGAAGTCCTCCAGCTGGCCGGAGATGAGCAGATCGGCTACCTTCACCGTCAACGTGCTGTCGGGCGGCCAACAGGAGCTGTGCGCACGGTTCGCGTCGAGCGGCACGGACAAGTTCGCCGGACTGGCCCTGCGCAAGTCCCCCTCGGGCAACCCGCTGTTGCCCGGTGTGGCGGCCTGGCTCGACTGCCGGGTCGAGGAGATACGCAAGCTCGGCGACCACCACTTCGCCCTCGCGCGGGTCACCGCCCTGGACAGGACGGCCGCCACCACGTCGATCGTCTTCCACCGAGGCACCCTGCACGCGATCCCCTGATACCGCGATCCCCTGATACCGCGATCCTCTGAGACCGCGATCCCCTGAGACCGCGGCGCCTGCACGCGATCCGCCGAGGCCGCGGCGCCCTGTACGGGTCCCCCGAGGCCGCGCCGTCCGGCGTGCGGGTCGCGGTGGCCGGCGGTACGGCCCGGTAGGCCGAACGCCGTACCGTCCGTTTGTCCCCGTCCGGCCGGGGATACACGGTCGGGGCAGCGCGTGCGCCCAGGAAGGTTGCTCATGGACCCCGTCGATCTGCCCCTGCCTGTCGTCCGCCGCCCCTCGGCGCCCGGTGACGAGGTGGACGTCCACGCGCTCGAACGGGATCTGCGGTCCCGCGTCGACGGCGAGGTCCGCTTCGACACCGGGACGTGCGCGGCGTACTCGACGGACGGCTCCAACTACCGGCAGGTCCCCCTCGGCGTGGTCCTCCCGCGGACGGTGGAGGCGGCCGTGGAGGCGGTGGCCGTGTGCCGGGAGCACGGCGCGCCGCTGCTCTCCCGCGGCGGCGGCACCAGCCTGGCCGGGGAGTGCTGCAACACCGCGGTGGTCATCGACTGGAGCAAGTACTGCAACCGGCTGCTGTCCGTGGACCCGGCGAACCGGCGCTGCGTGGTCGAGCCGGGCATCGTCCTGGACGACCTGAACCGGCAGTTGGCCGGGTACGGCCTCCAGTACGGCCCGCGGCCGTCCACCCACGCGAACTGCACCGTCGGCGGGATGATCGGCAACAACTCGTGCGGGTCGACCGCCCAGGCGTACGGCAAGGTCGTCGACAACCTGCACCGTCTGGAGGTGCTCACCTACGACGGTGTGCGGATGTGGGTGGGCCGGACCGGCGACGGCGAACGGGAACGGCTGACCGGCGGCGAGGGGCGGGAGGCTGAGCTGTACCGGGGACTGGTGGCCCTGCGGGACCGGTACGCCGGACTGGTGCGCGAGCGCTTTCCCGACATTCCGCGGCGGGTGTCCGGCTACAATCTCGACTCGCTGCTGCCCGAGCACGGTTTCGACGTCGCCGGGCTTCTGACCGGTTCCGAATCCACGCTGGTGACCGTCCTGCGCGCGGAGCTGGAACTGGTGCCCGTGCCGGAGCACACCGCCCTGGTCGTGCTGGGATACGAGGACATCTGCAAGGCGGCCGACCACGTGCCGGCTGTCCTGGAGCACGAGCCGGCGGCCCTGGAGGGCGTGGATCACCAGCTGATCCACTTCCAGCAGGAGAAGCACCTCAACCCGGAGGCGCTGAAGGACCTGCCCGGCGGCCGGGCCTACCTGATGGTGCAGTTCACCTCGGACACGCGGGAGGGTGTCGAGGCCAAGGCCCGGGCGCTGATCGACGCCAAGCCGGACGACGTCGACCACACGTGGTACGACGACGAGCAGCACGTGCACGAACTGTGGCTGGTCCGTGAGTCCGGCCTGGGAGCCACCGCGCACGTGCCCGGCAAGCCCGACACATGGGAGGGCTGGGAGGACTCGGCGGTCCCGGTCGACCGTCTCGGCGACTACCTGCGTGACCTCGAGCGACTGTACGAGGAGTTCGGCTACGGACACCCGTCCGTGTACGGCCACTTCGGCCACGGCTGCGTGCACACCCGTATCCCCTTCGACCTGGAGTCGGAAGACGGCGTCGGCCGGATGCGCGCCTTCGTGGAGAAGGCCGCCGACCTGGTCGTGTCCTACGGCGGATCGCTGTCCGGCGAACACGGGGACGGCCAGTCCCGGGGCGAGCTGCTGGTGAAGATGTTCGGCGCGGAACTGATCGAGGGGTTCGAACGGCTGAAGGGGCTGTTCGACCCGGGGCACCGCATGAACCCCGGGAAGATCGTCCTGCCGTACCGTCTGGACGAGAATCTGCGCCTGGGCGCGGACTACCTGCCCTGGGAGCCGGAGACCGTCTTCGCCTTCCCGCACGACGACGGCAAGTTCAGCCGGGCCGCCGCCCGTTGCGTCGGCGTCGGCAAGTGCCGCTCCTCCGAGGGCGGTGTGATGTGCCCCAGCTACCGGGCCACCCGCGAGGAGGAGCATTCCACCCGGGGCCGGGCCCGCCTGCTGTTCGAGATGGTCCGCAACGACTCGCCGATCCCCGACGGCTGGCGTTCCCGCGCGGTGCACGACGCGCTCGACCTCTGCCTCGCCTGCAAGGGCTGCAAGACCGACTGTCCGGTCGACGTCGACATGGCCACCTACAAGGCCGAGTTCCTGCACCACCACTACAAGGGCCGGCCGCGGCCCCTCGCGCACTACTCGATGGGCTGGCTGCCGGCGGTGGCCCGGGTCGTCGCCCGCGCCCCCAGGACCGTCAACGCACTGACGGCGGTGCCCTGGGTGGCCCGCGCGGCCAAGGCGCTCGGCGGCGTGGCCCCCGAGCGGGACGTGCCCGTCTTCGCCGAGCAGCGGTTCACCGACTGGTGGCGCGAGCGCGGCGGACCGCGCGGCGACGGCCGGCGGGGCGAGGTCGTGGTCTGGCCCGACACCTTCACCGACCACTTCCACCCCGCCGTCGGCCGGGCCGCCGTCGAGGTCCTCGAAGCGGCGGGCTTCCACGTCAAGGTGCCCGACGCCGCGGTGTGCTGCGGACTGACCTGGATCTCCACCGGGCAACTCAACGTCGCCAAGCGGGTGTTGGGCCACACCCTCGACGTGCTGCGCGCGGACCTGCGCCGGGGCACGCCCGTGGTGGGACTGGAACCCAGCTGCACCGCCGTCTTCCGCTCCGACGCGGCCGAACTGCTGCCGGAGGACCCCGACGTGGGGCGCCTGCGGGGACAGACCCGCACCCTCGCCGAACTGCTCGTCGAGCGCGCCGGCGACTGGCGGCCCCCGGCCGTCGACGCGCGCGCGGTGGTGCAGCGGCACTGCCACCAGTACGCCGTCATGGGCTTCGACGCGGAGCGCGAGCTGCTGGAGCGGGCCGGAGTGGACGCCGACGTGCTGGACGCGGGCTGCTGCGGACTGGCCGGCAACTTCGGCTTCGAGAAGGGCCATTACGAGATCTCCATGGCCTGCGCCGAGGCCGGGCTGCTGCCCGCCGTGCGCGCGGCGGACGACGCGACACTGGTCCTCGCCGACGGCTTCAGCTGCCGTACCCAGGTCGAGCAGGCCGGTACCGGACGCACCCCGCTGCACCTGGCGGAGGTCCTGGCGGCCGCCCTCCACGGACGGGACGCCGACCCCGAACGCCCGTCCGCCCCGGGACCGCGGGCCCTGCTGCCCCTGGGCGTCCTCGGACTGGCCGGCACGGCGGCAGCCGTCCTGACAGGGCTGCGCCGCCTGCGCCGCCACTCCCGGCCCGCACGGCGGCGGTGACGTGGCCACTCCCGGCCCGCACGGCGGCGGTGACGTGGCGGCAGGGGGCGGCAGGGGACTCGGGGCCCGGGTCCCGGGGCACAGGAACGCAGGGCCCCCGGAGCTCCACGGAGGCCCCCGGAGGTCCCGGGGCCTCCGGGGGACGGCGGCGGCTTCCGGCTCACGGGCGGATCAGGCGGCTCACGGGCGGATCAGGCGGAGGCGGACAGCCGCTCCACGACCGGGCCGTCGCGCACCGCCGCGGACGCTGCCGCCCGGTTCACGTGTGTTCGGCGCCGCTGTCGTGCCGTCCCGCGCCGGGGCGGTCGGCCCGGTGCCGGCTGCCCGGCAGCATCTCCTGCACCTTGGCCTTGAAGCCCTGCTTGATCATGGAGCCGCGGTCGCTGTCGCCGTGCAGGATCGCGGAGGCGGCCGCCTCGATCTGGTCCAGGGAGGCGTGCGGCGGGATCGGCGGGACGGCCGGGTCGGTGCGGAAGTCGATGACGAAGGGCCGGTCCGCGGCGAGCGCCCGGTCCCAGGCGGCCTCCACGTGCTTGGGCTTCTCCACCCGCACGCCGTCCAGGCCGATCCGCTGCGCGATCTCCGCGTACGGCAGGTCCGGGATGGCCTGCGACTCCTCGAACTGCGGGGCGCCGGACATGGCCCGCATCTCCCAGGTGACCTGGTTGAGGTCGCCGTTGTTCAGCACCGCCACGATCAGTCGCGGATCGGACCACTCACGCCAGTACTTGGCGGCGGTGACCAGCTCCATCATGCCGTTCATCTGCATGGCGCCGTCGCCGACGAGGGCGATCGCCGGCCGGTCGGGGTGGGCGAACTTCGCGCCGATCGCGTACGGCACCCCCGGCCCCATCGTCGCCAGCGTGCCCGACAGCGAGCCCCGCATCCGGCCGCGCAGCCGCAGGTGGCGGGCGTACCAGTTGGCGGCGGAACCGGAGTCGGCGGCGATGACGGCGTCGTCGGGCAGCCTGCCGTCCAGGGCGTGCACCACGTACTCGGGGTTGACGGGGTCGGCGTCCACGGCGGCGCGCCGCTGCATCACCTCCCACCAGCGGGCGACGTTCTTCTCGATCTTCTCCCGCCAGGCGCGGTCCTCCTTGCGGTGCAGGCGGGGCAGCAGCCGTTGCAGCGTCTCGCGGGCGTCGCCGACGAGGTTCACCTCGAACGGGTAGCGCAGGCCGATCATGTGCGGGTCGATGTCGATCTGCACCGCGCGCGCCTGGTCCAGTTCCGGCATGAACTGCGTGTACGGAAAGCTGGAGCCGATCATCAGCAGGGTGTCGCACTCCCGCATCAGCTCGTAGGAGGGGCGGGTGCCGAGCAGACCGATGGAACCGGTCACGTAGGGAAGGTCGTCGGGCAGGACGTCCTTGCCCAGCAGGGCCTTCGCCACGCCGGCGCCGAGGACGTCCGCCAGCCGTTCGACCTCGGCGCGCGCACCCCGCGCGCCCTGCCCGATCAGCACGGCGACCTTCTCACCCGCGTTCAGCACGTCGGCGGCCCGCTGGACGTCCTCGTCGGCCGGTACGGGCGCGTACCGCCCCAGTCCGAGACTGGAGGGCACCATCTTGAAGGCGTGGGTGGGCGGGCTGTAGTCGAGTTCCTGCACGTCGGCGGGGAGGATGACCGCGGTGACGGTGCGCTTGGCGTACGCGGTGCGCAGCGCCCGGTCGATGAGGTTCGGCAGTTGCTCGGGCACCATCGCCGTCTCGCAGAACTCCGAGGCGACGTCCTTGAACAGGTTCTGGAGGTCCACTTCCTGCTGGTACGAGCCGCCCATGGCGCTGCGGTTGGTCTGACCGACCAGCGCCACGACCGGCACGTGGTCGAGCTTGGCGTCGTACAGGCCGTTCAGCAGGTGGATCGCGCCCGGCCCGGACGTGGCCGCGCACACACCGACCCTGCCGGAGAACTTGGCGTACCCCACGGCCTGGAAGGCGGCCATCTCCTCGTGCCGCGCCTGCACGAACTTCGGCTTGTTCCCGGCGCGTCCCCACGCCGCCAGCAGACCGTTGATGCCGTCGCCGGCGTAGGCGAAGACATGCTCCACGTCCCACTCGCGCAACCGCTGGAGGATGTAGTCGGACACCTTCGTGCTGGCCATGGGCACTCCGTTCCCGCTGCCGCGTGCTGCCTCTTCGTCTCGGTCCGTCCGTCCGGGCTGATCCCAGGCGCCCGCCCGACGCGCCACCGCACGGGTAACCGCGCGGGTCGGGGGAAAACGCGATGGCCGAGCCGCCACCCCCGCGGACCGCCACCCTCCGACGTCCCCCGACTCGCCCTCCGGTGTCTCCCGACCCCGCCCTCCGACGTCTCCCGACCCCGCCCTCCGACGTCTCCCGACTCGCCCTCCCCGGCCTTTTCGCGCGGGCTCGTGCGCGGCCTCGCTCCGGCGGCGCCCGCGCCGACCGGCCCGCGGCCCGATCCGAACGGGTGCGGTTGCGGGACTCCGCCATACGGCGCATCCTCAGGCAGCGGGGGAGACGCCGGGCACCCTCGTCAGCGGGTGTCCGGCCCGGAGCGTGTCCGCCCCCGCCCGGGCGGCGCGTGGCGGGAACGGAGGGTCGGCGATGGCGTCGGTGGGTGTCGAGGAGGAGTACCTGCTGGTCGACCCGGTCACAGGCCGGCTGATGCCGCACGCGGAGAAGGTCCGGGTCGCGGCCGGGCTGGAGCCGTTCGTCGCCGCGCGGGAGATCCAGCCGGAGCTGTTGCAGGCGCAGATCGAGGTGGCCACGCCGGTGTGCCACGCCCTGGACGAGGTCGGCGGGCACCTGCTGCGTCTGCGGCACGCCGTGGCCGGCTCCGCGGAGACGCACGGCTGCCGGATCATCGCCAGCGGCACCCCGCTGTTCCGGGAGGACAGCCCCGTCCCGGTCACCGGCAAGACCCGCTACCGGATCATGCAGCGGCAGGCGCCGCAACTGGTCGCGGAGCAGATGGTCGACGGCATGCACGTGCACATCGCCGTGCCCGGCCGGCAGGCGGGCGTGGAGGTGCTCAACCGCATCCGGGGATGGCTCCCGACGCTGACCGCCATGGCGGCGAACTCCCCGCTGTGGGACGGACGCGACACGGGCTTCGCCAGCTGGCGCACCGTCGTCTTCGGCCGCTGGCCGGTCAGCGGCGTCCCGCCGCGCTTCGCCGACGAGAGGGACTACGACGCGCGGATACGGCGGCTGCTGTCCACCGGCGTCATCGCGGACGCCGGGCAGGTGTACTGGCAGGCCCGGCTGTCCGAGCGCTACCCCACGGTCGAGGTGCGCTGCATGGACGTACAACTGCGCGCCGACGAGGCCGTGATGTTCGCCGGTCTGCTGCGCGCGCTGGTCGACACCGCCGTGGTCGAGGCGTGGGAGGGGCGTCCCGTGGCCGACCAGCATCCCGAGCTGGCGCAGGGGGCGATGTGGCAGGCGGCCCGCCACGGACTGAGCGGCGAGCTGATCGACCCCGCCGGCCGGCGCCGCCCGGCGGGCGACGTGGTGTCCGGGCTGCTGGAGCACGTCGGTCCCGCGCTGGACGCGGCCGGTGACACCCGCGGGGTCACCGCCCTCGTGCACCGCCTCCTGCGGCAGGGCACCGGCGCGGAGCGCCAGCGCCGGGCCCTGACCCAGGGCGGCCTCGACGCCGTGCTCGCCCTGGTGGTGGAGGCCAGCGGCACACCGTGACGAACGGCCCTCCACCGGCAGGGCATCGACACCGCCGCCGGCAACGCATCGGCACCCCCACCGGCAGGGCATCGACACCCCCGCCAGCAACGCATCGGCACCCCACCGGCAGGGCATCGGCACCCCCACCGACGGGGCATCGGCACCCCCACCGGCAGGGCATCGACACCCCCGCCAGCAACGCATCGGCACCCCCCCCACCCCGAGGGCATCGACGCCCACCCCACCGGCAGAGCATCGACCTGTAACGACCTCCACCCCACCGGCAGGACGTCGACCTCGACACGCCCCCAGGAACACGACGACCCCGCCGCGACCGGCCGTCCGCAGGACGGCCGGATGCTCTGCTGCATCACTCTGGCGCCCCGGTACACCGTGAGCTACCTTCGGTAACCGCTACCGCCGGTAACCCCTTTCTCCCGGGCACCTCCCAGGTTCCCCCGAGGTCCCTGAGAGCTGCACCGCGCGCACCCTCCGCCCCGTCGCCCCGTTCCGGAAGGCAGGTCATGGAGAACAGACAAGAGCCCGCAGCGCATCCCGGCCCCGCCGCCGCGTCCTCCGCGGGGATCACCCGCCGCCACGCCCTCACCGCCGCGGGCGGGGTGCTCGCCGGCGCCGCGCTCGCCCAGGCGGCGGGCCCCGCCTTCGCCGCCACCGCCGCGTCGGCCGACGCCGACGCCATCGTCGTGGGCCACGGGCTTGCCGGACTGGTCGCCACGGCCGAACTGGCCGCGGCCGGACGGAAGGTGCTGCTCCTCGACCAGGAGCCGGAGACCAACCTGGGCGGGCAGGCGTTCTGGTCCTTCGGCGGGCTGTTCTTCGTGGACTCCGCGGAGCAGCGGCTGATGGGCATCAAGGACTCCAAGGACCTGGCCTGGCAGGACTGGCTCGGCACGGCCGGCTTCGACCGCGGCGTCGACGACCCCGCCGGCCAGGACCACTGGGCCTACCGGTGGGCCGAGGCGTACGTCGACTTCGCCTCGGGGGAGAAGCGGTCCTGGCTGGCCGGACTCGGCGTGCAGTGGTTCCCGGTCGTCGGCTGGGCCGAGCGCGGCGGCGGTCTCGCGGACGGGCACGGCAACTCCGTGCCGCGCTTCCACGTCACCTGGGGGACCGGACCGGCGGTGGTCGAGCCGTTCGAGAAGAAGGTGCGGGCCGCGGTCGCGGACGGCACGGTGGGCTTCCGGTTCCGGCACCGGGTCGACGGCATCGTGACGACCGGGGGCGCCGTCACCGGCGTGCACGGCGCCGTCCTGGAGCCCAGCGGCGCGGCGCGCGGCGAATCCAGCTCCCGCACCGTGGTCGGAGAGTTCGAACTGAGCGCCCCCGTGGTGATCGTCACCTCCGGAGGCATCGGCGCCGACCACGACCTGATCCGGCAGAACTGGCCCGCCCGGCTCGGCACCCCGCCCCGCTCCATGATCACGGGCGTGCCCGCCCACGTGGACGGCCGCATGCTGGGCATCACCGGGAAGGCGGGCGGCCGGATCGTCAACCCCGACCGGATGTGGCACTACACCGAGGGCCTGCGCAACTACGCCCCGATCTGGCCGGGCCACGGCATCCGCATCCTGCCCGGACCGTCCTCGATGTGGTTCGACGCGACGGGCAAGCGCTTCAACAGCCCCGACATCCCCGGCTACGACACCCTCCACACCCTCAAGTCGATCACCGACACCGGATACGACTACTCCTGGTTCGTCACCACCCAGAAGATCATCGCGAAGGAGTTCGCGCTCTCCGGCTCCGAGCAGAACCCCGACCTCACCGAGAAGAACGTCTGGAAGCTCCTCTCCCGCATCTGGCAGACCCCCGAGCCGATCGAGCGGTTCAAGGAGCAGGGCGAGGACTTCGTCGTCGCCACGACCCTGCCCGACCTGGTCGCCGGGATGAACGAACTGACCGGGACCGACCTGATCGACCTCGACGGGCTGAAGCGGCAGATCGAGGCCCGGGACCGCGAGATCGACAACCCGTACACCAAGGACGTCCAGGTGATGGGCATCCGCAACGCCCTCGCCTACCCGGGGGACTCCCTCAGCCGTACGGCCTCCGCCCACCGCATCCTCGACCCGGACGCCGGCCCGCTGATCGCCGTACGCCTCAACATCCTCACCCGCAAGACCCTCGGCGGCCTCCAGACCGACCTCTCCGGACGGGTCCTGAACGCCTCCGGCGACCCGATCGCCGGACTGTACGCGGCCGGTGAGGTCGCCGGCTTCGGCGGCGGCGGGGTGCACGGCTACCGCTCCCTGGAAGGCACCTTCCTCGGCGGCTGCCTCTTCTCCGGCCGGGCGGCGGGCCGCGCGGCGGCGGCCGCGACCGCCACCTGACCCGCCCGGCGGCCCTCACCCCGACGCGGGCCGGTCGCTCCCCCGGAAAGCGGCCAGAATGCGCTCGGCGGCCACCGTGGCCGTCACCTCGCCGTCCCTGACCTGCCGTTCCAGGACGGGGGCGGCCGCGCGCACCGCGGGGTCGGCGTGCAGCCGGCCGAGCAGTTCGTCGCGGACCATCGCCCAGGTCCAGCCGACCTGCTGGTCCCGGCGCTTGGCGGTGAGGCGGCCGGTCGAGTCGAGCAGCGAGCGATGCTGTTCGAGCCGTTCCCAGACGGTGTCCAGCCCGGCCGCGTCCCGGGCGCTGCAACTGAGCACCGGCGGGGTCCAGAACGCGTCCCCGCCGTGCATCAGCCGCAGCGCGCCCGCCAGTTCCCGCGCCGCCGCCCGGGCGTCGCGCTCGTGCGGGCCGTCCGCCTTGTTGACGGCGATCACGTCGGCCAGCTCCAGGACGCCCTTCTTGATGCCCTGGAGCTGGTCGCCGGTGCGGGCCAGCGTGAGCAGCAGGAAGGAGTCGACCATGTCGGCGACCGCGGTCTCGGACTGGCCGACGCCGACGGTCTCCACGAGGATCACGTCGTAGCCCGCCGCCTCCATGACCACCATCGACTCACGGGTGGCCTTGGCGACCCCGCCCAGGGTGCCCGCGCTGGGGGAGGGGCGCACGAAGGCGGCCGGGTCCACCGCCAGCCGCTCCATCCGGGTCTTGTCGCCCAGGATCGAGCCCCCGGTGCGGGTGGAGGACGGGTCCACGGCGAGCACCGCCACCCGGTGCCCGAGCGAGGTCAGCAGGGTGCCGAACGCGTCGATGAACGTCGACTTGCCCACCCCGGGCACCCCGCTCACCCCGATCCGCCGCGCCCGCCCGCCGTGCGGGAGCAGCTCGGTGAGCAACTCCTGCGCCAGCGCCCGGTGCTGGGGCCGGGTGGACTCGACGAGGGTGATGGCGCGGGCCACCAGGGCCCGTTTCCCGGCGAGCACACCCTTCACATAGGTGTCGAGATCGATCGCTGCCATCGGCGCTACTGGCCGTGCCCGAGCTCGCCGGACAGCCGCTCGACCAGGTCGTACGCCGCGTCCGGGATCACCGTGCCGGGCGGGAACACGGCCGTCGCGCCCATCTCCAGCAGCGTCGGCACGTCCTGCGGCGGGATCACCCCGCCCACGACGATCATGATGTCCTCGCGTCCCTCCCCGGCGAGCTCCTCCCGCAACGCCGGCACGAGCGTGAGGTGCCCGGCGGCCAGCGACGAGACCCCGACGATGTGCACGTCCGCCTCGACCGCCTGGCGGGCCACCTCGGCCGGGGTCTGGAACAGCGGGCCGACGTCGACGTCGAAGCCGAGGTCGGCGAAGGCCGTGGCGATCACCTTCTGGCCGCGGTCGTGGCCGTCCTGGCCCATCTTGGCGACCAGGATGCGCGGGCGGCGGCCCTCCGCCTCCTCGAAGCTCCTCACCAGCGCGCGGGTGCGGTCCACGGAAGGGGACTCGCCTGCTTCGTTGCGGTACACGCCGGAGATGGTACGGATCCGGCTCGCGTGCCGCCCGTACACCTTCTCCAGGGCGTCGGAGATCTCCCCGACGGTCGCCTTGGCGCGGGCCGCGCGCACCGCCAGCTCCAGCAGGTTGCCGTCGCCGCCCGCGGCCCGCGTCAGCGCCTCCAGCGCGTCCCGGCAGGCCCCCTCGTCGCGCTCCTCGCGCAGCCGGCGCAGCTTGTCGATCTGCCGGCCGCGCACCGCGGAGTTGTCGACCTTGAGCACCTCGATCTGCTCGTCGCTCTCCACCCGGTACTTGTTCACCCCGACCACCGGCTGGCGCCCCGAGTCGATCCGGGCCTGGGTGCGCGCGGCGGCCTCCTCCACCCGCAGCTTGGGGATGCCGGCGTCGATGGCCTGCGCCATGCCGCCCGCCTGCTCCACCTCCTGGATGTGCTGCCAGGCGCGGCGGGCGAGGTCGTACGTCAGCCTCTCGACGTACGCGCTGCCGCCCCACGGGTCGATGGCCCGCGTCGTGCCGGACTCCTGCTGGAGCAGCAGCTGGGTGTTGCGGGCGATGCGCGCCGAGAAGTCGGTGGGCAGCGCCAGCGCCTCGTCGAGGGCGTTGGTGTGCAGCGACTGGGTGTGGCCCTGGGTCGCCGCCATCGCCTCCACGCACGTCCGGGTGACGTTGTTGAACACGTCCTGGGCGGTCAGTGACCAGCCGGAGGTCTGCGAATGGGTGCGCAGCGACAGCGACTTGGCGTTCTGCGGGTCGAACTGCCGGACCAGCTTGGCCCACAGCAGGCGCGCCGCGCGCAACTTGGCGATCTCCATGAAGAAGTTCATGCCGATCGCCCAGAAGAAGGAGAGCCGCGGCGCGAACGCGTCCACGTCCAGGCCCGCCTCCCGCCCCGCCCGGATGTACTCCACGCCGTCGGCCAGCGTGTACGCCAGCTCCAGGTCGGCCGTCGCGCCCGCCTCCTGGATGTGGTAGCCGGAGATGGAGATGGAGTTGTAGCGGGGCATCCGCTGCGAGGTGAAGGCGAAGATGTCGGAGATGATCCGCATCGACGGCTTCGGCGGGTAGATGTAGGTGTTGCGGACCATGAACTCCTTGAGGATGTCGTTCTGGATGGTCCCGGCCAGCTTCTCCGGCGGCACGCCCTGCTCCTCCGCCGCCACGATGTACAGCGCGAGCACCGGCAGCACGGCGCCGTTCATCGTCATCGACACCGTCATCCGGTCCAGCGGGATGCCGTCGAAGAGCTGCCGCATGTCGAGGATCGAGTCGATCGCCACGCCCGCCATGCCGACGTCACCGGTCACCCGCGGGTGGTCGCTGTCGTACCCCCGGTGCGTGGGCAGGTCGAAGGCGACCGACAGGCCCTTCTGCCCGGCCGCCAGGTTGCGCCGGTAGAACGCGTTGGACTCCTCCGCCGTGGAGAAGCCCGCGTACTGGCGGATCGTCCAGGGCTGGTTGACGTACATCGTCGGGTACGGGCCGCGCAGGTACGGGGCGATGCCCGGATAGGTGCCGAGGAAGTCCAGGCCCTCCAGGTCCTGCCCGGTGTACAGCGGCTTGACCGCGATGCCCTCCGGGGTCTCGAAGCGCAGGTCCGTCCCGTCGGTCGCCTTCTTGACGGCGGTGCGCCACTCGTCGGGCCCGGCGTCGGCGGCCGGGGTCCCCAGCTCGATCCCGGAGAAGTCGGGGATGCCGGAAGGGCCGGAGGAGACGGACATCAGGACACTCCCATGCGGTCGAGCGTGGCGGCGAGCACGGTGACGGCGTCACAGCCCGCGAAGACGTAGGTGTCGACTCCCTCGTACGGTCCGGGACGGCCCGCGAGGAACACGTGCGCGGCGCCCGCCGCCCGCAGCTCCCGGGCGGCTGCCTCGGCCTGCTCCTCGTACAGCGCGTCGCTGGAGCACAGACAGACCTCGCCGGCCCCGCTGTGCTCGAATCCGCCCTCGGTGACGGGCTCGATGCCGCCCGCCTGGAACAGGTTCGCGGCGAAGGAGAGCCGCGCGGTGTGCGCGGAGGCCGGGCCGAGGGCCGCCAGGTACACGCGCGGACGGGCGCCGGTGGCGGCCAGGTGGGCGTCGGAACGGGCGCGCAGCGCCTCGAACGCCTCGTCGCGCCGGACCCGCGGCAGACCGCCGGACGGCGGCTCGGGCGCGGGCTCGCGCACCAGCGGCTTCTCGGCCAGGTTCGGGAACTCGCTGACGCCGGTCACCGGTTCCCGGCGCTTGGCGAGCTTCGCGGCGCGCACCGCCCACGTCTCGGCGAGGCGTTCCCGCACCAGCCCGGAGCGCAGGGCGGCGGCCTGACCGCCGGCCCGCTCCAGGGTGCGGAAGAACTCCCAGCCCGCCCGGGCCAGTTCGTCGGTGAGCCGCTCCACGTACCAGGAGCCGCCCGCCGGGTCGATCACCCGGGAGAGGTGGGACTCCTCGATGAGGATCGTGGAGGTGTTGCGGGCGACGCGCCGCGCGAACGCGTCCGGCAGACCGAGCGCGTGGTCGAACGGCAGCACGGTGACGGCGTCCGCGCCACCCGCACCCGCCGCCAGGGTGGCGATGGTCGTGCGCAGCATGTTCACCCACGGGTCCCGGCGGGTCATCATCACCGGCGAGGTCACCGCGTGCTGGAGCTGGGCACCCGCCCGCGGCGCCCCGCACACCTCGGCGACGCGCGCCCACAGCCGGCGCGCGGCCCGCAGCTTGGCGATGGTCAGGAACTGGTCGGCGCCGGCCGCGTACCGGAACTCCAGCTGCCCGCAGGCCTGTTCGACGCTCAGCCCCGCCCCGGTCAGCTCGCGCAGATAGGCCACGCCGGTCGCCAGCGAGCAGCCCAGCTCCTGCGCGGCCGAACCGCCGGCCTCGTGGTACGGCAGCGCGTCCACGGTCAGCGCCCGCAGCCGCGGGTACCGCTCGGCGCACTCCCGCGCGAGCGCGGCCACGGCCGGGACGTCGTACGGCCGTCCGGTGCGCGCCTCGTGCCCCAGCGGGTCGGCGCCCAGGCTGCCGCGCACCGCGTCCGCGTCGACCCCCCGCTCCTCGTACAGCCGCCACAACTCCCGTGCGGCCGGGCCGGTCTCCGCGCCCGCGTCCAGGACGACGGGCGCCAGGTCGAGGTGGACGTCGTCGAGCACCCGGCCGAGCGCCGGCACCGGGATGCCGCCCTCGCCGAGGACCAGCCACAGGGAGGTGACGCCGTTCTCCAGGTCGGTCAGGACCGCGCCGCCGTCCACCGCCGTGTGCCGCTGGCGCACGTCCCAGCCGCCGACGGTGTTGCCCTCCGCCCGTCCGCCGCGCACGAATGGCGCGAAGCCGGGCAGCCCCGGGTCGGGCGCGGTGTCCCGCGCGGTGTACAGGGGCCGGACACCGAGCCCGTCCTCCAGCACGCCGGCCAGGGCGTCCTCGGCCGCGTCGCCCGTGACGTCCCGGCCAGACCTGCGCAGGACCCCCGTCACCAGCTGCTGCCACTGTTCATGCGTCGCGTCGGGGAACTCGCCGGCCAGCGCGAGCCCGTCGTCAGGCAGGACCGTCATGCCCGGATGCTAGGGCAGATCGGTCAACGAGCAGCAGAGGGCGCGGCTGTGACCTTCTTCTCCCCGGCGGAGTGACGCGTACCGCTTCACCGTACGGGCCCGCCGCGCCGTCATCGGGGCGGCGGCGCGCGCGGGCGCCCGCCGCGCGGACGGACCGGGGGCTTCCGGACGGCCCCGCCCGGCTCGCCGGACCCGTGGCCAGGACCGATGATCGGAGCAGGAAGCCGGGTGCGGGCACCCCCCGGACCGACGACGGGAGGCGACGATGGCCACCTCGGACCTGGGCGCCGGGCACCGCGACGAACGGCTCGGCCACCCGGGCGGCACCGCCGCGTCCCGCCCCGCCGGGGAGCCCCTCGTCCCGCCGGTGAACTCGCACAACGAGTGGGACCCGCTGGAGGAGATCGTCGTCGGGCGGCTCGACGGCGCGACGATCCCCTCCCGGCACCCGGTCGTCGCCTGCAACATCCCGCCCTGGGCGGCACGGGCGCAGGGGCTCGCCGCGGGCCTGCGGTACCCGCGCGTCCTGGTGGAACGGGCGCGGCACGAGCTGGACGGGTTCATCGCCCTGCTGCGGTCCCTCGGCGTCACGGTCCGGCGCCCCGACGCGGTCGACCACCGGCAGCGCTTCGGTACCCCCGACTGGTCGTCCCGCGGCTTCTGCAACACCTGCCCGCGCGACAGCCTGCTGGTCGTCGGCGACGAGATCATCGAGACGCCGATGGCCTGGCCGTGCCGGTACTTCGAGACCCACTCCTACCGCGCGCTCCTCAAGGACTACTTCCGGCGCGGCGCACGCTGGACGGCCGCCCCCAGACCGCAGCTGACCGACGACCTCTTCGACGCGGACTTCCGCGTCCCCGGGCCCGGCGAGCCGATGCGCTACGTCCTCACCGAGTTCGAGCCGGTGTTCGACGCGGCGGACTTCGTGCGCGCCGGACGCGATCTGTTCGTCACCCGGAGCAACGTCACCAACCGCATGGGCATCGACTGGCTGCGCCGGCACCTCGGACCCGGCTACCGCGTCCACGAGATCCACAGCCGCTGCCGCACGCCCATGCACATCGACACCACCTTCCTCCCGCTGGCGCCGGGCAAGGTGCTGGTCAACCCCGAGTACATCGACGTCGACCACCTCCCCGAGGTCCTGCGGTCGTGGGAGGTCCTGGTCGCGCCCGACCCCGAACCGATCGCCGACCCGCTGCTCAGGGTCACCTCGATGTGCGGCCGATGGCTCAACATGAACGTCCTCATGATCGACGAGAAGCGGGTGATCGCCGAGCGGCACCACACCGGCATGCTGCGCGCGCTCGAAGGGTGGGGCTTCGAGCCGATCCCGTGCGACCTGCTGCACTACGCGCCGTTCGGCGGCTCGTTCCACTGCGCGACGCTCGACATCCGGCGCCGCGGCACCCTGGAGTCCTACGTCGACTGAACCGGCCCCCGGCCGGCAGCGGTGTAGCGGACTGGCACTGACCGGGCCCCCGGCTTGCCGTGGCGCCGCGAACCGGCACCGACCGGGCCTCCGGCCTGCCGTGGCGTCGCGAACCGGCAGTGACCGGGCCCCCGGCCCGCGGTGGCGTCGGGAACCGGCACTGACCGGGCCTCCGGCCTGCCATGGCGCCGTGAACCGGCAGTGACCGGGCCCCGGCCGACGGAGGTGTAGCGAACCGGCGCTGACCGGGCCCCCGGCCCGCGGTGGCGTCGGGAACCGCGCACTCAGTAGGCTCCGTACCATGCGGATCTCCGTCTCCTCCGACATGGACGAACCCGTGGCCCGCGCCCTCGTCGCCGCCCTGGTCGCCCGCGGGCACGACGTCGTGACGCACGGCGCGCTGCACCCCGGCGCCGACCCCCGGTGGGCGGTCTGCTCGGCCGCCGCGGCCCGCGACGTCGCCGACGGAACCTCGGAGCAGGCCGTGGTCTGCTGCTGGACCGGCACCGGCGCCTCGATCGCCGCGAACAAGGTGCCCGGTGTCCGCGCGGCCCTGTGCACCGACGCCTACACCGCCGACGGCGCCCGCCGCTGGAACGACGCCAACGTCCTCGCGCTCAGCCTGCGCCTCACCTCCGAGCCGCTGCTCGAGGAGATCCTCGACGCCTGGTTCACGGGCCGGCCCGCCGAGGACGCCGAGGACCGGGCGAACGTGGCCCACGTCGACCGGCTCGACCGGACCCGGACCGGCTCCTGAGGGGGAACCCGTCCACCGCGTTGCTCCGGATGGGCCGACCGGCCCTGGCGGGTACCCGGCGGCCGGGAGAGGGTGGGAAGGCACGGACCGGAACCCACTCCCGCCACGCACCCCGATCCGGAAGGGACACCCAGATGTCCGTCGACACCCGGCAGGCGTCCGCCCCCCTCACCGACGACGAGCTGAGGACCCTGGACGCCCACTGGCGCGCAGCGAACTACCTGTCCGTCGGCCAGATCTACCTCATGGCCAACCCCCTGCTCACCGAACCGCTGCGCCCGGAGCACGTCAAACCGCGGCTGCTCGGCCACTGGGGCACCTCGCCCGGCCTCAACCTCGTGCACACCCACCTCAACCGGGTCATCCGCACCCGGGACCTGGACGCCCTGTGCGTCTGGGGCCCCGGCCACGGCGGACCCGCGGTGGTCGCCAACTCCTGGCTGGACGGCTCGTACACCGAGACCTACCCCGACGTCACCCGCGACGCGGCCGGCATGGCCCGGCTGTTCCGGCAGTTCTCCTTCCCCGGCGGCATCCCCAGCCACGTCGCCCCGGAGACACCCGGCTCGATCCACGAGGGCGGCGAACTCGGCTACGCGCTCTCGCACGCCTACGGCGCCGCCTTCGACAACCCCGGCCTGCTCGTCGCCTGCGTGATCGGCGACGGCGAGGCGGAGACGGGACCCCTCGCCGCCTCCTGGCACTCCAACAAGTTCCTCGACCCCGTCCACGACGGCGCCGTCCTGCCGATCCTCCACCTCAACGGCTACAAGATCGACAATCCGACCGTGCTCGCCCGCGTCCCGGAGCCGGAACTCGACGACCTGCTGCGCGGCTACGGCCACGACCCCGTCCACGTCACCGGGGACGACCCGGCCGCCGTCCACCGGGCGCTGGCCGAGGCACTCGACACCGCCCTCGACCGCATCGCCGCGATCCAGCGCGCCGCCCGCGAGGACGGCCACACCGCCCGCCCCCGCTGGCCGGTGATCGTGCTGCGCACCCCCAAGGGCTGGACCGGCCCCGCGCAGGTCGACGGGCTGCCCGTGGAGGGCACCTGGCGCTCCCACCAGGTGCCGCTGGCCGGCGTCCGCGAGCACCCCGAGCACCTGCGGCACCTGGAGCGGTGGCTGCGGTCGTACCGCCCGCAGGAGCTGTTCGACGAGCACGGCGCGCCCCGGCCGGAGGTACTGGCCTGTGTCCCGGAAGGCTCCCGCCGGCTCGGCGCCACCCCGCACGCCAACGGCGGACTGCTGCTGCGCGCCCTGCCCCTGCCCGCCCTGGAGACGTACGCCGTGCCCGTCGACAAACCCGGCGCGACCCGGCACGAACCCACCCGTGTCCTGGGCGAGCTGCTCCGGGACGTGATGCGGGCGACCGAGGACCGGCGCGACTTCCGGCTCGTCGGCCCCGACGAGACCTCCTCCAACCGCCTCCAGGCCGTCTACGCCGCCACCGGCAAGGCCTGGCAGGGGCAGACCCTCCAGGTCGACGAACGCCTCGACCGGCACGGCCGGGTCATGGAGATCCTCTCCGAACACACCTGCCAGGGCTGGCTGGAGGGCTACCTCCTCACCGGCAGGCACGGCTTCTTCTCCTGCTACGAGGCGTTCGTGCACATCGTCGACTCGATGGTCAACCAGCACGTCAAGTGGCTGCGCGTCACCCGCCGACTGCCCTGGCGCGCCCCCGTCGCCTCCCTCAACTACCTCCTCACCTCGCACGTGTGGCGCCAGGACCACAACGGCTTCTCCCACCAGGACCCCGGCTTCATCGACCACGTCCTCAACAAGAGCCAGGAAGTCGTCCGGGTCTACCTGCCGCCGGACACCAACACCCTGCTGTCCGTGGCCGACCACGTGCTGCGCAGCCACGACTACGTCAACGTCGTCGTGGCCGGGAAACAGCCCTGCTTCGACTGGCTCACCCCGGACCAGGCCCGCGTCCACTGCGCGCGCGGCGCCGGCGTCTGGGAGTGGGCCGGCACGGAGGACGGCACCCGCGAGCCCGACGTCGTCCTCGCCTGCGCCGGTGACGTGCCGACCCAGGAGGTGCTGGCCGCCGCCCAGCTGCTCCGCCGCCACCTGCCCGAGCTGGCGGTGCGCGTGGTCAACGTGGTCGACATCGCGCGGCTGATGCCGCGCGAGGACCACCCGCACGGGCTGACCGACTTCGAGTACGACGGCCTGTTCACCACCGACCGGCCCGTCGTCTTCGCCTACCACGGCTACCCCTGGCTGATCCACCGCCTCGCCTACCGCCGCACCGGACACCGGAACCTGCACGTCCGCGGCTACCGGGAGATCGGGACCACCACCACCCCCTTCGACATGGTCGTCCGCAACGACCTCGACCGCTACCGCCTGGTCATGGACGTGATCGACCGCGTCCCCGGCCTCGCGGTGCGCGCCGCCGGCCTGCGCCAGCGCATGGACGACGCCCGGCTGCGCCACCACGACTGGATCCGCGTCCACGGCACCGACCTGCCCGAGGTCGCCGACTGGACCTGGGACGGCTGACCGGCCGCCCCCGAGCCACCCGGACCGGGGCACACGGACGGAGCGGACCGCGCAGCCGTGCCCGGCGTCACCACGTCAGCGTGAACCACGTCGTCTTGCCCCCGTCGGTCGGCCGTACGCCCCAGCTGTCGGCGAGGGCACCGACCAGGACCAGTCCGCGCCCGGACTCCTCGTCCTGCGCGGCCGGGCGCGGCTCGGGCAGGCGCGGGCTGCGGTCGCCGACCTCGACCGTGAGGGCGGTGGCCGTGCGGTGCAGGCGCAGGGAGATGGGCCCCTCGGCGTGCTGCACGGCGTTGGTCAGGGTCTCCGACAGCAGCAGGAGGGCGTCGTCGGCGCGGTCCGCGCAGTTCCACGAGGTCAGCGCCTTGTGCAGGACGGCACGGCCCTCCCGCACGGAGGCCGGGTCGGCCCGCAGTTCGGCGGTGACGGCCGCGAGCGGGGCGACGGGCAGCTGCGCGAGCAGCAGGGTGACGTCGTCGTTGTGGCTGTCGGGGTCCGGCAGCAGCCCCGCCAGCAGCTGGTCCGCCGCGGCCTCCAGACAGGGCGTGCCGGCGAACAGGTCCGTCAGGAGGGCGGTGAGTTCACCGAGCCGCACCTCGATGTCGCTGCCCGGCGTCTCGATCAGACCGTCCGTGTACAGCACCAGGGTGGAGCCCGGCGGTATCTCCGCGTGGGACTGCTCGTACGACACGCCGCCCACGCCGAGGGGCGCGTTGACCGGGCCGTCGAGCGCGCGCACGCCGCCGGGCCCGGCGACCAGGACCGGCAGATGGCCCGCCGAGCAGAGGGTCACCGTGCCCGTGTCGGGGGCGATCACCAGGTAGCAGCAGGTGACGAGCTGGTCGGGCACGTCGAGGTCGGCGACGCAGGTGTCGAGTGCCCGCATCAGCTGCCGCGGCTGCATCCCGGTCTTGGCCAGGGCGTGCGCGGCCGAGCGCAACTGGCCCATCACGGCGGCCGCTTCGAGGCCGCGGCCCATCACGTCACCGATCAGCACGCCCACCCGGTCGCCGCCCAGCGGGATCAGGTCGAACCAGTCGCCGCCCACGCCGGCGCCCTGGGTGGCGGGCCGGTAGCGGCTGGCGGTGGCCAGGCCGGGCAGTGCGGGCGGGGTGCCCATCAGGCTGCGCTGGAGGGTGAGCGCGATGTGCCGCTGCTGCTCGTACAGGGCGGTCAGTTCCGCCTCCGCGCGCTTGCGGTCGCTGATGTCCCGCACGATCGCGCACGCCCCGACGACCGTGCCGAGGGTGTCCCGCGTCGGCCACAGCGTGACGTCCACGTCCAGCAGCGTCCCGGCGCGGGTGACCCGCAGCGCCTCGAAGTGCTCCACCTTCCGGCCCCGCCGCAGCCGTTTCAGCAGCGCCCTGACCTCGCCGCGCAGCTCCGGCGGGGCGAGCAGGGAGACGTGCCGGCCGATGGCCTCCTCGGCGGTGTGGCCGTACAGGCGCTGAGCGGCGGCGTTCCAGTAGGTGATGTGCCCGTCGAGGGTGTGGGCGAGGATCGCGTCCTGCGAGGACTCCACGAGCGCGGCCAGCTCGTTGATGCGGGCCTCGGCCGCCTTGCGGTCGCTGACGTCCCGGACGGCCGCCGACACCAGCATGCCGTCCGCGGTCTCCAGCGGGCTCAGGCTGATCTCGACCGGGAACTCCGTGCCGTCCTTGCGCAGCCCGTGCAGCGCGAGCCCGGCGCCCATGGGACGCACCTGCCGGTTGGCCGCGTAACCGCCGCGGTGGGCGGTGTGGTGGCCGCGGAAACGGTGCGGCATCAGCAACTCGACCGGACGGCCGAGCAGTTCCTCGCGGCCGTAGCCGAACAGCGCCTCCGTCTGGGCGTTGACGAGTCTGATGACGCCCGTGTCGTCGACGATGACCATCGCGTCCGGTGCCGCCTCCAGCAGCCCCCGGAACCGTTCCTCGGCCCCGCCCTCCCGCAGCGGGACGCGGCAGCCGCACCGTTGTCGTTCCGCCGGCTCCACCTGCACCAAGTCGGCCATCGTCCACCTCACTTCGCGCGATGCCTGGAGTCATCACACCGCCTTCACACTCCCTCCGCTTCGCGATGTCGTTTACTGACCGTTCCCGCTCGAAGTCGACGGAGTTCTGCCGACGCCGCATCGGGCGGAGCGGCGTCGGCACACCGGAGCCGGACCGTTCCGCCCTCCGGCTCCGGGACACGGAAGCGGGGCCGGAGTCCTGAGGACTCCGGCCCCGCGACGGGACGACAGCGGCGGAGCGGGGGGGGGGGGGGGGGGGGGGGGGGGGGCCGGCGCCCCCCCCCCCCCCCCCCCCCCCCCCACCACAACCCCCCCCCCCCCCCGCGGGGGCGCGGCCCCCCCCCCCCCCCCCCCCCCCCCCCCCGCGGGGGGGGGGGGGCGGGGGCCCCCCCCCCCCGGCGGGGGCCCGCCGGGGGGGGGGGGGGGGCCCGGGGGGGCCGGGGGCCCGGGGCGCCCCGCCGCCGCCTGTCAGCCGAACATCAGCTTGGTCGTGCCCCAGAGGCTGTCCGCGCTGATCACCGCCGTCCCCGTGCCGATCGTCGCCGCGCCACCCTTGTAGAAGTAGATGCTGCCGGCGCTGGACAGGGCCCAGATGTCGGGGATGGCGTCGCCGGTGACGTCCGGGGTGCCGCGCAGGTGGGTGACGGGCACGGTGGTGGTGTCCCAGCCCTCGGCGTAGATCTCGTCGGCGCCGGTCTTGGACGCCGCCGCGGTGGCGAGGGAGGCGATGGTGGAGCCGCCCGCGCTGTCGGCCACGCCGTAGCGCAGGTACAGGCGGCTGGAGGCACCCGAGCGCCACAGCAGGTCGGGGGCGCCGTCCTTGTCGTGGTCGCCGACCGAGACCAGGTCGCGGTCCAGCCACGCCGTCGAGGCGATCTTCGTGAGCGTGAGGAAGGTGGCGCCGGTGTAGCCCTCGAAGGCCCACATCTCGCCGCCGGTGGCGGTGGCGAACAGGTCGGCGCGGCCGTCGGCGTCGTAGTCGCCCACGATGATCTGGTCGAACGTCGCCGGGTCCGGGGCGCCGGACGGCAGCCGGACGGTCACCCGCTGGGAGATGTCGACGCCGCCGTAGCCGTCCCCGGGGTAGACGTACAGCTTGCCGTCGGGCATGCGGGCGAAGAGGTCACCGACGCCGTCGGCCGCGACCGCGTCGCCGCCGTGGGCGATCAGCGCCGGCTTGCCGTCGCTGCCCATCCAGTAGCCCGGCAGGTGGTCCTGGCCGTCGCCGTCCGGGTCGGAGAGCAGACCGACGCCGTCGTCCTGGCCGGCCTCCAGGCCGACGTGCAGGTCACCGCTGGTCATCGACGGGTACATGAGCAGGTTGCCGTTGGAGCTGATCGCGTACAGGTCCGCGATGCCGTCGCCCGTGGTGTCGCCGGGCTTGTCGGCGGCGTCGCGCGGGGTGACGTAGAACAGGTACTTGGTGCCCAGGGACGGGTTGCCCGCGCTGTCCACGGCCCGCACGTACAGCACGTTGGGTCCGGCGGTGGGCGGCGTGAGCGACACGGTCGCCGAGGCGCCCGCCGTGACGGTCTTGTTGCTGGCGTAGGTGGTGGTGTTGAAGGACCACTCGAACTTGGTGATGTCGGTGTCCTCGTCCGGCGCGATCGTGAAGTTGCCGGCGGTGCCGAACTTCACCGTCGACCAGATCGATCCGTCCTCGTCGGCCGCCGGGAAGGCGGTCGACGACACCAGCGGCTCGTTGGGCTTGTCGCTGTCGAAGATGAACCGGCACACACCGGGGTCGGAGGTCGGCGCGTACGCCGAGGCCGCCCCGCTGGCGTCGATGGCGCGCACCCGCCAGGAGTACTGGTAGCCGTTGGTGAACGAGGTCTTGGCGACGGTGGCGGATGCCTTGCCGGCGCTGGTCACCGTGACGTTCTTGTCGAGGATCTTGTCGTCGCCGTAGCCGGTGCGCCACAGCTCGAAGTCCAGGTACTTCAGGTCCTGCTTGGTGGAGGTGTCGTCGGGGTCGGAGGACACCGCCGACAGCGTCAGGTCACGCTTGCCGATGTGGATGTAGGGCGTGGTGCGGTCACAGCCGCCGCCGGGGGACTGGGCGACCGAGGTCGGCGTCTTCGGCTTGCGGTTGTAGACCAGGGTGAGCTTGGGCGCGCTGTCGCCCTCGGCCCGGAACTTCTTCCAGGCGTACGCCGAGTCCTCGGTGGTGGCGCGCAGTCCGATCGTCATCGAGGACCAGCCGCCGTCGGCGGCGTCCTGGGCGACGGACTTGGCGTCGTAGCTGACGTAGGCGTCCGGGCAGGACGAGTTGTAGCCGTTCGCGAACGACTTGGTGCCGATCTCCGACTTCCAGTCCGGCTGGTTGTTCCAGGTCGTCTTGGAGGAGATGCTCCCGGTCAGCCACACCTGCATCTCGCGCGCGGAGCACGACCAGGAGTACGTCTCGCGCAGCCGGATGGAGGCGGAGGAGACGTGGGCGCCCTTGATGCTGGTGGACCAGCCGAGGCGGAAGAAGGAGCGCGACAGGCCCCAGGTGGTCGACTCGTAGCCGACGCGCGCCTCGGTGGTGCCGCTGTTGTAGTTGGCGCCGTCGTAGAAGCTGGAGCTCGGGTACTTCTTGTA
This sequence comes from Streptomyces sp. NPDC003247, assembly GCF_042888135.1. Taxonomy (NCBI): domain Bacteria; kingdom Bacillati; phylum Actinomycetota; class Actinomycetes; order Kitasatosporales; family Streptomycetaceae; genus Streptomyces; species Streptomyces sp. NPDC003247. The sequence goes on from NZ_JBIAPF010000015.1 coordinate 43,158, forward strand.
CGCCGTGGTCCAGTTCTTCGTCTTGCCGTAGATCGTGGGGTCGACGAAGACCGGGTAGACGGTGCTCTCGTCGGCGAGCAGGTCCGCGTCGGGGAGGAGGGTCAGGCCGGTGGAGGCGGCACCGGGCGCGGTCAGCTTCGCGTCGGCGGCGGCCAGGTGGGTGCCCGGGTCGGCTCCGGCGAGGCCGGGCAGGGCGAACACCTGCTCGTCGGTGAGGGCGGCGGCGGGCACGCCGTCGGCGTACGCGGCCTGCCGCAGGACGGCCGAGCCGGCCCGGACGGAACCGGCCCCGGCCGAGCCGTGGAAGGCGGCCGGGTCGGCGGTGGACCCCTCGGACGCGGTGGGCTCCTCGGACGCGGCCGGCGCGTCCGTGTCCAGTCCGTCCTCGGGGACGGCGCTCTCGTCGGGAACCGGGGCGCCGGACTCCTCGGAGTACGACGGTGCCGGCTCCGGGCTCTCCTCGACCGGCTCGGGGTCGTCGCCCTCGGTGGTGGCGTACGTTCCCGCGGAGTCCCACAGGTAGGGGGTGGGGGAGACGGCGATCTCCTGGCCGTCGCGGTCCTTGCCGCTGACGACCTTGGTGACCGGGTCCAGGTGGAAGGTCAGGTCCGGCGACGACAGCCCGTACGACAGCCCGGTCAGCGCCGCGTCCTTCGCGGCCTGCGCGCTGTGCACGATCAGGACGTGGCTGAAGCCACTGGCCTGCGCGGTCAGCATGAGGTCGACGCCGTCGAAGACGTTCCGGTAGAGGGCGCTCGAACCGCTGATGACGGGTTCGGGCAGGGTGCCGGGCCAGCTCAGGGTGACGTCGTGGCCGTCGCTGGTCATGGTGGCCAGCTCGGAGTAGTTCTCGGTGGCGTCGGCGACCTGCACGGCGTCACCGCCGGTCGCGACGGTGAAGACGGCGGGCTGAACGGTCGTCACACCACCACGGCCGGAGGCGGAGGCCTTGCGCGCGCGGGAATCGGACGTGGAACCGGAACCGGAGCTGGATCCGGAGCTGGTGGTGGCGCCCTTGCCGCCGCCGGAGAACACGACGGGATCGACCGTGGCCTTGGCGGCCCAGCCTCCGCCGTCCGTCTCGGCCAGGGTGGTGTCGATGGGCTTCCAGACCCCGTTCACCTTGGCCCGTACGGGGGCGCCGTAGGTGACGAGTTCGAAGCTGCCGTCCGGGCGCGCGTACGTCGTGGACGTCTCGTCGCGCAGGGCGGTGACCTCGACGCGCTTGCCCGTGGAGACGGCCTTCTGCTGGGCGCCGTCCTGGGTCAGAGGGCCGTCGTCGGCCTTCTTGGTCACGGCTGGGGAGTCCGCGGTCCCCGGATCGTCGAACCACGGCACGGTGAGCAGGCCGACGCCGATCGCGCCGGCGACTAGTGCGCCCACCCCTGCCCGCCCGCGTCTGGACGCGGGCAGGCCGAAGCGACGACGTTCCATGGTGCTGCGTCCCCTCCCCCTGGAATTCCGGATCGCCCGGAACTCGGTGTGCTCCCTGTGCGTCCCGGTCGTCATACCTGTCAGGTCTCCGGGAAAGCGAGCACAGAGCATGGCTGATGGCGGGGAATTGCGCCACACCGGTCGACTCCCTTTGCCTTTTCGTGACCTCTCGGGCGGAGTCGTCGGGCTCGCTCATACGTCTAGTAGGTAGGGCTGACCAGCGAGTTCACTTGACGGGCAGGGCGTGCGAAACGATCACAATTTGCCCATACGTTACGGACGATTAACCTCCGTTTGGGCGGTTCTTTAGCGCATTAAACCGTCCGGATTGCATTGATCGCGCCCGCGGGAAATGTGCTTGTGACCTAGATCACCGGCCTTATTCGGCTTGTTGACTTTCTGTGAGTACGTGGTTGAACATTCGTGTTCGTCAATGGACCGAACTGTGTGCGCGGGGGCTGCCGCTGTGTGGGGATCGCTGTCATGGAGCGGCAGGAGGGAGCGCGTGAGTACGCGTTCCGAGCGCCGCAGACTGGCGCGGATGCGCGCTGGTGTCGTCGGAACGCTCGTGGTGGGGCTGGCGGTGGGCGTTCTGCCGGCCGCGTACGCGCTGCCGCCGGGTGACGACCGCAGCGGGGTCGAGCTGGTCGATCTTCCGGATGTCGAGCAGGCCGAGGGCGAGGAGGGCGGCAGTCTCGCCGAGCTGACCACGTCCGAGGCGGAGCCGCCGGCCGAGTACGAGCCGACCGAGATCACCGCTCCGGCCGGGGGTACGGCGACCCAGGATCTGACCGGGCTGGCTCCGGGTGATCTGGTGCCGCTGACGCAGGCCGACGGCACCGCGCTGCCGGTGGAGGTGGGTGCGCCGGAGACGGCGACCGCGACGGAGGCCGCCGCCCTGGAGGGTGAGTGGCAGGTGTCCCTCGCCGGCCAGGACGAGCTCGCCACGACGGCGATCGAGGGCGTGGCCCTGACGGTCACCCCGCCCGCCGAGTCCACCGGTGAGGCCGTGATCGCCCTGGACTACAGCGACTTCTCCGAGCTGTACGGCGCGAACTGGGCGGACCGGCTGGAGTTCGTGCAGTACCCGTCCTGCTTCCTGACCACCCCGGACACCGAGGGCTGCTCGGAGCCGACCGAGGTGACCACGGACAACGTGGTGGCGCAGACCGGCACCGACGCCGAGGGCGACCCGGTGTACGAGCGTCGCATCCTGGCGACGGTGGCCACCGAGGACCTGGCCGCGGGCGGTACTTCCGCGGAGGCCTCGACGGCGTCCACCGCCTCCGCCTCGGGTGAGGGTGTCGTCACCGACGGCGTGTACCGCGAGGCGAAGACCGAGACCGGCACGCGCCTGGCTTCCCTGGCCGCCGCGACCGCCGACGGCTCGGGCTCCTCCGTGCTGCTGGCGACGGACTCGGGTTCGGGTTCGAAGGGTGACTTCGGTGCGACGCCGCTGGTGAGCGCCGGTTCGTGGTCGGCGGGCGGCAACTCGGGTGCGTTCACGTACTCCTACACGCTCCAGACGCCGAGCGTGCCGGGTGGCCCGTCGCCGTCGGTGTCGTTCGGTTACAACTCGCAGGTGGTGGACGGCCGTACGTCGGCGTCGAACAACCAGCCGTCGTGGATCGGTGACGGCTGGGAGTACAACGCGGGCTCGATCACGCGGACGTACACCTCCTGCCGTGACGACCAGACCAACGGCAACAACACGAAGAAGACCAGCGACCTCTGCTTCGGTTCCTACAACGCCACGCTGACGCTGGGCGGCACGACGACGGAGCTGGTGCTTCCCGACAGCGCGAGCAGCCCGTTCGGTGACGCGTGGGTCACGGCCAACGGTGACGGTTCCCGGGTGGAGCTGCTGAAGGACGCGAGCCTGGACAACGGTGACGCGGACGGCGAGTACTGGCGTGTCACCACCCGGGACGGCACCCAGTACTACTTCGGCAAGCACAAGCTGGACGCCAACTGGGCCAGCGGCGACCCGGTGACCAACTCGGTGTTCACCGCGCCCGTCGCAGGCAACCAGAACGGCGAGCCCTGCTACAAGTCGGGCGACTTCGCGGGCTCGTTCTGCGACCAGGCGTGGCGCTGGAACCTCGACTACGTCGTGGACACCAACGGCAACGCGATGACGCTGTGGTGGGCGAAGGAAAAGAACTACTACGCCAAGAACAACAAGTACAAGACGCCGGTCTCCTACGACCGCGGCGGCTACCTCAAGCGCATCGAGTACGGCCTGACCTCGGCCGACCCGTACGCCACGCCGATCTCGAAGGTGACCTTCGACGTCGACGAGCGGTGCTTCAAGGAAGGGGAGATCGCCTGCACGGCGGAGGGCGACGAGAACGACAACTTCACCTCCGGCGACTTCGCGAAGAACCGCATCTGGTACGACACCCCGGCCGACCTGTACTGCGCGTCGGGCAAGGAGTGCTACGTCCCCGTCCCCACCTTCTGGTCGCGCAAGCGCCTGGCGCAGGTGACCACGTGGACCCAGCGCACGCAGGGCTCGACGGAGCTGTCCAAGCTGGACAGCTGGACGCTGCAGCAGTCCCTGCCGGCCGACCTCACCGACGAGGGCACGGCCCTGTGGCTGGAGTCGATCACCCGCACCGGCTACGGCACCGACGGCGAGGCCATCACCCTCAACCCGGTCGAGTTCCTCGCCAACAGCCTCTCCATGCCCAACCGCGTCAAGCGCGGCTCCAGCGACCCCAACCCCGCCTTCGACCGCCTGCGCATCGCCCGGGTCGTGAGCGAGTACGGCGGCGAGACGGTCGTCACGTACAAGACCGACGCCTGCAAGGTCGACGGCGAGTTCCCCAAGCCGGAAGAGAATGTCGGGCTGTGCTTCCCGGCGTACTGGAACCCCGATCCGGACAAGGAGACGATCGACTGGTTCCACAAGTACGTCGTCGACAACGTCCAGGAGCTGCCGGCCCTCAACGGCGTCGATGCGATCACGACGACGTACGACTACCTCGGTGACGCCGCCTGGGCTCTGAACCAGGCCGAGTTCTCCAAGAAGAAGACCCGCACCTACGACCAGTGGCGCGGCTTCGCCCGGGTGCGCACCTACACCGGCGACGACTCCGACACCGCGTACGTGTCCACCGAGCGGGGGATGACGGAGACCCGCTTCTTCCGGGGCATGGACGGTGATCCGCTGCCCGGCGGCGGCACCCGCTCGGTCACCGTGAAGGACGTCGACGGCAACACGATCGCCACCGACGAGGAAGCCTTCGCCGGCCGTGTCGCCGAGTCCCTCACCTACTCCTCCGCCACCGCCTCCACCTGGCTGACCCGCACGGTCGACAAGCCGAAGGCGGTCAAGCTCGCGGCCCGCAGTCGCTCCGGCGGCATACCGGACCTGAAGGCCTGGCGCGTTCTGACCCCTGAGTCGCTCACCTACACCCGTTCCTCCGGCGACGGCGACGACAAGCGCACCCTGCGCGTCCTGCGCACGGTCACGGAGTACGAGGACACCTACGGCCTGCCCACGCAGGTGACGGAGTACAACGACTGGTCGTCGGACTCGACGGCCAACAAGTCGGACGACGACACCTGCACGGTGATGACGTACGTCCACAACACCTCCAAGCACCTCATCGGCCTGGCCAAGCAGACGCTGACCACCGCCGGAACCTGCGCCCAGGCGGACACGGCGACGGCGGCCGACTGGATCGACGGCTCCCGCGTCGCCTACGACGGCGGCGCCTACGGCGACGCCCCGACCACCGGCAACGCCACCACCACCTGGGCGGTCACCGGCGCCGGCGGCGCCTGGGTCGCGGACGGCCAGGTCACCTACGACGACTACGGCCGCACGACCTCGACGAAGAACGCGCTGGCCATCGCCAACGGCGAGGCCACGAAGGACACCACGACCTACACCCCGTCCGAGGGCCAGGTCTACTCGATCAAGACGACCAACGCGCTGGGGCAGAGCGAGACCAGCACGCTGGAACCCGGCCGCGGAGTCGCCCTCACCGACGAGGACGTCAACGGCCGCGTCACCACCTACACGTACGACGCGCTCGGCCGCACCACCCAGATGTGGAACCCGAACCGTTCCACGTCCAAGTCCCCGTCGGCGAAGATCACCTACGACACGACGATCGGCTCGCCGGTCTCCATCACGACCGAGTCGCTCACCGACAACGGTGACTACGGCGTGTCCACCGTCATCTACGACGGCATGGGCCGCGAGCGGCAGAAGCAGGAGCCGGCGGTCGGCGGCGGACGCCTGATCACCGACACCCTGTACAGCGCGAACGGCACCGTCAAGCAGACCAACAACGCCTACTACGACAAGGACGAGCCCTCCACCGTCCTGTTCGAGCTGGCCTCGGACTACCAGGTCCCCAACGCCACGCTCTACGCCTACGACGGCCTGGGCCGCACCCTCACCGAGACCCCGTACCTCAACGGTGAGGAGGTCCCGACCAAGGCGACCCGCTACGAGTACGGCCTCGACAACTCCACGGTGATCAACCCGACGGGTGCCACCGCACAGCGCACCTGGTCCGACGCCATGGGCCGCATGGTCCGGGTGGACACGTTCACGGACGCGCTGCGCGCCGCCTACCGCTCGACGACGTACCAGTACGACGAGCGCGGTGACCGCGTCGAGGCGAAGGACTCCGAAGGCAACGTCTGGACGTGGAAGTTCGACGCCCGCGGCCGTGAGATCGAGGCCGTGGACCCGGACGCCGGTACGACCACGACGACCTACGACGTCCTGGACCGGCCGCAGCTGGTCACGGACGAGAACGCGGCCGTCTACACGGTCTACGACAAGCTGTCCCGCTCCATCGAGCAGCACGAGAACTCCGCCACCGGCACGCTGCTGGCTTCGACGACGTACGACACGCTGATCGGCGGCGTCGGTCTGGCCACCTCGCAGACCCGTTACACGGACGGGCTGGCGTACACCACGGCGGTGACCGGTTACACGACCGACTACCAGCCGACCGGCCAGAAGATCTCCATCCCCGAGTCGGTGGCCCTCGCCAACGGTCTGGAGGCGAGCTACTCCTACAGCTACGAGTACTCCGAGTCCGGCTTGCTGGAGGCGGTCAACCTGCCCTCCGTGGGCACCCTGCCCGCCGAGAAGGTGGTCGTCCGCTACAACGAGGACGGCCTGCCGGTCTCCACCTCGGGCCTGGCCTGGTACACCGCGCAGACCTCGTACTCCCCGTACGGGCAGGTGCTGCGCACGGCCAGCGGTGAGAACCCCAACCGGGTGTGGACGACGAACCTGTTCGACGAGGCGACGGGTGAGCTGACCCAGAGCATCGTCGACCGCGAGTCGACCAGCGACACCACGGCCGTCACCGGCCACCGCGTCAACTCCCGTTCCTACGCGTACGACCCGGCCGGCAACGTCACCTCGATCGCCGACACCTCCAACTCGGTGACCGACCGCCAGTGCTTCACCTACGACGCGCTGGGCCAGCTCACCGAGGCGTGGACCGCCCCGACGTCCTGCACGGCGACGGGCAAGACCACGGCGGCCGCGAAGTACTCGGACGGCACGACCAACGTCACGGCGGCGAACAGCGGCTACTGGCAGTCGTACACCTACGACGCGCTGGGCAACCGCAAGACGCTCGTCGAGCACGACCCGGGCCTGGACACCACCAAGGACGCCACCACCTCGTACGCGTACGGCAACGCGGACGGTACCCAGCCCCATACCCTGACCGGCATGTCCTCCACCTACAAGGCGGACTCCGGCGCGCAGGTCACGAAGGCGACGACGCTCACCTACGACGACGCGGGCAACACGCTCACCCGCACGTACGACGGCTCCGAGCAGGCGCTGGACTGGACGTGGGACGGCCAGGTCGAGAAGATCACGGGCTTCGGCGAGAACGGCGCCGGCGCGTGGAAGGGCCTGGCCAACAAGTGCCTGGACCTGGCCAACGCGACGACGACGGCCGACAACCCCGTCCAGCTCTACACCTGCAACGGCTCCAAGGCGCAGAAGTTCCGCATCGACTCCGCGTCCTCCTCGGACCCGTCGACGGGCGCGCTGAAGGTCCTCGGCAAGTGCGTGATCCCGAAGGCCGGCGGCACCGCCAACGGCACGCTGGTCGTCATCGCCGACTGCACCGGGGCCGCGGCCCAGCAGTGGACGGCGACCTCCACCGGCACCCTGAAGCACGTCTCCTCGGGCAAGTGCCTGGACGTGCCGAGCTCCAACTCGGCCGACAGCACCGACCTCCAGCTGAACACCTGCGGCACCGGGGCGAACCAGCAGTGGGTGCCGGACAAGGAGACCAAGTACATCTACGGCGGTGACGGATCGCGCCTGATGGCCATCTCCGCCACCGAGCGCACCCTTTACCTCGGCGAGTCGACGATCTCGGTCAACGCGGCCGGCGGCCCGGCCTACACCGAGCGCTACTACTCGCAGGCCGGCGCCCCGACCGTGATGCGGCACGCCCAGGGCACGGGCACGGCGGAACTGTCCGTGCAGGTCACCGACCAACAGGGCACCGCGTACATCAACGTGGCGCTGGCGTCGGGCAACAAGGTCAAGTTCTCCAAGCGCGACCCCTTCGGCGTCGAGCGGACCGAGGCGACGACCTGGCGCTCCCACCAGAGCTACGTCGGCGGCGACGACGACACCAGCAGCGGCCTGGTCCACCTGGGCGCCCGCGAGTACGACGCGAACACGGGCCGCTTCCTCTCCCCGGACCCGGTCCTGGACCTGAACGACCCGGTCCAGATGAACGGTTACGTCTACTGCGAGAACAACCCGGTCACCTTCGCCGACCCGTCGGGCCTGGCGTCGGAAGGCGGCAGCTCGGAGTACGGCGGCCCGTCGGCATCGGAAGAGGCGGCGGCGAAGAAGACGCTGAACACGTCGGTGGCGGACGTCATCCTGTCCATCGGCTGGGCGGCGCTGAAGGAGTTCGTCGGCTGGGACAGCGTGGTCGGCTGCTTCTCCCGCGGCGACGTCTGGGCCTGCGGTGACCTCTTCCTCAACGCCATCCCGTGGACGAAGGCGTACAAGGCCTTCGGCATCGCCAAGGCGGCGTACCGCATCGCCAAGGCCGTCAACGCCCTGATGAAGGCCAAGGAGAAGGCCCGCAAGATCATCGAGTTGGCGCGCAAGGCACGCGAACTGGCCCGCAAGGCGGCAGCGGCCAAGAAGAAGGCGGCCGCGCTGGCGGCACAGCTGAAGAAGAAGGCCAAGGAAGCCGCCACCCGTCAGGCCAAGAAGGCCGCGCAGAAGACCGGCAACGCGATCCAGAAGGCGCGCAAGACGGCGGCGAAGAAGGCCGAACCCAAGCCGCGGCAGACGAGTGCCGCGAAGAAGGAGTCGTCGGGCGGAGGCGATGACGACAGCGGCGCATCCGGCGCCAGCTGCCCGATCAACAGCTTCGTCCCCGGCACCCGGGTACTGATGGCGGACGGCACCAGCAAGCCGATCGAGGACGTCAAGAACGGCGACAAGGTCCTGGCGACCGACCCCGAGACCGGTGAGACCGCCGCCGAGACGGTCACCGCCGAAATCGTCGGCCAGGGCGTCAAGCATCTGGTCAAGGTGACCGTCGCAGCCGGCGACGGCGAAAAGACCGCCCAGGTGACGGCCACGGACGGACACCCGTTCTGGGTCCCGGAACTGGGCGAGTGGATCGACGCCACCGACCTGGAGGCGGGCGAGTGGCTGCGCACCAGCGCCGGCACCTACGTCCAGGTCACGGCGGTCGAGCGCTGGACCACGCCGTGGGCCACCGTCCACAACCTGACCGTAAGTGACCTGCACACCTACTACGTGCTGGCAGGAACCACGCCGGTCCTGGTCCACAATCAGGGCTGTGGACCTGACGCCGACGAGGGGACGGCGTTGGTGCACGCACACGTCAGCGATGGGAACAACGTCCACTTCACCGTCGAGGTAATGGACGGAGCCGGTGAGATCACCCATTCCGAACTGATGCCCAACGTGGGGCACACACAGACCGCCATTCGCAACTACACCGGATCGGCCGGGACGATGACATTCTCGTTCAGGCTTCCCAATGCCGGGGCTGCACGCGAGTTCCAGGGCAAGAAGATCGGTACCGGTCAAGGGAAGTACGACTTCTTGACCAACAGTTGCCTCACCCACGTCTGTGATGTCCTACGAGAGGGTGGAGTGACGGATCTCCCGGATACCGGAGTGCGCATGGCTGCTTGGGCGAAACGTGGTCTACAGTCGGCGTTCAGAGACGGCTGATCAGCCGGCGAAATGTTCGGCCGGTCTTCGATCGCGGCCCCGGAAGCATCGGGAAACGTCCGAAGACCGGCCTGTGCACCCTGAATCTTTTGAGGTTTGTCACGTGACTGCGGAAATCTCCCCCTATTTGGCGCCCTTCGTCAAAATGGCCTCTGACGGTCGTTTGGGTTGGGACGTCGTCGTGCTGGCCGGCAGGGGAATCTCTGCTTATGCATCCGCCCAGCTGTGGATGCTCAGGGATGGGAAAGCGTCGGGGGATCCCCTGCGGCTCGCCGATGCGATCGAAGAGTTCGGGCTGGTCGTGGAGAAGGCATCCGACCTCTGGTCGGACTACGACGACGGGAAGATGTCCGAGGCGGACCTTCTGGTGCAACTCGACGCCGTCGTCCGTCAGCTGGAGGCCTGGCCGGGGGATGACCCCGACGGCGCGGCCGACGAGTCGTGAGCCGCTGCCGGTGACCGATCGTCATGGAGACGGGAAGGAAATGAGACCTTGCGGGACATGCGGACGATCGCCGCAGCGGTGTGGCTGGCCTGCCTGCTGACCGGTTGCGACGCGGCGAGCGGCGGCGGGGGCGGCGAGGACGGCCTGCTGAAGCCCACCGCCCAGCCGGGCGCCACGGCGCGGGCCGGCGGCCTCGGCGGCGCCGCGCTCGCCGCCCGGGACGCGGACGGCTTCACGGTGTCCACCTCGGCCGACCGCCGCACGGTGCAGGTCACCGAGAACGCCTGCGCCCCGCTCGCCCACGCCCTGTCCGGCTCGGTGGTCGGCAAGCCGGCGTCCACGGTGGTACGGGAGGCGTCCGGCGAGGGCGCCACCGTCACCGTGGTCCTCGCCGAGTACGCCTCCGGCCAGGCCGAGACGGCGATGGACGCCATCGGCACCGCCCTCGACGCGTGCGCGGACGGCTTCACGGCGACGGTCGACGGCGACGAGCACAAGGTCGGCGAGGTCACCCCGGAGCTCGCCCCCGAGGGCACCGACCAGGCGATGGGCCTGGGTGCGACCGTGGAGCGGGACGGCGAGAAGACGGCGGCCAAGGCCGTGATCCTCCGCTCCGGCACCACGGTGGCCTACCTCAGCGGCACGCCGTCGATCCCGGCGGCCGTCCTGGACGCCCAGCTCGTCAAGCTGTCGTGAGCGACGACGGTCGAACACAGAACCGGCATCCGCCGGCCTGACTGACCCCGGACGCCGCTGCCGGGCCGGGAATCCCCCGGCCCGGCAGCGGCGTCCGTGCTCCCTCAGACGGGTCCTCAGTCCTCGACCACCAGGGCCGGCGTGCCCGTCGTCAGGACCTCGCCGCGGAAGAACGCCGGGCTGCGCCGGCGCATCGCCGCCATCAGGACCACGCCCAGGAGCAGCAGGCCGACCCCGATGACGAAGACGGAGCCGACGCCGAGGACGGCCGAGCCGCTGCCGTATGCCGGGTCCCACATGTCGTACAGCGTCTTGCCGAAGACGGCCGTCAGCAGGATGCCGCCCAGCACCGGGAAGACGCCCTTGAACACCGCGTCCCGTACCGAGCGGGTCAGCGTGTCCCGGAAGTACCAGGCGCAGGCGAAGGCCGTCAGCGCGTAGTAGAAGCAGATCATCAGGCCCAGGGCGTAGATGGTGTCGACGAGGACGTGCTCGCTGACGAGCGTCATGACGGTGTAGAAGACGCCGGTCGCCACGCCGGCGACGACCGTGGCCCGTCCGGGCGTGCGGAAGCGGTCGTGCACGCGCGCGTACGACGCGGGCAGCGCCTCGTAGGTGGCCATCGCCAGCACCGTGCGGGCGACGGGGATGAACGTCGTCTGGAGGCTGGCGGCGGCCGAGGCGAGCACGGCGAGGAAGAGCAGGATGCCGAGGGCGCCGCCCATGACGGGGCCGGCGAGGGCGGCGAAGACGTTGTCGGAGGTCTCGGGGTTGGCCAGGCCCAGACCGTCGGTCCCGGCGCCGACCGCCATCTGGGCGGCCACCGAGGTCGTCAGGTAGGAGCCGACCAGCACGACCATCGCCACGAGCGCGGCGCGGCCCGGCGTCCGGTCGCTGCCGACGGTCTCCTCGTTCGCCGTCAGACAGGTGTCCCAGCCCCAGTACATGAAGATCGACAGGGAGAGTCCGGCGCTGAACGCGGCGAACGACTTCACCTCGAACGGGTTGAGCCAGGACCAGGAGAAGTCGAGGTGACCGGCGAGCTCCCCGGAGCGGGCCTTCTGGAGGGCCAGCGCGACGAACACCGCCAGCACCACCAGTTGCAGCGCCACCAGCGCGTACTGCACGCCCTTCGTGGTGGTCATCCCGCGGTAGCTGATCGCCGTCGCGGCCGCGATCAGCAGCAGGCAGGTGACGATGTGGACCGCCTTGTCGCCGTCCAGGGCGGCGATCCGGTCGCTGCCGGTCACCTCGCCCGCCAGCAGCCAGAAGTACGAGGTGGCGACGCCCGCCAGGTTCGACAGCACGATCACCGTCGCGATGACCAGGCCCCAGCCGCACATCCAGCCGACGTGCGGTCCGAACGCCTTGACCGTCCAGGTGAAGGAGGTGCCGCAGTCCGGCACGGCCTTGTTGAGCTCACGGTAGGCGAAGGCGACCAGCAGCATCGGCAGGAACCCGGCCAGGAACACGGCCGGCATCTGCACCCCGACCTCGCCCGCGGTGGAGCCGAGCGTGGAGGTGAGGCAGTAGACCGGCGCGACGGTCGAGACACCGATCACGGCACTCCCCAGCAGGCCGACGGAGTTGCCGCCCAGGCCCTTGCCGCGCACGCCGTCGGCGTCGTTCTGCGTCCCGTCGGTCCGTGACCGCGTCACCGTCTGTGTCATGACACAGGACGTTAAATCATGCGTTTTCCATCGTTGGGCTGCTGATAACCAACCCGCCCTTCCTCGGAATCACAGCCTACGGCAGCCTGTGACCCGATGATTCCTCCCGTGTGCGGGCTCGCGATCTCGCATCGCAAGGAGGCGGCACCGGCTGTCCGGTATTCGGAAACCGCACGGCCGGCCGAAATGTCCCGTTCGCATTCTTCCGTGTGACGTGTGTCGCCTACCTTGGCGCCGTCTACCCTGGCGCCGTGTACACGCCTGAGACGCCCGGTGCCGTCGCCGCCCGTTTCACGGGTGCGACCGCGCTCCGGGAACGCCCCCGGTCGACGACCCTGGCCGAGGTGACCCTCGACGACGGGCGCACGGTCATGGTCAAGCGCGGCAACGGCCCCGAGGCGGTGCGGGCGGAGGCCGCCGGACTGCGCTGGCTGGCCGACGCCGGCGCGGTCCGCGTCCCCGCGGTGCACGGGCACGACGAACGGTCGCTGGTGACCGACCGGGTCGTGACGGGCCCACCGACCCCCGAGGCGGCCCTCCGCTTCGGCCGCGACCTCGCCGCCCTGCACGCCGCCGGCGCGCCCGCCTTCGGCGCCCCGCCGCCGGGCGGCCCCCGCCGGGCCCGGATCGGCCTCGCCCCCCTGTGCAACGCCGACGGCGCGGACTGGCCCGCCTGGTACGCCGAACACCGCGTGCTGCCGTATCTGCGCACGGCGGTCGACGAGGGCACGGTGCGTCCCGCCGAGGCGGCCGTCGTCGAGCGGGTCTGCGCGCGGCTGCCGGAGTGGGCCGGTCCCGCCGAACCGCCGGCGCGGCTCCACGGCGACCTGTGGAACGGCAACGTGCTGTGGGGCGAGGACGGGCAGGTCCGGCTCATCGACCCGGCCGCGCACGGCGGCCACCGCGAGACCGACCTGGCGATGCTCCGCCTGTTCGGCTGCCCCCACCTGGAGCTGGTGCTCGACGGCTACCGGCGGGCGGCGCCGCTCGCGGACGGCTGGACCGGCCGGGTCGGGATCCACCAGCTCTTCCCGCTCCTCGTCCACGCGGTCCTGTTCGGCCGGGCCTACGCCGAACAGGCGCTGTCGGTGGCGGAGCGAGCCCTGCGCGACCACTGACGCCGGCCATGACGCGGGCCCGGGCGATCACCCGGGCCCTCGTCACGGCGCACCCTCACGACGTCCGGTCGCCCTTCGGCTTGCCCCGCTGGTCCGGGGTGCCGTGCGGCGGCGGGCTGGAGGGCTCCGGCGAGGTCGCCGGCGACACCGGCGAGCCCGCACGCCCCTGGGTCTGCTCGGGACGCAGGGCGCCCGGATCGCCCGAGGTCGGCTCCGCGCCCGCCTCCAACTGCGCCAGGCGGGACGTGAGCAGCTCGGTGACCGGGAGCCGGTCGGCGTGCGTCCGTTCGTAGGCGAGCAACTCCTCCACCTCCCCGGCGGTGAGCGACCGTACGCGGCTCTCCAGGCCGCCGAGGGGCAGGTGGTCGTAGTCGGGCAGGGGCAGGGCGGTGCGGCCGGGGTCGGTCATCGGTCTCACTTCCGTTCGCGGTGGGCACCAGGCACGCTTCCGTTCGCGGGAGGCGCCGGACGCGCCGAGCGGTACGGCGTGCGCCGAGCGGTACGGCGCACGCCGAGTGGCGGCGGGGCGAGGGCGGGACGTCCGCTCAGTGGGCGCGCTCAGTGGGCGCCCAGACCGCCCCCGCCGAACGAGCCGCTGCTGCCCCGGCTCCAGCGCGGACGTGTCTTGGAGTCGCTCGACCGCGTCTGCATGTTGGTCAGTTCGTACGGGGTCAGGGGACGGCCGCCCTCCGCCATGCGGGGCACCTCGTCGGGTTCCCGGTTCTCCCGGACCTCGTGGACCGGGCCCTCCGGCGGCAGATGCGGCTGTTCCTCGGGGCGCGGCCTGGGTGACTCGCGCATCTTGACTCGCGCGCCCAGCCAGAAACTGCCGGCCAGCATGGCTATGAGGGCGACACCGACCAGGAACAGCGCCAGGCTGAGCAGGCCGCTCGAGGCGGCCAGCTGCATGCTTGCGGTACTCATATCAGGCGAATACCCGTCTAATCGGACGCAAACCGCTCACTCGGTCCCTCGCTGCGCGTGCGCGTTCCGTCGCCCACCGCGCTCCCATCACGCTCCCTCCGCGCTCCCACCGCGCTCCCGGCGCGCTCCGGGCGCGCTCCCGGCAGCCGACGGGCACGCCGCCGGGGTGGTTTGGGTCCGGCCGGCGCGGCTACCCGCACGGTGTGACTTCGACGACATCCCAACAGGAACTCTTCCGGTTCCTGGAGGATCGTTTCGCCTGCGCCCAGGCGTGCACCGAGTGTGCCCGGGCCTGTGCGCAGCGCGCGAGCCTCGTGGATCCGGACGGGACGGAACTGCAGGACCTCATACGCCGCAAGGGCATCATGTGCGCGGAGGTGTGCGACGCGACCTGCCGCATGCTGTCCGAGGACAACCGGACGGACGAGAGCGGCATCCGCCTCCAGCTGGAGTGGTGCCGCACGGTCTGCCTGGAGTGCGCGCACGTCTTCGACCGGCAGCCCGGCGCCGAGCAGAGCGCGGCCGCGTGCCGTGCCTGCGCCCAGGCCTGCACGGACTTCATGGCGACGCTCAGCTGATGCGCCGATCCACTGGTCGTCGTGCGACCAGCGGATCGATGCCGGTTCGGGGGGTGGGCCCGTCCGGCTCAGCTCACTCCCAGCCCTGTTCCGAGTAGAGCCGACCGGCCCGGACACCGTCCAGGGCGGTGCGGGCGTAGCCGACGAGCGGGTCCGGCAGGGCGTCCAGCGGCCACCACTCCCAGGCGAGGCACTTGTCCGGCTCCAGCAGCCGGGGCTCACCGGCCCACCGCCGGGCCCGGAACACCAGCTGGAGGCGGGGCCGGGTGCCGGGCGTGCCGACGACGTGCACGACATGGGCCAGTTCGACGTCCGCGGCCTCGATCACCAGCCCGGCCTCCTCCCGGGCCTCCCGGATCAGACAGGCCACGGCGGACTCCTGCTCGCAGTGGCCGGCCAGGAAGTGGTGGTGCAGCGGAGCGAAGGGCGAGTCGGGGTGGCGCAGCCCGAGGAGCACCTTCCCGTCGCGCTCCAGGTACAGGTGCACGCCGATGACGTTCGCGACGGCGTCCTTCCTGTGGCGCAGGGGCGGGGGGACGTTCCCGTCGGCCTGATGGCGGGCGAGGACCTCCGCCGCCCACGGCGCCATCGTCAGGTGGGCCGTGGTCGCGGCGTCGAAGAAGGCGAACATGATGCCCTCGCCGACCGGCAGCCGGGACGGATCGCCGTCCCACCGGCCGAGGAAGACCGTCATGTCGTCGATGACGGTGAAGCGGGTCAGCCCGTCCAGGACGAGCCCCGTCTCCTCCCGCAGCTCCCGCGCGACGGCCTCCTCCGGTGTCTCGCCCCCCTCCCGCGCCCCGCCGGGCAGGGACCAGGCGCCCGGATCGTCGATGGGCTTGTGCGCGTCACGCAGATGGAGCAGGTACTGACCACGCCGGTTGACCAGCAGCGCGGAGGTGTGGCGAGGCTCGGTGTCCATGCGGTGCCCTTCGTTCCGTACACGGGAACGCCGGGGTGACATCCCGGCGCCCCGACCGTACTTGAGCGGCCGTCCGGCTGGGGCGCCCCCGACCGCGCCCGCGCCGCGGCCCGCGCCACGCGTCCCTGGCCGGTCCGGACCGCCCCGTGTTACGAAGGGGCATGCCTGCACACGAGGGACCGGGACGCCCGGGAAGCCCGGGAAGCCCGGGACACCGCGCCTACGACGTGGTGATCGTCGGCGGTGGCCACAACGGGCTGGTCGCCGCCGCCTACCTGGGCCGGGCCGGGCGGTCCGTGCTGGTGCTGGAGCGGCTGGACCACACCGGGGGCGCGGCCGTCTCCACCCGTCCGTTCGCCGGGGTGGATGCCAGGCTGTCGCGCTACTCCTACCTGGTCAGCCTGCTTCCGCGGAAGATCGTGCGGGACCTGGGCCTGCGGTTCCGCGTCCAGGGGCGGACCATCTCGTCGTACACCCCCGTGGAGCGGGGCGGGCGGCCGACCGGCCTGCTCGTGGGCGGGAGCGAGGAGCGCACCCGGGAGGCGTTCGCGCGGCTGACCGGCGGGGAGCGGGAGTACGCGGCCTGGCAGCGCTTCTACGGCATGACCCGACGCGTCGCCCGGAGCGTCTTCCCGACGCTCACCGAGCCGCTGCCCAGCCGCGGGGAACTGCGCCGCCGCGTCGACGACGAGGACGCCTGGCGGGCCCTGTTCGAGGAGCCCCTGGGCGTCACGATCGAGGAGCGCTTCGCGGACGACCTGGTGCGCGGCGTGGTCCTGACCGACGCGCTCATCGGCACCTTCGCCGACGCCCACGACGCCTCCCTGAAACAGAACCGCTGCTTCCTCTACCACGTCATCGGCGGCGGCACCGGAGCCTGGGACGTGCCCGTCGGCGGCATGGGCGCCCTCACCGACGCCCTGGCCGCCGCCGCCCGGGGCGCGGGCGCCGTCCTCGCCACCGGCCACGAGGCCGTACGGATCGCCACGGACGGCCGTCGCGCCGAGGTCACCTGGCGCACCGCCGACGGCGAGGGCGTCGCCGCCGCCCGGACCGTCCTGGTGAACGCCTCCCCGCAGGCCCTCGCCGCCCTCACCGGCGACGAACCGCCCGCCCCCGCCGAGGGCGCCCAGCTCAAGGTGAACATGCTGCTGAAGCGGCTGCCCCGGCTCAGGGACACCGCGGTCGACCCGCGCGAGGCCTTCGCCGGGACCTTCCACATCGCGGAGGGCTACGAGCAGCTCGCCCGCGCCCACGCCCAGGCCGCCGCCGGTGAGCCGCCCACCGCCCCGCCGTCCGAGATCTACTGCCACTCCCTGACCGACCCGAGCATCCTCGGCCCGGACCTCGCCGGACGCGGCTACCAGACGCTGACCCTGTTCGGCCTGCACACGCCCGCCCGGCTCTTCGCCCGGGACCACGACGCCGTGCGCGACGCGCTGCTGGGGGCCACCCTCGCCCAGCTCGACGCCCACCTCGCCGAACCCCTCGCCGACTGCCTGGCCACGGACGCCGACGGCCGCCCCTGCGTCGAGGCGAAGACCCCGCTCGACCTGGAACGCGACCTCCGCCTGCCCGGCGGCCACATCTTCCACCGTGACCTGAGCTGGCCCTACGCCGACGGGAGCACGGGCCGCTGGGGCGTCGGGACCCCGCACGCCAACGTCCTGCTGTGCGGGGCCGGCGCGGTGCGCGGGGGAGGCGTCAGCGGAGTGCCGGGGCACAACGCGGCGATGGCGGTGCTGGAGGGCGGGGCCGGCTGACGAGCCGCATGCGCCGCGCGGGGAGGGGTACCCCGGCACAACGAAAGACCGCACGTATGCACGGATGACAGGGAGGCTGTCATGGCGGACCTGAGCCCCATCGACCTGCAGAAGGCCCTCCGCGGCATGGACTACCCGACGGACAAGCAGCACCTGGTGGAGCGTGCCCGTCAGAACAAGGCCGACGACAAGGTCGTCAGCCGCCTCGACGGTCTGAAGCAGGACCACTTCGACGGGCCCAACGAGGTGCAGAAGGCCGTCTTCAACCAGTAGCCCACGGGAGCGGAGTCCGCGGCCGGCCGGCGGACCGCCCTCGGCCGGCCGCGGAACCCCGGCCCACCGGCGCCGGTGGGCGCCGCCCGCTTGACCCGCCCCCGCCGTCCCCCGAGGATCCTGTGTCATGACGCCAGGACACGGCAGCACGGTCGACGGGGTGCTGCGGCGCAGCGCCCGACGCACCCCGGCACGCGTCGCGGTCGAGTACCGCGACCGCACCTGGACCTACGAGGAACTCGACGAGGCCGTCTCCCGCGCGGCGGCCGCCCTGCTCGGCCTCGGCCTCGCCCCCGGCGACCGGGTCGGCGCCTACGGCCACAACTCGGACGCCTACCTCGTCGCCTTCCTCGCCTGCGCCCGCGCCGGCCTGGTGCACGTCCCCGTCAACCAGAACCTCACCGGCGACGACCTCGCCTACATCGTCGGCCAGTCGGGCAGCGCACTGGTCCTCACCGACCCCGACCTCGCGGACCGGCTCCCCGCCGGCGTACGGACCCTGCCGCTGCGCGACAGCGACGACTCGCTCCTTTCCCGGCTGGCCGCCACCCCGCCGTACGACGGCCCCGAGCCGCGCGGCGAGGACCTGGTCCAGCTGCTGTACACCTCGGGCACCACGGCCCTGCCCAAGGGCGCGATGATGACCCACCGCGCCCTGGTGCACGAGTACCTGAGCGCGATCACCGCCCTCGACCTCAGCGCCGGCGACCGGCCCGCGCACTCCCTGCCGCTGTACCACTCGGCGCAGATGCACGTGTTCCTGCTGCCGTACCTCGCCGTCGGCGCCACCAACATCGTCCTGGACGCACCGGACGGCGACCGGCTGTTCGACCTGATCGAGGCCGGCCGCGTCGACAGCCTCTTCGCCCCGCCGACCGTGTGGATCTCCCTCGCCAACCGCCCCGACTTCGCCACCCGCGACCTCGACGGACTGCGCAAGGTGTACTACGGGGCGTCGATCATGCCGGTCCCCGTCCTGGAACGCCTGCGCGAACGCCTCCCGAAGCTCGCCTTCTACAACTGCTTCGGGCAGAGCGAGATCGGCCCGCTCGCCACCGTCCTCGCCCCCGACGAGCACCAGGGCCGCATGGACTCCTGCGGCCGCACGGTCCTCTTCGTGGACGCCCGGGTCGTCGACGACGACGGCGAGGACGTGCCCGACGGCACCCCCGGGGAGATCGTCTACCGCTCCCCCCAGTTGTGCGAGGGCTACTGGGACAAACCCGAGGAGACCGCCGCGGCTTTCCGGGACGGCTGGTTCCGCTCCGGAGACCTCGCCGTGCGCGACGCCGACGGCTACTTCACCGTCGTCGACCGGGTGAAGGACGTCATCAACTCCGGCGGCGTGCTGGTCGCCTCCCGCCAGGTCGAGGACGCCCTCTACACCCATGAGGCCGTCGCCGAGGCGGCCGTCGTCGGCCTGCCCGACGAGAAGTGGATCGAGGCGGTCACCGCGGTCGTCGTCCCCCGGGGCGAGGTCACGGAGGACGACCTCATCGCCCACGCCCGCGCGAAGCTGCCCGCCTTCAAGGCGCCGAAGCGGGTGCTGTTCGTGGACGAGCTCCCGCGCAACGCCAGCGGGAAGATCCTCAAGCGTGAGCTGCGGGACCGGCTGGGCTGAGCCGCCGCCTGCCGCCCCACCGCCCGCGGGCGGTGGGGCGGCTCGTGGGCGTACGTTCCCCGGACAGTCGCAAGGTCCCCCTCGTGTGCTCTGTCCGCGTCCGTGACCGATCGCTAGGCTGGCCGCGGACGACGAACCGGGAGGAGCACGGACGTGGCCGAGAGCACCATCCAGCAGCAGCCGCTCGCGGGCTGGGAGAAGCCGGAGCTGGACCTCAGCAGGGCCGAGTGGCAGTCCAGCAGCAGGGGCCGGGGGGATGTCCAGATCGCCTTCGTCGAGGGCTTCGTCGCGATGCGCAACAGCGGTCGCCCCGAGAGCCCTTCCCTGATCTTCACGCCCGCGGAGTGGGGCGCCTTCGTCTGCGGCGCCCGTGAGGGCGAGTTCGACCTGACCTGAGCCCCGGCCGGTCCGGCCCGCCGCCACGGGCCGAACCGGCGGTGTTCCCCCTCGTTTTCCGGACACGCGACCCCGGGGACCCGGGCCGGGCCCCCGTCTGGGCCAGGCTGGCCCCAGCAGGACGAAGGACGTGTCCCGGAGGTGAGGACCATGAGCACTCTGCCGGTCGTCGCGGCGGTCGACGGCTCCGAGAACAGCCTGCGCGCCCTCGACTGGGCCCTGGACTCCGCCCGCGGGCGCGGGGCTCCGCTGCGCGTCGTGCACGTGCGCCAGTACGCCGTCTGGACCCAGCCCGGCGCCCCGGTGGTGGTACCCCCGCCGCCGGACGAGGACCCGGTCCTCGCCGACGCCCGCGCCCGGCTGGCCGGCGCCGCGCACGGGACGGACCTGGAGTACGTCGGCCTGGACGGCGCGCCGGGCGCCCTGCTGCCCGAACTCGGCGCGGAGGCGGAACTGCTCGTCCTGGGTTCCCGGGGCCGCGGTGGCTTCGCCCGGCTGCTGCTCGGCTCCAACGGCCTCACCGCCGCGCGGGACGCCGAGTGCCCGGTCGTGGTCGTCCCCCCGCCCGGACGCGAGGCGGACGGCCCGCACCCCGCGCCGGAACCGGGGCCCCGCGTGGTCGTCGGCCTGAAGACGGACGGCCCCGACGACGCCACCCTCGCCTTCGCCTTCACCGAGGCCGCCCTGCGCGGCGCACGCCTCCAGGTGATCGCCGCCTACCCCTGGCCCGTGCAGACCTGGACGGCCCCCGTCGAGCTGATCGCTCCGGTCGTCGAGCAGGACGCCGTCGAGCACGAGACCCGCGTCCTCGTCGACGGCTTCCTCACCCCGCACCGGGAACGCCACCCCGGCGTGCGCGCCGAACCCCACCCCGTCGCCGGTGACGCGGCCGGACACCTCGTCGCCGCCTCCGTCGACGCCGAGTTGGTCGTCGTCGGCCGCCACCGCCGCCGTCTGCTGGCCCCCGCCCGCATGCTGGGCTCCGTCACCCACGCCGTCCTGCTGCACGCGGCGAGCCCGGTCGCGGTCGTGCCCCCGGCCCCGGGGGAGGAATGACCGCCGGGGCGACGGACGCCGGTGGACCTATCATCGGCCGCATGCAGGACGCGACCCACGGCGCCACCCGCCTCGCCCTCGACCTGGCGCTGACCATCCGGCACGACGGCCACGGCGGGGTCGCCGACGACCTGGCCGACCCCGCCGCACTGACCGCCTGGGTCGCGGCCCACGCCGAGGACCTCCCCGACACCGCCGGACGGACCGTCGACGCGACCGCCCTCGCCGCCGTCCGCGCCCTGCGCGCCGCGGTCCGCGCCCTCTTCGCCCACGCCGTCCGCCCCGCCGAGCCCAGCCCCGCCGACGCGGCCCGCCTGCTGCCGCTGCCCGAGGCCCTGCGCCGGCTGAACGAGGCCGCCGCCCGCACCCCCACCGTGCCGGTCCTGCGGTGGTCCGAGGGCACCGGCCCCGTCGCCGACCGGCGGCCCGTACCGGACGGCGATCTCACGGCCGCCCTCGCCCAGGCCGCGATCTCCTTCCTGACCGGGCCGGACCGGGAGCGCCTGCGCGCCTGCCACGCCCCGCGCTGCGTCCGCTACTTCCTCAAGGACCACCCCCGCCAGGAGTGGTGCAAGCCGTCCTGCGGCAACCGCGCCCGTGTGGCCCGCCACCACGAGCGCCACCGGAAGACCGTGGGCTGACCCACCGGCCTTCCCCCTCCGCCCACGCCCGGCGGTTCCGCGGCCCATCGCCCCCGTGACCTCGCGCCCATCGCCGAACTGCACCACGTACCATGGCCGCATGTCGTTCCTCCGCCGCCGCAGCGCCACCCCCGCCGGGCCCGACTTCGACGTACTGGCCATGGACCCGGGCGACTGGCCCGGCAATCTCGGCGCCGGGCTGCTGCCCGCCCCCGACGGCACCTGCCAGGGCGTCTTCCTGCGTTACGACCTCTTCGGCGGCCGAGGCCCCGCGATGATCATCGGCAACCTCCCGGCGGGCTCCCCCGCCCGCGAGGTCCCGGAGGGCCAGGTGCCCTTCGAGGTCGCGCAGCTGCTGCTGGCGCTGGAGAACGACGAGGAGGTGACCGTCGTCGGCACCGAGGACATGCCGGTGATGCAGGGCGACAACCTCCTGATCGTGCGCCGCCTCAAGCTCTCCGAGAGCCGCATCTCCTGCGTCCAGTTCGACCGCAGCGACAACGTCCTCGTCACCATCGCCGCCTGGGACCGCCCCATCACCGACGACCTGTACGCCCTGCTGAAACCGCTCCCGGCGGAGCTCTTCCAGCAGGGCTGACCGGTCAGGAGGCCGACACCCGCACGTCCGCCGCCCGGACGAACGCGACCCGGTGGCCGTACTGGATCTCGTAGTACAGGTCCTTGCCGACCACCACCCGGTGCGTGTCGGCCGCGAAGGTGACCGCGTAGTAGTACTCGCCCGGCACCGTGCCGCCGACGACGTACTTCTGGCCCTTCGGCAGCCGGTACGGCAGCGGGGAGACCGCCTGCGCCGGGACGCCCGCCGGGTAGGCCGCCGCCTCCGGATAGGCCCGCCCGTAGACCGGGACGCTGTCCACGCCGTCCTTCGGGGTGACCACCGTGCCGGAGGCGGGCACGGCCGTCGGCTGCTGCGCCGGGTTGCGGAACCAGGCCTTCTGGCCGAGGTACCAGATCGCCGTCCAGTCCTCCCAGCGGTCGGCCACCGCGTACTGCTGGCCGGTGGACGCCCGCGAGGAGAGGTCGTTCACGCCCGTGCCCGGCGTCGTGCCCAGGCCGATGTCCTTGACCAGGGGCGCGGTCAGGGAGTGGTCGGAGTACAGCCGGACCTCGCTGGAGCCGTGTGCCGCACACGTCTGACCGGGGGCCGTGCAGCCCGTGTACACCGGCTGGTTGGCCGCGTAGTCCGGCAGGATCGTCACCAGCGAGCCGTCCTGGCCGGCCGTCGCCTTGAACGGGTGGCCCAGCAGCTCGAAGTAGTGCCGCCAGTCCCAGTACGGGCCGGGGTCCGTGTGCATCCCCGGGACGCTCGCCGTCGTCGGGCCGGGCACGGTGTCGTGGCCCAGGATGTGCTGGCGGTCCAGGGGGATGCCGTACTGCGCGGCCAGGTACGCCACCAGGCGCGCCGACGACCGGTACATGGCCTCCGTGTACCAGGAGTCCGGGGCGGCGAGGAAGCCCTCGTGCTCCAGGCCGATCGACTTGGCGTTGACGTACCAGTTGCCCGCGTGCCAGGCCACGTCCTTGGCCTTCACGTGCTGCGCGACGTGGCCGTCGGTGGAGCGCAGCGAGTAGTTCCAGGACACGTAGGCCGGGTCCTGGACCAGGTCGATGACGCCCTCCCAGCCGCCCTCGGTGTCGTGCACGACGATGTACTCGACGGACTGGGACGCCGGACGGTCCCCCGTGTCGTGGTTGCCGTAGTCGTTGTCGCCGAACTGCTCGTAGGGCGCCGGGATCCACTCGCAGGCGACGGTGCTCGGGCACTCGGTGCCCGCGGCGGACGCCGTGCGCAGACCGATGTGCCGCAACTGGGCGGTGCGCGGCCGCACCCGCGGCTGCGCGGGCAGCACGACCCGCTGGCCGGCGTCCGTGGTGCGCTCCGCGCCGGTGCGGATCACGTCGTACACGTCGTTCGCGTAGGCGGCGCCCGTCGCGGTGTCGTCGGCGCCCGAGAAGTACGCCACCGCGCCGTACCAGTCCGCCGGGTCGGCGCTCAGCGGCTCGCCCAGGTCCCGCTGGGCGGCGGCGAGCAGGGCGGCGCCGCCGGCCACGTTGGCCATGGGGTCGGTGCGCAGCTCCTCGGGACTCACACCGGTCAGCTCGGCCGCGCTCAGCAGCGTGTTCAGCCTCGGCGGGATCTCGGCGTCCTCGGGGAGGGCCGTCCGGGGGCGCAGCGGCGGACGGGCGTCGTCGCCGCGGGCGTCCTCCGTGCCCTCGCTGTGGTGCGGGGCCGAGGTCAGGGCGGTGCGGGCGTCGGTGAGGTGCATGGGGCCGTAGCCGCCGGTCACGCTCGGCGCGCCGGCGTGCCCGTCCCAGCGGGACTGGAGGTAGGAGACGCCCAGCAGCACGCTCTGCGGCACGCGATACTCGGCGGCCGCGGTGCTGAACGCCCGTTGCAGCAGCGCCGCGGACGCGCCCGCCGCGCCCATGGAGCCCGTGGAGTCCGTGGCGGGGGAGGCCGCGCCGAGCAGCGGCAGCAGCAGGGCCGCCGACGCCACGGCGGCGGTGGCCCCGCGGGCGCCTGCGGAACCGGGCACTGGTCGGGGGTGGGTGACGGATCTTCGCAATGCGGCCTCCTGGGACGAACGAGCGAGCGGGGCGGGGCGGCGTGCGGGGCCGGGCGTGAGGCAGTGGTACCCGCTTGCCGACGGTCCGTCAATCATGCCCATCAGGAGACGATTTCCCATGTCAACAGGGGTTCGGCGAGTTTCGTGGCGGCAGCCCGCGGGCCTGCGGCGCGTCAGTGGAGTACACCGATGGGCGAGCGCCTCGCCGGACGGCCGCGGCCTCGGCGGAGCACGTCACCCGGGCGGTGGCACCACTCGCGAGCCCGTGGAGCGGAGGGCCGCGCGCCGTTCGCGAGCGCCCGGTTGGGGGCCGCCGCGCCATTCGCGAGCGCCGGGACCGGTGGCCGTCGCACCACTCGAAAGTGCCCGCAGCGGGTTGCTGCCGCGGCATTCGCGAGCACCCGGTCGGGTGGCTGCCGCACCACTCCCGAGCGCCGGGACCGGTGGCCGCCGCACCGCTCAAGTGCGCCCGCAGCGGTGGCCGTACCACCTGGAAGCGTCCCGTGTGCGGCCCGTGGCGTCTGGGGTACCCCGGGGCCGGTCCGTCCGGGCATGCGAAGGCCGCGGGGCGCCGCCGTTCCGGCGGCCCCCGCGGCCTTGTCCCCCTCAGCGGGTGCCGACCGCCGCCCGTACGGCCCGCCGGGCCAGCTGGCAGTCGTCGTGGAGCCGCCGCAGCAGCAGCCGCTGTTCCTCGCCGGACTGCGCGGCCGCCGTATGGGCCGTGCCCGGAGCCGTCGGGGCCGTGTCGTGCATCGAACGCTGCACGGCCGTCTCGTAGGTGCGGATCTCCCGGGTCAGGACCAGCATCAGGTTCACCAGGAACGCGTCGCGCCAGGCCGGGCCGGCCGACTGCGCGATCTGGCTGATCTGACGGCGCGCCACCGGTGCGTCCCCGAGGACCGACCACAGTGTCGCCAGGTCGTAGCCCGGCAGGTACCAGCCCGCGTGGTCCCAGTCCACCAGCACGGGGCCGGCCGGTGACACCAGGATGTTCGACAGCAGGGCGTCGCCGTGGCAGAACTGGCCCATGCCCTGACGGCCCGCGGTCGCCGCGATGCCGTGCAGCAGCTTCTGGAGGTCGCCCAGGTCCCGGTCGGTGAGCAGGCCCAGCTCGTGGTAGCGGGAGATGCGGGCCGCGTAGTCCAGCGGCGCGTCGAACGTGCCCGCCGGCGGACGCCAGGCGTTGAGCCGGCAGACGGCGCCCAGCGCCGCCCTGATGTCCGCGCGCGGCGGTGCCTCCGCCGGGTGCCGCTGGAGCGCCGCCGCCCGTCCCGGCATCCGTTCGACGACGAGCGTGCAGTTGTCCGGGTCCGCCGCGATCAGTCGCGGCACCCGTACCGGGGGGCGGTGCCGGACGAACGTGCGGTATGCGGCTATCTCGTGGCGGATCCGTTCCGCCCAGACGGGTGAGTGGTCCAGTAAACACTTCGCGACGGCCGTGCTGCGTCCGGTCGTACCGACCAGGAGGACGGAGCGGCCGCTGCGGCGCAGCACCTGCACCGGGGCGAACTCCGGGCAGATGCGGTGCACCGACGCGATCGCCGTGCGCAGCTGGGCGCCCTGGGGGCCGGACAGGTCGAGTCTCCCGCTGAGCGGTGGGGTGCCGAGACCCGCGGGACGCCGGCCGCGGCCCCCGCCGGGTGCCGGGGCCGCCGACCGCGCGGGGTCGAGGTAGGGGCCGCCGCCGCCCGGGCGGGGGAGCAGCGACCTGGGCGGGGCGGACACGGAGGACGATGCTGCGTACATGGGGGAGACAGATCCCTTCGTGTGCCTGCTGTGTCAAAGCGCCGCCCGGCCCGGTCCCCCGGGTGCACCCTGGGGAATGTCCCCCGGAGACCGGGTCGGGGTGGCGCGTTCCTACCTGACACCCGTAGCCCGGTGGCACACCATCTGGCGGACCCTGGCGAAACCCTGGCGAATAGTCCCTCGGCACGGTCCCCGGGCTACTGTCAACTCAGCCGAGAACCTGGGGGCTTACGTGAGCGGACAACCCAACACCCGGCTCGCGGACCTGTTCGGCCTGGCCGGCTGGTCCAAAGGCGAACTCGCGAGGCTGGTCAACCGGCAGGCGGGGGCCATGGGCCATCCCCAGCTGGCGACGGACACCTCGCGGGTGCGGCGGTGGATCGACACGGGAGAGATCCCGCGCGATCCGGTGCCGCGGGTGCTGGCGGCCCTGTTCACCGAGCGACTCGGCCGTGTCGTGACCATCGAGGACCTCGGTCTGGTACGGCACGGGCGTACGGGGAAACGGCAGGGCGGCGGGAGCGCGGATCCTCCCGACGGCGTGCCGTGGGCGCCCGAACGGACCGCCGCGGTCCTCACCGAATTCACGGGAATGGACCTCATGCTCAACCGACGCGGCCTGGTGGGCGCGGGCGCCGCGCTCGCCGCGGGCTCAGCACTCAGCACGGCCATGTACGACTGGCTGCACACCGACCCCACCCTCTCCGCCGACGCCCCTGTCATCGACCACCCCCTCGCGCACGCCGACTCCGCGGGATTCGACCGCTACGAGGCCGCCCCGATCGGGACGGAGGAGGTCGACGAACTGGAGCGCTCGGTCGAGGTGTTCCGAGCCTGGGACGCCGCCCGTGGCGGCGGGCTCCAGCGCAAGGCCGTGGTGGGCCAGCTCAATGAAGTGGGCGGCATGCTCGCCTACCGTCACCCACCCCATCTCCAGCGGCGCCTGTGGGGCGTCGCCGCCAACCTCGCCGTCCTCGCGGGCTGGATGTCGCACGACGTCGGCCTGGAGCCCACGGCCCAGAAGTACTTCGTCATCGCCGCCCATGCCGCGAGAGAGGGCGGTGACCGCCCGAGGGCCGGAGAGGCGCTCTCCCGGGCGGCCCGGCAGATGGTGCACCTCGGCCGGCCCGACGAGGCCCTCGATCTGATGAAGCTCGCCCAGTCCGGCTCCGGTGACGAGGTGCTGCCCCGCACCCGGGCCATGTTCCACACCGTGGAGGCCTGGGCGCAGGCGTCGATGGGCAAGGGCCAGGCCATGCGCCGCACCCTCGGCCGGGCGGAGGACCTGTTCGTCTCCGACCGCGACGACGCCAGGACGCCGTCGTGGATGCAGACCTTCAAGGACGAGGACCTGTACGGCATGCAGGCCCTGGCCTACCGCACCCTGGCGGAGTTCGAGCCGGGCGCGGCCGTGCACGCCCAGTACTACGCGGAGAAGGCGCTGTCGCTGCGGATCGACGGACGGGAGCGGTCGAAGATCTTCGACCATCTGTCCATGGCGTCGGCCTGTTTCATCGGGGACGACCCCGAGCAGGCGGACCGGTACGCCCGGCTGGCCCTGATGTCGATGGGGTCGAACTCCTCCCGCCGCACCTGGGACCGGCTGCGTCAGATGTACCGGCTCACCGCGCAGTACGCCGACTCCCCGGGGATCGGCGAGCTGCGCGAGGAGATCCGGCAGGCGCTGCCGAAGGCGAGGGGAGGGCGGGGCGGCCACACCGCTCCGGCGTAGTCCGCCGGCAGGGGATCCGGCCCGTCGTACCCCGCTCCGGTGGCGGGGGTGCCGGTGGGTCCGTCGTCGCGGTCCCGGTGCGTCAGGCGTGGTACGGCGTCAGGCGTCGTACGGCGTCACCCGGGCGACGAGCACACAGGCGTCGTCCTCGCGGTCGCTCGTGCCGAACTCCTCCACGACCATCCGTACGCAGTCCTGTGCGGTGGGCGTCGCCGCGAGGCGCGGGGCCAGGTCCAGCAGCAGGGGGTCCGTGTCGGCCCCGTGGCCGTCGCCGGGTACCAGCCCGACGGTGTGCAGGAGAAGGAGGTCGCCCTCCTCGAGGGTCTCCTCGGCCTGTCCGTAGACGGCGCCGGAGGCGGCACCGAGGAGGGCGCCGGCCGGTGCGTCGAGCCGGCGTCCCGTCCCGTCGCGGAGGAGCAGCGGGGCGGGGTGTCCGGCCCGCGCCCAGGTGAGGGTGCGGGTCTGCGGCCGGTAGCGGCAGCAGACGGCGCCGGCGAGGGCGGGTCGGGCGCCCGCGTCGAGCAACTGGTTGAGCCAGGACATCAGCTGGGCCGGGCGGGTGCCCGCCATCGCCATGCCGCGCAGGGCGCCCAGCGTCATCGCCAGCGTGGAAGCGACGTCCGGGCTCTGGCCGGTGAGGTCACCGACGCTCAACAGCGTCTCGTCGTCGGGGAGTTCGAGCGCGTCGTACCAGGCGTCTCCGATCGGTGAGCCGGTGTGGGCGGCCAGGTGGTGGGCGGCGATGTCGAGACGGCGGGGGCCCTGGTGCGCGAGCCGCAGGAGTCCGCGCCAGGGCGGCAGCGCGGCTTGCTGCAGTTCGACCGCGACCCGGCGCTCGGTCTGGGCCTGCCTCCGGTGCCGTTGCAGTGAGTCGCGGGTCTCGCGCACCGCCCGCTGGCCGCGGCGCAGTTCGCCGACGTCCCGCAGCACGGCCCACATGGCGGCGGTGCCGCCGTCGGCGTCGAGGACGGGCTCGCCCATCATGTGCACGGACCGGACCTCGCCGTCGGGCCGGACGATCCGGAACTCGCCGTCGATGGGCCGGGCGTCGACGAGGCAGCCGGTGACCATCGCGGTGAGCCGGGGGCGGTCCTCCTCCAGGACGAGCGAGGGCAGTTCGTCGAGGGTGAGCGCGGGGGCGGCCGGGTCGCGGCCGACGAGCCGGTACAGCTCCGGGGACCAGACGGCGTCGTCCGTCAGCAGGTTCCACTCCGCGCTGCCGACCCGGCTGCGCGGCGCGCCGCGTCGGGGAGGCGGCGGCGCCGGGGCCTCCGCCGCCGAGGGCGGGCCGTCCCGGAGCTCGGCCAGGTGCGCGTCGAGGTCGTTGAGCTGATGCAGTGCCAGGTCGTAGAGGGCGCGCTGCCAGCGTCCCTGCGGGCCCGTTCCGTCGCTGTGCGCGTCCCTCCGTACGGCGTCGACCTCGCCCCTGAGCCGTCGCGTCTGCGTGATCAGCGCGTCGACCGGGCCGCGACCCGGCGGCTGGGCGGCGGGGCGGTCCGCAGAGAGAGGGGGCGGCATGACGCACTCCGATGCGGGGGCGGGACGACCAAGGGGGACGGACGGGACGACCAAGGGGGACGGAAGGGGCCGTTACGACTCTTGCACAGCCCGCGACGCCGTGTAAGGGATTCGGCAAGACACGATCCGGTGATGCGTCTGACATATGCCACAGTCTTCACGGAGACATGTCCCGGTGCGATTGAAGTAGACGGATCTCAGGTCCAAGTCGTAGGCGCGGTAAGTGACTTGGGGGGACCTGTCGCATCACGTGGCGGAGGTCATCCGGGTGTTCGACGGTCGTGTGTTCCATGCTGCGGGGCCTCGTGAAGCCGACGCGCGCGGACGTGACGCAGCTCACATCAATTCATCATCGCTTCCGCGTAATGCGAAGCGCCCCTGCGGGGTCCTACAAGCAGCACGCCCGACCGGCCGACCCCTCACCGTCGCGGAGACCGCCCATGGATTTCGCCACCGTCACCGTCCAGCAGCCCGCCCGCGCCGAGCTCATCACCTCGCAGGAGCGGGAACTGCCGGTTCCCGTCACCCTGCGCTACTCCTCCGACGACCCGCTCGCCGTGCACCTCGACTTCCCGCCCGAGGCGTGCCTGAAGGACGAGGCCGTCACCTGGACCTTCGGGCGCGCCCTGCTGGAGGAGGGACTGGACGGGCCGGCCGGCAGGGGGGACGTGCAGATCTGGCCCTGCGGCCGGGCCCGTACGGTGCTGGAACTGCACTCGCCGCTCGGACTGGCCCTGCTCCAGTTCGACACGGCCGCCCTGCGCCGGTTCCTGCTGCGCAGCCACGCCGTGGTCGCGGCGGGGCGGGAGGACGTCGGCACCGCGGTCGACCGGGGGCTCGAAACCCTCCTCGGCAACGTCTGAGACGCGCGAGCCACCCGGCCCCGGTCCCCGGCCGTCAGCCGTACAGGGCCGGACGCGGGGCGAGGGCGACGTCCACCCGGGTGCCCGTCTCCGACGCCCGGACCCCGGCCTCGGCGACCACGGCGGCCGCGTATCCGTCCCAGGCGCTCGGACCGGTGACCGTGCCCCGCCGCACGGCGTCGACCCAGGCCTGCACCTCGCGGTCGTAGGCGTCGACGAACCGGACCAGGTAGTCCTGCGGTACGTCCGTGCCGGCCGTGCCGCCCGCCGCCACGACCATGCCGTGGTCGTCCCCGATGCGGGCGCTGCCCGCCTCGCACACCGCCTCGCAGCGCACCTGGTAGCCGAAGCCGGAGTTGACGAAGACCTCCACGTCGACCAGGGCGCCGCCGTCGGTCTCGAAGAGCACGAACTGCGGGTCGGCCAGCCCTTCCGGGGCGCCGGACGAGGGGCGCGGCCGCAGCACCGTGACCGCCGTCAGCTCCTGGCCCAGCAGCCAGCGGGCCGCGTCGATCTCGTGCGACACGGAGCTGTCGATGAGCATGGCGCTGGTGAAGCCGGGCGGGGAGGAGACGTTGCGGTGGGTGCAGTGCAGCATCAGCGGCCGGCCCAGCCGCCCGTCGTCCAGCAGCGCCTTGAGCCTGCGGTACTCGGCGTCGTAACGCCGCATGAAGCCGATCTGGGCCAGCCGCCGGCCGAGCCCCGCCTCCGCTTCCAGGACGCGCAGCGCGCCGGCCGAGTCCGGCACCATGGGCTTCTCGCACAGCACCGGCAGACCGCGGGCGAAGGCCGCGAGCAGCGCCTCCTCGTGCGCGGGACCGGGAGAGGCGATCAGGACGGCCTCGACGCCCGGGGCGTCCAGCGCGGCCTCCGCCTCCGTGTGCGTGAAGACGCCCGCGATCCCGGCGACGGCCTCCGCGGCGCGGGCGGGGTCGACATCGGCCACCGCGGCGACCCTGGCGCCGCTCACCACCCGGTCGAGGCGGCGTATATGGTCGGCGCCCATGTGTCCGGCGCCCAGGACCGCCACGCCCAGCAGGTCACCCACGTGCGTTCTCCCTCCCCGACGGTGATCACGCCGTAGCGTACGCCGCCGGGGAGAACGCCGAGGCGGCTGCCTCGGGCGAGGGGGAGGGGCGCCTCAGCGGCGCCTCAGTAGCGCAGCACCCCCGCGATGCCGTGCGCGTCGCCCAGGGCGCCGTCCGGGACGAAGTGCACCTCGGCGCCCGTCTCCAGGCACTGCTCGACGATCTCGTCGACGATGTCCTCCCGGGAGTCCAGGTCGCCGCCGCCCGCCGGGATCAGGTGGTCGCCGTCGTCGCGGACCGTGACGCGGTAGTTCTCCTCGACCGCGAGCAGCCGGACCCGGCCCTCCCGGGCGCTCCGCCAGACCTCGTCGACGCCCGCCGCGTAGGTGCGCTGGCCGCGCGCCGTGTCCAGCTCCCGGCCCACCGCGGCGGTGTCCCGGCGGGCCTGCGCGTCGTGCAGCGGCCGCACGGCCTGCCACACGGCCTCTGCGGAGCCGTGCGCGAGACCGCCGTGCCGCACGTGCAGCGCCTCGCGGGCGACGCCCCCCGACTCGTCCAGGAGCGAGAGCGCGGCCTCCTCGCCGGTGAGGTACAGCGGCCGCGGGTCCTGGCGCAGCAGCCGGGCCATGGCGGCGTCGGCGTCCCGCAGGAAGCGGCGGGTGTCCTCGTCGCGGTAGGTGCTCGGCAGGTCGCCGATGCGCTCCATGCGCTCGGCGTCGAAGTTCTCCCGGCTGCGCACCAGCGGGAAGCCGCCGGTGCGGACCTCGGCGACCCGGTCGGCGCCGCCGTTCCACAGCGTGACGCGGTCGGGGGAGAGCGACAGCACCCAGAACGGCCGCTCGGCCGCCTGGGCGGAGACCAGGTTGCGGGTGAGGAAGGTGTCGGAGAGGACGACGCGCTCGGGCACGGGGCGGCCCAGGGACCACACCTGGTGCTCACCCGGCGCGGCGAAGATCACCAGACCGTCCTCGGCGTGCGTCAGGTCGACCTCGGCGAGGGCCCGGTCGAGCTGTCCGGCGACATCGGCGCGCCGGTCGCGGGTGACCGACGGATCGGCCTCCAACTGCTTCTTGGCCTCGGCCACGACATTGCGCAGCCGCACCCGGTCCTGGGCGTTGTCCGGTTCACGGCGGTGCGTCGGGGTCAGCACGGACACCGCGGGGTAGGGGCGCGGATGGCGCAGTTCGGAGAGGGTCGCTGGGCTGAGTGCGTGCTCCATAGCAGCACGATAGGGCGGATTCGCGTGACGGGCATTCGGGGCAATGGGGGATCTGTCGGGCGGCGCGTGACCAGGCCGTCGGGTGCCCTCGGCGCCGCCCCGACGCCTTCCGGCGCGTGTGCTCCCTCCTTCCCGTGTCCCGCTCTCCGTGCCTCGCTCTCCGCGCCCCTGCGCTCCGCCGCGGGCTCTCCGCCGCGGGCGACGGCGACGGTGCTGACGGCGGCCGGTCACCGGCCCCGGCCGAAGACCTCCGCGTCCCCGCGCGGAGCGGGCCGGCCGAAGGCGTCCGGGTCCGCCGCATCCCAGTCCCGCGCCCACGACGCCGGCGGCCCGGCGAGGAGCTCGCCCGGCTCCAGCCACGCGTACAGCTCCGCGTACGACCGGAGCGTGGCCGGCCCCGTCCGCCGCACCAGGTGGGCGGGGGTGAGGCCGGCCGGGTCCGGTACGCCCATCGACGCCATGACGCGGACGGCGCTGCGGACCGTGGCCCGCTGGTAGCGCTGGACCCGGAGGGACCCCTCGCCCACGTGCAGGGCGCGCGCCCGCAGCGGGTCCTGGGTGGTGATGCCCGCCGGGCAGGCGCCCGTGTGACAGCGCCGGGCCTCGGCGCAGCCGAGGGCGAGCATCATCGCGCGGGCCGCGTTGGTGTAGTCGGCACCCTGGACGAGACGCCGGACGATGTCCGGGCCGGTGGCCACCCGCCCGCTCGCCCCGATCCGGACCCGGTCCCTCAGACCGGACCCGACCAGCGCGTTGTGGACCGTGATCAGCCCCTCGGTGAGCGGCATGCCCAGCCGCCCGGCGGACTCCACCGGCGCCGCGCCCGTCCCGCCCTCCGCCCCGTCCACCACCACGAAGTCCGGCGCCACGCCCTCCGCCAGCATCGCCCTGCACACCGCGAGGACGTCCCGGCGCGAGCCGACGCACAGCTTGAACCCGACCGGCTTGCCGCCCGCCAGCTCCCGCAGCCGCGCCAGGAACAGCACCAGTTCCCGCGGGGTCGAGAACACCCGGTGGCACGGCGGTGACACCACCGTCCCGCCCACCGGCACCCCCCGCTCCCGGGCGACCCCGGCGCTCACCTTCACTCCCGGCAGGACCCCGCCACCCCCGGGCGCGGCCCCCTGCGAGAGCTTCAGGCAGACGCACTTCACCTCCGGGAGCGCCGCCTTGTCCGCGAACTCCCGCGCGTCGAAGCCCCCGTCGCCGGTCCGGCAGCCGAAGTACCCCGTCCCGATCTCCCAGATCAGGTCCCCGCCCCCGCGCAGATGGTGCTCCGACAGCCCGCCCTCACCGGTGTCCTGCGCGAACCGCCCCAGCCGCGCACCCTCGTTGAGCGCGAGGACCGCCCGGGGCGACAGCGCCCCGAAGCTCATCGCTGACACGTTCAGCAGCGCCATGTCGTACGGCTGGCGGCAGTCGGGCCCGCCCACCCGCACCACCGGCGCCTCCTCGGGCGGCTCCACCGGGCGCAGGGACGGCACGAGGAACTCATGGCCCTCCGCGTACACGTCCACGTCCCCGGAGCGCTCCCGGACGACGGCCCGCCCCCGCCCCCGCCGCAGCCGTCCGGTCAGGGGCCGCCCGCGCAGCACCGCGTCCCGGCGCTGCGCCAGGTCCCGGCAGCCCAGCCCGGTCAGCGCCAGCAGCGGACCGGCCGCCCACCACCAGCCCGCCGACAGGACGGCCGCGGCCGTGGCCGTCCCGGCCGCGCCGGCCGCGACGAGCAGCAGCGGCAGGTACCGGAGCACTCAGCCGTCCTCGTCCCCGCAGGAACTGCCGCTCGGCGGGAGGGAGCCGTACAGCAGGAAGTCGTCGACCTTGCGGTGGACGCACTTCGACGAGCCGTACCCCGTGTGTCCCTCGGCCCGGTTGTCCAGCACCACGGCCGACGACCCGAGGCGCTCCGCCGTCTCCACGGTCCAGCGGTACGGCGTCGCGGGGTCGCCGCGGGTCCCCACGAGCAGCATCCTCGGCGTGTCGAGGTCCTTGACCTCGTCGCGGATGTAGTCGGTGCCCTTGGGGCGGCCATAGCACATCAGGACCTGGGTGAGCCGGTACCGGCCGAAGACCGGCGACGCCTTCTCGTAGACGGCGCGCAGCCGCTTCAGGTCGGCGGTGACCTGGGCGGCGGTGGGGCGGTCGGGGTCGTCCGCGCAGTTGATCGCCATCAGCGCCGCCGGCAGGTTGTCGAGGGGGACGTCCTCGACGGCCGCCGGCTTCCCGGCGTTGTCCGGCCTTCCGGCGTTCTCCGGCTTCCCTGCGTTCTCCGGCTTCCCGGCGGGTCCGGCGCCGCCGTCCGGGCCGCGGTACGGCAGCCCCAGGCCGCCGGTCGCGAACGCCATGACGCCGCTGGTGTCCCCGTGCTCGACGAGCTGGGCCAGCGCTCGCTCCAGGGACGGCCACAGCTCCCTGCTGTACAGCCCCTGCCCGATGGCGCCCACCAGGTCCTGCCCGGTGAACCAGTCGCCGAAGTCGGTCGCCACCGGGTCCTCGTCCAGCGAGCGGACGAGCCGTACGACCTCCTCGCGGGCCCTGCGCGGATCCTGGCCGAACGGGCACGCGATGTCGTCGGCGCACCAGCCGACGAAGTCCTCCAGCGCCCTCTGCTGGCCCCGGGCGCCCACGACGCCCTGCTCCGCGAGCGGCTCGGTGAGCGTGTCCACGCCGTCCATGACGAGCCGGCCCACCCGGCCGGGGAACTGGGCGGCGTACACCGCGCCGAGCCGGCTGCCGTAGGAGAACCCCAGGTAGTTCAGCTTGTCGTCGCCGAGCGCCGCCCGCATCACGTCCATGTCCCGGGCCGCGTTCACGGTGCCTATGTGCGCCAGGACGGGCCCGGAGTGCTCGGCGCACGCGGCGGCGGCGTCCTCCAGCCGCTCCAGCAGCACCCGCGGGTCGGAGGCGTCGGCCGGGGTGTTGTCGAGGGCGGCGAGCGCGTCCTCCTCGCCCTCCCCGCAGCTGACCGGCGCGGACCGGCCGACGCCCCGGGGATCGAAGGAGACCACGTCGTAGCCGTCGGTGAGGCCCATGAACTCCTTCCCGCCGTAGGCGAGTCCGGCGACGCCCGGGCCGCCCGGCCCGCCGAAGTTCAGCAGCACCGAGCCCCGCTTGTCGCCGGTGGCCCGGTAGCGGGCGAGCGCCAGGTCCAGGGAACCGGACGCGGGGTGCGCGTAGTCCAGCGGGACGGTCACCTTGCCGCACTGAAGATCGTCGGGCATGCCCTCGCCCTCGCACGACCGCCAGGTGACCTTCTGGTCGTAGAACCGTGACAGACCCGGGTGGCGGTCACCGTCCGTGTCCGCGATCGCGGTGGGCGGGCCCGTGCCCAGCAGGGTGACGGCTGCGGCGGCGACGGCGAGCGCGCGGCGCCGCGGCACGGGCCGCCTCGACAGCTTGGCCAGCATCAGTGCCTCCAGGGACGCCCCACGGCGGACCGTGCGCCGACGCCCCCGCCCACGATAGGCGGGCCCCGCGGGGGCCGCCTCCGGACGGGTGGCGGCCCGCGCGGTGGCCGTCCCGCGCTCGTCGCGGGGCCGGCGG
The DNA here is from genome assembly GCF_042888135.1 of Streptomyces sp. NPDC003247. NCBI lineage: Bacteria > Bacillati > Actinomycetota > Actinomycetes > Kitasatosporales > Streptomycetaceae > Streptomyces > Streptomyces sp. NPDC003247. The sequence goes on from NZ_JBIAPF010000015.1 coordinate 79,171, forward strand.
GGGAGGGGGCGTGCGGCCGCCGGGGAGGGGAGTGTGAGGGCTGCCGGGGAGGGGGCGTACGGGCCGTCGGGGGAGGGTGTCGTGTGTTCGACGAGGTGACACCCAATGGGGTGAAAGACCGATTAGGCATAACTCGGACGGTTCGTCCGCGTTCTACGGGGTGCGGGCGAGCGCCCGCGACATGTCTGGAAGGCAGGGACCCATGAGACGGGTTACCCGAAACGGTGTGATCGCCGTCGCCGCCGCATCGGGCGCGATGGCCGTGACGATGCCCGCGTTCGCCGACTCCGCCGCGAACGGCTCGGCGGCAGGCTCGCCGGGGGTGATCGCCGGCAACGCCGTTCAGGTGCCGGTGCACATCCCGGTGAATCTGTGCGGGAACACCGTGAACGTGGTGGGTGTGCTGAACCCCGCCGCGGGCAACACCTGCGTCAACAAGGGCTCCGGCCCCTCCGGCGCGAAACCGGGCCACGGCGCGAAACCGGGCGGCGGCACGAGGCCGGGCCACAGCACGAAGCCGGGCGGCGGCGCGACGGCGACCAGCAGCACGGCGCATTCCCCGGGCGTCGTCTCCGGCAACGGCGTCCAGGCGCCGGTCGACCTCCCCGTCAACGCCACCGGCAACAGCGTGGACGTGGTCGGCATCCTGAACCCGGTGTTCGGCAACGAGTCCGTGAACACCTCGGGCGAGGAGCCCGCGCCCCAGGCGGAGCCGGCGCCGGAGCCGCCGCGGAACACGCCGCCCGCCGCGTCCCGGCCGGGCCCGACCGGCCCGAAGACGGTCCCGGCGGCCCCGGCGCCCCAGGCCCCGGCACCCCAGGCACAGGCACCCGAGGTGCCCGAAGCGGTCGGCGGGTCACTCGCCCGGACCGGCGCGGACGCCACCGTCCCCGCCGCCGTGGGCGGCGCGGCCCTGGTGCTCGGCGGAGCACTCCTGTACCGCCGGTGCCGGCCGGGCGCGCGGCGCTGACCCGGCTCTCCACCGGGGGCGTCCACCGGCGCGCTCCGGGCGGGCGGCGACCGTCACGCCCCCGCCCTCAGGCGCCGTGGAACCGCCGGTGGAGCCCCCGTACCTCCTCCGCCAGCTCGGGGACCGGTCCCTCCACGGCCACCCCGGGCGCGACCTCCTGGACCGGCAGGGCCCGTACCGGGGCCGCCGGTACGCCCCACTCGGCCAGCCAGGCGGCGAGCTGCGCGGAGGAGGCGACGTACACGATGCGGCCGAGGCCCACCCAGGCGTGGGCGGCCGCGCACATCGGGCAGTGCTCCCCGGAGGTGTAGACGGTGGCCGCCGCCCGCTCCTCGGGCGAGAGCCGGGCCGCGGACCAGCGGGCCAGCTCGAACTCGGGGTGGCGGGTGCGGTCGCCCGACGCCACCCGGTTGCGGTCCTCGGCGAGCACCGTGCCGTCGGCGCCGACCAGCACCGAGCCGAACGGCTCGTCCCCGCACCGCAGCGCCTCGGCGGCCAGCTCGACACAGCGGCGCACGTGCGGGAGTTCGTCGTCCTTCACCATCGTCCACGGACCTCCTGGCCGTCGATTGCCGATCTTCGCCGACCAGCCTAGGGTCCGTCGTTCGGGTCAGGTCGCAGGGATCCGACAGTGCGCTGTGGCGCCGGTGACGGCTGGGTTTCGTGGCCGTGAGCACGACGACGCCGTACGTGTACGTGCCCTGACCGGCGGGCTCCGTGCCGCCCACGGACGCCGACGCGAGCCGGCCGGCCCGCACGTGGGCCGGCCGGCTCGCCTCCCGTCCTGTCGGGTCACCGCTTCGGGGCGCTCTTCGCCGCCGTACCGGCGCACATCAGCCCCAGGACCAGGGCCAGGGCGCCGATGACGATGTTGTTCACGATGACACCCGTGTCAGGGCTGTCGCCGACGACCCACGGGGCGATGATCATCCAGATGCCCAGAGCGCACATGGCCCAGCTGAGGCCGTACATGCGGGCCGGAGCCGCGGTGAACCCGAGCGCCAGCAGACCGATGGCTATGCCGATGATCAGGTTGTGCGCCACGAGCGCGGGCTGGCTGGCGGTGTAGTGCAGTATCCACGGGGATACGGCGCAGTACAGACCGAGCAGGAACACCGGTCCGTCCACGAGCGCCACATCACGACCACCGAGCATGCGTTCGTACCGTGCGCGCATCTCGGAAACATCGGGGTGAGTCGACATGTCGCCTCGGGTGGGCGAGACGTTGGCCATGACTCGTCTCCTTTGACTTGCAGGCCTGACCGCGTCTGGTGCGGTGTGCGGTAAGCGCCGCGCAGGTTCATTCTGCGCTTATTTTTCCTTTATGTGTAGAGGTCAGGGTGGGGGTGGCGGATGTCGTGAGACGGGCGCGCGCCCGGGGTGCCCGCGGGGTGTGCTGCGCGGGGGCTCGCCCCCGGAGGGCACCGACACTCTCCGGGGGCGAGGGGGGAGCGGGGCCGCGCTCCCGCCCGCGGCGCCCGAAGGGGAGAGGGGCTGCCGCGCGAAGGGCTTCCGGTGCCGGACGTCCTCCGGATGCGCCGTACGCGGAGTTCCACCCGGGTGGCGGTCCTCCGGCGCAGCGTTCGTGCGTCGAAAACGCCCGCGGACGGCCCGGCGGCCCGGCGGCCGGGGAGTCCTCGGCCGTGCGGGGCTCGCGCGTCAGCCGTACGTCTCGTTCTCCAGGCGGCGTCGCAGCTGGTGCATGCCGCGCCGGGCGTGGCTCTTGACCGTGCCCAACGGCCAGCCGGTGAGCGCCGCGATCTGGGTCTGGCTCAGGTCCTCGTAGAAGGCCAGCCGCAGCACCCGCCGCTGGGGCGCGGGCAGCCTGGCGAGCTCGCTGCGCAGCACGACGCGGTCCAGGACCGTCTCCGGGCGGTCGCGTCCGGGATCGGCGAGGGCGAGGACGGAACCGGCCGAGGCGACCAGGTTCCCCCGGCGGGTGCGGGCCGCGAGGGCGTCGGCGATCTTGCGCCGGGTGATGCCGACGATCCAGCCGCCGACCGCGCCGCGCTCGGGCCGGTAGCCCGCGCGACCGCGCCATACGCCGAGGAACACCTGCTGGGTGACGTCCTCGGCCTCCTTCGCGTCGCCCAGCGAGCGCCAGGCGAGCGTGTGCACCAGGGCGGACCAGCGCCGGTACGCGGCGGCGAGGCACGCCTCGTCGCCCGTGACCAGGCCGCGCGCCAGCTCCTCGTCGGGGAGGTGGTCCGCGTCGACGAACTGTGCCGGGGCCGTGGGGGCGGGCGGGGCCGGGGCGATGGTCGGCGGGCTCATGGCGGCGGCTCCTCACGTCGGGCGGCCTGTCACCGGGCCGGTGCGGACGTTCGTCCGGGGCGTCCCGGTGCCGTCATCGTGCGAGCCGCCTCGGCGGCGCCTCAACGTGCGTCGATAGCGCGTCGTATCGTCGTCGTATGAGCGAGTTCCCGAGTCCCGAGGACGCCGGCCTGACCACCGGCGCCCTGGCGCGACGCCTGGGCGTGGCGCCCACCACGCTGCGCTCCTGGGACCGCCGGTACGGCATCGGCCCCGCCGTCCGCGCCGACGGCCGGCACCGCCGCTGGCGGCCCGCCGACGTGGCCGTACTGGAGGCGATGTGCCGGCTGACGGCCGCGGGAGTACCGCCCGCCGAGGCCGCGCGGGCCGCACGGGAAACGGTGCGGGCGGCGCGGGAAGGAGGGGGCGAGCCGCGACGTGTGCCGGAGGGGGGCGAGGCGGAGCCGGTGCCGCCGGGCGGGGCCGGGTCCGCCGACGTGCCCGCGGCCGGGACCGCGTCGGCTCGGGCCGAGGCGGGCGGCGGCGCACCGGCCGAGCCGGAGCCGGCCGGCGGCAGGTCCCGCGCGGCCGGCGCGCTGCCCTTCGGCGGTGACGTGCGCCAGGAGTGCCGCGGCCTGGGCCGCGCCGCCGTACGGCTCGACGCGCCGGCCGTCGAGGAGCAACTGGCCGCCGCCGTCGAGCGGCACGGCCTGACCGTCGCCTGGCAGGAGGTGATGGTGCCGACGCTGCACGCCGTGGGACGCAAGTGGGCGTCGTCCGGCGACCGGTACGTAGAGGTCGAGCACCTGCTGTCCTGGCACGTCTCCACCACCCTGCGACGCGCCACCAGGCCGCCCGCGCCCGGGGACGGGGCCGGCACGGCCGCGCCGGTGCTGCTGGCCTGTGTGCCCGGGGAGCAGCACACCCTGCCGCTGGAGGCGCTCAACGCGGGCCTGAGCCACCTGGGGCTGCGCACCCGCATGTTCGGCGCCGCCGTGCCCGCGGAGGCGCTGACGACCGCGGTCCGGCGCCTGGGGCCGTCGGCGGTCGTCCTGTGGGCCCAGGCGCGCTCGGCGGCGAGCGTGGCGCTCGCCCGCCACGTCGCCGACACACGGTGGGGCGTGCACGGGGCGCGGCGCCGGCCCACGGTCGTCCTGGGCGGCCCCGGCTGGGCGGGGCGCGCGACGCACGGGATGCCACGGCCCGCCGGGCTGCGCGAGGCCCTGGAGGTGCTGGCCGGCGCGCACGCGCGCGAACCGGCGGCCGACGCCCCGCTCCCGCTCGGCTGACGCCGGGGGCGATGCCCTGCCCCCCGGCCCGCCCGGCGCCGGGACGGGGTGCCGATGCTCGTCTGCCGGGCGGTGGGGTGCCGACGCCTGTTCCTGCTCGCCGGCGCTGCGGCGGGGTGCCGATGCTTCCGCCCGCTCGGCGCCGGGGGCTGGGTGCCGATGCCTGCTTCCGCTCGCGCGGTGCCGGGATGCCGATGCTCGTCTGCCGGGCGGTGGTGGGGGCGGCGACGCCTGTTCCCGCTCGTTCGGCGCCGGGGCGGGGTGGCGATGCGCCCGCCCGCTCGGCGCCGGGGTGCTGCCTCCCTCTCTCGGCGGTCAGCCCAGCTGCTTCAGCAGCTCGGCCGCGAGCGGCCCGGAGGAGGCGGGGTTCTGGCCGGTGACCAGGTTGCGGTCGACGACCACGTTCGGTGCCCACGGCTCGCCGACCCGCACGTCGACACCCGCCTCGGTCAGCCGGTCCTGGAGCAGCCACCTGGCCTTCTGGCCCAGGCCTGCCTGGAGTTCCTCGGCGTTGGTGAAGGCGGCGATCCGGTAGCCCGCGAAGGCGTTGGAGCCGTCCTCGCGCACCGCGGCCAGCAGGGCGGCGGGGCCGTGGCAGACCACTCCGAGCGGCTTGCCCGACTCCAGGGTCTCGACCAGCACCCTGCCGGAGGCGGCGTCCACGGCGAGGTCCTCCATCGGGCCATGGCCCCCCGGGTAGAAGACGGCCGCGTAGTCGCCGAGGTCCACGTCCTCCAGACGGACCGGGCGGCGCAGTTCGGCCATGGCGTCCAGCCCGGCGGCGATCCGGTCGGCGCCCTCCTGGCCGCCGTTGGCCTCGGCGGCCAGGCTGCCCTTGTCGACGGGCGGGACGACACCGCCGGGCGTGGCGACGACGACCTGGTGGCCCGCCGCCCGGAACGCCTCGTAGGGCGTGACGGCCTCCTCGGCCCAGAAGCCGGTGGCGTGCCGGGTGCCGTCGTTCAGCGTCCAGTGGTCGGCGCCGGTCATCACGAAAAGGATCGTGGCCATGATGTGTCTCCGAGGGGGTTCAGGTTCCGGGGGGAGGGTGACCGTCGCCAGGACGCGGTCTCGCGGCGTGCGCGCACGGGGCGAGGAGCGGCCTGTCGACGTCGTCGAACGTAAGCCGTTCGAGGCACAGGGCTCCAATGGGTCTTCCAATGTCCGGCATTGGAAAAGCAATGGCACGCCGGGAATACTCAGCTCGGTGGAGTACCCCCAGCACCTGGACCTGAACCTGCTGCGCACCTTCCTGGCGGTCTACCGGTCGGGATCGTTCACCGGCGCCGCGCATCTGCTCGGCCTGTCCCAGCCGACGGTGACGACCCAGATGCGCACGCTCGAACGGCAGGCCGGGCGCGAACTGTTCGAGCGACTTCCGCGCGGGGTCGCCCCCACGGCCGTCGCCGACCAGTTGGCGGCCCGGATCGCCGTCCCGCTCGACGAACTCGCCGCGGTGTCGGGCCCGGACCCGGCGGCGGCCGGCCGGCCCGGGCCCGTGCACCTCGCCGGCCCGGCCGAGCTGCTGTGCACCCGTGTCCTGCCCGCTCTCGCGCCGCTGGTCGCCGACTGCGTCCGGCTGCGGGTGGCGACCGGGCTGACCGACCCGCTGCTCGACGAACTGCGGGCCGGACGCCACGACCTCGTCATCTCCACGATCCGCCCGCGCGGCCGCACCCTGACCTCGTCACCCCTGACCGACGAGGAGTTCGTCCTGGTGGCCGCCCCCGTGTGGGCGAAGCGGATCGGGGACCGGCCGGCCGCCGAGCTGCCCGCGGCGCTCCACTCCGTGCCGATGGTCGCGTACGCGGAGGATCTCCCGATCGCCCGCCGGTACTGGCGGCACGTCTTCGGGCGGCGGCTGTCCGGCCCCGCCGCGGTGACGGTGCCCGACCTGCGAGGAGTGCTGGCCGCGGTCGCCGCCGGCGCCGGATTCACCGTGCTGCCCCGCTACCTGTGCCAGGACGAGCTGGCGTCGGGGGCGCTCGTCGCCCTGTACGAGCCGGACGACCCGCCCATCAACACCGGCTTCCTCGTCCAGCGGCCCGGCGCGGTGGAGAACCCGGACATCACCCGCGTCCGCGAGCTGCTGCTGGGCGCGGGCCGCACCTGGTGAGACGCCCGGCCCGCGCGCCGGTGGAGAGGAAGACGCCCACCCGGGCCGGGCCTCGACCACCCCGACCCTGCCGATCACCCTGATCACCTCGACCACCCACGGCGGCTCGACCACGAGCGGCCCACCGCGGCCGCGGCGCCCGGCCGACGTCCGGGCCGTATCCGCTTTCCGGCCGCATCGGGGTCCGGCCGACCCGCGCCCCGGCTGCGTCCACGTCCGGCCGACCCGCGTCGGCCCCCCCGCGTCCACGTCCGGCCGACCCGCGCCACCCCCCGCGTCCGCCCCCGCATCCACGTCCCACCCGGCACGGGAAGCCCCGACGGGGGTACCCGTGCCGGGGGTACCCGGACGGCCGGTGGCCCCCACCGGCCGTACGACGAAAGGCACGCACGTGACCATGGACAGCGACCCCCCGGACGTCCTCGTGATCGGAGCGGGCGTCGCCGGACTGGCCTGCGCCCGGGACCTGCTGGCGGCGGGGCTCGACGTCCGCGTGCTCGAAGCCTCCGACGGCGTGGGCGGACGCATGCGCTCCGACCGTGTCGACGGATTCGTCGTCGACCGAGGCTTCCAGGTCCTCAACACCTCCTACCCGCAGCTCCGGCGCCGTCTGACGCTGCGGGAGCTGCGGCTGCGCCCGTTCACCCCCGGCGTCGCCGTGCGCACCGACCGGGGCATGCTGCGCTTCACCGACCCGACCCGCCGGCCCCGCGCCCTCCCTGACCTGCTGCCGGGACGCCTGGCCGGCCCGCGCGACCTCCTCGCCCTCGGGGTCCTGTCGGCCGGGGACATGCTCACCCCGGTACGGCTCCTGAAGCGCCGGGAGGCCGGCAGCACCCGGTCCGTGCTGGCCGCTGCGGGCTTCTCGGACGCGTTCGTGGAGACCTTCTTCCGCCCGTTCCTCTCCGGAGTGTTCCTGGAGGACCGGCTGGAGACGTCCGGCCGCGTCTTCCACCTCGTCTGGCGCAGCATGCTCCGCGGCACCCTGTGCCTGCCCTCCGACGGCATCGGCGCGGTGCCCCGCGCCCTGGCGGCCGCCCTGCCCCAGGGCACCGTCCGCCTCGGGACCGCCGTACGGCACCTGACCGCCACGGGCGCGGTGACGGCCGACGGCGCCGAGGTGACGGCGCGCCGGGTGGTGGTCGCGACCGGTCCGGGCCCCGCCGCCGCACTGCTGCCCGGCCTGGACGTGCCCGCCTGCCGGACGGTGACGACGTACTACCACGTGGCACCGCGCCCGCCGCTGCGCGAGCCCACGCTCGTGGTCGACGACCGGCGCCGGTTCCTCAACACCTGCGTCCTGTCCGAGGTGGTGCCCGGCTACGCCCCGGCCGGCCACGCCCTGATCGCCACGTCGGTCCTCGGGCGCGACGGCACCGGGCGCGAGAGCGCGGTGCGCGAGGCCCTGGGGGACGCGTACGGCGCCGACCCGGCCGGCTGGGACCTGCTGACCGTACGGACCGTCCCCGACGCGCTGCCCGCCATGACGCCCCCGCAGCCGCTGAGCCGCACGACCCGGGTGGCCCCGGGGCGGTACGTCTGCGGCGACCACCGCGCCACGGGCTCGGTCCAGGGCGCGCTCGCGTCGGGGGCCCGTGCCGCCCGCGAGGTGCTCCAGGACCTGCGGGCCTGACCCCGCGCCCGCGCGGTGCGACGCTCCCGCACCCGCACCTCCGCGCCCTGCACCGGGTCTCCGCAGCCCGCACCCGGGGCTGCGGACCCCGCACCCGGCCTCCACCCTGGCTTCGCACCCCGGGGCCGGGTGAGGAAGCCGCGCGCGGGGCGCCGTGGCTCAGGGCGGTCCGTCGTCCCGTCCCGCCTCCTCCCGCAGCAGCTCGTCCAGGTCGGTCAACCGGTCCAGGCCCGCCACGGGCCGCGCCATCCGGGTGTCGGCCGCGAAACGGCTCCGGTGCCGGTGCAGGAAGGCCCAGTAGCCGGCCGTGTACGGGCACGCCCCCTCACCGACCCGGCGTGTCGGCCGGTAGGCGCAGGGCCCGCACAGGTCGCTCATCCGGTGCAGGTACGCCCCGCCGGAGGTGTACGGCTTGGTGGTCATCTGCCCGCCGTCGGCGTACTGGGACATGCCGACGACGTTCGGCAGCATCACCCAGTCGTAGCCGTCGACGAAGCAGCGGTGGAACCAGTCGGTCACGGCGGCCGGGTGCCAGCCGCGCTGGAGGGCGTGACTGCCCAGCACCATCAGCCGCGGGATGTGATGGGTCCAGCCGGTGTCCCGCACCTGCGCCAGGACCGTGGCCAGGCAGCGGGCCGTGACGGCGTCGGCGTCCAGCTCCAGGAACCAGCCCGGCAGCGGTGCCCGGTGCCCGAGGGCGTTGCTGTGCCGGTAGTCCTCGCCGAAGTACCAGTACAGGTGCCACACGTACTCGCGCCAGCCCGCGATCTGACGCACGTACCCCTCCGCGCTGTTGACGGGCACGTTGCCGGACCGCCAGGCGGCTTCCGCGCGCTCCACGCACTCGGCGGGGTCCAGCAGGCCCAGGTTGAGCGACGACGACAGCAGGCTGTGGCTCATCACCGGATCGGCCGCCAGCAGGGCGTCCTCGTACGGGCCGAAGCCGGCCAGCCGGTGGGCGACGAACCGGCGCAGCGCGGCCAGCGCCTCCCGGCGCGAGGCCGGGAAGAGCCGCGGCCCGTCGCGCCCCACGAAGGTGATGCCGTCCCGCTCCTGCCAGCGGTCGAGGTCGGCCCGGACCTCGTCGTCGACGGCGTCCTCCCGGGGCCGGTAGGGCGGGGGAACGTCCAGGGCACGGGCGCCCTTCGGGGGCGGCTCGCGGTTGTCGTGGTCGTGGTTCCAGCGGCCGCCGGCGGGCTCGTCGCCGTCCATGAGCAGGTCGTGCGTACGGCGCACCCACCGGTAGAAGTCCTCCTGCCGCAACCGCCGGCCGCCGTGCCCGTCGGCCCACGCGCGGAAGTCGTCCCGCGCCACCAGGAAGCCGCGCGGGGGCAGGACCGTGACGTTCTCCAGCGACCGCACGAACCGCAGCGCGGCGCGCGAGGTCGGATGGCACACGGTGACCGGCCCGCCGCCGGCCGCCGCGCGCAGCCCCTCCCGGTAGGTGTCGGCCCGGACGTAGCGCACCCGGTCGCCGAGTTCGGCCGCCCGGTGGCGCATCGCGGACAGCACCAGGTGGGCCTTGGCCCGGTGGAAGCGCCGACGGCGGAACACCGACCGGGCCTCGATCATCACCACGGGCGCCTCCCGGCCGGGGCCGTCGTCACCGGGGGCGAGGAAGTGCGGTCCGAGCTGGTCGCCGAAGAGCCAGTGCGGGGTGGCCACGGGTGTCTCCTCAGCCGTGCGAGCGCGCCCGTTTGAACCGGGCGAGCCCCTCCGACAGTTCGACGAGGGGGTCCGGGTAGTCGACGGCCGCCCGGTCCCGGCCCGGCAGTTTCCACGGCTCGTGCACCGCCGGGCCCTCGATCCCCGCCAGTTCCGGCACCCAGCGCCGGACGTAGGCCCCGTCCGGGTCGAAGCGCTTGGCCTGGGTGACGGGGTTGAGGACCCGGTTGGGCCGGTTGTCGGTGCCGGTCCCCGCGACCCACTGCCAGTTGAGCTGGTTGTTGGCCACGTCCCCGTCGACCAGCAGGTCCAGGAAGTGCCGGGCGCCGATCCGCCAGTCGACGTAGAGCGTCTTGGCGAGGAAGCTCGCGGTCAGCAGCCGGCCCCGGTTGTGCATCCAGCCCTCGTGGCGCAGCTGCCGCATCGCCGCGTCCACGACCGGATAGCCCGTCCGGCCCTCCCGCCACGCCTCGATGTCCTCCCGCGCCGTCCGCTCCGTACGCCACCGGTCGTGCCGGGTCCGGTAGTCGGCGCCGGACGCGGCCGGGCGGGCCGCCAGCAGCTGGCGGTGGAAGTCGCGCCAGGCGACCTGCCGGACGAACGCGTCGGCGCCCCGGCCGCCCGCCGCGCGGGCCCGCTGCACGAGGTCGACGGGGGAGAGAGTGCCGAAGTGCAGGTGGGGCGAGAGCCGGGAGGTCGCGTCGCCCGCCAGGTCGTCGTGCCGGTCCTCGTAGGCGTCGATCCCGTGCTCCAGCCAGGAGGCGAGCCGCCGGCGGCCCTCCGTCTCCCCGCCCGCCGCCAGGCCCTCCGACACGCCCCGGTAGACGGGCAGGTCCTCCGAACCGACGCCGTGGGGCACCCGCACGACCCGGGGCGCCGCGAGCGGCTCCCGCAGCCGCTGGTCCGACCAGTGCCGGAAGTACGGCGTGAAGACGGCGAAGTGGTCGGAGGCGGACGGGGTGACCGCGCCGGGCGCCACGGCCGACGTCACCGCGTCGTGGACGTGCAGGCGTACCCCCTCGGCCTCCAGCGCGCGCCGCAGCCGCTCCTCCCGGCGGTGCGCGTACGCGCTGGCGTCCGCCGACAGGTGCACCTCGTCGGCACCCGCCTCGGCGGCCACCCGGCACACCTGCGCGACCAGGTCCCCGGAGCGGACGACGAGCCGCCCGCCCCGCTCCCGCAGCCCCGCGTCGAGATCGCGCAGGCAGTCGGAGAGGAACGCCAGCCGGTTGGGCGTGGCGAACCCGGCGCCGTCGACGGCCCGGTCGCGCACGAACAGCGGCACCGCCTCGCGGGCGCCGTCCAGGGCGGCCCGCAACGGCGGATGGTCGTGCAGGCGCAGGTCGGAGGTGAACAGGACGACCGAGACGTTCATTGCGGTGACTCCGGATGAGGTGAGAGGACCACGGCCGCTTCCCCGGCGGTGCGCCCGCCGGGGGCGCGCTCAGGCGACGGGTGCCGTCGTGTCGGACGCCGCCGCGGTGCGGGCGATGTTGCGGGCCATGCCGCCGAACACGACCGCGTGGAACGGCGAGACGCCCCACCAGTACGCCTGGCCGAGCAGCCCGTGCGGGTGGAACAGGGCGCGCTGGCGGTAGCGGGCACGGCCGTCCCCGTCCGGTTCCGCGTACATCTCCAGCCAGGCCAGGCCCGGCAGCCGCATCTCGGCCCGCAGCCGCAGCAGACGGCCGGGTTCGATCTCCTCGACCCGCCAGAAGTCCAGCGAGTCGCCGACCCGCAGCCGCGCCGCGTCCCGCCGTCCCCGGCGCAGGCCCACCCCGCCGGCCAGCCGGTCCAGCCCGCCGCGCACCGCCCAGGCGAGCGGGAAGGAGTACCAGCCGTTCTCGCCGCCGATGCCCTCGATCACCCGCCACAGGGCCTCGCGCGAGGCGTTCACGGTCAGTTCCCGGTGGTCGGTGTACAGGCTCCCGCCCGCCCAGTCGGGATCGGTCGGCAGCGGGTCGCTCGGGGCGCCGGGCAGGGAGGCGGAGGACCAGCGGGTGGTGACCCGCGCGTCGCGCACCCGCTGGAGGGCCAGCCGGACCGCCTCGTCGAACCCCACGGGGTGGCCCGGCGGATCCGGCACGTACCGTGCGATGTCGTGCTCGCGGCAGACCACCTCGTGCCGCAGCGACTCGGTCAGCGGCCGGGCGATCGACGCCGGCACCGGGGTGACCAGGCCGACCCAGTGGCTGGACAGACCGGGGCTGAGCATCGGCACCGGGAGGATCAGCCGGCGCGGCAGCTCCGCCACGGCGGCGTAGCGGACCATCATGTCGCGGTACGTCAGGACGTCCGGACCGCCGACGTCGAAGGCCCGGTTGACGTCCGCGGGCATCCGGGCGCTGCCGACGAGGGCCCGCAGCACGTCCCGGACCGCCACCGGCTGGATCCGGGTGCGCACCCAGCTCGGGGTCACCATCACGGGCAGCCGCTCGGTCAGGTAGCGCAGCATCTCGAAGGAGGCCGAGCCGGAGCCGATGACGACGGCCGCCCGCAGCACGGTCGTGGGGACGCCGGAGGCGAGCAGGATGCGCCCGACCTCCGCGCGTGAGCGCAGGTGCGGGGACAGCTCCCGTTCGGGCACGTCGGCCGGGGTGAGGCCGCCGAGGTAGACGACGCGCCGCACCCCGGCGGCCCGCGCCCGTTCCCCGAAGATGCGCGCCGCGCGGCGGTCGGTCGCCTCGAAGTCGTCGCCCGTGCCCAGCGCGTGCACCAGGTAGTAGGCGACGTCCACACCCCGCATGGCGTCCGCGACCGACGCGGCGTCCGTGACGTCCCCGCGCACCACCTCCGCCCGCCCGGCCCACGGGTGGTCGCGCAGCCGCCCGGGGGAGCGGGCCAGGCAGCGCACCCGGTGGCCCGCGGCCAGCAGTTCCGGGACGAGCCGGCCGCCGATGTACCCGGTGGCTCCGGTCACCAGAGAGAGCGGCGCGCCGGAGTCGTCGCCGTGTGCGGTCATGAGTCCTCGGTCCTCCGTGTCGACGGGCCCCTCGGGTATGGCTTCCACCGGGTGGCCGTGCGCGGATGCGCCGGTCCACGACCATGCACACGACCGGGTGATCGCGGGCAGCGGCTACGCTGACCGCGTGGCCACAGCGAACGACGGTGAGCGCCGCGCGCGGGAAGACCGGCCGGACGCTCCCGGAACACCGACCGACCTGCCCGCCTTCGCCGTCCGGTTGCGGAGGATGAACGGCGAGATCAACCGGCTGGTGCACGGGTTCGCCGGGGACCACGGACTGCACGCGACGGATGTCCAGGCGCTCGCCGCGATCCTCGACGCCGACGAGCCGATGACCCCGGGGCGGCTGCGCGAACACCTCGGTCTGACCTCCGGGGCGGTCACCGCGTGCGTGGACCGGCTGGAGCGCGCGGGACACATCCGGCGGGTCCGGGAGAGCGCCGACCGCAGGGTGGTCCACCTCTACTACGCGGCCGACGCCCGCTCGGCCGCCCGCACCTACTTCCGGCCGCTGGCCGAGGCGACCGAGGCCGCCCGCGCCCGCTTCACCGAGGACGAGCTGGCGGTGGTGATGCGCTTCCTCACCGCGATGGGCGAGGAGCTGTCGCAGATCACACCGCACGGCCGTTGACCGCTCCCGGCCGTTGTCCGCTCCCGGCCGTCGACCGCTCCCGGCCCTTGACCGTTCGCGGCCGTTGAGCGCTTCGGGCCCGCTGATCGCCCCCGGCCCGTGATCGCTTCCGCCCCGGTGCATCCGGGGGCCGGGCGCGGGCAGAAGAACGGACACCGTCTACGATCATCGGCGGCAAGTTAACTCAATGATTGAGATTGTTTGTCATTGAGATAGTTGCCGGTGCCGAGACACCTCGGCCAGGCCAAGAAGATCCATCCCCGCTGGGAGAACGATGTCCACCACCCCTCGACGCGCCCGCTGGCTCGTCCCCGTCCTCCTCGTCGCCGTATGGCTCGGCCTGGGCGGCGCCCTCGGCCCCTACGCCGGGCGCCTGGGCGAGGTCGCCACCAACGACCAGGCCGCCTTCCTGCCGCGCAGCGCCGAGTCCACCGAGGTCATCGACGCGCAACGGGCCTTCAAGCAGGACGAGACGCTCCCGGCGATCGTCGTGTGGACCGCGTCCTCGACCGGCTCCGGGTCCGGGTCCGGGTCCGGCTCCGGGTCCGGCTCCGCGAGCGGCGGCACCGGGATCGAGGACCGCAAGCAGGCCGCCGACAGCGCCCTCGCCACCCTCACCGACGCCCCCGGCGTCGCCGGACAGCTCTCACCCGCGCTGCTCTCGGAGGACGGCGAGGCCATCGAGGCCGTCATCCCGCTCCGCCCCGACCTCGGCGACGACCTCGCCCCGGCCCTGGACCGCATCCGCGCCGCCGCCGAACGCGTCCCCAACACCACGGTCCAGCTGGCCGGACCGGCCGCGACCCAGGCCGACCTGTCCGACGCCTTCGCCGGCATCGACGGCCTGCTGCTCGCCGTCGCCCTGGTCACCGTCCTCGTCATCCTGCTGCTCGTCTACCGCAGTCTGCTGCTCCCGCTGGTGATCATCCTTGGCGCGGTCTTCGCCCTCGGGCTCGCCTGCGCCGTCGTCTACGCCCTCGCCGACCACGACGTGGTGCGGGTCGACGGCCAGGTCCAGGGCATCCTCTCCATCCTCGTGATCGGCGCCGCCACCGACTACGCCCTGCTGCTCACCGCCCGCTACCGCGAGGAACTCGCCTCCCGCACCGACCGGTTCGGGGCCGCGTGGGCCGCGCTGCGGCAGTCCTGGGGCGCCATCGTGGCCAGCGCCGCCACCGTCGCCCTCGGGCTCCTCGCCCTGCTGATCAGCGACCTCACCAACAATCGTGCCCTGGGCCCGGTCGGCGCCATCGGCATCGCCGCCGCCGTCGTCAGCACCCTGACCTTCCTGCCCGCCGTCCTGGTCCTCCTCGGCCGCGCCGCCTACTGGCCCGCCAAGCCCCGTCCGACGGACGGCCGCACCGGCGGTGCCGGCCTCTGGCAGCGGGTCGCCGCCCTCGTCGACCGCGCGCCCCGCAAGGTGTGGGCGGTGTCGCTGGCCGGCCTGATCGCCTGCGCCGCGTTCGCGCCGACCCTCGCCTCCCGGGGTGTCCCGCTCGACGAGACCTTCGTGAACGACGCGCCCTCCGTGACGGCGCAGCAGACCCTCGCCCGGCACTTCCCCGGCGGCTCGGGCAACCCCACGGTCGTGATCGCCGACGCGGACCGCGTCGAACGGGTGGTCGCCACCGCCGAACGCACCGACGGCGTCGCCTCGGCCGCACCGGTCGGTGCCTCGGGACGGTCCGGCGGCGAGCCGCTCGTCGTCGACGGCCGGGTCCGTGTCGACGTCACCCTGAGCGCGGCGGCCGACAGCGACGCGGCCAAGGACACCGTGGCGCGGCTGCGCACCGCCCTCCACGCGGTGCCCGGCGCCGACGCCCTCGTCGGCGGCTACACCGCCCAGCAGTACGACACCCTGCACACGGCCGAACGGGACCGCACCCTCATCGTCCCCGTCGTCCTCGCGATCATCTTCCTCATCCTGACCGCGCTGCTGCGCTCGCTCCTGATGCCCGCCCTGCTCGTGGCGACGGTGGCGCTGAACTTCCTCGCCACCCTCGGCGTGTCGAGCCTGGTCTTCCAGCACGTGCTCGGCTTCACCGGCACCGACCCGTCCGTGCCGCTGTACGGCTTCGTGTTCCTCGTGGCGCTGGGCGTCGACTACAACATCTTCCTCATGTCCCGGGTCCGCGAGGAGTCCCTGCTGCACGGCGTGCGCGAGGGCGTCCTGCGCGGCCTGGTCACCACGGGCGGTGTCATCACCTCCGCCGGCGTGGTGCTCGCCGCCACCTTCGCCGCGCTCGGTGTGATCCCGCTGGCCTTCCTCGCACAGATCGCGTTCATCGTCGCCTTCGGCGTGCTGCTCGACACGCTCGTCGTGCGCTCGCTGCTGGTGCCCGCGCTGGTGCGGGACATCGGGGGGCGCGCCTGGTGGCCGGGACGGCTGGCGCGCGGCGGCGCCACGTCCGGTGAGGAGCCGGTCACGCGGGCGTGAACATGCTCACGCCGATCGCGGGCAGGCGCAGTACGAGGGAGTTGTCCGTTACGGATCGGGAGGTGTCTGCCGCTATGGGCGCGAAGGTGTTGGAGCGTTTTCCTGCGGGGGCTCCGCGCGGATCGTGGCCGGCGGAGGAGTACGCGGCGCGACGGCGGGCGGAGGGCGAGCCCGCCACCGTCGTCATGGACCTGAAGTCGGACGCCTTCCTCGTCGTCGTGCCGACCGGCGACGAGGAATGACCCACCGGCCGGCCGCCACGGGCACGGGCCGCGCCCATGCCGGGCTGCCGGTGGCGGGGGCCGCACACGCGCCGGGCCACCGGTGGCACTGCCGTACCCACTCCGGGCCGCAAGCGGCGCGGGCCGCGCCCGTGCCGGGTCACCGGTGATGCGGGCCGCACCCACTCCGGGCCGCCTGCGACACGAGCCGCGCCCACGCCGGGCCATGGCGGCTGCCGCCGAGACGGCCGAGACGGCCGAGAGGGCCGAGAGGGCCGAGAGGGCCGAGAGGGCCGAGAGGGCCGGGACGGCCGGGACGGCCGGGGTCGGCGTGGCCCGCGCCGGAGCGCACAGGGCGGCGGCGGCACCGCCGCCCGCCGCGTCACCCTCCGAGGGCGGCGAGCGCGGCGAGATGTGCCGTCCGTGACGGCGAGGTCTGGCCCTGGACCATGAGAAACAGGGCCTCCCGCGCCAGGCGTTGCGCCCGGTTCGTCAGCAGCATCGAACGGCCGCCGCCGGCCACCACGGCCGCCGTGGTGGCCGCCCGCAGCACCTCGTACGCCGCCGTCCTGAGGGCCAGCTTCTCCTCCAGGTGCTCGTGGGGCACCGGATGGTCGGCCAGGGCGTAGGCCCGCCGGCGCACCTCGTCCAGACGGTGGCGCAGGGGAGCGGCCGTGCCCTCGTCCAGCAGGGTGAGCGCCGTCTCCGTGACCCCGAAGACGGCCGGGTTCGCGGCCACCGTCTTCGGGCGGTCGGCCGCCGCCCACCGCTCGTACGGCGTCCGCAGGACCACCGCCTCCTCCGGCAGCCACAGGCCGTCCAGCTCCAGGGAGACCGTCCGCGCCGCGGTGAGGGCCGCCAGGCGCAACGGCTCCGACGCGCGCAGGCCCGGCTGCTCGCGGGCCTCCGTGAACGCGAAGAGCGCCTCGCCGGAGTCGGTGACTCCGGCGAGCAGCATCACGTCGTTCAGCCCCCAGCCCGTGTACCAGGGCACCGTCCCGTCGAAGCGCCGGCCGCCCCGCTCCCGCGTCACCCGCACGGGGAGGCGCGGATGGGCCCGCAGATGGGCGTAGGCCACCCCGGACAGCAGCTCGCCGCGCGCCAGCGAGCCGAGCAGCCGCTCGCGCGCCGGCCCCTCGCTCCTGGCCAGGGTCAGCACCGGCGTGTGGTGCTGCGTCTGCACGAACCACGTCGAGCAGCACGCCCCGGCCAGGATCTCCGCCGTCTCGCGCACGACCGCGGCGGGGGCCGCCGACCCGCCGTACTCCTCCGGCGCGTTCACACCCAGCAGGCCCGAGTCCCGGATCGCCGCGAGATGGCTCACCGGCACGCCCTCCTGGTCGACGCGTTCGGCGTGAGGCGCCAGCAGTTCGTCGGCCAGGCGGCGGGCGCGGGTGACGAGGGGGTGAGGAGGAGTCATGCACGAGATTGTCGGGGAGCGGCCGCGCGGGTGCGGGCCCGGGGTGAGTGGCCGCGCGCGAGGCGACGGAGGCCCGCCGCCTCGCGCGGCGGCGGTCCGTGGCGGGCGGCCTGGCTGTCCGCCGCGGACGTCAGCCGCCTTTCGCGCCGTACCGCCGAGCGCTAGTGTTCGAGTGCAGTGAGTGACCCATGAGGAGCGTAGAGATGATCGGTCGTCCGAGCGCGCGTTGACGTCGTGGGCCGTGAGCGGCCCGTCATCGCGTGCTGCCCTTGATGCCGCGGCACAGCGAGCCTTCCCCCCCCGCCCGAACCGTCGGTGCGCCTTCCGTGCGCCGCGTGACGGGCCTCCTCGTCGGCAGTCCAAGGGATCCTCGTGCCGTCCGTTTCCTCTTCCTCCGCCGTGTCCGATGCCGGTGGTCCTGTTCCGTCACGCCTGTGGCGGGACGGCGACTTCCGCAGACTCTGGGTGGGGCAGACGGCCTCCCAGCTCGGCGAACACACAAGTCTGGTGGTTCTGCCGCTCTTCGCCGTCCTGACGCTCGACGCCGGTGCCGGCCGGCTGGGCCTCCTGCGCGCGGTGGGGCAGGTGCCGATCCTGATGCTCTCGCTCTTCGCCGGCGCGTGGGTGGACAGGTGGCGGGCCCGCACGGTGATGGTGCTGACGGACGTCGGCCGGACGCTGGCCCTGGGCGCCGCCGCCGTGGCCGGCCTCCTCGGTGGGCTCGGACTGCCGGCGCTGTTCGTGGTCGCCTTCGCCGTCGGGACCCTGTCGGTGTTCTTCGACGTGGCGTACCAGGCGTCCCTCGTACGGCTGGTGAGACGCGATCAGTTGGTGTGGGGCAACAGCGCGCTCGAGGGCAGCCGGTCCGTGGCGCAGATCGGCGGCCCTGCCCTCGGTGGTGCGTTGGTGTCACTGCTGTCGGCGCCGATCGCCGCCGCTGCCGGCGCGCTGTTCTTCGCACTGTCGTTCCTGTCGATCCGACGGATCCGACGGATCGAATCGCTCCCGACGCGCTCGAAACGTCCCCCTCGGGTCTGGCGGCGGATCCATGAGGGCCTGCGTTTCGTCGTCAGCGATGCCTCGCTGCGGACGGTGTGCCTCGCCTCGGCCGCCTTCCAGTTCTCCTCCGCGGCCATGATGACCGTCTACCTGCTCTTCCTGCCGCGGGAACTGCACCTGTCGGGCACCGCCGTCGGGCTGGCGCTCGCGGCGACGGGACCGGGCGCGCTCCTGGGCTCGGTGCTGGCCGCCCGCCTGCCGCACCGGTTCGGCCACGGCGCGGTGCTCGTGTCCGCGGCGGCACTGGGCGACGGCGTGTTCCTGTGCGTGCCCGCGGTGCACGGCTCCTCCGCGGTGACCGTTCCCGCGCTGCTGGCGATCAACTTCGTGTTCGGTACGTGCGGCCAGTTGGTGAACGTCACGGTCATGGCTGTCCGGCAGGGCGTCACCCCGGACGGGATGCAGGGCCGCGTGGCCGCGACGATCACTTTCGCCGGCATGGGGATGACCCCACTCGGCTCGCTGCTCGGCGGATTCCTCGCGGAGGAGTGGGGATTGCGCACCGGCCTCCTGGTGACGGCCGCAGGCATGATGCTCTCCCCCGTGCTGATGGCCTCGTCCCCGCTCGCCCGCCTGGGACGGGCACTCCCGGTCGCGTAGGACGCGCCGCTGCCCGCTGCCCGCTGCCCGCTGCCCGCTGGGCGGAGCGCGGGAGCGTCTGTGCTTGCGGGAGGAAGGCGCGTCACACGTCGGGCACGGCGCACGGACGCAGGACCATGAGCGAGTCCTCCAAGGCCGCCACCATGGCGAAGGGGAACCGGTCGAGCTCGAGACAGAGTGCGACGTCATCGGGATGGGCTCCTTGACGCACCCCCTCCGCCAGCTCGGCCGCGGCGCGCGACCCGGCGGCGCGGCGGAGGAACCCGGCGGCATCCGCCCCGGCCTCGGTGGCCCCGGCTGCGGTGGTTCGCCGAGCGATGTACTGAGCGCACGCCAGGTCTTCTTCGGCCCGTCCGTCCTCGCCGGTGACCACGAACGTGACACGGTCACTCTTGCGTGTCCGCAGGAGCCTGGCCGTCGCCTCCGCCACCACGAAGCCGGCGCACAGCACCAGCGACGCCTCCTTGACCGCGAGGGCGCCGACCGTCCCTGCCGTGGTCTTCTGCACGACGGTCCGTCCGCGAAGGTCGACGGACCGCAGCAGGCCCGGTGAGTTGACCATCTCGAACCCGGGCGCGGGCGGCCCGTCCTTGAGCGCCACCCGGTCAGGGTGACGAGCCTTGAGCGCCAGGGCGTCGTCCAGCGACTCAGCGAGAACGATCTTCTCCGCCCCCTGGGCGAAGGCCCAGGCAGCCACGGTGAAAGCCCGCATGACGTCCACGTCGACCGCTACGGACGGGGCCTCGACCAGCTCGGCGATGCCGACAAAACGAGCGTCCATTCGCATCATGATCGCGCATGCCGGCCCGACGCGGCCGGAGAGTGGTGCACGTCACACCGAAGCGACACGACTCATCCGGCCCCCTCCCGCACCGCCGGGGAGGCGGGACGCCAGCCCAGTTCGGGTGCGACCAGGTGCCGTACGTCGTGCAGGATCTGCTCGTACTCCTCCCGGTGGAACTCGTAGGGCAGTTCCAGGCGCAGCTCGGACACCTCGGCGAGCACCGGATCGGCGGTCAGCCGCTCCACGATCTGCTCGGCGGTCCCCACGACGTCCGGGGCGAACAGGGTGCGCTTCGGGCCCTGGGGCGCGAGGGTGCGTTCGTGGCGGCTTGCCGCATAGGTGCGGTAGCGGGCCCGGGTGGCCGCGTCGGCACTGTCGAGCGGCACGATCACCCGGCCCAGCGCCACGCGCGCCGGACGGTCCCCGGACAGCGTGCGCCGGTACGCGGACAGCAGGTTCATCTGGGCCGTGGTGAAGTCGTCGGTGTCCTCGCCGGTGACGATGTTGCCGGACAGCAGACCGAGGCCGTTCCCGGCGGCCCAGCGCACCGAACGCAGACTCCCGCCGCCGTACCAGATCCGCCGGGCCAGGCCGGGGCTGTGCGGTTGCAGCCGGGGGCGCTGGACGTTGCCCGGCGAGTGGATCACCGTGTCCGGGCCGCCGAGGTAGTCGCCGCGCAGGTTCTCGACGACCCGGGTGATCCTGCCGTACGACAGGTCGAAGCCGCGCCAGTCCCCGTCGTACACCAGGTCGCCGAGCAGGTCGGCGTGCGGCATCCCGGTGCTGAAACCGATCTGGAGCCGGTCCCGGGACAGCACGTCGGCCAGCGCCAGGTCCTCGGCCAGGCGGAACGGGCTCTCGCAGCCGATGGGGATGACCGCGGTGCCGAGTTCGATCCGCTCGGTGCGCTGGCCGGCCGCGGCGAGGAACACGGCCGCCGAGCCGACGCCGTGTTCGAGGTGGCGCTGCCTGATCCAGGCGCCGTCGTAGCCGAGCCGTTCGCCGTACTCGAACAGCCGGAGCGTCTCCTCCAGGCCCGCGTGGGGGTCGTCGTCGGTGAAGTTGCCGGGCGTGAGGAAGGCCAGCGATGTGATGGTGGGGGTGCTCATGCGACGCCGGTCCTCAACTCGTGGTGGCTTCCGCGGCGGGGGAGGGGAGACGGCCGCCGGGGATCGCCGCGAGCAGTGCGCGGGTGTACGCGTGGCGGGGCTCCGTGAACAGGTCCTCGGGCGGGCCGGTCTCGACGACGCGTCCGGCCCGCAGGACGGCGACCTGGTGCGCGATCTGGCGCACGACGGCCAGGTCGTGGGAGATGAACAGGTACGCCACGCCGGTGTCCGCCTGCAACTCGGCCAGCAGTTCCAGGACTTGGGCCTGGACGGACACGTCGAGCGCGGAGACGGGCTCGTCGCACACCACCAGGTCGGGTGAGAGGGCGAGGGCGCGGGCGATGGCCACACGCTGGCGCTGTCCGCCCGACAGCTCCGCCGGGCGGCGCTCCAGCGTCGAGGCGGGCAGCGCGACCCGGTCGAGCAGTTCACGGGCGCGGGCGAGCCGGGAGACGCGGTCGCCGACCTTGAAGGCCCGCAACGGCTCGGTGATCACCTCGCCGATGGAGAAGCGCGGGTCGAGCGAGGCGTACGGGTTCTGGTAGACGAGCTGGGCGCGGCGGCGCAGCAGCCTGACCCGGTTGCCCCTGGCGGCGGTGACGTCGGTGCCGTCGAACAGGATCTGCCCGGAGGTCGCGTCGGCGAGGCGGAGCACCAGCCGGGCGGTGGTGGACTTGCCCGAGCCCGATTCCCCGACCAGGGCGAGCGTTTGCCCGCGGTGCAAGGTGAGGCTGACGTCGTCCACCGCGCGCAGCGTCCGGGCCTCGCCCCCGGCGCGCGGCAGCCTGAACTCCTTGACCAGGTTGCGCACTTCGACCAAGGGCGTCGTACCGGCCTTCGGCGCGGAGGCCGGTGTGCGGGGCCGGGCGGTGGTCAGGCTCGGGGCGCTGGCCAGCAGCCGCCGGGTGTACTCGTGCCGGGGGTCGGCCAGGACGTCACGGGTGTCACCCGCCTCCACCACCCTGCCCCGCTCCATGACCACCAGGCGCTGGGCCCGGTCGGCGGCCACCCCGAGGTCATGGGTCACGAGCAGGATCGCGGTGCCCGACTCCTCGGTGAGGTGCTGCAGGTGGTCGAGGATGACGCGCTGCACGGTGACGTCGAGCGCGCTGGTCGGCTCGTCGGCGACGATGAGCTGGGGCTTCGCGGCGATGGCCACGGCGATCAGCACCCGTTGCCGCATGCCGCCGGACAGTTCGTGCGGGTACTGCCGGGCGCGGACGGCCGCGTCGGGCAGCCCGGCCCGTTCCAGCACGGCGACCGCCTCGACGGCCGCCGTACGGCGGGTCGCCAGACCGTGGATGCGCAGCACCTCGGCGACCTGCTCGCCGATCCGCTTGACCGGGTTGAGCGAGACCGTCGGATCCTGCGGGACCAGCCCGATCCGCGCGCCCCGCACGGTGCGCAGCTCCGCCTCCGACAGGGTGGCGAGGTCGTGCCGGCCGAAGCGGACCGTGCCCGCGTCGATCCGGCCGTTCGCCGCCAGCAGCCGGGTGACGGCGTGTGCCGTGGTGCTCTTGCCGGAGCCGGACTCACCGACCACGGCGGTCACCTGCCCGGGCCACACGTCGAGGTCCACGCCCCGCACGGCCGGTACCGTGCCGCCCCGGGTGCGGTACGACACGGACAGTCCGCGGATCTCCAGCAGTGGTGTGGTCACGTCCTCACCGTTCTCGTGTTCGTCGCTCATCGCTGCCGGGACCATTCGCCGTCCAGCGCCCTGGCGATGCGGTTGGTGGCCAGCACGGTCGCGGCGATCGCCAGACCGGGCAGCGCGGTCAGCCACCAGGCGTTGGCCAGGTAGTTGCGGCCGTCGGAGATCAACGTCCCCCATTCCGGGGCCGGCGGCGGCGCGCCGTAGCCGAGGAAGCTCAGCGCCGACACGGCCAGGATCGAGGTGCCGAAGTCCAGCGTGGCCAGGACGATCACCGGGCCGGCGGCGTTGGGCAGGACGTGCCGGCCCAGCACCGAGTACCAGCGGGCCCCGCAGGAGCGGGACGCCTCGACGAACACCGCCTGCCGTATCCGCAGGACCTCGGCGCGCGCCACCCGGGCGAAGGAGGCGACGCTCGCGACCCCGACCGCGACCGCCACCTTCACCGTCCCGTACCCGAGCGCGGTGACGAGGGCCAGCGACAGGAACAGCGCGGGGATGGAGAGGAGGACGTCCACGAAGCGCATCAGCACGTCGTCCACCCAGCGGCCCACGAACCCGGCGACCACGCCGAGCAGCCCGCCGACCACGAACGCGACCAGGACCGCGATCAGCGTGGCCTTGAGGGACAGCTGGGCGCCGTGCACCACACGGGAGAACACGTCGCGTCCCAGTTCGTCGGTGCCGAACCAGTGACTGCCGCTCGGGCCGCGGAAGTTCTGCGACGGCACCCCCTTCAGCGGGTCCTGCGAGGTGAACAGGTCCGGCCGGAACGAGGCCAGCACCACCAGCACGAGGACGGCGGCCGACAGCAGCAGACCGGGGCGGCGCAGCAGGAACCGCAGCACCTGCCGTACATCGGCCCGACGGCCCGGTTCCGCGGGCGAACCGGCCTCGACCGGGCGGGCCGGGCCGAGGGCGGCCTCGGCTCGGTCGTCGACAAGGCTCTGACTCATGCGAAGCTCGCCCTCCTGTCCGAGGCCACCACGATCCGCGGGTCCAGCAGCGGATAGACGAGGTCGACGACCAGGTTCGTCGCCACGAAGATCAGCGACCCGAACACCACCACCCCCTGGACCAGCGGGATGTCCTGGGCGGTGACCGCCGCCGCGGTCACCCGCCCGAGGCCGTCGCGGGAGAAGACCGTCTCGACGACCACCGAGCCGGCGATCAGCTGCCCGACCAGCAGGCCGACGACCGTCAGCGCGGGAAGTGACGCGTTGCGCAGCGCGTGCCGCAGATGCACCCGCCACCGGCCGGCGCCCTTGGCGCGCGCGGTCTCCACATAGGCCTGGTCCAGGGCGGTGAGCAGGCTCTTGGCCAGCACCTGCGCGATCTGCGCACCGGTCGGGACCGCCAGCGTCAGGGCCGGCAGCACCAGGCCCCCCAGCCCGTCGTTGCCGAACGCCGGGAACCACTGGAGCCGGAAGGAGAACGCCTCGACGAGCAGCAGGCCCACCCAGAACGTCGGGACCGACACCCCGAGCGGGGGCAGCGACAGCAGCAGCTGCCGCAGCGACCGCTGCGAGGTGTACGTCGCCACCACCGCGAGACCGCCGCCGAGCACCACCGCGAGCAGCAGCGCGGCACCGGTCAGCTGGAGTGTCTGCGGCAGCGCGTCGGCCAGCGTGGAGGTCACCGGGCGGCCGGTGGAGACCGCGTCGCCGAAGTCCCCGCGCACCGCCCGTCCGAGATACTCGGCATACTGCACGAGCACCGGCTTGTCGAAGCCGTACTCGTGCCGCAGCGCGGCGAGTTGAGCCGGATCGACCTGTCCCGAGTCCAGCCCGGCACCGGCCATCGCGGTGACCGGGTCACCGGGCAGGTAGTCCAGCACCAGGAACGACACCGTGTAGGCCGCCCACAGCACCCCGACCGCCTGGGCCAGCCGTTTGATCACATAGCGGCGCATGCGCTAGCCGATCCAGGTGTCGTGCAGCTGGATCCGGCTGCCCGAGTCGAAGGCGAGGTCGTGCACCTTCTTCGACACGCCCAGCTGGGTCTGGAGCTCCACCACCGGCACGTTGTACGCGTTCTGCACGAGCAGCTTCTGCGCCTCGCCCACCAGCTGCCCGCGCCGGGCGGTGTCCGTGGTCGCGGCCTGCCCGGACAGCACCGTGTCCAGTGAACTGGCGGGCAACCGGTAGAAGTTGCCCAGCCGGGTGGAGAAGGAGCTGCGCAGGATGTCCGGGTCGGAGCGGGTCACGTTGCCCCACACCACGTCGAAGTCACCCGACTGGAGCGTGGTGGCGAACTGGCTGACCTGGAGCTGCTTGAGCACCACGTCGACGCCGACGGCCTTCAGCTGCTGCTGGACCAGCTCCAGTGCCGGCTGGTTGGTGGTCGCGTTGGGGAACCAGGTGATGGTCAGGCTCAGCTTCTTGCCGTCCTTGGTGCGGACACCGTCGCCGCCCGCCTTCCAACCGGCCGCGTCCAGCAGGGACTTCGCCTTGGCCGCGTCGAACGCGAGGTCCGAGGAGAGGTCGGTGTAGTCGGGTGTGGTGTGGGCCAGGACACTGGTCGCCGGCTCGGTGCCGGTCGGGAACACGGTGTCGGCGATCTGCTCGCGGTCGACGGCGGCCAGGATCGCCTGGCGCACCTTGGTGTCCTTCAGCACGGGCAGCGCGTTGTTGAGCCCCAGCCCGAACACCACACCGGGGTTGGCCCGGCGCTGGAGGGTGACCTGACCGCCCTTGAGCGCCGCCTCGTTGGCCTTGCCGACGCCGCTGATCGCGTCCACCTGCCCGGACTGGAGACTGCCGGCCCGGACACCCGCCTCGGGCACGACCTTGAACACCAGCTTGTCCAGGTAGGCCTCGCCCTTCTTGGACCACAGCGAGGAGCCCCAGTCGTACCCGGTGCGCTTGGCCAGGGTGATCGACTGGTTCTGCACGTACTGCTTCAGCACGAACGGTCCGGACCCGATCACGCCGTCGCTGCACTTCTGCTGCGGGCTCTTCTTCGCGCTCGCCGACGACTCGATGCCCAGCGAGTGGGTCGACGTCGCCTGGAGGAACTGCGCGTTGGGCTCCTTGAAGGTCACCCTGACGGTGAGCGGGTCCACCACGGTGGTGCTCTTGACGCCGCTCAGATAGCCCTGGGCGAGGGACCCCAGGGCGCCTAGCTTCGGCACCGCGTCGAAATTGTCCTTCACCACCTGCGCGGTCAGCTCGGACCCGTCGCTGAAGGTGACACCCGACCGCAGGTGGAAGGTGAACGTCGTCGCCTCGGAGTCGACGTCCCAGCTCTCGGCCAGCCACGGCACGATCTTGCCGGTCTCGGGGTCCTGGTCGGTCAGGGAGTCCACGGTCTGGCGCACCGAGTAGATGCTCTCGTTGCTGCCGACCTGCTGCGGATCCACGCAGCCGGAGTCGGAACCCACCGCGAAGGTCAAGGTGCCGCCGGACGTCGGCCGACCGCTTCCACTGCCGGAGCCGTCGCCGCCCGACCCGCAGGCGGTCAGCAGGACACTGGTGGTCAGCAGGGCGGCCAGGGGCGCCCATCGGGAGGTTCTGAAATCCGGGAGTGCTGTCACGGAGGGCTTCTCCTACTCGGGTCACCAGGCACGGGGTGCTGTCGGGGGCACGGCCGTGCATGGGCGTGCGGCCCCGGCCGGATCGACACCGGCGGCGGGGGAGCGCTGTACAGACAGGGGTCAGGGGCGACACCGGGAGCGGTGCCGGGAAAGCGCGAAGCAGGCGCGGGCCGGTGACGGACGTCAGCCGGCGGCGGACGAGCTCGTCAGGGCCGACAGAGGCAGCTGGTCGAGCGCTTCAGATCGATGTGGCGTCGGCGCGAGAGCCGGGAGAACGCCGTGGCGTCGGCGAAGGAGACAGCCAGGTCAACGCCGTGTCGCACGCCTGTCCTCCCCATCTCCGGCCCCCGTCCCGGGGCCACGCGCTTGCGGGGATCGTCGGTGATCCCGCCGGGCTTTCACCTGGAGCACCCCACCGCGTGGGAGGGTTGCCGGTCAGCGAGCCAGGGCTTGACGCTGACACTCAATGCCGGTCGCGATGGTACGGAGCGGTCTTGTCGTACGTCAATGCCGGAATCGGGCGCCCGGTTGGAGGAGGCGGGGCCGTCTCAAGTCCCGGGACGCGTGGTGGACGCCCCTCCCGCCATGTGCTTTGATCCGGCGATGGAGACCGCAGGTCAGGCACGCACCGTGCTGTTCGCCCCGTTCTGGGTGGGCCGCCGCGCCGATCAGTTCGACCAGACCTGTCGCTGACCACTCGCGCCCCTCAACTCCTCCAGCCCCTTCCCGGCCCGCGTACCGCCGCGCCCTCGCGCGGACGCGGACCGGCGTCGCAGGCCCCCGCGCGGCGAACAGGCCATGCACCTCCCGCCTTCCTCGGGGCGCTTCCGGTGTGACGCGTCCGTCGCGCGCACCACCATGGCCGACCCATCCGGAAAGAGACGTATGGACGTCAACAGCACCGCCCCGGCAGGGGTGTTCGCCGCGCTGCGGGTCCGTGACTACCGGATCTACTGGAGCACGGGTCTGGTGTCCAACGTCGGCAGCGCCATGCAGGGCGTCGCGCTGGACTGGTTCGTTCTCAGGCTCACGCACAGCGGGACCGCGCTCGGCTGGGTCATGGGCCTTCAGTTCGCCCCGGTCCTGCTGTTCGGCCTGTGGGGCGGGGTGACAGCCGACCGGTACGACCGGCGGACCCTGCTGCTGTGGACCCACACGCTGTACGCGGCGCAGGCCGTGCTGCTGGCGGTGACGGTGCTCTCCGGCCATGCCCCGCTGTGGCTGCTGTACGTCCTGTCCTTCGCCCTGGGCTGCGTGTTCACGGTGGAGAACCCCGCACGTCTGTCGTTCGTCACCGAACTGGTCGGACGGGCCCTGATCCCGAAGGCGGCGGGCCTGAACATCCTGTCCCTGAACGCCGCGCGTCTGATCGGCCCCGCGATCGCCGGTGTACTGATCGGGGCGATCGGTACCGGATGGGTGTTCGCCCTCAACGCCGTCTCCTTCACCGTCGTCCTCGTCGGGCTGCTGTCGATCCGTCCACGGTCGCGGCAGACACGCGCCGCCTCCCGGCCGCCCTGGACGGGAGCGGGGGTGGAGGGGCTGCGGTACGTGGCCGCGCGGCCCGAACTCGTCGGCGTCTTCACGATCTTCGGCCTGGTCGCCACCTTCGCGGTCAACTTCCCGACCACGCTGACCCTGTTCGCCGACCGGGTCTTCGACGTCGGCTCCCGGGGGCTCGGCATCATGAACACGGCCCTGGCCCTCGGCACCGTCGCAGGGACCATCGCCGCCACGCGCGGTGTCTCGCCGCGGGTCCGGACGGTCGTGGTCGGCGCGCTGCTGTTCGGCGGTTTCGAGGCGCTGGCGGCGGTCATGCCGACGTACCCGGCGTTCCTCGCCCTGTTGCTGCCCGCCGGTTTCACGTTGATGACGCTGAACACGGCCGTGAGCGCCTTCGTCCAGTCGGAGGTCAGCGATGCCATGCGGGGCCGGGTGATGGCGGTGTACACGGTGATCTCGATGGGCGGCAGCCCGGTCGGCGCCCCCGTCATCGGCTGGATCTCCCAGCACGCCGGGGTGCGCTGGGGGCTGGCCACGGGCGCCGCGACCGCCGTCCTGGTGGCGGCCGGGGTGGCGCTGTGGCCGGCGCGGACCTCCCCTTCGGCGCCCGCCCCGGCCGCGCCGCCGATCTCCCGGTCCGTGACGACCGCCCGCCCCCCTTCCCCCGACCGCACACCCGCATCCGAACCGTCCACCGGAGGAACTGTCCATGACTGACCGCCACACCCGCCTGCCCGGACTGCACCTCGTGCTCGAGGCCGACGGAGCCGGCGCCCACCCCGCCGCCCGGGCGACCCCGACCCCGCAGGCGGTGCGGGAGGCGGCCGTCTCCGCCGAGCACGCCGGCTTCGCCCTCGTCACCTTCGCCGACGCGCCGCTGCCGCCCGGCACGGGCGCCGAGCCCGTCGGCCGTATCGAGGCCAGCACCCGCGCGGCGTACGTCTCGGGCCTCACCGACCGCATCGGGCTCGCTCCCACGCTGCACGTCACGACCACCGAGCCCTTCCACCTCGCCACCCAGTTGGCCTCCCTGGACCACGCATCGCACGGCCGGGCCGCCTGGCTGGTGGGAGCGGCCGCCGGCGCGGACGAACTCGCCACGGTCGGACGGTCCCCGCTCCCGGCCGGCACGCTGCACCGGGAGATCACGGACGTCGTCGACACCGCCCGCGCCCTGTGGGACTCCTGGGAGGACGACGCGGTCGTCAAGGACGTCGCCACCGGCCGCTTCCTGGACCCGGACCGTGTCCACCACATCGACTTCGAGGGCGGTTCCTTCACCGTCAAGGGCCCCCTGATCACGCCCCGTCCCCCGCAGGGGCAGATCGTCGTCCTCGCCCCGGACACGCTGGAGATCGACGAGCGCGCCGACGTGGTCCTGGTGGCCCGCCCCACACCCGCCCAGATCGCCTCCCGTTCGGCCGCCGCCCGGGAGAGCGGCGCCCCCCTGGTCTTCGCCGAGGTGGAGGTGGTACTCGACACCGCCGTCCCGGCCGCCGACCGGCTGGCCGCGCTGAACGGCACAGCCGCGTGGCCGGAGACCGGACGGCTGCGCCACACCGGCTCCCCCGAAGCGCTGACCGAACTCCTCACCGAACTCGCCCGGTCCGTCGACGGCGTGCGGCTGCACCCCGCCGTCCTCGCCGACGACCTGCCCGTCCTGGCCGACCGGGTGCTGCCCGCCCTGGCCGCCGCCGGACTCCACCACCCGCCCCGCCCCGGCGACACGCTGCGCACCACGCTCGGCCTGCCCCGCCCCGCCAGCCGCTTCGCCACCGCGACCACGAACGCCTGAGGTGACCGCCATGACCGAACCGTCCTCCCGTCCCCGACTCCACCTCGGCCTGTTCTTCACGGGCGTGGGATCCCAGCTGATCTGGACCGACCCCGACGCCCCCTCGCACACGGCGATCGAGACCTTCACCGATGTCGTGCGGACGTTGGAGCGGGGCCTCTTCGACGCCTTCTTCCTCGGCGAGGGACTGCGGGTCCGGGAGAACCGGGGAAGGATCTTCGACCTCGACGTGGCCGGCCGCCCCGACGCCATCACCCAGCTGTCCGCGCTGGCCGCCGTCACCGACCGGATCGGCCTGGTGGCCACCCAGAACACCACCTACAACCACCCGGCCGATCTCGCGCGCCGCCTGGCCGGCCTCGACCTGCTGTCCTCGGGCCGCGCCGGATGGAACATCGTCACCACCGACAACGCCTGGACCGGAGCCAACTTCCGGCACGGAGGCTGGCTGGAGCACGAACGCCGTTACGACCGCGCGGAACAGTTCGTCGACGCGGCCAAGGAACTGTGGTCCTCCTGGGACGGCCGGGGCCCCGCCCGTCCGGTCGAGCGGGACACCGACCTGGTCCGGCTGCGGGCCACCGCCACCGTGCCCGGCAGCCCGCAGGGCAGGCCGGTGCTCTTCCAGGCGGGCGACTCCGACGGCGGCCGCGAACTCGCCGCCCGCCACGCCGACGTCGTCTTCTCCGCCAACACCGAGTACGGCAAGGCCGTCGCCTACGCGGCCGACCTGCGCGACCGGCTGGCCCGGCACGGCCGGTCCCCCGACTCGCTGCGCATCCTGCCGGGCACGAGCGTCGTCCTCGGCGACACCCCGGCGGAGGCGGAGGAGAAGGCCCGCTGGGTACGTGGCGAGCAGATCAACGGCCCGCGGGCGATCGCCTTCCTGGAGCAGTACTGGGGCGCCGACCTGTCCGCCTACGACCCGGACGGACCTCTGCCGGACATCGAGCCCAGCGAGGAGGAACTCGACCCCTCACGCGGCACGATCGCGATCGAGCACCGCACCGGCAAAGCGGCCCTGATCCGCAAGTGGCGCGAGCTGGCGACCGAACGGGGACTGTCCATACGGCAGTTGGTGCTGGAGGTGGCGCCGGGCCACCCGTCGTTCGTCGGCACGCCGTCGGCCGTCGCCGACGAGTGGACCCGCTATGTCACCACCCGCGCGGTCGACGGCTTCAACATCGTGCCGCACCTGCTTCCGTCGTCGGTCACCGACATCGTCGACAAGCTGGTCCCGGAACTCCAGAGCCGAGGTGTGTACCGCACCGAATACCGGGGCACCACCCTGCGCGACCACCTGGAGCTCCCGCCCCTCGCCGCCGCGCAGGCGGACTGAGCGAACGGGAAGCCGCCGGCCGGCGGGCGACGACCAGGACCCAACAGAAGTTGTTTATCGATCGCTAAGTCGAGAATGAGGTCCCCACCGATCACCACCGATCAGTGGCTGGTTCTATTGAATCTGATCAGCATGAAAGCCAATAAGCACCTCATGGTCCGAAGTGTTGACGGCCTCATTCGGCCCCCTCTACCTTCTTAGCGCTCGCTAAGTAATTTTCCGTCTGTTGCAGCTCCCTCGAGGAGAATTCATGCGCAGGACCAACTGGGTACTGACGGGATCGGCCGTGATGCTGGTGGCGGCCTCGGCCGTCACACGGTTCACGGTCTATCCCGCACTGCACCAGGTGCCGGCCGACGCCAAGAGCACCTTCCGGTACGAGGGCACCGCCACGCTGCTCAACGCGACAGCCCTTCAGGCGGGTGATCCGAGCAAGGCCTTCCTGAAGGACGTGCCGGTCACCTTGGACCGCAGTATCGAGGTGAAGGACACACACGGCCGGACGGCCCTGGTCTCCGACGACGCGGTGCTGCGCGGTCCGAACGACACGGAGCTGAGCGCCTCCACACATCTGTGGGCGCTGGACAGGCGCGACCTCACCGAGCGTGCCGCACCCGCGGGTTCCGGGGCCGAGAAGCACGAGGGACTCGTCATTTCCTGGCCTCTGGAACCCGAGAAGCGGGACTACCGGTTCTGGGACACCGGCACGCGCAGCGTGTTCCCGGCGACCTACGAGGGCGCGCGGTCCGTCAACGGCCGCGAAGCCTACGTGTACGCCATCACGTCCGACGGGCCCCTTGCCGACCCCGCCACACTGAAGGCCTTACCGCCGGCCCTGCCCCGGGAAGCGGTGGTGGGCCTGGCTTCCGCCCTGCCCGAGGCGCAACGCCCGCCACAGGAGACACTGGACGCACTTCCGGCAACGGTACCGCTGACCTACACGACGGCCACGAAGCGGCAAGGCTGGGTCGACGCGGAGACCGGGCTGTCACTGGACGGCACGCTGCGTCAGACGGTTCTCGCGCGGACACAGAGCGCGGAAGGGCCGGTGACGCTCTTCCCCGTGAGCGATGTCGACGTCCGGGGCGCCCAGGCATCGGTGCGACACCAGACCGACGACGCGACCACGACCGCCCGGCTGCTGTGGCTGCTCAGCACGGGTGGCCCACTCGGCCTGCTGGCCGTGGCTCTGCTGCTCACCGCCCTGGCCCTGTGGCAGGCCCGCCGCAGGGCCCGCTCGGCCACCAGGGCCGAGGAAACCGACACGGGAGTCACGACGGCGGCTCTGTGAGGGGACAGGTGGTTCCTCGGCGGCTGCCAGCCGGATCGTGCGGTATCGCGGCGTCGCCATCGGCATCACCGGCACCAACAGTCGAGGCAGGGGGAAGTCGTGAGATGCGCAGTTCGCCGTAGCGTGAGTCCTGGAAAATCCGGCGCGAGGAAACGGCCCTTGAACCGCAGGAACGTAGG
The DNA here is from genome assembly GCF_042888135.1 of Streptomyces sp. NPDC003247. Taxonomy (NCBI): domain Bacteria; kingdom Bacillati; phylum Actinomycetota; class Actinomycetes; order Kitasatosporales; family Streptomycetaceae; genus Streptomyces; species Streptomyces sp. NPDC003247. Next base: position 111,619 of record NZ_JBIAPF010000015.1, read on the forward strand.
CAGGGAGCCTGGCGTCAGGGGTGTCCCGGCGGTGCGTGCAATGTTCCAGAGGAAAATGCCAAAGCCCTCACCTCGGCCCGGCACCTTCCGTAGTCTCGGGATCACGCTTCCGGTGCGGCCGTGCGGGGACGAGCGGTCCGGCGCGCGCTGAAGTCCCCTTCCCCGCCCGATGACGGCGAAAGGAGACCGGTCATGGCCGTCGAGGCCGAGGTCCTCAACGAACTGCACCGGCTGCGTGCGCGCATGCCCCGGCTCACCGGGGCACTCGCGGCCAGTGTCGACGGACTGGTCCTCGCCCAGGACATGCCCGGCGTCCAGCCGGAGGGCCTCGCGGCGCTCACCGCGGCCGCCCTCGGCGTCGGCTACCGCATGGTGGACCTCACGGACCGCGGGGAGTTCTGCGAACTGCTCGTGCGCGGCGCGGGCGGATACGTCGCCACCTATGCGGCCGGTCCCGCCGCCGTCCTCACCCTCCTCGCCGACGACCGGGCCAACGTCGGCCGGCTGCACCTGGAGGGACGGCGTAGCGGCGCCCGCATAGCCGAGCTGATGGCGGCGCACCGGGCGGCCCCGGACGACGCCTCCCGGCCCCACCGCCCCGGCCCGTCCTCCCCGGCCCCGCCCTCGCCCCAGGGGCGTCCCCTGGGTGCCCTGCCGGTGCGCATCCCCCGTCAGTTCCGCCCGCTCAGGGGTTCGGGGGACGACGTCTGACACGACGTCGTACACGCGTCACGTCGTCGGCGTCGGCGGGCGCGGGCTCTCATCTCCCGCCGCCCTCCGCCTCCGTACGACCGCGCCGCTGCGCGTGTCCGACGCGTCCCCGTCGGCGGCCGGCGGGCCGTTCCGGTCCGGTGCCGCCGCCCGCGCCGGACGCGCCCGGCGCGCTGAAGCCGCCGGGGACGAGGCGCGGTGGTGCGACGGCGGGGGCGGCGGTGGTGGTGGGCGTGGTGGCGGTGGTGGGCGTGGTGGCGGGATCGGGGGGCGACGGGCGGGTGCCCTCCTCCTGCCGCGCCTGCGGTGGGTCCGCCGCCCTGGAGGGCGGCGCCGCGCGGCCCAGCACCCTTGTGTGCGGCATCAACGCGGCGCAGGCGGCGCACACTTCGCTGAGGGTCCACACCTGGCCGACGGCCGGGTCGTGGCGCAGCACCAGGACGACCGTGCCCGCGCAGGCGATCCGGATGCCCTCGTGGGACGCGCACCGCTGGCGGCGGCACCAGCAGGCGGCGTCGGACCGTACCGAGGCCGCCCTGGCGTGAGCGGCGGCATGGGCCTCGGCGAAGCGGCGCAGGGCGGCGAGGTCGCGCGAGCGCGGCGGCATCGTGCACGCCGAGGAGCAGGTGACCGATGCCGTACGGTCCCGGTGACCGACCACGCGGATCGTCCAGCAGCGCCCGGGACGACGGGATGACGGGGCGTCAGGGTACATGAGAGCCAAGACCACATGTCCTTCGGGAGAGGCGGGACGGGTGGAAAGGGCACTCCGGGCTGATTCCGGCACCGCGCACCGGAAGTGACCTCGTTCACAGCATGCCCGTGGCCCCGCGGACCATTCGCGCCGTGCTCCCTCTGGCCGACAGACCGCCGTCACCGGGGACAACAGCGCGTGAACGGCGCCCGCACACTCCCGGCGCGCACGCCCTCCGCACGTCGGCCCCCGGCACTGCCGAAGCCGGTCCGAGCGCGCCGCGCACCCTCTCGCGCAGGGGCGCAGGGGCGCAGGGGCGCAGGGGGGCCGCAGGGCACGGGGGCGCAGGGGTTCCCCCGCCGTACTGCCGGCCCGCCCGCGGAAAGGCCGAGGGCCCGGAGGCGTGTCACCGCCTCCGGGCCCTCCTGCCGTCGTGCTTACGCGCCGCTCTCGCGGAGCATGTCCTCACGCTCGACGATCTTCACGCGCTCGCGGCCCTGCGGCTCGCCCAGCGCCTTCTCCGCGGCGTCCAGCTTGTACCAGCCCTCCCAGGTGGTGAAGCGGACCTCGCGCTCGGCGAGGAACGCGTCCACGGCCTGCGGGTCGGGCGAGGTCGGCGTGTGCAGACGGCCGTTCGCGTAGTCGTCCAGCAGGTTCGACACCGTCTCGTTGGCGTCGCCCTTGGTGTGGCCGATCAGGCCGACCGGACCGCGCCGGATCCAGCCCGTGACGTACGTCGACTGCAGGTGGCCGCCGCTCTCCTCGATGACGCGGCCGCCGTCGTCCGGGACGGTGCCCGAGTCGATGTCCCAGGGCAGCTTGGGCAGCTTCTCGGACAGGTAGCCGACCGCGCGGTAGATCGCGGTGACGTCCCAGTCCTTGAACTCGCCGGTGCCCTTGACGTTGCCGGTGCCGTCGAGGGCGGTGCGCTCGGTGCGCAGGCCGACGACCTTGCCGTCCTCGCCGAGGATCTCCGAGGGCGACTCGAAGAAGTGCAGGAACAGTTTGTGCGGGCGGTCGCCGACGTCGCGGATCGCCCAGTTCTCCAGCGTCTTGGCGACCATGTCGGCCTGCTTGTTGCCGCGCCGGGTCTGTATGGAGCCGTCGTCGTAGTCGATGTCCTCGGGGTCGACGATGACCTCGATGTTGGGGGAGTGGTCCAGCTCCCGCAGCTCCATCGGGGAGAACTTCGCCTGCGCCGGGCCACGGCGGCCGAAGACGTGGATCTCCAGTGCCTTGTTGGCCTTCAGGCCCTCGTAGACGTTCGGCGGGATCTCCGTAGGGAGCAGCTCGTCCGCGGTCTTGGCGAGGACGCGGGCCACGTCCAGGGCGACGTTGCCGACGCCGAGGACGGCGACCTTCTCCGCCTCCAGCGGCCAGGTGCGCGGCACGTCCGGGTGGCCGTCGTACCAGGACACGAAGTCGGCGGCGCCGTAGGAGCCGTCCAGCTCGATGCCCGGGATCGACAGCTCGCGGTCGGCCATCGCGCCGGTCGAGAAGACGACGGCGTCGTAGAAGGCGCGCAGGTCGTCCAGGTTGAGGTCGGTCGGGTAGTCGACGTTGCCGAACAGGCGGATCTGCGGCTTGTCGAGGACCTGGTGCAGGGCGGTGATGATGCCCTTGATCCGGGGGTGGTCGGGCGCCACGCCGTAACGGATCAGGCCGAACGGGGCCGGCATGCGCTCGAAGAGGTCGATGGACACACCGGGGTCGGTGGCCACATCGGACTTGAGCAGCGCGTCGGCGGCGTAGATCCCGGCGGGGCCGGCTCCGACAATGGCTACCCGCAGGGGGCGGGGCATGATGGGGGTTCCCTTCGAGCGGCGACAGATCGACTCGACGGGAAGCCTAAACTAAGGCAAACCTTACTCGGTACGGGGGTCCAGTCTATGAGCTCATAAGCGTGATTTATGAGCTGTCGAGCCTATCGTGCGGCGGCTGCTCGGGCCGCCGCCTCGGCCGCCGCCGGACCGTTCACCTCGGGAGCGGGCGGGCGAGCAGCAGGGCGATGTCGTCGGGCCGGTCCACGGCCTGTTGGGCCGTCGAGGTCAGCAGGCCGGCGACGTCCGCCAGGGGCCGCTCCGCCGGAGCGCCCGCCGTGGCCAGGGCGGTGCGCAGTGCGGTGATGCCCTCGTCGATGTCGTGGCCGGGCCGTTCGACCAGCCCGTCCGTGTACAGGGCGAGGATCGAGCCCGGCTCCAGGCGCAGCTCCGCGACCGGGTAGCGGGCGCGTGCGTCGACGCCGAGCACGACCCCTCCCGGCAGGTCCACCTCCTCGGTACGTCCGTCGGGGTGACGCAGCAGTGGCGGCAGGTGCCCGGCGTCGACCGCCCGCGCCACGCCGGTCGCCGGATCGAGACGGACGTAGCAGCAGCTGGCGAACAGACCGGGGTCGAGGTCGATGAGCAGGTGGTTCGTACCGGCCATGACCTCCCCGGGGGGCCGGTCGCCGAGCGCGAACGCCCGTACCGCGCTGCGCAGCTGCCCCATGGTCGCCGCGGCCTGCACACCGTGCCCCTGGACGTCTCCGATGACCAGGGCCAGGCCGTCCCCGGCCTCCACGACGTCGTACCAGTCGCCGCCCACCTCCATGCCCTCGGTGCCGGGCAGGTAGTGGCCGGCGGTCTCCACGCGCGCGTGCCGCGACAGCCGCCGGGGGAGGAGGGCCCGCTGGAGGCCGCGGGCGAGGGCGGCCTCGGTGTCGTAGCGCTGGGCCTTGTCCATCGCGTGGGCGATCAGGCCGGCCAGCGCGGTCAGCACCGTGCGCTCCTCGGAGCTGAAACGGCGCGAGCGGTCGAAGCCGAGGATGCACGAGCCGACCGGGCGGCCGGAGGCGATCAGGGGCAGGAAGGCGCGGGCGCCCTCGGCCGCGTCGAGCGCGAGATCCGGGTAGGCGGCCGCGAGCTGCTGCATCGAGTCGAAGAAGAGCGGACGGCCGGTGGTGAGCGTCTCCACGCCGGGCATCCGCTCGTCCAGGCCGACGCCCTCGAACGGTGCCAGGAAGCCCTCGGGGAAGCCGGTCTCCCAGGCCAGGTACAGGTGCCGGTCCTGGAGCAGGTAGATGGCCAGCAGGCGGCCGCCGAACGCGGGCAGCAGCTCCTGCACGACCACCGCCGACACCTGTCGGGCGGTCACCGCCTCCGTCAGCGCGATGGCCAGGACGATCGGGCGGTACAGCGGGGCGGTGGAGGCGGGGTCCTCCGGGGCGGGGGGCCCGGTCGGCGCGTCGGCCGCCGCGACGTCCGCCGGGTCGGCCGCGGGGTCGGCCGCGGGGTTGGCCGCAGGGTCGGCCGTCAGGACGTCCGCCGGGTCGCGGGCCGGGTCGTCCTCCGCGCCGGGCCGGGGTCGGCCCTGGGCGTGGGGCACGCGGTGGGCGGGCATGGCGGTGCAGGTGAGGAGGTCCGGGCCGGGGTGGACGGCCAGGCTCAGCCAGTCGCCCTCGTAGGAGCGCGGGACGGATCCCGGGCCGCCGGCGCCGGGCCCGGGACGGCGGACGTGGAAGTGCACGGGCTCGGGTGACAGCAGGGCGCCGCGCAGATGATCCTCGTATTCGGGCCGGTCCAGCCAGGGCAGCGACTCCCACAGCGGCCGGCCGAGCAGCCGCGAGCGCTCCACGCCCAGCAGGTGGGCCGCGCGGGGGTTGACGTAGACGACCGTCCCGAGCCGGTCCAGGCAGAACACGCCCTGCGGCAGCAGGTCGGCGGCTCCGTCCGCGAGGGCACCGGGCCCCTGGTCGAGGAGGACGCCGGTGACCGGGGCCGACGCGGCCGTACCGGGCGTCCACAGCTCCAGCAGGCGCAGTCCCCCGTCCGCGGTGCGGATCCGGACCGGTCGGGGCGGCGGCCTGCCCTGGGCGGTCTCGCGCAGCAGGGCGGGGAGCCGGCGGGCGTCCGTGACGTCGACGGCCCGGGCCAGCGCTTCCAGCGTGCGCGGTCGTTCCCCGGGGGAGAGCCCGAGCAGGGCCCGGGCGCGGTCGTCGGCGGTGACGGCGCCGGTCGCCGGGTCCCAGGCCAGATGCCCGAACCGCCCGGGCGGCGGCCCCGCGGGCGAGGGACGGACGCACAGCGGGTCGGCGTCCCAGGTGACGTTCCCGCCCGCCGTCTCGTGCCGCAGCAGCGCGGCCGCGAGGCCGCCCGCCACCCGCGTCAGCCGCTCGCGCGGCGCCAGTACCTCCCAGACGTCGGCGGTCGCGGCCCCGAGCACGGTCAGCACCCCGAAGGCCCGCCCGTCGGCCACGACGGGCACGCTGAACGAGCTGAACTGGAAGGGCAGTCCGGCCGCGAACTGGGGGTAGCGGCGCATGGTCTCGGCGGCGTTCGCCAGCACCACCGGAACGCCCAGACGGTGGGCGTCGGCCACCGGGAACGGCCGGTCCACGTGCACCCCCCACCAGGGCCGGAACAGCAGCCCCGGCAGCCCCGCGAGCACCGCGAGCCGCAACAGCCCGGGCGTACGGGAGAGGAGGTACACGCCCCCGGAACGGCCACCCACGGCACGCACGGCGTCCGCCGTGGCCCCGGCCAGCGTCCCGGCCACCTCCCGCTCGTCCTCGGCGCTCCCAGTCATCGGCCCCACCTCGTCCGTGCGCCGCCCGACGGGCGACACAGCAAGAATGCGCCACACGGGCTGCCCTGCGCATCTGCGGTGTCCGCGGTGTCCGCGCGGTGTCGCGGGACGGTGCCTGATGGAGCGGACGGCGCCTGATGTCCCCGTCGTGCCCGCCGTGCCCGTCGCCTCCGTCGTGCCCGTCGCCTCCGCCGTGCCCGTCGCGCTCGTCGCGCCCGCCGTGCCGGGCGCACCCGGCGGTTGAGCGAGCACGAGTGCGAGCACGAGCACGAGTGCGAGCGGAGCCGGGGCGGGGCGGAGCCGGGGCGGGGCGGGGCGGAGCCGGGGCGGAGCCGGGGCGGGGCGGAGCCGGGGCGGGGCGGAGCCTGATCCGAGCCGCCCCGGGACCCCGCCAGGCGAAGAAGGACCCCGCCAGGCGAAGAAGGGCGACGCCAGGCGCAGAAGGGCGACGCCCGACCCGGGCAGGGGGCCGTCCTACGCCGGGTCCGCCGCCCCCGCCCCCCGCATCGCCCGCGCGTGGGCGAAGAACGCGGACAGGCCCACCTCGAAGGCCCGGTCCGCGCGGCCCTCGCCCACCGCGGCCAGCGCCCGGGCCAGCCGCGGTGTCGGGGTGCGTTCCGTCAGCTCCCACATCGTCTCGGGGGCGGCGAGGTCGAGCGCGGAGCCCAGGACCAGGTTCTCCAGGGCGATGACCAGCGGCATCACCTCGGCGGTGCCGAATCCGGCGTCCAGCAGCAGGGTCACCGCCCGCTCGTACTGCTCCAGCACCCGGGGTGCCCGGACGGGCGAGGTCATCAGCAGCGGGATGGTCCGCGGGTGCGCGGCGAACGCGGCGCGGTAGGAGCGCGCCCAGGCCTCCAGCGCGGCGTCCCACGGGGCCAGGTCCAGCGTCCCGGGGTCGATCGCGGACGCCACCCGCTCCCGCAGCAGCTCCACGATGCCGTCCCGGCCGTCGACGTGGTGGTACACCGAGCCGGTCTGCGCCCCGAGCCGCCGCGCGATCTGCGGGACGCTGAAGTCGCCCTGCTCGTCCACCAGTTGCAGCGCGGTGGCGGTGATGCGTTCGCGATCGAGGAGCGGTGTGCGCGGCCGTCCCATGGTCGGTGGTCCCCCTCAGGTCTTCCCGGATGCCCAACGGAAGGTTACATTGCGGAAACCGAAAGCCTTTAGGTTTACGGGTCCCGGCGCACGCCACCCCCGGTGCGCGGGGATCCCCGGCGCGATCCCGCACGCCGTGGTCCGGGCCCCGCCCGTACCGTGAACCCTGGCCGCCCGCACGCCCGGGACCCCCTCCCGTCCGCCGCTCGAAGGGCTTCCCCATGTCCGTGACCACCCCCGACCCCGCCGAGGCGAGAGCCGACTCCGCCCCGGCGGGCCTGCGCACCGGCACCCTCGGCACCGCCGACATCGCCTTCTTCGTCGTCTCCGCCGCCGCCCCGCTGACCGTCATGGCCGGTGTGGCCCCGCTCGCGATCCTCCTCGGCGGTGTCGGCGCACCCGTCGGCTACCTCCTCGCGGGCCTCACCCTCGCCGTCTTCGCCGTCGGCTTCACCACGATGAGCCGGCACGTCACCAGCGGCGGCGCCTTCTACGCCTACATCACCCGCGGCCTCGGCCGCCCCGCCGGCGTCGGCGCCGCCCTCCTCGCCCTGATCGGCTACAACGGCATGGAGATCGGCGTCTACGGTCTCCTCGGCACCGCCACCCAGGACACCGTGCACGCCCTCTTCGGCGCCGACGTGCCCTGGCTGCCCGTCTCCCTGGCCGGCCTGCTGCTCATCGGCTGGGGCGGCTACCGCTCCATCGACTTCGGCGCCAAGGTCCTCGGCGTCCTGCTCGTCGCCGAGACCGGCATCCTCGTGCTGCTCGCGGCGGGCGTCCTGATCAAGGGCGGGGCAGAGGGGCTGTCGGTCACCTCCCTGGCTCCCGACCACGTCCTCGTGCCCGGCACCGCCGCCGTCCTCGCCTTCGCGTTCGCCGCGTTCACCGGCTTCGAGTCGACCGTCATCTACCGCCGCGAGGCCCGCGACCCGCAGCGCACCGTGCCGCGCGCCACCTACTGCGCCGTCGCCTTCCTCGGCCTGTTCTACGCGTTCGTCGTCTGGATCGCCATCCAGGCCTTCGGCGACGACAAGGTCCTCGCGGCCGCCGCCGACGACCCGGCCGGCCTGTTCTTCACCGCCATCAGCACCTACGTCGGCGACTGGGCGGCCGACCTGATGCACGTCCTCATCGTCACCAGCGTCCTCGCCTCCCTCCTCGCCTTCCACAACGCCATCAACCGCTACGGCCTCGCCCTCGCGGAGGAGGGCGTGCTGCCCCGTGGCCTGGGCCGCGTCCACCCCCGCCACCGCTCCCCGTACGTCGCCGGTCTCGCCCAGACCGTCCTCGGCGCCGTGGTCGTCCTCGCCTTCTGGGCGGCCGGAGCCGACCCGTACGGGCAGCTCCTGCTCTACGTCAACACACCCGGGATGATCGGCCTGCTGCTGTTGCAGCTGCTCGCCGCGATCGCCGTGCCCTGCTACTTCCGCCGGGTCCGCCACCAGGAGGGCGCGCTGCGCACCCTCGTCGCGCCGATCACCGCGAGCCTCCTGCTGGCCGCCGCGATTGCCCTGGTCATCGGCCACATCGACCTGTTCACCGGCGCGTCCTCGACGGTGAACACCGTGCTGGTCGCCATGGCGCCGGTCGTCTTCGCCGCCGGCCTCCTCCTCGCCCGGTGGCTGCGCCGCGCACGACCGGAGGTGTACGCCCGCTTCGGCTCGGACCGGGCCGAGCCCACCGCACCCGACCCCACCGCACCCGACCCGCTCACCGCACCCGACCCGCTCACCGCACCGGACCCGTCCGCCGCGCCCCCCGCGTGACCGCACCCGACCCGCCCCAGTAACCGCCCCACCAAGGGAGTCCCCCTCATGCCCACCGCCGACCTGATCGTGACCGGAGCCCGGGTCCGCACCCTCGACCCCGCCCGCCCGTCGGCCACCGCCGTCGCCGTACGCGACGGGATCGTCGCCGCCGTGGGCGAGGAGGACGACGTACGCGACTGGCGCGGACCCGGCACCGAGGTCGTACGGCTCGACGGCGCGCACCTCGTGCCCGGGCTGGTGGACGGCCACAGCCACCCCGTCTGGGGCCTGGAGATGGCGACCGGCACCGACCTGTCGGCCGTGACGGACCTGGCCGGACTGCGCGCCGCGCTGGCGTCGGCCGAGCGCGTCGACGGCTGGGTGCTCGGGTACGGCCTGGACCACAACGCCTTCGAGGGCCGGCCCGTCGACCGTGCCCTCGTGGAGGACGTGCTCGCCGGGTCACCCGCCTTCCTGCGCCTGTACGACGGCCACTCCGCCCTCGTCGACGGCAAGGCGCTCGCCGCCGCCGGTGTCACCGGGCCGCGCCACTTCGACCAGCGCTCGGAGGTGGTGTGCGACGCCGGGGGACGGCCCACCGGGCACCTCGTCGAGCACGCGGCGATGGACCTGGTCGCGGCCGTCGCGCCCCGCCCGTCGCACGCGGCCCGCCGCGCCCGGCTGCTCGACCTGCTGGCGGAGATGGCGGCGACCGGGCTCACCGGGGCCCATGTGATGGACGGCGGCGACATCGACCTGGTGACCTCCGTGGCCGAGGAGACGGTCCTGCCGCTGCGGCTGCGGTTCGCGCCCTGGTGCATGCCGGGCGCGGACGCCGACGACCTCGCCGAACTCGTCGCGGCCCAGGACCTGAACGGCCGGCACTGGAGGGTCGGCGGGGTGAAGTTCTTCATGGACGGCACCGTCGAGGGCGGCACCGCCTGGCTGGAGCACGCCGACTGCCACGGCCAGGGCACGGACGCCTTCTGGCCGGACCCGGAGGGCTACGCCGCCGCCGTGCGCACGCTCGACGCGGCCGGCGTACGGACCGCCACGCACGCCATCGGGGACGCGGCCGTCCGCCACGTCCTGGACACCGTGACCGCCCTCGGACCGGGCGCCCGGGGCCGGCACCGCATCGAGCACATCGAGACGGCGCCGGACGATCTGCTGCCCCGGTTCGCGCAGGCCGGGGTGGCCGCCTCGATGCAGCCCCCGCACACCGCCTACACCCGCCCCGACGGCAGCGACGAGTGGTCCCGCCGGCTCGGCGCCGCACGGGCCGCGCACGCCTGGCGCCTGCGCGACCTGCGCGACGCGGGCGCCACCCTCGCCCTCGGCTCGGACTGGCCCATCGCCCACCACGACGTCCGCGCGGTCCTGGCGACGGCCCGCAGCCCCCGGGGCGCGGCCTCCCGGCGGCCGGGCCTGACCGGCCTCGAAGCGCTGGAGGGGTGCACCTCGCACGCGGCCCGCGCGGCGGGCGAGGAGGACGTCGCGGGCCGGATCGCACCCGGTTACCGTGCCGACCTCACGGCCTTCGCCCTGGACCCGGTCGAGGCCCCCGCGGACGAACTGGCCGAGGCCCCGGTCCGGCTGACGGTGACCGGTGGTCACGTGGTGCACCGGGAGGCCTGAGGTGCAGCGGCGGGTCTGAGGCGCACCGGCGGGCTCAGGGTGCACCGGCGGGCCTGAGGCGCACCGGTGGGCCTGAGGCGCATAGGCGGGCCTGAGGTGCATAGGCGGGCTCAGGGCGCACCGGGAGGACCGAGGGGCACCGGTGGGCCTGAGGTGACGGGCGGTCAGACCGGCCCGCCGGGACCGAGGAGGACCTTCCCGGCGGCGGGGTAACCGCCCGTCATGGGCGAGATACTGATCGGCACCTGCTCGTGGACGGACCGGGCGCTCGTCGGCAGCGGCTGGTACCCACCGGGACGGCGGGGCGCGGAGGGCCGGTTGCGGCACTACGCCGAGCGCTTCCCCGTCGTCGAGGCGGACTCGACGTACTACGGCCTGCCGGACGAGCGCACCAGCCGGCTCTGGGCCGAGCGCACACCCGAGGACTTCGTGTTCGACGTGAAGGCCTTCTCCCTGCTCACCGGCCACCCCACCCGGCCCGCCGCCCTGCCGCCCGGGCTGCCCGGGGACGTCCGCTCCCCGAAGGCGCTGGACGAGGTGTGGCGCCGGTTCACGGACGGCGTCGGGCCGCTGCGCGAGGCGGGGCGGCTGGGCGCGGTCCTCTTCCAGTTCCCGCCGTGGCTGCGACCGGGGGCGCGGGCCCGCGCCGTCCTCGCGGACTGCGCCGAGCGCACCGCCGGGTGGCCGGTCTGCGTGGAGTTCCGGCACCCCGACTGGTGGCGCGGCCCGCAGGAGCGTACGACCGCCGAGGCGCTGCGGTCGTACGGATTCGCCGCCGTCGCCGTGGACATGGAGCCGTCGCTGCCGTCCGCGGTCCCCCCGGTCACGCCCGTCACCTCGCCACGGCTGGCGGTCGTGCGCCTCCACGGCCGCAGCCCGGCCTGGGGAACCGGCAGCAAGGAGGACCGCTTCCGCCACGAGTACACCGACGGCGAACTGCGCGAGTGGCTGCCCCGGGTGCGCGCGCTGGCCGGGCGGACCGAACGGGTGCATGTGCTGTTCAACAACTGCTGCGCCGACGCCGCCGTCCGGGCCGCCACGAGGATGCGTGCCCTCCTCGACTGCTGAAAGCGGCCAGGGGCCCGGGGCTCGGCGGGGCGGCGGCCTGGCGGTGTGTCGGCCCGGCAGTGCGGCGGCCCGGCGGTGTGCCGCGTCGGCGTCTCGGCGGTCCGGCGGTCCGGCGGTCCGGTGGCCGGGGTGCGGCGGCGTGTCAGGCGGTCGCCTTCAGGGTGCTCTTGGCCAGCTCGAACGCCGGCAGCATCTCCTCGTGCTCCTCGGTGTCCATGCCGCCGAGGTGCAGCACGACCGGGCCGTCGGCCGTGGTCACCGCGAGAGCGCGCTCCTTCTTCGTCTCCTCCAGCACCTCGCTCGTGGTGACGTACTCCACCTCCGCGCCGTCGAGGCCGCCCGCCTCGAAGGAGCGGTACTCCGCGCCGCTCGCCCCGCTCTCCGCGGCGACGAACTGCTCCAGCACGGCACGCGCGTCGGCGTCGCCCGGCTCACCGGTCCACACGCGCAGGAAGCCGATGTTCCCCGCGGGCTTGGCGTCGACCTCGCAGGCCATGGTGACGGGGCCCTGGCGCAGCAGCGCGTCGGCGAGTTCGTCGGCCAGCTCGTCGGTCAGTTCGTCGCCGGTGTCGCTCTGCTGCGCGGCCGCGTCGACGGCCTCGGCCGTCCAGGACTCGGCGATGTCGAAGGTGACCGGCAGCTCGCACACGGACCCGTCGGCGCCGATGCTGCCTCCGCGGGCCGCGACGCCGGCCGTCTTCGCCGTTTCCGCCGTCTCCGCCGTGGCCTTCCCCGGCGACGCCTCCGCGCCGCGTCCCGTCTCCCCGCACCCCGTCGCCACAGCCGTCAGCAGAGCCGCCGCCGCCAGACCTCGCCCCACGTTCCCCACCCCGAAGCGCACCGCTGTCCCTCCTCGCGTCTCCGGCACCCGTCGCGGTACCGGCGGAGCACTGTAACCGAGGCCGGCGTCGCACACCTGCGCGCCCGGTGCCGGGAACGACCCGCTACCGGGAATGCCCCGGCACCGTCCGCGGTTGTAGGGCGTGTCTGGCATGCACCACTCAATGAGGAACCACTCGACGAGGCAGGGTGCGATGCCGGTGGAAGGAGATCCCCATGGCACGCAGCACGGCGCGCCCCGTCGTCACCCTCAGGTCCACGGCGGGCACCGGTGTCACCTACGTGACGCGCAAGAACCGTCTCCACGACCCGGACCGGATGGTCCTGCGCAAGTACGACGCAGTGGCCGGGCGGCACGTCGACTTCCGCGAGGAGCGATGACCCCGGCGTACGACCCCAGGAGGCAGTCATGAAGGTGCGCGGATCCCTGCGCTCACTGAAGTCCAGGCCCGGCGCCCAGGTGGTGCGCCGCAAGGGGGTGACCTTCGTCATCAACAAGAAGGAGCCCCGCTTCAAGGCCCGCCAGGGCTGACCGGCCAGACCGGCCAGACCGGCCAGACCGGCCCGCCAGGGCTGACCGGCCCGGTTGGCCCGCTGGGCCCGGCCCCCCCCCCCGCGAAGGCCGGGCCCACCGGCATGCCGTCACCCGTCCTCCACGCCCAGCGGGCGGACCGGCCGCTGCCGACCTACGGTGGGGGAGCGGCCGGGCTCCCCCGAGAACCCGTCCGCTCCCGGCCGGCGCCGACTTCCCCCATCGTCCGATCCGGCCGGGACCCCTAGCCCTCCCGCACCGGCGCCTCGGCGCGTGTGGACAGCGGACTGCCGACCGGCAGGAAGAACAGGGCGCAGAGGGCCAGTGTCCCCGCCTCACGGTTCTCCGCCCTGTGCACGCCCCGCGGGCCCACCGGCTCCACGACGGCCTCTCCCGTGCGGGTGACGCACTCGGAGCCGTCCGCCAGGGTCCGGGTGAGCGTCCCGGCGGTCACCACGGCGACGACCCGTCCCTCGTGGTAGTGCCACGGCAGCTCACCGCCCGGCGGGATCTCGTACCGCGCCACGACGACCCGGGTGCGCTCCGGCACGGAGAGCGCGAGCCGCTCGGTGAGCAGGCCGTCGGCCAGCAGGGCCGGTACGGGGTCGGCGGCGGGCGCGGCCGCCACGGGCGACGGTCCGCTCACGAGGACCGCCTCGGTAACGGGGCCGGTGTCTTGGTCTGTCCTTCGATGCGCTGCACGGTGGTGAGATTATCCGACCGGTATGACGGGGTGGTGACGGGCCGTCAGGGGGGCGCCGTGCCCCGGTGGCGACCGGTCCGGGGGCCGGCCTCGCGGCGGTTGCCCTGAGAGTTCTCTGTGAGTTTCCGGTGCGGTTGAACACTCCCCGGACGGGCTGCGTACAGGGACGGGGGATTCTCAGGTCCGACCGCCGAGAGGTTTTGGAGCACTCCGTGGGACACAACAGGCGCAGACGCCCGACGGGCGGCCGGCGCGCGACCTTCGCCGCGGTCGCGTTGATGCTGGGCGGCGGAGGGCTGATGGCGGCGAACGTCTACGCCTCCGCCACCGAGGACGGCGCCGACGGGCCCTGGACGTCGGGCTCGGTCACCATCGACTGCCCCGACGTCGGCAGCCGGCTGACCGGTGTGCCGGACGAGGCCGCGGCGGAGGCCGACCGCGAACTCGCCGCGCTGGACGAGCAGATCGCCGCCGCCTACCGACGGCTCCAGGAGTCGGCACAGGCCGTGCGCGAGGACGTCGGCTTCGCCGACGAGGCGGTGATGAACCCGCTGGAGGAGAAGCGCGGCGCCACGATCGAGCGCATCGCGGTCGCCATCGACCGCGTCGGCGACCGCCCGGAGGGACTGGCGGACCTCGCCGCGTGCAGCCTTCGCACCGCCGACGACCAGGCGGGCGAGAGCGGCCAGGGCCAGGACGGCGGCCAGGACGGCGGCCAGGACGACGGCCAGGACGACGGTCAGACGGATGAGGAGGGCGGTCAGGCGGAGCAGGACGAGGGCGGTCAGGAGGGCAACGGTGGCCAGGCCGGAAACGGACCCGTGGCCGCCGATTACGTGGACATCACCACCGTCCAGCCCGCGCGTCGGACTCCGCCGGCGACCGCCGACGCGTCCCGCGGCACCTTCACCACCAGCTGCGGAGTCAACTCCAACGGACTGTTCAACTCCGACAACGTGATCGTCGCCCCGGGCGTCACCAACGGCGCCCACCACTTCCACGACTACGTCGGCAACCAGTCCAACGACGCCTTCGCCTCCGACGAGGACCTCGCGAACGCCGAGACCAGCTGTGTCGACCAGGGCGACAGGTCCTCGTACTTCTGGCCCGTCCTGCGTCGGCAGAACGGCACCGAGGAGCAGGACGCGGACGCTCCCGGCGGCGGCATCGAGGGCAACGCCGGTGAGATCGTCACGCCCAAGGAGGTCACCATGACCTTCGTCGGGAACCCGCGCGCCGAGGTCACCGCCATGCCGCGGCTGCTGCGGATCATCACCGGCGACGCCAAGGCGTTCGTCAACGGCACGGCCAACGCCAACGCCTCCTGGAGCTGCACCGGCTTCGAGGACCGGCAGCTCCAGGACAAGTACCCGCTCTGCCCCGAAGGCAGCGACGTCGTGCGCAGCTTCCGCTTCCAGAGCTGCTGGGACGGCGCCAACATCGACAGCGCCAACCACCGTACCCATGTGGCCTTCGCGGCCGCCGACGGGGGCTGCCCGGCCGGCTTCCGGGCCATCCCGCAGCTCGTGCAGCGCATCGTCTACGACGTCGACGCGCCCAGCCTCCAGGACGGCGGTCGCACCACTCCGCTGTTCGCGGTGGACTCCTTCCCCGAGCAGCTGCACAAGCCGGTCACGGACCACGGCGACTTCATCAACGTCTTCGACGAGGACCTGATGGGCCAGATGGTCGACTGCATCAACGAGGGCCGCACCTGTGGCGCCGGTTCCGGCGGCAGCGACGACGGCGACGACGGGACCGGCGACGAAGGTGACACCGGGGGTGACAACGGCAACGGCAACGACGGCAGCGGCGACGAGGGCCAGGGCCAGGACCAGGACGGAGACCAGGGCCAGGACCAGGGCGGCCAGGACCAGGACGAGCCCGCCGCCGGCGACACGGGTTCCGTCGCCACCCCCCGCGCCACGGAACCCCGCGCAGACACCGCGCCGACCACCAAGTCGACCCGAGCGGCGACCACACCCGCCCAGGACAGCGGGTCCGGCAGCGGGTCTGACAGCGGGTCCGACGACGGCTCGGACACCGGCTCGCAGGGTGACGCGGGTGCCGATGTGACGGCCCCGGCGCGGACCACGCCCCCGGCCGACGCGGGCGACACCCCCGTCGTTCCCGCACCCCAGGCCCAGGGCGGCCTAGCCGACACCGGCGCCGACCTGTGGCCCGCGGCCGCCGGAGGCCTGCTGGTGATCGGCGGCTTCGTCCTCCTGCGCCGTACCGCCAGGCGTCCGTACTGACCGTGCCGGAGCCGACCCCCGGGAGACCCTTGGGGGCCGGCCCCGGTACCACCTCCCCGGCACCGCCCTCCCGCCAAGGTCTCCTCGCGCGGCGGCGGGCACGTTCGGGTGCTCCCGGGCGTCATGCGCCGCACCGCCACCGGACCGCGCGGTATATCTCGCTCGGAGCGACCGCCCGGGCCGCTCCGGGCGGCACCGGCCCCGGGAGCCGGGCCGCCGCCACGCGACCAGGGGAGCGCCATGGACCACACGGAGTACGGCTACGACCTCGGCACCCACGGCCGGCCCGTCACCACCTCGTCCCCCGAGGCGCAGACCTGGTTCGACCGCGGTCTGGTGTGGTCGTACGGCTTCCACCACGAGGAGGCCGTCGCCTGCTTCGAGAACGCCGTCCGCGCCGACCCCGACTGTGCGATGGCGTACTGGGGCATCGCGTACGCCCTCGGACCCAACTACAACAAACCCTGGGAGTTCTTCGACGAGCGGGACCTGGTCAGGACCGTGGCGCGCGCCCACGAGGCGGTCGAACGCGCCCACGAGAAGGCAGCCCGCGCCACCCCCGTCGAACAGGCCCTGATCGGATCCCTGCGCGCCCGCTACCCGCAGGAGCGGCCCGCGCCGGACTGCTCGGTGTGGAACGCCCCCTATGCCGACGCCATGCGCGCCGTCCACGCACTGGCCCCCGACGACCTCGACGTCGCCGCCCTGTACGCCGACGCCCTGATGAACCTGACACCCTGGCAGCTGTGGGACCTGCGCACGGGCGAACCCGCCGAGGGCGCCCGCACCCGGGAGGCCGAGGCGGTGCTCGACCGCGCGCTCGCCACCGCGGCCGGCGCCGGCCACCCCGGCGTCCTGCACTTCTACATCCACCTGATGGAGATGTCACCGGCCCCCGAGCGGGCCCTGCCGGTCGCCGACCGGCTGCGCGACCTGGTGCCCGACGCCGGGCACCTCCAGCACATGCCCTCCCACCTGGAGGTGCTGTGCGGCGACTACCGGGCCGTGGTGTCCGACAACACGCGGGCGATCGCCGCCGACGAGAAGTACCGGGCACGGGCCGGGGCGATGAACTTCTACACCCTCTACCGGTCCCACAACCACCACTTCAAGATCTACGGCGCGATGTTCCTCGGCCAGGCACAGGTGGCCCTGGAGGCCGCCGACCGGCTGGAGGAGTCGCTGCCGGAGGAACTGCTGCGGGTGGAGAGCCCGCCCATGGCGGACTGGCTGGAGGCGTTCCTCGCCATGCGGGTGCACGTGCTGATCCGCTTCGGCCGCTGGGCCGACATCCTGGACCTGCCCGCGCCCGCCGACCCCGAGCTGTACAGCATGACGACCGCCATGCGGCACTACGCCCGCGGCGTCGCGCTCTCCGCGACCGGCCGGATCCCCGAGGCCGAGGCCGAACGCCGCCTGTTCCACGAGGCCGTCGCCCGGGTCCCCGAGACCCGGATGCTGTTCAACAACACCTGCGCCGACATCCTCGCCATCGCCTCCGCGATGCTCGACGGCGAACTGGAGTACCGCACGGGCCGGTACGACGCCGCCTTCGCCGCCCTGGAACGGTCCATCGCCCTGGACGACGGCCTGCCCTACGACGAACCGTGGGGCTGGATGCAGCCCACCCGGCACGCCTACGGCGCCCTCCTGCTGGAGCAGGGCCGCGTCGAGGAGGCCGAGGCGGTCTACCGCGCCGACCTCGGCCTCGACGACACCCTGTCGCGTCCCTCCCAGCACCCCGGCAACGTCTGGTCGCTGCACGGACTGCACGAGTGCCTCCTGCGGCTCGGGAAGGACGGCGAGGCCCGGATCGTCGCCCAGCAGCTGAAGTTGGCGGCCGCGCTGGCGGACGTACCCGTCACGGCGTCCTGCTTCTGCCGCCTCGACACCACCGCCGACACCACCCCCGGGACCCCCGGCGCACCCGGCTGCTGCGGCATGGACAATTGACCTACCGGCCGCCCGGGATGCCGAGCGGCCACGCCGTCACGACCATGGACGCAGCGGGCCCGCACGGGCCCCCGGAGGCGTCGGCACGACGGCGCTGTCCACGCGGAACAGGGGGATGTCGCACGATGGCGGGCACGAAGTGCACGAGGGCGGGCGCAGGGTGAACGAGACGGGGACGACCACGACGAGACCCGGCGGCCGGGACCGGCCGTACGGCGGGATCGGCCGCGCGCGGGGCTGGGCGCGGCTCGCCCTGCTGCTGGTCGCGGGCTGCGCCGCCGTCGTGGGAGCGGGGGCCGGATCCGGCGGCTGGCTGGTCCTGCTCGGCGGACTCGCCGGGCTCGGGCTGGCCGGGGCCGGCGTGTGGTGGATGCTCGCCCACCGGGGCTGGGCCCGCCTCCTCGGCGGCCTGCTGGCCGTGGTCGCGCCCGTCGGCGTCCTGGTGCTGTACGCGGCGTCGGGGCTGTGGGTGGTGGCCGTCGGCGCGGTCTCGCTGTGGGCGGCCGCCCTCGCCTCCGCCCGGACCGCGCTGCGCGGCCTGCGCCGGCCGCGCGGCCCGCACACCCGCCGGACGCCGCCGCCCCGGCAACCGGTGCTGATCATGAACGTGCGGTCGGGCGGCGGCAAGGTCGAGCGGTACGGCCTCGTCCAGCGCGCCCAGGAACTGGGCGCCCGGGTGATCCTGCTCGGCCCGGACACCTGGGCCGACCCCGTGGAGGTGGCCCGGCAGGCCGTGGCCGACGGCGCGGACCTGCTCGGCGTCGCCGGCGGCGATGGTACCCAGGCGCTCGTCGCGGGGGTGGCGGCGGAGCACGGACTGCCCTTCCTGGTGATCGCCGCGGGCACCCGCAACCACTTCGCCATGGACCTCGGCCTGGACCGCACCGACCCCGTGCGCAGCCTCGACGCCCTCACCCACGGTGTCGAACTCCGCGTCGACCTCGGCGACGTCGACGGGCGGCCCTTCGTCAACACCGTGTCCTTCGGGGCGTACGCGGAGGTCGTGCAGAGCCCGGAGTACCGCGACGCCAAGGCCGCCACCTTCCTCGAGCACCTGCCCGACCTGCTGGCCGGCGACGGCGGCGCGACCCTGGACGTCCGCGCGGACGACGCCCGCCTCCACGCGCCGCAGGCCGTGCTGGTCAGCAACAACGCCTACGCCCGCGCCGATCCGCTCGGCGGAGGCCGCCGCCCCCGCCTGGACGCCGGTCTGCTCGGCGTGATCGGCATCCGGGTGGAGGGCGCCGCCCAGGCCGCCGAACTGGCCCTGCTCGGTGAACGGGCCAGTGGCATCACCTCCCTCACCCCCCGGCGCGTCGTCGTCGAGGCCGACCGGGACCGCATCCCGGTGGCCGTCGACGGCGAGGCACTCGAACTGCCCACGCCGGTGGTGTGCACCGTACGGCCCAGCGTGCTCCGGGTGCGGGTGCCCCGGCACCGCCCCGGCGCCGCCTACGCGCCACCGACGGTCGACTGGCGGCGTATCGTCCGCCTCGCGCTCGGCCACCCCGACCCCCGCTCGATCAAGGATGCGTACGATGTCTGACCGCCGACCGAAGCCCTCCGCCCTGCGCCTGGTGGGCGACCTCGCCACCCTGGACCAAGCGCTGTACGAAGCGGTCGCCGTCACCAGGACGCCCACGCTGGACACCGCGCTGCGCCGGCTGTCCGCGGCCGCCGACCACTCCAAGCTCTCGTTCGCCGTCGCCGCGGGCCTGGCCCTGTGCGGCGGCCGGTCGCGCCGCGCCGCCGCCCTGGGCGTCGCCGCCATCGGCGTGGCGTCGGCGAGCGCCAACATCCTCGGCAAGAAGCTCGTCCGGCGCCCGCGCCCGCACCGCGCCGTGGACTCGCCGTTCCCGGGCCGGCACGTGCCGATGCCGGACTCGGCGTCCTTCCCGTCCGGGCACACCGCGTCGGCGGTCGCCTTCGCGGCGGCCGTCGGCCCGGCCCTCCCGGCCGCCGCGGTCCCCCTGGGCCTGCTCGCCTGCGCGGTGGGCTACTCCCGGGTCCACACCGGCGTGCACTACCCGGGCGACGTGGTGGCCGGCGCACTCCTCGGCACCGGCTCGGCGGCGCTGGTCCTGGCGGCCGTGTCCCGCTACGAGGGCTGAGGAGGGAGGCGCGGGGGCGCGGGGACGGGTCCCGCCCCGTCACGACGTCCGAGGGCGCGGGCGAGCGGGCGGGGCCCGGCCGCTACCGTCGTACGCAGTGCAGGAAGCCGCTACCGCCGTACGCAGTGCAGGAACAGGTGGGGCTCGGGTACGGCCTCCGGATGGTCGGGGGTGAACAGCGTGTTCTCCTCGGCCAGCACCGTCAGGCCCGCCCCGGTCACCACCTCCACCAGGTCGGCGCCGGCGAAGCTGGTGACCCGCACCGGCTGCCCCATGAAGACGGCGTCGACGCCCTCGACGTCCAGCGGCACGGTGGCGAGCACGAGACTGCCGCCCGGCACCAGCGCCCGGGCCAGCCGGCCGATCAGCGCGGACTGGTCCTCGCGGTCCAGCTGGAGCAGGGAGAAGTACACGCACACCGCGTGGAACGAGCCGTCGTCGAGCGGCAGGTCCCGCACGTCCACGCACCGGAACGCCGCCTCCGGCACCTGCCGGGAGGCGAGGTCCACCATCACGGGGGAGACGTCGACCCCCAGCACGTCGTGCCCCGCCCCCGCCAGGACGGCGGCCGTCGGCCGGCCCGTGCCGCTGCCGACGTCCAGCACCCTGCTGCCCGGGGCGAGCCGCCCGAGCAGCCACTCCAGGGACCGGTGGTGGGCCTCGGAGTGCGCGAACGCCTTCTCGTAGACCCCTCCCAGCGCATCGAAGACCGCCGCCGCCCGCCGCCCGTCGTCCGTGCCGCCCAAGCCGGGCCTCCCCTCGTGCCGGCCGGCCGTCACGCCGGCCGGATCCGCGCATCCTCGCACCCCTGAGGGCGGGTCACAACGGCTGCTCCTCCTCCCGCCGGGTGTGGGCCGGCGTCTCGTGCCGGCGCACCGGACCCGAAGGCGTACGCCTGGAGGGCCGCCCCGCCGCTGCCCGGCGCGTCGACGCACACGCCGATCGGTGGCCTCGGCGAGCACGGCACGGTACCGGCTCACCACCTCCGAGAACCGGCCGGCCCGGCCGCTGGCCTCGGCGACGGCCGCTACGGAGCGCAACCGGTCGACCACCGCCTCACGGACCGCAGGGGCCATCGGTCCGTCCCCCCGTCGCCTGGCTCTCCGGCGCATCGTGCCTCCCTGGCACGTCAGTTGGTCCGGCACGGATCAATTCACGCCATGGGTGCGGCGGCGGTTCCCGGAAGCGGCCGGAATCAGAGTTTCCGCTACCGTCAGTAACATGATCAACTCTGGTCGGGTGGCGCGTACTGGCGAGTAGGTACGGCCCCCGCGACCGTCGTCTTGGAGGACCCCCCATGACCTCTCCCGAGGATGCCCTGCACCAGACCCGTGCCACCTACGAGGAGCACGTCCGCACCTGCCGCCAGTGTCACGCCGACACGATGCCGTGCGCGGTCTCGAAACTGCTCCTGCGCGCCTACAACAACGCGCGGAGAGAGCAGATCCGCGCGAACTCGGCGGCCCGCTGAGGACCCCACCGCCCCGGTGCGGTCCCCCTCGGACGGGCCCGCACCGGGCGCCGCGGCACAGGCCGCCTCACGGCCCCCCGGACACCGTCACGGTCAGGTCCCTGATCTCGTAGCCGCCGATGTCGTCCTTGAACGACACCCGCGGCGCGCCGGTCATGCGCAGTCCGTCGAGCGCGAAGAGCCGGCTCAGCAGGACGTCCGCCTCCAGTACGGCGACGGCGGCGCCCGGACAGCGGTGGGGGCCGTCCCCGAAGGCGAGCCCGGCCGCACCCGGGCCCTGTCCCAGCACCCGGCCGGGACGCAGCAGGTGCGGATCCTGACCGACGGCCTCCGGATCGGTGTTCGCCTCGTCGACGAAGACGGTGATCAGCTCGCCGGGGCGGACCCGTGCACCGCCGTCCGGCGTGGGCAGTTCCAGGGCCGCGGTGGCCCGGCGGGAGAGCCGCGCCACGACGGGCTCGAGCCGCAGGATCTCCTGGAGCAGTCCGAGCCGCTCCGCCTCCGCCGCCGCCCGGTACCGGGCGAGCAGCCCGGGATCGTCGAAGAGGTGCCAGGCGGCGACGCAGATGAACGCGCGGGTGGTGACCATCCCGGCCGCCGCGTAGGTGAGGCACTCGCCGAGGATCTCCGCGTCCGAGCACCCGTCGGACAGCAGGTGGGAGATGAGGTCGTCCCGCTCCTCGCGGCGGTGGGCGCGGATCGCGGGACGCACGTCGGCGAGATGGATGCGCAGCCAGTTCGCGTTCTGCCGCACCAGCCAGTACAGGCCCCGGGCACTGGTCAGCCCGGGGCTGCCGAACTTCTCGGGGAAGAAGCGCTCCAGCCTGGCCTTCAGGCCCGGACGGCTGTGGCGCAGCCCGATGATGTCGCGCACCACCTCGATCGCCATCGTGAAGCTCAGATCGGACAACTGCGCCGTACCGGCCGCCCGCACCGCCGCCACCTGCTCCTCGGCGACCCGCGCCATCAGCTCGCGGTAGTGCCCGTCCACGCGGCGCGGTGTGAAGAAGCGGGCGGTCCGCCGCCGTTGCTCGCGGTGCTCGGCCCCGTCCTGGTACAGCACGGGGCGACGGATCCGGGACGGCAGCTTCTCCACCGTCTCGATGCCCAGACCGGCCTGCACGGTGTCCGTAGCGCGCAGCACCTCCCGGGCGGCCGCGTACCCGTGCACCTGCCAGGCCCCGTCCGCCGTACGGCTCACCGGGCAGCGGGGCCGCTCGTGCCCCCGGTCGGCCTTCCGCACGGTCTTCTGCGCGTCCGCCATCGGACCACCCCCTCCTTCACCGGCCGGAGGCCAGTGTGACCGCGCGGCCGGTCGTGGGGCGCGCTTTTACCGGCCACAGCCACGTTTGCGGCGGAATCGGTCGACGTCGTGTGCTGTGGCGGAACCGGCTGCGGGCGGGTCGGGTACATGCTCAGGTACGCGCATGCTCGGGTACGCGCATGCTCGGGTACGCGCATGCTCAGCTACGCGGTGCGGCCGACCCGCGACGCTCGAGTCCCTCGCGAGGACCCTGCCCCGGGGCGCACCCTCAGGCGGGCCGCACCGCGCCGCGCAGGGCGCCCTCCCCGAGGCCGTGCACCGACTCCTCGCGGAGGTACGAGCCGGGGCCCGGCGCGTGGATCATCGTGCCCTCGCCCGTGCACAGGCCGGTGTGGCTGAGATCGTCGAAGAAGAAGACGAGGTCGCCGGGGCGCAGGTCGTCCAGGCCGACCCGGGTGAACGCCCGCGCCTGGTCGACGGCCGCCCGCGGCAGCGTCACCCCGGCGGCCTTCCACGCGGCCTGGGTGAGGCTGGAGCAGTCGTAGGACTCCGGTCCCGTCGCCCCCCACACGCACGGCCGCCCGATCTGGGCCCGGGCGAAGGCGAGGGCCTTGTCCCCCTTGCCGAGGTAGGCCGGCCCGGAGGCGTAGGCGGTGACGCCGGTGGGGACCGGGGCGGGGGCGGGGGAGACCGGTGCCGGCGCCGGTGCGTAAGCGGGGACGGGGGCCGGTGCCGGTGCGTAAGCGGGGGCGGGCGCCGATGTGGTGGGGGAGGGGGCCGGGGAGGCGGTGTCGGCTGCGGGCCACGGGAGTTCGGAGGCCGGCGGCGCGGTGAACTCGGGTGCGGGGAGCGGGGCGTCCGGCGTCCTGGGTCCGGCGTCCGTGCCCACGAGGCCGTAACTCGCCGCGAGCAGGCCGGTTTCGGGTTCCGGGAACCGGGACACGGGCGCCGGGAGGGCGGGTTGCGGTACGGCGAAGCCGGACGCGGCGACGGGGAGGCCGCCGTCTCCGGTGGCGGTGAAGCCGTCCGCGGTGGCCGTGGGGCCGGTTCCGGTGGCCGTGAGGCCAGCCGGTGCCACCGCCGGGGCGGCGGAGGAGGCGGGGGCCGGGGGAAGGGCCCGGGGGTCCTCCCGGCGGGGCGCGGGCAGGGCCGGCAGCGCGGTCACGGCCGGAACGGCCGGTTCCGGCGCCTGTCGCCCGCCCGCTTCCAGTGCGAGCCGGACACCGGACGCCTCCAGTTCCCGTACGGCGTCGGAGCCGGCCGGCGCCTGGGGGCGCGCGGGCGGCGGCGGGAGCGAGGGCAGGCGGTCCGCCGGGAGTGCGGCGGGCGTGGTCGGCCCGAGCCGGTTGCGTGCCACGTCGAACCACTGCCGGGCGATGGCCTCCAGCGACGGATCACCGCCGGGGCGCCCGCCGGCGGCGACGGAGGTGACGGTCCGCCGGTTGCCGTTCCGCATGGCGCGGGTGGCGTTGAACGTGCCGGTGTCGCTCTCGGCCCGGTCGTAGAGGGCGCTGACCCGCTGCTGGATCTCCGCGCGGCTCGGTTCCCCCGCGCCTTCGAAGCGTGCGGAACCCTGGCCCGTGGGGAGCGTGGTGCGATCCGTCGCCATGGAAGACGTACTCCTTCCGTGCTCCGCCGGCCGAGGGGTGGGCGGTGGGCGGTGGGCGTGGGCGGGCCGGTGCCGGGAGGCCCGCGCCCGCTGCGCGGCCGGGCGGCCGGGCGCCCGGCCCCGGGCCGGTCGGTCCCGGCTCCGGATGTGCCACCGGAGTCCTGCGTCGGCGGGAGCCGCGCGGCCCGGCGGGGTTCGCCGGAGTCGGTCGTGCGGCCCGGGCGTCAACCTAGCCAACTTGTGTGGCTGGTGTGAAGATTGCCGTGTCAAATGTCCGATACGTTTTCGTGACCTTCATCTCGTGCGGCGGCAACGAGACGTGAGAAGAACCGACTTGGCCGATACGCGCCGCGGTCGACGGCGGTGGGGGCTGGGTGCGGCGGCCGTGGCCCGGATCCGACGCTCGAAACCCTCTGCCCACCATCCCGCCTCACCCCACCACACCCCGCCCGCCGTGTCCGGGCCCGGCCCGTCCCCTCCGGTGGAAAATGGCTGCCATGCGCATCGACCACACCCCCGAGTCCCTGGGCGCGGGAGCCTTCTACCGGCTGCTCACCGCCGTCGTCGTGCCCCGGCCGATCGCCTGGGTGTCGACCCTCTCGGCCGACGGCAGGACCGCCAACCTCGCCCCGCACTCGTTCTTCACCGTCGCCTGCACCGACCCGCCGATCGTCCAGTTCACCTCCGTCGGCCGCAAGGACTCGCTGCGCAACATCGAGGCCACCGGCGAGTTCGTCGTGAACCTCGCCCCCGAACCGCTCCTCGAGCAGATCAACGCCAGTGCCGTCGACTTCCCCGCCGAGACGGACGAGTTCGACGCCGTCGGCATCGAACGGGAGCCCTCGGTGCGCGTCGGACCGCCCCGCGTGGCCGCCTCACCGGTGGCCCTGGAGTGCCGGCTCCACTCCACCCTGGGCATCGGCAACTCCACCCTCGTCCTCGGGCAGGTCGTGCACGCCGCCGTCGACGAGGACGTCGTCGTCGACGGACACCCCGACATCCGCAGGCTCCGGCCGCTGGCCCGGCTCGGCGGCGACGAGTGGAGCACCGTCGGCGACCTCCGGGAACGGGCCCGCATCGCCTACCGGGACTGGTCGCGGACCTGACCGGGCGAGCGGGGGCGCGGGGCCCGGCGGGGGGTGCGCCGTCCACTCCGTAGAGTGATCACGTGACGCAACACGACGCTACCGACGCCCACTTGCCCGCTCTCACCGTCGCCCGGGCGGACCGCCTGCGCGGCCTGGTGGCCGACCACTTCGCCGCCCGGCACGGTATACGCCCGGACGTCGCGGGGGACACCGCCGAGCACGAGGGACACCGGTACCCGCTCGCCAACCTCGCCCGGCGGTGCCGGGACACCGCCGAGGAGGCCTGGCCCGGTCTCGTCCGGGAGCACTTCACGCGGCTGGGGTCCGTCTCCCGCGGCGACGAGGACCCGCAGGAGCTGTTGCGCCGCATCCACCTGCGCCTGCTGCCGTCCGACGCCCTGCCCGCCGACGCCGCGCAGAGCTTCCGCCACGTGCGCCCGGTGGCCGAGGGCCTCGTCGCCGCCCTCGCCCTGGACACCCCCGACTTCGTGCGGATCCTCGACGACACCGATGTGGCGCGGGCCGGCCTCGACGCCCTGTGGGCCGCCGGACGCGCCAACCTGCTGGCCGACCCGGTGGAGTACACGCAGGTGCCGTGCCCGTCGGGGGCACTGCTGCACTCCGTCTACGGGGACTCCCACTCCGTGGCGAGCAGGGCACTGGTCCTGGAGGAACTGGTCCGCGACGTCACCGGACGGGACCTGCCGGCGGCCGGCGCCCTCGTCGCCGTACCGACCCGGCACCTGCTGGCCTTCCACCCGATCGAGGACGGCACCGCCGTGGACGCGGTCAACGACCTGGGCGCCTACGCCCTCGGCGCCCACCAGGACGGCCCCGGCGCGCTCAGCCCGCGTCTGTACTGGTGGCACCAGGGGCGGCTGACCTGCCTCACGGTCTTCGACCACGACACGCGGGTCCTGTCCGTGGCGCCGCCGCCGGAGCTGTTGGACGTGCTGAGGAACCTGAGCGGCGCCGCCTCCCCGACCCCGGAGGAGCCCGACGCGGACCGGCTCGCGCGGACCGTCGCCGAACTGACCGGGCGGCTCGCCCAGGACCCGGCCGCCTTCACGCCCGCTCTCGAGGCCGCGCTCACCCTGGCGCACGTCCGCTGCGCCGACGACCCCGACGCGGCGAAGCTGGAGACCTGGGAGGCCTGGGTCACCGCGATGCAGATCGGCAGCGCCCTGTTCGCCACCGCCCTCGCCCACGAGGGCACGGTCGACTGCCGCATCGGCGACCGGGTGCACACCCTGCCCGCCACCGGTCCGGCCCCGCACGCCGACGCCCGCGCCTGGGTCGACGCCCTCTGGCTCGTCCTCGTCTGCCGTGAGACCGAGCGGCTGAGGATGCTCTGCCGGGTCCCGGTGGAGGAGCTGCGCCGCGTGAGTCCGCAGACCGACGACTACGTCTTCCACTGGATCGACACGCTTCAGAGCTACTTCGGGAACGTTCCCGCGAACGACATCGTGCCCAAGCTCATCACCACCATGGACACCTCCGCCCCGCACGTGGCGACCCGTACCGAGAAGGAGTGGCTCGAACTCGTCGACTACCAACCCGTCGCCCTCTTCCACCGTGTCTTCAGGCACCAGGCGGACCACTTCACGGAGGAGCTCGCCGACGCCCTCCGCTACCACACCACGTACTACCACGGCCTCACCGACCCGCGCGGCCACGTCGCCCTGGGCCCCCTGGCGCTGGCCTGCCTCGCCCACGACTCGGGGTTCACCGTCGACACGAGCTCCCGCCACCTGCCCAAGCACCTCGTCGCGCGCTCGTGGTGCGGGGAGTTCGCGACCTGACGGCGGACGACGGAGGACAGGACGGTGGCATGGGTGTTCTCGTCGCCGTCCTGGCCGTTCCGTGCGACGGCCCGGTGGGGGTGCGCCCCCCACCGGGCCGTCGTGTCATGGGGGCGCTCACCGGCGCCGCCGTGCCGGGGACGCTCAGTCCGCGCCGTCGGCCGCCTTCCCGTGACGGCCGGTCAGGACGAACGCCACGACCGCCGCGACCAGCATGCCGACGCCTCCGACGAGGGCGCAGGTGTGCAGCGCGTCCGTGAAGCCCGCACCGTAGGCGGTGTGCGCCCGCAAGGTGGTCTCCGCGGAGTCCAGGTGCAGGAAGGCGCCGGCCTGGATGCCGGCGTGGGACACCACGCCGAGGACCTCGCCCTGATCGGCCGGGCTCAGACCGGAGCCGGCCAGGTGGGCGGGGAGCGTGTCCAGGGTTCGGTGGGTGAGCACCACACCGAAGATCGCCGGGCCCAGCGCGCTGCCGATCTGCCGCAGGGCGCTGTTGGCCGCGCCCGCCGTGCCCGCCAGCCGGTGCGGCAGGCTGTCCATGGCGATCGTGGTGATCGGGGCCATGGCCAGGGCGATGCCGACCCCCAGGACCGCGATGACCAGGGCCGCCGTGCCGGTGTCCGTGGACGCCTGGAACGACGTCACGCACAGCGCCCCGATGCCGCCGACCACGAGACCGGTGACCAGCAGCAGCCGGGGCGAGAACCGGTTCATCAGCCGGCCGACCAGCGGCCCGAGGACGACGGTGAAGCCGTTGAGGGCGATGAGCCGCACCGCGATGTCCCACGTCGACGCGTGGTGGACCAGACCGAAGTACTCGCTCAGCGCGAACACCAGACCGACCTGCGCGAACAGGGTGACCGCCATGACCAGCGCGGTACCGGAGAACGCGGGGGAACGGAACAGCCGCATGTCGAGCATCGGGCACGGTGAGCGCAGCTCCACCACGACGAACGCCGGGAGCGCGGCCGCCGTCACCAGGAAGGCGATCACCGCCTCCGGCGAGGACCAACCGACGCTGCCGCCCTCGATCACGCCGTAGACCAGGCCCGTGATCGCGACGATCGCCAGGATCTGGCCGGGGATGTCCAGGTGTCGCTCGCGGGTCGCCCGCGAGTCCTGGAGCAGGAGCGTTCCGACGACGGCCGTGGCCGCGCCGACGACCAGCGACGGCAGGAAGATCCAGCGCCAGCTCGCCTGCTCCACGATCAGCCCGTTGAACAGCGGACCGAGCGTGAGGCCGAGGCCCAGGGACGCCGTCCACAGGGCGATCGCCCGTGCCCGCCTGCGCGGGTCGGGACAGACATGGCCGATCAGCGCGAGCGTCGACGGCAGCAGCGCGGCCGTGCCCACACCGGTCAGCGCCTGCCCGACGCAGACCTGGGCGACGCCGTCGGCGGTGAGACAGACCAGGGAACCGAGGGCGACCAGGGACACGCCGGCCACATAGGTCTTCTTGCGCCCGTACAGGTCACCGATCATTCCGCAGGTCAGCAGGAGGGCGGCGGTCGGCAGGATGAAGGCGTCGGTGATCCACTGCAGGCCGACCGTGGAGGCGTCCAGCGCCTGCTGCATCACCGGCAGCGCGACCGAGACGCCGACGACCGGCAGATAGGAGACGAACACCCCGAGGCAGGCCAGCACGATCGTGGCCGGCACATGACGGGAGGACGTCGGGGACGGGAACGGGGACGGGGTTGCGGAAAGGGTGGTCGACATGGCACCTCACGACGTCGTGCGGGCGCCTATCGGGCACAGGGCGCGCTCGGCTCGAATCTTCATTGACGTAAGCCATTTCTGATCAGGGAATTCGCGCTTCGGACCGTATACCGGCCGACCCGCCGCCGAGATGCCGTGGGACCTGCAAACTTAGGTGAACCGAACCGGTCGCCCGCCCCGTCGGCCGGCCGACGGCCCGCGACGGGCTTGCGGCCCACGTCCGCACGTCCGCACGCCCCCACGTCCCCAGGTGCCTACAGGCACGGGGGCCGGGGGCGTCCGCGGCGGTGGGCGAGGGGCGTTGTCAGTGGTCGCCGCTACCGGAATTCATTCGCAGTGCATCGGTCTTCAGGCCGGTGGTGAAGCGAATCTGACAGTGGTGACGCGGAGCGTCGCGGACTCAGGTCCGGCGGTGCCGGACACCGCGGTTCGTCGCCTGCGGCGCGGTTCGTCGCGAGGGCCTCTCCCGGCGGAGCCGGGCGGTGTTCACATGGGCCGGTTCTGCTGTTCGATGTACTGCCTGACCACGGAGAGCGGGGCGCCGCCGACGGTTCCGGCGAAGTAAGACCCGGACCAGAGCTTGTTGGCCCGCCAGTAGTGGCGCACCAGGTCGGGGAACTCCTGACGGAGGCGGCGGGAGGAGACGCCCTTTAGGGAGTTGACCAGCTTGGTCACGGCGACCTTGGGCGGGAAGTTCACCAGCAGGTGGACGTGGTTGCCCTCGCCGTTGAATTCCACCAGGTCGCACTCGAAGTCCGTACACACCGACCGCATGATCTCCTCCATCCGCCTCAAGGGGGCGTCGGTGAACAGCTTGTGCCGGAACTTGGTCACGAAGACCAAGTGAACATGCATCACGAAAGTACGGTGGCGACCAGTTCTGATCTCCTGCATCTCACCCATAACCCAGGTATGTAGGGTGACGGTCATGCAGCTCAGGTACAGCTTCCGTCTGTACCCGGACACCGGTCAGCAGACTGCGTTGGCGAAGGCGTTCGGGTGTGCCCGTGTCGTGTTCAACGACGCGGTCCGCGCCCGTGAAGGCGCCCGAAAGGCCGAGCAGCCGTTCCCGACGGCCGGTCAGCTGTCCCGGAAGCTGATCACCGAGGCGAAGCGGACAGCCGAGCGGTCCTGGCTCGGCGAGGTCTCCTCGGTGGTGCTCCAGCAGTCCCTGCGGGACGCCGAGAGCGCGTACCGCAACTTGCCCTGGGAGACCTCCGCCCCCGACCCGCAGGGCACCGCCCTCCTCACCCACCACCCGCACACCGCGACCGCCCTGGAGGCCCTGCTGGCAGGAGCCTGAGCCGCACCGAGGGCGGTCGGGCAGAGGGCGGCCGGACGGAGAGCGGCCGGACGGAGAGCGGTCGTCAACGGCCGACCGGGGCGGATCATGCCGACGGGGGATGTACGCCCGTACGGCACGTCACACGTCCGGGTGGTCTTACGGCGCGCCGTCCCCGCCGCCGCATGTCGGCCGCGGTGACGGGGATGCCTCGGACAGCGCATGGCGCACAGCGCACAGCGTGCGAGGACGAGGAGGACGCCAGTGACCGACGTCTGCTTCAGAGCCGATTTCGCTTCGTCCAGTCAGTGGGTCGCGGGCCGTTCATGGGCCTATCCCGACGGCGGGCCGACCAACCGCAACGACAACAAACTCGACCACCTGGTGTCCGACCCCGCGTACTCGCGGGGCGGCACCTTCCGCGCCACCCGCCGCGACGACGGACTGTGGGACGCCGGGCTGCTCACCACGGAGGGCAGCGACGACGGCTTCATGGTCCGCACGGGAGACCGCCTCGACGCCCGGGTCCGGCTGCCCGTCGAGATCGGCGCCTGGCCCGCCATCTGGACCTGGCGGGACGGCGACCAGGAGATCGACGTGTTCGAGTACCACCCGGACAACCCCGACCTGCTGGAACTCTCCAACCATGTGCGCGACGCGCACCGGTACCACCGCGACGAGGCCGTGCGCCCCGGCGGCTGGATCGACCTCAGGGTGGAGTTCGGCTCCCGCACCGTCGTGTGGAGCCTCAACGGCAGACGCGTCTTCGCCGACCACCGGGGCGTGGGGCGCGACTGGCACGCCTATCTGATCGTGAACCTGTCCGTGTGCGCCGGCCGCTACCACCCGGCGCCCGACCCGGAGGTGACGGAGATGTCCTTCGAGGTGTCCGCCCTCACCGTGCGCCGTCCGGCCCGCTCCTGAGCGGGCGAAGGACCCGGGCCTGCCACGGCGCGGGCGTTCCCGCCACACGGACTGGGCCGTTCGGTGGCGGATCGCCCGCGGAGTCCCCCGAACGGCCCAACCCGACGGGACGCGGGGCGGCGTACGCGGTCTGCTGGAGACATGCCCGGCAGAAGGGAAAAGCCGTGTACGAGATGAAGGTGGGTCTGGCGTCGGGCGGCGGCGAGCTGGTGTGGCACGTGGTGTCCCGGCACCACGACAGCAGCCTGTGCGGAACCGCTCTCCTGGCCGCAGGAGCGACGGCCACACAGGAAACCGACCGCCACTGCGCCCCCTGCATGGTCCGGTTGCAGCAACTGATGGACGCTGCGCGGGACTGACGAGCACCGCCTGACCAGTACCCACGGAGAGACCACAACCACCGACCCCGACCACCGACCACCGACCGGACGTGGCCGTCGTCGGCCGGCCGTGCTGAAAGCGGTCGGCCGACGACGGCCGCGTCCGGTCGTGGCACATCGGCCGTCCGACATCGGACACCGGCCGTCGGACACCGGCCGTCGGACACCGGTCGTCGGGCAGCGGTGTCGGACCTCGCCCGTCGGCCGAACGGCCGTCGCCGGGCGTCAGCCGTCGGCCGGCATCACCTTGGTCACCCGGCCCTTGGTGTCGGCCTCCAGATAACCGCTGTCGTTGTAGGCGTCGCTGAGGTAGACGGCCATGCCCGCGGGGGTGTCGAAGATCGTGTTCGGCTGCGTCACCAGCAGGTAGCGGCTCGCCGGGGCGGCCACGTTCAGCTTCTCCTCCGCCTCCGCGAGCAGCGCGGGCACCCGGTCCCAGGCGAAGCCGTCCAGACTGACGGGCTGCTGGCTGCTGGGCAGCGTGCCCTTGATGATCCCCTTCTGCACGCCCTCGCCGGGACGGTACGTGTACGAGTCGTACTTGGTGTCGCTGCCCTCGACCATGAGATACGCCGAGATGTACTCGGGATACACGGAGAAGGAGCCGTAGCGGTCGCGGCCGGTCTCCTCCTCGAAGGCCTTGATCGCGGCACGGATGCCGTCGGGGGTCAGCAGGTCGCCCGTGCCGGTCCCGCCCGTGCCGGTCCCGGCCGTGGCACCGGTGGCCGCCTCCGTGGTCGCCGTGGCCGACGCAGTCGCCCGGCTCCCCGACCCGGAGCCGCTCCCACTCCCGTTGCCGCTCCCGGAATCGGCGTCCTGCCCGGACAGCGCCCACACCAGGACACCGGCGAGCAGCAGTCCCGTCCCCGGCAGACCGAGGAGCAGCAGGCGCGGTCGCCGCCCGGAGCGTCGTACGGGCACGCCCACGGGCGGCGTCGGACCGGTCCAGGCAGCCGCCGCCCCGGACGGGGCGGGCCCGTTCCACGCCGCCGGGGTCGCTTGCGGAGGCCCGGACGCGCCTGCCGCCGTCACCGGCTCCCCTCCCGGCACCCCCTGCGGCGGGGCCAGAGGATAGGAGGTCCGGGTCTGCGGCCCCGGCTCCCGTCGCGCCCGCCCCCGCGCCTCCGCCCGGCCCCGTCCCTCCGCCTCGGCGCCCTCCGGCACCCGCTCCCGCGCCACGTCCGCCAGCATCCGCTCGAACGCGGCCGCGTCCGGCCGGGCCGAGGGATCCCGGACGAGGACCCGCATCAGCGCGTCCGTCAGCGGTCCGGCCCGCTCCGGTGGCGGCACGTCCTCGCTGAGGACGGCCGCGAGCGTCGCCAGTGTCGTGCCGCGGCGCAGGGGGTGGCGGCCCTCCACGGCCGCGTACAGCATCATCGCCAGCGACCACAGGTCGGAGGCGGGCCCGCCGTCCTGGCCGGACACCCGCTCCGGCGCCATGTAGTCCGGCGTGCCGATGACCGAACCGGTCGCCGTCAGGGCGGTCGCCTCGCGGATCGCCGCGATGCCGAAGTCGGTGAGGACGGGCCGCCCGTCGGGGCGCAGCAGCACGTTGGCGGGTTTGACGTCGCGGTGCTGGATCCCGGCGTCGTGCGCGGCGCGCAGCGCGGCGAGCACGTCCAGGCCGATGCGCGCCGCCTCGACGGGGTCCATCGGCCCACGGGCGAGACGGTCGGCCAGCGAACCGCCGTCGACCAGCTCCATCACGATCCACGGGTAGCTCCCCTCGCCGCCGTCGACCACGTGATGGATCGTCACGACGTTGGGGTGGTCGATCCGGGCCAGCGCCCTGGCCTCCCGCAGCACCCGTTCCCGCAGCATCCGGGCCGCCTCGGGGTCGTACTCGGCCAGCCCCGGATCGGGCGGCCTGACCTCCTTGACGGCCACGCTCCGGTGCAGCACCAGATCCGTGGCCCGCCACACCGTCCCCATGCCGCCACCACCGAGCCGCGCCCGGAGCTCGAACCGTCCGTCGACGACCCGTCTGTCGCTGTCCGCCTCACTCATGCGCCGGAGCATAGTTGCTCGCACCGACACCCCGACCCGGCCGGCCGGGGCGCCCTCACCCCCCCGCGCCGGGAGCGTCCTGCGCGGCTCCGCCCGGGCGGGGAACGACCATGGAGTGGCCCGACTCACATGGCACTCCCGGGACGGCACGGACACGATGGTCCCGTCACCGGGCAGGCTGAAGGGATCCAGGATGTTCCGCAAGGTGCTGGTCGCCAACCGTGGTGAGATCGCGATCCGGGCGTTCCGCGCCGGCTACGAGCTGGGCGCGCGCACGGTCGCCGTCTTCCCGCACGAGGACCGCAACTCGCTGCACCGGCTGAAGGCCGACGAAGCCTACGAGATCGGCGAGCCGGGGCATCCCGTGCGGGCGTACCTCTCGGTCGAGGAGATCGTGCGGGCGGCGCGCCGGGCCGGCGCGGACGCCGTCTACCCGGGGTACGGGTTCCTCTCCGAGAACCCCGAACTGGCCCGCGCCTGCGAGGAGGCGGGCATCACCTTCGTCGGCCCCGACGCCCGCACCCTTGAGCTGACCGGGAACAAGGCCCGCGCGGTCGCCGCCGCCCGTGAGGCGGGCGTACCCGTGCTGGGCTCGTCGGAGCCGTCCACCGACGTCGACGAGCTGGTCCGCGCGGCCGACGGGATCGGCTTCCCCGTGTTCGTCAAGGCCGTCGCGGGCGGCGGCGGACGCGGCATGCGGCGCGTGGAGGACCCGGCGCACCTGCGCGAGGCGATCGAGGCGGCGTCCCGGGAGGCGGCGTCCGCGTTCGGCGACCCCACCGTCTTCCTGGAGAAGGCCGTCGTCGACCCCCGCCACATCGAGGTGCAGATCCTCGCCGACGGCCAGGGCGAGGTCATCCACCTGTTCGAACGGGACTGCTCGCTCCAGCGCCGCCACCAGAAGGTCATCGAGCTGGCGCCCGCCCCCGGCCTCGACCCGGAGCTGCGCGACCGGATCTGCGCCGACGCCGTCGCCTTCGCCCGCCGGATCGGCTACCGCAACGCCGGCACGGTGGAGTTCCTCCTCGACCGCGACGGCCGGCACGTCTTCATCGAGATGAACCCGCGCATCCAGGTCGAGCACACGGTCACCGAGGAGGTCACCGACGTCGACCTGGTCCAGGCCCAGCTGCGCATCGCCGCCGGCGAGACCCTCGCCGACCTCGGCCTGGCACAGGACACCGTCACCCTGCGCGGCGCGGCCCTCCAGTGCCGGATCACCACCGAGGACCCCGCCAACGGCTTCCGCCCCGACACCGGACGCATCAGCGCCTACCGTTCCCCCGGCGGCTCCGGCATCCGCCTGGACGGCGGCACCACCCACGCGGGTACGGAGATCAGCGCGCACTTCGACTCGATGCTGGTCAAACTCACCTGCCGGGGCCGTGACTTCCAGGCCGCGATCGGCCGGGCCCGGCGTGCCGTGGCCGAGTTCCGCATCCGCGGCGTCGCCACGAACATCCCGTTCCTCCAGGCCGTCCTGGACGACCCCGACTTCCAGGCCGGGCGCGTCACCACGTCGTTCATCGAACAGCGCCCGCACCTGCTCACCGCCCGCCACTCCGCCGACCGCGGCACCAAGCTGCTCACCTACCTCGCCGACGTCACGGTGAACAAGCCGCACGGCGAGCGGCCCGAGCTCGTCGACCCCGTCACCAAGCTGCCCCCGCTGCCCGGCACCGAGCCGCCCGCGGGCTCCCGGCAGCGGCTGGTCGGCCTCGGTCCCGAGGGCTTCGCCCGGTGGCTGCGCGAGTCGCCCACCACCGGCGTCACCGACACCACCTTCCGCGACGCCCACCAGTCGCTGCTCGCCACCCGGGTGCGCACCAAGGACCTGCTGGCCGCCGCCCCCGTCGTCGCCCGCACCCTGCCCGGACTGCTCTCCCTGGAGTGCTGGGGCGGCGCCACCTACGACGTCGCCCTGCGCTTCCTCGCCGAGGACCCGTGGGAGCGGCTGGCCGCCCTGCGCGAGGCCGTCCCCAACATCTGCCTCCAGATGCTGCTGCGCGGCCGCAACACCGTCGGCTACACCCCGTACCCGACCGAGGTCACCGACGCCTTTGTCGAGGAGGCCGCCGCCACCGGCGTCGACATCTTCCGCATCTTCGACGCGCTCAACGACGTCGGCCGGATGCGGCCCGCCATCGACGCCGTACGCGAGACCGGCACGGCGGTCGCCGAGGTCGCCCTCTGCTACACCTCCGACCTGTCCGACCCGAACGAACGCCTCTACACCCTCGACTACTACCTCCGCCTGGCCGAGCAGATCGTCGAGGCGGGCGCCCACGTCCTGGCCGTCAAGGACATGGCCGGCCTGCTGCGCGCCCCCGCCGCCGCCACGCTGGTCTCCGCCCTGCGCCGCGAGTTCGACCTGCCGGTGCACCTGCACACCCACGACACCGCGGGCGGCCAGCTCGCCACCTACCTCGCCGCGATCCAGGCCGGCGTGGACGCCGTCGACGGCGCCGTGGCGTCCATGGCCGGGACGACCTCGCAGCCGTCGCTGTCGGCGCTGGTCGCCGCCACCGACCACTCCGAGCGCCCCACCGGCCTCGACCTCCAGGCCGTCGGCGACCTGGAGCCGTACTGGGAGGGCGTCCGGCGGATCTACGCCCCGTTCGAGGCGGGCCTCGCCTCGCCCACCGGCCGCGTCTACCACCACGAGATCCCCGGCGGCCAGCTCTCCAACCTGCGCACCCAGGCCGTCGCGCTCGGCCTCGGCGACCGCTTCGAGGACATCGAGGCGATGTACGCCGCCGCCGACCGCATCCTCGGCCGCCTGGTCAAGGTCACGCCGTCCTCCAAGGTGGTCGGCGACCTCGCCCTGCACCTCGTGGGCGCCGGGGTGAGCCCCGAGGACTTCGAGACGGCACCGGACCGCTACGACATCCCGGACTCCGTCATCGGCTTCCTGCGCGGCGAACTCGGCACCCCGCCCGGCGGCTGGCCCGAGCCGTTCCGCACCAAGGCCCTCCAGGGCCGCGCCGGGCCCAAGCCCGTGACGGAGCTGTCCACGGAGGACCGCGAGGGACTGGAGAAGACCCGCCGCGCCACCCTCAACCGGCTGCTGTTCCCCGGCCCGACCCGCGACTTCGACACCCACCGCCAGGCGTTCGGCGACACCAGCGTCCTGGACAGCAAGGACTTCTTCTACGGACTGCGCCCGGGGAAGGAGTACGCCGTCGATCTCGAGCCCGGTGTGCGGCTGCTGATCGAGCTCCAGGCGATCGGCGAGGCCGACGAGCGCGGCATGCGCACCGTGATGTCGTCGCTCAACGGCCAGCTGCGGCCCATCCAGGTCCGTGACAAGGCGGCCGCCTCGGACGTCCCGGTGACCGAGAAGGCCGACCGCTCCGACCCCGGTCACGTGGCCGCCCCGTTCGCGGGCGTGGTGACGCTGGCGGTCGCCGAGGGCGACCGGGTGGAGGCCGGCGCCACGGTCGCCACCATCGAGGCCATGAAGATGGAGGCCACCATCACCGCCCCGCGGGCCGGCCGGGTCAGCCGGCTGGCCATCAACCGGATCCAGCAGGTGGAGGGCGGTGACCTGCTCGTCGAGGTGGGCTGAGCCGGCGGAGGACGGGGCTCACTCCCCGGCGGCGACGAACCGCATGGCCTCGTCCTCCTCCTCTTCCCGCCCGTCGAGGTTCACCCGCACGCCGAACGGCTCCAGGGCCTCCCGCAGACGCAGCGCCATCGCCTCCGACAGGTAGTGGTGGTGCAGGTCCAGCTCCTGGAGGTGGGTGAGGGGCTGCCCGCCCAGCAGGGCTTCGGCTCCGGTGTCCGAGAGGGTGCCGCGGCACAGGCGCAGGGTCTCCAGCCGGGCGACGACGGGAGCGGCGGCGACGGCGGCGGCGACCTCGTCCTGGATGTCGGCGTTCTGCAGCCCCAGGTGACGCAGCGCGGGCAGCCGGCCGCCGTCGAGGACGGGCGCGAGGTCGGCGACGGTGGTGTCGCGGCCGTAGTCCTCCTCACCCAGCCACAGGTCGAGATGCTCCAGCCGGGGCAGCTCCGAGGCGCCGATGCCGAGGACCGCCCCGGCGGGCAGACCGCCGTTCTCCAGCCGCAGCACGCGCAGGTGCTCATGACGCAGCGGCGTGAACGCGAGGCCCGGTTGGCCGCCGAACCCGCCGTTGGAGCCGCGCACCGCGAGTTCCTCCAGCCGCGGGTAGGCGGTCAGGAACGGGGCCACGTCGTCCTGGACGATCCAGGAGAGCTCGGACTCCTCGTGGGTGAGGTCGGCGAGGTACAGGGCCTTGAGCCCGGTGAGGCGGTCGGCGGCGGCGGTGAGCAGGGCCGCCGTCTTCTGCGGATGGGCGGCGTCCAGTTCGGTGCCGTAGGCGCCGACCCCCAGCACCAGCGCCCGCACCCGTGCCGGATCCACGGTGTCCAGGAAGCGCCGCAGGCCGTCCTCGAAGGTCTCCCCGCCCCGGTCCTCGTCCATGGACAGCCGCCAGGCGACCGTCTCGGCCGCCGGCAGGGCGCTCGTCTCCTCGCCGAGCAGCGGGAAGTCGTATACGGGCAGGCCGTGCAGTTCCCCTATGTGGTCCAAGGCCGTGAGCCTTCCGGGTCGGTACGGCGGCCGACCCCGGACGCCCCGGCGTCGGCCCGTGGGCGGCCTTTCTACCAAGGGCCACCGACAGCCACCGCCGCCGCCCTCGCGCCGGGGGAGCGGGCGCGACCCGCCCGGCCCGCACCCGTACAGCGGCGTCCGGCGCCGCGCCCGCACCCCCGCCCGGGCACCCGGCCTTCCGTACACGCCAGATCTGCCCCCGGGGACAACTCCCTCTGCCCGTCCGTCCGATGACGGCCCGTGCGTTCCGCGCTACCGTCCGCCCGTGAACAACAGCATCTCCCCGCGGCGGCCGACGACGTGAACGACGAGGACACCGTCGGGACACGACCGCACCACGGGACGCGACTCCGCCAGGTGGACACCGTGGAGGCGCCGTCCGACGCGGCGGACCCGGCGCCGGACCCGGTCGACCCGACCCCCGCAGACCCGACTCCCGCGGACGCGACGCCCGCGGACCCGAATTCCGCAGGTCTACATCCCGCGGACCCGGCCCCCGCAGATCCGGCCCTCGCAGATCCGACTCCAGGCCCGGCCCCCGCGCCCGGCCCCGCCGACCCGGAGCCGGCCGCGGCCCGCACCGCCCGAAAGGGCCCGGGCCCCTTCACCCTGCTGGTGCTGCCGGGCCTCCTGACCCTGTCGGCGATCGCCGGTTTCCTCGCCCTGACGGGCGGCCTCCCCTCGGACTGGACCGAGGGGGAGGAGCCGGGGACGAGCACCGTGAACGGCGTCAACGAGAGCTATCTGCCCTGGCTGCGCAAGGCCGCCGCGAGCTGCACGGTCGTCACCCCGTCCGTGCTCGCCGCCCAGATCGACCAGCTCTCCGGCTGGCAGAACGACACCGGCGGCGCCTCCGGCGAGCAGGGCATCGCCGGTTTCACGGACGCCGAGTGGCGGACCTGGGGGAAGGACGACGACGGCAACGGCCGCTCCTCGCCCCGCGATCCGGCCGACGCCGTCATGGCCCTGGGCCGACAGGACTGCTCCCTCGCGGGCGAGGTCACCGACCTGCGCACCGAGGGCACCGTCACCGGCGACCTCGTCGACCTGACCCTCGCGGCGTACGCGGTGGGCACCGACGCCGTGACCGAGGCCGCGGGCGTGCCCGCCGGAGCGAAGACCTACCTCGCCGAGGTGAAGGAACTCCTGCCGCGCTACGAGGCGTTCGACCAGGAGACCTCGACCGGCGGCGGCACGGCGGACGCCATCCTGGCCGCCCCCCTCGGCACCGCCCTCACCGTCACCTCTCCGTACGGCTCCCGCGAGCACCCCCTCACCGGCGTCACCAAACTCCACACCGGTATCGACTTCGCCGCCGCCCAGGGGGCCGCGGTCCTCGCCGCCCGCGACGGCCAGGTCGTCTTCGCGGCCATGACCAAGGCGTACGGCAACCGCGTCGTCGTCGACCACGGCAGCATCGACGGCAAACGCCTGGAGACGACGTACAGCCACCTCTCCGCCCTCGACGTCAGCGTCGGGCAGAGCGTGCAGACCGGGACCCTCCTCGGCCGGGCGGGCTCCACCGGCCTGTCCACCGGCCCGCACCTGCACTTCGAGGTGATCTACGACGGCTACTACACCGATCCGCAGCCCTGGCTGGCCTCGGACGGCTGAGACGGCTGAGACGGCTGAACCGGCGGACCGGCCGGGCGGCTGCCGCGGGGCGCCGGCGATCCGCCGCGTCCCCGCGTCAGCGCAGCACCGCCTCCCAGGTGTCGACGGCGTAGTGGACGCTCATCCCGCTCCGCGCGTACAACTCGGGGGCCCCGGTGGCGTTGGAGGTGTCGACGCCCAGCCCGACCGTGTCCCGCCCGCGGGCGGCGAACGCCGCGAAGGCCTGCCGCAGCAGCAGCCCGGCCAGGCCGCGCCCCCGGGCCTCGCGCAGGACGCCGATGCCGCGGATCCAGCCCATGGCCTCGCGGTCGTCCCGCGCGAGCAGGAACCTGGCGTCACCGAGGTCGTCGGTGCCGGCGATCCACACCAGCGACCAGTCGAGCCCGCCGGCGTCGATGTCGTGCAGCCACTGCTCGTACGCGCGGGGCTGGAAGTCGAAGTGCTCGGCGAAGCTCGACTGGTACAGCCCGTGCACGCGCAGCCGGTCGGCCTCGGTGGTACAGGGCCGCACCCGGACGCCCGGGGGGAGGGCCGGCGCCGCGTCGGCCGCCGGGTCGAGAGGCCGGCGCAGGACGTGGTAGCGCCGTACGACGGACCAGCCCCGGTCGAGGATCAGGCCGGTGTCGAGCGTGGGCCTCGTGTTGAGGTGCAGGTGCACCACGGCCCGCGCGACGCCGTTCTCGCGCGCCTTGCGCAGCGCGCGAGCCTCCATCGACTCCAGGACGAGCCGTCCGGCCCGTTGGTGGTCGGGCAGGACGTAGTGGTCGACGTCGATGCGCTCGCCGCCCGACTCGTCCCACAGCAGCCCGTAGGCGACCAGCCGGTCCCCGTCGAAGGCGAGCCAGGAGTCCTGCGCCAGGTCGGTCTCCGGGTGTTTCAGGTCGGCCTCGACGGTGTGCAGGTCCGTCTCGGGCCGGCCGATTTCGATCACGTCTACCGCAGTGAGCAGGTCGGTGACGGCGGGCGCGTCGGCGAGCGTGGCGGGACGCAGGACGTAGGACATGGCGTCAGATTCCGGGGCGGTGAGCCCGCCCGCGACGGAATTTCCCGGGCGGCTCCGGCGCTCGGGGGAGTCGCCCTCGACATGAGGGGCGCAGAGTTGGCCGTCGTGTGCCCTGTACGCGCCCCCGCGACTGTGGGCACAATCCGGTCTGCCAGTGATCACTTGGCGGAGGAATCGGTTCCGTTCCGTCACCGTCCCGGGAAGGCAGGTCGGTTGTCGTGTTGGTGCGTCTTCCCACCTCCATATCGGAAGCGCAGGAGTGCCTCGCGGAAGGGGCCGTCCCGGTGGGCGGTGCCACTCTGGTCTGGGCGACCTGGCAACGGGACGGCTTCCCCGAACTGGCCATGTCCCTGCGCCATCTGCCCGAGGCCACCGTCGTCGCCCGCGGGACCCTGGGCTCGGCCGTCCTGCTGAGCCGCGTCGACGACACCGTGCCGGAGGTGCTGCGGCGGGCGGCCGGCACGATCGGCACGGGTGCCGTACGCCGTGCGGCCACGGTCGGCGGCAACATCGTCGGCAGCACCCTGCGCTGTCTGCTGCCCCCCGCTCTCGTCCTCGAAGCCCGCGCCACGGTCCTGGAGGCCGACCGGGTCCACGAGACCGACCTCGCCGAAGTCGTGGCCAAGCGTCAGCTGCTGCTCTCGATCAGCTGGGACGAGCCCCTGGTCACCGGTTACCGCAAGCTGGCCGCCGACCCGGGCGGGGAGCCGCCCTTCGTAGTGGCCGCCGCGGTCCACGCCGACGCCGACGGACACAGGCGCCTGCGGGTGGCCGCCCGTGACGGCTACGAGGTGCTCAGCGCGACCGTCCCCTGCGACGCCGGCGGCGACGAGGTCCTCGACGCCCTGGAGGGCACGGACCTCGGCGCGCTGGACCCCACCGCCCGGGCGACGGTGCGTGACCAGGCCAAGGAAGTCCTGGACCGCCTGGCCGACTGAGCCCCTCCGCCTGGCCGACTGCCCCCCTCGGCCTGGCCGACCGGCCGCCGTTGCCTGGCCGACTGAGCCCCTCCGCCTGGCCGACCGACCGCCTCCGCCTCGCCGGCTTGCTCCCGCCGCCTCGCCGCCGGACGCCCGCTCCCTCGCGGGACGCGCGCCCCCCAGGGCTCTGCGTCGCCGGGGACGCGCCGGGTATACGTACGCCGCCGGCGGGTCGGGGACCCGCCATGACCCTCATGGACGCGTGACGAGGAGGCGGACGTGCTGCACGGACCGGTGGCGGACGGCAAGGTGACCGAGGGCGGGGTGACCGAGGGCGGGGTGACCGGCGGCGGGACGGACGCCGTCGAGGCCCGCAAGCAGCGGCTGCGAAGACGCCTGGAGCGGCTCCTCGGCATCGCGGCGACGGAGGGCAACGAACTCGTCCCGCTGCGCAACGGCGACGCCATCTTCCCCGCGATGCTGTCGGCCATCCGGTCCGCGCGCCACACCGTCGACATGATGACCTTCGTGTACTGGCGCGGCGACATAGCCCGCGAGTTCGCGGACGCGCTCGCCGAACGCGCCCGCGCCGGCGTGCGGGTGCGCCTGCTGCTGGACGGCTTCGGCGCCAAGGAGATCGAACAGCGGCTCCTCGACGCCATGCAGGACGCCGGGGTCCAGGTCGCCTGGTTCCGCCGTCCGGCGCGGCTGTCCCCGCTGAAGCAGAACCACCGCTGCCACCGCAAGGCGCTCGTCGTGGACGAGGACACCGCCTTCACGGGCGGTGTCGGCATCGCCGAGGAGTGGTGCGGGGACGCCCGCACCCCCGCCGAGTGGCGGGACACCCACGTGCGGGTGCGCGGACCGGCCGTCGACGGCATCGCCGCCGCCTTCGCCCAGAACTGGGCCGAGTGCCACGACACGCTCTACGACGAGCGCGACCTGTTCACCGAGCACGAACAGCCGGGCCGCGCCACGGTCCAGGTGGTCCGCGGCTCGGCGAGCTTCGGCTGGCAGGACATGCAGACGCTCGTCCGCGTCGTGCTCACCTCCGTCGAGGAACGCTTCCGGCTGTCCACGGCCTACTTCGCTCCCGACGCCTACTTCGTCGACCTGCTCGCCGCGACCGCGCGGCGCGGCGTCGCGGTGCAGATCCTGATCCCCGGCCCGCACACCGACCAGCGGGCCTGCCGGCTCGCCGGACAGCGCCACTACCAGACGCTGCTGGACGCGGGGGTGGAGATCAGGGAGTACCAGCCGACCATGCTGCACACCAAGATCATGACGGTGGACGGCGTTGCCTCGCTGATCGGTTCGACGAACTTCAACCGGCGGTCGATGGAGCACGACGAGGAGGTGATGCTCGCCGTGCTGGACGAGCACTTCACCGCGGAGCTGGACGACGACTTCGACCGGGACTGGGCGCGCGGGGAGGCCGTGGACCCCGTGCGCTGGCGCCGGCGTCCGCTGGCCCAGCGGGTACGGGAGGCCGCGGTGACGCCCGTCCGGCGGTTCCTGTGACGTCCCGCCCGCCGTCCGGCGTGTCGCGGACCGCGCCGCGCGGCCGGCCCGCACGGCCGGCCCGTGACACGCCGGGCCCGTGAGCGGCGGCCGCACGGCCCCCGGGATCACGTCTCCCGCAGCGGCGTGTACACCTCCGGCCCGAGTCCGAAGGTCCAGGCGACCCCCTCCCGGGCCGTCCGCGTCGACGGCGGGACCCTCAGCCAGTACGTGCGCCGGCTGCCGTCCGGCTCCGGCGTGGAGTTGAGGACCTCCACCATCACGACCGGTTCGTCGCCGTCGAGGTCGATCCGCCACAGCGTGCCCGTCCCGTCCCGGTGCAACGGGCGCGCCCCGGAGTCGGCGAGGTAGCGCTCGTAGCCGTAGTGCTCGAGCATCACGCGGCGCAGCTCCGCGTTCTCCTCGGCGCGGATCCGCTCCGGGGTCAGCGTGCGCAGCTCCGCGAGGAAGGCGGCCGGCACCGGCATGCCGCGCCAGGCATGCAGGGCGAAACCGTCCGGGTAGGCGAGCGCCGGGCCGTCCCCGCGGTCCAGTCGGCCCGCCTCGTCACGGTGCAGCGCCACGGGCCGCTCGCACACCACGGCCACCCCGGCGAAGGGCCACCACCAGCCGGCGCTGCGGCACACCTCGGCCAGGCCGGACAGCGGGCCGTCCCGCGTGGGGAACGCGGCGAGCCACGGCGCGTCGTGCTGCCCCAGTACGGCGTCCAGCAGCAGCAGCCGGATCCCGGCCTCGTCCGCGCGGCTGGCGGCCGGATCCTCCAGCACACCCCGGCGGATCCGCTCCACGAGCGCCTGCGTGGACTCCCACAGCCGGCCACCGGTCGCAGCCCAGTGCGCCGACCAGCCGACGGCACCCAACGCGTCGTGCAGCCGCTGCCGTTCCAGCGCCCACGGGGCTGTCCGCACCGCCTCGCGCACGCTGGGACCCCGGTCCGCCAGGCCCCGTATCAGCGTGACCGCCTCCCGCGGCGATCCGGCCCACACCACCCGCTCCGGCTCCGTCAGACCGGCCTGCCGGTAGGCCCGGCGGACACCCGCCTCGGCCCGCGCCCGGTCGGCGGGCCCCGTCGCCGCGGCACACGCCCGCCAGAACCCCACACCGTCGCCGGCGGTCCCCGCGTCCGGTCCGGCGGCCGGCACGTCCGTCATGGTCATCCGTTCCTCCGTCACCCTCTGCCCCGTCCCCTCAGTCCGCCACGATCCGCACGGAACCGGGCACGTACTCCCGCTGCCGCACCACCCGGTACCAGCCCCGGGGAAGGGGGATCGCCGCGTGCTCCTCGTGGACCACCCGGCCGCCCTGCGGCAGGTGCAGCAGCAGCGGCCCGAACGGACCCGGCTCCCGCACCAGTTCCCCCGGCCCGACCACCGCGTGGGCATGGCCGGTGACCTCGCCCAGCGCCAGCACCAGCCGCCCCCGCCCGTCGCGCGGCTCCCGGGGAGCGGTGCCCACGTGCGGCGGCACCGCCTCCTCGGCCACGGGCACGATCAGCACGTCTCCCTGCCGGTACACGACGTCCTCCCCTCCGGCCGGCACACCGTGCGCCGACCCCATGACGACGACCGTAGGGGCCGCCACTGACAACGCCCCGAACGGCGGCCCCGGCCCGCCGCGTTGTCAGTGCCTGTTGGTAGAACTGCCGTCGTCGCACGACGCACCCGCATCTCTCCACAGGAGCAGCCGCATGACCATCGGTGACCACCTCCACGAGCTGTACCGGCTGCCCGCGTACACCTTCCCCGGCCCCGACGAGCAGACGGACGACCTGCCCGATCCGGACGCCGTCGCCTGGCGGATCACCAGCGACGTGC
Source organism: Streptomyces sp. NPDC003247 (assembly GCF_042888135.1). Classification (NCBI taxonomy): domain Bacteria; kingdom Bacillati; phylum Actinomycetota; class Actinomycetes; order Kitasatosporales; family Streptomycetaceae; genus Streptomyces; species Streptomyces sp. NPDC003247. Next base: position 156,530 of record NZ_JBIAPF010000015.1, read on the forward strand.
GCAACGCCGACGAGGCGTGGCCGCGGGCCCTCGCCCGGTTCTGCGCCGCCGTCGACACCACCCGCGTGCGCGCCCTGATCGTCGGCGCCTGGCAGGGGGCGTACGAATCCGCCCCCGTCACCGTCATCGAGGCGCTGGTGGCCGCCCGGGACCGCTTCCCCGCCCTGCGGGCGCTGTTCCTCGGCGACATCGTCATGGAGGAGTGCGAGATCTCCTGGATCAGGCAGACCGACGTCACCCCCCTGCTGGCCGGCTTCCCCGACCTGGCGGAGTTCGGCGTCCGCGGCGGATCCGGCCTGCGCTTCCCCGCCCTGCGCCACACCGGCCTGCGCCGGCTGACGATGGAGACCGGAGGCCTTCCCGCGGAGGTCGTCCGCGGCATCGCCGCGAGCGACCTGCCCGCGCTGCTCCACCTCGACCTGTGGCTCGGCACCCCCGACTACGGCGGGGACGCCGAGGTCGCCGACCTGGAGCCGATCCTGTCCGGCGCCCGTCTGCCGCGCCTGCGCCACCTGGCCCTGCACAACAGCGAGATACAGGACGCCGTCGCGACCGCCATGGCCTCGGCCCCCGTGGTCGCCCGCCTGGAGGTGCTGGACCTGTCCATGGGCGTCCTGACCGACGAGGGCGCCGCCGCCCTCCTGGCCGGCCAGCCCCTGACCCACCTCAAGAAGCTCGACCTCCACCACCACTTCCTCAGCGAGGACCTCGAGGAACGCGTCCGCCAGGCCCTGGAGCCCGCCGGCGTGGACGTGGACCTCGACCGCGACGACGCCGACGAGGACGAGGACGAGGACGGCACGGTGTGGCGGTACGTGGCCGTGGGGGAGTGACCACCCCACCACGCCCCCCATGCGCAGACCCGTTCCCACCCCCGCGCCCCCGCGGCGCCCGCCCGCCGAGGAGACGCCATGCCCCGACCGGTCCCTGACCCCGGGCCGCGTTTCGCGCTCGTGGGCAACCCCGAGAACCGCCGGGTCGCCCTCTTCACGGACGCGGTGCGCGCCGCCGGGCTGCCCGCCCCGCGCGTCGTCCCCTGGACGGACGTACTGCGCGCCGGCGGCGCCCGGTTCGACGCGGACGAACTCGTCCGCGTCGACTCCCCCGGGGAGAACGCGGACGTCGACCGGCTGCTGCGCGGCGTCCACGACCCCACCCGGGTCGAGGGCTCGGCCCGCTGGTACGCCGGATTCACCGCCGCGCTGCGGGGCCTGCGCGGCGGCATCCGCCTCGCCGACCCGGACGACATCGCCGTGCTGTTCGACAAACGGCGCTGCCACGCCGTCCTCGACACGGCCGGCGTCCCGGTCCCGGCCTCGCCCACCTCGGGCCCGGGGGCCGCACCGGTGCGCGGCTGGGACGACGTACGGGCGGTGATGCGGGAGCACCGGATGCCGAGGCTGTTCGTCAAACCCGCGCACGGCTCGTCCGGGTCGGGCGTGCTCGCCGTGGAAGCGGGCGGGCCCGGGCGGATCCGGGCCACCACCTCCGTCGAACTCACCCCGGACGGCCGCCTGTTCAACTCCCTCAAGGTGCGCCGCTACGAGGACGAACGCGACATCGCGGCCGTCGTCGACGCGCTCGCCCCGGACGGGCTGCACCTGGAACGCTGGGTGCCCAAGGCCTCCCAGCAGGGCCGCGCCGCCGACCTGAGGGTCGTCGTCGTGGCCGGCCGGGCCACCCACGCCGTCGTCCGCACCAGCCGCACCCCGCTGACCAACCTCCACCTCGGCGGCCGCCGCGGCGACCTCGACACGGCCCGGCAGGCCGTCGAGGCGGCGGGCGCGCGCTGGGCCGACCTGCTCGGGGTGTGCGAACAGGCCGCGGCCTGCTTCCCCCGCACCCTGTGCGTCGGCGTCGACCTGCTGCCGGCCGTCGGCTGGCGCAGCGGCGCCGTCGGCGAGGTCAACGCCTTCGGCGACCTGCTGCCCCGGCTCACCGGCCTGCCCGGCAGCGGCGCCGAGGGCCTCGACACCTACGCCGCCCAGGTCGCCGCCGCCCTGCGCGCCCACGCCCCCGCGCACCACCGGCACGGACACAGAACAGGAAGCCCGCATGCCCTCGCCCTCCCCCACACCTGAGCCCCCACCGCCCCCTGCCACCCGCGACACGCCCGACTCGCCGCCGCCCGGCGCCGTGCCCGAGCCCCCGCTGCCCGCTGCCGGCCGCACGCCCGGCTCCCCCCGGCCCCGCGCCGGCCGCACACCCGGCGCTTCCCGGCCAGGTGCCGACCCCGTGCCCGACACCTCGCCGCCCGCCGCCACCGTCCCCGACAGCCCGCCCTCCACCGTCACCGTCCCCGACACCCCGCCGCCCGCCGCCACCGTCCCCGACACCCCGCCCTCCGCCGTCACCGACCCCGTGACGGCACCGGGGGGCGGGCCGGACATGAACGAGATCGTCGGCAGCCACGACATCCTCCTCGTCACCCTCGACACCCTGCGCTTCGACGTCGCCGCCGAACTGGCCGAGGCGGGCCGCATCCCCCACCTCGCCCGCCATCTGCCGGGCGGCCGCTGGGAGGAGCGACACGCTCCCGGCAGCTTCACCTACGCCTCCCACCAGGCGATCTTCGCGGGCTTCCTGCCGACGCCGGCCACCCCCGGCCCCCACCCGCGCCTGTTCGCGGCGAGCTTCGCGGGCAGCGAGACCACCGCCGACCGCACCTTCGTCTACGACACCCCCGACCTCGTCTCCGGCCTCGCCCGGGCGGGCTACCGCACGGTGTGCGTCGGGGGAGTCGGCTTCTTCAACCGGCAGGGCCCCCTCGGCTCGGTGCTGCCCGGCCTCTTCCAGGAGTCCCACTGGGCACCGGAGTTCGGCGTCACCTCGCCGCACTCCTTCGAGAACCAGGTGGCCTGCGCCGAACGCGTCGTCCGCCGGCTCCCCGCCGAGCAGCGGCTGTTCCTCTTCGTCAACGTGTCCGCCCTGCACCAGCCGAACTGGTTCCACCTGCCCGGCGCCACCCGCGAGGCCGGCGACACCCGGGAGACCCACGCCGCCGCCCTGGAGTACGTCGACCGGCACATCGGACGCCTCTTCGCCGCCGCGAGCAGCCGCCGCCCCTGCTTCGCCGTCGTCTGCTCCGACCACGGCACCGCCTACGGCGACGACGGCTACACCGGCCACCGCCTCGGCCACGCGTCCGTCTGGACCGTGCCCTACGCCCACTTCCTCCTCGACCCCGCCGAGGCCGCCCGATGACCATCGCCCCCGGGCCCACCCGCACCAGCCCGTACCAGAGCTACGTCTACGCCTACCCCCACAAGACCGCCTACCGCCGCCTGGCGGACCGCCCCGCCCTGACGGACCTGTGGGCCGCCGAACCCAAGGACGCCCTCTCCCTCTACCTGCACATACCGTTCTGCGAGGTCCGCTGCGGCTTCTGCAACCTCTTCACCCGCATCGGCGCCCCCGACGGCCTCACCGGCGCCTACCTGGACGCCCTCGAACGCCAGGCGGCCGCCGTACGCGAGGCCCTCGGGGAGGGCGACGAGGTCAGGTTCGCCACGGCCGCCTTCGGCGGCGGCACCCCGACCTTCCTCGCCGCCACGGAGCTGGAGCGCCTCTGCGACATCGCCGAACACCGCATGGGCGCCGACCTGCGGGCCGTCCCCCTGTCGGTCGAAGCCTCCCCGGCCACCGCCACCGCCGACCGGCTCGCCGTCCTCGCCGACCGCGGCGCCACCCGGCTCAGCCTCGGCGTGCAGAGCTTCGTCGACTCGGAGGCCCGCGCCGCCGTACGCCCGCAGCGCCGCGCCGACGTGGAGGCGGCCCTCGCCCGCGTCCGCGACGCCCGCATCCCGGTCCTCAACATCGACCTCATCTACGGCATCGACGGCCAGACGGAGGAGACCTGGCGGCGCTCGCTGGACGCCGCCCTCGCCTGGCGCCCCGAGGAGCTCTACCTCTACCCCCTCTACGTCCGCCCCCTGACCGGCCTCGACCGCCGCCGCCCCGGCCCCGACCCCGCCTGGGACGAGCAGCGGCTGCGCCTGTACCGCACCGGCCGGGACCACCTCCTCGCCCACGGCTACACCCAGCAGTCCATGCGCATGTTCCGGCGCGCCGACGCCCCGCCGCAGGGCGCGGACGACTACGCCTGCCAGACCGACGGAATGATCGGCCTCGGCTGCGGCGCCCGCTCCTACACCGCCGCCCTGCACTACTCCTTCGACTACGCCGTCGGCATGCACGAGATCCGCGGGATCGTCGACGACTACGTCTCCCGCCCGGCCGCCGACTTCGCCCACGCCGAGTACGGCCGCCGCATCGACGCCGACGAGGCCCGCCGCCGCCACCTCCTCCAGTCCCTCCTCCAGGCCGACGGCCTGCCCCTGGCGGACTACCGCGCCCGCTTCGGCGGTACCCCCGCCGACGACTTCGCCCCCGAACTCGCCCGGCTCGCCGACCGGGGCTGGCTGACGGACGACGACCCCGGCACCCTCCGGCTCACCCCCGAAGGCCTCGCCCACTCCGACGCCGTCGGCCCCGAGCTGTTCTCCCCGGCCGTCCGGGCCGCCATGGCCGCCTACGAGAGGAAGTGACGGCCCGCATGGACCTGACCCTCCTCTACCGCGGCCCCCTCGCCTCCTGCGACTACGACTGCCCCTACTGCCCGTTCGCCAAGCGGCGCGACAGCGGTGCCCGGCTCCGCGCCGACCGCGCCGCCCTCGAACGGTTCACCGCCTGGGCCGCCGACCGCACCGACGACCGCCTGTCGATCCTGTTCACCCCCTGGGGCGAGGGCCTGGTCCGCTCCTGGTACCGGCGCGCCCTGACCGAGCTGTCCCACCTGCCGCACGTCCGCCGGGTGGCGATCCAGACCAACCTCAGCTGCCGCACCGACTGGCTCGCGGACGCCGACCCCGGCACCGTCGCCCTGTGGTGCACCTACCACCCCGGCCAGACCCCCTACGAGCGGTTCCTCACCAAGTGCCGCGACCTCACCGCACGCGGCATCCGCTTCAGCGTCGGCGTCGTCGGCCTCCCCGAGCACCTGGAAGCCGCCCGCCGACTGCGCGCCGACCTCCCCGACCACGTCTACCTGTGGGTGAACGCCGCCGAGGGCCACACCTACCCGGACGCCGACGCCGCCGCGTGGACCGCCCTCGACCCGCTGTTCCCCTACAGCCGCCACCCGCACCGCAGCGCCGGCCTGCCCTGCCGCACCGGCGAGTCCGTGATCTCCGTCGACGGCGACGGCACCGTACGCCGCTGCCACTTCGTCCCCACCGCCCTCGGCAACCTCTACGACGGCTCCTACCGCGCCGCCCTGCGCCCCCGCCCCTGTCCCCAGGCTGTCTGCGACTGCCACATCGGCTACGTCCACCTCGAGACGCTGCCCCTGTACGACGTCTTCGCGGGCGGCGTCCTGGAGCGCGTCCCCGCGGCCGGCCCCCGCGGCGGGCCCGTCGACCTGCCGTTCCCCGCACGGGCGGGCGCCGGGGAGGTTTGATTTTGCGCAACCTGTCAACCGGAAGGACATGACCCAGTCGACACAGGAGACGGAACACAAGTACGACGTGCCGGCGTCGGGCGGCTTCCCCCGGCTCTCGGCGCTGACCGGCGCGGGCAACGGCACCTCACTGGTCGACGCGGGCACCCACGACCTGGACGCGGTGTACTACGACACCGCCGACCTGCGGCTCACCCGGGGCTCCGCCACCCTGCGCCGCCGCACGGGCGGACCGGACGCCGGCTGGCACCTCAAGCTGCCGCTGGGGGACGACACCCGCGACGAGATCCGCGCGCCCCTCCAGGAGGAGGTCCCCGGCCGGCTGCGGGACCTGACGCTCTCCCGGACCCGTGGCGCCCCCCTCGCCCCGGTGGTCCGCATCCGCTCCCACCGGACCGCGCGCGACCTCCTGGACGCCGACGGCACCCGCGTCGCCGAGGTCGTCCTCGACCGGGTCGAGGCCGACTCGCTGCGCCCCGGCGGCGGGCACACGGCGTGGACGGAGCTGGAGGTCGAACTCGCCGAGACCACCGACCCGGCCGTCCTCAAGCGCGTCGACAAGGCACTCGGCAAGGAGGGCTTCACCCTGCTGAAGACCCCGTCCAAGCTGAGCCGCGCCCTCGCGGAGACCGCTCCGCGCGGCGGCGCGGACACGCGGACGCCGGCGGACGCCGAGCCCGCACCCGACCGGCCCGCCGAGCTGCCCCCGGGGTCGGCCGGGGCACAGGTGCTCGCCTACGTCCACGACCAGGTCCGCACCCTCGTGGACCTCGACCCGGCGGTCCGGCGCGGACTGCCGGACTCGGTGCACCGGATGCGGGTCGCCTGCCGGCGCCTGCGCAGCTGCCTGCGCTCCTACCGCTCCCTGTTCGACCGCGGGGTCACCGATCCGCTCCGGGAGGAGCTGAAGTGGCTCGGCGGCGAACTCGGTGCCGAACGCGACCAGGAGGTACTGCTGGAGCGGTTGCGCGGACACGTGGGCGACCTGCCCCCCGAACTGGTCCTCGGCCCGGTCTCCGCCCGCCTCCAGGCCTGGGACGCCCACCGGTCGGCCGAGGCCCGCGCACGCACCCTCGCGGCGCTCGACTCCGCCCGCCACCTGGCCCTCCTGGAGTCACTGGACCGGCTGGCCACCCACCCGCCCCTGCGCGCCCAGGGCTCCCGCAAGGCGGCGAAGGTCCTGCCCGGGGCGATCGGGAAGGAGCACGACCGGCTCGCCCGACGCGTCGCACGCGCCGGCCGGACGTCCCCGGGCCCGGACCGCGACGCCGCCCTCCACGACGCCCGCAAGGGCGCCAAACGCCTCCGGTACGCGGCCGAGGCGGCCCGTCCCGCCCTCGGCAAGCCCGCACGGCGCATGGCCAAGCGCGCCAAGGCGGTGCAGAAGGCGCTCGGTGACCACCACGACAGCGTCGTCGCCCGCGACACCCTGCGCCGGCAGGCGGTGGCCGCCCACGCCGCCGGCGAACCCGGCTTCACCTGGGGCCTGCTGCACGGCCGCGAACAGGCCGTCGCCACCGATCGGGAACGGGAGCTGCCGGATCTCTGGCGACGGGCCTCCCGGCCCCGCCTGCGCAAGGCACTGCGCTCCTGACGGGCGGCACGCGTGCCGCCGCCCGCACCGGGACGAGCCGGTGCGGGCGGCGGCGTGCGGGTACTGCCGGACGGGTCAGGCGGTGTCCTGGACGGCCGCCGCGGCGGTCACGTCCGTCACCTTCCAGCGCTGGTTGGAGCCGGAGTTGGGCGGCCACGTCGTGACGGCGGCCCCCTCGTTCGTCGCCTGGCCGCCGACCTCGAGGAGGCGGCCGGTGGCGGCGTTCACCAGGGTCCAGGTGCCGTCACCGGTGGTCGACAGGATCCACTCGGTGGCCGGGTCCCGTTCGCCGGTGTCCGGCTCGACCACGGGCACGTCGTCCCGCACGGCCAGCCGCTTCCCCTCCGCCGGGTTGGCGAACACGTACCGCTGACGGGCGCCGGTCTTCCCGTACCGGGCGTCCAGCCGCCACTGCTGCGCGGTGGTGCCGTCGCCCGTGCCGATGACCAGGTGCGTGCCGTCGGCGGCGACGGTGACGGCCTTGCCGCTCTGGACGCCGGTCAGCGTGTACGAGTGCCCCTTGCTGAACAGGCCGGCGTCCTTCGCGACGCCGGAGACACCCTTGACGGAGAACGACGTCACGGACTGGGCCGGCACGGTGAAGGTGGCCCGGCCGTCGACGACCTCGACGGGCGCCTGCTGCTGGAGCTTGCCGTCGGCGCTGGTCACGGTCGGGGTGACGGTCGCGTTGCCCTTGATCGTGCGAAACCTGGTCAGGTCGATGGTGACCGTACGGGCCGCGGTGGTGCTGTTGACGTGGACGAGCGAGGCGCCCTTGCCGTCCTCGGTCACGGCGGCGGCGCTGGAGGTGTCGTCCACCGTGATCAGCTTGTCGCCGGGCTTGATGAAGTGCGTGAAGTTGCGTGCCGTGTCGAACTTGGTGTTCGTGTGGATCGGGCACGACTGGAGCGTGTCCGTGGAGGTGCAGCCGAACGGTATCTGGATGGAGCCCCAGTTGCCGCCCTTGGCGGACTCGCCGCCGGGCTTCATGTTGTCGTAGTCCTCGACCGGCTGCCAGAACACCCAGGCGGTGGGCTCCAGTTCGCGCAGGTCGTTGACGATCTGCTGGGCCAGCCCGAGCCCGGGACGCATGTCGGTGAAGCTCTGCCCGTCGCCCCAGTCGCCCTCGACCTCGCTCATCCACAGCGGCTTGTCCGCGGCCTTGGCCAGGTCGCGGACGGTGGTGCGCTGCCCGGTGCCGTAGGTGTGGACGTTCATCTGGCCGACGAGGTCCTTGGAGGCCTGGGAGTAGGAGTTCCAGTTGGTGGCGAAGATGCCGGGGTTGGTCTCGTCCATCGCGGAGATCTCCGCCTTGACCTTCGCCTCCTTCAGCGCGGGCGCCAGCGCGGCGAGCACCTTCTGCTGGAGCTCGGGCCCGATGTGGGCGCCCTCCTGGCGGCCTCCGACCGGCTCGCCGTCGCTGCCCAGACGGGTGCTCCAGTAGCCGGTGTTGGGCTCGTTGAACGGGTCGACCGTGTCGACCTCGATCCCCTCGGCCTTCTCCAGGCGCTTGGTCGCGCCCGCGAGGTAGGCGGCGAAGTCGTCGACCGAGTCGGCCTTCAGCTGGTCGGTGGTGGCGTCGAACCCGCCGGAGACGTATCCGCTCTCGGTCATGAACCACGGCGGGGAGTTGCTGAACGTCTCCCAGTGGTCGATGTCGTTCTTGATGCGCTCCACCCACCACCGCTGGGTGGCGTCGGCGTCCTCGTTCCAGTCGGCCGGGTCGTCGGCGCTCCACCAGCCGGTGTCCGTGCGGGTGGTGCCCTCGGGCGCCTTCCACCAGCCTTCGACCGCACCGCCGGCCCGCAGGTAGTCCGTGACGTCCGGGGCGTTGCCACCGCCGATGTCGTACCGGGCGATGTTCAGCGCCAGTCCGTCGTCGTCGAAGAGGAGCCGCGCGAGCTTCTCCCGGATCGCGGGCGGATAGTCGCCGGTGGCGTTGGCGAACCAGACCAGACTGGTGCCCCAGCCCTCGAACTCCTGCTGCTGGTACGACGGGTCCGGCGTCACGGTGACGGCGGTCTCGGCGTGTGCCTGGACGGGGACGCCCAGCAGGGCGGCGCCGGTGGCAAGAGCGGTCAGCGCGGCGGCGGTGAGGGTTCGTCTGCTGCGGGTACGGCGTGCCATCGATGCTCCCAACTGCGGTGCGGTCGCTGTGGTGGGCCCCTCCGGCCGCGCGGGCGGGAGGGGATGGCCCCCGGCACGGGCGCGTGCCGTGCCGTGCCGAGGAGTCGTGGGGGTGTTCCTCTCAGCCGGCCGGCTGCCGGAGTACGGCGACCTCCCGCGGGCCGAGGACGACGCCGCCGGCCGCGGTGCCGGTGCCGGTGCCGGTGCCGACCAGGACGTCTCCGGCCGGGCCGGACACCTCCACCGTGTCGTCGGTCCGGTTGACCAGGAACAGGAAGCGGGCGCCGGCGGCGCGCCGGACGGTCAGCTCGACCTTGCCGCGCACGTCGGCGGGGAGTTCGCCGTGCACCCCGGCCGGCTCCAGCAGCCGCGGCAGCAGCGCGGCGAGCCCGTCGACGCCGAGCCGCGTGGAGACGTAGGAGGCCGACCCGCCGCCCGTGGGCCGCCGGGTGACCGCCGGACGGCCGGCGTGGACGCCCGTGCGGTAGTGGGCCAGGACCTGGGTGTCGGGGTCGGCGAGGGTGATCCGGTCGGTCCACAGGGTGCCCGTGGCCGTGTCGTCCAGCTCCACGCTCTCCCCGGGCAGGAGCGGCCCGAACTCCTCGATGCGGATGCCGAGCAGCTCACGCAGCGCGCCCGGGTAGCCGCCGAGCCAGACGTGGTCGTTCTCGTCGACGATCCCGGAGAAGTAGGTGGTGACGAGGTGGCCGCCCTGCTCGGCGTACCGGGTCAGCTCCTTGGCGAGCTCGGCGGGGACGACGTGCAGCACCGGCGCGATCAGCACCCGGTGGCGGGAGAGGTCGGCCCGGGAGGTGACGAGGTCGGCCCGGACGCCGAGGGCCAGCAGCGCGGAGTACCAGTCGAGCGCCTCCTGCCGGTAGTCCAGCAGGGAGGTGGGGTGGGAGTCCTGCTCACTGGCCCACCACGACTCCCAGTCGTAGAGGATGCCGACCGGGGCGGGCTCCCGCTCGCTGCCGGCGACCGGCGCGAGCGTCTTCAGGGTGGCGCCGAGGGCGGCCACCGCGCGGAAGAGGTCGCTGTCGGCGCCCGCGTGCGGCACCATCGCCGAGTGGTACTTCTCGGCGCCGGCCGCCGACTGCCGCCACTGGAAGAAGCAGACCGCGTCGGCGCCGTGCGCGACGTGCAGCAGCGCGTCGCGGGCCAGGTCGCCGGGCCGTTTGGCCACGTTGACGGGCTGCCAGTTGACGGCGCTGGTGGAGTGCTCCATCAGGAACCAGGGCCGCCCGCCCGCGATGCCGCTGGTGAGGCTGGCGGAGAAGGACAGCTCGTCGCGGTCCTGCGGGCCGGGGTGGACGTAGTGGTCGTTGGAGACGAAGTCGATCTCGTCGGCCCAGTCCGGGTAGTTCATGCCCCTGGTGCCGCCCATCACCATGAAGTTCGTGGTGACGGGCACGTCGGGGGTGATCTCCCGCAGGATCTCCCGCTCCGCGCGCAGATGGTCCTTCAGGGCGTCCGAGGAGAAGCGCTTGAAGTCCAGCTGCTGCGTCGGGTTGGGGTGCGAGGCGGCGAGCCGCGGCGGCAGGATCTGCTCCCAGTCGGTGTAGCGCTGCGACCAGAACGCCGTTCCCCAGGCGTGGTTGAGCGCGTCGAGCGAGCCGTGGCGGGCGCGCAGCCAGCCGCGGAAGGCGCGTGCCGCGTCGTCGGAGTGGTCGTACACGTTGTGGCAGCCCAGCTCGTTGTTGACGTGCCAGGCGACGAGCGCCGGGTGGTCCCGGTAGCGGGTGGCGATCTCCCGGACCAGCCGCAGGGCGTGCTCACGGAACACGGGCGAGGTGGGGCGCCAGTGCTGCCGGGCCCCCGGCCAGAGGGTCTCGCCGTTCGCGGTCACCGGGAGGATCTCCGGGTGGGCGGTGGTCAGCCAGGGCGGCGGGGAGGCGGTCGCGGTGGCCAGGTCGACGCCGATGCCGCCCGCGTGCAGCAGGTCCATGACCTCGTCGAGCCAGCCGAAGTCCCAGGTGTCGGGGCCGGGCTGGAGCCGCGCCCAGGAGAAGATCCCCACGGAGACGACGGTGACGCCGGCCTCCCGCATCAGCCGGACGTCCTCCTCCCACACGTCCCGGGGCCACTGCTCGGGGTTGTAGTCGGCGCCGTAGGCGAGGCGCGGGGCGGGGTCACCGTCCGCCCCGCTGCGGCGGGAGTGGAGGGTGGAGATCATGGCGGTCCTTCCGGTGTGGTGCACGAGGGCGGCGCGGAGTCGTCCGCGCCGCCCGGGGTGTGTCGCGTGATCAGTTCTCGACCGTGAAGCCCTGCTCCTCGCCGTACTTCACGGAGGCGTCCTGCCAGGCCTTCAGACCGTCCGCGAGCTTCGTGCCGGAGACGTAGGCCTTGCCGACGGTGTCGTTGAAGATCGAGTTGGCGTACTGCTGGAAGGGCAGGTACGACCAGTCGTCGGCGACGTTGGCGGCGGACTCGGCGAAGATCTTGTTCGCCTCCTGGCCGCCGAAGTAGTCGAACTTGGTGCTCTGGAACTCGGTGGACTGAAGCTCCGCGGTGGTCGCGGGGAAGGCGCCCTCCTTGACACGGGACTGCACGCCGGCCCCGGCGTTGGCGTACTCGACGAAGGCGTAGGCGAGTTCCTTGTTCTTGCCCAGGGCCGGCAGGGTCAGGGAGCTGCCGCCGTTCTCCGCGCTCGCCTTGTCGCCCGCGGTCCAGGCCGGCAGCGGGGCCGCGCGCCAGTCACCGGCGGCGTTCGGCACGCCCGTGACGAAGTTGGCGGGCATCCAGGCGCCGATCGCCAGGGTGGCGATGCTGCCGTCGCCGAGGCCCTTGTACCAGTCGTCGGTCCAGCCGTTGATGGGCGCGAGGAGCTTCTCGTCGATCAGCTTCTGCCAGGTCTCGGTGAACTTCGTGGCCCCCGCGTCCGAGAAGTCGATCTTCACGTTGGTGCCGTCGACCGTGTAGGGACGCGAACCGGCCTGCCACAGCAGGCTGGTGGTGAAGCCCGCGTCACCGGCGTCGTTGGCGATGTAGACCTTGGGGTCGGCCTTGTGCAGCTTGCGCGCCGCGTCGAGGTACTCGTCCCAGGTGGTGGGGACGGCGATCTTGTACTTGTCGAAGACCGCCTTGTTGTAGAACAGCGCCATCGGACCGGAGTCCATCGGCAGGCCGTAGACGGCGTCACCCTCGCTCACCGCGTTCCACGGACCCGCGGTGTACTTGTCGGCGAGCTTGTCGGCGCCGAAGGACTTCAGGTCGGTGAGGCCCTTGGTCAGGGCGTACTGGCTCACCGCGAAGTACTCGACCTGGGCGACGTCGGGCACGCCCTTCTCGGCCGATATCGCGTTCGACAGGGCGGTGTAGTGCTTGTCGCCGGACCGCTCGCTGACCAGGTTGATCTTGACCTTGGGGTACTTCTTCTCGAAGTCGGCGGCGACCGTCTTCAGCGTGGGTTCCCAGGCCCACACCGTGACCGTGCCGCCCTTCTTCAGGGCCGCCTGGATGTCCGCGGCGGAGACCGCCTTCTGGGCGGAGTCGTCGTCGGAGCCGCCGCAGGCGGTGGCGCCCAGGGCGAGGGCCGAGAGGAGGGCGAGGCCGCGCAGCAGGCGGCCGGTCTTTCTGCGCATGGAGGTGCTTCCACTTCTTCGTGGGCGGGACGGGGTGAGGGTGGTCGTGCGCGGTGTGGGGCTGAGGGGGCGGCCGGAGGGCCGCGGGGTCACTCCTTGACGCTTCCGGCGGCGAGACCGGACTGCCAGTACTTCTGGAGCAGCAGGAACGCGGCGATCAGCGGCAGGATGGTGAGCAGCGAACCGGTGATCACCAGGTTGAAGATGACATCGCCACCGACCGTCTCCGCCTGCGAGTTCCACGCGCTCAGGCCCAGCGTCAGGGGGTACCAGTCCGGATCCTTCAGCATGATCAGCGGCAGGAAGTAGTTGTTCCAGGTGGCGACCGTGGTGAACAGCAGCACGGTCACGAGGCCGGGGGCGAGCAGGGGCAGCGCGACCCGGAAGAAGGTGCGCGCCTCGCCGGCCCCGTCGATGCGGGCGGCCTCGAGGAGCTCGGTGGGGATGGCCTCGGTGGCGAACACCCACATCAGGTAGAGGCCGAACGGCGAGACCAGCGAGGGGATGATCACCGCCCACGGGGTGTCGGTGAGGCCCATCTTGCTGAACATCAGGAAGGTGGGCACCGCGAGGGCCGTACCGGGAACGGCCACGGCGCCGATGACGACGGCGAAGACGCCGCGCCGGCCGGGGAAGTCGAACTTCGCCAGCGCGTACCCGCCCAGGACCGCGAGGAGGGTGGCGCCGCCGGCGCCGAGCACCACGTACAGCAGGGTGTTCAGCAGCCAGCGGGTGAACACGCCGTCGTCGTAGGTGAACGTGTCACGGAGGTTGTCCCAGAGGGCGAAGTCGTCGCTGAACCACAGCCCGCTCGAATCGGCGAGCCCGGCCTGGGTCTTGGTGGCGTTGACGGCCAGCCAGATCAGCGGCACCACGGTGTAGAGGACGACCAGGGAGGTCAGCACGGTCAGCAGCACGCTGCGCCGGGGCTTGCCGGGGGTGTGCCGGCGCGGGCCGCGCAGCCGGGGCGCGGTCCCGGCGGGGCCGGGAGCCTTGGCCGGCGTGGCGGGGGAGTCGGTGGTGAGAGGGCTGCTCATCGGGTCACGCTCCCTTGCGCATGCCGCGCAGCTGCACGACGTAGGCGATCACCATCGTGATCAGGCCCATGATGATGGCCACCGTCGCGGAGTAGTTGTGCTGCTGGCCGTTGAAGGACAGCGAGTACGTGTAGAAGTTCGGGGTGTAGTCGGTCGTGAGGGCGTTGCGCGCCAGGGGCCGCAGGATGTTCGGCTCGTTGAAGAGCTGGAAGCTGCCGATGATGGAGAAGATCGTCGCGATGACGAGGGCGCCGCGGATCGCGGGCAGCTTGATGGCGGTGATCACGCGGAGCTGTCCGGCGCCGTCGATCTCGGCCGCCTCGTACAGCGAGTGCGGGACGACCCGCAGCGCCGAGTAGAAGATCAGCATGTTGTAGCCGACGAACTCCCAGGTGACGATGTTGCCGATCGACGCCAGCACCAGGTCGGGCGAGAGCGGGTCGGGCAGGGAGACGCCGAACGCCTCGTCGATGTCGCCCACCAGCCCGTACTTCGTGCCGTACATGAAGCCCCACATCAGGGTGGCGACCACGGCGGGCACGGCGTACGGCAGGAAGATCGTGATGCGGAAGAAGCTCTTGCCGTAGAGCCGTCCGCTGTCCAGGACCAGGGCGATCAGCAGGGCGAGGCCCAGCATGACCGGAACCTGGACGGCGAGGAACAGCGACACCCGGGCGAGCGAGGCCCAGAACCGGTCGTCCTTCAGCGCCTCGGTGTAGTTGTCGAGGCCGACGAAGGTGGTGCCGCCGATGAGCTGGTCACGGAAGAGGCTGAGGTAGATCGAATACACGATCGGCGCCAGGAACACCAGGGCGAACACGGCCACGAACGGGCCGATGAAACCCCACCCCGTCCAGGAGCGGCGGTCCCTCCTCGACGGAGGGGGCGCCGGCCGCGGCTCGGCGGCCGCCGGCGATTGCAGCGTCGTCATGTCGTTCCTCGCTCGTCCAGTCCCGGAACCGGCGGACGGGGGCCGGCGTACCGGGCCGCACCGCCATGATGTTTACGTAAACATCGGCCACCGCGGCAGGGTGGCGAGCTGTTATGTTTACGTAAACATCTGATGGCGGCATGTCTACACTGCCCCGATGACCACGGTCAAGGGTCCTCGGGGCACCCGTGGAACCCGCGGTGACGGAGAGGTGGGGGCTGCGCGTGGAGATGGCTGAAAGAGCCCCGGTGACGGGTACCGGGACCGCCGGGGAGTGCGCCGGGGAGCGCGCCGGGGACGCCTCCGGGCCCGGCGCCGCGGTCAAGCGCGCCCGGACCCGCGGGCGCGCCACCGCCTCCATGGCGGACGTGGCCCGCCTGGCGGGCGTCTCGTCGCAGACGGTCTCCCGGGTGTCCAACGGGTACGCCGGGGTGAACGAGGAGACCCGGCAGCAGGTGCTGGCCGCCATGAAGGAGCTCGGCTACCGCCCCAACAGCGCCGCCCGCGCGCTGAAACGCGGCGAGTTCCGCACCATCGGCGTCATCACCTTCACGCTCTCCACCACCGGCAACGTGCGCACGCTGGAGGCGATCGCCACCTCCGCCGCAGAGGAGGGGTACGCGGTGACACTGCTGCCGGTCGCCGTCCCCACCCAGGACGAGGTGCGCGGGGCGTTCTCCCGGCTGGAGGAACTCGCCGTCGACGCGGTGATCGTCATCATGGAGGTCCACCTGCTGGACGCGGCGACCGTGACCCTCCCGCCGCACGTGCAGGTCGTGGTGGTCGACTCCGACGCCGGCGACCACTACACGGTCGTCGACACCGACCAGTCCGGCGGCACCCGCACCGCCGTCCGGCACCTCCTCGACCTCGGCCACCGCACGGTCTGGCACCTGGGCGGCCCGGAGGACTCCTTCGCCGCCCAACGGCGCGCGGACGCCTGGCGCGGTGCCCTCGTCGAGGCCGGCCGCACCCCGCCGCCCCTGGTCCGCGGCGACTGGTCGGCGGAGTCCGGCTACCACGCGGGCCTCGAACTCGCCGCCCGCGAGGAGTGCACCGCCGTCTTCGCGGCCAACGACCAGATGGCCCTGGGCCTGCTGCGCGCCCTGCACGAACGCGGCCGGCGCGTCCCCGAGGACGTCAGCGTCATCGGCTTCGACGACATCCCCGAGGCCAGTTCCTTCCTGCCGCCGCTGACCACCCTGCACCAGGACTTCGCGGAGGTCGGCCGCCTCTGCGTCCAGGCCGTCCTGCGCAAGATGCGCCGCGAGGGTCCGGAACGCGGCACCACCCTCGTACCGACCCGGCTCGTCCTGCGCCGGAGCACGGCGCCACCGCCCGGGGGCGGATGAGCCGGGGCGGACGAGCCGGGGCGGACGAGCGGGGGCGGGCGAGCGGGTCCGTTCTGGACCGTCACACCGGGTGAGGATGAGCGGGTTTGTCCCGGGCTGTCACGCCGGGTGTGGATGAGCGGGTTTGTCCCGGGCCGTCACACCGGGTGCGGATGAGCGGGTCCGTTCTGGACCGTCACACCGGGTGCGGGCGAGCGGGTCCGTCCCGGACCGTCACACCGGGTGCCGTTCCGCGCCCCGTTCGCCCACGGCGCGCACCGCCGTCCGCCAGGCCACCCAGACGGCGCGGCGGGCGGCCGCGGTACCGGTCGCCGTCTCCGCGGGCAGCCGCAGCGGCGCGCCGACGTGGACGTGGCAGCGCGGGCGGCGCACGGGTGCCGTCAGGGCGCCCGCCAGTTGCTTCGTCGTGGAACCGGAGGTGATGCGCCGGGCGCCGGCGTGGCCCACCGGGACGACCATGGCGCCGGACGTGTGGGCGAGGCGGGCGAGTCCGGTACGGAAGGCCTCGGGCGGGCCGGGGGCCGCGTCCGTGCGGTCCGGCAGCCCGCCCTCCCCGTAGAGCAGGACGTGCCGGCCGCCGGCGAGGACCTCGGCGGCCGCGTCGAGCGCCTGCGCGGCGCGCGCCGAGCGGCGGTGGACGGCGATGTGCCCCTCGCGGGCCAGCGCCCGGCCGAGCAGCGGGACGCGCCACAGCCCGGCGGTCGCCATGACCACCGGCTCCACGCCCAGCCCCCGCAGGGCGGCCAGGACGACGGCGGGGTCGGCGAGGGAGTCGTGGTTGGCCGCGAAGATGGTGCCCGAGGGCAGGCGCATCCGCAGCTCGCTGGTGACGGTGAGTCGTCCGAGGACGGGCATCAGGGCGGCGGCGGCACGGCTCAGCACGAGGGGGCCTTTCTCAGGGCGGGACGGTGTGCACCACAGTGTCGCGGCGGCGCGGGCGCCCCGCCTGAGTACGGCTACTCAGACCGCGGCGCCGTTCCCGACGTTCCGCGCGGCCCGCCGTGTTCCCGGCCCTATAGGGGGCATCCGGAGGAGAACGAACCCGACGACCCGACACACCGAAGGGACGGACCTCGTGCTGGCCATCATCGCGGCGGTGGCGTTCTTCATCGCCTTCCTGATCAACGCGGCGGAGATCTCCACCAACGACACCTTCACGTCCACGAACATCATGCTCCTGGGCCTGACCCTGCTGGCCCTCCATGTGGCGGGCATCGGCAGCGGCTGGGCGGTGCGCGGCCGCAGACGCTGATGCTCCGGGCACACGGGCGACGAGCAGAGCAGGGAGGACTTTCGTGAGCGAGCCCCGAGGACAGCACGGGCAGCACGGACACCACGGACACGTGCCGACCGCCGGTCAGCACGGACACGTGCCGACCGCCGGTCACACCCCGGACGACGATCTGACGGGGTATCAGGTGGACGCCATGGACGGCCAGGCCGGGAAGGTCACCAAGTATTCCAGGGACTTGGGCCCGCGGTTCCTCGTGGTGCACACCGGGTTCTGGTTCCTGGGAAGGAAGGTGGTCCTGCCGTCGGACGTGGTCATGGGCGTCGACCACGACGCGCGGACCGTGCAGGTGGCGCGGACGAAGGACGAGATCAGGTCGGCGCCGCCGTTCGACGCGGTGACCTACCTGGGCGATCCGCGCCACCGCGACCAGCTCGGCGGCCGGCACGGCTCGGGCCACTGAGCGCGTCCCGGCGGCGACGCCCCGGCGGCCCGCGCCGGACGGTGCGGGCCGCCGCCGTGACCGGTCCGATGCTCAGCGCCTGCTCAGCGGGCAGCGCCCGCACGCCGGTCCACGTCCAGTGGGCGGCGCCGCGCGTTCTTCGGTGCACGGTCGGCGGACCTCTCTACTCGAAGGAGCTCAGGGTCGGGTCGTAGTCGGAGGCGCCGATGTCGAACATGGGCGTCATCCAGTGGTAGAAGTTGTCGCCGCGCTCCCGGAGCAGGTCGTAGAGGCGGCGCATCAGACGGCGCCGTACGGGCGCCAGTTCGGGGTGTGCGTAACGGTTGGTGAGCTCGTGCGGGTCCGCCTCGAGGTCGTAGAGCTCGTTCACCGACTCCGGGTTCACGATCAGCTTGTAGCGGTCGTCGCGGAGCATGCGCTGCGGGTAGGGGAAGTGGTGGCCGTGGAACTCGGCGAGCAACTCGTCCGGCCAGTCGGGGTGTTCGCCGCGCACCAGCGGCAGCAGGCTGCGGCTGTCGGTCGCGGGCGCGGGGTCGCAGCCCGCCAGGTCCAGGACGGTCGCCGTGCAGTCGGTGAGGCTGACGAACTCCCGCCGGACCTGCGGGGGTTGCCCGGGGACGCGGACGATCCCGGGGATCCGGTAGATGTCCTCGTACATCGCCGGGCCCTTGTCGTGGAGCCGGTGGGCGCCGGTGAACTCGCCGTGGTCGGCGGTGAAGAAGACGGAGGTGCCGTCGGTGAGCCCGAGTTCGTCGAGCCGGGTGAGGATGCGGCCGATCTGTTCGTCGACGAGGGTGACGTAGCCCCAGTAGACGGCGATGAGTTTGCGGGTGACCTCAAGCGGCATGGTGTCGAAGGTCCAGTGCGCGCTGTAGTTGCGCTGCACCGGCGGCTTGCCCTCGAAGGTCTCGGCGATCGAGGGCGGCAGTTCGACGAGTTCGGGGTCGTACAGGTCGTAGTAGGCGTCCGGCAGCAGGTACGGCAGGTGCGGGCCGAAGAAGTGGGTGGCGAGGAAGAAGGGCCGGCCGTCGGCGGCGTACTTGTCCAGCAGTTCGATGGCGCGGGTGGCGAGGTAGTGCTCGAACGTCGCCTCCACCGGCTGCCGGAGACGTGCGGCGAGCAGGTTGCCCGGATTGCCGTTGGGCGTGGTGCCACGCACCGGATCGGTGATGCGGTACGGCGGCAGCCCGCGTTCCTCCAGGTAGGAGAGGTAGTCGGGGTGGTCGACCGGGTTGTGCCAGCCGGGCAGGTCCGGGCCGTCGAAGCCGTGGGAGGCGGCGTTGCGGCGGGTGCCGACGTGCCACTTGCCCACCAGCCCCAGCTGGTAGTCGCGTGCGGCCAGCGCGGTGGGGAAGGTGAAGGCGTCCTCGCGCAGGTCCTCCAGGTAGCCGACGTTGCGCTCGTAGTTGGCGAGCAGCCGGTGGCGGAAGGGCGCCTGGCCGGTGAGCAGGCTGGCGCGGGCCGGGGTGCAGATGGCGGTGGGGGTGTAGAAGCGGTCGAAGCGGGTGCCGGTGGCCGCGAGCCGGTCCAGGTTCGGGGTGGCGACGTGCGGGTTGCCGTAACAGCCGAGCGTGTCCACGCGGTGCTGGTCGGTCATGAGGAAGAGGAGGTTCACGAGGCCGCCTTCGTGTAGACGTCGCCCGTGTAGAAGGTGTCGGCGGAGGGCGCCTTCTTCAGCTGGCCGGTGCTGACGAAGAACTCCGTCATGCCGTCCAGCCACTCGGCGACGGTGCCGTCCTTCGTCCGGGCGACCAGTTCGGCGGTCGTGAGCGTCTTGACGTGGCTCGCGTCCGCCTCGACCTTGTCCTCGGAGACCTTCAGGAGCTTCGCGGTGAGCTTCACGGAGGCGGCCGGGTTCGCCGCCCGCCAGTCGTTGGCCTCCTGGAGCACCTTGACCACCTTCGCCCGGGCGGTCGCGTCCGTCTTCTCGCCCGAGACGAAGGCGGTGGGGAAGGAACCGCCGATGTCCTCGGCGCTCGCCAGCTCCACCAGGTCGGGCACCTTCTGCTTGATGGTGTCGATCAGGGGGTAGTTGATGCCGGCGCCGTCGATCTGTCCGGCGGAGAAGGCCGAGACGATGGTGGGCGCGTCCATCGCGACCTTCTCGATGTCGTCCATGGTCATCCCGGCCTCGCGCAGCGCGAGGTGGAGGATCATCTCGCCCGACGTGCCCTCGGGGACACCGACCTTCTTGCCCTTGAGGCCGGCCATGGAGGTGATCCCCGGCTTGGCGATGACCCGGTCGGCGTAGGTCAGCGTGTCGATAGCGACGATCTTCGCCTTGCCCGAGGCGGGCAGCCAGATGGCGCCCGGACCGATGTAGCCGTAGTCGAGGTCGCCGCTGCCCAGTGCCTGGATCTGGATGGGGCCGTTGACGAAGGTCTTGTAGGAGGCGGACAGGCCGTGCTTCTTCCACAGGCCCTGGTCGTCGGCGATGGCCAGCAGACTGGCTCCGTTGTAGTCGGCGATGTAGCCGAAGCGGATCGCCGTCGTACCGCCGCTGCCGCCGCTGCCACCGTCCTCGTCCGAGGAGCAGGCGGACGCGGAGAGCGCCAGCGCGGTGGCGGAGAGTGATGCCAGGAAGGTGCGTCGAGACATGTGCATGCTCATGACAGGGGGCCTTTCGGGCGTGCGCGCAGTGCGGGACCGCGGGGTGGGATGAGGGGCTGTCGGGCCCCGGGGGGTGGCGGGCTGGTGGTCGAGGCGTCAGGCCGGGGATCTCGGGCTGACGGTCGAGGCGTCAGGCCGAGGGGGCTGCGGACGGCTGGTGGTACACGGCGTGCCACACCTCGTTGCGGATCCGCGCGAACTCGGCGGACAGCCGCAGTTCCTCGGTCCGCGGGTAGGGCAGGTCCACGTCGATGACGCGGTGGACGCGGCCCGGCCGGGCGGCCATCACGACGACGCGGCGCGCCAGGTAGACGGCCTCGTCGACGTCGTGCGTGACGAACATGACCGTACGGCGCTCCCGGGTCCAGGTGTGCAGCAACTGGTCCTGCAACTGCACCCGGGTGAGGGCGTCCAGCGCGCCGAACGGCTCGTCCATCAGCAGCACTTCGGGATCGACGGCGTACGCCCGGGCGATCGCGCACCGCTGCTTCATGCCGCCGGACAACGTCTTGGGCAGGGCGTCGGCGAAGTCGGTGAGCCCGACCAGCTCGATCGCCCGGTCGGCCCGGCTACGGCGTTCGGCGGCGGACAGGGACCTGAGCTTCAGCCCGAACTCGACGTTCCCGCGCACGGTGAGCCAGGGGAAGAGCGCGTACTGCTGGAAGATGACCCCGCGCTCGGGACCGGGCCCCCGCACGGCGTCCCCGTCCACCAGGACCCGGCCCGTGGTCGGCTCGACCAGGCCGGCCGCCATGTTGAGCAGGGTCGACTTGCCGCAACCCGAGGGCCCGACGACGGTGACGAACTCGCGGTCGGCCACGTCCAGCGACACCCGGTCGAGCGCGGTGAACTCGCCGCCCTTCACGGGGAAGCTCTTCCCGGCCTCCCGGAAGGAGATCTTGGCCTCGGGGAGGGTGGGTATGTCGGTCATCGCCGCTCCTGCCAGGCCGTCAGATGCCGTTCCGCCCGCAGCAGGAGGCGGTCCATCGCGAGCCCGATCACCCCGATGGTGATCAGCCCGACGAAGATCGTCGGCAGGTCGTAGTAGGTCTGCGCGTGCATCATCTCGTAGCCCAGGCCCTTGTCGGCGGCGATGAGTTCGGCGGCGACCACGGTCGCCCAGGACGCCCCGAGCCCGATGCGCATGCCGACGAGCAGGAAGGGCGTGGCGGCCGGGACCACCACCTTCAGGAAGATCACGCGGTCCGGGGCGCCCAGCACGCGGGCCGCGTTCACGAGCGTGCCGTCCACGCCCACCACGCCCTGGAACGCGGCGACCACACCGGACAGGAACGCGGCCAGGAAGATGACGAAGACCTTCGGGGTCTCGCCGATGCCCATGAGCACGATCGCCAGCGGGATGATCGCCAGCGGCGGCACGGTCCGGAAGAACTGCACGTACGGTTCGAGCAGGCCGCGGGCGAGCGGGTACCAGCCCATCAGGAAGCCGACCGGCACGGCGAGGAGCGTGCCGAGCGCGAAGCCCAGGAAGACCCGGCGCAGGCTCGCCAGCGTGTCGTCGGCCAGGGTGCCGTCGCCCAGCATCTCCCAGGCCCGGGCGGCCACCGCCGGCGGGCCCGGGACGTCGGCCAGGTGGGTCGCGGCGGCGATCCCCCACACGGCGACCCCCGCGATCAGCGCCACCAGGTTCAGCAGGAGCGTGGGAACGGTACGGCGCCGCCGTCGCGCGGTGGACGTGGCGGGCGTCTTGTCGGGTGCGGTGATCACGGCCATGGTGGCCTCGGCGGGACGGGGGCGGTCACGTTCCCTCCACGGGATCGGGTGCGGGATAGCGGGTGAGCAGGGGCGATTCGTGCAGGACGAGCGCGATGGCGCCGAGCGCGCCGCCCGCCTCGCCCAGGGCGGCGGGCCGCAGGTCGATCCGCGGCCGGGAGACCGGCATCAGGTGCGCCGACAGGGCGCGTTCGACGGGTGCGAACAACGCCGGTCCGGCCTCGGCGAGTTCGCCGCCCAGTACCGTGACGTCGGGGCCGATCGCGTTGCACACGGCCGCGAGCACGGTGCCCACCCGGGCACCGGCCTCGGCCAGCACGCGGCGTGCGCCGGGATCGCCGGGAAGCGCGGCGAGGAAGGCCCCCAGATCGTCGGAGCCGGGGTGGGCGTCGAGTACCGCGCCGATCGAGGCGACGGTCTCCAGACAGCCGTCCTTGCCGCAGGAACATCGCCGGCCGCCGGGCTCGGCCGTGATGTGGCCGAACTCCCCGGACAGCCCGTGCGCGCCGCGGTGCAGGGCGCCGCCGACCACCAGACCGCCGCCCACGCCGTGCGACAGCCGCAGGTACAGGACGTCCTGCACACCGGCCGCGGCCCCCCACGTCGCCTCGGCCAGCGCCGCCAGCCGGGTGTTGTTGTCGAGCAGGACGGGAACCCCGAAGCGCTTGCGCAGCAGCACCGACAGGTCGTCGTGGGGAGGCGGTGCCCCGTCGTCGCGGGCCGGTGAACCCCCCGGCGGGGTGGCCGCCGCGCCGTTCACCGGTCCGACGACCCCGACTCCGACGCCGCTGAGCGCCCCCAGCCGCAGCGTGCCGCCGGCCAGCCCGCCGACCAGCCGCCCGGCGAGGCCGACGCGCTCCTCCCAGCCCAGGCCCTCGGCGTGCGGCGCGCTCGCGGAACCGATTACCTCGTGGGCGACGTTGACCGCGGCGACGTGCACCGCGCGCCGGGCGAAGTCGATGCCGATGGCTTGCCCGGCGCCGGGGTGCAGGCTCAGCGTCTCCACCGGACGGCCCCGGCGCCGCTCGGTGCCGGCGGGCGGCATGGCCACGACGGCGCCGCTGTCCACGAGGACGGCGACGATGTCGTACAGGGTCGTGCGGGACAGGCCGGTCAGCCTGCCCAGCTCCCCCCTGCTGAGTGGACCGTGGGTGCGCAGGAGCCCGAGGACGAGTTCCTCGTGACCCCGGCGCAGCCGTGCCAGCGGGCTTTCCTGATCGTGCGGCATGGGGCTCAGGATGCGGAGCCCGAGTAATTACGTCAACAGCCCGGAAAAAACCGGCGATGTGCCGAGCGGCTGCGGAAGGGGTGGAAAGGTGCAGGTCAGGAGGGGTGGGGTGGCTGTCGGTGGAGCGGGTGACCTTTCATGAGGCTGCAATGTTTCCGTGACGGACGGGGGTGGCGGGGTGGTGCGGGTGGTGCAGGTGGTGCGACACGGGGTTGCTGCGGGTGGTGCGGGGGTGGTGCGGGACGGGGGTGCTACGGGTGGTGCGGCGTGGCGCGGGGCGGGGATGCTGCGGTGTGCGTCAGGCGTCCCACGCGCACCGGAACCCGAGGTTCCCCGTGCTGCTGTCCGGGGTGTTCGCCGTGCGGGCCGCGACGCGGTAGCGGTTGCAGTACGAGTGATGGCACAGGTAGGAGCCGCCGCGCATGACGCGCGACGTGCCGTGCGCCGGGCCCTTGGGATCGGTCCGCGGACGGTCCGGGTGCCGGGTGCCCCACCGGTCCGCGCACCACTCCCACACGTTGCCGGACACGTTGTACAGCCCGTAGCCGTTGGGCTCGTACGCGGTCACCGGTGCCGTGCCCCGGTGGCCGTCCTCGGCGGTGTTCTTCGTGGGGAACCGGCCCTGCCAGATGTTGCAGCGGTGCTCGCCGTCCGGCGTGAGCTCGTCGCCCCACGGATAGCGGCGCTGCACCAGGCCGCCCCGCGCGGCGTACTCCCACTCCGCCTCGGTGGGCAGCCGGGCGCCGGCCCACCGGCAGTAGGCGGCGGCGTCGTTCCAGGAGACGTGGATCACGGGGTGGTCGCCGCGCGGGCCGACCGAGCTGCCCGGACCCTCGGGGGCGTGCCAGCAGGCGCCCTCGACCCCGCACCACCACGGTGTCCCCGGCGGCCGCGGTGCCCCGCGCCGCAGCGCGGCGGGCAGGAAACCGGCGAACACGAAGGACCAGCCGAATCGTTCCGCCTCGGTGACGTACCCGGTCGCGTCGACGAACCGCGCGAACCGGTCGTTGGTCACCGCGCAGGCGTCGATCCGGAACGGCGACAGGGTGACCTCCCGGACCGGTCCCTCACCGTCCTCGGGAAAACCGTCGGTGTCCCGCGTCCCCATCAGGAACGAGCCGCCTTCCAGCAGGACGCTGTGATCAGGGCCGCTGTGATTCCGGTACCTGGCCTGGTCCCGGTCCCGGTCCTGGTCCTCGTCTCGGTCCTGGTCCTGGTCCCGGTCGCGGTCCTGGTCCCGGTCCTGGATCCCGTCCCGGTCCCGGTACCGGTCGCGGTCCTTCGGTCGTCCCGTCGCGGTGTGCCCCTGGGCGCCGACGGTCGGTCCCAGGGTGAGGTCCGCCCCGCCCCGGCCGGCGGAGGGCGCACAACAACTCCCGGACTCGGCCTCGTTCACCCGGCCTCCTCTCGACAAGTGATCTTCGCTTCGAGGCTACGGCACCCGCGGACCGCGGTCGGCGGCGTTCGCCGCGGCGGGCCCTACCGGACCGGGACACCGGCACCCTCGCAGACCAGCTCCGCCCAGACGGTGTGCCCGTGGAAGTTGCCGAGATCGCCCCACCCGCAGGTGAGGGCGTCGACCATGAGCAGGCCGCGGCCCGATTCCCCGGCCGTGAAGGACGGATGCCGCCAGCGGGCGCGGACGAGGCGCACGTCGAAGGCGGCGCCCGCGTCCGTGACCTCGATCCGCACCGTGTTCCGCACCCCCGGCTGGTGCCGCAGGCTCAGGGCGACCCGTACCGGCGGCCTCCCGTGCCGCAGCGCGTTGGTGACGAGCTCGCCGACCACGATCTCGGCATCATCGGCGAGAGCCTCCTGCCGCCAGGCTTGCAGCTGTGCGCGTACATGGCCGCGCAGTCCTCGGAGAGATCCGTTCGTCCGGACGACAGGGCAGGTGGACGACCTTCTCATCGCTGTTCACCTTCTCACTCCTCTTCACTGGGTATTCGGACGCTGGGCCCCCTACGGATGGGCTCGGAGCCGATATATGTGAACGGAGGCATAAATCGGCGCCCGCGACGGTCCCGGATCCGCTGTCCGGCGGACGGGGCCAGGGTGGCGGGCGGCCCTCGCGCCCCGGCCGGGCGAGGAGGTCCACGCCTTCGCGGGCCCGCGTTCGCCGAGGGGCGCCCGCCTCGTGCGTACCGTCCGGCGCGCGGTGCTCGCCGCCGTGCCGGGGCCCTCGCCCGTGCCCTCGCCCGCGCCGTGCGACGGGCCTCACGTGCCGTCGCGGCGGAGTCCCCTCGCGCACCGGCGCCTTGACGAGGAAAGATGAGACGGCGAGTGACGGATCAACCATGCGGAGGAACGGACCATGACGCACGAACGAGCGGGCCGGCCGGCCGGCCCCGAGGACCTCGTCGACGTCGCCAGGCTGGTCACCGCGTACTACGCGCTGCACCCCGACCCGGCCGATCCGGCGCAGCGCGTCGCGTTCGGCACGTCAGGCCATCGCGGGTCGTCCCTGAACACGGCGTTCAACGAGGACCACATCGCCGCCACCAGCCAGGCGATCTGCGAGTACCGCACCGCCCAGGGCACCGACGGCCCCCTCTTCCTCGGGGCCGACACCCACGCCCTGTCCGAGCCGGCCCGGGTCACGGCGCTGGAGGTGTTCGCCGCCAACGACGTCACCGTGCTCGTCGACAGCGCCGACGGCTCCACGCCCACCCCGGCCGTCTCGCACGCCATCCTCACCCACAACCGGGGCCGTGCCACCGGCCTCGCGGACGGCGTGGTCGTCACCCCGTCCCACAACCCGCCCGCCGACGGCGGCTTCAAGTACAACCCGCCCAGCGGCGGCCCCGCCGGCTCCGACGCCACCTCCTGGATCCAGGACCGGGCCAACGAGATCATCGCGGGCGGCCTCAAGGACGTACGCCGCATCCCGTACACCCAGGCGCTCGCCGCCCCGGGCACCAGCCGCTACGACTTCCTCGGCACCTACGTCGCCGACCTGCCGAGCGTCCTCGACCTGGACGCGATCCGCGCCGCCGGCGTCCGGATCGGCGCCGATCCGCTCGGCGGGGCGTCCGTCGCCTACTGGGGCCGGATCGCCGAGGAGCACCGCCTCGACCTGACCGTCGTCAATCCGCACACCGACCCCACCTGGCGGTTCATGACGCTGGACTGGGACGGCAAGATCCGCATGGACTGCTCCTCGCCCTACGCGATGGCCTCGCTGATCGAGCAGCGCGACCGGTTCAGTATCTCCACGGGCAACGACGCCGACGCCGACCGGCACGGCATCGTCACCCCCGACGCGGGCCTGATGAACCCCAACCACTACCTGGCCGCCGCCATCGCCTACCTCTTCGCCCACCGCGAGCGGTGGCCCGACGGCACGGGCATCGGCAAGACCCTGGTGTCGTCCTCGATGATCGACCGCGTCGCCGCCGACCTCGGCCGACGGCTCGTCGAAGTGCCCGTCGGCTTCAAGTGGTTCGTGGACGGGCTGGTCGACGGCTCGCTCGGCTTCGGCGGGGAGGAGTCGGCCGGCGCGTCCTTCCTGCGCCGCGACGGCTCGGTGTGGACCACCGACAAGGACGGCATCATCCTGGCGCTGCTCGCCTCCGAGATCACCGCGGTGACCGGGAAGACCCCGTCGGAGCACTACGCCGCCCTGACGGCCCGCTTCGGCGAACCCGCCTACGCCCGCATCGACGCCCCCGCGACCCGGGAGGAGAAGGCGCTGCTCGCCAGGCTCTCGCCCGCCCAGGTCACCGCGGACACCCTCGCCGGGGAAGCGGTCACCGGCGTGCTCACCGAGGCGCCCGGCAACGGAGCGGCCATCGGCGGCATCAAGGTGACCACCGCCAACGCCTGGTTCGCCGCCCGCCCCTCGGGCACCGAGGACGTCTACAAGATCTACGCCGAGTCCTTCCAGGGACCCGACCACCTGCGCCGGGTCCAGGACGAGGCCAGGGCCGTGGTGGGCGCGGCGCTCGGCGGCTGAGCACCCGCGGCTGACGCGCGGGCGGCGGCCTCGGACGACGCGCGGGGCTGCGCATGACGGTCGGGGCTGCGCATGACGGTCGGGGCCGCGGATGACGGTCGGGGGCTTC
The DNA here is from genome assembly GCF_042888135.1 of Streptomyces sp. NPDC003247. Taxonomy (NCBI): domain Bacteria; kingdom Bacillati; phylum Actinomycetota; class Actinomycetes; order Kitasatosporales; family Streptomycetaceae; genus Streptomyces; species Streptomyces sp. NPDC003247. The sequence goes on from NZ_JBIAPF010000015.1 coordinate 183,943, forward strand.
GGCGCACCGGGCCACCGGCCGTCCCGCCCGCCTGTCAGACCCCCACCCCAGGTCGGTATCATCCTCTAAACGCGGTATGCGACATTTGCCCCGAAGGGGCCACCGTCCTCTCCGGAGTGATCCATGTCCCGCAAGCGCCCCACGGACGACGGTGACGAGCTGCTGGCCAGACTCGGTTCGCTCACCGCCCAGGCGCGCGAACGCGCGGAGGTGCAGCGCTCCCACGTCGAGCTGGCCATCGCCCTACAGCGCGGCATGCTGCCCCGCGACCTCCCGGCGGCCCGCGGCTTCCGCTTGGCCGTCCAGTACGCGCCCGCCTGCCACGGACTCAACGTGGGCGGCGACTGGTACGACGCCTTCACCCTGCCCGACGGCCGCATCGGGCTGTCCATCGGCGACGTCCAGGGGCACAACATCGAGGCGGCCGCGTTCATGGGCCAGGTCCGGGTCGGACTGCGCGCCCTGGCCTCCGTCACCGGCGAGCCGGGGGAACTCCTCGCCCGCACCAACGACCTGCTGCTCTCCCTCGGCGGCGACCTCTTCGCCACCTGCACCTTCATGCGCCTCGACCCGGCCAACGGCGTCCTGGAGAGCGCCCGGGCCGGCCACATCCCCTGCGTGTGGGCCACCGCCGACGGCAGATCGGGCATCGCCCAGGACCAGGGCGGACCGCCCCTCGGCGTCCAGGAGGGCATGGACTACCCGGTCACCCGCTACCGGCTCACCCAGGGAGGTGTGTTCGTCCTGCTCACGGACGGTGTGGTGGAGGGGCCGTCGATGAGCGTCGAGGAGGGCCTCGACCAGGTGGTCCGGCTGGCGGGCATCGCCGCCGTCGCGGGCCTGGAGGCCGGCGCGCTCGCCGCCGCCGTGCTCAAGGGCGCCGAGCGCGTGGGACACGACGACGACGCGGCCGTCCTCGTCGTCGGACACGACGGGACTCCGGGCGGCCCCGGGCCCCAGGTTCCGCCGTAGGGCCGGACGGTGTTCCGCCGTAGGGCCTGGCCGGACGGTGTTCCGCCGTAGGGCCTGGCCGGACGGTGTTCCGCCGTAGGGCCTGGCCGGACGCCGTTCCGCCGAAGGGCCTGACCGGACGGCGTTCCGCCATAGGGCCGGACCCTGCGCCTCTCACCTCGCCGACGGCGCCGCGCCGGTGTCTGATGGCTGCTGTGGTGGGTACCAGCGAGCTGCGCCGGCCGGCCGTTCTCGCCGTCGAGACGGTGGCGGTCGCCGCCTGCTACTACGTCGCCGGACAGCTCGGCCTGCTGCGGCAGCTCGTCGTCGAGGGCGCGGTGTTCACCCCCGTCTGGCCGCCTTCCGGCGTCGCGGTGGCGTGTCTGCTGGTCCTCGGGATGCGGGCGTCGGCGGGCATCGCCCTGGGTGCGCTGTTCGTCATCCTGTCGATCACCACCGAGCTCAGCCCCTTCGTGATCGTCGCCCTGGCGGGAAACACGGCCGCTCCCGTCTGCGCCTACCTCATGCTGCGCAAGGTGGGCTTCCGCACCGACCTGGCCCATATGCGCGACACCCTCGCCCTGGTGTTCCTGGGCGCCCTGACCGCCATGCTGATCAGCTCCACGGTCGGCGTCGGCGTCCTCGTCCTGGCCGGCCGGCTGGACGCGGACAGCTTCTGGCCCGTCTGGCTGGGCTGGTGGGTCGGCGACGCGATGGGGGTCCTGCTCGTCACGCCGCTCCTGCTGCTCCTGTTCACCCTGCGCAGCCCGCCGCCCGTGCGCCGCTGGAAGGAAGCCGCGGGCCTGGCGCTGATCACCGTCGCCTTCGGCACCGTGGCCACCCGAAGCAACATCAGTCTCCTCTTCCTCGTCTACCCCCTGCTGATCTGGGCGGCCCTGCGCTTCCGGCTCGCGGGCGGCATGCTGTGCGCGCTGTTCACCTCGGTCATGGCCACCGTCGCGGCCACCGAGGGGATCGGCCCGTTCGCCGGTCGCACCCGCGTCGAAGTCATGATCAACCTCCAGGCCTTCAACGGCACGATGGCCCTGACCGCCCTGCTGCTGTCGGCCGTCATCACCGAACAGCGCAACACCCGGCGCTCGGTGGAACGCGCCTGCCAGGAACTGGTGGAGGTCCTCGAACACCTCACGGCCGGCGACGCCCCCCAAGGCCGGCCGCCACCCGAGGACAGGTACGGCCTGCCCGGCGCGGGTGGCTTTCCCGACGACGCGGACGGCTCTCCTCCGGCGAAGCGAGGAGGGACGTGAGTGAATGAGGGTGCCGGGTACCCGGACGGTCCCTCAGCGGTCCGGCGGCGGCTGCCGTGCGGCCCGCACCCTCGCAAGCGTGGGGGGACGATCCCCAAGGAGCTCAAGGACATGACGGACGTATCGAGCAGCGGATCCGGCCCGGGAAACGGCCGGAAGGTGCTCACCAACCGGCAGGGCCACCCCGTCCACGACAACCAGAACCAGCGCACCGTCGGCGCCCGCGGCCCGGCCACGCTGGAGAACTACCAGTTCCTCGAGAAGATCAGCCACTTCGACCGGGAGCGCATCCCCGAGCGCGTCGTCCACGCCCGGGGCGTCACGGCGTACGGCTACTTCGAGGCGTACGGCACCTGGGGCGACGAGCCGATCAGCCGCTACACCCGCGCCGCCCTGTTCCAGGAGCGCGGCAAGCGCACCGACCTGGCCGTCCGCTTCTCCACGGTCATCGGCGGGCGCGACTCCTCCGAGGCCGCCCGCGACCCGCGCGGCTTCGCCGTGAAGTTCTACACCGAGGAGGGGAACTGGGACCTCGTCGGCAACAACCTGGGCGTCTTCTTCATCCGGGACGCGATCAAGTTCCCGGACGTCATCCACGCCCTGAAGCCGGACCCGGTCACCTTCGAGCAGCAGCCGCGCCGCATCTTCGACTTCATGTCGCAGACCCCCGAGGCCATGCACATGCTCGTGAACCTCTTCAGCCCCCGCGGCATCCCCGCCGACTACCGCCACATGCAGGGATTCGGCGTCAACACCTACAAATGGGTGACCGAGGAGGGCGAGACCAAGCTGGTCAAGTACCACTGGATGCCCAAGGCGGGCGTGCGCAGCCTGACCGAGGAAGACGCGGCGAACGTCCAGGCGGACTCCCTCGGCCACGCCACCAAGGACCTGTACGAGGCGGTGGAGCGCGGCGACCACCCCGAATGGGAACTCCTCGTCCAGATGATGGACGACCACGAGCACCCGGAGCTGGACTTCGACCCGCTGGACGACACCAAGACCTGGCCGGAGCAGGACTTCCCGCCCAAGCCGGTCGGCAAGATGGTGCTCAACCGCATGCCGGAGAACTTCTTCGCCGAGAACGAGCAGATCTCCTTCGGCACCGGCGTCCTCGTCGACGGGCTGGACTTCTCCGACGACAAGATGCTGGTCGGCCGGACGTTCTCCTACAGCGACACCCAGCGCCACCGTGTCGGCCCGAACTACCTCCAGCTCCCGGTCAACCTCGCCAAGAACGCGGAGGTCCGCACCAACCAGCGCGACGGGCAGATGACCTACCACGTGGACGGCGGGGGTGTGAACCCGAGCGTCAACTACGAGCCCTCCATCACCGGCGGACTGCACGAGGACGAGTACCCGTCGCACGACGAGCAGGGGCCGGAGATCACCGGCCGGCTCACGCGCAAGCGCATCCCCCGCACCAACGACTACCTGCAAGCGGGCCAGCGCTACGCGCTGATGGAGCAGTGGGAGCGCGACGACCTGGTGAAGAACTTCACCGCCGCGCTCGCCCAGTGCGACCGGCCGGTGCAGGAGCGCATGGTCTGGCACTTCCTCCTGGTCGACAACGACCTCGGCCTCAGGGTCGGTGAGGGCATCGGCGTCAGCCCGGAGGACGTCGCCGGGCTGGAACCCCTGGCCGGCCAGGGGCTGACCGACGAGGACCGTGAGCGGCTCGCCCGCCTGGGCAAGAACCCGCCGCGCGACGTGCAGGGCCTCACGATGACGCACTGCGTCCCGAACGAACGGCACGTCGTCACCCGCTGACCCGCGGCTCCCCGTCGACCTGCGGCTCCCCGTCGACCCGCGGCTCACCCTTGATCCGCGGGTCGACGGCCACCGGGCATCCCCGGGGCCTGCGGCGCCCGCGCCCCGGCTGCCGCGGTGCCGACTGCTTCCCGGCCCCGGCTGCCGTGGTGCCGACCGCACGGTGCGGCCGCCGTGGTGCCGACCGCACGGTGCCGCCTACGATCCGCGCCCGGTGCGGCCGACGATCCGCGCCCGGGGCGGCCCACGGTCTGCGCGCGGGGCGGCCGACGATCTGCGCGCGGTGCCGGTCTGTGCGCAATGACTTGACGTGTACTTGGCATAGTGGCTTCATGGGAGCGCTCCCACTCCCTTCCGATGCCGGAATTCCTTCCTGGCGCTCACTCCCTGGAGCCGCAGTGAGAAGAGCACGCAGCACGACACGAAAGAGGTTCCTGCCCACCCTGGCCGCCCTGCTCGGTCTGGGGATGGCCGTCGGCCTCCTGGCCCCGGCCGCCGCGCAGGCGGCGGCACCGTCCTCCGTCCGGGCGGCCGAGGCCCCCTCCGCCCAGGCCGTCGGCCTCCACATCGACGACGGCCGCCTGCTGGAGGCCAACGGCAACGATTTCGTCATGCGGGGCGTCAACCACGCCCACACCTGGTACCCGGGCGAGCTCCAGTCGCTGGCCGACATCAAGGCGCTCGGCGCCAACTCCGTCCGAGTGGTCCTCTCCGACGGCTACCGCTGGAGCGAGAACAGCGCGGCCGACGTGGCGAACGTTGTCACCCAGTGCAAGGCCAACCGTCTGATCTGCGTCCTGGAGGTGCACGACACCACCGGCTACGGCGAGGACACCGCGGCCGGCACCCTCGACCACGCCGCCGACTACTGGATCGGCCTGAAGGACGTGCTCGCCGGCGAGGAGAACCACGTCATCATCAACATCGGCAACGAGCCCTGGGGCAACACCGACCCCGCGGGCTGGACCGCGCCGACCATCGCCGCGATCCAGAAGCTGCGCGCCGCCGGCTTCGAACACACGATCATGGTGGACGCCCCCAACTGGGGTCAGGACTGGCAGGGCGTCATGCGCGCCAACGCCCAGAGCGTCTACGACGCCGACACCACCGGCAACCTGATCTTCTCGATCCACATGTACAGCGTCTTCGACACGGCGGCGGAGATCACGGACTACCTCAACGCCTTCGTCACCGCCGGACTGCCCATCCTCATCGGTGAGTTCGGGGGGCCCGCCGACCAGTGGGGCGACCCGGACGAGGACACCATGATGGCCACCGCCGAGCAACTCGACCTCGGCTACCTGGCCTGGTCCTGGAGCGGCAACACCGACCCGATCCTCGACCTGGCGATCGGCTTCGACCCGACGCAGCTCAGCTCCTGGGGCCAGCGCATCTTCAACGGGACCGACGGCATCGCCCAGACCGCCGAGGAGGCCACCGTCTACGGCGGTACCTCCGGCGACACCCAGGCACCGACGGCGCCCGGTACCCCGGCGGCCTCGGCCGTGACGTCCACCTCCGCCACCCTGACCTGGACCGCGTCCACCGACAACATCGGCGTGGCCGGCTACGACGTCGTCAGCGTCGGCGGCGGCACCGAGACCAGGGTCGCCGTCTCCACGACGAACACCGCCACCGTGAGCGGCCTCACCGCCGACACCGCGTACACCTTCGCCGTCTACGCCCGGGACGCGGCCGGCAACCGTTCGGCGCGCTCGGCCACGGTCGATGTCACCACCGCGGAGGACGGCGGAACCCCGGGCGCGTCCTGCTCCGTCGGCTACCGCGTCGTCGGCGAGTGGCCGGGCGGCTTCCAGGGCGAGATCGCGCTCCGCAACACCGGTACCGCCGCCGTCAACGGCTGGACGCTGGTCTTCGCCTTCGCGGACGGCCAGACGGTCACCAACATGTGGGGCGGCACCGCCACCCAGAGCGGCGGCACGGTCAGCGTCACCCCGGCCTCGTACACCACGGCCATCCCCGCCGGCGGCTCGGTCACCGTCGGATTCATCGGCGCCAAGGGCACCACCAACACCGCTCCGACCGCGTTCACCCTCAACGGCACCGCCTGCACCACCGCCTGACTCACCGTCACCGACGGCTCACGGCGCGCGCGGTCGGCCCGCACCCGGCCGGCCGTCCACAGGCACCCGGTCCGCCCCGGCCGGGTGCCTCCGCCGGTCAGGGCGCCTCAACCACCGTCCGTCAGGAGCCCGATCGCGCCGCCTTTCGCCATCCGAATCCCCATCGAACGAAATTCATGGGTGTGAGCGCCGAAAGTGCGGGCAGGCGGGCGGTGTGCAGCTATAGGTCCACCTGGGAGGGAACATGATGACGGAGACGGCGCTGCGGATCGCAACGCACACCGCCGGACTGCCGGAGGTCGCGGATCCGTCGAAGGTGGCTCCGAAGGACGCGCGGCAGCTGACCCGCCTGTTCTTCGAGCAGTTGGCGGTTCTGGAAGAGGGAACGGAGGAATTCCAGTACGCGCGCAACACGCTGATCGAGATGAACATCTCCCTGGTGCGCTACGCGGCCTCGCGGTTCCGCAGCCGTGACCCGGAGGAGATGGAGGACATCGTCCAGGTCGGCGTGATCGGTCTGATCAAGGCGATCGACCGCTTCGAGCTGTCGCGCGAGGTGGAGTTCACCTCCTTCTCGATCCCCTACATCGTGGGCGAGATCAAGCGGTTCTTCCGGGACACCACCTGGGCCGTGCACGTTCCGCGCCGTCTTCAGGAGGCCCGGGTGCAGCTGGCGCGGGCGACGGAGGAACTGAGCAGCCGGCTGGGCCGGACGCCGACGGTGAGCGAGCTGGCGCAGCTGATGAACCTCCCGGAGGAGGAGGTCATCGAGGCGCGCCTGGCGTCCAACGGCTACCGGTCGTCGTCCCTGGACGCCGCCATCGGCGGCAGCGAGGACGGCGAGACCGCCCTGGCCGACTTCATCGGCGACGAGGACGGCGCGCTGGAGCTCGTGGAGGACTTCCACGCCCTCGCCCCGATGATCGCCGAGCTCGACGAGCGCTCCCGCCGCATCCTGCACTGGCGGTTCGTGGAGGAGATGACGCAGGCTCAGATAGGCGAGCGTCTCGGGGTGTCGCAGATGCATGTCTCGCGGCTGCTGTCGCGCACGCTGGCCCGACTGCGTGAGGGCATGCTCACGACCGAGTGACCCACCTCGCCGGGACAACAGGCCGTGGTTCGGCGGCCCGCGCCTGCGACCCGGCACTTCGGCCCGCGCACCTGTGACACGGTGCGCGGGCCGTCGTGCGGTGTCACGACCGTGTGGGCCTGGTGCTGTCTCAACGACCGTGTGGGCCGTCGTGCTGTGTCACGGGCGTGTGGGCCGTCGTGCCGTGTCACGGGCGTGCGGGCCGTCGTGCTGTGTCACGGGCGTGCGGGTCGTCGTGCCGTGTCACGGGCGTGTGGGCCGTAGTGCCGTGTCACACGTGCGCGGGTCGCAGCGCCGAGTCGTCCCGGACGGCCGGCGGCCCTGGGGGCCCGAGCGGGGGCGTCCCCGGGGCGTCCCGCGAGGTGAGCGCCCGCACCGCGTCCCGCAGGCCGGGCGGGCGCAGCAGCCCGGGGCCCCCGGAGCGCCGGCTCCAGCCGGGGCCGCACAACAGCACCAGGCTCTGCGTCCGGGCGCCGCGCACCCCCCACCGGCTGGCGGCGACGTGCTGGGCGAGCGGCAGGCTCGCCGTGGACCGCGACTGCGACCACAGCGCCACCGCCGCGGGACCGACCCGCCGCACCGTCGCGAGCACCGCCTCGGCCGGGACCGCGCCGCCGAGCATGAGGGCGGGCACGCCCAGCTCCGCCAACGCGGCGCCGAGCGCCTCCAGAGGCAGTGTGTGCTGTTCACCCGGGAGACAGGCCAGCAGCACCGGTGAGGTGCCGGGCCGGTGGTCCTGCCGCGCACATGACACGTACAGGTGGCGCAGGGTGGCGGAGATGTGCCAGGAGAGCAGGTGCTCCACCTCCACGTACCGGTCGCCCGACGACTCCCACTTCCGGCCGACCGCGCGGAGCGTGGGCACCATCACCTCCTCCCAGGCCGTGACCAGCCCGTGGGCGCGGATCACGGCCGTCAGCTGCTCCTGGACCGCCGACGCGTCGAGCCGGACGGCCGCTCGGGCCAGGCCCCGGCACTCCTGGCGCACGTTCCCCAGCGGCAGACCGCCGGGGGAGCGCGCGTCCCGGTCCGGATCCGGCCCGTGGTCCGCGTCCGGTGCCGGTGGCGGTGGCGGTGGCGGTGGCGGTGCCGGACGCGGACCGGGACTCCGGGCCGCCTGCGCGTCCACGGTTGCGGGCGCTGCCGTGCCACGGCCGCGGGCACGTTCCTTCGCGGCGCGCGCGGCCTCGGCGGGAGGCACGCCCGAGGCCGTCAGTCGGCACATCTCCTGCACCATGGCCACGTCCTCCGGCGACCAGCGGCGGTGCCTGCCGTCGACCCGTACGGCGGGCCCCAGCCCGTAGCGGCGGTCCCAGGAACGCAGCGTCGTGGGGGAGACACCCACCCTGCGGGCCAGGAAACCGGTCGTCACCCCCACCTCCGGCGCTCCCGCCGTCGCGCGGGGGCTCACCTTCACCGGGCACCTCCGCGTCGTACGGCATTCGGGGCGGCGCCGCTTCCCCCTAGGGGGCCGGTCGCCGGGAAGCTGCGGCTCACCACAGGTCCTCGCCTCCTCTCGCACACCGAACGGGCTTCGGCCGGCCCGAGTGGCTCGTACGGTGTTCTCCCGGACGCCCCCGAACGGATGCGGCGCCGTGATCAGCGGCCGTTCTGCCGGACAACCATGGCCCAAACGGTGGATAAGCGCCTATATTTCTCGTTACCTCTGCCGGGTCGGCGGTGCTCCGGGCACCGCGGTAACGGGGCTGCCCCGATGGTGCGGCCCGACCTGCGGCGGAGGTTGTGATGAATTCTTCTCGCTGTGACGGCCGTCGCGCGCCGCTCCCGGGCGGCGCCCCGGGGCTCCGGGCGGGACGGGAGGTGGCACGTGAACTGGCGTGAGGCCGCGGCCTGCCGCTCCGAGGACCCGGAGCTCTTCTTCCCGGTCGGTGAGGAGGGCCCGGCACGCCGGCAGATCGAGCAGGCGCGCGCGGTCTGCCGACGCTGCCCCGTCCGCGTGCCCTGCGCCTCCTGGGCGCTGCGCAACGCGGAACGGGACGGCGTGTGGGGCGCGATGACGGCCGGCGAGCGCCGGGACGTGCTGTTCCGACGCCGGACCGGCAGCGACCCCTGAGCCGGGGCCGCCCTGAGCCGGGGCCGCCCTGAGCCGGGGCGTCCCGGGCCGCCGGGTCCGGGACGTACCCTCCCGCGGTCCCCGCGGTCGCCTGCCCAGCCGCCGTCCCCGCCTCCGGCACGAGGCCGTTCAACGAGGCCGGCTGCCCCGGCTTGACCCGTCCTTGCCCACTCCGGCCCTGGTGTGGTCCGGCCCTAGTCCGGCCCCAGTCCCGCTCCGGCCCGGCCCGACGCGGCCTGGCCTGGCCCGGCCTGGCCCGGCCTGGCCTGGCCTGGCGCGGCCCGGCGTGGTTCGGTCAGGGCCGGTCGAGCCCTGCCGTGGTGCGGACGGCGAGGCGCCTGTGGTGCGGACGGCGAGGTGCCCGTAGGGTGCGGACGGCGAAGCGGCCGTGGTGCGGACGGCGCTGGGAGCACAGGGGCTCAGCCGGGGAACCGGCCCGTGGACCGGAGGTGCCAGCGCCGTTCGGCGTAGGCCAGGTCGTCACGCCACAGGCGTCCGGCGGCGGCCCGTACGAGTGGCCGCAGCAGTGGGGCCATCGTGCGGGCCGCGGCGAAGCCGGGACGGTCCGAGGCGGCCACGACCGCCTCGACGACCGCCGTCCGCGGCCGGCCCAGGGCGTCCGGGCCCAGCGGGGTGGCGTGTGTCTCGACCACCGACCCCTGCCCCTCGCCTTCCGTGATGTGCATGACGACCGTGCGCGGCTCGGGCGCGGTGAACACCGCCCGGACCGGTACGACGAGCCGTCCGGCCAGCTTGAAGGAGACGTCGACGGCGAAGCCGTCCCCGTCCGCCGCCCCGCGCCCGGCCTCCTGCCCGCCCGCGCCGGCCGGGGACGTCCCGGGAGCGTCGACGACGGTCAGGTCGACGAAGGAGTACGGGTGGAACCAGGCGCCGTGCCAGGGATCCAGCCGGTTGGCGACGACGTCCTCCGGTTCGCAGGTGCCGACGCCCACGTAGACCGCCGACAGCGCGTCCGACAGGGCGGGCCTGACCGGTACGACCGGCTCGTCCAGGGGCGGCTCGCCGCCCACGTCGTCCAGCCGTACCCACACCAGTACGCCGTCGTCGTGCACCGGCAGCGGCTCCCAGCCCGCGAACGGGCCGCCGCGCAGGGCGAGGCCGTGCCAGTGGCAGACCAGGGTTCCGCAGCGCACCGGGCTGTCCCGGAGCGGCGCGCCGAGGTGGGGGCAGACGCCGGGCCCGGCGACCAGCCGGCGTGCCGCGTCGCGCCAGACGACGACCTCCCGGCCGGCGACCGTCCGGCCGAGGGGCCGGTCGTCGCGCACGTCGCGGGTGGCGCCGACGACGTACCAGTTGCCCGAGGGGCGTGCCTGGGCGCGTTTGAGCGCCCGGGCGATCACGGCCGGGCGCGCCTCGCGCCAGGTCGGGCGCTGCCGTTCCCAGGCCACCGGGTTCCTGCGCAGCGACAGCGGGAACCGTCCGCGCCGGACGGGACGGTCGGGACGGTCGGGGTTCACGCGGCCTCCTCGGGCAGCCGTTCGGACGAGGGCGGGAAGCCGGACGACGACGCCCCGCACGGCCCGGTCACTCCGGTGGGCGGCCGCCCCGGTCCGGGCGCCGGCGTCCGGCGTGCCCCGGTGCGCGCCGCCGCGCGGGCGGCGGCCAGGCGCAGCAGCCCGTCGGCGGCCACCGCGGCCCGCCGTCGGCGGGGCACCACGGCACGGCGGTGCAGCACCGCGTACCCGCCGTCGGCGACCGCGTCCAGGATGCCCCCGTAGAGCACGAAGGCCGTGCGGATGCACGGGCGGGACACGGGGTCGAGCTGGGCCAGCCCGGGCGCCGCCTCGCGGTAGACGCCACGGGTCAGTTCCTCGAAGGCCCTGAGCGCCTCGGTGATCCGCCGGTCGGGCCGGCCGGTGGCGCGGCTCCAGGCCAGCAGCCCCCGGTCCACGCCGTGCGCGCGCAGCAGGTCGGCGGGCAGGTAGACACGGCCGCGGTCGAGGTCCTCGCCCACGTCCCGCAGGAAGTTGGTCAGCTGGAAGGCGACGCCCAGGGCGGCCGCGTGGGGGGCGGCCTCCTCGCGCGGGACGACGGTCCCGAGGACCGGCAGCATCTGCAGCCCGATCACCGCGGCGGAGCCGTGCATGTACGCGCGCAGGTCGTCGTAGGTCGGGTAGTCGGTGACCTCCAGGTCGCTGCGCATGGCGGCCATGAAGTCGGTGAAGTGCCGGTGGTCGATGGCGTACCGGCGGGCCGTGTCGGCGAGCGCCAGGACCACCGGTTCGGTGCTGCCGCCGTCGCGCAGCCCCCGCTCCAGGCCCGCCTGGAGGCGCCCGAGGTCCTCCGCGCGGCGGTGGCGCGGCACGCCGTCGTCCAGGGAGTCGACGATGTCGTCCGCCCAGCGGGCGAAGCCGTAGAGGGCGTGGACGGCGGGCCGCCGTTCGACGGGCAGCAGCCGGGTGGCGAGGAAGTACGTCCTGCCGTGCCGGGCGTTGAGCGCGCGGCAGCGCGCGTAGGCGTCGCGCAGCGCCGGATCCGTGATGCCCGCCGCGTCGAGTTCACGGCCGGTCATGAGTGCGTTCCTTCCGGTGTGGCCCGCACGCCGGGGCGGCGGCCGGGGGCGGGGGAGGGGTGCCCGGTGATGCGGGCCGCGGCGAGCTTGCCCGACAGCAGGACGGTCGGCACGCCGACGCCCGGGGTGGTGCCGCACCCGGCGAGCACGGCGTTCTCGGTGCCGCGGACCAGGTTGCGCGGGCGGAACGGGCCGGTCTGGGCGAAGGTGTGGGCCGCCGAGAAGGGCGTGCCCGCCGCGTGCCCCTGGGCCTGCCAGTCGGCGGGTGTGACGAGGGTCTGGTCCTCGACGGACGCGGCGAGGCCGTCGAGCCCGCGCCGCTCCAGTTCTCGCAGGAGGCTGTCGCGGTACCGCGGTGCCAGCTCGCCCCAGGCGGCCGCGTCCGGCCCGACGTCGGTGTTCGGGCAGGGGGCGAGGACGTAGTGCAGGTGGTGGCCGGGCGGCGCGAGCGTCGGGTCGGTGGCGGTGGGGCGGGTGACGAGCAGCGACGGATCGCTCATCAGGCGGCCGGTGCGGGTGAGCTCGTCGAAGGTGCCGTGCCACCGTGCGCCGAACGACAGCGTGTGGTGCGCGAGGCGGGGCCAGGTCCGGTCCGTCCCCGCGTGCAGGACGACGGCCGACGGCGCGTGCCGGATGCGCAGGGGGCGGCGCGGCGTCCGGCCGAGGAGGCGGTAGGCGACCGGCAGGTCCGGGGTGAGGACGACCGCGTCGCACGGGATGCGCTCGTGGGCGGTGACGACGGCCGTGATCCGGTCGCCGTCACCGGAGCGCTCCAGCCGGGTGACGTCCCGTCCGAAGCGCAGGTCGGCGCCCGCGTCCGCGGCTGCGTCCGCCATGGCCCGCGGCAGCGCGTGCATGCCGCCGCGCGGGAAGTACACGCCGGCGACGGTGTCCATGTAGGCGATGACGGCGTACGCGGCGAGGGCGCGGGCGGGCGGGACACCCGCGTACAGCGACTGGAAGGAGAAGACGCGGCGCAGGCGTTCGTCGCGCAGGTGGCGGCCGATCCGCGCGTCCAGCCGGCCGAACCCGCCGAGCGCGGCCAGCCGGGCCAGGTCGGGGGTGAGCAGGTTCAGGGGCGAGTCGAAGTTGGTGTCGATGAAGCGCCGCATCTGGGCCCGGTACAGCTGCTCCAGCCAGTGCCGCAGCCGCCGGTAGCCGGCGGCCTCCGCGCCGCCCGCGAACCGCTCGACCTCCGCCTCCATCGCGTCCGCGTCGGTGTGCACGTCGACGCTGCTGCCGTCGGCGAAGAGGGCCCGGTAGGCCGGGTGCAGGGGGACGAGGTCGACGCGGTCGCGCAGGCTGTCGCCGACCGCGGCGAACGCCTCGTCGGCGAGGTCCGGCATGGTGAGCACGGTCGGACCGGTGTCGATGCGGTAGCCGCCGCGCACCAGGCACCCGGCGCGGCCGCCGGGCAGCGCGTCGCGCTCGACGACGGTGACCCGTCGTCCGGCGCCGAGCAGGTGCAGCGCCGCGGCCAGGCCGGAGAGCCCGGCGCCCACGACCACGACGTGGTCCGTGCGCCCGGGGACGGTCCGCGTCATCGCGCGGCTCCCTCGGCGCCGATGCGCAGCAGGAGGGCGTAGGACGCGTCGTCCTCGGGCCGCACGGGGGAGGACGCGGGCGCGGTGGCGCCGGGCGGCGACGACGGGGGCCGGGTGGAGGCGGGGGGCGGTGGGGCGGTGGAGGGGCGGGAGGCGGAGGGTCGGGAGGTTGGCGGGGAGGGAGCCGCGGTGGCGGCGGGCTGTGGGGCCGGCGCGGGCGGGGGTGTGTCTCGGGGGTCTGACGCCGCTGGGCGTGTGTCTTGGGGGGCTGATGCCGTGGGGGGTGCGTCGAGGTCCGATGCCGTTGGGGGTGTGTCTCGGGGGTCCGACGCCGCTGGGGGTGCGCTTCGGGGGTCCGATGCCGTTGGGGGTGCGCTTCGGGGGTCCGACGCCGCCGGGGGTGTGTCTCGGGGGTCTGACGCCGCTGGGGGTGTGTCTCGGGGGTCTGACGCCGTCGGGGGTGCGTCCCGGGGACCCGACGCCGCCGGGGTGGCTCCGGCGGTCGCCGGAGGGGTGTCGGCCGCTTCCGGGATGGCGCCGGCCGTGGCGTGGAGCAGCTCCCGCAGGCGCGCGCGGCCCTCCGGCTCCAGTGCCGCGGCGTCCAGGTGACGCATGCCCCGGGCGACCAGCCGGTCGATCCTCGCCTCGACGGCGTCGCGCGCGCCGGTCGTGACGAGGACGTCGCGCACCTCGGCGAGCCGGCCGTCGGACAGGTCGGCACGGCCGAGGGAGTGCCGCAGCAGCGCGAGCGCGCGCCGGTCGCCGGCCGCCTCGGCCCGGGCCAGCGCCACGGCGGTCAGGTAGGTGGGCTTGCCGGTCCGGATGTCGCCGCCGGAGGGCTTGCCGGTGTGCCGCGGGTCGCCGAAGACGTCGCGGAGGTCGTCGCGGAGCTGGAAGGCGATCCCGACGCACCGGCCCGCCGCGCACAGGGCCCCGGTCCGCGCGGGATCGGCGCCCGCCAGAGCGGCTCCGAGGGCCAGCGGACGCTCCACCGAGTACAGGGCGCTCTTCAGACAGGCGGCGCGGATCGCGCGGGCCGCGGAGCGGGCGCCCGTGGCCTGCCCCTGGACGTCCAGGTACTGGCCGGCCACCATCTCGGTGCGCATGGCGCTCCACAGCTCGCGCACCGCGCGGGCCGTGACCGGTGCCAGCTCGGTGGCCGCGACGACGTCGTCGGCCCACGCCAGCGCCAGGTCCCCGGCGAGTACGGCCGCCGCCTCGCCGAACCGCGGACCGTGCTCCGGCGGGACGGTGCCGGAGTACTGGGCGGCGACGTCGGCGTGCAGGGCGAGCCGTCCGCGCCGTAGCCGCGAGCCGTCCATCACGTCGTCGTGGACCAGTGCGCACGTCTGGATCAGTTCGAGGGCGGCGCCGACGCGCAGCGCGGCCTCCGCGGCGCCGGCCCCGCCGCCGCAGGCGCGCAGCGCCCACCACACGAAGCGCGGCCGCGTGCGCTTGCCGCCCTCCAGGGTGCAGCGGACGACGCGTTCGGCCAGGTCCCGGGCGAACACCGGGTCCAGGGCGGCGGCGTGCTCGGAGCGTTCGGCCAGGAGGTGGTCGAGGACGCGTCCCACGGCTCCGGGTACGTCGCCGTCGACGGCGGGCAGGTCGTTCACGTCCAGGGGGAAGAGGGCGGGCATGGCGCCTTCCGGTCGGCTGTCGGGGGAGGGGCCGCGCTCACCCGCGCGGGACGAGGGGGTGCCCGTCGGGGACGACGGGTCGCCCGCGCGGGAGGTGGCCACCAGGGACGGGAGGTGGCCCGCGCGGTGTCGCAGGGCCACGAGCGGAGCGCCGGGCGGCGGCCCGGCCAGGGGGTGTTCCTTCGCCTTGCTCGGGCGCATCCCGGTTCCTCTCGTCGTGATCGGCGTCGGCCCACACTGAACGCATTCCGCGTCGGGGACGGGCATGGATGCGCCAACCGGGGGACAGCCGTGCTTCGTTCTCGGTCGCCGGCGGGCGGCCGGGGACGGCGGGAGCGGGGCGACGCGACGTACCGGACCGGCCGGCGCACGCGAAAACGATGCAGAGTCGATGCAAGTTGATGCATCGATTGGCCGCTTCGCATGGTGGAGGGGCCGCGGTCGCTCCGTGCGACCGGCACCCCGGATCCGGCGAGGTGGACGGCCCCGGCGAGGGGCCGCGCCTCGGGGACGGGCCGGACACCGCCCGCACGAGGAGCAGACACCATGACCGCACAGCAGGCCGCCGGGCCCGCCCTCGACACCGTTCCGCAGTGGTCCCCGACCGAGGAGACCCTCGCCGACGACGGACTCGCCGCGGGCTTCGCCGCCGGCGACGAGGCCTGCCTGGCCGCCGCCTACCACCGGTACGGAACCCTGGTCCTCACCCTGGCGCGACGCTCGCTCGGGGACGCCCGGGAGGCGGAGGACGTGACGCAGACCGTGTTCCTGGCCGCCTGGCGGGGACGCGCCGGGTTCCTGCCGGAGCGGGGCACCCTGTCCGCCTGGCTCGTCGGCATCACCCGCCGCAAGGTCGCCGACGCGCTGTCCGCCCGGACGCGCCGCGCCGAACTCGTCGCGGCGGCCGGCGCGCGGATGTCCGTCACCACGGGGGACCGGCACACTCCCGACGCCGTGCTCGACCGCGTCCTGCTCGGACACGAACTCGCCAAGCTGCCCGCCCCGCAGCGCCGTGTCCTCACCCTCGCCTTCTACGACGACCTGACGCAGACCCAGATCGCCGAACTCACCGGCTGGCCCCTGGGCACGGTCAAGAGCCACGCCCGGCGCGGACTGCACCGGCTCGGCCGCTGCCTGGAGCACGACGGCGTGTACGCGAACGCCGGGTGATCCGCGCGGGCGGGAACGCGGCGACGCGGAAACGATGCGTTAACGACGCGACAGTGGCAGCTGTCCGGCCCCGCGCCCGTACGGCGGCGGGGCGACGCGCCTCGGCCCGAGCCGCGAGACGACCGCCGGGCGGCACGACACCCCGGCCACCGGCGACCTGAGCCGCCACCGCTACCGGCCCTGGCGACCTGAGCCGCCACGGCGACCTGCCGTGGCGACACGGGCCGCTACGGCGACCTGCCGTGGCGACGGCGAGCCGCCACGACGACCTGCCATGGCGACGACGAGCCGGTCACGGGCAGCACGGGCGCACGGCCGGCGGCGGCACCCCGGCCACCGGCGGCACAGCCCCGGCCACCGGCAGCACAACCCCGACGGCCCAGCGTGGCCCGCATCCGGAAGGGGCGCCGAGCAGGAATGCTTCCCACGGGAGCACACCGGACGCGCGCAGGGAGGGAGCGGCTCGTGCTGGAGGCGGAGGTCGCCATCGTGGGCGCGGGAGCCGCGGGACTCTCCCTCGCCCACCGGCTGACGCGCCCCGTCCCCGGGGCCGGCCGCCTCTCGGTGGTCCTGGTGGACGCCCCGCCGGGACCGCTGCGCCCGCCGCGACGGACCTGGTGCTTCTGGGAGGCGGGCCCGGGACCCTACGACGCCGCGCTGACCACGCAGTGGGAGCGGCTGCGGATCCACACCCCCGAGGGCCGGACCGTCGAGGACGGCATCGCACCGCTGCGCTACAAGATGCTCCGCTCCGACGACTTCGAGGCGCTCGTCGCCCGCGATCTCGCGGACGGCGACGACGTCCGCCGCCTGGAGGCGACCGTCGAGACGGTGCGCGCGACGGCCGACGGAGCCGAGGTCCGTGCCCGCGCCGACGACGGCCGCCCGCTGACCGTACGCGCCCGCTGGGTCTTCGACTCCCGGCCTCCCGGCAGCCTCCCGGCTGCCCGCACCACCTTGTTGCAGCACTTCCACGGCTGGTTCGTGCGCACCGCCCGGCCCATCTTCGACCCCGGCACGGTCGGGCTGATGGACTTCCGGGTCCCGCAGCCGTCCCACGGACTGGCCTTCGGGTACGTCCTGCCGACCGGCCGCCGCGACGCGCTCGTGGAGTACACCGAGTTCTCCCGCGCCGTCCTGCCCCGGCAGGACTACGAGGCCGCGCTGCGCCACTACACCGAGGACGTGCTCCGCCTCGGCCCGGTCCACGTCACCTCGACGGAGACCGGGGTGATCCCCATGACCGACGCGCGCTTCCCCCGCCGCGCCGCCCCGTCGGTCTTCCGCATCGGCGCCGCCGGCGGGGCCACCCGGCCGTCGACGGGCTACACCTTCTCCGCCGTCCAGCGGCAGACGAGGGCCGTCGCGGAGGCACTCCGGGCGGGCCGCCACCCGCTGCCGCCCGCACCCCACTCGGCGCGCTCCCGTGCCATGGACGCCGTGATGCTGCGCGCCCTGGACAGCGGCCGGGTCGACGGCGCCGCGTTCTTCGCGCGGCTCTTCTCGCACGTCCCGATGGAGCGGCTGCTGCGCTTCCTCGACGGCCGCACCCGCCTCCACGAGGACCTCGCCGTCGGCGCCCGCACCCCCGTACTGCCGATGCTCCGCTCCGCCGCCGAGCTGCCCTTCCTGCCCCGCAGGCCCTTCCCCGGCCCCGGACCGTGACCGCCGCCGGGAAGCGCTCATGCACCGGCGGCGCCCTGCACGGGCGGGGCCTTGCACGGGCGGATTCCCGCACCGGCCGGGCCCCGGTACTCGCCGGACTCCCGCACTGGTCGGGCCCTGCACCGGTCGGGAGTCCGCACCGGCCGGGCCCCGGCACCCGCCGGACTCCCGCACCGGCCGGGCCCCTGCCCTCCCACCGAACCCCCGCCCCAGCCGGCCCCCTGCCCCCCGCCGGCCCCCTGCCCCCCGTCGGATCCCCGCCCCCGTCGGATCCCCGCCCCCACCGGACCCCGCCCCCGACCGAGGAGACCGTATGACCCTGCTGCGCGACGCCGACCTGGCTGCCGCGTTCGACCACGCCGCTCGCAGCTACGACACCCTGGTCGCCGCCAACCCCGGCTACCACGCCCAGCTGCGCCGCTCCGTACGCCGTCTCGGTCTGCCCCACGGCGGCGGAGGGATGCGTGTCCTGGACCTCGGCTGCGGCACCGGCGCCTCGACGGCCGCGCTCGCCGCCGTCCTCCCCGGCGCCCGGATCACCGCCGTGGACGCCTCCGCCGGCATGCTGCACCGGGCGGTCGGCAAACGGTGGCGCGCGGGGGTGACCTTCGTGCACGCCCCGGCGGAACGCCTGGCGGAGGCGGGCCTGGCGGGGCCGTTCGACGCCGTGTTCGCGGCCTACCTCGTCCGCAACGCCGCCGACCCCGACGCGGTGCTGGCGGCGGTGCGCGACGTGCTGGCGCCGAACGGACGGCTGGCCGTGCACGAGTACACCCTCAGCGGCCGGCCCGCGCACCGCGCGGTGTGGACGGCGGTGTGCCGCGGGCTGGTCCTGCCCGTCGCGACCCTCCTGGGCGACGGCGCCCTGTACCGCCACCTGTGGCGCAGCGTGCTGCGGTTCGACACGGCGGACGGCTTCGCCGACCGGGTCCGCGCGGCCGGGTTCGTGCACGTACGGGTGCTCCCCATGCCGGGATGGCAGACCGGCATCACCCATACGGTCGTCGCCCGCCGCCCCGGCGTCCGCGCGGCGGGCGAGCGATGACCGGGCCCCGGCGTCCGGACGCGACGCGCCACGGCAGGGACCGGCGGGCACGGAGGCTGTCCCCGCCCGGGGGCACGCCGCGCGTCACCGGTGACCGCCGCCCGACGACCGCCGTCGTGGGCGGCGGCATCGCCGGCCTGGCGGCCGCGACCGCCCTGGCCGAACGGGGCGTGCGCGTCACGCTCCACGAACGCGAATCCGTCCTCGGGGGACGGCTGGCGGGCGGGCCGACCACCCTCGCCGACGGCTCCGCCGTCACCATGAGCCGCGGCTTCCACGCGTTCTTCCGTCAGTACTACAACCTGCGAGGTCTGTTGCGGCGCACCGATCCCGGACTCGCCCGCCTGAGGGCGCTGCCCGACTACCCGCTGCGGCACAGCGACGGGCCGCACGACAGCTTCCGGCACGTCCCGCGCACCCCGCCGTGGAGCGCGCTCGGATTCGTCGCCCTGAGCCCCACCTTCCGGCCGCGCGACCTCGCCCGGATGAACCCGGTCGCGGCGCTGCCCCTCCTCGACGTCCGCGTGCCCGACGTGTACGAGCGGTTCGACGGCGTCAGCGCCCACGACTTCCTGCGGTCGATCCGCTTCCCCGAGGCCGCGCACCACCTCGCCTTCGAGGTGTTCTCCCGCAGCTTCTTCGCCGATCCCCGGGAACTGTCGGCGGCGGAGATGGTGCTGATGTTCCACATCTACTTCCTCGGCTCCGCCGAGGGCCTGCTCTTCGACGTCCCCGGCGACCCGTTCCCCGCCGCCCTGTGGGACCCCCTCGCCGGCTATCTGCGCGGCCACGGCGCCGACCTGCGCACCGGCACCCCCGTCGAGAGCGTCGAACCCACCCCGGACGGCGGTTTCGTCGTGGTCACGGGCGAGGAGGAGCGGCGGTACGACACCGTGGTGCTGGCCCTGGACACGGGCGGCCTGCGCGCCCTCGTCGGCCGTTCCCCGCGCCTGGCCGACGCCGCGTGGCGGGAACGCGTCGCCCGGCTGCGCACCGCGCCGCCGTTCCTCGTGAGCCGCCTGTGGCTGGACCGTCGCGTCGCCGCCGACCGGCCCGGCTTCCTGGGCACCAGCGGCTACGGCACCCTCGACAACGTCAGTGTGCTGGAGCGCTGGGAGTCGGAGGCGGCCCGCTGGAGCGCCCGCCGCGGGGGATCCGTCGTGGAACTGCACGCGTACGCCCTGCCGGACGGCGCGGTCCGCGACGTCGAGCGGAAGCGGCTGCTCGCGCAACTGCACCGGGTGTACCCGGAGACCCGCGCGGCGAGGGTCGTCGACGAACGCCACGAGTGGCGGTCCGACTGCCCGCTGTTCCCGGTCGGCGGCCACGGCGACCGGCCGACCGTACGCACCGGCGACCCGGGCCTGGTGGTGGCCGGAGACCTGGTCCGCACGGACCTGCCGGTGGCCCTCATGGAGCGCGCGGCCACCAGCGGCTTCCTCGCCGCCAACGCCCTGCTGGAGCGCTGGGGCGTCCGGGGCCAGACCCTGTGGACCGTTCCCGACCGCGGACGCGGAGCGGCACTGCGGCTGCTCGCACGGTGGGGCGCCGACCGGTCCGCACCGGTCGGCGGCGACACACGGGGGACACCATGACCGACTGCCCCGCACCCCGGCACGCGCTCCTGACACGCCGTCACGCCGGCGCTGTCACACCGGAGCCGCCACATCGGAGCCGGCGCACTGGAGCCGTCGTACCGAGCCCGTCACACCGAAGCCGACGCACCGGAGCCGTCAAGCCGGACGGGCGCCGACGCCCGCAGGGATGAGGTGACGGGACCGGGGTAGACGCGTCGGTACACAGGCCTTGCCGAACCGGCCTCGCCGTCGACCGTTCCAGGAGGCAGCCGTGCCAGGGATGTTGGAGAAGATCAAGCAGTTCAGCAGGAGCCCGCAGGGGCGTCGTGCGGTGGAGCAGGTGCGCCGCGCCTCCGCCGACCCGCGCCGCCGGGCCCAGGCCCAGCGGCTGCTGGGCAGGCTGCGGGGCCGGCGCTGACCCGCGGACCGGACACGCCGCCGGGGTGACGCCGTATCAGGGGCCGGTGGCCGCCCGCACGAGCCGGGCGGCCACCGGCCCCTGACGCGCGGGACGCGGTCAACCGTGCACCCGGTTGCACGTGTGCCCGGTCGACCGTGTGCCCGGTCGACCGGGTGTCCCGGCGGGCGGCGTGCCGCCAGACGTCCGCAGCCCCCCGGGCGGCCCCGGCCCCGGCCGGCCGGGCGTGACGGCCGGGGAGGCGGGTACCCGAGGTCTCATGGCGGGCGGGCGCGGCCCGACGGCGCCCCGCACAGCACGAGCGGTGGCGTCACCGCTCCCGGACCCGCCCGCCGCCCCGCCGTTCCCGCTGGATCCGCAGTCCGCCGGATCCACCCGCGGCCGTCCACACTCGCGCACACCCGTCCCTTGGGGGAACACATGCCGGTACGCCCATGGCCTTCAGTGCCGGAGCCCCTCGGCGGACGCGTCCTGGCGGGCCGTTACCGGGTGGACGCCCCGCTCGGCCGGGGCGGCGCCGCCGACGTCCACGAGGCGTTCGACCTGCGGCTCGGGCGTCCGGTGGCGGTGAAGCTGCTCAGGGGCGGCGAGGAACAGGCGGAGAAACGGTTCAGCGATGAGGCGCTGCTGCTGGCCCGGCTCCACCACCCCGGCCTCGTCACCGTCTACGACGTCGGGCGCGACGAGAACCTGCCCTTCCTCGTCATGCAGCTCGTCCGGGGCTCCACCCTGCGCGCCCGCATCGCCGCCGGACCGCTGACCCCCGCCGCCGTGTGCGCCCTCGGCGCGGACCTGGCGACGGCGCTCGCGCACGTCCACGCCGCCGGAGTGGTGCACCGCGACGTCAAGCCGTCCAACATCCTCCTCGACGAGCAGGACGCCCCGCACCTGACCGACTTCGGCATCTCCCGGCGGATCGACGACAGCGCCCGCACCGCGACCGGAGTGCTGGTGGGCACGGCGGCGTACCTGGCCCCCGAACAGGTCACCGGCGACGGGACGGGCCCCGCCGTGGACGTGTACGCGCTCGGGCTGACGCTGCTGGAGTGTCTCAAGGGTGAACTGGAGTACCCCGGTGTCCCCTTGGAGGCGGCGATGGCCCGCCTCCACCGGCGGCCGGCCGTCCCCGCCGGTCTCGACGGGGAACTGGACGGTCTGGCCGGTCTGCTGGAGGCCATGACCGCCTTCGACACCGGCTGCCGCCCCGACGCCCTCACGTGCGCCCGGGCGTTGACGGCCCTGGAGGCGGCCGCGACACCCGCCGGGCGCCCTTCGGGGCAGCACCGAGGCGGCCGGCGGGTGGGGGAGCGCGCCGCCACCGCGTTCCGCTCCCGCTTCGGCCGGACCGCGCGGGCGACCGGTGCCGGCCACCGGGGCCCCGCCGGCCGGCGGCCGGGCCGGCGCACGCCGGCGACCGCCGGCGCCGCGCTGCTCGCCGCCCTGCTGGGCGTCTCCCTCTCCGGATCCGCCGCCGTGGGCGACCTCCCCGACCGCGACGCCGACGCCGGTACCGACAGCGCCGCGGCGGCCCGCGGGCCCGTTCCGGCAGCCCCGCCCGTCCCGTCGAGCCGGGTCCCCCGGCAAGGGCACGGCCAGCACCGGTGAGCAGGCCCCGGCGTCGGGACGCCCCGCCCCTGCACGCCCGCCGCCGGGGGAGGAGCGTGGCGCACCGGGAGGCGTGGCGGATTCGTGTACAACCCGTCACGAGGTTGCGCGGGCCGTCCCGAGTGCGAGACGGTTGTCGAAGGTCAACAGTTTCGAGCTGTAGAGAGGGGGTGGGGTGCGCACCATGCGTTCCCCTGCTTGTGATTCCTTCGCCTGGCCCCCCTGCCCGTCCGCACGGCGGCGCCGCGAGCGTCGGCGCGTCGTGGAATAGCGCTCCCTACCCGGTCCTCGTCGTGGGCCGCGACGGGGGCGTCGTCGAGATCAACGAAGCCGCACGCACCCTCTTCCCCGACGCGTCCGGGGGCGACTGGTTCGAGCGGACCGCCCCGCGCTGGCTGTCCGACGCGCACCACCGCCTGGACCGGTCCGGCACGGACGCCCGGTCCCCGCGCCCCGCGTCGGGCGCGATCACCGGGCGCACCTTCCAGGCCCATCCCACCCGCAGCCCCGGCGAACACGGCGACGTGGTGTGGTGGCTGGTGGAGGACACCGACCTCCGGCACACCGAGCGGGCCCTCAAGGACTCCCAGGAACGGGCCGCCGTCCTCGCCGAGGTCTCCAGCGCGCTCCTGTCGTCCCTGAACGTCGACCACTGTCTCGAGGTGACCGCCCGTATGGCCGCCCGTCACATCGCGGACGCCGCCGTCATCGTCGCCCCGGCCCAGGGACGCCACCACCCGCTGACGTACGCCGAGAGCGGCGGCCCCGTCACCCAGACGATGCGGCTGATCGACACCGGGGAGGTGCCGGGACTGACCGAGGCGATCCAGGGGTTCCCGCCCGTCCCGGCCCGCTGGATCAGCCCCGACGACATCCCCGACTGGGCGATCCCGCCCGGCTTCACCGGTCCCATCGGCTCCGTCATCGTCACCCCGCTGCCCGGGCACGGTGTCCCGGCCGGCGCACTGGTCCTGCTGCGGTCCAGCAGCCAACGGGCGTTCGACGAGGGCGAGGAGGTCTTCGCGCGCCTGTTCGCGGCCCGCGCGGGAGCCGCCCTCTCCGCGGCCCGCCTCTACGCCGAGCAGTCCTCCATCACCGCGGTGCTGATGCGCGAACTGCTCCCGCCGACACTGCGGCACGTCAACGGAGTGGGCTACGCCGGCCGCTACCGCGCCGCACGCGACCACGAACGCGTCGGCGGCGACTTCTACGACGTGCACCCCGGCACGGACCCCTTGCAGGAGACGTTCGTCGTCCTGGGCGACGTCGCCGGCAAGGGCCTGGAGGCCGCCGTGCTCACCGGCAAGATCCGCAGCGTCCTCCAGGCCCTGCTGCCGCTCTCCGGCGACCACCAGCAGGTCCTCACCCTGCTCAACGACGCCCTGCTGAACTCCCACCACACCCGGTTCGCCACCCTGGTCCTCGCCTCCGCCCGGCGCCGCGCCGGACAGGTCCACCTGCGGCTGACCAGCGCCGGCCACCTGCCGCCGCTGATCGTGCGACGGCACGGACAGGTGGAGGAGGCCGACACCTCCGGCCAGCTGATCGGCGCCATCCCCCAGGCACGCGCCCGCACCGCACGCGCCGTACTGGCCCCCGGCGAGACGTGCCTGCTCTACACCGACGGCATCACCGAGGCCCGTGGCGGCCCCCTCGGCGACCAGCTCTACGGCGAGCGCCGGCTGCGCGAGGCGCTCGCCGCCTGCGCGCGGATGCCCGCGGAGGCCGTCGTCGAACGCGTGCAGATGCTCGTCGCCCAGTGGCTCGGACCGGGCCGGCACGACGACATGGCCACCCTCGCCATCACCAACCCGACGAGCGGCCGCGGGCCGCTCCACCTCGTCGACGGACACACCCGGACAGCCGCCGCACCCGGCGGGAGCGGAAAGGACGGCGCATGACAGGTGGCCGAACGGCCGACCACCAGGTGTCCCGGCTGCGGGACCGGCTGTGGGCGGCGGCTCTGGACGCCGACGAGACAGGCGCGATCGACGTGGTGAGCGCGGCCGAGCGGGACGGGTGGCCCGCCGAGGCCCTGCTCCTCGACGTCATCGCGGCCGTACAGCGGAGGCTGGGCGAGGAATGGGCGGCCGGCCGGATCACCGTGGCCGACGAACACGTCGCCACCGCCATCAACGACCGCGCTGTGGCGGCGCTCGCCCGCCGCACGTCGCCGCGGTCGGGGAAGAGACGCCGGGTGACGGTGGCGTGCGTGGACGGGGAGTGGCACGCCCTGCCGGCCCGCCTGGTGGCGGAGACCCTCAGGGGCCGCGGCTGGCATGTGGACTTCCTCGGCGCGCACGTACCGACGCCCCACCTGATCGCCCATCTGCACGCCACCGGACCCGAGGCCGTCCTGCTGTCGGCGTCGATCCCCACCCACCTCCCCACCGCCCACGCGGCGCTGACCGCCTGTCAGTCGACAGGGACACCCGTCCTGGTGGGCGGTGCCGCGTTCGGCCCCGACGGCCGTCAGGCCCGCGCCGTGCGCGCCGACGCCTGGGCACGGGATGCCAGGGACGCGGCCGACCTGCTCGACGCCGGCGTCGAGGCACGGCAGGCCTCCGTGCCCCGGCAGCAGATCGACGACCTGCCCCATCTGGCCGACCAGGAGTACACGTTCGTCACCCGCAACCGGCCGTCCCTGGTCAAACAAGTGCTGTACGACCTGGAGGAGCGGTACCCGGCCATGCGGTCGTACACCCCCGCCCAGCACGAGCGCACCGCCGAGGACCTCTGCCACATCCTCGACTTCCTCGCCACCGCGCTGTACTTCGACGATCCGGACATCTTCGGCAGGTTCGTCGCCTGGACGGCCGGCATCCTCACCGCCCGCCGGGTGCCCGCCGACGCGCTGCGGCTCGGTCTGACCGTGCTCGCCGGCCACCTGCACGACTTCCCGCGCGCCCGGAGTTTCCTGAAGGAGACGGCCGCCACCCTCGACCACCCTCCCGCTCCCTCGGTCCCCGGCACAGGAACACCCGCATGAGCACGCACCCCTCCTTCCACGTCACCACGCGGGCCTCCCGCCCGGGTGTCCTCACCGTGGCGATCGGCGGTGAACTCGACTACGACACCAGCGACTTCTTCCTCGCCCTGGTGACGAGCGCCCTCGACGAGCACACCCGGGAGCACGGGGCCGCGCCGCGTGACCTGCACCTGGACTGCGCGGCGCTGACCGTGCTCGACTCCATGGGGCTGTCCGCGCTGATCATGCTCCGCCGGCGCACCCATCCGGCGGGGATCGCCCTGCACCTCGACAACCGGCCCGCCCACCTCGTGCGCATGCTGGACGTCACCGGCACCGCCGACCACCTCACCGGCCGGTCCTACGACTCCTCACCGCCGCTCACCGGGCGGCACGCCGACGAGTCGGGCACCGCCCCCGCGACCTGACCCGGCGGCCGCGGACCCCCGGGTCAGGACGCGGCGGACGACGGCCGGAAGCACGCGGTGACCGTCTTGCCGTGCGGACAGGGACGGGTCTCCCAGCTGTCGGCCAGCGCGTCGACGAGCAGCATGCCGCGTCCGCCGACGCTCTCCGCGCTGGGCGCACGCGGGGTCGGCAGGTCGGCCGACGCGTCGTGGACGGAGATGTGCAGGCAGCGGCTGTCCCAGGTCAGGACCAGCTGAGCGCTGCTGCGCGCGTGCCGGTGGGCGTTGGTGACCAGCTCGGAGACGGTGAGCAGGACGGCGTCCACCGTCTCCGGATCGCTGCCGCTCCAGCCCAGGGTGTCCAGATGCCGGCGGGCCCAGTCGCGAGCCTCCTTGACGGTACTGTTCATCGGCAGTGTGCGGGCCCAGCCCACGGCTCGTACCGCTGATCCGTCCACGGTGTTCCCCTTCCCGATCGGTGCCGCCGAGGCAGCGTCCACCGTCCGCCGCCGAGGCAGCGTCTACCCGCCGGAAGCGGGGTGAAGCCGTACGACCCGGCCGGAAAGGGGCGGGCGGTGGCGCCCCGGGGAGCGCGCGCACGGCCCACGCACGCACCCCGCACCCCGGCGGGCTCTGGCCGGGCGGCGGACCACGGGTCCCCTCAGCCGAGCTCGGCGCCCCGCGCGGCCGCCTCCTTCTCGGTGTCGGCGTCGGCCGTCACCAGGGAGCCGCTGCTGCTCTCGAGGTGGGCCCGGACGAACCACTGGAACTGCTCCAGGTCCCTCAGCTGCTCGATCAGCAGATCCTCGGTCGCGGGGTCGATCTCGCCGACCTCCTTGATCGCGTCCCGGACGCCCTCGATGAGGCCCGTGTAGACGAGGTCCAGGGCGCCGAGGTGCGCGATCGCGCCGTCCCGGCCGATGGAGTAGTCCTGCCAGGTCCGCTCCTCCACCAGGGCGCCGGGCGTGCCCTGGGCGACCCCGCCCAGCGCGGCGATGCGCTCCGCCACGTCGTCCGCCATGTCGCGGACGCGGTCCACCTGGGGGTCGACCATCTCGTGCACGGCGATGAAGTGGGGGCCCACCACGTTCCAGTGCACGTGCTTCAGCGTGAGGTGCAGGTCGTTCAGGGCGTGCAGGCGCAGCCGCAGCACGCCGATGAGCCGGCCGGCCGCCTCCCGCTCGATGCCCGGGACGGTGTACTTGGGGGTCAGGTTCTTCGCCATCGGCGCAGCTCCTTCACGGTCGGATGCGGTCGGTGCCCGGATGCCCCGTCCGCGCGCCGGCAGACCTGTGACGCGCGTCCCGTGCCGACCCGGACGACGTGCCGTTCCCCCCGGCGGGCCCGCACCGGGTAGGAGGGCACCGCCGCCGACTCGCTGTCGTGACCGCGCGTCAAGGCCGCCGGGCGGTCGCGCCGTCACGGTCAGGAGCCACGTGACCGGGACCGGAACCCGCACCGGTCACGTGGTTCGCGAACCTCCCCGAACGGGTCGCTGCCGTGCGTCCTCAGGTGGACCCGCGAGGTCCCGCGGCGCGCGCCGAACGGGACGGACCGGAGCCCGGCGGGTGGTGATCGGACGGCGGTCGGAGTGCGGCAGGCAGAGAGGGGCCGGCAGAGAGGGGCCGGCAGAGAGGGGACAGGCAGGGAGACGGCTCCGGAAGGCGGCGGCAAGGGCGCGAGTAAGGTGAAGGAGTGATGAGGGGAGCACCGGTGAGAGCGGCGCGCAGCCTGGCGACGCTGGACGAGGTCGAGAGCGGCGACCACCTCTGTCAGCTCTTGGAGCCCGCCGACAACGTCGTCGAACGCAGCCGTGCCTTCGTGGCCGACGGCGCGCTCTTCGGCGACAAGGTCGTGATCGTCGGCGCCGGCGGTGGACCCGCCCGGCAACTCTCCGACGCACCGGCCCCCGTGGTGCTCGATCCGGCCGTGCTGGACGGCTCGCTGCTGGCCGCGGTGCGCCGCGAGGCCGCGAGCGCCGGGCGCGAGGGCTACCGGGCCCTGCGGATCCTGCGCCATGTGACGGCCGGCCACGACGGGGCCCGGCCGGACTCCATGCTCCAGAGCGAGCTGGACCTGGAGGAGTTCGCCGCCGACAGCGGCGCCATGGTGCTGTGCACCTACCGGCCGGCCGACTGGGACCCTCCCACGCTCGACCAGGTCAGATGCGTGCACCCGCACCACGTGGGCAGTCGGCCCGCAGCACCCGAGTTCCGGGTGTACCGCACCGGAGAGGGCCACTGGACGGTGAACGGAGTGATCGACTCCGACGGTGCCGCGGCGTTCGGCGCGGTGCTGCGCAGCCTGCTCACCCACGCCACGACCGTGCGGCTGGTCTGCCACGACCTGGAGTTCTTCGACGCGGCGGGCATGAGCGCGCTGGCCGACGCCGCCAAGTGCCTGCCCGACCGCGTGGTGATCCTCGAGGGGGCCAACGACATAGTGCGGCGGTGCTGGGAGCTCTCCGGTTTCGCCGCGCCCGAGGTACCGGTGGTGATCGCGCCATGACCGACCGGTCTTCGCAGGACACCGCCGCTCCGGCCGCCGGGTACCGGCACGAGCTGTACCCGTACCGGGGCCGCGAGGAGTTCCTGGACGGCACGCTCGGCTTCATCCAGGAAGCGCTCGACGGCGACGAGGCGGTGGTCGTGGCCGTCCCCCACGAGAAGGTGTCGCTGCTGCGCGCCGAACTCCCCGAACTGCCGACCGTCCGCTTCGTCGACACCGGGTCCGTCGCCCACCACCCCGGACGCCTCATCGACGCCTGGCAGCGGTGGATCCAGGAGCACGCCGCGGACGGCCGTCCCGTCCGGGGCATCGGCGAGTCCCCCTGGGACGACGCGCGCAGCCGCGCCGAGATCCAGGAACTCCAGTACCACGAGTGGCTGCTCAACAAGGCCTTCGCCGACAGCCCCGCCTGGTGGCTGCTGTGCCCCTACGACACCGAGGGCCTCCACGCCGACCTCAAGACGATGTCGCGCTGCCACCCCGAGGTGCGCAGGAACGGCCACTCGCAGCCCTACGACGGCTTCGACCCGGAGGCGGCCTACCCGTTCGAGTCGCTGGCACCGCCCTGCGACCCGTACGACGAACTGTGCTACGGCCAGGGCGACATGGCCGCGGTACGGGCCAAGATCGCTGAATGCGCCCGGTGGCACGGTCTGGACGCGACGCGGCTGCGGGAACTGCACGTCGCCGCCACGGAGATCGCCGCGAACAGCGTCCAGCACGGCGGCGGCGAGGGCGCGCTGCGGACCTGGGCCGACGGCGACCGCATGATCTGCGAGTTCCACGACCGCGGGTACATCGCCGACCCCCTCGCGGGGCGGACCAGACCCCGCGGCGCCCAGGCCGGCGGCCGCGGGCTGTGGCTGGCCCACCAGTTGTGCGACCTCGTCGAGATCCGCTCCACCCCCGACGACGGCACGACCGTCCGCCTGCACACCGCCCTGCGCGTCTGAGACCCGCGGGCCCCCGCCACGGTCGGGCCGGGCACCGGCGGGGCGTGAGCGGCGGGCCCCGCGGGTCTGTCCGCCGGACCGCCGGACCGCCGGACCGCCGGACCGCCGGACCGCCGGACCGCCGGACCGCCGGACCGGCGGACAGGGCGGGCGAGGAGCGCGCGCGGTACGGCGAGGACCGAGCGGATCCGGCGGGATCAAGCGAGTACGGACAACTGGCAAGTTGGGCATAGCCATTGTCACCGGTGTGCACAAGAATGAGGGGAGAGAGATCAACACCGGCCCGAACGGGTAAGCGGTGTCGAGTCCCCGTTCCCGGAAAGGCCACGCAATGCCGCTCGCCCACGATCAGGTCCAGCCCCTCCACCCCGCCGCCGTCGACGCCCGCGGTGCCGCCTGCGCGCTCCAGCGCCGCCGCGAACCCGTCCGTCCCGCGGGGCGGTTCCTCGCTCCCCGCACCCCACCGGACCGTCAGCCAGGAGGCGTCGCCGGCCGGCCGGCCGTGACCCGCGCCTTCCCGGCGGACGTCCCCGGTCCGTACCCGGTGCGTTCCTCGGCCTCGCTCCGCACGCCCGAGGCGGAGGTCATGCGGGTGCTCTCCGACACCCGCACCGCCGTGTTCGCGACCGAGTACGCGAGCGGACGCCGGCGGTACAGTTACTGGCGGCCGGTCGACTCCGACACCGGCCGCGGCGGCTGTTACGTCGCCCTGCCGACCGACGCGTGCGAGGAGTTGCGCGCCGCCGGCCGCATCACGCTCAGCGAGCCCGTCCACGACCCGTCGAAGACCACCTACCGGGTCAGGTCCGCCCGTGTGTCCACGACGTCGGCGCGGGCGGCGCGCCCCCGGGACCGCGCCGCGTGAACGGGGCGTCCGTTCCTTCGGCCACCGCGTCCGTCCGGATTCGCGCGGATGCGGTGACCGGCTGTTCTACAGTGCTGCCGTCCGTCAGTTCCGGACGTCGCCAAGGAACGGAGAGGTAGTCGCGAACATGCCGACCGAAACGTTTGAGTTCCAGGTGGAGGCCCGTCAGCTCCTGCAGTTGATGATCCACTCGATCTACTCGAACAAGGATGTCTTCCTGCGTGAGCTCGTCTCCAACGCGTCCGACGCGCTGGACAAGCTGCGCCTCGAGTCCCTGCGGGACGACACGCTGGACGCCGACGTGTCCGACCTGCACATCGAGATCGAGGCCGACGGCGACGCCCGCACGCTCACCGTGCGGGACAACGGCATCGGGATGTCGTACGACGAGGTCGCGCGTCTCATCGGCACGATCGCCAACTCGGGCACGGCCGCGTTCCTGGAGGAGCTGCGGCAGGCCGAGGACGCCGGTGCCGCCGAGGGGCTCATCGGGCAGTTCGGCGTCGGCTTCTACTCCGGTTTCATGGTGGCCGACGAGATCGTCCTGGTGACCCGGCGGGCCGGTGAGAGCCGGGGAACGCGCTGGTCGTCGCGCGGTGAGGGCACGTACACGCTGGAGACGGTCGACGAGGCACCCCAGGGCACCGCCATCACCCTGCACCTCAAGCCGGCCGACCCCGACAACCAGCTCCACGACTACACCTCCCCGTGGAAGATCCGGGAGATCGTCAAGCGGTACTCCGACTTCATCACCTGGCCCGTCCGGATGGTCCCCCAGCAGCCCACCGCGGCGGACGGCGGCGACGGGGACGGCGGGGACGAGCACGGCGGCACACCGCCCGAGCCCGAGACGCTGAACTCCATGAAGGCCCTGTGGGCCCGGTCCCGCGACGAGGTGAGGGACGAGGAGTACCACGAGCTCTACAAGCACATCAGCCACGACTGGACGGACCCGCTGGAGACCGTCCGGCTCCAGGCGGAGGGCACCTTCGAGTACCAGGCCCTGCTGTTCCTCCCCGCGCACGCCCCGCACGACCTGTTCACCCAGGGCCACAAGCGGGGCCTCCAGCTGTACGTCCGGCGTGTCTTCATCATGGACGACTGCGAGGCGCTGCTGCCGCCGTACCTGCGGTTCGTCAAGGGTGTCGTGGACGCCCAGGACCTCTCGCTCAACGTCTCCCGCGAGATCCTCCAGCAGGACCGGCACATCCAGCTGATGCACCGCCGGCTGGCGAAGAAGGTCCTGTCCTCGGTCAAGGACATGATGGCCGCGGCTCCGGACCGGTACGCGACGTTCTGGCGGGAGTTCGGTGCCGTCCTGAAGGAGGGACTGGTCACCGACACGGAGAACCGCGACACGCTCCTCGCCGTCTCGTCGTTCGCCACCACGCACCACGACACCGAGCCGACGACGCTCCGGCAGTACGTGGAGCGGATGGCGGACGGCCAGGACACCATCTACTACATGACCGGTGAGTCCCGCACGGGCATCGAGAACTCGCCGCACATGGAGGCCTTCCGGGCCAGGGGCATCGAGGTCCTGCTGCTCACCGACCCGGTCGACGAGGTGTGGACCGACGCGGTGGGCGAGTACGAGGGCAAGCAGCTGCGGTCCGTGGTCAAGGGCGAGATCGACCTCGACCCCGACGGGGAGACGGCGTCCGAGGAGGACCGTGAGAAGCAGGGCGAGGAGTACGCCGGCCTGCTCGAGTGGATGGGGGAACGGCTCGGCGAGGAGATCAAGGAGGTACGCCTGTCCTCCCGCCTCACCGTCTCCCCGGCCTGCCTGGTCTCCGACACGCACGACCTGACCCCGGCGCTGGAGAACCTGTACCGCGCGATGGGCCAGGAGGTCCCCCGCACCCGGCGCATCCTGGAGCTGAACCCCGGCCACACCCTGGTCAAGGGGCTCAACGAGGCGTTCAGGGACGGCAAGGACCGCACCGCCCTCGCGGAGAGCGCGGAGCTCCTGCACGGCCTCGCGCTGCTGGCCGAGGGAGGCCGGCCGGCCGAGCCCGCGAGGTTCGTGCAGCTGCTGGCGGACCGCTTGGAGCGGGCGCTGTAGAACACCCCGGCGGTGCGGACGGTAACGCGGTGCTACGCGGCCGTCCGCGCCGCAGGCGTGCGTACGGCCCCCGTCCCGACGTGCCCGTCCCGACGTGCCCGTGCCGACGTGCCCGTCCCGACGTGCGGGCCGTAGGGCCAGGCCGCAGGGTGGTGCGCAGGGGGGCGCCGCACCGGAGCCCGTGAGGAGTTCGACCATGGCGAAGGACAGTTCCCGCAAGAAGGATCCGGAGAAGGATCCGAAGAAGGAGCCGGCCAAGGGCGACGAGGTCGCCTGGAGCAGTCACGGCAGCGAGACCACGGGCACCGTGGAGAAGAAGATCACCAAGCGGACGAAGGCCGCCGGCCGCACGGTGGACGCGTCCCCGGAGGAGCCCCAGTACGAGGTGCGCAGCGACAAGTCCGGCCGCTCGGCCGTGCACAAGCCGTCCGCGCTCAAGAAGAAGAAGTGAGGCCCGGTGCCGTCCGACGACGACCGGCGTGAGACCTGGGACGACTTCCGGGAACTGGTCAACATGACGCCGTCCGAACTGGAGAAGTGGCTGGCCTCCGACGCGTCGCAGGAGGCGGGGCAGCACAAGGACGGCGGCGAGTCCACCGGGCACGCCTCGGGCCGCAGGATCGTCTCCATCCTCCGCAAGAAGAAGGGCGAGCTGTCCGACGAGGACTACGCCCACATGCGCAAGGTGATCGGTTACATCCGGCGGCACTCGGCACAGCGGCCGTCGGGGGACGTCGAGGACTCGCGCTGGCGGCATTCGCTGATGAACTGGGGGCACGACCCGCTGGTCAAGGGGGCGTGAGCGGGGCGACGCGATGTCCGCCGCACCGCTCAGGGCAGCGGTGTGCCGCCGGTGGCGTTGAGGATCTCCGCGGTGACGTAGCTCGCGTCCTGGGAGGCGAGGTAGACGTAGGCGGGCGCCAGCTCGGCCGGCTGCGCGGGCCGGCCCAGCGGGCTCTGCTTGCCGAACTCGCTGGTGTCGGGCATGGTCGCGGGGATCAGCGGTGTCCACACCGGTCCCGGCGCGACCGCGTTCACGCGGATGCCCCGGTCGGCGACCATCTGTGCGAGTCCCTGGGTGAACGTGACGATCGCGCCCTTCGTCGTCGCGTAGTCCAGCAGGTGGGGGCTGGGCTTGTAGGCCTGCACGGACGTGGTGTTGATGATGCTCCCGCCCTCCGGGATGTGCGGCAGGGCGAACTTCGTCAGCCAGAACATGCCGTAGAGGTTCGTCCTCATCACCCGGTCGAACTGCTCGGTCGTGATGGCCTCGATGCCGTCCGGTTGCGCCATCTGGTACGCCGCGTTGTTCACCAGGACGTCCACGGCGCCGAACTCGGCGACGGCCCGGTCGATCAGCGCCCGACAGGCGTTCTCCTCACGGATGTCGCACGACACGGCCACCGCCTTGCGTCCGGCGTCCTCCACCAGGCGTGACGTCTCGCGTGCGTCGGCCTCCTCCGTGGCGAGGTGGGTGAAGAGCACATCGGCTCCCTCGCGGGCGAAGGCCAGCGCCACCGCCCGGCCGATTCCCGAGTCCCCGCCGGTGATCACCGTCCTGCGGCCCTCCAGGCGGCCGGAACCCCGGTAGGACTCCTCGCCGTGGTCCGGCGGCGGGTCCATGGGGCCGGTCCAGCCGGGATGCGGCTGGTCCTGCCGCGGGAAGTCGGGACGCGGGTGCTGCGTGGTCGGGTCCTGCCAGGTGTTCGGCTCGTCCGTCACGTCGGCCTCCTGCCGGTCGGTGGTTCGCGCGGAGGACCGGGTTCCCCGGTCAGGACCGGGCGAACGAAGCGTGTCGGGCGAAGAAGCACTTCGGAAGAGCTTCGAATGTTTCGACGTTCTTTACTTGGGAGCTGATCTTGTATTTCCCTGTGAAAAGTGAACGCTCCGTTCGGCCGGTCGTTCCTGCCGCCTGATCAGCGAGTATGGCAGCCGCGAGCTCCTCCTCTCTGACGAATGTTTCGAAAGCTTCACCGAAACTGTTGACTGTTGACGGGGTCAGATCAACACTTTCGACCGCGAAGCCCGCCCGTCCCGTCCTTCGAGGAGGAAGCACGGACATGAACACGTACGCCGAACGGAGAGGCGGCGGTCGCGGCCGCCGCGCGCCCCTGGTCCGGAGCGTCTGGGTCACCGCGCTGGCCGCGGTGCTCGCGCTGCTCCTGCCGAGCGCCGCGAGCGCCGACACGGTCATCACCACGAACCAGACCGGTACCGACAACGGCTACTACTACTCGTTCTGGACCGACGCGCCCGGAACGGTCTCCATGACCCTGAGTTCCGGCGGCGCCTACAGCACCCAGTGGAGCAACACGGGGAACTTCGTCGCCGGCAAGGGCTGGAGCAACGGCGGCCGCCGGAGCGTCGCCTACTCGGGCACCTTCAACCCGTCCGGCAACGCCTACCTGGCCCTCTACGGCTGGACGTCCAACCCGCTCGTGGAGTACTACATCGTCGACAACTGGGGCACCTACCGGCCCACGGGCACGTTCATGGGCACCGTCACCAGCGACGGCGGCACCTACGACATCTACCGGACGACGCGGTACAACGCCCCGTCCGTGGAGGGAACCAAGACCTTCGACCAGTACTGGAGCGTCCGGCAGTCGAAGAGGACGGGCGGCACCATCACCACCGGCAACCACTTCGACGCCTGGGCAAACGCCGGAATGACCCTGGGCAGCTTCAGCTACTACATGATCATGGCCACCGAGGGCTACCAGAGCAGCGGCAGCTCCAGCATCACCGTGGGCGACGCCGGTTCGGGCGGCAGCACCGGCTGCACGGCGACCCTGTCCGCGGGGCAGCAGTGGAGTGACCGGTACAACCTCAATGTCGCGGTCTCCGGTTCCAGCAACTGGACGGTGACGATGAACGTGCCGTCTCCGGCGAAGATCCTCTCCACCTGGAACATCAGCGCGAGTTATCCCAGTGCGCAGGTGCTGACCGCCAAGCCGGACGGCAGCGGGAACAACTGGGGCGTGACCGTCCAGCACAACGGCAACTGGACCTGGCCGACGGTCTCCTGCACCGCGAGCTGACCGGCCACCACCGAGGCAGGAGGACCATTTCCCATGAACGCCGGACCGCGTCTCCCGTTACGCTCCCTGGTCACGAGGCTCGCCGTCGTCGCGACGGCCGCGGCGAGCACCCTCACCGTCCATGCCGCCCCGGCGCAGGCCGCCGCCTGTACCGGCTACGTCGGACTCACCTTCGACGACGGCCCGTCCGGCAGCACGGCGAGCCTGCTCACCGCGCTCCGGCAGAACGGGCTGCGGGCCACCATGTTCAACCAGGGCCAGTACGCCGCCGCCAACCCGTCCCTGGTCCGGGCACAGGTCGACGCGGGCATGTGGGTGGGCAACCACAGCTACACCCATCCCCACCTGACCCAGCAGAGCCGGGCGCAGATCGACTCGGAGATCTCCCGGACCCAGCAGGCCATCGCCGCGGCCGGCGGCGGCACGCCGAAGCTGTTCCGCCCGCCGTACGGCGAGACCGACGCGACGGTGCGCTCCATCGAGGCCGCGTACGGACTGACCGAGGTCCTTTGGGACGTCGACTCGCAGGACTGGAACGGGGCCGGTACGGACGCGATCGTGTCGGCCGCCGGCCGGCTGACCGACGGCCAGGTGATCCTGATGCACGACTGGCCGGCCAACACCCTCGCGGCGATCCCGCGCATCGCACAGGGCCTGGCCGCCCGTGGCCTGTGCGCCGGGATGATCTCTCCGCAGACCGGACGGGCCGTGGCGCCGGACAGCGATTCAGGCGGCGGGGGCGGGGGGAGTACCGGCTGTACGGCGACCCTGTCCGCGGGGCAGCAGTGGAGTGACCGGTACAACCTCAATGTCGCGGTCTCCGGTTCCAGCAACTGGACGGTGACGATGAACGTGCCGTCTCCGGCGAAGATCCTCTCCACCTGGAACATCAGCGCGAGTTATCCCAGTGCGCAGGTGCTGACCGCCAAGCCCGACGGCAGCGGGAACAACTGGGGCGTGACCGTCCAGCACAACGGCAACTGGACCTGGCCGACGGTCTCCTGCAGCACCGCCTGATCCCGCGGGCCGGCCGTCGGACGACGTTTCGCGCACAGCGGGCCGGGCCGGAGCGGGTCACCCGTGCGGTGCAGCCTGCGCCGCACGGGGTGGGGCAGCCGGACCGTGTGTCGGGGTGTGGTGTGCTCCCCACGGTCCGACACCGTGGCCGCCGCCGGACCGCCGGACCGCCGGACCGGCGGCGGCGCCCGTACGGGCGGACCCGCACCCGAGGCGGATGCGACGCGGGGCCGTACCGGCGCGACGCGCCGGTACGGCCCCGCGATCGTCCGTGCGGCGCCCGGCGTCAGCCGCCCCCACGTACCAGCCGACCCCGCCCGGCGGTGCCCGCGGCCCGGGCGGCTGCCCGACGTGCGCGGCGGGTCGTAGGGGCGGACCGTGGTGGCAGGGCGTCGGCGCGCGGGCAGGCGCCGAGGGCCCCGGTCCGCGAGCGGGAGAGGGGAGAGGGGTCGTGTCCGATGTCGAGGCCGAGCTGGCCCGTTCGATGCTCGAACTGCTGTCGCGGCGCGCGCCCGGGGCGTCCATCTGTCCGTCGGAGGCGGCCCGGGCCGTCCGGCCGGGCGACGGCGAGGACTGGCGCGTGCTCATGGAGCCCACCCGCAGGGCGGCCCGCCGCCTCGCGGCCGAGGGGCTCGTCGAGATCACGCGGGGCGGGCACGTCGTCGACCCGTCGGAGGAGGGCGGAGGGCCGTTGCGCATACGGCGCGTACCCTGACGGGACGGACGGGGTGTCCGCACCCTCCGTCGTCCGTCCCGTCTCCGTCCCGTCTGTCGTACCGTCTTCCGTGCCGGGTGACGGCCTCGGGCGTCAGGCGGTCCCCGCGGGCGGCAGGTGGGGGAGCGTGCCGCGGCCGGAGGACCGCTGGAGTTCCCGTACCGCGACGGTCGCCTCCGCCAGGGTCTCCGTCGTGACGAGCAACTGCTCGATCCCGAGGATCTGCAGCATCCGCCGCACATGCTCCGCGGGTCCCGCCAGGACGAGCGCGCCGCCCTCGGCGTCGAGGCGACGCCAGAAGCCGAGCAGTGTGCTCACGCCGCTGGAGTCCAGCGTCTCGGTGGAGGACGCGTTCAGGATCAAATAGCGGCAGCCGGCCGACAATAAGCGGTGCCCGGCCGAGGAGATCGCCGGACTGGTGTCGAAGTCGACCTCCTCGGGCAGATCGGCGATCACTACCGGTCCCTGGTCGTGGACGACCTGCAGCATCCGACCTCCTCCGCGTCGACTGACAACTCCCGCGCCCGTGCGGACGGGTCCGGTCAGGACCGACCACCCGCCCGCATTATGCGCCTACCCGGAGTGCTCCGGAGGAAGCTTGCGGCTTTCGACCCGGTTCCCCCGGGTAACAGGCCGCGACCCCGGTGGGCGACCCGGGAGCCGCCTCACTTGCTCCGTCTATCGAATATCGATAGATTCCCATCGTTGCTCGATTATGGGAGGGGCTATGGGAAAGCTCACGGTGCTCGCGCTGCGCGCCGTGCTCGGCGTACTGCTCGCCGGCTCAGTGTTCGTGCAAGCGGTGATGGTGCCGCTGCTGGCCGTCGATCTGGAGGGGCTCAGGGCGGACGTGGCGTACCTGCGGACCCCGCTCCTCGTCATCGTGGTGCTGGGTGTCCTCGCCCTGGAGGTCGTCCTGGTCTGCGTGTGGCGGCTGGTGACGATGGTGCGGCGCGGCACGGTGTTCTCCGACGCCGCGTTCCGCTA
Source organism: Streptomyces sp. NPDC003247 (assembly GCF_042888135.1). Taxonomy (NCBI): domain Bacteria; kingdom Bacillati; phylum Actinomycetota; class Actinomycetes; order Kitasatosporales; family Streptomycetaceae; genus Streptomyces; species Streptomyces sp. NPDC003247. Next base: position 221,903 of record NZ_JBIAPF010000015.1, read on the forward strand.
CGTCGACGTCGTGACCGGCGCGTTCACCGCGGCCGCGCTGCTCGTGTTCGCGCTGGCGGTCGTCCTGGCGCCGGGGGAGGCCGTCGCCCCGGGTGTGGTGCTCCTCGTGTGCGGGGCGTCCCTCGCGGTCCTGGGGGTCGCGCTCATCGTGCTCGTACTGCGGATGCTGCTCGCGCAGGCCGTCGCCCGCGACGTCGAGGCGTCCCGGATGCGGGCCGAGCTCGCCGAGGTGATCTGATGCCGATCGCCGTCGACATCGACGTGATGCTGGCCAAGCGCAAGATGTCCGTGGGCGAGCTGGCGGAGCGCGTCGGGATCACCCCGGCCAACCTCGCCGTACTCAAGAACGGCCGGGCCAAGGCGGTGCGCTTCACCACGCTCGCCGCGCTCTGCGAAGTGCTCGAATGCCAGCCGGGCGACCTGCTGCGCTGGGAGGCCGAGGGCGGCACGGGCGGATGACGCCGGGCGCGCCGCCCCCCTGTGCCCGGCGTCCGGGCGCCGCGGTCGCCGGGCACGGGCGGGCGGGCCTACGAGGGCCGGACCTCCTCGTACGCGGCGCGGGTGAAGGGCGTCGCCGGTACGGGTGGGGAGAGCGGCGGTCCGCCGCCCGCCGCGCCGGTGTCCGTCGTACGCTCGCGGCCGCCCCCGCGCTCGTCCCCGTCCCTGTGCCACAGCTGCCACGTCGTACACAGCAGCAAGGTCAGCAGTGCCGCCAGGATCAGCAGCTGGAACACCGTCTGCCGGGCCGATCCGCTGCCCTGGACCACCGTCAGCAGCAGTGAGGCGCCCCACAGCGCCGTCCCCGTCGCATAGGCGGTCCTGAGCCGCCGGAGTTGACTTGCCCCACCCATCGTCGTCCTCTCACGGAGTGCCGGTGAACCACCCCGGTACCCGCACCGAGCGGTTTCACCGCCCCGACACGGCACGACCGGGACGGAAAGAGAACGCACGAGGCAGGTGTGAAGTGCCCCGGCCGGGGCAGACGGGACGACGTCGGAGAGAAACGGGGCGGCGCTGCCTGGGGAGGTCTGCGCCGCCCCGTCACCGTGCTCCGTCGCCGTCCGTCCGTGACGTCGGACACCTTGGGCGTGAAATCACCCGCCGTGGGAAGCGGCGTCGAAGTGCGCCAGTGGGCCGATACAGGGCAAACCGCGCGCACGTCGAACAGGGCGCGTCGCACGTGGCGCGCCGCACGGACGAGGAAAGGCGCTTGGCTACCGTGGCCGACGTACCGCCCGAAGGCTCCCCGAGGCCGCACAGCCCACGAGACCCGCACACCCCGGCGGATCTCCCCGACCACGTACGCAGGGACCTGCTCCGCAGGCTGAGGCGCAACAGACGCGCCTTCCGGGAGGACGACGTCCAGGTCGTGGAGCGCCCGCTGCTGCGCCGTGCGGTCGGCGCCTCGTCGCTCGGCAACTGCATGGAGTGGTTCGACTTCGGCGTCTACAGCTACCTCGCCGCCACCATCGGCAAGGTGTTCTTCCCCGGAGCCTCCCCGACCGCCCAGCTGATCTCCTCGTTCGCCACCTTCGCCGCGGCCTTCGTGGTGCGCCCGCTCGGCGGTCTCGTCTTCGGACCGCTCGGCGACCGGCTCGGCCGCCAGAAGGTGCTCGCCACCACCATGATCATGATGGCTGTCGGCACCTTCGCCATCGGCCTCATCCCCAGCTACGCGACGATCGGGATCGCCGCCCCCGTCCTGCTCCTGCTCGCCCGCATGGTGCAGGGCTTCTCCACCGGCGGCGAGTACGGCGGGGCGACGACCTTCGTCGCCGAGTACTCACCCGACCGCCGCCGCGGCTTCCTCTCCAGCTGGCTCGACTTCGGCACCTTCGTCGGCTACGCCCTCGGCTCGGCCCTCGTCACCGTGCTGAACGTCGCCCTCACCGACGACCAGATGCTGGCCTGGGGCTGGCGTCTCCCGTTCCTCATCGCCGGCCCGCTCGGCGTGATCGGCCTGTACATGCGGCTGAAGCTGGAGGAGTCCCCCGCCTTCCAGCAGCAGCTCGACGCACACGAGCAGAGCCTGGCGCAGACGTCGGCGGGCAGCGAGCTGCGCACCGTCGTCAGGAACCACTGGCGCGCCCTGCTGGTCTGCGCGGGACTCGTGCTCCTCTACAACGTCACCAACTACATGGTCACCGGGTTCCTGCCGACCTATCAGACGGAGACGCTGCACCGTTCGAGCGGCTCCGCCGACACACTGGTGCTGGTGGGCATGGTGTGGATCGTGCTGCTGATCACCTTCATCGGCCGGCTCAGCGACCGCGTCGGCCGCCGCCCGGTGTACGGTGCCGCGGCCGCCGCGATGATCGTCCTCGCCGTGCCGTCCTTCCAGCTGATCAAGGCGGACGGCACCTGGCCGCCCGTCCTCGGCGTGCTGATCCTGTCCACCCTGCTGGCCTGCTTCGCCGCGCCGAGCGCTGCCACCCTGCCGGCCCTCTTCCCGACGGCCGTCCGCTACGCAGCCATGGGCATCGGCTTCAACTTCGCCGTCGCCGCGTTCGGCGGCACCACCCCGCTGGTCACCGAGGCGCTGGTGCACGTCACCGGCGACGACATGATGCCCGCCTACTACCTGATGGCCGCCGGCGTCATCGGCCTGGTGACGGTCCGGTTCCTCCCCGAGAGCGCCCAGGTGCCGTTGCACGGCTCGCCGCCGATGGTCGGTTCGGCGGCGGAGCGCAAGGACCTGATCGTCACCTCCGGCCGGCTCTACGCGGCGACCCGCGCGGCCTCCGGCAGCGGCTGACCGCCCGACGGCGGGCGCCGGTCCGGGCGCCCGCCGGCAGGTGCCACGCCGTCAGCCGGTGCTGCCCCAGGAGTGGGCGACGTCGATGACGAGGCGGTCCGCCAGGCGCAGCACCCGGAACGGCAGCCGGGCGCGCACCCCCAGTCCGAGCTGCGTGTCCCCCTCGAAGCTGCCGACGAACCTGGCGTCGCGGAACGTCGCGTAGCCGGTGAGGTCCACGCCCGGCAGGGGCTGACCCGACGTGGCGGGGTACGTCGCCTCGCCGGTCTCCGGGTCGTAGGCGGGCGCGTGCACCCGCACCTCCAGGATCGCTCCGCCGCCGACCGGGACGGGGTGGCCCGAACCGTCCTGGTAGATCTGGTCGACGTAGCCGACGGAGAAGCCCAGGCCGTCGGCGCTCGCGCCGGGGACGTCGACGACCAGCCGGTCGTAACAGTCGTGGCGGCCGGTCCGTACGTCCCGCACCGACTCCGCCGAGGAGGCGGTGAACGCCTTGTCGAGGCTGCCCCAGCCGGTGGGGCAGGCGGCGACCTGCGAAGCGGCGGCCGGCGCGGCCTGCGCCGGTACGGCGGCCGCACCCAGTGCGGCGGTCATGAGGGCGGCGATCGCCCCTACGGTTCTGCTGCGCACCATGATCTCCCCCGAAGAGTCCAAGTGACTGATGTCAGGTGAGACAGTCCGGCGCGCCCGATGGTTGCACGGGGCCGGGCCGGAACGGCGGCCCGGGACGGTGAACGCGGGCCGGGCCGCCACGGGGGTGTGTCGTGGCGGCCCGGGCTGCTATCGCGTCGGGCATGGTCAGGCCAGTCCGCCGGCGGTCTTCTTGCGGCG
>NZ_JBIAPF010000016.1:0-219372 GCF_042888135.1 Streptomyces sp. NPDC003247
GGCCCCCGCCCCGTTGACGCCCAACCCCCCCCCCGGGGGGGGGGGGGCCCCGGCGGGCCCGCCCCCCCCCCCCGGGCCCCGGGGGGGGCCCCCCCGGGGCCCCCCCCCCCCGGCGCGAGGGGGGTGTGTCGGGGGCGTCGGTACCGGCGCGAGGGGGGGCGTCGGGGGCGTCGGTACGTGCGTGAGAGGGCGCATCGGGGTCATCGGTGCGGGCCGGGAGAACCTGGTCGGTCGGTCGGTACGGGCCGGGACACACGGAAGGCGGCCGGGGCTGGTGAGCCCCGGCCGCCTTCTCGCGTCCGTGCGTCCGTGTGTCAGGCGGACGCCGCCTGGACGGCCGCCTCGCCGGCCGGCGCCGTCTCCCGGGCGGCGTTCTTGCGGACCAGCAGCAGGGTGACCACCGCGCCGATCAGGGAGGCGCAGCCGCAGATCACCACGCCGACGGCCATGCCGTGGCCGAGGGCGGCCTGCGCGGCCGCCCGGGCGCTGTCGCTGCCGGCGTTGACGACGGCGAGCGGTCCGGCCGCCGCCTCCATGCCGGCGTCGGCGCCGCTGAGCTTGCCGACCAGCGCGGCGGACGCGGCGCTCATCGCGATGGTGCTGATGACCGCCGGGCCGAGGCCCTGGCCGAACTCGCGGACCAGGCTGGTCGCGCCGGACGCCATGCCGGTCATGTGCAGCGGTACGGCGTTCACGGCCGCGGAGGTCAGCGAGGACACCACGCAGATGAAGCCGACGCCGAGCAGCAGCACCGGGCCGATGAAGGCCGCGAGGGAGGTGGTGGTGACGGGCAGCGCCGCGATCCAGAACTGTCCGGCCGCCATGGGGAGCAGACCGCCGGTGAGCAGCCAGCGGGCGTCCACCCGGGTCAGCATCTTGCTGAGCACGGGGGCCAGCAGCAGCGGGATCAGCTGGAGGATCACGAAGGGCATGCCGGCCTTCAGCGCGCTGAGGTGCATCACGGCGCCCAGGCGGATCGAGACGCAGTACGCGGTGCCGATGAAGCCGAACATGCCGACCAGGGCGACGACCGCGGCCGCGGCGAACGACGGGATCCTGAGCAGGTCGAGGTTGAACATCGGGGAGGCGGACCGCTTCTCCGCGAGGAAGAAGGCGACCAGTGACACGGCGGCCAGTGCGAGGGAGCCGACGATGGCGGGGTTCGTCCAGCCGCGCTCGCCGCCCTCGATGATGCCCCACAGCAGGGCGGTGAGGCCGACCGCGATGGTGATCTGGCCGGGCCAGTCGAGGGAGCGGCCCTCGGGGGCCTTGGAGTCGGTGACGAGGATCCAGGAGGAGACGCCGACGGCGAGGCCGAGGACGATCGGGGGCACGAACGCCCAGTGGAAGTCGACGTAGGTGGCGAGCACACCGGAGGAGAGCGGGCCCACGGCGGAGGCGATGGAGATGCTCAGCGCCCAGGTGGACACGGCCTTGGCGCGGTCCTTCTCGCCGGGGGTGGCGGCCGCGATCACGGCGAGGGAGCTCGGGAAGAGCGCGGCGGCGCCGATGCCCGCCAGGGCCTGGCCGATCCACAGCATCTCGATGTTCTGGGCGGTGGCGTTGAGCAGCTCACCGGCGGCCAGCACGAAACCGCCGAAGACGAGCAGCCGCTTGCGCCCGAAGAGATCGCCCACCACACCGAAATTCAGTTCAAGAATCGCGGTGGGGAGAATGAAGGCGGAGGTCACCCAGGCCACCTGGGAACCGGACGCGCCGAAAGCGGCCTGGATTTCTCCGTTGATGGGCGTGGGTACCGTGATACACATCTGCGCCGCGGCGACCGCGAGGCAGCACGCTATGAGCGTTCCCAGGTCGAGTCTCTTCAAGGAAATCGATTCCGTCATCGTGCGGGCCCTCACTCTGCTTTCCGGTCGGCGTGCTGTGCGACGTTCTTCTCTATGAGTTCGATGAGATTTCCCTCGGGGTCGCTGACCCAGGCCATGCGCACACCGGGCTCGGGGGAGGGTCCGGGTGGCACGACCTCGCCCGCCCCGTGGGCCAGGAGGGCCGCGTGGACGGGGTCGAGTTCGGGGGTGGTGACCGCGAAGTGCCCGTACCCCTCGGTGAGGGCGGCGGTCAGCGGGTCCGGGGCCCGCAGGCCGGGGACGGATCCGGGGCGGGCGAGCAGCTCGATCCGCCAGCCGTGCGGGTGCTCCAGGACGACGCCTTCGAGTCCGGGGCCTTCGAGGTGGAACGCGAAGACGTTCTTCAGGCCGAAGGCGGTGGTGTACCAGGCGGTCTGGGCGGCGAGGTCGCGGACGGTGACGCCCACGTGGTCGAGTCGGGTGGTCACGGCGGGTCAGCCCGCCATCGCGCTGTCGCCGCCGTCGACCATGAGGTTGGCGCCGTTGACGAAGGCGGCCTCGTCCGAGCAGAGGAAGGCCGCGGCCCGCGCGATGTCCTCCGGCTGCCCGACCCGCCCGACCGGGATCCGCGCCTCCAGCTGGGCCTTCGGCCCGTCGGGGTCGTCCAGGAAGGGCGCGGTGGCGGAGGTGCGGGTCATGCCGGGGGCGATGGTGTTGACCCGGATGTGGTGCGGCGCTCCGGCCGCGCAGAGGTGCTTGCTCATCGCCAGCACCCCGCCCTTGGCGGCACCGTGCGGCACCATCGGCATGAACGGCGCGCCGCGGACGGCGGCCACGGAGGCGACGTTGAGGACGGCGCCGCCGCCGCGGGCGATCAGGTGCGGCCAGGCGGCCTGTGTGCAGAAGTACGGGATGTCCAGTTCGTTCTTGATCGTGAAGTACCAGTCCTCGGCGGGCATGGTCTCGAACGGCCCGTTCCGCAGCGCGGAGGCGTTGTTGTAGAGGATGTCGATCCCGCCGAAGGCAGCGACGCCCGCCTCGATCCACTCCCGGGCCCCTTCCGGGGTGGAGAGGTCGACGGGGGCGAGGGACCGCATGACGCCCCCGGCCTTTTCCACGAGTTCGACGGTTTCCGCCGCGTTGTCCTCGTCGATGTCACAGCCGAATACCTGGGCGCCCTCCGCTGCGAATACCTGGGCGGCGGCCCTTCCGATTCCGGCTCCCGTGCCGCTGATGAAGGCGATTTTCCCGGCCAGTCGACCCATGATTGCTGCTGTCCCTTGTTCCGTACCGCCGGAGTGCGGTGGTGGCAGCGTAGGTAGGGCCTTTGGCCAGAACAAGAAAGGCGTCGGGAGAGGGCCATCGGGCGTTCGTATGGCTGGTATGCGGCGCGGGGCTCCGGCTTGCGTTCCGGGCGGGGGCCGGGCCGGGCGGGTCAGGCGGGCGGACGGTCCTCGCCCGGCCGGCGCACCGTTTCGAGCAGGTCGTCGCGGCCGGCGACCGCCTCCAGGGAGAGGGTGCGGTAGCCGGCCCGGTCGAAGAGGACGGTGATGCGGTCCTGGTCCTCGCTCAGCACCGTTCCCTCGCCCCACTGCTCGTGCCGGACCTCGGTGCCGACCGGATAGGCGGCCGCCGCGGGGTGGGCGGGCCGTTCCTCGCGAGCGGCTTCGGCGGCGGCCGCGTCGTCACGGTCGGGGCCGTCGCAGATGTCGCAGGCGTCGCACGGCGGCCGGTGCTCCTCGCCGAAGTAGCCGAGCAGGAGGTGCCGTCGGCACCCGGTCGTCTCGGCGTACGCCCGGGCCATCTCGACCCGTGTGCGCTCGGTCCGGCGGTGCGCGTCGGCGCCCCGCGCGGCCCGCTCGACCGCCCGGCCGGGGGACACCCCCGGGGCGGGCCGCACCTCGCCCTCCTCCCCCGCGGCGACGGCACCGGCCTCCTCCAGCAGGTTCACGGCGGCGGTGACCCGGTTCCTGGACAGGCCGGTGTCCTGGCGCAGCTCGTCCAGGCCGGCGGGTTCCCCGCGGTGGTCGTGGACGGCGTCGGTGACGTCGGACAAGGTGTGGCGGCTCGGGGTGCGGCCGGCGAAGTAGGTGCGCATCCCCGTGTCCTGCGGCCGGTAGTGCAGGACGGCGAGGGCCGGCCGGCCGTCCCTGCCGCAGCGGCCGATCTCCTGGTAGTAGGCGTCCAGGGAGCCCGGCAGCGACGCGTGCAGCACGAACCGCACGTCCTCCTTGTCGATGCCCATGCCGAACGCCGACGTCGCCACCACCACGTCCGCCGCGCCCGAGAGGAAGGCGTCGTGGATCCGGGCGCGCTCGGCGGCGCGCACCCCGGCGTGGTAGGCCTCGGCGGCCAGGCCCAGCGCGGACAGCTCCCCGGCGTAGAACTCGCTGTCCTTGCGCGTCGCCGCGTAGACGATGCCCGGCTTGGGCTCCGCCGCGGCCCGCTCGACCACGGTGCGGCGCCGGTCGTCCTCGTCCTGGAACCGGCGGACCTCCAGCCTGATGTTCGGCCGGTCGAAGCCGGTCACCATCACCCGCGGCCGGCGCATGCCCAGCCGCTCGGCGATCTCCTTGCGCACCGGAGGGGCGGCGGTCGCGGTCAGGGCCAGGACCGGCGGTCCGCCCACGCGGCGCACCGCCTGGGCGAGGCGGAGGTAGTCGGGGCGGAAGTCGTGGCCCCAGGAGGACACGCACTGGGCCTCGTCCACCACGAACAGGGCGGGACGTGCCTCGGCCAGCCGCTCCACCACCTCTTCCTTGGCCAGCTGCTCCGGCGAGAGGTACAGCAGGCGGGCGTCGCCCCGGCGCACCGCCTCCCAGGCGGCCTCGGTCCCTGCCGCGCCGAGGTCGGAGTTGACCGCTACGGCACCGGGGGCGCGGTCGCCGTCCGGCAGGCCGGCGATCTGGTCCCGCTGGAGGGCCAGCAGCGGCGACACGACCACGACCGGCCCGGGCAGCAGCACGGCCGGGACCTGGTAGACGGCGGACTTGCCGGCCCCGGTCGGCATGACGACCAGGGCGTCCTCGCCCCGGAGCACCCATTCCATGGCGGTGAGCTGCTCGGGCAGGAGGGTGTCCCAGCCGAAGACGTCGGCGCCGATCGCGCGCAGGCGGCGGGCGGGGTCGTCGTCCCGTTCCGACCGCGGCCTCTTCCGTTCCATGGCCCGCTCCCCTCACTCCTCGGTGCGGAGGTCACTCCTCGGTGCGGATGTCACCCTCGGTGCGGATGGTGCCTCTCGATGCGGATAGCACTGCTCGGTGCGATGGCGCTTCTCGATGCGGATGGTGCTTCTCGATGCTCGATGCGGATGGCGCTTCTCGGTGCGGTGCGGATGCGCAGGGCCTCCGGGTGCCCCGCGGAGCCCCGCCTCAGCCGTCGCCCGCGCCGGCGGCTGCGGCGGGGTTCCGGCGCTCTGCACGGCCGGCGGTCCCGCGACGGCCGGGGCCCGCGGGCGGTCCGTCACGCCGGGTCGTCGGACGCCGTGGGCCGTCCGCCCTCGGCGCGGGCCTCGCCTGCGGTCCGTGCCGCGCTCGCGGTCCGCGGCCCGCCGTCGACCGGCGGCTCGCTGTCGACGGGCGGCTCGCGGTCGGCGCCGCGACGCAGCCGGGCGCCCTGGCGCAGCAGTTCCTCCTGCACCAGGTCGGCGGGTACCGCGCGCGGGACCCGGCCGAGCCGTACGGCGAGGGCCGCGCACACCCCCGCGGCCTGGCCGGTGGCCATCGCGATGGGCATCACGCGGTAGGAGGAGTGCGCCACGTGCGAGCCGGAGATGCAGCGCCCGGCCACGAGCATCCGCTCGGTGCCGGCGGGGAGCAGGCAGCGCAGGGGGATGTCGTAGAAGCGGCCCTGCGGTACGCGTCTGAGGACGGTGCCCCGGCCGCGCGGGTTGTGGATGTCGACGGGGTAGGCGCCGTGCGCGACGACGTCCGGGAAGGAGCGGGCGCCGAGGATGTCGTGGCCCGTCAGGTGGTAGTCGCCGAGGATGCGGCGCGTCTCGCGCACCCCGATCTGGGTGCCGCTCTGCGCGACGTACGACTCCTCGAAGCCGGGGACGCGGGTGCGCAGGAAGCGGTCGATCTGCTCCAGCTGGCGGCGGGCGGCGCACTCGGCGCGGGTGAGGTCCCACACGTCGATGCCGAGGGCGTTGGTGACCCGGGTGCTGTTGACGCTGAGCTCGCGGGGGTGCGGGGTGCCGAAGAACAGGACGTCCTCGCGCGCGAGACGCAGTTCGCCCGCCGCGGTGGCCTCCTCGACCAGGTCCCACAGTCCGTGGACGCCGCGCCACTGGTCGGGGTGCTCACGCACGTACTCGGCGAAGCGGGGGGCGGCGAAGTCGGCGACGCGGAACATCAGCGTCATCGGCTGCACCCGCCCGTCCTCGGGCCGGCCCACCTCGAACGGCGCTCCGGCGGCGGCCGCCACGTCGCCGTCGCCGGTGCCGTCGACGACGACGCCCGCGTCGATCACCACGGGGCCGGACTTCGTCTCGAAGACGACGCGCCAGCCGTCGTCCAGGGGCAGCGCGGCGGACGCGAAGGCGTGCAGCAGCAGGCGGACGCCCGCTCCGTCGAGCAGGTCGAGGAGGACGAGCTTGAAGATCTCCGGGTCGAAGGGAACGGTGTAGCCGGTGTCCAGCGACGGCTGGATGCAGCCGCCGCGCGCGCCGAGCCGGTCCAGCAGCCGCCACAGGAACCCGGCCACGACCGGTTCTCCCTCGCCGTGGTCGGAGGGCAGCAGCCGGTTGTCCAGGCCGTCGTCGTCGAACACGGCCTGCTTCTTCTCGTTGTGGAACGACATCAGCGGCATGACGAGGGCGGCGGTGGCGTTGCCGCCGAGGAAGCCGTACCGCTCCACCAGGACGACGTCGGCCCCGGCGTCGGCGGCCGCGTGCGCCGCGGCGGTGCCGGCCGGCCCGCCGCCGACGACCAGGACGTCCACCCGGCCCCCGTGGCGCGCGGGGCGCGGGGGCAGGGTGACGGTGCGGGGCTCTCGGGGCGGTTCCAGGAGGGGCATGGTTTCTTCCCGTCTTCCCGTCTTCCCGTCTTACCGTCTTCCCGTCGGCCGGCCGCCGGTGGCCGGTGGCCGGTGGCCGGCCGACGGGGCCAGTGGCCGGTCGCCGGGGTGTGCGGGCGGGGCGGTCAGGCGGGGGCGGCGCTCGCCGCCGCCCCCAGCGGTGCGCCCGCACCGGCTTCGAGGTGTTCGTGGCGGACCGCGGGCCCGCCGGCCTGGATGCCGTCGAGGACCGTGCCGCAGCGGACGCAGGTCTCCCGCGCCAGGTCCCGCAGCCGCCGGACGCGGTCGTCGAGGTCGGCGTGCCGCTGGGGGAACTCGTCCCAGAGCCGGTCCACCTCCGCCAGCAGCAGTCCCGCCTGTTCGCGGTCCACACCGACCAGGGCGGGGGCGCCCATACGGCGGGCGAAGTCGAAGACCTTCCCGGAGTACGGCAGCGGCAGCAGGGGCAGGCCGGACATCGCCGCGAAGATCAGGAAGTGCAGACGCATGCCGACCACCAGGTCCAGGTGGCTCATGAAGCCGAGGACCTGTCCGGGGCTGTAGGAGTTGTTCAGGATGCGCCCCTGGTGCGGTGCGGTCATCCGGGACAGCACGCCGTGGGCGTGGCGGACGTCCTGGCGCTCCATCGGGACGAAGACCACGTGGGCGTCGAGCCGCCGGACGAGGAAGTCGGCGACGTCGGCGAGGAGCGCGTGGTAGTCGCCCTCGTCGAGCTTCTCCGCCGCCCGGCCCGGCTCGCGCACGGACATCCCCACCAGTCTGACGCCGGCCGGGACGCCCTCCTGGCGCATCATCTGCTCGGTGAACGGCTCCGGCGGCAGCAGCAGCGCCGGATCGGCCGTGACGGTGAGGTCCCGGTCGACGCCGACCTCCTCCAGGACGAGTCTGGACTCCTCGTCGCGCACCACCAGCTCGTCCAGGGCGGGCAGCACCGCGCGCACCGCCGCCCGGTCGTCCGCGTCGCGCAGCGGGCCCGCGCCGATGGCGTAGGCGAACGTCGGCACGCCCCGGGCCTGGGCGGCGCCCACGAGCCTCAGGTACCGGCGCGCCTCACCGTCGTACAGGATGCCGCCGCCGCCGAGGACCAGCAGGTCCAGGCCCGCCAGGACGTCGAGCACGGGTTTCTGCGGGACGCCCTCCCAGCCGACGACCTCGTCGGCCTCGGGCTGGTGCAGCCGCGTGTGCTCGACGTCGCGGCTGAGCACCACCAGCCGGGCGTGCGGCCGGTGCGCGCGCAGGCAGCTCAGGACGCAGGTCAGGATGGCTTCGTCGCCGGTGTTGTATCCGCCGTAGGAGCCGAGCACGCCGATGCGCGGACCCGGCCGGCGGGGCGGTGCGGGCGGGGTGATGGTCATCCGGCCTCCTCGGGGCACGCGGGAGCGGGTCTGTCTTCGGGATGTCGGGGGAGGCGTCGGCGTTCCGTCGGCACCGAGTTGCCCTCCCGATCCGGGGGGAAACACGGCCGCCGACGTCGTGGGGATCCGGGGCGGCCGGGTCGATATGCCCAGTGTGCGGTCGTACGCGGCCGCACGCGCGGCGCCGGGCGGGCGGACCCCGGAACCGGCACGTCAGGCACCGGGCGCCGGCCGCGCCAGCCGCGTCACCGCGTCACCGCGTCACCGCATCACCGCATCACCGCATCACCGCGTCACCGCGTCACCGCGTCACCGCGTCACCGCGTCACCGGGGACGGTCCGCGCTCGTCCCGCCCGGCGGGACCGGGTCCTCCTCCAGGGCGATCCGGGCGGTGACGCGCTTGCCCACCGGCTCCCGCCGCGCGTCGAACTCCCTGGCGACGGCCAGCACGATCTCCAGCCCGTGCCGGCCCACCCGGCCCGGGTCGGCGGTCCGGGCCACCGGCAGCACCGGATCGGTGTCCCACACGTTCACCTCCACCACCCCCTCGCCGACCCGCACCTCCAGCAGCACCGGGCCGGGCGCGTACTTGCGCGCGTTGGTCACCAGCTCGCTGACCACCAGTCGCGTGAGGTCCACCGTGCGGGCCGTCACCGGCACGCCGTGGACCGCCCGCGCCCGGGTGAGGAAGTCCGCCGCGATGTCACGGCCCGCGGCGATGCACGCACCGCCGTCCTCCAGCGCGGCCGTGATGTGCAGGGAGTCGTCTCCCGGTGCTGTCGGGCCCTCACCGAGGGCTCCCGGTCCCGTCCGAACCACCTTCGCTGCCCCGTTCACAGGCGGCGTGTACCCACGCCCACCTCGTACAGGCCCGCTCCGCCCCGAACGGCGGCGTCCGGGCATCCCCCGTGGCATTCCGGGGCAGGCTCTCGGGAGGACGCTGGCCCGAAGTTCACTGAGCGTGAGAAGGAAGAGTGGCAGACATCGGCGAAGTGGCAGAACCGCAACGGCTGACGGTCTCCCGCGCCATCGTCGACGAGGTCGTGGTCGTCACGGTGACGGGCGAGGTCGACCACGACACCGCCGGCCCCCTCCGCCGGGCGCTGATCCCCGCCGACGGAGCCGTGGGGCCGCGGACCGTGGTGGACCTGGGCGGCGTGACGTTCCTGGACTCCAGCGGCATCAACGTCCTCATCGCCGCCCACCAGGCCCACGGTGCGCCGGGCTGGCTGCGCCTGGCGGACGTCCGGCAGCCCGTCCTGCGCACCCTCCAGCTCGTCGGCATCGACACCCTCATCGCCTGCTACCCCACACCGCGCCACGCCTTGAACGCCTGACCGGCCTCACGTCGCCGCCGGGCCGTTCACGGGCGGCCGGACCGGGCACGCGGTCCCCAGTGACATCCGGCCGCACGGGAGGGAGCCCGCCCGCGATGGGAACCGCCGTCCACGTTCCGCAGACCAGGGACATGATCGGGGAGGAGCTGTCCGGGGACGAGGCGCTGGCCGCGCTGCGCCACTACGGGGGCGTGCGCCTGCTGGTGGACTCCTTCACCCGGTTCCGCTACGCCGACGGCTTCACCAACGCGCGGGCGCTCGCCTTCCAGATCGTGCTCGGCCTGGTGCCCTTCACCCTGGCCCTGGTCGGGCTGGCGGCGTCCGTGCACACCGACGCGGTGGGCCGCGTCGTCGAGCGCACCCTCGCGGACATCGTGCCCGGGGCCGGCGCCGACCTGCTCGACGACGCGTTCGCCGGGACGCGGCGCAGCGCCCGGGGCGATGTGTGGGGCGCCCTGGCGCTCTGGCTCGGCCTGGGCTTCGCCGTGCTGAACCTGGCGTCGGCGATGGGCCAGATCGAGCGGGGCGCCAACCGCATCTACGGCATCGAGCGCGACCGTCCCTTCGCCCGCAAGTACGGCCGGGCCGTGCTGCTGTCGCTGGCGGCGGGGCTGCCCATGGTGCTGGGGTTCGTGGTGCTCGTGGCCGGGGAGGCGGTCGGCGACGCCGTCACCGCGACCGTGGGATCCGGTGGCGGCGGGCACGGCTGGTGGCAGACGCTGGAGGTCGTGGTGGGCGCGGCGCTGGCCTGGATCGCCTCCGCCGTGATCTTCCGGTGGTCGCCGCGCCGCAGGCAGCCGGGCTACACCTGGCTCGCCGTCGGCAGCGCGGTCCACCTGGTCCTGTGGGTCGCGGCCACCTGGCTGCTGTCGCTCTACGTCGGCCGCAGCGCCGCGTTCGGCGCGGTCTACGGGCCGCTGACCGCGTTCGTCGCGCTGCTGCTGTGGGCCAACGTCACCGGCGTCGCCCTGTTCCTCGGCATCGCGTTCGCCGCCCAGCTCGAAGCGGCCCGCGCCGGGATCGCCTCCGCCGCCGGCCCCGATCCGCAGGCCGGCACCCCGCAGGACGGTCCCGGGCGCCCATGACGTCCGGGCCGGCCGGCGTCAGGCGTCCGTGACCGTCGTGGTGACGGGGGTGCCGGTCTCCACCGTGCGGCTGACCGTGCAGAGCCTGTCGTGGGACGCCTTGACCGCCCGCGGGAGGATCGTGCGGGCCCGGTCACCGGGTGCGCCGTCCGGGAAGGCGACGGAGAAGGTGACCTCGAGGTCGGTCAGCCGGTTGCCGAGCCCGTCGGTGACCTTGTGTCCGGTCACGGTGACGGTGAAGCCGGTGGGCTCGCTGTGGCGGCTGGTGGAGACGTCGACGTCGACGGCCGAGCAGCCGCCGATCGCGGCCAGCAGCAGCTCGACCGGGGTGAACTCGCTCCCGCCGTCCGGGCCCGCGCCGGCGGCGAGAGTGATCACGCCGCCGCGGGCGTTGGTGGCGGTGAAGCGGCCGGTGGCGGTCCGCTCGACGGTGACGGAGCGCAGGGAGTCTTCGGTCATGCCGAGGACAGTAGTGTCACGGGGTCCGTCCGGCGGCGCAGGGCCCCCGCCGGGGTGGCCGCACCCGACTCCGGGGATCGGCCGCGGCCACCCGGCGCCGCGGCACGGGGCGCGTCCCCCGCTCCGGCGCGGCGTCCGACCGCCCCTCGTCCGGGACGGCGTACTGCGCCGTAGGGGTGGCCAGCCGGCTGCCGGTGCGGAGGGGGCCGGGGCGTCCGGGACGGCACACTGCGCCGTACGGGTGGCCGGCCGGCCGGCGGTACGGAGGGGCCGGGGTGCCCGGGGTGCCGCTCCCGCCGGCCGGTGCCAGTGCCGGCGCGGCGGGGCGGACCGGCGGCGGGGCGGCGTGCGGTGTCAGACGGCCGGGGGGCCGAGCCTGACCGGGAGTTCGAAGAGGTCGTTCTGGGTCACGACCGGCTTGTTGCGCAGCGCCGACGGCGGCACCGCCAGGTCGAGTCCGGGGAACCGGGCGTAGAGCGCCGGCAGCGCCACGCCGGCCTCCAGGCGGGACAGGGCCGCGCCGGGGCACACATGCGGGCCGTGGCCGAAGGCGATGTGGCGGGTGCGGGTCTCGCGGGTGATGTCGAAGTCACCGGCCGTCGGGCCGTGCGCCCGCTCGTCACGGCCCAGGGCGGCGTACGACACGATGAGCGCGTCGCCCGCCGGGATCACCCGGTCGCCGACCGGCACGTCCTCGGTGGCGAACCGGATCAGCACATGGGAGGTGGGCGTCGACCAGCGCAGGGTCTCCTCGACCACCGCCGACCAGTCGGCCTGGCCGGACAGCACCAGCGCCCTCTGGTCGGGGTGGGTGGAGAGGTTCACCACGGCGTTCACGATGAGGGAGATGGTGGTCTCGTGCCCGGCGGCCACCATGAGCTGGAGGGTGGAGACGATCTCCTCGTCGGTGAGGCGGTCGCCGTCCTCGGACGCCAGGACGAGCGCGCTGGTCAGGTCGTCGCCGGGCTCGGCGCGCTTCGCGGCGACCGTCTCCGCCATGATCCCGGACAGCTCGACCAGGGTCGCGACGACCTCCTCGCCCGGGGTCAGGGTGGAGAAGAACTTGTCGAACAGCACCTTCAGCCGCGGCAGCAGGCTCTCCTCGATGCCCATGAGGTCGGCGACGACGTACATGGGCAGGGGGTAGGCGAACTCCGCCTTGAGGTCGACGACGCCGTCGTCGTCGGCGGGCAGGCGCTCTAACAGGCTCTCGGTGAGCTCGGTGATGCGGGCGCGCATCTCCTCCACCCGGCGGGGGGTGAGGGCCTGGGCGACCAGGGTGCGCATCCTGCGGTGGTCGGCGCCGTCCGCGGTCAGCATGGACCGGCCGGGGTTGGCCAGGCCGATGAGGGGCCAGTCCGGCGGTATCTCACCGCGCTGCCAGGCGCCCCACACGTTGATGTCCTTGACCAGCCGCGGGTCCGTCAGCAGCGCCTTGGCCTCGGCGTGGTGGGTGACGGCCCACACGGGGACGCCGCCGGGCAGTTCGACCGCCGCCAGCGGTCCGGCCGCGCGGAGCTTGGCGCTCTCGCCGTCCAGGTCGCTGACGAAGGGGTCGAGGGGGATCCGCAGTTCTTCGGTGCCTAACGTCATGGTCAGTTGCCTCCCAGGGCAGGGGTGGGTGTGAACCGCACGGGCAGCTCCGTGAGCCCGCGCAGCCAGGGCGAGGGACGGCGGGTGAGGGATGCGGCCGGTACGGCCAGGTCGATGTCGGGCAGCCGGTCCAGCACGACCTCGATGCCCGTCCGGGCGATCACCTCGGCGATCTCCTGGGCCGGGAACGGGCAGCGGTGCTCGCCGTGGCCGAAGGAGAAGTGGGCGTTGTTGCCGCCGGTGAGCGCCGAGCCGTGGGGGCGTACCTGCGGGTCGGAGTTGGCGGCCTGGAGACCGAGCAGCACCAGGTCGCCGGCCCGGATGTGGTGGCCGCCGAGGTGGGTGTCGCGCGACGCCCAGCGGCCCGCGACGTTCTGGCTGGGCGCGTCCTCCCAGAGCACCTCGTTCATCGCCTCGGCGACGCTGCTGCGGCCGCCGAACAGGGAGGCGGCGAACCGGTCGTCGGTGAGCATCAGGCGCAGGGAGTTGCCGATCCAGTCGGCGGTGGGCTGATGGCCGGCCGCCAACATCACCATGAGGTCCTGCATGACCTCCTCCTCGGTGAAGCCGCCCGGGTCGGCCAGCATCCGGGAGACGACGTCGTCGGCGGGCATGGCCCGGCGGGCGGCGACCAGTTCCGCCATGGAGGTGGCCAGGTGGCTCTGGCCGGCGAGGGCGCGTTCCCGGCCGTCGATCATGTCGTTGAGGGCGGTGACCAGGCCCGGTCCCTCCTCGTCGGAGAAGCCGAACAGCCGCGCCAGCACCCGTACGGGCAGCAGCATGGCGTACTGGCCGATCAGGTCGGCCTCTCCCGCGGCGCAGACCGCGTCGATCAGCTCGTCGGCGAACCTCTCCGAGTGGCGCCGCAGGTCGGACGGGTCGCCCTCCTCCAGGGCGTTGCTGATCATCGCGGCGCGTTCGCGGTGCCGTTCGCCGACCGTGTAGAGGATCGACGGCTGCTTGCGGCCGATCATCGGCAGCAGGGGCCAGTCGCCGGGGATGACATCCCACTGGTTCCACAGCTCGGAGTCGCGGCTGAAGAGGACCGGGTCGCCCGTCACCTGGTGCAGCTCGCGGTAGCCGAGCACGAGCCAGGCCGGGACGCCCCCGTCCAGCAGGACCGGGGTGACGGCACCGTGGTCGCGGCGCATCTCCCGGTACAGCTGGGCGGGGTCGGTCTGGAAGCGGGGGCCGCCCAGTGGAACGGCGTCGGTGGTCACGCGAACTCCCGTGGTGACGCGGCGGCTCGGGCCGCCTGCCCGGTGTACCGGTTCTTGATGTGCTGGACGAGGGTGATGAGGACCTGCTTGCTCGACTCCCGGGAGCGGGCGTCGCAGTCGACCAGCGGCACGTCCGGATCCAGGTCGAGGGCCTCACGGACGTCCTCGTGGGCGTGGCCGGGACCGCCGAAGTCGTTGCAGGCCACGATGAAGGGCGTGCCGTGCTTCTCCAGCCGGTCGATCGCGTACCAGGAGTCGTCGATGCGGCGGGTGTCGACCAGGACGACCGCGCCGAGGGTGCCGGAGAACAGCCGGTCCCACAGGAACCAGAACCGCTCCTGGCCGGGGGCGCCGAACAGGTACAGCACGTTGCGCGCGTCGAGGGTGATCCGGCCGAAGTCGAAGGCCACCGTGGTCGCGGTCTTCCCGCGTACCCGGCTGATGTCGTCGACGGCCTCTCCGGCCTGCGTCATCGTCTCCTCCGTGTTGAGGGGACGGATCTCGCTGACCGAGCGGACCATGGTCGTCTTCCCGACGCCGAAACCGCCCACGACCACGATCTTCAGACCGTTGTCGGCGGTGGCGCCCAGGGGAGTGCGCGCGTCAGAGGTTGCGGAGGCCAACGAGCACCTGCTCCAGGATGTCGAGGTCGGGAAGGGCTGAGGTCTGCGGGTGGCGGGCGCTGACCCGGCCCGAGGCGAGGAGGTCGGACAGCAGGATCTTCGTGATGCTCACGGGGAGTCCCAGTTCGGCGGCGACCTCGACCACGGCGGTGGGGGCCTGCGCCATGGTGAGGATCGCCGCGTGCTCCGACTGCATGCCCGGGGTGGGGTCGCACTCGGCCACCACCAGCGTCACCAGGTCGAAGGGGCTGTCGGGCCCGGAGCGGCTGCGTCCCCCGGTGAGGGTGTACAGCCGGTCCGGGGCGTCGTCCCTGCCGGGGCGCTTCATGCGGACCGGGGCTGGGCCGTGAGGTGCTCGCCGAGTTGTTCCACCAGCTCGCTCATGTTGTGTCCGACCAGTCCGGGGTCGGCCTCCTCGCTGGTGACCACGGCCAGGTGGGCGCCCTGGCCGGCCTCCACGATGAACAGGGTCCCGCCGTAGAACTCGGTCATCGACGAGCGCACGCCTCCGCTGCCGTCGCCGAACTCGATCGAGGCCCCGTGCGACAGCGACTGGATGCCGGCGGCGATGGCGGCGAGCTGGTCGGCCTGGTCGACCGTCAGCTCCGGGGTGCGGCACAGTTTCAGGCCGTCGCGGGAGAGCACGAGGGCGTGCCGTGCGCCGGGGGTGCGCTCCAGGAGTCCTTCGATGAGCCAGGTGAGCTTCTCGTCGGCGGTGGTCGTGCCGGTCATGAGGTGGTGTCGCCTTCCGGGTGCGAGGGGGTGGGGGTGTCGGGGGCCGTCGTGGCGCGCGGGGACGGGGCGTCCGGGGAGTGCGCGGCCGGCGGGGAGGAGTGCGGGTCGTCGAGGTCCGGCGGCAGCGGGTGCCCGCCGGTCCGCTCCTCCGCGTCGGACGCGCGGACCGCCCGGCGGAAGCTGCCGAAGCGGGCGGCGCGGGTCCGGATGTCCTCGGGGCTGTCCTGGCGGCGTTCGGCGCTCTGGGCGGCGGCCCGCGCGGTCTCGGCGGCGGCCAGGGTGCGTCCGCGGCGGCGCTTGGGGAGCCCGGCGGTCTCCTGCGGGCCGGTGGCGTCCGTCTCCTCGGGGGCCTCGGGGGCCTCGGCGGCGACGGGCTCGGCGGGGGCGGTGGGGTCCGGCTGCGGGGTGTCGGCGGGGGCGGTGTGCCGGGGCGCTGCGGCGGCGGGCGGCCGTGCCTCGACGGGGGCCGCGGTGAGGATGTCCTGGGGGACCAGCATGAGAACGCCGGTGCCGCCCCGCGCGGACGGCCGGAACGACACCTTCAGCCCGTACTTGCGCGACAGGCGCCCGACGACGGCGAGGCCGAGGCGGGTGCCGTTGAGGCCCTTGAGATCGGTCACCTCGCCGGAGACGGCCTGCTCGGCGCGGCGCAGCTGCACGTCGCTCATGACGAGCCCGCTGTCCTCCACGGAGACGATGACGCCCGCCGGCACCTCCTCGACGTAGACGTGCACCTCGGCGTTGGGCGGCGAGAAGTTGGCGGCGTTGTCGAGGATCTCCGACAGGGCGTGCATGACGCCCTCGGCCGCGTGGCCGGCCACGGCGGCGTCGCTGGCGGAGTGCAGCCGGATGCGCTGGTAGCCGCTGATCCGGCCCATCGCGCCGCGCAGGATGGACTCCATCGAGATGGGGCGTGCCCACCGGCGTCCCGAGCGCGCGCCGGTGAGCACGGCTATGGAGTCGGCGAGACGGCCGGCCTGGGCCGTGCGGTGGTCCAGGTGGAGGAGGTCGGCGAGCACGTCCTCGTCGCTGTGCCGTTCCTCCATGGCCCGCAGGTCGGCGAGGGTTCCGGTGGCCAGCGCCTGCATGCGGCCGGCCGCGTTGGCGGTGGCGGAGAGCGCGAGGTCGCGTTCGGCGACGGCGCGGTCGAGCTGCGCGGTGAGCTTGCGGACCTCGGCGGCGAGCCGTGCGCGCTCGGCGTCGCCCTCCTGGGCGACGCGGGCCCGTTCACGGGTGAACTCCTCGGCGAGGCGGGCTCGCTCGTGGGCGGCGGCGTCGTTGTAGCGCTGGTGTTCCTGACGCCACTGCGCGGCCTGGAGGTCACGTGCCTGGGTGGCCCGCTCGGCGTCGGCGGTCGCCGTGCGCAGCGCGGTGCGGGCGGTCCGTGCCGCGCGCCGCGCCTGCACGGCGGCCGTGACGGCCACGCACAGCAGGACCGCGGCGGCGACGCCGCACGATCCGACCAGGCCCCGCGCGGCGGCGGGTGCGGTGGAGACCGCCCACCAGACGGCGAGGGCCGACAGGGCGGCGGTGAGCAGGGCAGGGGGAAGAAGGGTTCGGATGCTGGATCGGTCGCCGGAGGCGGGCGCGGTCATCACTCGGGTCCTTGGGCGGCCGCTTGGGGAGGCGGCCCTTTTGTGTCGTCCTGGCGAAAAATGTGAACAGACTTCTGTAGGCAGCGATCAACTGGGCGTCACTATACGAGAGACTGCGATCAACTCCACAGGAGTTGACCAGCCCGTTTTCGAACCGTGTTTTGGCGAGCGCACTTCGGGGCAGCCCGGGACGCACGGGACGGGCTGCACATCCGCACGTGACGGGACGTTCTGTGCGCGCACTGTGGGGTGGCCATGTCCCTTTCTCCTCAGGGGAGTTCGCCCTGCGGAGGGGGACTTCACGGGGTGAGCGGCTGGCTTTTCGCCGAGCGGCCGGGGCGCGCGAAGGGGACCGCGCCGGGCATGCGGCATCGGCGTCCGGTCCTCTGCCGAGGTCCGGACGCCGATGCGCGGTGGTGACGGGGTGGCCGGGGTCAGCCGGTGATCACCTCGTTCTCGGCGAGGCTGCTGGTCCGGGTGGTGACCGTGGAGCGCAGCGACTTCGCCGCGGTGGAGACCCCGGTGGCGTCGGCACCCGACTTCTTCGCCCACGCGGCGAGCGAGTCGAGGGCGTCCAGCGCGTAGCCCGAGGCGTAGAACTGCTGGTACAGCTCACGGTAGGCGGCGTGGTAGACGCTGTCGAAGGCGTCGGTCTCCAGGAAGCGCTCCTTCAGGATGTTGCCGCCCATGCCGCCACCTCCCCCGCCGCCGGGTCCCGCGCCGTCCTGGCCGTTCGGCGCGTCGCCCTGGCCGTTCCCCGCCGGCCATCCCCCGCCGTCGGGCATGCCCGACGGCATACCGGACGGCATGCCCGGGGGCGCGGTGCCGGTGGCGGGCGCGTTCCCGCCCGTACCTCCGGCCGTCTCCCCGCCGGTGTCGGCGGCCGTTCCTCCGGCCGCGGCGCCTCCCGGCATCATGCCGCCACCGCCGCCTCCCATGCTGGTGTTGTCGTCGGGTCCGGTGGTGGCCGTCCCGCTGAAGGTGAGGTTGAAGTCCCAGCCCAGCACCGAGAACTTCTTCGTGTCGAGGTCGTACCAGAGCACGTAGTTGCTGCCCGGTCCGGCCATGTCGTCGGAGTTCAGGATGAGGTTCTGCGTGGCCACGTACTCGGCGAAGGAGTCCACGTCGACGTACTGGTCGAGGTCCTCGGCGAACTCCTCGTCCGAGGCCTGGTTCACCCACTTCAGCAGGCGCATCACCGGCGAGAGGTCCTGGCTGCCCTTGAGGTTGAGCTGCTTGAAGGACGTCTCGTAGTCGGTGGGGTCGTCGCCCACGTAGTCGAAGCTGCCGCCCGCGCGCGCCTTGTAGGCGACGCCGGTGGCGGGGATCTCCGTGTCGACGTAGTCCTTGCTCGGGTTCTCGACCATGAGCCGCGTCGCGGTCGGCCGGTTGTTGACCGTCAGGGCGGTGAAGGCGAAACTCTCCGCCGTCTGCCCGGACTTCTCCATCAGGGACAGCGACAGGGCCTCGTTCAACGGCAGGGCGTCGTCGACGCCGGGCCGCAGGGACAGCTCCCGGTGGCCCTGGTAGGCGCGGCCCTCGACGTACTCGTCGATGCTGATGAGCCAGGGCAGTTCCTCGGGCCGGTCGGCGGACAGGTCGTACTGCGCCATGCCGCCCATTCCCGCCCGGCCCTGCTGCTGCCCCTGCCCGGTCTCCTGCCCGCCTTGCTGGGTGTCCTGCTGGTCCTCACCGGTGTTCTGCTCGTTCTCGCCGGTGCTCTGCTGGTCCTCACCGGTGGCCTGCTGGTCCTGGCCGGTGCCCTGCTGCTGACCGCCCGCCGCCGGCGCGCCGCCCTGCATGCCACCCTGCATACCGCCCTGCATGCCCCCGCCGGGGCCCTGCCCGCCGCCCTGAGTGGTCTGACGCAGGCTCTGGAGCGTGGAGTTGCCCTTGAGGCGGATGCCGACGTCGTTGAGGTACACGCCGTCGATGGTGAGGTCGGCCTCGATGTACTCCTTCTCGCCCTCGTCCTGGTACTTCGCCATCATGTCGTCGAAGTCGGTCTCGTCGTACGTGAGGCTGATGGTGTGGGTGCGCGAGTCGTCGAACAGGTCGACCGGCCCGGTGACGTTCTCCGTGATCTCGTCGGCGTCCGCGCGGGAGGCGCTGGTGACGAACGGGGAGACGCGGGCGTCCCCGAAGAAGACCAGCAGCACGACCATGCCCGCGGCCAGCAGCGCGCTCGGTTTCCAGTGGTGCCGCAGCCGCAGCGGGATGCGGTGCACCAGCCGCCTGCGGGGCGTCGCCATCAGAGGTCCGTCTGGTCGTAACCGGTGAGGACGGTCACCCGCTGGCCCATGGTCCGCTCCTGGAGGGCCGCGACCAGTTCACCGGGCTCGTGGCCCTTCTTGATGCGCACCGTGTAGAACGCCTCGGTCAGCGTCCCGCCGCGGATCGACTCCGTGCTCACCAGCTCGAACTCGTCGGTGTAGCGCAGCAGGACGTCCTGGATGGCGTGGGTGTGGTCCTCGCCGGCCGGGAGCTGGACCTTGACCACCTGGCGCTGGACGTTGAGGGCGAACCAGTTGAACTTGCTCATCGCCAGGATGATCAGGGCGATGACGACACCGCCGACGGCGGCGAGGGTGTAGAAGCGGGCGCCGCAGGCCATGCCGATGGCCATCACGAGGAAGATGAAGCCGACGTCCCGCGTCTCCTTGACGGCGTTGCGGAAGCGGACCACCGACAAGGCGCCGACCAGGGAGAACGCGCGGGCCAGGTTGGAGCCGACCACGAGCATGATCAGGGCGACGATCATGCCGACGATGACGAGGGTCTGGACGTAGGACTGGCTGTAGCTGACGTTCTTGTGCGTGGCGCGGTAGACGTACCCGATCATCGTGGAGAGCACGAAGGACAGGGCCATGGCCAGCACGATGTCGGTGACGCTGAACGTGCCGCTCAGGTCCTGGAGATTGAGGTTCACGGGTGCAGTACCTCCGTGGTGGGGGTCGTGGGGTGTACGGGGGACAGGGGGGAACGGGGGGACACGACGGGTGCGGTGAACACCGGGACCGACCGGGCGGCGGCCTCGGGGGGCGCCGGCGGCAGGTCCTCCTCCCGGACGTGGAAGACGGACCGGGGCGCGAGGCCGAACGCCTCGATGCTCTGGACGTACTTGGAGACCCGGATCAGGCTGAGGTTGCGCCGGGCCGCCAGGTCGGTGATCCAGTACGGGGCGCGCTCATTGACCTTGATCTCCATCACCGACATGTGGGGCGGGAGGATGAACCGGTTCTCGGGGCGCTCCGTGCCGAAGTGGAAGTCACGGTCACGGCCGCGGATGCGCCGGTCGAAGGTGACGCGCAGTCCGGTGTCCTGGTCGCGGCCGACGAGGGCCTCGCGCTGGTAGCCGGTGATCGCGGTGGGCTGGAGGTTGAGCCGGACGACGAGTTCGAGGACCTCGTGGACGAACGCCTTCTCCTTGGCGGAGTGCTCTATCTCCTCCCGCCCGTCGCACAGCCGGCGGGCGACGGCGTACGGCAGCGTGATCCGGCGCTTCTGGGTCACCCGGTTGACCCGCTGCTTGATCTCCACGCAGACCGGGGAGTCGTCGGTGACGCCGTCGAGGTCGCCGTAGTGCCTGATGCGCAGCTTGCGGCGGAACTTGAGGCCCTCGATCTTCTCCCAGTAGAAGCGCAGCTGAGGCGTGTCGTAGTAGAGGCTCCAGACGCCGTAGCCGCCGACGGGGCTGTGCAGGTCCCGGTCCATCCGCTCACCGAGTTCGTCACGGATCTGGGCCGCCTGTTCCACCGGGACGAGGTACTTGAGCTCGTAGCGGTTGAACGCGTGGAGTCTGCTGGCGACGCGCAGGGGCTCGTCGTGGGGGGTCGGGTCCGCGGATCCCGCGGTCGCCGTGGGCGCCGCCGTGTCGCCGTCGTCGGGGCGGTGACGGCGGCGGCCTGTCAGCCAGCCAGTCATGGGTGCCTTTCGGTTGGGGGTGTCGGCCTCCCCCCGTAAGGAACCGGTAATAGATGAGAGAGTCGTGATAGACCTCTCTGAACAGCCTTAGTACATGGGGTTAATTCCAAGTGAATACGGCTGCGGCGGCCCGTCGGGCGGGGCGCGTGCGGACGTCACGCGCGTAACGGACACGCACGCCGCGACGCGCCGTACGGGCAACTCGCCCCGGCCCCACGGCGACTCGTCTTCACGAATCGGCGACACACATGGTGCACACATCTTGACCTCGGTCGATCCACAGGCTTAGCGTTCCCGCACTTACCAGGGATTGAATCGATTCAATCACGGTGACGCTCACCTCTCACCCTTCACCTAGGGATGCACACATGCACGAACCCGACCCCCAGCGCCGCGGGCTGACGCGCCGCTCGGTCCTCACCGTGACCGCAGGACTCACCGCCGGAGCCGCGCTCACCTTCGGGGCCGTCTCCCCCGCGCAGGCGGTTCCCGCGACCGGCACGGCCGGTCAGGCCCCGGGCGCCGACTGGTTCGCCAGGCCCCCGGCCTCCGTGCGCCCCAAGTTCCGCTGGTGGTGGCCGGACGGCCTGGTCGACCCGGACGAGATCGCCCGCGAGATCGACCAGATCGCCGACGCCGGCTTCGGCGGCATGGAGATCGCCGCCGTGCACCACAGCATCAAGGACAAGTCGGTGCTGGACACCGAGCACCACGGCTGGGGCAGCCGGCCCTGGCGGGAGGGCGTGGAGACGGCGCTGCGGCGCGCCGCGCGACGCGGCGTCACCATCGACCTGACCCTCGGCCCCGCCTGGCCCGCCGCCGTCCCGGGCCTGGGCCCGGACGACGACGCCGCGGCGCAGGAACTCGCCTACGGCCGTGTCTCGCTGACCGCGGGGAGCACCTACCAGGGCCCCGTTCCCCCGCCCGTCCACGCCCCGGCCTCCGGCGTCACCCGGCAGTCGCTGATCGCGGTGCAGGCCGCCCGTGTCGACACCGCGAACTCCACCCGCAAGGAGACCGGCCTCGACCTGGCCAGCGTGCGCGACCTGACCGCCACGGTCACCGACGGCACGCTGACCTGGACGGCACCGGCCGACGGCGACTGGGTGCTGATCTCCTACTGGCAGCGCGGCTCCGCCCAGCAGCCCGAGTCGGGCCCGCACTCCTCGCCCGCCGCGTACGTCGTCGACCACTTCAGCGCCGCCGGCACCGCCGCGGTGACCGGCTTCTGGGACGACCGGATCCTGACGTCCACGCTCCGGCAGCTGCTGAAGGCCGCGGGCGGCGCGTTCTTCGAGGACTCGGTGGAGCTGGAGACGGACGGTCTCGTCTGGACCTCACGGCTCCCCGAGGCCTTCGAGAAGCACACCGGCCGCCCCCTCCTGCCGTACCTGCCCGCCCTGGTCCTCGACAACAGCAACCAGGTCTTCGCCTTCGAGGCCCAGCTCACCCGGCAGATCCGGCACGACTTCTGGGAGGCCGTCTCCGAGCTGTTCAACCGTCATCACCTGGGCGCCCTGCGCGACTGGGCGCACGCGCTGCACATGGAGCTGCGCTCGCAGCCGTACGGCCTCCAGACGGACGCGATCGCCTCGGCCACCCTGCTCGACATCGCCGAGGGCGAGTCGCTCGGCTTCAAGAACCTCGACGACTACCGCTGCCTGGCGGGCGGCCGGGACATGGCCGGGCACACGGTGCTGTCCTGCGAGGCGGGCGCCTACAACGGCTCCGCCTACAGCACCACCTGGGACCGCTTCCTGCGCACCATGGGCGGCGCCTACGCGGCCGGCGTCAACCAGACCGTGCTGCACGGCTTCTCCTACGCCACCGCGCCGAACGTGAGCTGGCCGGGCTTCGCCGCCTTCAGCCCGTACAACGGCGCTCCCGGCTACGGCGAGTCGTGGGGTCCCCGGCAGCCCACCTGGGAGCACGTCGAGGACGTGTCCGGCTACCTCTCCCGACTCCACCAGGTGCTCCAGGCCGGGAAGGCCCGCGCGGACGTCGCCGTGTTCCGTCAGACGGGCTACACCGCCACCGGCATCGGCGCGTCCTGGTTCACCTCGACCGGTGTACCGCTCGGCTGGACGCACCAGTTCCTCAGCGGGCCCGTCCTCGCCCTGCCCGGCGCGACCGTCGACGACGGCCGCCTCGCGCCCGACGGCCCCGCCTACAAGGCCCTGTTCGTGGAGGGCGACTTCTTCTACTCCTCCACCCCCACGCTCGCGCTCGCCGACGCGAAGGCCGT
The DNA here is from genome assembly GCF_042888135.1 of Streptomyces sp. NPDC003247. Classification (NCBI taxonomy): domain Bacteria; kingdom Bacillati; phylum Actinomycetota; class Actinomycetes; order Kitasatosporales; family Streptomycetaceae; genus Streptomyces; species Streptomyces sp. NPDC003247. Next base: position 22,997 of record NZ_JBIAPF010000016.1, read on the forward strand.
TCTGGCGCTGGCCCGGGACGGGCTTCCGGTGGTCCTGCTCGGCGCCTTCGACCAGCCGCTCACGCCGGGGGTTCCCGACGAGGGCGAGACGGCCCGCCTGACCGAGGTCCTCACCGGGCTGCTCGCCCTGCCCAACGTCGTGCGGATCACGGACAAGACCGCGGTCGGTGACGCACTGGCCCGGCTGGGCGTGACGCCGGACGTGCGGCACTCCGTCTCCTCGACGCTCCTGAACGCCCATCGTGTCACCGACGACGCCGACTTCTACTACTTCTGCAACGGCAAGCACGCGGAGACCGTGAAGCCCGCGGTGGCGGCGATCGACCACGAGGTCACCGTGCGGCGCACGTTCCGCGGCTCCGGGCGCGGCACCGCGGTGCCGTATCTGCTCGACCCCTGGTCGGGCACGGTCACCCGGGCCGGCCGCTACACGCGGGACGGGGACGAGTTCACGCTCCGTGTCGCCCTCCAGCCGGGCCAGAGCACGATCGTCGTGCTGGGACGTCCGGGTCTGTTCGGGGACCGGGACGGCAACCGCCCCTACGCGACGGCCACCGACGCCGGCGGCGTGCTGTTCACGGCCCGTGGCCTGTCCGTCCGGGCGACCGCGGCCGGGCGGTACACCACGTACCTGTCCACGGGCCGCACCGTGACCACGACGTTCGACACGGTGCCGGAGCCGGTCGTGCCGGCGAGCTGGCGGCTGGAGGTGGAGGACTGGGGCCCCGGTTCCTCCGCGACGCGGACCGAGCGCACGTCGCGGTCCCTGACCCTCGACACCCTGCTGCCGTGGTCGAAGGTCCCCGAACTGGCCGACTCCGCGGGCATCGGCCGCTACCGGACGACCGTCACCCTGCCCGCCGGCTGGGACGGCTCCCACGGTGCGACGCTGGAGCTCGGTCAGGTCAGTGACACCTTCCGGGTCACCGTCAACGGCACGCGGCTGCCGGCCGCGGACCGGCTGGATCCGGTGGTCGACCTCGGGTCGGCGCTGCGGGCCGGCGCCAACGAGATCGTGATCGAGGTCGCCACGCCGCTGATCAACCGGCTCCGGGTCGCCCAGCCCGCGGTCTTCGGCGGCGCCGCCCGCCAGGACTACGGCCTCGTCGGCCCGGTACGGCTCGTCCCGCACCGCCAGGCGGCCATCGCCTGACGGCAGGAGGGGGCCCGGTCCACGGACACCGCTCCGCGGCTCCGGGGACGCCGGGCCCCCACGACGCGGGAGCGGGCGCGGGCGCGCGTCCCGACGGATGGTGCCGTCGGGACACGGGGCCGACGTCCGCGCGGGGCCGACGTCCGCGCGGGGCCGACGTCCGCGCGGGGCCGACGTCGGGCAGTCCTGCGACGGGCGGGTCCTACGTCGGGCGGGTCCTACGTCGGGCGGTCCCGCGTCGGGCGGTCCCGCGTCGGGCGGCACCCCGCCGTCGGCTCGGGCCCCGTCCGGCGGCACCGCCGCCGACACCGGGGCCGCATCCGGCGCACCGGCGCACCGGCCACCGGCCACCGCCGGCCACCGGCGCGGATCGCACGGCCGCTCCCCGGCACACGGCAACCGGGGCCGCCGCCACCGACCGACCGCCCGCCGCCCGCCGACCACTACCCGCCGCCAGGTGGCGGACGGCGGACGGCGGGCGCACCGGCTGTCGTGGTCCGAGCCCTCTCGGCTCCGTGCCGGCAAGGGAGTCGACGGGTGCGACGCGCCGGCCGGCAACCCGCCCCCGCCGATAGGTGTACCGGGCCCGCCGGCCGGTGTACCGCCGTAGGCCGGGGCGGCGCGCCCGCTACGGGCGTCGGGCGCGCGCTCGTCGCCGCCCCGTGCCCGCGCTCACCCGGGCCCCTCCCCCGGGCGTCGCGCGACGAAGACGAACTCCCTGCCCGGGCGGTCGGGGGCGTCGCGGACGTCGTCGATCACATAGCCGTGCGCGAGGAGGTCCGCCTCGGCCTCCCGTCGCTCGCGGAAGCGCAACGTCGACCGCGACGTCAGCACCTCCCCGTCCTCGGCGAAGACGTAGGTCGTCCGGAAGGTCACCAGGGGCAGGCTGACGTCGGTCACCTCGTGCCAGCTCTCGACCACGCCGACGCCGGGGACGTCCACCGCGACGTACGAATCCTCACGGTTCCACTCCTCCCAGCCGCGCCGGGCCGGGTCCCGGGTCTCGAACACCAGGCGCCCGCCCGGCCGCAGGGACGCGTGCACCCGCCGCAAGGTCTCCCGCCAGCCGCCCGGAGCCACGATGGCCTGGGCCACGTTCGCCGTCATCGTCGCCAGGTCGGCCCGCAGCGGCGGGAGTGCGGTCGCGTCACCGTGGATCCAGCGCACGCGCTCCCCGCCCGGTCTGCTGCGGGCCACCTCCAGGGACGCCCCGGCGGGGTCGAGTCCGACGACCTCGATGCCGCGATCGGCCAGGAGGAGCGCGAACACGCCCGTCCCGCAGCCGATGTCCAGCACGCGGCGCGCAGCGAACTCCTCCGCCATGCGCAGGTACGCGTCGAGATCGCCGCGGTCGGGGTCGAGCGGGTCGTAGAGCGCGGCGAGCCGTGGATGTCCGAAGCATGCGTCGACCATGGGCCGACGGTAGGCGGCACCGGCTCCGCGGGTCCACCCGGTTTCGCCGTCGCACGGGGGCGTCAGGCCGTTCCGGCGGTGCGGGGCCTCCCCCATCCCGCTTAGTGTCGCCAGATTATGGGCGAGCATCCGCGTCACACCCCTTGTGAGGCGCGAAGTGTCGACAGTACCGTCTCAGTCGAACCTCGCCGACAGGCTCTCCTCATCGGTTCACCCGTCGACCGCACCGTCGCCGACCGCTGCGCCCGGTGCCGGTCGGCCATGCCCGAACGCACTGGAAGACAAGGGAGTTCACAGTGGTACGCACAAGCAGCACCGAGGCCGGCCGTGCGGCCGGGGGGTCCGTGATGGAGCAGGACGTCACCTACCGGGCCCGCAACCGCGCCCTCCTCGTGGCGGTCGCCGGACTCGCGATGACCCCGGCGCTGGTCACCCCGGCCTCGGCGCGGACCTCGGCGTCCTCCGCCAAGAGCGGCAACACCCTCACCGTCGGGTCCGGGGAGACCCTGGAACTCACCGGGACCACCACGGTGAGCAGGCTCACCATCGCGGAGGGCGGAGTCATCGCCGCCCCGGAGGGCTACCGCCTCACCCTCACCGTGAACGGCGTAGAGACCGGCGGCAAGCTGAGCGAACTCACCGACGGCTACGGCGGACTGGCCACCGCCATCGCCGCCGGCACCTACCGCGGGACCGTGATCCTGACCGTCGCCGTCGCCAACGACGTCACCTACAGCGACATGTCCTTCCCGATCCGCCAGGCCCTCTACGTCGACGCGAACGGTGTCGACGAGAGCAAGTCGGTCCCGTCCGACGTCCGGGGCGGCACCGTCACGGACACCGGCGCGCACGACATCACCCTGCTGTCCAACGGCGAGTCCTTCAACGGCGTGTACGTCACCGGAGGCGGCTCCTACACCCTGACCCGTCCGAAGATCGCCTTCGACGGCAACGGCCGCTGCGACTTCATCGGTTACGGCGCCTCCGTGGTCGGCACCGGCGAGGGCACCAACCTCGTCATCGACGGCGCCACCATCAAGAACGAGGGCCTGGTCCGCACCGCGGTCATCGCCGACGCCACCGCAAACGTCGTCGTCAAGAACTCCACCCTGCACTGCGCCGACGGCAGCCACGTGCCCGACGAGTACCCGGCCACCGGCACCGGCGACACCCGGTACATGATCACCGTGCCGTGGATGCTCGGCCTGTCGGGCAACGTCCGCACCACCAACCTGCTCGGCGCGAGCACCCGGGCGACCTACGTCAACTCCACCATCTCCTCGGAGAAGTGGGGCGCCCTCTCGGTCGACGGCGGCAGCAACTGCACGCTCACCGCGATCAACAGCCACATCGCCAACACCGGCGGCCAGGGCTACGGCTCCTACGCCATCGGCAGCGTCACCGAGCACTTCCTGGGCTGCACCTTCGACGTCGGCGACTACGCCCTCATCCACTGGGGCGCCTCGGCCCACTACGGCGACAGCACCAGGGAAGCCGTCGCGGAGCTCAACGAGTCGCTGGAGATCGGCCTCACCGCGAGCGAGCTGCGCAAGCTGCCGGTGCGCTCGACCGTCATCGACGCCGGCCGGTTCATGGTCCTGTGGTACGCGGCCGGATCGGTCGCCATCGACGGCGGCACCCAGGTGAACACCGGCAAGACCACCTTCATGTGCAAGGCGGTCGCGGGCAAGGTCACCGTCGACGGCTCCCAGGGCGCCGCCCTCAACCCGGGCAACGGCGTCATCTTCCAGCTGATGGACACCGACCGGCCCAGCAGCGTCTCGGTCACGGGCAAGCCCTGGAAGACCGAGATGCTCGGCACCTACACCGAGCCCACCGGCTCCGCCGTCAAGTCGTCGACCTGGGTCACCACCAGCGCCCAGACCACCGACGCCGCCGCCTCCTTCACCGACATCGACCTCACCGGCGACTTCTACAACGCCGTCCGCGGGGGCGGCAACGCCAATCTCCAGGGCCAGAACCTGGTGCTGGACTTCACCCGCTCCACCGTCGAGGGCGTCATCTCCGCCACCACCACCCAGCACCGGGTCTCCACCATCACCATCGCGGAGTACCGGGAGATCAGCGAGGTCACCAACACCCCGAGCCCGGTCGTCAACAACGGCGTCGTGGTGACCCTGGGCAGCGGCTCGCGGTGGACGGTCACGGGCACCTCGTACCTGAGCGCCCTGACCCTGGCCGCGGACGCCTCCGTCAAGGCCCCGCGCGGCAGGACGGTCACCCTCACCGTCGACGGGACGCCCACCGCCCTCGAAGCGGGCCGCTCCTACACGGGGGCGCTCACGCTGACCGTCGCGTGATCCTCACGTGAACCGGCCCCCGGGATGTCACCTCATCCCGGGGGCCGGAGCGTTCGCGCGCTCAGGGCTTTCGAGCGCGTCGGCGGATCACCGCCGACGGATCACCGCCGACGGGTCACTGCCGACGGGTCACTGCCGACGGTCACCGCCGTCGGGCGCCGTGCCGCCGGAGGAACGCGATCAGCAGGCGGTTCCACGCGGCGGGCTGCTCCCAGTGCGGGTTGTGCCCCGCCTCCGCCACGACATGGGTCCGCTCCGCCCTGAGGTGCTGGGCGTTGAGCCGCATGATCGAGGGCGGGCTGTAGAGGTCTCCGTCGCCGGTGACGAGCTGCACCGGAAGCGTCAGTGTCTCCAGTGCCGCCCAGGTGACGGTGTGCGCCAGGGACTGCGGGAAGGCGTCCGCGGTGCGCGCCCGGGCGTTGACGGCCAGCCAGGCCGCCACCCCGTCCGGATCGCCGCCCCGGTAGGAGGGACCCAGTTCCTTCACGGCCACGGGCAGGTCGCCGAACGGGTCGGGCTGGAGTGCCTCGGTCAGTTCGAGGTAGGCGGCGTCCTGGACGCCCATGATGCTGCCGGACACGGTCAGGCTGAGCAGCCGGTCCTCGTACCCCAGCGCGTAGTCCAGCGCCACCGGGCCGCCGGCGGCCGAGCCGGAGAGGTGGAAGCGGTCCAGCCCGAGGTGGTCGGCGAGCGTGTCGAGGTCCCCGGAGGCGGTGTCGGCCTCCGCCCTGGTGCCCGCCACGGAGCGGTACGCGCCCCGCCGCGAGTAGCCGATGACGCGGTATCCGGCCGCCGCCAGCACGGGCTGCTGGTACGGCCAGCTCTCGCCGCTTCCCGAGCCGGGGTGCAGCAGCACGACCGGCTCGCCGTCACCGCCGGTGTCCCAGCACCACAGGCTGCCGCCGCCGGCCACGGGCACCTGGTACTCGGTCACCGGGCGCTGCTCGGGCAGCGGCACGGGCTCCCAGGGAAGCCCGGTGCCGGCCGTGTCGGCCGCGTCGGTGGGCGCGGCGACGGCGGTGCCCGCCGCGGCGCCGGTCGCCGTCAGCGCGGCCAGGGCGGCGCCGCCGACCACGGCGCGTCGGCTGAGCGCCGACGGCGTCCCGTGGTCGTCGCGCATTCTCTTCGCTCTCTTCATTCTTTTTCCTCCCATACCTCGGGGTGGGCGGAGCGCGGGGGGCGGTCCGCCGGGCTTTTCCCGCCGGGTGTCGACAGGGGGTGGGCGAACACCGCGGGATGCCCCTCGGGCATGCGGTAGTGTCGACACCGTTGGGTCACCTATGACACCCGGACCTGGCACTCGGACCGAACAGGGGGACGCGGCGCATGCCGGAACAGGACACGCACGTGGTGCTGGAGCGGCTGCTGCGGCTGCGGGACCGCCGCGAGCCGCTGGTGGCGCAGATCGCCGAGTGGGTCGGCGCCGGCATCATCGAGGGCCGGCTGGAGCCGGGGCAGGACCTCAACAGCGTCGAGCTCTCCCGCCGGTTCGACACCAGCCGCACCCCCGTGCGCGAGGCCCTGATGCTCCTGGAGCAGGAGGGCCTGGTCGAGATGAAGGCGCGGCGCCGCCCCCGGGTCGCCGCCCCCTCCCTCACGGACATCCGCGACATCTACCAGGTGCGCCGGCACCTGCTGGCGATGCTGGCGGGCCTGCTGGTCGAGCGGGCCACCGACGAGGAGCTGGCCGAGCTGCGCGGCCGGGTCGAGACGATGCGGCAGCTCGCGGACGCCGGTGACGTGGACGCGTACTTCTGGAGCCATGTCCAGCTCCAGGAGCGGATGACGGAGATCGTCCAGAACGCCACGCTCAAGCAGATCCTGGACTCCCTCGCCCTGCGGACCCTGATGCTGCGCCACCTGAGCCTGACCCGTCCCGGCCGGCTGGCCTACAGCGTGGACGACCAGGAGCGGCTGATCCAGGCCTGCGAGGAACGCGACGGGGAGCTCGCCTCCGCGCTGATCGCCGGTGCGACCGTGCGCGCCCTGCGTTCCGCGGAGGAGCAGATCGAGCAGGATGCCGCGGGCAGCCGCAAACCCGCGCGCAGGCGGCGGCCCACCGCCTGAACGGGCCCTGCCGCCCGCCTACTTGGCCAGCACTCCGCCGTCCACGGGGAAGTTGCCGCCCGTCACCCACGTCGACTCGTCGGAGACGAGGTAGACCGCGCACCAGGCGATGTCCTCGGGCCGGCCGACCCGTCCCAGCGGGATGCGGGCGAGCAGCGCCTCGCGGGCGGCGCCCTCGTGGGCGCCCGCCGACTCCGTGGCGGGGGTGCGGACCATCCCGGGCGAGATGGTGTTCGCCCGGATCCCCAGCGGCCCGCCCTCCACCGCGAGCTGACGGGTCAGCCCGAGCACGGCGGCCTTGCCCGCGCAGTGCGCGACCATGCCGAAGGTGCCGCTGCCGCGGAAGGCGTTGACCGAGGCGAAGTTGACGACCGAGCCGCCGCCGGAGGCCCGCAGGTGCGGCCAGGCGGCCTGCACGGGCAGGAAGACGACGTCCACCTCGCCCCGCATGGTCGGGGTCCACTGCACGTCGAAGTCCATCTCCTCGGCCGTGGCCATGTGCGGGGCGATGGCTCCCGCGGTGACGAGGGCGTCGATCCGGCCGTGCCGTGCGAACGCCTCGTCGGCGAAGCGCCGGGCGTCGGCGGGGTCGGTCATGTCCAGCGGCGCGAGCACGTCGACGGCGAGACCGCGGTCGGCGGCGAGCTTGCGGGTGTGCTCGGCGGCGGCCGGATCGATGTCACAGCCGACGACGGTCGCGCCCTGCTCGGCGAAGAGCAGCGCGCAGCCCTGGCCGATGCCGGCGCCTGCGCCGGTGACGAGGGCGACCTTGCCGGAGAGCCGGCCGGTGCCGGGCGCCGGGGCGGGCTGGGTTTCGGTCGTCACGGTGTCCTCCTGGGAGCGCTTGGTTCGGTGTGCTGGGTGCCGGGCACCGCCCGATGCGATCGGACCATGCCCCACCTTCCTAGTGTCGACACTATTGCTAGGTCAAGCTCTATGCAGCCTTAAAAAGGCTAAACTGTCGACAGATTGTCGGAGGATGAGGCATGCTCTCGCGGTGAACACGCCGCACGTCCGCCCCGGGAGGGAACCGTATGAAGCACAACCGCAGGTACCGCGTCGCCGTGGCCGCGACCGCCGGGATGACCCTGGCGGTGGCCTCCACCGGCGTCGCCGCCGCGCACACCGGCCGTTCCGCCCACGCCTCCCACTGCACGGGCACGGTGGCGTACACACAGCTCGGTACCTCCGCGACGACCTCCACCAACCCCCGGCACGTGGTCTTCGCCGACCTCGACGGTGATGGCCGCCAGGACGTCGTGGCCTCCAACCTCGAAGGCGACTCGGTGACGGTGCTGCTCGGCCGGGGCGGCGGCACGTTCGCCCCGGGCAGCACCTACGCGGTCGGCTCCCACCCGTACCAGACGGTCATCGCCGACTTCGACGGCGACCACCGTCCCGACCTGGCCGCCACCGACTTCGGCGGCGCCCAGGTCAGCATCCTGCTGAACGACGGCGACGGCACCTTCGCCGCGGCCACGTCCCTGGACGTCGGCAGGGCACCGCGGGCGCTGGCCACCGGCGACCTCGACGGCGACGGCCACGCCGATCTCGTCGTGGGCGAACAGGGACCGAACGCGGTGCGCGTGCTGCTGGGCAAGGGCGACGGCACCTTCGACGACGAGGGCGACGTGGCGACCGTCAGCTCGCCGCACGGGGTCGTCGTCGCCGACTTCGACGGCGACGGCGCGGCGGACGTCGCCACCGCGAGCGCCGGCAGCTCCGGGGTGAGCGTGCTGCTCGGCGACGGCAGCGGAGGACTCGGTACCCGGGTCGACCTCCCGGCCGCCGCCCGCCTCTACTCCCTGGCCGAGGGCGACTTCAACGGCGACGGCGCCGTCGACCTGGCCACCGTCAGCAACGACACCGACACCCTGGACGTGCTGCTCGGCAACGGCGACGGCACCTTCCAGGACGCCACCGCCCACACCACGCCCGCCCTGCCCGTCGCGGTCGGCTCCGCGGACCTCGACCGCGACGGCATCACGGACATCATGGTGTCCTCGCTGAAGGGGAACTCCGTCACCCTCTTCCGGGGCTCGGCCGACGGCACCGTCGGCGAGTCGGCCGAGCTCGCGGCGCCGGGCGCGTACGACGCCGCCGCGGCCGACCTGGACGGCAACCGCGTACCGGACATCGTGGTGGCGAACAGCACCGCCGGCCAGGTGGACGTGTTCAGGGGCCACTGCGGCGCATAGGTCCTGTCGGGCCCGGGGCCGGTGCGGTCACCGGCCCCCGGCCGACGCCGGCAGCTCCACGTCGAGGGCGACCAGGAAGCGGGACACCATGCTGTACGCGGCCACCGTGGCGGTCAGTTCGACGAGTTCCGGGGTGGTGAAGTCATCGCGTACCGCGTCGAAGACGGCGGTGGGGACGTGGACGTCCCGGGTCATGGCGTCGGTGTACGCGATGACCCGGCGCTGCCGTTCGTCGAGGGCCGGGTGGCTGCCCGCGTCCGTGCCGCGGAGCGCGTCGAACTGCCGGTCGCCGAGCCCGGCGGCGCGGGCGTCCGCCTCGTGGGCGGCCCACTCGTAGTCGGCCCGGTTGAGCACGGCGATCCTGAGGATCACCAGCTCGCGGATGTCGGCGGGCAGCTCGATGCGCTGCCGGATGGCGCCGAGCAGGCTGTTCCAGCCGGCCGCGAGCTGCGGGCTGTGCAGCAGCATCCGGTCCAGGGGGCGCAGGTCGCCCCCGCGCCGTTCGCGGATGCGGGCCGCGATGTCCCCGGCGCCGTCGGTACCCGGGAGTCGTGCCACGGGTCCTTCCTTTCTTGGGGTCATGGGGTGCGGCACGTCACGAGGGACGGACGGGGCCGCGCAGGACGTCCTGGCGCACGGTGTCGCCGAAGACCATGGCGGGTGTGTCGCCGGGTCCGGTGAACTCCGGCCAGGGCGGCAGTCCCCCGCCGTTGGGATCGCCCGAGGCGACGAAACGCGCCCAGGTGTCGGCCATGACGGCCGCCAGCCGCCGGTCGGTGTCCTGCCAGGGCCAGCCGGGGCGCCGCGTCAGGTTGTCCAGTACGTAGGGGAGTTCGGCGGTGTGGTACACGCCGAGGTCGGGCAGGCCGGGCGGCAGCGGGGGCCGCCGGGTGAAGCGGTACATCCAGGTGGGCGAGCCGGACGTGGCGCGGTGGGTGCGGGCCCAGTGCCATACGGGGCCCACGAACCGGGCGTCGCCGACGGCCTCGGCGTCCTGGTCGGGGGAGGCGTAGACGGTGCCCTCGTCCCGGTTGGTGCCGACCAGCAGCGGAACGCCGTGCTGGCGGCCGGCGGTGAACACGTCGTCGGTCGGCTCGGTCAGGATCCGGCCGTCGACGACCGGGCCGAAGTGACCGCGCACGATCAGCTCGACACCCGAGGTGCGGCGCAGCGCGCCGATGTCCCGGCCGCCGAATCCGTCCGCGTAGGCCAGGCCCTGCTTCTGGGCGTCGGCCTGGGCGGGCAGCGGCCCCTCGGCCCGGCCCACGCCCGAGGCGCTCTGTCCGATGGCGGCCCGGAAGAGCGGCCGGGCCTGCCGCGCGGCCATCAGGTGGCAGATGTGCGCGGCGCCCGCGGAGTTGCCCGCGAGGGTGACCCGGTCGGGGTCGCCGCCGAAGGCCGCGATGTTCTCGCGCACCCAGGCCAGGGCGGCGACGATGTCGAGCAGCCCGTAGTTGCCGGACGCGCCCGACTCGTCCTCGGCGGCCAGTCCGGGGTGGGCGAGGAAGCCGAGGGCGCCGAGGCGGTGGTTGAGGGTGACGACGACCAGGCCGCGGCCGGCCAGGGCACGGCCGTCGTGGATGTCCTGGGAGCCGTGTCCGTAGCGGTTGCCGCCGCCGTGGATCCAGACCATCACCGGCAGCCCGGTGCCCGGTGCGGGGTCGGGTGTCCACACGTTGAGGTAGAGGCAGTCCTCGCTCATCACCAGGGCCCGCCGGTCGGCGAAGTTGGTCCGGTACATGACCGAGTCGGCCGGCGGCTGCGGTTGCAGGGGCGCGGGCCCGAAGTCGTACGCGCGCCGTTCCCCCTCCCAGGGTGCGGCGGGCCGGGGTGGCCGCCAGCGCAGGTCGCCGACCGGGGGTGCGGCGAAGGGGACGCCACGGAACACGGCGACCGGTCCGTCCCACTCCCCCACCAGCCGTCCGGTGGCGGTGCGGGCCCGCGGGGCGGCCGCGCCGCCGCCGCGCACCCGGACCCGCGTCCCGCCCGCGTCCCCGCTTCCGTCCGCTGCCGGGGCCCTCACGCCGGTGCCTTGTGCAGTGTGCCGTCCTTCATGATCGCCGTCAGCCGGTCGCGGTCCTGGAGGATGCGGATGTCGTCCAGCGGATCACCGTCGACGAGGACCAGGTCGGCGAGGTATCCCTCCCTGACCAGGCCGAGTTCGTCGCCCATGCCCATCACCTGGCCGCCGTACAGCGTGGCGGCGCGCAGGGCCTCGGCGGGGGTGAAGCCGAACCAGTCGACGAAGAGTTCCAGGTCGCGGGCGTTGCGGCCGACCGGGTTCCAGGCGAAGCCGTAGTCCCCGCCGGGGACGACGCGGATGCCGCGCCGGACGAGTTCGGGGACGACCTGCTTCACCGACTTCTCGGTGGCCTCGACCTCCATGCCGGGCTCGGGCTCGCTGTCGGCCTCGTGCAGGTTGGCGAAGACGATGCCGGGGGTCGGGGCGACGAACAGCCGGTCGCGGGCCTCTTCCAGCAGGTCGAGGGCCTCCTCGTCGGCGAAGGTGCAGTGGTAGACGGCGCGGATGCCGTGCCGTACCGCCATCTTGATCGACTCGGCGGCGTGGGCGTGGGCGGTCAGCGCGACGCCGCGCTCGCGGGCGACGGCGGCGGCCGCCGCGACCTCCTCGTCGGTGAACTGCACGATCCGTGAGGTGCCCTGCACGACCGCGCTCTCGCCGGACAGGGACAGCTTGACGATGTCGACGCCCAGGTCGGCCATCTCCCCGACGAACCGGCTCACCGACTCCGGGTCGGAGGCCCGGCCGTCGACGCCGGGGAAGGTGTAGACCCCCTGCTCGCGCATGCCCGCGGTGCCCTCCCAGGAGGCGGCCTTGAAGCGCGGGCCGGGCATCCAGCCCTCCGCGAAGGCCTTGCGGGCGGCCGTCTCGGTGCGGGGCAGCCGGTTGCCGCCGGAGTAGGCGCTGGTGAAGCCGTGGTCGAGCAGGACACGGCCGGCGTGGGCCACCAGCAGGGCCTTCTCCTCGTCGGGCTCGTCCCGGCGGCGCGAGCGGTGCTCGACGGTGGAGCCGAAGCCGAGGTGGGTGTGGGAGTCGACCAGACCGGGGATGAGGGTGCCGCCACCGCCGTCCACGATCCGGGCGCCGGCCCGGCGGGCGGCGGGGATCCGAGGGGCGACGGTGGTGATGCGTTGGCCCTCGACGAGGACCTCGGCGGGGAAGGGGTCGCGTCCCGTGCCGTCGAAGACCCGGACTCCGGTGAAGAGGGTGGTGTCGTTCATGGTGCGCTCCTGAAGGTGTGCCGCATCTCGCCGAGGCCCGCGATCCGGCTGACCAGGGTGTCACCGGGACCTAGGAAGCGTTGGGGGGTGCGGCGGTTGCCGACGCCCGCGGGGGTGCCGGTGAAGATCAGGTCGCCGGGGCGCAGCGGACAGATCGCGCTGAGGTGGGCGACCAGCCTCGGCACCGGGAAGATCATGTTCGAGGTGCGGTCGTGCTGGACCACCTCCCCGTTGAGCTCGCAGGTGAGCTCCAGGTCGTCGCGGTCGGCCAGTTCGTCGACGCTCACCAGGGCGGGTCCCACCGGGCCGAAGCCCGGGAAGGACTTGCCCAGGGAGAACTGGGCGGGACGCCCGGCGAGCTGGACGATCCGCTCGGACAGGTCCTGGCCGACGGTGACCGCCGCGACCGGGTCCCAGCCGTTCTCCTCCGGGACCCGGTGGGCGTCGCGGCCGATGACGGCGACCATCTCCAGTTCCCAGTCGACGTGTCCGGGCGGCAGGTCGACGGTGGCGTACGGGCCGGTGAGGCAGGTGGGGAACTTGGTGAAGACCAGCGGCTCGGCCGGTTCCTCGTAGCCCGCCTCGGCGGTGTGGGGGCGGTAGTTGAGGGCGACCGCGAAGATCTGGCGCGGCTCGGGCACGGGTGCGCGCAGGTCGGACTCCTCGTACGGCACGGCCGTCGCCGGGTCGATCCCGGCGGACCAGCGCCGCAGGGCGTCCCACTGGGCGAAGAGCGCGGCGGGGTCGGCGTCGAAGCCGCCGGCGGCCACGTCGACGGCGCCGTCGCCGGTGAGCAGGGCCAGGCGGCCCGCGAGGTTGGCGATCCTCATGCCGTCACACCCAGTGTTCGGCGGGCGGTTCGGGCGTGCCGTGCGCGTCCTGCCAGGAGACGACGCGGTTGCGCAGCACGCCGAGTCCCTCGATCTCGGCCTCGACGACGTCGCCGGGCTTGAGGTAGTTCGCGAAGGGGTCCTCGGTGCTCGCCGCGACGCCGGCGACGGTGCCGGTGGTGATGATGTCGCCCGCGCTGTAGGTCTGCGGGGAGTGGTAGGCGACGAGCTGCGGGATCGACACGGACATGCGGGAGGTGTTCGACTTCTGCCGGACGTCGCCGTTGACCCGCAGTTCCATGTCCAGGTCGTGCGGGTCGCCGATCTCGTCGGCGGTGACGATGTACGGGCCGATCGGGCAGAAGGTGTCGATGGCCTTGGAGAAGGAGAAGACGCCGGACTCCATCTCGCGGCGCTGGATGTCGCGCGCGGTGATGTCGTTGAAGACCAGGTAGCCGGCGATGTGGTCGGCGGCCTGCTCGGCGGAGAAGAACCGGCCGGGCCTGCCGATGACGACGGCGAGTTCGAGCTCGTAGTCCATCTCCCGGGTGAGGTTCGCCGGGTAGACGATGGGGTCGTCGGGGCCGATGATCGCGTCGACGTTCTGGAAGAACACGATGCCCTTGTTGACCGGGTGCGACCAGTCGACGCGTTCCAGGTCCTCGTGGTGCTCGCGGAAGTTGCCGGCCGTGTGGAAGAACTTCTTGGGCACGATCGGCGCGCGCAGCCGGACGTCGGCCAGGGCGAACGTCCGCCCGGTCTCGCGGACCCGGCCGTCGCGCTCGAAGAACGCTCGGGTCGACGGCACGTCCAGTTCGACCACCGTGGCACCGTCCAGACGGCCCACGAGTCCTTCGTCGAACGTCACCAGTTTCATCAGACCTCCTCGTAACTGTCGACACTCACCCTGCATCTTCCCGTTATGGACGTCAAGAGGGCCGCAAAGTGTGGACACCTTGCGCGGTTGTCGATTACGGTCCCCGGCATGAAGACGATCTGGAACTTCACCGGCGCCCGCGCGCTCGTGGCCGGGGCCGGCGGGATCGGAAGCGCCGTGACCGAGGCCCTGGCGGACGCGGGGGCGGACGTGGTCGTGCTCGACCGCGACCCCGCGGGACTGGCCGGGCTCGCCCGCACCGGCTCGGACGAGGCGGGCGGCACGGTCCGCGGCCTGAGCGTGGACCTCACCTCGGCCGGCGCCTGCCGTGACGCCGTCGCGGACGCCGTGGGGTACCTCGGCGGGCTCGACGTCTTCGTGCACGCCGTCGGCGCCAACGACCGCCGGCCCGTGCTGGAGACGCCGGACGAGGTGTGGGAGCGGATCGTCGCGATCAACCTCAGCAGCGCGTTCTGGCTGGGCCGGGCGGTGGGTGACGTCATGGTGCCCGGCGGCTACGGCCGCGTCGTCTACCTCTCCTCCGTCTCCGGCCTGCTCGCCCACCGCGACCACGCGCCGTACGCCGCCACCAAGGGCGGCGTCAACCAGCTGATGCGGGTCATGGCCCGCGAGTGGGCGCCGCACGGCGTCACCGTCAACGCGGTCGCCCCCGGTTACACGGAGACCGACCTCACCCGCGCGTACCTCGCCAAGCCCGGTATGCGGGCCTCGATGGAGGCGCTGGTGCCGGCCGGGCGTCTCGGCCGGCCCGGCGACCTGGTGGGCCCCGCCCTGTTCCTCGCCTCCCCGGAGGCCGCCTTCGTCACCGGCCAGGTGCTGTACGCCGACGGCGGCCGGACCCTCGTCTGACCCTGAGGACCCTCCCCTCCCCCCTTCGAAGGAGTCGCCATGCCCCACCCCCAGCGTTTCACCGGAAAGACCGTGCTGGTCACCGGCGCCGGCACCGGTTTCGGCGCCGAGATCGCGGTCCGGGCCGCCCAGGAGGGCGCCGATGTCGCCGTCCACTACCGCAGTTCGCGCGCGGGCGCCGAGGCCACCGCCGAGCGGGTGGCCGCGCTGGGCCGCAAGGCCCTGGTCGTGCAGGCCGACATCGCCGAGCACGACCAGATCCGGCGGATGGCCGACGAGGTCTTCAGCGCGTTCGGCCGGCTCGACGTGGCGGTCAACAACGTCGGTGACGTGGCCCGGGAGCAGATGTCCTGGCGGGACCTGACCGAGGAGTCCGTCGACCACGTGCTCGCCGTCGACGTGAAGGGCACGCTGCTGTGCACGCACGAGTTCGGCGCGCGGATGCTGGAGCAGGAGGGGGGCGGGGCGATCGTCAACATCGGCTCCACGGTGGTGGCGCGCGGCAGCGCGCGGGCGCCGCAGTACGCGGCGGCGAAGTACGGGATCATCGGGCTGACCAAGTCGTACGCCCACGCCTTCGCCCCGGCCGTCCGGGTCAACGTCTTCGCCCCCGGGTTCATCGGGACGACGGCGACCCTGGGCCGCGAGGACTGGAAGGGCGGGCGCGGGGAGCAGTTGCGCAAGGCCACTCCGATGGGGCGCATCCCGGGACCGGAGGAACTGGCCGGGGCGGCGCTGTTCCTGGCCACCGAGGACGCGCACCACATCACGGGCGGGTTCCTCGTCGCCGACGGCGGCTACAACATGATCGGCGCCTGAGCGTCCGGGCCCGCGACGCCCCCGCACCGGTTCCCGGGCGGGGGCGTCCTCGCGCGTGCCCGCGTACGCCGTGCCCCGCGGGGTGACGGCACGCGCCGGAGGGCGGCCCCGCCAGGTGGTCGGGGCCGCCCTCCGGCGCGTGCCGTCGGTCAGGTGCGGTCGAGCAGTTCGATGAGGTTGCCGTAGGGGTCGGTGACGAAGGCCATGAGGGCGCCCGGGCGCGGGGCGGGACGCGGGGTCATGGCGATCCCCGCGCCGGCCGCGACGAGCCGGGTGAACTCCGCGGCCACGTCCTCGACGCACAGGCACATGTGCCCGAAGCCGTGCGTGGCCGCCGCCTCCAGCGGGCCGCCCGGCACCGGCCCCGGCCGGGCCGAGGGCCGGTGCAGCAGTTCGACGCGGTAACCGCTGGGGTGCAGGAGCATCACCCCGCGCAGGTCCGTGCCCGGCACGGCGAACACCGGGGCGGCCGTGAGGCCGAGGGCGGCGCGGTACCAGGAGGCGGCGGCCTCCAGGTCGGGCACCGAGATGCCCACGTGGTCGAAGCGCGTCACCGGTCAGCGCACCGCCCGCCCCGTCTTCTCCCGGCCCGCGTCCGGGCCGAGGGCGGCCGGTGCGTCGTCCTTTCCGGACGCCCGGTCGTGCCGTACCGGCGGTCCCGCGGGCGCCTGGGCCTCGCGGATCCGGGTGAGCACCCGGGTCCGCAGGTCGGTGAAGCGGGGGTCGGCACGGGTGGTGATCTGGTCCCGGTCGGTGCCGAGGCCGACGTCGAGGCTGTCGACGACCGTGGTCGGCCGGCCGCCGAGGACGACCACCCGGTCGCCCAGGTAGACGGCCTCGTCGATGTCGTGGGTGACGACGATCACGGTGATGCCGAGGTCGGCGCGGAGCGAGAGGGTGAGGTCCTCCAGGTCGAAGCGGGACTGGGCGTCGACCGACCCGAAGGGCTCGTCCATCAGCAGCACGGGCGCCTCGTAGGCGAGGCCGCGGGCGATGGCCACCCGCTGCTGCATACCGCCCGACAGCTGCCAGGGGTACTTGTCGCCGACGCCCGCCAGGCCGACGGCGTCCAGGCACTCCTCGGCCCGCCGGTTGCGCACGGCGCGCTTGACCCCCGTGCCCTCCAGGGGGAAGGCCACGTTGTCCCGGACCCGCATCCACGGCAGCAGCGATCCGCGGTAGTCCTGGAAGACGACCGCGATGTCGGCGTGCGGCCGGGTGAGCGGTTCGCCGCCGTAGCGGATCGTGCCGGAGGTGGGCCGGATCAGGCCGGACAGACAGCGCAGCAGGGTGGTCTTGCCCGCGCCGGACGGGCCGACGACACAGACCAGCTCGCCGGGGTCGACCCGCAGCGACAGGCCTTCGATCACCCGGTGCTCGTCCGCGCCGTGGCCGAACGTCTTGCCGACGTCCTCGACGACCAGGCTGGATCCGCCCGCCCTCATGTGTCGCTGCATGACGATGTGACCTCGTTCCGGGACGTGGTCCGCCGGGCGCGCGGCGGACGCTGGTGGTACCAGCCGAGCAGCAGGTGCTCGGCCGCGAGGAGGAGCACGCTCAGGCCGTAGCCGAGGATGCCGATCAGCACGGTGCCGGCCCAGGTCTCGGGGACGGCGAAGCTCGAACCGCTCTGGAGGATGAAGTTGCCGAGGCCCACCGGGGACCCATAGATCTCGCTGACCACCATGAGGACCACGGCGATCGACAGGGCGACGCGGACGCCGGCGAAGATCTGCGGCAGCGCGCCGGGCAGCACCACCTTCAGCAGCCGCAGCCGCCACGGGACGCGGTAGCTGCGCGCGGTCTCGTGCACGGCCGGGTTGATGCCGTGCACCCCGCTGACGGTGTTGAGCAGGATCGGCCAGAGCGAGCCGAGGGCGATCAGGAAGACCTTCGGGCCCGAGCCGATGCCGAGGGTCAGGATGATGACGGGGACGAACGCCACCGTCGGGGTGGCCCGCGCGAAGTCCAGCAGGGGGCCGGTCGCCTGCCGCAGCGGCTCGACCTCGCCGATGACGAGTCCGGCGCCCACGCCGACGACCGTGGCGACGGCCAGGCCGAGGGCGATGTTGCGCAGGGAGAACAGCAGGTCGCCGACGAGCGAGCCGTGCACCAGCTCCCGCCACAGGGTGGCGAGCACCTCGGTGGCCGGCGGGAAGTAGAAGCTGGTGTTGCCGGCCGTGGCGAGCAGCAGGACGGCGACGCACAGGACGGGCAGCCAGAGCTGCTTGAGCAGGGTCGCCGCGAGGGCGCGCGAGGAACGCGTGGACATGAAGCCTCCCCGCCTCAGTCGGTGTGCGCCGGGGGGCGCCAGCGCAGCAGGCGCCGTTCGGCGGACTGGGACAGCAGGGTGATCGACCAGCCGATCGCGCCCGCGGTGATGATGTACGCGTACGCCCGCGCCGCCGCGCCGCCCTGCTGCGCCTGGACGACCTCGTGGCCGATCCCCGGCAGCGTGGTGAGCACCTCGACGCCGATCGCCACGAGCACGGAGGTGGTCGCCGCCAGCCGCAGCCCGGTCATCACCGACGGGGTGGCGCTGGGCAGGATCACCTTGCGGAACCGCAGGTGCCGGGGGACGCGGTAGGCGTCCATCGTCTCCGCGATCATGGGGGTCACGGACCGGGCGCCGTACTGGGCCTGGAGGAACACGGGGAAGACGCAGGCGAGGAGGACGACCGTGGTCTTCATCGCCGGTGTCGACCCCAGCACCAGCAGGAACACCGGCAGCAGGGCGATCACCGGGAAGGACCGCAGGACGTCCACGAGCAGCCGCGACGACTGCTCGGCGGCCGCGTAGGTCCCCGTGACCAGGCCCAGCGGGACGCCGATCACGGCGGCGGCGGCGAAGCCCGTCACCGCGCCGTTCAGGGTGTCGCCCACCGCCTGCCAGTAGGCGGGGCTGCCGAGCAGTTCGGGGAACTGCCCGAACACCGCGGCCGGGCCGGGCAGCGCCGTGGCGCTCACCAGGCCGGCCGCCGCGAGCGCCGCCCAGAGGACCAGGACGGCCAGGAACGCGGAGAGCTGGAGCATCGGGAGCACCCGGCGCCCCGGACCGCCGGCGCCGGCGCGCCGCGCGGGGCGCTCCCGGTCCGGGGCCGGGCGCCGGCCCGTCGTGGTTGTGGCCATGGTGGTGTACCTCTGCCGTCGTCAGCCGCCGGACGTGACCGTCGGGGCCTTGTCCCAGTAGATGGCGTCGTCCTTGGGGGCGCTGCTGAGCAGTCCGTAGTCGTGCATCTTGGTGATGACGGTGCGCATCACGGTGGTGTCGATGTTCTTGTCGTAGTAGGCGATCTCGGAGTTCTCGATGTAGTCGGCGGACAGCTGGGTGTACTGCTTGTCGATCGCCTTGACCGCGTCGGGGTGCGCGTTGGCGTAGGTGATCGCCTTGGCTATGGCGGCGGTGAACTTCTGCGCCGTGGCTGTGTTCTCGGACAGGTACTCCTGGGTGGCGAAGAGCACGCCCTGGGTGATGCCGGGGAGGTCGTTCATCCCGTTGCCGATCGTGCGCAGGCCCGCCTGCTTGCCGGCCGCGTAGAAGGCGCCGAAGGAGTAGACGGCGTCGGTCTTGCCGGTGGTGGCGGCGTCGGTGAGGGAGGTGGTCGGCAGGGAGACGAACTTGACCTTGTCCGGGTCGCCGCCGTCCTTCTCGACGAGGTACTCGACGATGAACTGGATGGTGCCGCCGAGGGCGGACAGGCCCACGGTCTTGCCCTCCAGGTCGGCGAAGCCGGTGATGGAGCTGTCCTCCTTCACCAGCAGTCCGTCGGTGGGGTCGGTCTTCGTGGTGGCGGAGACCAGGCCGGTGGCGATGCGGATGGGCATGTTCTTAGCGGCCCCCTTGAGGAAGCCGGAGCTGTCGGTCATCGCGAACTGGGCCTCGCCGTTGAGGACGGACGGGGCGTTCTGCGAGGTGTCCTGGGCGCCCGCCTTGATGGTGACGTCGAGGCCCGCGTCCTCGAAGTAGCCCTGCTCCTCGGCGATGTACAGCGGCTCGAACAGGGCGCCGTTGGAGCGGAGCACGGTGATCTTCGCGGGGCCGTCGCCGCTGTCGGCGGACGTGGCGGTGTCCGCCGCGCCGCAGGCGGCGACCGGGGCGGTGACGGCGAGGGCCACGACGCCGACGGCGAGGCGGCGGAACGGGCTTCTCGGGCTTGTCGTGCTCTTCGGCATGAGGGGTGTGCTCCTTTGCACGGTGGTGGCGGCTCGCGCGGTGGTGGCGGTTCCGCACGGAGGCGGCGGCCGCGTTACGGAAGTGGCGGCTTCGCTGCGGCGGTGGTGCCGCGGTGGGGGCCCTGCGGCCCTACGGGCGGGCGGCGGCCGCGTAGGCGGTGGTGGACTCGGCCGGGGTCATGTAGGTGCGGAAGATCCCGTCGGGGTCGTACACGCCGCGGATCTTCTCCAGCCGTTCGGCGTTCTCGGCGCTGAGGCCGAGGTCGGGGCGGTCGGCGAGGTTGTTGTCGGAGAACTGGAGTCCCTTGGACAGGTGCTGGACGGCGGCCAGGGAACCGTGCACCCAGTTCTCGTGCCGCAGGTCGTCGGCCGGGTCGCTCCAGCCGGCGTTGGGCGAGAGGTAGGCCTTGGCCTGCGCGGACCAGCAGGCGTCGGGACGCGGCGGGTAGTGCCCCCACAACATCCACAGCACGAAGGCGGTCCCGTCGGGGGTGCCGTCCAGCACCGGCCGGGCGGCGCGGAGGATCTCGTCGGCGGAGCCGTCGGCCCAGACGCCGTCCACGGCCCAGCGCAGCCCCTCGGGGTTGAGCCGGTCGGCGATGTCGTACAGCTCCTCGATGGTGGTGGGCTCGTTCGTCACGGCCTTCAGGGCCCGGTCGCGGAAGGGCGCGTCCTCCAGGGGTGCCAGTGCCTCCGGGCCGTGTTCGGGGGTGCAGAAGGCGGTGGCGGTGAGGGAGACGGCGGGGGCGCCGAGGCCGGGGGTGAAGCCGGCCTTGGCGGAGAACTCCACGGTGGTGGGCAGCCGCTCCAGGAGGTCGTAGGACCAGGCGAGCACCTCGTCGCGGAGGGCGAGGGGGTAGCTGTGCACGGTCCGCCTGATCTCGGTCGGGCGGTCGTGCACGGCGAGGTGGAAGCGGGTGACGACGCCGAAGAACCCGGGACCGCTGCCCCGGGCCGCCCACAGCAGATCGGGGTGGGTCTCGTCGGTGGCGTGGACCAGGGTGCCGTCGGCGAGGACCACGTCGATCGCGCGGATGCTCAGACAGGCCGGCCCGAGGTGCCGGGAGTTCCAGCCGTAGCCGCCGCCGAGGATGAAGCCTCCGATGCCCACGGTGGGGGCGTGGCCGGTCGGGAAGAACAGGCCGTGCGGGGCGAGGGCCCGCTGGATCGCGGGTCCCTTGGCGGACGGCTGGACGGCGGCGGTGCGGGTGCGCGGGTCGACGGTGATGTCCTGGAGGCGCGAGAGGTCGACCAGCAGACCGCCGTCGCGCACGCCGTTGCCGACCCAGCTGTGCCCTCCGGAGCGGACGGAGACCCGCAGGCCCTCGGCCCTGGCGAGCCGTACGGCCGCGACGACGTCCTGCTCGTCCTCGGCGACGACGATGACGTCGGGGAACCGGTCCGGTTTGCGCTCGTTCCACACGGCGTCGAGGCGGGCCCTCTCATAGCTCGCATCGCCACGCCGGATGACAGGTCCGCGCGGGGAGTGGGCAGGATGGGGATCGGGCGTCCTGGACAAGTGCGGCTCCTTGGGTGGTGCAGACATTCGGAACGGTACTGTCGACACAAATTGAGGGTCAAGGGGCTGTACGCCGCCCATTTGGCCTTTCTGTCGACACTAGGCCGGTGTGTTGAGGCGCCGGTGTACGGCGAGGGCCGTGGTGGACTCCTCGGGGGACAGATAGGCGCGGAACAGCCCCTGCGGGTCGTACCGGCGCCGCAGCTCCTCCAGCCGCGCCGCCCGGTCCGGCTCCAGCCCGTGGTCGGGCCGGTCGGCGGGGTTGGCGTCGGCGAACTGAGTGCCCTGGGCGACCGGGGCCATCGCCCGCAGCGCGTCGTGCGCCCAGGTCTCGTGGCGCAGGTCGTCGGCGGGGTCGTCCCACACCGCGTTCGGCGAGAAGTACAGCCGGTCCTGGGTGGACCAGCAGGCGTTCTCCCGGGTGGCCTGGCCGCCCCACAGCATCCAGAGCAGGAAGCTGTCCGGGCCCGGCAGGGAGTCCAGCACGTCGCGGCCGGCGTCCAGCACACGGTCCACCGGCGCGCCCGTCCACACCCCGTCCACGGCGTAGCGCCGGCCCCGCGGGGTCAGGGCGTCGGAGAGGGCGTACAGGTCGTCCAGGGTCGAGGGCGCCCGCTGGGTCCCGCGCAGGGCGTGGTGGAGGAACGGCGCCTTCTCCAGGGGCTCCAGCATCTCCGGCCCGTGCCCGGGGGTGCAGAAGGCGGCGGCAGTGATCATCGTGGTGGGGCGCGGCACGCCCGGGGTGAAGGCGACCTTCGCCGACAGCTCCAGGGAGTCCGCGAGCGCCGGGACGGTCTCGTAGGTCCAGGCCAGCACCTCGTCGCGCAGTTCGTACGGGAAGACGTACGCGCTGCGCAGGATGCGGTCGTACGCCGGGTACACCCGCAGGTGGAAGCGGGTCACCACGGCGAAGAAGCCGGGCCCGGAACCGCGCACCGCCCACATGAGGTCGGGATGGGTCTCGTCGGTGGCGTGCACCAGGGTGCCGTCGGCCAGGACGGCGTCGACCGCCTCCACGCTGAAGCAGGCCGGCCCGAGGTGCCGGGAGTTCCAGCCGTAGCCGCCGCCGATCAGGAATCCGCCCACGCCGACGGACGGGCAGTGGCCGCTGGGGAAGACCAGGCCCTCGGCGTCGAGCAGCGCGTTGAGGCGGGACCCCTGGACGGCGGGCCGGACGGTGGCGCGGCGGCGGGGGGCGTCCACGACGACCTCGTCGAGGGCGGAGAGGTCGATCAGCAGACCGCCGTCGCGCACGCCGTTGCCGATCCAGCTGTGCCCTCCGGAGCGGACGGAGACCCGCAGCCCGCGGCCGGCGGCCCAGCGCACGCCCTCCTGGACGTCCCGGTCGGAGGCGGCGAGGAGGATGGCGTCGGGGTGACGGTCGGGCTTGCGCTCGTTCCAGACGGCGCCGAGCCGGGCGTCCTCGTAGCCGGGGGCGCCCCGGGTGAGGAAGGTGCCGTCGAAGAGGGTCATGTCCGCTCCTCGGGACGTGCGGGGGATTCGAAGGACTCGGAGGGTCCGGGAAGTACGGGCGGGAAGTCGAAGAGGTCGGCCGGGTTGTCGACCATGAGGCGGCGCAGCAGGACGGGGTCGGGGGCGAGGTCGGCCAGCAGGTCCACCAGGAGTCCGTCGTCGGGGGCGGCGCCGTCGATGTTCACGTGCGGGTAGTCGGTGCCCCACACGACCCGCTCGGGCGCGTGCGCCACGAACGACGCGGCCAGCGCCACGGCGTCCGCGTAGGGCGGCCCCTGCCGGGAGACCCGGTCCACGCCGCTCACCTTGAGCCAGACGTCACCGGTGTCGAGGAGGGAGCGCAGGCTGCGCAGGGCGGGGCTGCGCGGCCCTTCCGCGAGGTCGACCCGGGCGAGATGGTCGACGATCACGCGGCCGGGCAGGGAGCGGATCAGGGACTCGTGGGCGACGACCTCGGCGCCGGTGAGGTGGAGTTCGACGGCCCAGCCGAGGCCGTCGACGCGCTCCAGCACCGAGTCGATCTCCTGGCGGGTGGGCGCGGTGCGCAGGTGCGGCAGGAAGTTGAGGCGGAAGCCGCGGACTCCGGCGCGGTGCAGCCGTTCGATCTCCGCCCGGGTGGTCCGCTCGCCGATCAGGGCGACCCCGCGCAGCCGGCCCCGGCCGGCCGTCAGGGCGTCCAGGAGTGTCCGGTGGTCGGAGCCGTTGCAGGACGACTGGACGACCACCGCCCGGGTCAGGCCGAGGTGGGCGTGGAGGGCGGCGATCTGCTCCTTGGGGGCGTCGACCGGGGTGAAGGTGCGCTCCGGGGCGTACGGGAAGACGGCGGCCGGGCCGAGGATGTGGCAGTGCGCGTCGCAACTGCCGGGCGGCAGCGCCAGCGTGGGTCTGCGGGGCGCCGGGTGCGGAGGCGGGCAGCCCGGCGAGGGGGCCGAGCGGGCCGTGTGGAGGGCGGGTTCAGTCACAGCGCGCCGTCATTCCGCCGTCGACGACGATCTCCGTACCGGTGACGAAGCGGGCCTCCTCGGACGCCAGGAAGAGCGCCGCGTACGCGGTGTCCCGGCCGTCGCCCATGAAGCCGAGCGGGATGCGGGCCTGCCGCTGGGCGAGGAGCCGGTCCACGTCGCCGCCGGCGCGCTGGTGGGCGAGGCGCGCCTCGACCATGGGGGTGTGCAGTTGCCCGGGGACGACGGTGTTCACCCGGATGTTGTCGGGGGCGTACTGGACGGCGGTGACGCGGGACATCTGGATGACCGCGGCCTTGGCCGCCGCGTAGCCCACCTGTGCGGCGCCGGTCCAGCGCAGGCCGGACGCCGAGGCGGTGTTGACGATCGCTCCCCCACCGCCGCGCCGCATGACCGGGACGACGTGCTTGCAGGCCAGGAAGGCGCTGGTGAGGTTGGTGCGCAGCTGGCCGTCCCAGTCCTCCAGGGACAGTTCGGCCGCTCCGCCGGCCCGGGAGCCGCCGACGTTGTTGACGAGGATGTCGATGCGGCCGGCCTGCCGCTCGGTCCGTGCGAAGAAGGCCTCGACGGCGTCCGGTTCGGTGACGTCGAGCAGGTGGGTGTGCGCGGTGCCGCCCTCCTGCCGGATCTGCTCGGCGGTGACCTCCAGGGACTCCTCGTCCCGGTCGGTCAGGTGCACGGTGGCGCCCTCGCGGGCGAAGACGACGGCGGTGGCGCGGCCGTTGCCCCAGCCGGGGCCGACGCTGCCGGCGCCGCTGACGACGGCGATGCGCCCGGCCAGACGGCCGGGGCGTGCGGGGGGCACGTCCTGGGTCACGGGTGTCTCCTTGGTTCGGGCTGGGTCCGGGTGGGGGGTGAGGGGCCGGGCCGAGCGGGGGTGCGGGAGGCGCGCGGTCGACACCCGCGGGGGTCGCACGGCGCGTGAGGCGGGGTGGGGCGTCGGGCGGGGTCGTGCGTCGGGCGTCAGGCGCGGCACTCCGGGCGCGGGGCCCGGACGGGGCCTGGGGACCGTGCGACTGTCGACAGTCTCCCGTAGTGTCGACAGAAAGTAAACACCGAAGCGTGTTCACGCAGCTCAGTTACGACTCTCACTGATCAGATCCGGCATTAGTGTCGACAGCTGACGAGTGAGGGTGTTTGAATGGCACTCCGCCAGACCCGTCGTCGCACGTTCGTTCTCCGGAGGGATCCATGGACAAGCCGGCCGTCTTCACCGACGAGGAGATCGCCCGCTTCCGCGCGGAGCTGGCCGTCCGCCGCGCGCCGGGCGCCTACGAGCCGGGGCGCTGGTCGGTGAGCCCGCTGACCCGCCGCCCGGACGTACGCGGGCCGATGCCGGAGTCGGTGCGGCTGCGCGACGCCACCCTGCGGTCGGTGGAGACCCTGCCGGGCGTCGTCGCCTCCACCGAGGCGAAGGAGGCGTACCTGCGCCGGCTCGTCCGGGCCGGTGTCCGCGAGGTCGTCACCGCCGGCCTCGCCCGACGGGACGACAAGGCGCTGCGCGCCGAGGTCGAGGTCGTCAAGGGCGAGAACCCCGACTGCCGGGCCGTGCTGCCGCTGCCGCGCACCACCGAGGACGTCGACCGGGCCGCCGACGCGGGCTACGACGCCGTGCAGATCTGGGTCCAGGGCCTCGGCGAGGCCTCCCGGATCTACCAGCCGGCGGCATACGCGCAGGCCTGGCGGGGGGAGGACCGGCGCGGCCAGGACACCCCCCGCGACCGCGCGGACGTCCTCGCCCGCGCCGTGCCCCTGATCCGGCACGCCCGTTCCCGCGGGCTGGACGCCGTCGTCCCGATGCTGATGGTCTCCTACCTCACCGACGAGATCCTCGAGGAGTCGGTGACCGCGCTGACCGGCGCGGGCGCCACCGAGCTCACGCTCTTCGACGGGCCGGGCGCCATGAGCCCCGAGGCCTACGCCCATCTGGTCGCCCGCACCGCGGAACTCGCCCCCGGTGTCGACATCGGCCTGCACCCGCACAACACGTTCGGGCTGGCGGTCGCCTGCTCCCTGGCCGCCGTCCGCGCCGGAGCCCATGTCGTCGAACTGTCGGTCAACGGCTACTGCGGCGGCCCCGGCAACGCCGACCTGGCCGCCACCGCGCTCGCCTTCGAGGCCCTGTACGACGTGCGCACCGGCCTCAGGACCGAACGGCTCACCGAACTCGCCCGCGCGGGCGAGCGGTTGACGGGCTACCACCTCGCCTGGAACCACCCCGTGACCGGTACCCACGCGTTCTCCTGGGGCGGCATGGACATCATCACCCAGGAGACCGCGGTCGACCCGCTGCTGCACAACTGCCTGGAGCCCGCCCTCGTCGGCAACGCGCGCACGGTCCCCTTCACCCCCGACAGCGGCCCCTACACGCTCGCGGACAAACTGGCCGCGCTCGGTGTCGACATCACCACCGCCCAGGTGGACGCCGTCCTGCACCGGGCCCGCGACCTCATGGCGCGGGAGGGCCGGCTGCTCACCGACGCGGACCTCACCGCACTGGCCCGCGAGGCGGCGGACCCGACCGGGGAGACCGACCCCGGCGCCACGGACCGGTGAAGCCCCCCGGACCGAGCACCCACCCCACCGACCACCCCGCCGACCCCTGCGCGTACGGAGCGAACCGTGTCCCCGACCCCACCCGGCCGGCTGCCCCTCCTGCACCCCGCCCGCCTCTCCCCCGCCCAACGGGCCCTGTACGAGGAGATCACCGGCGGCCCGCGCGGCGACGGCCCGCAGCCGTTCGCCCTCACCGACCCCGAAGGGCGCCTCAACGGCCCCTTCAACGCGATGCTGTTCAGCCCCGGGCTGGGCCGCGACCTCCAGGCCCTCGGGGCGGCGATCCGCTACCGCGCCGCCCTCCCGCCCAGGGTCCGCGAGACCGCCGTCCTCGTCGTCGCCGCCGTGTGGGACAGCGCCTTCGAGCGCCACGCGCACGAGCCGGCGGGCCGGGCCGCCGGGCTCACCGACACCGAGGTACACGCCCTGCGCGAGGGCCGCGACCCGGGCTTCACCGACCCGTACGAGCGGGCCGCGTGGTCCGCCACCCGGGTCCTCGCCACCCCGTCCGACCCGCTCGACGACGACTGGTACAGGGCCGCGCACGCGGCCCTGGGCGCCGCCGCCCTCTTCGAACTCTCCACGCTCGTCGGCTACTACGCCACCCTCGCCCTGCAACTGCGCCTGTTCCGCGTGCCCGTGCCGGAGCCACCCGGCGACCGGGCCCTGCCGGTGAAGGAGTCCCGTCCGTGAACAAGGTCCGCGCCACGGCCGCCGAGGCGGTCCACGACATCACCGACGGCTCGTCACTGGCCGTCGGCGGCTTCGGCCTGAGCGGGGTGCCGGACGTCCTGATCGCCGCCCTGTACGCCCGGGGCACCACGGGGCTGTCGGTGGTGTCCAACAACTGCGGTGTCGACGGCGCCGGGCTCGGGGTGCTGCTCGACGCCGGCCGGATCGCCCGGGTCACCGGCTCGTACGTGGGCGAGAACAAGGAGTTCGCCCGGCAGTACCTGTCCGGCGAACTGGAGGTCGAACTCGTGCCCCAGGGCACCCTCGCCGAACGGCTGCGCGCCGGGGGCGCCGGCATCCCGGCGTTCTACACCCCGGCCGGTGTCGGCACACAGGTCGCGGACGGCGGTCTGCCCTGGCGGTACGCGCGGGACGGCTCGGTCGCCGTCGTCTCGCCGCGGAAGGAGAGCCGGACGTTCGGCGAGCGGACCCACGTCCTGGAGCACGGCATCACCACCGACTTCGCACTGGTCCGCGCGTGGCGCGGCGACCGTCACGGCAACCTGGTCTTCCGCAGGGCCGCGGCCAACTTCAACCCGCTGGCCGCGATGGCCGGCCGCGTCACCGTCGCGGAGGTCGAGGAACTGGTCGAACCGGGTGCCCTCGCTCCCGAAGAGGTCCATCTGCCGGGCGTGTTCGTGCAGCGCGTCGTCGCCCTCACCCCCGAGCAGGCCGGCCCCAAGAGGATCGAGAAGAGGACGGTGCGCGACTGATGGGCTGGACCCGCGAACAGATGGCGGCCCGGGCCGCCGAGGAGCTGACCGACGGCTCGTACGTCAACCTGGGCATCGGGCTGCCGACGACGATCCCGGACCATCTGCCCCCGGACGTGCGGGTGGTCCTGCACTCGGAGAACGGCATCCTCGGCACCGGCCCCTACCCCGCCGAGCGGGAGGTCGACCCCGATCTGATCAACGCCGGGAAGGAGACGGTGACCGTGCTGCCCGGCGCCTCGTTCTTCGACTCGGCGCTGTCCTTCGCCATGATCAGAGGCGGGCACATCGACACCGCCGTCCTGGGCGCCCTCCAGGTGTCCGCCCGCGGCGACCTGGCCAACTGGAGCGTCCCCGGCAGGATGATCAAGGGCATGGGGGGCGCCATGGACCTGGTGCACGGCGCCCGCCGCGTGATCGTCGTGATGGAGCACACGGCGAAGGACGGCACGCCGAAACTCGTCGACACCTGCACGCTGCCGCTCACCGGCCGCGCCTGCGTGCACCGCGTCATCACCGACCTGGGCGTCTTCGACATCACCCCGGACGGCCTCGCGGTCGTCGAGACCGCCCCGGGGGTGACGGCCGACGGCCTCGCGGCCCGCACGGGCGCGCCGTTGCGGCCGGCGTCCCCGGTGTACTTGTGCCAGGCCAGTCCGATGCCCGCCTCGACGGCGACGCGGGCCTTCACGGACGGCGGCAGCACGCTGTCGCGGTAGGCGGCCGGCTGCTCCTCGAACCACTCCACGGACGGCATCGACACCACCCGGGTGCCGATCCCCTCGGCCTCCAGCAGCTCACGGGCCGCGACGGCGAGCCGCACCTCGGAGCCGGTGGCGATCAGGACGACGTCCGGGGTGGCCGTCGAGGACTCGGCCAGGACGTAACCGCCGCGCGCCGCGTCCGGGTTACGGGCGTAGGTGGGCAGGCCCTGGCGGCTGAGGGCGAGACCGTGCGGGGCGGGCTGGGTGGAGTGGCGCTTACCCAGCCGGCGCCAGGCTCATCGCAGTACCGGGAGGGCCGTTGCCGACCTTCTGTACGGCATCGGCGGCCAGGACACGCGCGGTGTCCACGGCCCGCTGGTCCGACTCGGCCCACGTCAGGGCGGGCAGGGCGGAAGGCATGGGTCTCCTCGGAGGTACGAACGGCGCACAAGGGGGCCCGTGCCGCCCATAAGGGGAGGCGGCACGGGCTGGTCGGGGGAGCACTCGGGTCAGCGCAGGAGCATCGCGCGCGCCGCCTTCTCGGGGACGCCCACGGTGTGGACGGTCTCGTGCAGGGCAGCCACGATGGACAGCACCCCGTAGCCGGGGCCGCCCCGCCCCGCGCGGGGACGGCCCCCGGGATCAGAGGCTGTCGCAGGTCTCCCGTACGTAACCGGAGTCGTCCCGCGGGACCACGTCCCGGTCCCGCAGGACGACGCTGATCTCGTCGCCCCAGCCCGCGCAGGCCCGCTCCATGCCCCGCTCCTCGTACTCGACGTCGACGACGTGCCGGCCGAACGCGTCCGTGTAGGCGTCGCACTCGTCGTATCTGCCGCACTCCTCCGCGACGGCGAAGTCCAGGCCGACCTCCTCGCGGTCGGCGGCCAGGTCCGGCGTGTTCTTCTGGGCGACGGCCAGTCCCTCGGCGTGCGCGTGGCCGGCCAGCAGGGTGAGGAACGCCTTGGCGTCGTCGGCGGTGAGCAGGCCGTCGGGAGCGCGGGTGTAGGTGTCGTAGTTGTC
Source organism: Streptomyces sp. NPDC003247 (assembly GCF_042888135.1). Lineage (NCBI taxonomy): Bacteria > Bacillati > Actinomycetota > Actinomycetes > Kitasatosporales > Streptomycetaceae > Streptomyces > Streptomyces sp. NPDC003247. Next base: position 52,640 of record NZ_JBIAPF010000016.1, read on the forward strand.
CGGCTCGACGGCGTCGAAGCCCTTGTCCGCGCACGTGTCGATCCAGGCGTTCACCTTGCGGGCCACCCGGTCGCGCTTGGCCGCGGTGCGGATGTCCAGGAGCGCCTCGTCCCAGTCCGGGTCGACGACCACCTCGCCGTCCGCGTCGCGCAGCAGCAGGTCGTCGTCCCACTCCCCTTCCGCGTCCGGCTGGGCCTGGAAGGCGTTGACGTAGCAGATGGAGTACGTCCCCGGCGCGGGGGACGCCGTGTGGTCGCGGACGACGATCGAGGTACCGGCGGGCGGGGGGTAGGCGCCGCCGAGCTGGTAGTCGAAGCCGCCGTGGACGGGCGGGGGCGTCACCTCCGCCGTGGCCGGCTTCCCCTCGGGGTCGCCGGAGTCCCCGGAGTTTTCGGCGGCGGAGCAGGAGGCGAGCACGAGCGAGACGGCGACGGCCGCCACCAGCGCCGTCGTGGACCGGCGCGGACGGGCGTGCGGCAGGTGCAGGGACAAGCGGGCTCCCGACGGAGGGGGCACGTCCCCGCCTCGGACACGCACGGCGCTCCTGGCGACTCGGTCCGGACTCACGCCCCCCGGGGCCTCGTCGGCCCGGGGTCGCATCACCGGCTGGGCATGCCACTGCTGCCGGACCGGCACGGCCCGACGTGCGGGAACGTAATCGATCACGAAACGGCCCGTCAAACGGGGGCACGGCGGCGGGGCCGGGCCCGGGCGCCCGGCGGGGTGGGCCGGGGCCGTCCGGAGGTGATCCGGCGGCGGCACGGCGGCGGCGCGGCGGTGGAGGTGCCGGCTGCCGTGGGGTGCCGCCGGTCGCCAGCCCGGTCGCGGTCGCCTCATCTCGGGCGGGGAGCCGGTTCGCCGCGGGCGGCGGGAGTGTGTGCCGTCACGCCGGGAGTGTGTGCCGTCGCGGCGGCCCTCGCTCGTGCGGCTCTGGCGGTGGGCAGGTAGCGCAGTCGTTCCGGCAGCAGCGGGACGACGGTGCGGACGACGGCGCCGAGGCGTTTCAGCCGGCGTTCGTCCCGTGCCGTCCAGGTCACGCCGAGTCGGTCGCGGGCGGCGGGCGGGAGGAGTCCGGCGGTGACGAAGACGTGCAGACGGGCGAGCGGGCGCCGCAGGACCGGCCAGAGCCGACGCAGCGGCGCACCGGCGCCCGGGGGCGGCGGCACGGGGCGGCGCGGGTCGAGCAGTTCGTCCACCACGGCCGTCCGCTCCAGTTCCCGGTCGACCATCGCGTCGAAGTAGGGCCAGAACTCCTCGGGGGTCCTCGGCATGTCCCGGGGGTGGATGCCGAGGATGCCGCCGAGCTGGAGCAGCTCGTCGTAGAGGCGGCGTTCGTCGTCGGGGGCGAGCGGGCGGGAGAGGTAGCGCGCCGCCCGCAGGAAGACGGGGTAGGCGGTGGCGTGCACCCAGGCGTAGTAGGCGGGGGTGAGCGCGTGGTAGGAGCGGCCCCGGCTGTCGGTGCCGCTGATGGTCTTGTGCAGTCGGCGCAGCCGGCGCCCTTCCTCGATCGCCCGCTCGCCGCCGTACACCCACAACTGGAGTGATTCCAGGGAGCGTTCGGCCCGTCCCCAGGGGTCGGTGCGGAACACCGAGTGGTCGTCGACACCGGCGCCGACCGCCGGGTGGGCGACCTGGAGGACGAGCGCGGCGGGCAGCGAGAACAGCAGGCGCACGTCGCCGGCGATGTCCCAGAGGATGGTGTCCGGGGCGAGCGGGGTGGGCTCGGTGGTGGCCTTCACGTCACCACGCTCCCAGCGGGCGCCGCGCGGCGGGCTCGGTGCCCGGGCGGTGGGTGGCCCAGTAGGCGATGGCGAGGGTGCCCGATATGCGGAGCGGGGGCGGGACGAGCAGCATCAGCAGCCGTACCAGCCGCGCGAAGCGCCGCAGGGCGCGCTCCTGCCGCCGGCTCCAGGTGAGGTGGAGCCGGTCGCGCAGGCGGGGCGGCAGGGCTCCGACGGTGACCAGCAGGGCGTAGTGGGCGGCGAGCTGCGCGACGGGCCGCCAGAGCGGGTTCGGGAGCCAGGCGACGGGCTTGGCGGGGTGGGCGAGTTCGTCGAGGACGTCCTGCACGGACCGGTTGTGCTCCAGCCGGTGGTCGACCATGTCGTCGTAGTAGGCGCTGAAGGCCGCCCAGTCCGGGGGCAGGTGGTGGTCCTTGAGGCCCCAGACCCGTCCGACGTCCCGCATCTCGCGGTAGTACTCCTCCAGGTCCTGGTCCGTCATGCCCTTGCCGAACAGGCGCTGGGCGTCGACCGGCCCCTTGACGAGGGTCGCGTGCACCCAGTGGTAGGCCTCCGGGTTGAGGGCGTGGTAGCGGCGGCCGGCGGAGTCGGTGCCCTTCATCCCGGCGTGGACGTGGATCAGGCGCCGCGCCTCGGCGGTGGCGGCGCGCTGCCCTCCGTAGACGACGGTGCTCAGCGAGAGCAGGGTGCGGATCAGCCGGGGCCAGGGTTCGGCGCGGAAATTGCTGTGGTCCGCGACACCGGCGCCGACGACCGGGTGCGCGACCTGGAGGAGCAGCAGCTGGGGGGCCATGAGGGTGGAGCGGGCGTCACCGAAGTGGCGCCAGGCCATTCCGCCCCGGCGCGGCGCCCTCACCTCGGAGGAGGGGGCGACTCCCTCACCGGGTGCGGGTTCCGGGTCGGCGGACACGTGCGGCAGAGCGGTCATGACGCCTCCGTTTCTCCGTGGTGTCCGGAGTATTGACGCGCCTTGTGAAACAAGTCAATAGTTTTTGTATCTTCGACTCACCGATGGCCCCCGAGAGCTCGCCGTCCTCGCTCCAGCCCTGCGGAAGGGACTCCCCATGAGTGACAGATACGCCTATACCCGGACGAATACCCCGGGTACGGGCCGTACGCACTGGAAGCGCAGCGCCGTCATGTTCGTCCCGTGCACCCTGGCCGTGGGAGCGCTCGGCATCGCCCTCGCCCAGGGCGCGCTCGCCGCCTCCTTCGCGGTCTCCGGCGCCGCCTTCAAGGTCTCGGCGTCCGAGGTCACCGCGGAGGGCGTGTCCTCGTTCCCCTCCTCCATCGGCAGCTCGGCGAGCGGCGCCAAGCCGGTCCTGCTGGCCGCCGTGAAGGGCGGCACGGTCTCCGACGTGTGCGTCTCGCTCAAACAGACACTGCCGCTGGTCGGGGACATCACCATGCTGGTGCACTCGGGAGCGGACAAGCCGCTCGAGGGCAGCGACCTCGTGGTGAACGCGGACGCCCTCACCGGCGGCGGCGGCAAGGTCACCGGCGTCCAGGCCGGCCGGGACGCCTCCACCCTGACCGGCGCGCCCGGCGTGACCGGGCCCGAGGGCACGTTCGGCGTCCAGGCGAGCACCGCCGTCGCCCATGACGTGCGGAGCACCGCGTACTCCGCGAACGGGGGCACCCTGACGCTGGAGAAGCTGGAGATCGAGTTCAGCCGTACCGGCAAGCAGTGCTTCTGACGGCGACGACGGACGGACTCGGTCATGTTCAGCTTCGTCTTCGGCTTCCTGTCGGAACTGGCCCGTGAGACCGGCGACTGGTTCGACCGGATCCTGCCCGCGCCCCGGCTGCGCCGCTCCCTGCGCGGCTGGCGCCGGAGGCGGCCGTTCTGGGCGGCGGTGTGGGTCGTCGCGGGCGGCGTCGAGATGGTCGCCATCCCGCTGGCCCCGCTCCCGCTGATGATCAGGATCGGGGTGGGCGCCATGTCGGCCGCCGGCATCAGTCTGGTCCTGATCGCGGGCGGCCTGTTCTTCCTCTTCAAGCCGGACCAGCGGATGTTCGTCTCCGTCGTCACCGCGATCGCCTCGCTGACGTCGATGGCGACCACGAACCTCGGCGGCTTCGGCATCGGCATGCTGGCCGGCCTGATCGGCTCCTCGATGGCGTTCGGCTGGATGCCGGACCCCGAGCGGGCGGGGGACGGCGGGCGGGCGGCGGACGGTGAGCGGACGGCGGACGGTGAGCGGACGGCGGACGGTGAGCGGACGGCGGACGGTGAGCGGACTTCGGCCACGGCGGACACTGCCACGGCGGTAACAGCCACGGCGGCAACGGTGGCGGTACCGGCCGCGGCGGACACGGCCGACGCCGTGACCGGCGGGGCGGAGGCCCGGGGGGAGGGCACCGCCCCAAAAGCCCGTGAGGACCGCGCCCGCTCCGGCGGTCGCCGGAGGCCCGTGCGGGGCGCGGTCCTCTTCGTGGTGAGCGCGGTGGTGGCGGCGGCCGGGCTCCCTGCCGCCGGTACCGCCGCCGCGGCGCCGGGCACGGACGTGTTCCCCCTCCCCTGGCCCACCCTCACCTGGCCGTGGGAGTCCGCCGGATCGCCCTCCCCCACCCCCGCCCCGACCGGGCCGGCGAGCGGCGACCAGGCGTCCGGCACGACGGGTTCGGCCGCGCCCACCCCCACCACCTCCGGCTCCCCCTCGCCCCCGGCCGCCCCGGACGAGGACGACGGCACGGCGACCGAGGCGGAAGAGGAGGAAGCGGAGGAGAAGGCCGGTGCCGCCCAGGTGACGCTCCCGTGCCTCACCGGCGTCGACACCGGCGGACTCCCCGACCCCGACCAGGAGTTGGAGGAGGCCACACCCGGCGAGACCGCCGACGACCCGGACGACCTGACCGCGCTGCGCCCGCCGATCGTCATCGGCGACCAGCCGGGCCGCCCGCGGGCCACCTATCCGATCAGCCCGCTCCACCCCGAGGTCGGCGCCGACACCCTGACCGCCTACGGCGCCGTCATCCACGGCGCCACCTACCTGCCCACCGCCGACGGCGGGCGGATGAAGGTGCTGTGGGTGCACGCCGACCGGCTGGTCGCGGACGACTACGCCTTCCGGCTGGAGAGCGCGGGCCAGGTCCAGACGATCGACGTGGACCTGGACATCCCGCAGGTCGACATCTACGTCACCCGGCTCACCGGCTCGATCACCATCCCCGTCCTCGGGGTCGGCACCCCGCGCATCTGCATCGGGGCCGACATCGTCCCGGCGAACCTCCCCATCGCCGTACAGCTGCCGAAGCTGACCGTGACCGCGGTGGAGGCCGGCCAGGTCCTGGTCGACGCCGAGACGGTCGGCTTCGCCGACCTGTCCATCCGCAGCAGGCACCGTTAGGAGAGACCGCCCATGGGCCGCTACAGCCGGCTCCACCGCATCCAGCAGATGGACCCGCGGCAGGACTACGAGGAGATCTTCCGCTGGGTCACCCGGTACGAGTTCCCCTGGGACTACCTCCAGGGCGTCTCGATCGCCTTCCTGCGGGACTTCGGCGTGCCGCGCATCTCCCGGCTCCTGGACCGCACCCAGGAGTTCGAGCGCGCCGGGCAGAAACGGTACGACGACACCGTGCTGATCGCCCACGAGATGGTCGTGGACGGCATGGACTCCGAACGCGCCCGGGCCGCCGCCCGCCACCTCAACCGCATCCACGGCCGCTACCGCATACCCGACGAGGACTACCTGTACGTCCTGGCCACGACCGTGGTCGGTCCCAAGCGGTGGATCGACCGGTACGGCTGGCGGCCGCTGTGCGAGGAGGAGACCGAGAGCCTCGCGCTCGTGGGGCGGCGCATGGGCGGCATGATGGGCATCGGCGACCTGCCCGCCGACTACGCGGGGTTCGCGGACCTGCACGACGGCTACGAGCGGAAGATGTTCGCGTACGACCCGGCCAACCGGCGGGTCGCCGCGGCCACGCTGCGGGTCGTCACCCAGTGGTACCCCAGGCTGCTGCGACCGCTGGCGGCACGCGCCTCGCTCGCCGTCCTCGACGAGCCGCTGCTCACCGCGCTGGGCCTGCCCGCGCAGCCGCGGCCGGTCCGCGGCGCCACCCACCGCGCCCTGCGCGCCCGGGCGGCCGTGGTGCGCCGCCTGCCGCCCCGGCCGAACTGGTGGCCGTACCGCCAGCAGCCCCGCAGCTACCCCTTCGGATGGACCCTGGACGACCTGGGCCCGCACTGGGCCCACACCAGGCCGCTGAAGCCACTGCGGGACGAACGCCCGGGGGCGGAAACGGCCCCGGCGCCCCGGCCGCCGGCGAACCAGCCGCCGGTGGCCCAGCGGCCGGTGGACCAGCGGCCGGTGGCCCAGCCGCCGGTGGCCCAGCGGCCGGTGGCCCAGCCGACGGCACACCGCACGCCGACCGACCGGCAGCCGACGGACGAGCGGCCGGTACACCGCACACCGACCGACCGGCAACCGACAGAGCGACGATCCGCCTCCCAGCGGCCGACCGACCAGCAGCCGGTCCCCCCACAGCCGACCGACCAACCCTCGGCCTCCCGGCAGCCCACCGACCCCCCGTCGGCCTCCCCCCAGCCGACCGGGTCGGCCTCCCCTCGGCCGACAGACCAACCGTCGGCATCCCCCCGCCCGGCCGACCAGCAGCCCACCCCGCACCAGCCCACCCCCCAACAGCCCACCCCGCACCAGCCCACCCCCCGGCAGTCGCCGGACGAGCAGTCGCCGGACGAGCCGTCGGCGGCGGACGAGCCCTCGTCCGGCCGTCCGGCGGACCGGAACACACCTCAGGAGCAGCGATGACCGACACGGCCCGGGACACCACGCCCCGCCCCACGACCTTCACCGTCCACAGCCCGGCGACGGGCAAGCCGCTCGCCGACCACCCCGTCGCCGGGCCGGAGGAGGTCGCGCGTGCCGTGCGGCGGGCCCGGACGGCCGCGGACCGCTGGGCGGCCGAGTCCGCGCCCCGGCGCCGCGACCACCTGCTCCGCTTCAAGCGGCGGCTCGCGTCCGCGCTGGACGACGTCGCGGACACCATCGCGGCCGAGACCGGCAAGCCGCGCGGTGACGCGGAGCTGGAGGTTGTCCTGACCCTCGAACACCTGGCGTGGGCGGCGCGCAACGCCGGACGCGTGCTGCGGCGGCGCGGTGTGCCCTCCGGGCTGGTGGCCGCGCACCAGCGCGCCACACTGGTCCACCGGCCGCTCGGGGTGGTCGGCGTGATCGGACCGTGGAACTACCCCCTGTACACCCCGATGGGGTCGATCGGCTACGCCTTGGCGGCCGGCAACGCCGTGGTGTTCAAACCGTCCGAGCACACCCCCGGCACGGGCGTCCTGCTGGCCGAGCTCTTCGACGCGGCGGTGCCCGGGTACGCCGGCCTGCTCACGACCGTCACCGGGGCGGCCGCGACGGGCGAGGCGCTGGCCCGGTCCGGTGTCGACAAGCTGGCGTTCACCGGCTCGCCGGGGACCGCGCGCAAGGTGATGGCGGTGTGCGCCGAGTCGCTGACGCCGTTCCTCGCCGAGTGCGGCGGCAAGGACGCGGTCGTCGTCACCGCCGACGCCGACCTCGACGCCGCCGCGGACGCCGTCGTGTGGGGCGCGATGAGCAACGCCGGGCAGACCTGCGCGGGCGTCGAACGCGTCTACGCCGTGCGGGAGGTGCACGCCGCGCTCTGCCGCAAGGTGGTGGAGCGGGCGGGTGCGCTGCCGGTGGGCCCGGACGCGGACGCGGCGTACGGTCCGATGACGATGCCGGGGCAGGCGGCCGTGGTGCGGCGGCACGTGGACGAGGCGCTGGCGGCCGGTGCGCGTGCCCTGCTGGGCGGGTCCGCGTCGGTGTCCGGGAGGTACGTGTCCCCGGTCGTCCTGGCCGATGTGCCGGAGGACTCGGCCGCGATGACCGAGGAGACGTTCGGGCCGACCGTGGCGATCAACGCGGTGGCCGACGTGGACGAGGCGGTGGAGCGCGCGAACGCCTCGGCCTACGCGCTGGCCGCCTCGGTGTTCTGCGGCGACCGGCGGGCGGGGGCCGCGATCGCCGCCCGGCTGCGGGCCGGCGCCGTCTCCGTCAACTCGGTGCTCGGTTTCGCCGCCGTCCCCGCGCTGCCGTTCGGCGGTTCCGGGGACTCCGGTTTCGGGCGCGTCCACGGAGAGGAAGGGCTGAAGGCGTTCACCGCGCCGCAGTCGGTCACGGTCCGGCGCTTCGCCCCGCCGGTGAACCTGACCTCCTTCACCGCACCCGCGGCCGCCCGGGCCCGCGCGGTCGCCGTCGCACGGTGGCTGCACCGGCGGCGCTGACGTGCCGTGCGGGCGCGGGCCGTCAGGCGTCCAGCAGGGGGGCGAGGTAACGGCGGGCGAAGGCCCGGGCCTGGTCCTCGTCCTCCATCTCGATGCAACTCGCCGGGTTCAGCAGGAAGGAGACGGCCACCCGGACCATCAGCTCGGCGACCGGCCTCGGGTCGGAGTCCGGGCGGCCCTCGGCCCGCTGGGCGCGGCGCAGATGGGCCGTCAGGTAGTCGCAGGTGGCCGCGAGCGAAGGACCGCCCTGGACGGTGAAGTAGGGCAGCACCAACTCGGGTTCGAGCCGCAGCAGGCCACCGAACAGCGGGTGCGCCCGGGTGTGGCGGAGGGCCACCACGAAGCCCTCCACGACGCGCTCCTCCATGGTGGGCAACGCCGCCACGGCCGCGTCCAGTTGCTGGAAGAACCTGCTGCCCTCGCGCAGCAGGCAGGCCTCGACCAGCTTGTCCTTGCTCTGGAAGCGGCGGTAGACCGTGACGCGGGAGACACCGGCCCGTTTGGCGACGTCGTCCATCGAGGACCGGCGCAGGCCGAAGGCCGTGAACTCCTCCAGCGCGGCGTCGAGGATGCGCCGCGCCACCTTTTCCTCCGTCTCGGGCTGGGCGATGGCCCGCGCGAGCAGGGAGTCGTTCGCAGAAGTCTTCATGGTGTTCCTCACGATACCGGCACCCATCGACCCGAGAAACCGTGCAACATATTCTATATCTTTGTAACTCACCGGACCTGGAGGGTTCTCATGGGCAGTCGTCTCACCCCGGAGCAGACGGATTTCGTCGCCGCCGTCCGCGACTTCGCCAAGCGGGAGTGCGGCACGCGGGAGCAGCGGGACGCGCTGACCGCGCGGGGCACCGAGCCCCACAACGCCGAGCTGTACGGCAGGCTCGCCGACCTCGGCTGGCTGGGGGTGTGCCTGCCCGAGGAGTTCGGCGGCGCCGGCGGCGGACTGGCCGACGCCTGCCTGTTCCTGGAGGAGACCTCCTACGGCCTGGTCCCGGCGGGCGGCTTCGTCACCACCGTCATCGCCGCCAAGGCCTACGAACGGTTCGGCACCGAAGCGCAGAAGCGGGACGTCCTCACCCGTGCCGTGGGCGGCGGGGTGCTCGCCATCGCCATGTCGGAACCGTCGGCCGGCTCCGACGTCGGCGCGCTGCGCTGCCGGGCGCGGCGGAGTGCCGACGGCGACTGGCTGATCGACGGTCAGAAGACCTGGATCTCCAACGCCCACTGCGCCGACGCCATCCTGCTCGTGGCGCGCACCGGTCCCGACAAGCACGCCGGGCTCACCATGTTCCACCTGCCGGCCGGCACCGCCGGGGTGGAGATCCGGGGCATCGAGACCATGGGCGGCCGGGAGGTCAACGACGTGTTCCTCACCGGGGTCCGGCTGCCGGCCGACGCCGTCGTCGGGGAGGTCGGCGACGGCTGGCGGCAGCTGATGGCGGGACTGAACTACGAGCGGCTGTTCCTGGCGGCGAACATGCTGGGCCTGGCCCGCCGCGCCTTCGACGACGCGGTCGCCTACGTCCGCGAGCGCGAGCAGTTCGGGCGCCCCGTCGGCTCGTTCCAGGCGCTGCGGCACCGGATCGCCGACCTCGCAACGGAGATCGAGTGCACCCGGCTGCTGGTGCGCGAGGTGGCCCGGGACTGCGACGCGGAGCCGGACCGCCTGTTCCCTCGGGAGGCGTCCATGGCCAAGCTCAAGGCCACCGAGACCGCCAAGCGGGTCGCCCTGGAGGGCATGCAGATGATGGGCGGCTACGGGTACGCGACCGAGTACGACATGGAGCGCCATCTGCGGGCCGCGGTCGTCTCCACGGTGTACGGCGGCACGAGCGAGATCCAGCGGGACGTGATCGGCAAGACCTACGGCCTCTGAGCGCCCGCGCCACGACGGCGGCGGCCGGCCACCCGTTCCCGGATGGCCGGCCGCCGTCGTCGGTCCGGGCCGCGTTCAGCCCGCGCCGCGGGTCCCGGCCGCGTTCAGCCCGCGCCGCAGGTCCCGGCCGCGTTCAGCCCGCGCCGCAGGTCCCGGCCGCGTTCAGCCCGCGCCGCAGGTCCCGGCCGCGGTCAGCCCGCGCCGCAGGTCCCGGCCGCGGTCAGCCCTCGTACAGCCCGTCCAGCGCGGCGCCGTACTTCTCCCTGATGACCCGGCGCCGCATCTTGAGCGACGGTGTCAGCTCCCCGGTCGCCGGGCCCCACTCCTCGGCCAGCAGTGTGTACCGCTTGACCTGCTCGGTCCGGTTCAGCCGGGAGTTGGCGGCGGCCACCGCCCGTTCGACCTCCGCCCGCACGGCCGGGTGCGCCGCGAGGTCCGCGAGGCCGGTGCCGGCCTCGATCCCGTGGGCGGTGGCCCAGGCCGGCGCGGCCTCCGCGTCGAGCACCAGCAGGGCGACGAGGTAGGAGCGGTTGTCGCCGTGCACGAGCGCCTGCCCGATCAGCGGGTGTTCCTTCAGCGCGTTCTCCACCAGCGCCGGCGAGACGTTCTTGCCGGTCGAGGTGACGATCATCTCCTTCTTGCGGTCGGTGAGCCAGAGGTAGCCGTCCTCGTCCACGCGGCCGATGTCCCCCGTGCGCAGCCAGCCCTCCGCGTCCACCGCGGACTGCACCGAACCGTCCTCGCGCAGATAGCCGGAGAAGACGGTCGTCCCGCGCACCTCGATCTCGCCGTCCTCGGCGGTGCGGATCTCCACCGACGACACGGGACGGCCGACCGACCCCAGCCGGAAGCCGGTGCGGGGACTGTTGGTGGTCGCCACGCCGGTGGTCTCGGTCAGCCCCCACGCATCCATGATCACGATGCCGAAGCCGGACCAGAACCGCACCACGTCGAGCGGCATCGGCGCCGAGGCGCTGGCCGCCCAGGCCACCCGCTCCAGGCCGCCCGCGGCGAGCAGCGGCAGCAGGACGTCCTCGCGGGCCCGGCCGTAGGCCTCCTCCAGCTCGGCGGGCGGCCGCTCGCCGCGTTCCCGGAAGCCGACGTGCTCCCGTGCCACCCGCGCGGCGTCCTCGATGACCGTCCGCTGCTCGGGCGGCAGCAGGGAGAGCACGGCGCGGACGGCGGCGGCGAGCTTCTCCCACACCCGCGGCACCCCGAAGAACTGTGCCGGCCGCACCTTGCGCACCGTCTCGGCGACCTTCGCCGGGTCGGCGCACAGATAGACGTGGGAGGCGCGGTGGCAGGGCAGGTAGAGGCCCAGCATCCGCTCGGCGATGTGGGCGAACGGCAGATAGCAGATGTGCTCGACGTGCGGCGGCAGCTCCACCACCGCGTCCAGCGCCAGGGCGTCGGCCAGCACGTGCCGGTGGTTGAGCACCACGCCCTTGGGCTCGCCGGTGGTGCCGGAGGTGTAGACGACGGTCAGCGGGTCCTCGGGGCGGGCGGCGTCCAGGGCCTTGTCGAACCGCTCCGGCACCGGCTCCGCCCGCAGGGCGGCGTACGGGAGGTGGACGCCCTCGGTGCCGGGCTCGACCACCACCAGCCGCTCCAGCGGTGTGCCGGCGTCGTCCAGCAGCGGCGCCCACAGCTCCACCTGCGCCGCGCCCTCCACGACGGCGACGCGGGCCCGGCAGTTGCGCGCGATGTGGGTGACCTGCTCGCGGGCGGAGGTGCCGTAGACGCTGACGGGGACGGCGCCGAGGCGGACCAGCGCCAGGTCGGACAGCCAGTGCTCGGGCCGGTTGGCCGTCATCAGCAGCACGTGGTCGCCGCGGCCGACGCCGAGTGCCGCGTAGCCGGCCGCGAGCCGGGTGGTGTGCTCGCGGACCTCGGCCCAGGTGAGAGTGGTCCAGCCGTCCGGGCCGCCCTCCTGCTCCTGCTGCCAGGACAGGGCCGGCAGCTCGGGGTACAGCCGGGCGTTGCGTTCCAGCAGCAGGGGCAGGGTCGTCTCGGCCGGCGGTCCGGGGGGCTCCCCGGTCGTGCGGGGGGCTGATGACATCAGGGCCTCCTTGCGGGTGGGTCGGTGCGTCGGGAGGGGGCGGCACGGCGCGGCGGTGCGCCGCGCCGTGCCGCGGGAGGGACGGGCAGGGTGAGGGACGGGCAGGGTGAGGGACGGGCAGGGTGAGGGACGGGCGGGGTGAGCAGTGGCCTCGCAGCCGGCTCGGGTCCCGGCTCAGGAGTCGGTGAAGACCTCGCCCCGCTCGGCCTTGCGCAGCAGCAGGGCGGGCGGGTCGAAACGCTCCCCGTGCCGCGCGGCGAGCTCGCGCGCCCGGGCGGTGAATCCGGGCAGGCCGCCGTCGTAGCCGTTGACGTACTGGAGGACCCCGCCGGTCCAGGCCGGGAAGCCGATGCCGAGCAGGGAGCCGACGTTGGCGTCCGCCACGGACACCAGCACGCCCTCCTCCAGGCAGCGCACCGCGTCCAGGGCCTCGACGAAGAGCATCCGCTCCTTCAGCTCGGTGAGGTCGGCGGGCCGTGCGGCGGGGTCGGTGAAGTGCTCGCGCAGCCCGGGCCACAGTCCCGTCCGCCGGCCGTCCTGGTACGTGTAGAAGCCGGCGCCGGCGGACCGGCCGGGGCGGTCGAACGCGTCGATCATGCGGTCGACGACGGCGTCCGCCGGATGCGGCCGCCAGGTGCCGCCCGCCTCCTCGGTGGCGCGGCGGGTCTCCTCGCGGATGCGGCGGGGCAGGGTGAGGGTGAGTTCGTCCATGAGGGCGAGCACCTTGGCCGGGTATCCCGCCTGGGCGGCGGCCTGTTCCACGGTCGCCGGGTCGATGCCCTCGCCGACCATGGCGACGCCCTCGTCGATGAAGCGGCCGATGACCCGGGAGGTGAAGAAGCCGCGGGAGTCGTTCACCACGATCGGTGTCCTGCCGATCTGCCGGACCAGGTCGAAGGCGCGGGCGAGCGCCTCATCGCCGGTCTCCCGCCCCCGGATGATCTCGACCAGCCGCATCCGGTCGACGGGGGAGAAGAAGTGCAGCCCGATGAAGTCCTTGGGCCGGTCGACGCCCTCGGCGAGCAGGGAGATGGGCAGGGTGGAGGTGTTGGAGCACAGCAGCGCGTCCGGGGCGACGGCCTCCTGCGCCTCCCGGAACACCCGGTGCTTGAGCGCGGGGTCCTCGAAGACCGCCTCGATCACGGCGTCGCAGCCGGCCAGGTCGCGGGCGTCGGCGGTCGGCACGATCCGGTCGAGGAGCGCGTCGCCGCGGGCGCGCGTCGTGCGGCCCTTGGCGACGGCCCGCTCCAGCAGGCCCGCGGAGTACGCCTTCCCGCGCGCGGCCGCCTCGGCGGAGACGTCCTTGAGCACGACCTCGATGCCCGCCTTCGCGCAGGCGTAGGCGATCCCGGCCCCCATCATCCCGGCCCCCAGCACGCCGACCTTCGTGACGGTGCGGGCGGGCAGGTCCTGGGGGCGGTTGGCGCCGGAGTCGACGGCCTGGAGGTCGAAGAAGAAGCCCTGGATCATGTTCTTGGCGGTCTGCCCGGTGACGAGTTCGGTCAGGTGGCGGGCCTCGACGACGAACGCGGTGTCGATGTCGACCTGGGTGCTCTCCACGGCCGCCGCCAGGATGTTGCGCGGCGCCGGGTAGGGGGCGCCGCCCAGCTTCTTGCGGAGGGTGGCGGGGAGGGCGGGCAGGTTCGCCGCGAAGCCGGGGTGCGCGGGTGTGCCGCCGGGGATGCGGTGGCCCGGTTCGTCCCAGGGCTGGCGGGACTCGGGGTGGGCGTCGACGAACGCCCGCGCGCGGGCGAGGAGGTCCTGCGGGTCGGCGGCGATCTCGTCGACCAGGCCCGCTTCGAGGGCCTGGGCCGGGCCGTACTGCCGGCCCTCCATCAGCACCTTCCGCAAGGCGTCGACGACGCCGAACATACGGACCGTGCGGACCACCCCGCCGCCGCCCGGCAGCAGCCCGAGGGTGACCTCCGGCAGTCCGACGCGGGCGGCCGGGTGGTCCAGCACGATCCGGTGGTGGCAGGCCAGCGCGATCTCGTAACCGCCGCCCAGGGCGGCTCCGTTGACGGCGGCGACGACGGGCCTGCCCAGTGTCTCCAGTCGGCGCAGGGCGCGCTTGATCCGCATGCCGGCCTCGAAGGACCGCCCGGCGGTCGCGGGGGTGACGGCGATCAGGTCGCGCAGGTCCCCGCCGGCGAAGAAGCTCTTCTTGGCGGAGGTGAGGATGACGCCCTTGAGGTCGTCGCGGCGGGACTCCAGGCGGTCCACGGTGGCGTCCAGGGAGTCGATGAACGCGGCGTTCATGGTGTTGGCGGACTGGCCGGGGTCGTCCAGGACGAGGGTGACGACGTGGTCGTCGCTCTCCTCCCAGCGGATGGTGCTGCGGTCGGCGGCTGTGGTGGCCATGGAAGAGGGTCTCCAGGGGTGCGGGCGGTCACGGGGGGAAGTGCGGTGCGGCACGGGACGGGAGGCTCGGTCCGGGGCACGGGGTGCGTCAGAAACGCCCTGGGCCTCGGGCCGGGCGCTGTCAGAGGCGTTCGACGACGGTGGCGATGCCCATGCCGCCGCCCACGCAGAGGGTGGCCAGCCCGTACCGCAGGTCGCGGCGCTCCAGTTCGTCCACGAGCGTGCCGAGGATCATGGCGCCGGTCGCGCCCAGCGGGTGTCCCATCGCGATGGCGCCGCCGTTGACGTTGACCCGGTCGGGATCGAGGCCGAGGTCGCGGACGAAGCGCAGGACGACGGCGGCGAAGGCCTCGTTGATCTCCACCAGGTCCAGGTCCGCGACGGTCAGCCCGGCCTTGGCGAGGGCCTTGCGGGAGGCCGGGGCGGGACCGGTCAGCATGATGGTCGGGTCGGCGCCGGAGACGGCGGCCGAGACGATCCTGGCCCGGGGCCGCAGTCCGTGCCGCTCCCCCGCCGCGGCGGAGCCGATGACGGTCAGCGCCGCGCCGTCCACGATCCCGGAGGAGTTGCCCGCGTGGTGGACGTGGTCGATGCGCTCCACCCAGTGGTACTTCTGGAGGGCCACCGCGTCGAAGCCGCCCGCCTCGCCGGCCACGGCGAAGGAGGGCCGGAGCGCGGCGAGGCTCTCCACGGTGGTGCCGGGCCTGAGGTGCTCGTCGCGGTCCAGGACGAGCAGTCCGTTGCGGTCGCGGACGGGCACGACGGACCGGTCGAAGCGGCCGTCCTTCCACGCCTCGGCGGCCCGTGCCTGGGACAGGGCGGCGTACGCGTCGACGTCCTGGCGGGTGAAGCCCTCCAGGGTGGCGATGAGGTCGGCGCCGATGCCCTGCGGTACGAAGCCGGTGTCGTGGTTGGTGCGCGGGTCCAGCGCCCAGGCCCCGCCGTCGCTGCCCATCGGGGTGCGGGACATGGACTCGACGCCGCCGGCCAGGACCAGGTCCTCCCAGCCGGAGCGGACCTTGGCGGCGGCGAGGTTGACGGCTTCGAGGCCGGAGGCGCAGAAGCGGTTCTCCTGGACGCCGGCCACCGTGTCGGGCAGTCCGGCGGCCAGGGCCGCGGTGCGGGCGATGTCGGCGCCCTGGTCGCCGACGGGGCTGACGACGCCGAGCACGATGTCGTCGACGGCGGCCGGGTCGAGCCCGGGGTACCGGCGGCGCACCTCGTCGATGAGTCCGACGACGAGGTCGACGGGTTTGACGCCGTGCAGGGCGCCGTTCGCCTTGCCGCGGCCGCGCGGGGTGCGGATCGCGTCGTACACGTACGCTTCGCTGGTCACCTGGATGCCTTCCGGTCCGGCCGAGTCGACTCGGCACGTGGGAGATGCGGGGCGGGGAGGGGGGCGGGTCCGGCGGCGCTCAACCGAGCAGGGAGCGGCCGATGATCTCCTTCATGATCTCGGTGGTGCCGCCGTAGATGGTCTGGATACGGCCGTCCAGGAACGCCTTGGCGACCCGGTACTCGGTCATGTAGCCGTAGCCGCCGTGCAGTTGCAGGCACCGGTCGACGACCCGCTTCTGGAGTTCCGTGGCCCACCACTTGGCCATCGAGGCGTGCACGGCGTCGAGTTCGCCCCGGGTGTGCTCGCTGACGCAGCGGTCGAGGAAGCTGCGGGTGACGGCGGCCTCGGTGGCCATCTCGGCGATCTCGAAACGGACGTGCTGGAGCCGCGCCAGGGGCCGGCCGAAGGCCTCCCGTTCCTTCACGTACCGCACGGTGACGTCCAGGATCTCCTCGGCGGCGGCCGCGGCCGCGACGGCGATGGCCAGCCGCTCCTGGGCGAGGTTGGCCATGAGGTAGGTGAACGCCCGGTTCTCCTCCCCCAGCAGGTTCTCCTTGGGCACGCGGACGTCGTGGAAGAAGAGTTCGGCGGTGTCCTGGGCCTTCTGGCCGATCTTGTCGAGGTTGCGGCCGCGTTCGAAGCCGGCCATGCCGCGTTCGACGACGAGCAGGCTCTGGCCGCCGCTGCCGCCCTCGGGGGTGGTGCGGGCCACCACGACGACGAGGTCGGCGAGGATGCCGTTGGAGATGAAGGTCTTGGTGCCGTTGAGGAGGTAGTGGTCGCCCCGGTCGGTGGCGGTGGCGCGGATGCCCTGGAGGTCGGAGCCGGCTCCGGGTTCGGTCATGGCGATCGCGGTGATGATCTCGCCGGAGGTGTAGCCGGGCAGCCAGCGCCGCTTCTGCTCCTCGGTGGCCAGCCGGGTCAGGTAGGGCCCGACGATGTCGTTGTGCAGTCCGAGGGCGAGACCGGAGGCGCCGGCGCGGGCGAACTCCTCGGCGAGCACGGCGCTGTAGCGGTAGTCGTCGGTGCCTCCGCCGCCGTACTCCTCGTCGACCGCGAGGCCGAGGAGTCCCTGGCGGCCCGCGGAGCGCCACACCTCGCGGTCGACCACCCCCTGCTGTTCCCAGCGCTCGTGGTGCGGGAGCACCTCCTTGGCGAGGAAGGTGCGCACGGTCTCTCGGAAGGCCTCGTGCTCCAGGCCGTAGAGGTCACGCTTCATGTCGTCTCCCAGGGGGTGGGGGCGGGGTGCGGCGGTCGCGCGGTCACGGGCCGGCGCGTGGTCACAGCCAGCCCTTGACGCGCTCGACGAGCCGGGCGGGGTCGGATCCGACGGGGGTGACGTTGAGCATGGTCACGCCGGCCTCGCGGAAGGCCTCGACGCGGTCGCGGACGTACCCCTCGGGCCCGGCCAGGCTGACCAGCTCGCACAGTTCGGCCGGTACGGCGGCCTCGGCGTCCTTCTTGCGGCCGGCGAGGTAGTGCTCCTGGATGGCGGCGGCCTCGGCCTCGTAGCCGTAGGCGCACACGAGGTCGTGGTAGAAGTTGCGGCCCGGTGCGCCCATGCCGCCGACGTAGAGGGCGATCACGGGGCGCATCAGGTCGCGCACCGCCTCGGCGCCCTCGCCGACGGCGAGCAGCCCGCCGGCGACCACGGACAGCGGGCCGAGCGACGGATCGCGCAGCGCGGCGCCCTCCGCGAGTGGCGTGCCCCAGACCTCGGCGGCGTGCTCGGGGACGTAGAGGAACGGCAGCCAGCCGTCGGCGAGTTCCGCGGTCATCCGGACGTTGGCCGGGCCGAGGGCGGCCACGTAGACGGGGACGGCGTCGCGGACCGGGCGGGTGAGGAGCTTCAGCGGTTTGCCGAGGGTGCCGCCCTTCTCCGGCGGCAGCGGCATGTCGGTGATGCCGTGGTGCTCGATCACCTCGCGGCGCCAGATGCGCCGGGACAAGTCGATCACCTCGCGGGTGCGGCCGAGCGGCCGGTCGTAGCGGCGGCCGTGCCATCCCTCCACGACCTGGGGGCCGGACGCGCCGATGCCGAGGAGGGCGCGGCCGCCGGTGAGGGCGTCGAGCCCGGCCGCGGTCTGCGCGATGAGCGCCGGGCTGCGGGAGTAGACGTTGAGGACGGCCGCGCCGATGCGCAGCCGCTCGGTGCGGGCGGCGAGATAGCCCATGATCGTCGGGGAGTCGAAGCCGTACGCCTCGGCCACCCAGATGGCGTCGAGGCCCGCGGACTCCAGCGCGGCGGCCGCGTCCGCGGCGGCGCGCGGGTCACCGGCGTAGGTCAGCGGCGTGGACAGTTCCATCAGCGGGGGTCCTTCCGGGAAGACGCCACCGGGCCGGGCGCCGGGGTTTCCGGCGCCGGGGGCTCGGGGGCGGGCGGCTCGGGGACGGGCGGCTCTGAGGCGGGCGGCTCGGGGGCGGGCGACTCGGGGGCGAGGCCGGAGGCCGGGCCGGGGCCGGGGCCGGAGGCCGGGCCGGGGCCGGAGGCCGGGCCGGGGCCGGAGGCCGGGCCGGGGCCGGAGGCCGGGCCGGGGCCGGAGGCCGGGCCGGGGTGGGGGACGAGGGCGGGGACGTCCCAGTCGTGGGCCACCTCGGCGGTGTGCGCGCCGGGCCGCGGGGGCGGCAGGCGCAGGGCGCCGGGAGTGGCGGAGAAGCGGGGGGCCGGAGCGGGCTGGAGGACGCCGTACGCCTCGGTGAAGGTGCCGCGCTCGGTCAGGTGGGGGTGGCGGGCGGCCTCGCGCAGGGAGAGCACCGGGGCCACGCAGGCGTCGGTGCCCTCGAAGACGGCGGCCCATGCGGCGCGGCCCGCCGTCCTGAACCGCGCGGCGAACCGCGCCCGCAGCTCGGGCCACCGGTGCGGATCGTCGCGGTCGGGCAGCTCCTCGTCGGCGAGTCCCAGCAGCCGTACGAACTCGGCGTAGAACTGCGGTTCCAGGGCGCCGACCGCCATCCATCCGCCGTCGCCCGTCTCGTACACGGCGTAGTAGGGGCACCCGCCGTCGAGCAGGTTGGTGCCCCGGTCGTCGCGCCAGGTGCCCATGGCGAGCATGCCCCACAGCAGGGCGGTGAGGTGGGCGGTGCCGTCGACGATGGCGGCGTCCACCACCTGGCCGCGGCCGGTGCCCCGGGCGGTGAGCAGGGCCGCGAGCACGCCGGTCACCAGGTAGAGGGAGCCGCCGGCGTAGTCGCCGAGCAGGTTGGCGGGGATCGCGGGCGGTCCGCCGGGCGGGCCGATCACGCCGAGGGCCCCGGCGGTGGCGATGTACCCGATGTCGTGGCCCGCCCGGGGCGCGAGCGGTCCGGACTGGCCCCAGCCGGTCATCCGCCCGTAGACGAGCGCGGGGTTGGCGGCCAGGCATTCCTCCGGTCCCACGCCGAGGCGTTCGGCGACACCGGGGCGGTACCCCTCGATGAGGACGTCGGCGCGGCGCACAAGCGCCCGCACCGTCGCGGGCCCGTGCGCCGCCTTCAGGTCGACGACGACGGACCGCTTGTTGCGGTGGGTCACGTCGCGGGCGGGGTCGAGGCCGAACGGGGCGGGCCCGGGCCGGTCGACGCGTACGACGTCGGCGCCGAGGTCGGCGAGCAGCATCGCGGCGAACGGACCGGGTCCGATCCCGGCCAGCTCCACCACGCGCACTCCGGCCAGGGGCCCGGTGCTGCGGGCTGGGGTGTGACGGGTCTGGCTCATCGGTTCCTCTCTCGGAGGCAGGCCGTCGCGCGGCTCCGCCCACCGGGGACTTACTGAGCGTTCGCTAAGAAGGTAGGAAAGGCGATGCCGACGGTCAACTCCTGTCGCACACCGAGTTTTTGACTATCCTGATCGGGCAGCCTTCAGGTTCGCCCGTGATTCACTGAACGATCGATAAGCGATCGAGCGGCGGAAGGCCGTCTCCGCGGACGTATGATGTCCGCCGGCGTCCGACCCGCCCGACCGGCCCGAAGGAGAGTCGTTGAGCACCGAACCGAGCACCGATTCGAGCGAGGACACCGCAGCCCCCGCGCACCACTGGCGCTCGTACGGACCGCTCGATCTCCCTCCGATCCTGTGGCACGCCATGACCGCGTTCAACGAGCACGGCTACCACGGCACGTCGGTCCGTGACATCGCCGGCCGGGTCGGCGTTACCGTGCCCGCCCTGTACTACCACTACGCGAACAAGCAGGCCCTCCTGGCCACGCTGCTGGAGACGTCCATGAAGGACGTCCTGGACCGCTGCCGGGCCGCGGCCGCCGAGGCCGGCGACGACCCGCTGCCCCGGTTCTGCGGCATGGTCGAGTCGATCGTGCTGTACATGGCGAACCGCAAGGGGCTCGCCTTCCTGGACACCGAGATCCGCAGCCTGGAACCCGAGAACCGGGCCCGTTACGTGGCCCTGCGCGACTACCTCGAGCACATGCTGCTCGACACCGTCGAGAAGGGCATCGCCCGGGGCACCTTCACCACCCCGATCCCCGCCGACGCGGTCCGCGCGGTGCTCATCATGTGCCAGGGCGTCGCCAACTGGTACCGGACCGACGGTCCGCTGACCGCCGAGGAGGTGGCCGAGCGGCACGTGCTGCTCAGCCTGGGCACGGTGGGCTTCCCCGGGCGGACCGGCGACGAGGCCGGGGCAGGGGCAGCCCCGACCGTGCCGCGCCGCCGGACGCAGAAGCCGCGTGCGGCACGCTGACGAGGGGGCGGGGGCGGCCCGCTGACGAGGCGGTGGGGCAGCCGGGGGTGGCGGGCCGGCGGGGTGGGCGGGGCTCCCGCCCCTGCTCGGGGGTCACAGGGCGGGAGCCCCTGACCCTGCTTCCGGCCGACCGGTCCCCTCGGATGCACCGGAACCGCGCGGGGTCCCCGGGTCAGAGCAGGCCGAGGTCGCGGAGTTCCTTGTGCAGGTCGGCGCGCGGGTGGCCGGACGGGGCGGGCAGCCTCTCGGGCCCCTCGGGCCGGGTGCCGCCGGCCGAGCCGTCCCGGCCGACCGAACTGTCCCGGCCGTCCGAACTATCCCGGCCGTCCGGGCTGCCGTCCGGGCGGCGGGCCCGTGGGGCGCCGTCGCGCCGGCGCCGGTCGCGCAGCAGCCACGCGCCGGCCAGTCCTCCGATCAGCCCTCCGAGATGCCCCTGCCAGCTCACCCCCGGCGTTCCGGGCACGGCCACGGTGAGGAGATAGGCGAACGAGGCCGCCATGACGACGCCGATCAGCGAGTCGACCAGGTGCCGGTCGACGAGGCCCCGCACCACGACGTAGCCGAAGAAGCCGTAGATCAGACCGCTGGCCCCGACCGTGTTCGCCGCGTCCCGCTCGAAGAGCCAGACCGCCAGACCGCTGCTCACGGCGACGAGCAGGCTCAGCGCGAGGAAGCGGGCCACCCCTCGGTAGGCGGCGAGGAACCCGAAGACGAAGAGCGGCCCGGAGTTGCTCTCGATGTGCGCCCAGTTCCAGTGCAGGAAGGGCGCGGTGAGGATGTGGGGGACCGTGTCGAGGTCGCCGGAGACCACGCCGTACTCCCGCGACAAGCCGTAGTCGTCGGCGAAGTTGGCGAGCTGTACCAGCCAGACGAGGACCACGAAGGCGAAGATCACGAAGAACGCCTTCCGGGCCTCCGCGACCATCCGCTCGGATCCGGCGGGCCCCCCGCCGGCCCGGTCCACCCGGCTCCCGTCCCCCATGACGCGCTCCCCTCCCCCGGCGGCACTTCCCGCACACGCTACCGGCACGCCTGGCGGACACGACGGCGGAGGGCCCGCGGACCTCGGTCGTCCCCGCCGGGGGACGGCCGGTCAGCGCGGGCCGATCCAGCGCCGGACGGCGGCGTTCGTCAGGTCGTCCAGCGCGCTCAGCGCCTCCATGGCGTGCAGGTCCTCCGGCGCGGGCGCGACGCCGACGCGGGTGAGGGCGGCGTGCAGTTCCAGCCGTCGGCGGTCCGCGGGGGGCAGCCGCCGGGAGGAGCCGGCAGCGGCCCCGGCGTCGTCGTCCTGCCCGGTCCGCGTCTGGGGCGGGACGCGCCAGTCCTCGTCGCTCCACTCCACCGTCCGAGCCGGCGCGGCACCGACGTCGACACCGCAGCGGTAGGGGTCGAGGACCAGCCGAGGCACCGTCAGGGCCGTCGGTGGGTACTGCCGTTCCCGCATCATGACCTCCAGCTTCCGGGCATTCGTCCCGAACGGAGAGAACGCCTCGAACGGCCGTCGGTTGCGCGATCCCCCGCAGACCACTCGAACGCCCCCAAAGCCATCTAGTCGCTCTTGCCGCTAGTCCCTCTAGTCGCTCTAGCCGTTCGTCGCTCTAGTCGCTCTAGTCGCTCTAGTCGTTCGTCGCTCTAGTCGCTCTAGTCATTCGGGACGCTGGTCGCTCTAGTCATTCGTCCCTCTCGTCGCATGGTCGGTGCCGTCGCGCCCGTACAATTCGGTACCGAACGACCGGAGCCCCGCCGGGCCCCGGTCCGATGACGACGCGAGGGAGCACCCGTGCCCAGCCAGCGGTCCATCAGCGAGGCGGAGAAGCTCGCGGAGGCGAAGCTCGGCGGCATTCCCGTCCGGCGGGAGCAGATGGCGGCCGTGGCCAACATCTACCGGGCGGCGTCCGCCGTGCGCCAGCACCTGGAGAACTCCGTGCTGCGCGGCTCGGACCTGACCTGGACCGCCTTCGTCGTGCTGTGGGTGGTGTGGGTGTGGGGCGAGTCCGAGACCCGGCACGTCGCCGAGGAGGCGGGGATCTCCAAGGGCACGCTGACCGGGGTGGCACGCACACTCCAGTCGCGCGGTCTGCTGCGGCGGGCCGGCCATCCCACCGACGGACGCCTGGTGCTGCTCGCCCTCACCGAGGAGGGCGAGGAGTTCATGCGCCGGGTGTTCCCGGCGTTCAACGAGGAGGAGGCGTTCGTCACCTCCCGGCTGACCGACGCGGAGTGCCGCAGCCTCGCCGACGGACTGCGGCGCGTGGTGCTCCAGGTCGAGGAGGAGGGCGAGGACCGGCGCCGGACGCTGCTGAACGGCGTGGAACCCGCGCCACGCCGCAGCGGTCGGCGCGCCAGGGGCTGAGCCCCTCCCCCGCACACACAGCGGACCCCCCTCAGTGGGTCCGCCCTCAGTCGGTTCCCTCAGCGGGTCCCGCGCGCCGACCGGACCAGGGCGTCGAAGAGCCGCTGCTGGGCCGGGTCCTCGTGCGCGGTGTCCTCCGGGTGCCACTGCACGGCCAGGAACCGGCCGTCGCCGCCCGCGAGTTCGACGGCCTCGACGGTCCCGTCGGCGGCACGGGCGGTGACCGCCAGCCCCTCCCCCAGGCGGTCCACGTGCTGGTGGTGGTAGCAGGACGCCTCGGCCTTGTCGGCGCAGGTGACCCGGCTCAGCGCCGAACCGGAAGCGAAGGAGACGGGGTGCCGGACGTGGCGGTGCTCGCGCTCGGGGCCGCCCATGTCCTGGTGCAGCGTGCCGCCGAGGACGGTGTTGACGACCTGGAGGCCGCGGCAGACGGCCAGCAGCGGCAGCCCGCCCGCGAGGGCCTGCCGGGCGAGTTCCAGGTCGAACGCGTCCTGCTCGTCGTCCACGTCGTAGACCGCCTCGTGGGCGTCGGCCGCGCCGTAGCGGTGGGGGGCGATGTCGCCGCCGCCGGGGAGCAGCAGGCCGTCGAAGCGGGCGAGCCGGGCGGCGACCTCGTCCGGGTCGGCGGTGCCGCCGGGGGCGTGCGGGTGGACGGTGACGGGCTCGCCGCCCGCCCGCCAGACGGCCTCGACCAGGGCGCGGGCGTTGACCTCCGCCGCGTACCGCAGGGCCGAGGTGGTGGCGGCGAACCGGGCGGGCACGGCGATCAGCGGGCGGTGCGTCACAACTGGATCCAGGTGGTCTTGAGTTCGGTGTACTTCTCCAGGGCGTGGGCGGACTTGTCGCGTCCGTTCCCGGACTGCTTCATGCCGCCGAAGGGCACGGTCAGGTCGCCCTCCTCGTAGCAGTTGACCCATACGGTGCCGGCCCTGAGGGCCCGGGAGACCCGGTGGGCGGTGGACAGGTCGGAGGTCCACAGTCCGGCGGCGAGGCCGTACTCGGTGGCGTTGGCGAGGGCGACCGCCTCGTCGAGGTCGTCGAAGGCGAGGACGGACAGCACGGGTCCGAAGACCTCCTCGCGCGCCAGGCGGCTGTCCGGGGCCACCCGGTCGAAGACGGTCGGTTCGAGGTAGACGCCGCCGGTCCCGGTCAGGGTGCGCGCACCGCCGGTGCGCAGCCGGGCGCCGTCCTCGCCGCCGCCCCGGACGTGGCCGAGGACGCGCTCCAGATGGCTCTCGCCGACCAGGGCGCCCATCTCGGTGGCGGGGTCGAGGGGGTCGCCCACGCGCAGGGCGCGGGCCCGTGCGACGACGGCCTCGGTGACCTGTTCGGCGATCGAGGAGTGCACCAGCAGCCGGGAGGGCGCGGTGCACATCTCGCCCTGGTTGAAGAAGATGCCCCAGGCGGCGGTGGCCGCGGCCTTCTCCAGGTCGGGGGCGTCGGGCAGGACGATGTTGGGGGACTTGCCGCCCAGCTCCAGCCAGACGCGCTTGAGGTTGGAGTCGGCGGAGTAGCGCAGGAAGTGGCGGCCGACGGCGGTGGAACCGGTGAAGGCCAGCACGTCGACGTCCGGGTGCAGGCCGAGGGCGCGGCCGGCCACGGGGCCGTCGCCGTTGACGACGTTGAGCACGCCCGGCGGCAGACCGGCCTCCAGGGCGATCCGGCCCAGCAGGAGTGCCGACAGCGGGGAGTTCTCCGAGGGTTTGAGGACCACCGTGCAGCCGGCGGCCAGTGCGGGGGCGACCTTCCATCCGGCGAGCGTCAGGGGGAAGTTCCAGGGCACGACCGCGCCGACGACGCCGGCCGGCTCCCGGGTGACCAGGGCGAGCGCGTCCGGTGCGGTGTGCGGGGACTCGTCGGTGAGTTTGTCGGCGAGCTGCCCGTACCAGCGGAAGGTGCCGATGAGGGCGCGGAGTTCGATGTCGTGGGCGTCCCTGACGGGTTTGCCCATCTCCAGGCTCACGGTGAGCGCCAGCTCCGCGCGGTGCTCTTCGAGGAGATCGGCCAGGCGCACCAGGACGCGGCCCCGGTCGGCCGGGGCCAGCCTCGGCCAAGGGCCGTGGTCGAAGGCGCGTCGCGCGGCGGCGACGGCGGCGTCGATCTCGGCGGCGCCGCCGTCGGCGACCTCGGTCAGCACCTGGCCGTCGCGGGGCGAGACCGCGGAGAACGTGCTGCCCCCACCGGCCTCCTCGGCACCGTCGATCAGATGCGCGCGGAGCGGCTCCAGCGCCTTGGCCCGGCGGAGCCATTCCTCGTGGGTGGCAGCGGTCATGCGGTCCTCCAGACCACGTCGTGAATGAGTGCGAAACGTCGTGAACGAGTACGAAGGGGGTGCGGGGCCGTCCGCCCGGTGCGCGCGTCGGGGCGCGTCCGGGCGGCCGGCGTACGCGCATCAGTCCGTCGGGGGCTCGGTGCGCCGGCGCCGGACGCGTTCGTTGGCGACGCCGAGCGCCATGACGACGGGCACCGAGAGCACGAGCCACAGCGCCGTGCTCGCCTCGCCGCCGATGAGGGTGGTGAAGTTGGCCAGGACGAGCCAGATGGCGCCGACGAGGCCGAGTGCGCCGAGCACAGGGGCGACCAGCGTGTTCCAGACCCGGTCGTCCACGCGCCGGCGGCGGAAGAACACGATGACCGACACCGAGGTCAGCAGGTAGAGCAGCATCATGGCGAGCACGGCCAGACCGCTGAACCAGGAGAAGAGGTGCACCACCGGGTCCTTGCCGGCCAGTGCGAACGGCACGACCAGGGCCGCCGCGATGACGGTCTGCGCGCAGCCCGCGAGCCACGGGGCGTGCCGGCGGTTGAGGCGACACAGGCCTGCGGGGAGCTGCCCGTCACGGCCGAGGGAGAACAGGTAGCGGTTGGCGGAGTTGTGGAAGGTGAGGATGCCGGCGAACAGGGAGGTGGCCAGGAGGACCGGCAGGACGTCGCCGACCCAGCCGCCGAACAGGTCGGCGATGGGGGCGAAGACGAAGCCGGAGGAGTCCCCGGCGGCCAGCGCCCGGCCCGCGGCCTCGGGGGCCTTCGAGGCGCCGTAGGACGAGATCAGCATCCAGGAGGTGAGGGCGAAGAAGCCGGTGACCACGACGACCGAGAGGTAGGTGGCGCGCGGCACCGTCTTCTTCGGCTCCCTGGCCTCCTCGCCGTAGATGGCGGTGGCCTCGAAGCCGAACATCGACGCGACGGCGAACATCACGGCGACGCCCGGTGCGCCCTGGAGGGCGGCGGACGGGGAGAAGCTGTCGGCCACGCCGAGCCCCTCGGGCCCGCCGCCCGTGACCAGGGTGACCAGGCCGAACACCAGCAGGATGCTGAACTCGGCGAGCACGAACACGGCCAGGACGCGGGCGCCCATCTCGATGCCGGCCGCGCCCAGCGCCTGCACCACGGCCATGGTGACCAGCGCGTACACCCACCACGGCAGGTCGAGTGCGGTGTGGTCGGCGACGAGGGCGCCGACGATCGAGCCGTACAGGCCGTACATCGAGGCCTGGATGACGCAGTAGGCGAACAGGGCGACGCTCGCGCTGCCCGCGCCGGCGGTCCGGCCGAGGCCGGTGCCGATGTACGTGTAGAAGGCGCCGGCGTCCACGACGTGCCGGCCCATGGCGACGAAGCCGACGGAGAAGAGCAGGATCACGGCTCCGGCCAGCACGTAGGCGGCGGGGGTGCCGGCTCCGTTGCCGAGGGCGACCGAGAGGGGGGCCGCGCCGGCGATTCCCGTGAGCGGGGCCTGGCCGGACAGCACGAAGAAGAGGATGCCCAGGACACCCAGGGCGTTGGGTTTGAGTGTGGCTGTAGTGGGGGCGTCCCGCACGGTCCGCTGGGCGGAAACCGTCTGACTGTCCACTCGGATCACCTGCCAGAGAAGGGAAGAGGTCGTTTCAGGCCAAACGAGTTGCCTCATCGTGGGGCGGAACTATCCGTTTGACAAGGGGGTGGGGGCAGGGAATCCCGCGGTGCGGCGAATCCTTACGCCGCCGTGACCGGGGGGCAACGCCACGCCGCCGTGACCGGGGGCAACGCCATGGCACCACGACCGGGGGCAACGCCACGGCACCGCGACCGGGGGGCAACGTACGCCGCTGTGACCGGGGGGCAATGCCACTGCACCGCGACCGGGCGGGCGGACGACCTCGTGGAGCTCGGGATCAGCTCCCGGACGGGTCCTCGGCCAGCCCTTCCAGCAGGGCGCGCAGCTCCGTCAGCGCCTCTTCGGTGACCTCGCGCTCGCCGAAGACGAGCTGGTGCAGGACCAGCCCCTCCAGCGCGGCGAAGATGAGCCGGGACATGCCCCGGCCCACCGGCTCGGGCAGCAGCCGGGACAGCTCGCGCCGGCTGGCCTCGAAGTACTCCTCGTACAGGCTCCGCAGGTGCGGCAGCAGCTCCGGCCTGCGCCGGGCCTCCAGCAGCAGCTCGTATTGGAAGGCCTGGAGCTCGGGGCCGGACTCGACCATGTCCGGGAGGCCGGTGGCGAAGTCGGCCGCCCGGCCCGTGCCGATGTCGAGCGCGCTGCTGTTCAGCGAGGAGCGGATGGCGTGGGTGACGGCCTCCTCGATCAGCGCGTCACGGGAACCGAAGTGGTGCACGACGAGCCCGTGGGTGACTCCGGCCTCCTGGGCGACGGCCCGGTAGGTGAGCTTGCGCAGACCGCCCCGGGCCACCACGCGCACGGCCGCGTCCAGCAGGGCGACCCGCCCGGTGCCGTAGTTCGTCACGCGCTTGCGGGGGCGGTGCTCGCCGGTGGGGTCGACGGGGTCGGTCATGGCGTCGACCCTACCGGCGGGCCTCGGGTCAGCGCTTCGGCGGCCTGATGCCACGGAACTCCCAGTCGCCGCCGAGGGCGGTGGAGAGCACCTCCTCGGACTCGGTGGGCTGGGCGCCGACGTCGGTCCGGACGGCGGTGGGGCCGGTGACGACGTGGTTGGTGAGCCGTCCCAGGCCCTCGACCTCCACCTCGACGACGTCGCCCGGCTGGACGGGCCGGGAGTTGGCGGGCGTGCCGGACAGCAGCACGTCGCCGGGGTACAGGGTGATGGTGCGGGCGATGTCGGCGACGAGGTAGTGCATGTCCCAGGTCATCTCGTCGGTGGAGCCGTCCTGGACGACCTCGCCGTTGACGTAGGTGCGCAGCCGCTTGCCGTGGAAGTCCCAGTCGGTGACCAGGCCGGGGCCCAGCGGGCACAGGGTGTCGGAGCCCTTGACGCGGAGCATGGAGCCGGCGTCGGTGTCGCGGAAGTCGTGCAGGCCGTAGTCGTTGGCGACCGTGTAGCCGGCGATGTGGTCGCCCGCGTCGGCCGGGGCGATGTTCCGCGCGGTCTTCCCGATGACGATGGCGACCTCGCCCTCGTAGTTGAGCCACTTGCAGCCCTCGGGGCGGACGATGGCGCCCTTGTGGGAGTTGAGCGAGGAGGTGGGCTTGTGGAAGTAGGTCGGCGTGTCGGGCAGGCCGATCTGGAACTCGTCCACCCGGCTGCGGTGGTTGAGGTGGACGGCGATCACCTTGGAGGGGACGACCGGCGGCAGGTGCTGGGCTTCGTCGATCTTGACGCGGCGGCCGTCACCGGCGACCAGTTCGTCGCCGTCGACGGTGACCTCGACGGTCGCGCCGTCGAGGAGGATGCGGCGGTACTCGGGCATGGCGGGGGGCCTTTCTGGGGGCTGCTTCGGGGACGTCGTCAGGCGCCGGTCCAGCCGCCCTCGGGGCGGTCGAACCAGAGGTGGACCTGGCCGGTGCCGATGGAGTTCTCGTACGCGCCGTACTGCCGCGCCTTGGCGGTGCACGCCTGCTCGCCGAGGGCGCCGGCCATCATCAGGTAGTGGAAGAACTTCGCCTCGGGCTTGTACTTCCAGAACTCGTCCATGGTGTCGAGGACCTTGTCGTGGCGGCCCTCCTTGAACCAGGCGATCCGCTCGTGGTCGGCCTCACGGGCCTCGGGGGTGAAGATGTGGACCGGGTCGCTGGCCTCGTGGTCGCGCAGCTCGCGCAGCGGCCAGAAGGTGTGCGAGAGGGCGCCGGAGGCGATCAGCAGGACGCGGCGGCCGGGGGTGGCCGCGATGCCGTCGGCCAGCGCGCGGCCGAGGCGCAGGTGGTCCTCCATGTCGCCGGTCTGGCAGACCCCGATGGTCACCCACCGCTTGTCCGGCAGTCCCTCGCCGAGGAACTTCCACAGGTTGATCGTGGCGTAGTAGACCGGCAGGTACGCGTCGTCGATCGGGGTGATCCAGGTGCCGTGCCGGTCGGCGAACGAGGCGATGTTGTGGGCGAGTTCGGGGTCGCCCGGGTAGTCGTAGGGCATCCGGCACATGCCCCGCGGCAGCTCCTCCGAGGTGAAGAGGCCGGCCCTGCGGTCCTGCGCGGTGACGACGAACTCGACGGTGGTGGCCCAGTGGGAGTCGAGGACCACGACGGTGTCGTAGTCGTCGCGTGCGAAGACGTCCCGCCTCAGTTCGTTCAGCCCGGTGACGAGGGTGATCTCCTTGCCCTCGTTCAGCTCCAGCCGGTCGGCCTCGGGCAGCACGATGGTGGGGACGTGGGCGAGCAGGCCCGCCCCGACGATCTCACCCATGGTCCTTCCAGCCCTTCGGTGCGGTGACGGTGTTCTTCAGGTCGCAGTAGAAGTCGAAGCTCCAGGTGCCGCCCTCGCGGCCGACGCCCGAGTGGCGGGAGCCGCCGAAGGGCGCCTGGAGGTCGCGGACGAAGAAGCAGTTGACCCAGACGGTGCCGGCGACCAGCTGGGCGGTGACGCGTTCGGCGCGCTCGGGGTCGCCGGTGGCGACGGTGGCGGCCAGACCGAAGCGGGTGTCGTTGGCCAGGCGGACCGCCTCCTCCTCGTCCCGGAAGGTCTGGAGGGTCAGGACCGGGCCGAAGACCTCTTCCTGGACGATCTCGGAGTCCTGTGCGACGTCGGCCAGCAGCGTCGGCCGGTAGTACCGCCCCTCCCCCCGGGAACCGCCGATGACCGCGCGCGCACCGGCGCTGATCGCCCGCCGCACGAAGCCGTCGATCTTCTCCAGCTGGCGCTCGTGGATGTTCGGCCCGATGTCGGTGGCCTCGTCGCGCGGGTCGCCCTGCCGCAGCTGAGCCGCCTTCTCGGTGAACCGGCGGGTGAACTCCTCGGCGACCGGCTCCTCGACGAGGATGCGGGTGGCCGCGAGGCAGACCTGGCCGGCGTTGTCGTACTGCTCCACCGCGAGGTCGACGGCGAGGTCCAGGTCGGCGTCGGCGAAGACCAGCAGCGGGGACTTGCCGCCGAGTTCGAGGCTGAGCGGGGTCAGGTTCGCGGCGGCCGAGGCGGAGATGCGCTTCGCCGTCGGCACCGAACCGGTGAAGCTGATCCGGCGCACGTCCGGGTGGGAGGTGAGCGCGTCGCCGATCTCCGAGCCCAGGCCCTGCACCACGTTGAGGACACCGGCGGGCAGGCCGGCCTCGGCGGCGATGTCGGCGAGCAGCGAGGCGGTGAGCGGGGACCACTCGGCGGGCTTGAGGACGACGGTGTTCCCGGCGGCGAGGGCCGGGGCGACCTTCCAGGTCGCGAGCATCAGCGGGGCGTTCCACGGGGTGATCAGCACGCACGGGCCGGCCGGGTCCCAGGAGACGTGGTTGGTGTGGCCGCGGGTGTCGAAGTCCTCGTGGTCCAGGGTCAGCAGCCAGTCGGCGAAGAAGCGGAAGTTGTGCGCGACGCGGGGCATGACGCCGCGGCGGTGGGAGCGCAGCAGGGCGCCGTTGTCGTGGGTCTCGACGATGGCGAGTTCCTCGATGCGCTTCTCCACGCCGTCGGCGACGGCGTGCAGGATGCGGGCGCGCTCGGCGCGCGGTGTGGCGGCCCAGCCGGGGAAGGCGGCCTTGGCGGCGGCGACCGCGGCGGCGGCCTCGATGGCGGTGCCGCGGGCGATCTCGCCGAGGGCGCCGCCGTCGATCGGGGAGACGTCGGTGAAGGTGTCGGTGGAGGCGACGCGTTCGCCGCCGATCCAGTGCCGGGTGTCGACGGCGACTCCGGCCACCGTCGTGATGTGTGCGCTCATGTTCGGGGCTCCTGGTGGGGGGACGAAGGGGTCACTCGGCGGCGGAGGTGTTCGACTCCAGGAGCCGGCCGCCGTCCCAGACCACGCCGACCTGCCGGTAGTACGCGGCGATCGGCTCGCGGATCTCCAGCCGGGCCAGCTCCTCGGTGGGCGCCTCGAACAGCTCCAGCTCGGCGTCGCCGACCCAGGGCTGCCCGCCCTCGAAGGAGGCGGCGCCGGACTCGATCAGCTCGTCGAGTGCCAGCCCCTTGCCCTTCTCGATGGACGGCAGCCAGCGGTGGTGGGCCATGGGGTGGCCGTTGACGAACCCGTTGGTCTCGGAGGGCTCGCGCAGGGTGACGACCGTCTGGGCGAGGCGGCGGTCGGCGGCGGCGAGGGTGGCGCCGAAGCGGGCGCCGGCCTCGATGCGGGGGGCGGGCCCGTAGGGGTGCGGGCGGGTCTGGTGGAGGGAGCCGAGCTTCTTCGGGTAGCCCTGGTGCAGTCCGCGGGCGATCGCGAAGTCCTTGTCGACCCAGATGTAGACGCAGCGGGTGTAGGTCTGTCCCTTGTACTGACAGCGGACGACCGCGAAGGCCTCCTTGTACTGGGCGAGCACCGGGTCGAGGAGCTCCTGGCCCGACGCGGAGCAGGACTGCCAGTCGGCCCAGATCAGCGCGACCGCGCCGGGGTCCTCCTCGGCGAGTTCGAGCGGCTCGGGCAGCAGTTCGCGCACGCGGGCCGGGTCGGTGCGGTACTCGACGGTGAGCAGGTCGCCGGAGTAGCGCCAGGGCGGCGAGGGGATCAGCGACGAGGCACCCGTCGCCGTCTTGGGGTGGAAGAATCCACGGACACTGGTCACTGGGGGTTCCTTACGCGGTGAGGGCGGGCTGCTGGAGGAGTGCGGCGCGGTGGCGGGCGGCGGCTGCCGCGGCGGCCTGCCCGCCGAGGGCGACGACGCCGACCAGGCGGCCGCCGGTGTGGTAGCCGACCAGGACGTCGCCGTCGAGGTCGCCGTCCAGGACGCGCACGTCCTCCTTGCCGAGGGCGGGGGCGCCGAAGGACTGGAGCCGGAAGTCGTGCTGGTCGCTCCAGAAGGTGGGCAGCGGGGCGAACGGCGGGAGGCCGGCGTCGGCGCCGGTGAGGTGGGCGGCGAGCACCTTGGCGGCGTGCTTGGCGGTGTCCGTGGGGATCGACCAGTGCTCGACGCGGCGCGGGACGCCGTCGTAGCGGGCGTTGGGGAAGCGGGCGACGTCGCCGACGGCGATGACGTCGGGGCGGCCGCCGGCCCGCAGGTGCTCGTCCGTGAGCACGCCGTCGGTCAGGTCCAGGCCGTTGCCGTCGAGCCACTCGGTGTTGGCGACGGAGCCGACCGACTCCACGACCACGTCGGCGGCGAGCACCGTGCCGTCGGCCAGGACCACGCCGGTGACCCGGTCGTCGCCCTCGAAGCCGGTGACCCCGGTACCGAGGGCGAAGCGGACGCCCCGCTGCTGGTGGCGGTCGAGCAGTGCCCGGGCGAGCAGGTCGCCCAGCGGGCCGGCCATGGGCAGCGGCAGCGGGTCGACCACGGTGACCTCGGCGGCGCCCAGGGCCACGGCGGTGGCGGCCACCTCGCAGCCGATGAATCCGGCCCCGACCACGACCACGCGCGCGCCGGGCCGGGTGAGCGCCTCCCGCAGTCCCCGGGCGTCGGCCAGGGTGCGGACGGTGTGCCGGCCGGTGCGGGGGCCGGGGCAGCGCAGCCGCCGGGGCCGCATGCCGGTGGCCACGACCAGGCCGCCGTAGGGCAGGACCTCACCGTCGTCGAGTTCGACGACGTGCCGGTCGAGGTCGGCGGCGACGACCCTGGTGCCCAGGCGCCACCGCACGTCCGCGACGCTGGCGCGGGGCCGGAAGGCGAGCGAGTCGAACGGTGCGGTGCCGGCCAGGACCTCCTTGGACAGCGGGGGCCTGTTGTAGGGCATGTGGGGCTCGTCGCCGACCAGGGTGATCGGCCCGTCCCAGCCGGCGGCGCGCAGCTGCTCGGCGGCGCGCAGGCCGGCCATGGAGGCGCCGGCCACCACGACGGAGGTGCTCATCGGCTCAGTCCTCGATCCGGATGGCCTGGAGGGGGCAGACGTCGGCTGCCTCCTCGACCTCGTCGCGCAGCGCCTCGTCGGGGTCGGGGACGTAGGCCAGGTGCCCGGCGTCGTCGAAGCTGAAGACGTCGGGTGCGGCGAAGACGCACTGGCCGTGGTCCTGGCACTTGTTCATGTCGACGACGACCTTCATGGCCGGTCCTCCTGGTGCTGAGGGGGCGTCGGGGAGAGGGGAAGAGGGGCCCGGACCACAGGGGGCCGGGCCCCGGCCAAAGGGGTGGGCTGACGCCGACCCCCAACTCGTTTGGCTTCAAACAACATAAGAAGCGGCGGAGGTCTGGTCAATAGCTATCCGGATGGATAAATTTCTGCGACAGACCCCTTGCGGGAAGGTGAAGGCGTCCATACCGTTTGGCACCAAACAAGCGGCGTCCTGCGCACTTCCCCCGCAGCCCGAGAGCCGCGCCCCCTTTTCCTCTCCCCCAGCGCCCAGCGCTCCGGGAGGCGCCCCCTTTCACTGGAGGAGACACCGGTGAGCGCATCCGACATCCCATCCGTCCGGCACCACATGGAGCGGCTGGCCGCCGAGGGCATCGACGTGGTCCGGGTGACCTATCCCGACCTCATCGGCACCGAACGGGCCCGGGACGTCCTGCTGGACCATCTGCCCTCCGCCTGCGACCACGGCCTCGCCTTCTGCCGCGCCGTCTACCACACCAGCCCCCAGGGCGACGTCGTCCCGGTGGCCGGGGGCCTGGACGCCGGCCTGCCCGACATCTGCGTACGCCCCGACCTGGACACCCTGACCGCGCTGCCGTGGGAGCCGGGCGTCGCCGGCTGTCTGGGCGACGTCACCGACCCGGCGACCGGGCTGCCCGCGCCGGAGTCCCCGCGCGACCTGCTGCGCGCCGTGATCGACCGGTGTACCGAGCACGGCCTGCGCCCGGTGGTGGGCCCGGAGCTGGAGTACTTCCTCTGCGACGCGGCCCCGGACACCCCCGCGGGCTGGCGCCGCTACAGCGACGCCGAGGGGGTCGTCTACACGGCGGGCCTGCGCGCGGACGGCGACAACCACCTGCTGCGCACCCTGCGCCTGCTGCGCGACCTGGACATCGGCGTCAGCAGCGGCAACCACGAGTTCGACGGGTCCCAGTTCGAGATCAACCTGACCCACTCGGACGCCCTCTCAGCGGCCGACCGCGCCTTCCGCTTCAAGGCGGCGGTCAAGGAACTGGCCCGCAAGGAGGGCCGCCTCGCCACCTTCATGGCCAAGCCGTTCAACGGCGCGGGCGGCTCCGGCTTCCACCTCCACCTGTCCTGCGTGGACGACCGCGGCGACAACACCTTCGACGACGCGGCCGCCCCCTACGGCCTGTCCGCCACCGCGCGCCACGCGGTGGCCGGCGTCCTCGCCCACGCCCCCGCACTCGCGGCGCTGGCCAACCCCACGGTCAACTCCTACAAACGCTTCGGCCCCGACACCCTCGCGCCCTGGCTGATCGACTGGGGCCTTGACAACCGCAGCGCGATGGTCCGCATCCCGCCCGAGCGCGGCTCCGGCTCCCGCCTCGAACTGCGTCTGGGCGACGCGAGCGCCAACCCCTACCTGCTGATCGCCGGCACCCTGGCGGCGGCCCTCCTGGGCGTCCTGGCCGGCGAGGAGCCCCCCGCCCCGCTGGAGGGCTACGGCTACGACATCACGAAGGCCGCCGTCCTGCCGACGACCCTGCCCGCGGCGCTGGACGCCCTGGAGGCGGACACCGCGCTGACCGAGGTGCTCGGCAAGGACTTCACCGCCTCCTACCTCTCGTACAAGCGCGACGAGGTCGCGCGCTTCCACCGGCACGTCACCGACTGGGAGTTCACCGAGTACGCCTACCACCTGTGACGCCGAGGAGCCCACACCCCGTGACCACACACCCCATGACCACCACCGCCCAGTCCGCGACCGAGGCCGTGCGCGAGCCGCTGCCCCTGGCCGACGTCGACCTCGCGAACCTGGACAACTTCACCGACGGCGTCACCCCGTGGCGCATGTTCCACACCCTGCGCCACGAGGACCCGGTCCACTGGCAGCCCGAGGAGGCCCCGAACTCCGGCTTCTGGGCCGTCACCCGGCACGCCGACATCGCCCGCGTCGACCGCGACGCCGAGACCTTCACCTCGACCCGGTTCGTGAACCTGGAGGAGGTGGACGACGACCAGATCAAGAAGCGCGCCTCCATCCTGGAACTGGACGGCGTCCGCCACCGCGCCCTGCGCAGCCTGCTCCAGCGCCAGTTCGGCGCGAACGTGATCAACAGCTACGCCGACTTCCTGCGCGGCCTGACCGCCACCACCTTGGACACGGCCCTCGCCAAGGGCACCTTCGACTTCGTCGGCGAGGTCTCCGCGGACTTCCCCATCAACGTCCTCGCCCGCCTCCTGGACGTGCCGCCGGAGGACAACCAGCAGCTCATCGACTGGGGCAACCGCATCATCGGCAACACCGACCCCGACTACGCCGACGTCCTCCTGCACAGCGAGGAGAGCGAGAAGTACCGCGACCTGCCCTTCCGCTCCCCCGCCTCCCTGGAGGTCTTCGAGTACGGCCGGGAACTGGCCCGGCAGCGGCGCGGCGGCACCGGCACCGACCTGATCTCCCGGCTCGTCAACGAGACCCCGCGCGACGGCGTCCCCCTCTCCCCCCAGGACTTCGACAACTACTTCCTGCTCCTGGTCGTCGCCGGCAACGAGACCACCCGCCACACCATCACCCACTCGATGCTGGCCCTCCTCCAGCACCCCGAGCAGCTCGCCCGGCTCCAGGAGGACCCCTCCCTCATCCCGACGGCGGTGGAGGAGTTCCTGCGCTGGGCCTCCCCCGTCTACCACTTCCGCCGCACCGCCACCCGGGACGTCGAGCTCGGCGGCAAGCGGGTCAGGGAGGGCGACAAGGTCGTCATGTGGTTCGCCTCCGGCAACCGCGACGAGGAGGTCTTCGGCAACCCCTACGACTTCGACGTCGCCCGCAGGGACAACGACCACGTCACCTTCGGCAAGGGCAGCCCGCACCTGTGCCTGGGCAACCTGCTGGCCCGCACCGAGATCCGCATCATGTTCGAGGAGCTGATCCCGCGCCTGGCGGACATCAGGCTCACGGGAGACGTCCCGCGCGTCCGGTCCAACTTCGTCAACGGCATCAAGAAACTGCCCGTCGAGGTCACGCTCGCCTGAGGGACTGAGGGCCTGAGGGACTGAGGGCACGGACAGGGCGACTGGGGTGGCCGGTTCCCGCGACGGGGACCGGCCACCCGGCGTGCGCGGGAGCGCGCGTCGTGCGCGGGAGCGCGCGTCGTATGCGGCGGCGCGTCCTGTGCGACACCGGAGTGTACGACCGTACGTTCCGAAGTGTACGATCGTACGCATGCCGACGGACCACTTCGCGGGCGACCCGCGCACCAACCTCGAACGCATGCTGGCGGGCGACCTCTACATCGCCGACGATCCCGAGATCGCCCGGCGTCAGCAGCGCGCCCTGCGGCTCGCCGCCCGCTACCAGGCCGCCTACGTCGAGGACGCCGCCGCGGCGCGGCCGCTCCTGGCCGAACTGCTCGCCTCCGTCGGCGACGGCGTCGAGCTGCGCCCGCCGCTCCACGTCGACTACGGCAGCAACATCAGCATCGGAGCCCGCACCTTCGTCAACTACAACCTGACCGCCCTGGACGTCGCGGCGATCACCATCGGCGAGGACTGCCAGATCGGCCCCAACGTCCAGCTCCTCACCCCCACCCACCCCGTGGAGCCCGGCCCGCGCCGGGACAAGCTGGAAGCCGCCCTGCCGATCACCATCGGCGACAACGTCTGGCTCGGCGGTGGCGTCATCGTCTGCCCGGGCGTGACGATCGGCGACAACTCCGTCATCGGCGCCGGCGCGGTCGTCACCCGGGACGTCCCCGCGAACGTCGTCGCCGTCGGCAACCCGGCCCGGCCCGTCCGGGACATCTGACCGGCGCACGCCCATGGCCACCGGACACACCGACCCGCAGCGGCGGGAGCGCATCCTCGCCGCCACCCTCGACCACATCGCCGACGAAGGGGTCGCCGGCGTCTCCCACCGCAGGATCGCGGGCCGGGCCGGCGTCCCCCTCGGGTCGATGACCTACCACTTCGCCGGCATCGACGACCTGCTCCACGAGGCGTTCCGGCGCTTCGCCGACCGCATCGTCACCGTCTTCGAGCACCATCTGGGCCCGACCCGCACCCCCGCCGAGGCCCGGGAAGCCGTCACCGACCTCGTCCACGCCCTGTCCGAGGGTTCCCGCCGCGACCTGATCCTCGCCCACGAGCTGTACACCCTCGCCGCCCGGCGTCCGGAGTACCGCGAGCTCACCCAGAACTGGATGCACCGCAGCCGCCGGCTCCTGGAACGGCACTTCGACGCCGACACCGCCCGGCAGCTCGACGCCCTGATCGAGGGCCTCGCGCTGCACCGCTCCCTGGACACGGCCCCCCAGAGCCGCGACCTGACCCTGCAGGCGGTCACCCGCGTCACCTCGACCGCCTAGGACACCCGGGCCCGCGCCGAGCCGGACGGAGGCCGCCCGGCACCCGAGACCGCCCGTGGGGACGCGGGCCTGACACCGCGTCCCCACGGGCCCCCTGCCGCCGACGACCGTGCGGCCGGAGTGGCAAGTCCGCGGCGATCCGGGGCAGGAGCGGGGGTGGAAGAGGTCGCGGTGGCGCTCGGCGGACGGGAGGGCCCGTCCGCCGGCGCGGGGAGAACGGGGAGGCGATGTCCGTGTCCGACGGGCGTCCGGTCACGCGTGTCGTCGTCGGAGTCAGCGGTTCGTCCGGAAGCCTCACGGCGCTGCGCCGGGCCGCCGCCGAGGCCCGGCACCGGCGGGCGGAGCTGTGGCCCGTGCTCGCCTGGCAGCCGCCCGGCGGACACCTCGCCGCGCACCGGCTCCCGGAGGCGTCCGTCGCGGGCGAGGACCATGAGCGGCTGGCCCGGCGGACCCTGCTGTCCGCGCTGCGTGACGTGTTCGGCGACAGCGGCGCCGACCTGCCCGTCCGGGCCCGCGTCGCCCGGGACGCGCCGGGCCGCGCGCTGGTGGGGATCGCGGGCCGTGCGGACGACCTGCTCGTCGTGGGAGCCGGGCGGCGCGGCCCGCTGGGCCGGGCGCTGTGGCCGTCGGTCGGCCGGTACTGCCTGGCCCACGCCGCCTGTCCCGTCCTCGCGGTGCCGCCCTCCCCGCTCCAGGCCGCGCTGGCGCGGGCACGCCGTCGCAACCGGTGGCGGCTGCGGCTGGACACCGGCCACCTGGAGCGCGAGTTCGCGTCCGTACCGCCCGACGTCTGACGGGTCCTCGCCGCCGCCGCGGGGAGCGCGGTGGCGTGCGGGCGACGCGGTCGGCGGCCCGGGGCGAATCGGTCGGGGGCCCGACGCGGCGCGGTCCGGAGCCCGACGCGGCCTGGTCCGAAGCCCGACGCGACGCGGTCCGAAGCCCGACG
The DNA here is from genome assembly GCF_042888135.1 of Streptomyces sp. NPDC003247. Taxonomy (NCBI): domain Bacteria; kingdom Bacillati; phylum Actinomycetota; class Actinomycetes; order Kitasatosporales; family Streptomycetaceae; genus Streptomyces; species Streptomyces sp. NPDC003247. The sequence goes on from NZ_JBIAPF010000016.1 coordinate 90,907, forward strand.
TGGCGTGGCCGGGCCGTCGGCGTCAGCAGGAGCTGCCGCAGGAGGACGAGCTGCTCCCGCACGAGGACGAGCTGCCGCAGGACGACGACGAACTGCCGCCGCAGGACGTCGAGCCGCCGCACGAGGAACCGCTCGTCGAGCCGTCGCACGAGGTGTCCGTGACGTACCAGGACGAGTCGCCGGCCGAACCGCCGCCCGCGCCGCTCGTCGCCGCGACGCCTCCCGCGTACACGGCCCCGCCGCCGCGGGCCCCGGCTCCCCCGGATCCCCCGGCACGGGACGCCTGCCATGCCAGGTCCTCCCAGGCCCGGCGCCAGGCCCGCCGCACCAGCCAGGTGCACAGGGCGACCAGCCCCACCACGGCCAGACCCACCAGGACGAAGGCAACCATCATGTCCGTTCTCCCCCCGACGGCCGGGCGTCGTCCGCACCGGCTGCTCCGAGGGTGCCCCGGCCCGGGGCCGCCCCAAGCCCCTCTTGAGCAAGCCCAGAGGTTGGGCGAGCACGATGGGGGCCCCTGATGCGCCCGTGGCGCCGGCAGCGTCGCCGGGGCCGGCTACGGCTCCGGGGTCGGCTACGGCTCCGGGGTCGGCTACGGCTACGGAGCCGGCTACGGCTACGGAGCCGGCTCGTCCGGGCCCGTCGGCAGCGCGAGGTGGGCCATGTCGCCCGGCGGCGGGGTGGTGACCGACCACAAGGGCGCCGCGGTCCCGTCGGCGACCGCGGCCGGGGCGTCGGTCAGCCTCATCCGCTCGCGCAGCCGGCCGTAGAAGTCCATGCGCCCCAGGCGGGCCGCCCGCAGCCGGCGCGGGGCCGCGTACACGCCGATCCAGTCCCCCGGGTCGAGCACACCGCGCAGCTGGCCGTCGACGCTGACGGCGGCCTGGCCCGACCGTTCGAGCACCCGCAGCCCGACGGGCTCGTCCGGGGCCGTGACGACCGAGCGGTCGAAGGTCATGTGCGGGGCGACCGGGGTGAAGACCAGCGCGTCGGCGCGGGGTGAGACGACGGGGCCTCCGGCGGCGAAGCTGTAGGCGGTCGAGCCCGTGGGCGTCGCCACGAGCAGGGCGTCGGCGGAGTAGGACGCCAGGAGCCGGCCGGAGACGTAGACGCCGACCGACACCTGGCGGTCCCTCGACAGCTTCTCCAGCACGATGTCGTTGAGCGCGAAGACGTTCAGCGGGATGCCCCACTCGTCGTCGACCTCGCAGTCGGGGCGTACCCGGGGAGGCGGCAGCAGCGGCCCTCGCCCGTACCGCAGCAGCGCCTCCATCCCGGCCGGCACCTCCAGCCGGCGCGAGGCGCGCAGGGTGAGCAGCATGCGGTGCTCCACCGTGAGCCGGTCCTCCCGTACGGCGTCCAGGGCGGTGCGGACGTCGGCGACGGGCACCTCCGTCAGGAAGCCCACGCGCCCCAGGTCGACGCCGAGGACGAGGGCGTCGTGCTCGGCGGCCAGCCGGGCGCCGCGCAGGAAGGTGCCGTCGCCTCCCAGGGTGACGACGAGGTCGGGATCGCCGGCGGCGTCGATCTCCTCACCCGCGCTGCGCCGTGCGTGGTCCCGCCACACGTCGATGTCCGCGCAGGGCACGGCGTGTTCCGCGCACCACGCGCGGACGGTGCGGGCGGCCGCCACGGCTTCCGGGCGCCCGCCGTGCACGACCAGGCCGAGCCGGCTCACCGTCACGTCTGCCTCCCTGCGTCGCGGCCGGCCCTCAGTACACCGTGCCGCGCACACGTGCCCCGGCGTGCCACGCCGGGGGCGGCGGCGCGAGCCGGTCGGCGGGCGGGCGTCCCGCACGCCCGGACGTCGGCTCCCCCGACGTCAGCCGGCCGGCGGGGCGGTACGGATGGCGGCGATGTCGAACTGGAGGCGTACCTTCTCGCTCACCATCGCCCCGCCCTCGGCCAGCCGCGAGTTGTACGCCAGGCCCCAGGCGCAGCGGTCGATGGTGGTGGTGCCGTCGAACCCGGCCCGCTGGTAGCCGAACGGGTCGGTGACGTGGCCGATGTAGGTGAGTTCCAGGACGACGGACCGGGTGACTCTTTTGATGGTGAGGTCACCGGTCATGCGGTAGACGTCGGGGCCGCCGAGTTCCACGGCGGTACTGGTGAACCGCATGTGCGGGTAGGCCGCGGCGTCGAGGAAGTCGCGGCCCACCAGATGGGCGTCGCGCTGTTCCACGCCGGTGTCGACGCTGGCGGTCGACAGCACGATCTCCGCCCGTGACCGGGCCGGGTCCCGGCCGTCGAACCAGAGGCGGCTCTCGTACTCGGTGAACGCCCCGCGGACCGTGGTCACCATGGCGTGCCGGACGGAGAACCCGATCCTGCTGTGCGCGGGGTCGATGACCCAGTCCCCGGTGAGTTCCGCCAGGGCGGGGTCCGGAAGCACGGCGGTGGCGGATCCGGAGGCGCCGTAGCCGGATTCGGGCGCGTCCGGGAGTGCGGGGCGGCGGAACGACGTACCGCGACTGAACAGATTCATGATGCATTTGCTTACTGCACAGGAGTTCGCCCGATCAAGTCCCCGCCGACATAAGGGGATTTCGGATTCCGGGGCGGGCCTCTCCTGCACCTCTTTCACATATTCGACGCACGGAAATCCATGAAGCCGTCACCGGATCCGCAAGAATTCGGGAACGCCGTCGGCCGGGAAAAGGAGCCGACCGGACGGGCGGGGCGTGCAGGGGGTGTCACGGCAGCAGGCGCTGTTCCTTCGCGACCGCGACGGCGCCCGCGCGGGTGTCCACGCCGAGCTTGTCGTAGATCCGGCGCAGATGCGTCTTGACCGTGGCCTCGCTGATGAACAGGGCCCGGGCGATCTCCCGGTTGCCGAGGCCGAGGGCGAGCTGGGCCAGGATGTCGCGTTCGCGGTCCGTGAGGGAGGGGCGTGGGCTGCGCATGTTGGCCATGACCCGGCCGGCGACCGGCGCGGAGAGTGCCGTACGGCCCTGGGCGGCGGCGTGGATCGCGGCGAAGAGTTCCTCGGGGCGTTCGGCCTTCAGCAGATAGCCGGTCGCGCCCGCCTCGATGGCACGGGTGATGTCGGCGTCGGTGTCGTAGGTGGTCAGCACGAGGACGTGCGGGCGGGGTCCGGGGGCGGTCGTGAGGCGGCGGGTGGTCTCCGCCCCGTCGATGCCCGCGCCCAGTTGCAGGTCCATCAGCACGACGTCCGGCGTCAGCCTGGCGGCGAGGGCGAGCGCCTCCTCGCCGGTTCCCGCCTCGCCGGCCACCTCGATGCCGGGGGCGCTGTCGAGCAGGGCGAGCAGTCCGGCCCGGACGACCACGTGGTCGTCGCAGACCAGGATGCGCACGGGGGGCCGGACGGCGGCCGGTGCCGCGGGGTGGGTCATCGGGTTGCCTCCAGGGGGACGGCGGCGGACAGGACGGTGCCCTCGCCCCGCGCCGACTCGACGGTCAGGGTGCCACCGAGCTGTCCCAGCCGGGCACGCATCGCGGGCAGGCCGTGCCCGCGCGCCCCGGCCGGGGAGGCGGGCGGCGCGGCCGGGTCGAAGCCGTGTCCGTCGTCGGTGACGTCCAGGACCACCTGGTCGTCCAGGAGGGTGAGGGTGAGCGCGGCGGTGGACGCGCCCGCGTGCTCCCGGACGTTGGCCAGGGCTCCCTGGGCGATGCGCAGCAGGGCCGACTGGACGCGGTCCGGCAGCCGCGGGGGCCGACCGCCGGCGTCGACGTGGACGCGTACGGTGAGGCGGTCGCCGGACTCCCGCGCGGCCAGGGCGCGCAGCGCGACGTCGAGGCCGCCGCCGCGGGCGAGGTCGGCGGGGGCGAGGTCGTGCACGAAGCGCCGGGCCTCGGTGAGATTGTGCTCCGCGACGGACGCGGCGGACCGGACGTGGGCCCGCGCCTTGTCCGGGTCGGACTCCCACACCCGGTCCGCGGCCTGGAGCAGCATGCGCTGGCTGGACAGGCCCTGCGCGAGGGTGTCGTGGATCTCCATGGACAGCCGCTGGCGTTCGGCGAGGGTGCCCGTGCGGCGCTCCGACGCGGCGAGTTCGCGGCGGGTGCGGATCAGATCGTCGATCAGGGCGCGCTGCCGGGCGGCCTGCCGCTCGGTCCCCAGGAACACGGCCGTGGCGATGGCGGCGACGGCGGGGGGCGCGAGCAGCAGGTTCGGGTCGAAGGTCCCGGCGAGCCGGAGCTGCGCGGCGACGACGAACGCCGTCAGGACGGTCACCAGGGCGAGGGCCGCACGGGTCGGCAGGGTGCGCAGGCCCGTGTAGAAGAGCGGCACCGCGCACCAGGAGAAACTGGGCGCGAGCTCCACGAGCACCATCCACACCACGACGACGGCGCCGAACCGGACCGGTCCTAGCCATGCGGGACCGAGCCATGCGGGTCCGGGCACGGCGGGCTCGGGCGGGGAGGGCTCGGGCCCGGCCGATCCGGGCACGGAGGGCTCGACCCCGGCCGGTCCCGGCACGGCAGGTTTGGGCACAGCCGATCCGAGCAGGTGCAGTGCGGCCAGGGCGACGGACAGGCCGATGATCCACGGGGTGCGGGGCTCGCCCGGGTGGCGCAGCAGGAAGCGGGCCAGGGCACCGCCGAGCAGCAGGAAGAACGCCGTGTGCATGACGGCACCCAGCCACCGGTTGTCCGGGTCGTACGGCTTCGGCACGCGCACCCGTCTCCCTTCCGCCCGTTTCCTCGGTCCTGCCGCGCTGAACTGCGCAAACACTCCCATTGTGCGGGCTCTCCACGGCGGGCGGGTCAACCGATCGGATGACACCGCCGTCACCCGTTCCGCAGGCCGGGAGCAGCCGGACCGCCGACCCTCCGGCCCCCGGTGCGGGGCGAGGGTGGAGAGCAGACGGGCAGCCGGGACCACAGCGGCCGCCCCATCCGATCCGAGGAGCAGACCAGCATGAAGTCCCTCTCCAGGCGTGCCCGCGTCACCACCGGCGCCGCCGCCCTCGCCGTCGTCGGCGCCGCGGCCTTCGGCACGGTGTCCGCGAACGCCTCCGCTCCGGCCTCCGCTCCGGCCGCGGCCGCCGCGGCCGGTACCACCACCACCTCCACCCACCTGACGATCGAGGCCGCCACCCGGGCCGCGCAGGCCGCCCTCCACGCGGCCGAGCAGGAGGGCCAGCGGGTGACGGTCGCCGTCGTCGACCGCAACGGCAGCACGGTCGTCACCCTGCGCGGCGACGGCGCCGGTCCGCAGTCGTACGAGTCGGCCGAGCGCAAGGCGTTCACCGCGGTGTCCTGGAACGCGCCCACCTCCGAGCTGGCCGGGCGCCTGGAGCAGACGCCGAACCTGAAGGACATCCCCGGCACCCTCTTCCTCGGCGGCGGTGTCCCCGTCACCTCCCGCAACGCCCCGATCGCCGGCATCGGCGTCGCCGGCGCGCCGTCCGGCACGCTGGACGAGAAGTACGCGCAGGCGGGCGCCGCGGCCCTGGGCCGATAGCACGCACACGGGACCGGCCGGCGACCGCGAACGGTCGCCGGCCGGTTCCGTGCGTCGTACGGCATCGACGCCACCGCGCGCCGGGGGACCCACGGCACGGCGTCGCCCGCCACACCTCACCCCACGACGTCGGCGAGCTGGGGCACCACCCGGGTCAGCCGGACCACGCCCCACAGGATCAGGAGTGCGCCGATCGCCTCGGGCACCAGCCACCAGCCCGCGCGGACCGTCTCGTCGAACAGCGCGACCCCCAGGACGAGGCTCACCGCCGCGTCCCCGATGGTCAGCGCGGGCTGCGAGGCGACCAGCGGGCCGGCCTGGAGCGCGTTCTCCAGGAGCAGGACGGACGCGACGCCGGTGAGCGCGAATCCGTAGGTCTGCCAGGTGGTGAGGAAGGCGGGCAGCCCGTCGTCGGCGAGGCGGTCCGTGGCCGACTTCAGCAGGGCCGCGGTGAGCGCGTTGCCGACCGCGGCGGCCGTCGCCAGCGCGGCGGCGCGGAACAGCGGCGAGGACGCGGAGCGGGCGAGGACGACCGCCACGGCCATCGCTCCCAGGGTGAGCACCAGCACGGGGATCCACCGCTCCATGGAGGCCTGGTGCCGGTTCCCGGAGGGGGCCGCCGCGATCAGGAGCAGGGCGAGCCCGGCCACCACCGCGGCGACCGCCCACCAGGCCGCGGCCGACAGGCGGCGGTGCAGCAGGGGCACGGCGATCAGCAGGGCGAACGGCAGTTCGAGCATGAACAGGGGCTGGACCAGCGCCATGGGCCCGTTGACCAGGGCGAGGGCCTGGCACAGCGCGGCTCCCACCACCCCCGCGATGCCGATCCACCACGCGGGCCTGCGCACCAGCGCGCGCAGCAGCCGCAGACCGCCTCCCTGGGCCACGGTGGAGGCGGCCTTGCGCTGGAAAGCGGTGCCCACGGCGTTGCTGGCGGCCCCCAGGACGGCGAAGAGCACAGCGAGCTCGATCATGGGTCCACCATGCATCCGTTTCGCCACCCGCTCAGCACGGGCGCGCGCCCGGACCGGGCGGCGCCGTCACGGTGGCCACGGACGGCGGCGCCGCTCGGCGTACGGCTCGTTCGCCGCACGCGCGGTTGCGGACGGCCGGCCGCCGTGCCGGGGATGGACCATGCAGACTTTCCTGCCGTACCCCGATTTCGCCGCGTCGGCCGCCGCCCTGGACCCGCGCCGGCTGGGCAAGCAGCGCGTCGAGACGCTTCAGGTGCTGCGCGGTCTGACGGTCCCCGGCTACGGCTGGCGGCACCACCCGGCGGTGCGCATGTGGACCGGGTACGAGGAGGCGCTGGTGCGCTACGGCCTTCAGATGTGCGACGCCTGGACGGCGACGGGACGCGCCGACACCTGCGCCGCCTCGCTGGTGACCGGCTTCCCCGGGCGGCGCGCCGGCGCGGGGATCCGCACGCAGGAGCAGCTCGCCGAGGACGGCGAGCTGCCGCCGTGGCTGGGTGACCCGGCGTTCCACCGCAGTCACCGGTCGGCGCTCGTCCGCAAGGACCCCGTGTTCTACCTGCCCCTCTTCCCCGACGTCCCCGACGATCTGCCGTACGTCTGGCCGGCGTCGGACCGGGCCGCCCGGCGCGAGGGGTGACCGGCGAGGGGTGACCGGCGGCCCGCCGGCGGCCGCGGGCGGCCCGCGCCGGGCCGCGTGGAACCTTTGTGCCCTTTACGGTGTCTTCATTAACAAACGGGATGATTCCCGGCCATCCGTACCAACTCGTTCCAACGGGGGAACACCTCATGAACCTGACTCGTCCTCGCCTCCGTCGCCGCACGGCCGCCGCCCTCGTCGCCCTGGCGGCGACCACCGCCGTGGCCGTCGGCGCAGGCGCCTCCCGGGCGGACACCGCCGCGCCGCAGACCCGGCAGATCGCCTCCTCCGTCCTCGGCACCGACTACAGGATCACCCTGACCGCGCTGCGTTCGACGGAGGACGAGTACGCCGCCTCCGTACGCCTTCAGGTCTTCACCCGGGCCGACGGCACTTGGAAGGAGTCGGACCGGGTGACCGTCGGCGACGTCGACGGCTGGTTCTGGTACCCCCTGACGGGCCGGGGCGCCGTCTGCCGGTTCTCGACGGCGGGCACCGAGCCCGCGCCGCTCACGGTGAGCCTGCTGCTCACGCCGTCCCTCGGCTGCTCCGAGCCGACCCACTACGTGGTGAAGCAGGGCCGGGTGTACGCCGGCTGACGGCACGGCGCCCCGGCCGCGGAACCGGGCCGCGGCGGGCGGGAAAACCGTTGGACAACACGCCGTCCGGAGGCGACCGTGGACGGAATGCGACAGGAAGAGATCCGACAGGAAGAGATCTGGGACGCCGAAGTCGCCCAGCGCTACGACACACCCGGCACCGGCATGTTCGCGCCCGAGGTGCTGGGCCCGACCGTGGACCGCCTCGCCGAGCTCGCGGACGGCGGGGCAGCGCTGGAGTTCGCCGTCGGGACCGGCCGGGTGGCCGTCCCGCTCGCCGAACGGGGCGTCCCGGTCACCGGCATCGAGTTGTCACAGCCCATGGTGGAGCGGCTGCGGGCCAAGGCGGACGAGGCCACCGTCCCCGTGGTCGTCGGCGACATGGCGACCACCGTCGTCCCCGGGCGGTACACCCTGGTCTACCTGGTCTACAACACGATCTCCAACCTGCTCACCCAGGCCGAACAGGTCGAGTGCTTCCGCAACGCGGCCCGCCATCTCACGCCCGGCGGCCGGTTCGTGATCGAGCTCTGGGTCCCCGAACCGCAGAAGACCCCGCACGGCCGGTCCGTCACCGTCTGGACGACCGACCCCGACTACATCGGACTGGACACCTACGACCTCGTGCGCCAGCAGGTCGTGTCGCACCACTTCCGGTTCGGCTCGACCCGGGAGGCCCGGCTCGTCCGCAGCCCCCACCGTTACATCTGGCCGGCCGAACTCGACCTCATGGCGCAACTGGCCGGCTTCGAGCTGGAGACCCGGCACGCCGACTGGACCGGCGCCGAGTTCACCGACGAGTCCCGTTCGCACGTCTCGGTCTACCGCATCCCGCCGGAGCGGTAGCCGTCACGAGGCGTCCCGCGTCGACGCGACGCGCTTCCGGTAGGCGGGGGAGCCGCCGTCGTGCCACTCGTAGGCGTCGCCGCGGTCGAGGCCGGCGAACTCCAGGAGGCGGGTGACGAACTCGTCGTCCATCTCCTCCAGGGTGCGCGGGACGTTGTAGTACGTCGGGATCATCGGGTAGACGACGGCGCCCGCCTCCGTGACCTGGACCATGTTGCGCAGGTGGATGAGGTTGAACGGCGTCTCCCGGACGCACAGCAGCAGCGGGCGGCGCTCCTTCAGGCACACGTCGGCGGCGCGTTCGATCAGCGTGTCGGACTGGCCCTGCGCGATCCGGCTCATCACGCCCATGGCGCACGGCAGCACGATCATGCCCCAGGTGCGGTAACTGCCCGAGGACGGCGGGGCGGCGAAGTCCTCCTCGGGGTGCAGTACGGTCACCTTCCGCGACGGCCCGCCCAGCAGCCGCGGCAAGGGGTCGTCCGCGGGAGTGCCGCCCAGTTCGTGGGCGATCAGCCGTCGGCCGTTGGAGGACACGAGCAGGTCCACGTGACCGACCCGGTCGTCGTCGACGAGGGCGTGCAGCACCCGTCCGGCCAGTCGGGTGCCGCCCGCTCCGGTCACCGCGAGGATCACCCGGCGCTGTTCGGGCATGGTCTTCTCCTTGGTCGGTCCGGCAGGGGACGTGGGGTCAGTCGTGGTGGCTGCTCCGGGAGCGGGTGTGGTGCACCTGACCGCCGGCGCCGGGAGCGCCCTCGCCGGCCGGGGGGTCGCCGGTCCCGGGGAAGAGGCCGGGGGCGTAGGGCCGGGGGTCGACGTCGCGGAAGTGGGCGCGGGTGAACTCGTCGCGCAGCGCGTACGGGGCGGTGGCGTCGTAGACGGTCTTGGCGGTGGTGCCCCTGGCGGGCAGGGTCGGGTCGTACTCGGGCGTCTGCGAGGGGTCCAGGACGTGCCCGGCGACCCCGGGGACGGCGATGACGTCGCGGTTGCCCTGCATACGGGTCTGCATGGCCCACAGGACGTCGTCGGTGTCGAAAATGTCCACGTCCTCGTCGACGAGGATGACGTTCTTCAGTTCCGAGTAGACGCCGAAGGCGACGAGGGCCGCCTGCCGGGCGCGCCCGTCGTCGAAGGAGTTCGTCTTGTTCACCTTCAGCACGGCGAGGAACTTGCCGCCGCCGGAGCGGTGGGAGTACACCTCGGTGACGAAGCCGGGCATCGCCGCCTCGCACGCGTTGTAGATGCTCGCCTCGGTGGGGATGCCGGCCAGGCTGACGTGCTCCTCGCCCGGTCCGACCAGGGTCTGGAGGATGGGGTCGGTGCGGGTGGTGATCGCGGTGACCCTGAGGACGGGCAGGGCGGGGTTGGCGGGGCCGTCGTAGCCGGGGAACTCCGGCATGGCGTGCCCGGTGCGGGTGTTCTGGTCCTCCGCCTCGCGCACGCCGGGCAGGATCTCGCCCTCGATGACCACCTCGGCGGCGGCGATGCTCCGCTCCGGCTGGGTGACGCAGTCGACCAGTTCGACGGGCCTGCCGCGCAGCCCGCCGGCGACCGCCAGTTCGTCGTAGCCGTACGGGGTGGTCGGGGCCTCGAAGCAGGCGCCGATGTGGATGGCCGGGTCCAGGCCCATGTTGACCGAGACCGGCAGTGGCTCGCCTCGCGCCTCGGCCTTCCTGCGGAAGGCGTCGATGTGCCGGCCGGGCGCGAAGAAGATGGTCAGCTTGTCCCTGCCCTGGACGCACAGCCGGTGGATCGTGACGTCCGTGCCCTTCTCGCCCTCCGGGTCGCTGCTGAGCACCAGGCCGAGACAGAAGTACGGGCCCGCGTCCTGCTCCGTGTTGGTCGGTGCGGGCAGCAGGGTGCGCAGGTCGAAGTCCGGGTCGTCGGCGCGGTGCACCACCTCCTGGCAGCGTGCCCGGTCCGGGCCGACCGTCACCGGGCTGATCGCGTCCTTGATCGCCTGCCCCATGCGCTGCGTCAGGCGCCGCGGCGGCGCGTCCAGCAGCAGGCCGACCCGGTCCCGACTGGCCATCAGGCCCACGAGCACCCTCGCGCCCGGGTAGCCGGTGACGTTGTTGAAGATCATCGCCGGGCCGGTGCGGGTGGGGCGCTCCACCGTGCCGCCCGCGCCCACCCGCTTGTAGACACCGGCGAGTTCGGCGCTCGGGTCCACCGGGTGGTCCGTCTCGATCAGCTGGCCGGGGTGCCCGGCCAGCCGGGCCAGCGCGGACCGCAGGTCGTGCACGCCGCCGGAGCCGTCCGGGGCGCTCGTACCCTCCGTGCCCTGCGGGGTGCTCGTGCCCTGCGGAGTGCTCGTGCCCTCCGTAGTGCCCGTGCGCTGCGGGGTGCTCATGTCGTCTGGGGCGGTCATCGCGTTCCTTCCCTCGCTGGAACCAAGGCTGCTCGCTCCCGGGCGGGACGGCACGGCACGGCCGTCCGACCGTGGTGAGGTCACCGGCGGGTGACGGGCGGTCGGGGTGGTGGTCCGGCGCCGCCACGGGGCCGGTCGGCCGTCACCGGACCGGTCAGCCGCCACCGGACCGGTCGGACCACCCTTCCGGGAGGCGTCCGGGGCGCCTCGACGGCCGCCGGACCGGGTGCCGCTCCGCTCACCCGAACAGGTCAAACGCGGAGCGTGAACCCCTTGTCGGCACTGGGCCGTCCCCCATTCGGAGTTGCGTCCGCACGGGTGCCATGAGTCGGTGGGATGCGTGTCCTGCCGGATCTCACCCTCAGGAGGAGACATGGGCACTGAGCACAAGGGCCAGTCGGCCGAAACGCTGGGCGTGGTCTTCACGGTTCGCGTGGTCGAGGGCGGCGAGCAGGGCTTCCTGGAGCTGTACGACCAGATCCGGAAGTCCGTCGCCCGCACCCCGGGCCACATCGTGGAGCGGCTGGGAGAACCCGTCGACGACTCCCGTCAGTGGGTGATCACCAGCGAGTGGAAGACGCCCGAGCACTTCTTCGCCTGGCAGCAGAGCGAGGAGCACCGCGAACTCGTGGCCCCGCTGCGCCAGTGGGTCGACTCGACGCAGTCGCTGCGGTACCGGGTCGTCAAGGAGACGAAGGGGGTGGCGTCATGACCCGCATGACCGACGGACCCGTCGCCGTCATCGGCCTCGGCCGGATGGGCACCGGCCTGGCCACCCGCCTCCTCGAGCAGGGGGTCGAGGTCCGGGTGTGGAACCGTACGCCGGAGCGGGCCGCACCGCTGGCCGACGCGGGCGCCCGGGTGGCGCCCCACCCCGCCGACGCCGTCGAGGGCACGAGCTCGGCCATCTGCGCCGTCGCCGACAGCGAAGCCCTCAGCGCCGTACTGCGCGGACCGGACGGCCTGCTGGCCAGGGGCCCGTACCCCGGCACCCTGATCTGCGCCGGCACCGTCGCCCCCGAGGAGGTCGTCCAGATCGCCGGGGACGCGCCCGCGGTGCTGGACGTCGGCATGCTCGGCAACCGCGACCACGCGCGCGACGGCGAACTGCGGCTGTTCGTCGGCGGTGAGCAGCGGGTGTTCCAGGCCGCCCTGCCGCTGCTGGAGACGCTGGGCAAGGAGGTCGTCCATCTGGGCGCACTCGGTTCCGGCATGCGGATGAAGCTGCTCCTCAACCTCCTGATGGGCGTCGAGGTGCAGGCGATGGCCGAGGCCACCGAGCTGGCGGCGGCCGCCGGACTCGACCGGCAGCTGGTCCTGAAGACGATCGCGGGCAGCGGGTTCGCCTCGCCGGTCATGGCGTTCAAGTCCAGGCGTCTGGCCTCCGGCCGCTTCGACGAACCGGACTTCCGGCTGCGGCTGATGGCCAAGGACCTGATACTCGCCTCGAAGCAGGCGGCGTCGGCCGGCCTGAACCTGCCCCTGGCGACCGCCGCGGCCGAGACCCACGTCCGCGCCACCGAGCAGGGGCTGGGCGACGAGGACTGCGCCGCGGTCGTCCGCGCCCTCACACCGAACCGGGGAAACGCCACATGATCATCGACATCCACGGGCATCTGTCCCCGCCGGAGGCGGCCGAACGCTTCCCGATGCCCCCGAGCCTGACCGACGTCGACGGCATGCTCGCCGCCCGCGCCGAGGCCGGGATCGACCTCACCATCATCGGCAGCCCCGTCGGGGCCGGCGCCATGGCGCGGGTCCCGGGCGTCGACAACTACGCGCAGCCACGCGACCGGCTGCGTGGCTTCCACGACTGGATGTCGGGGCTGATCGCCAGGTTCCCGGACCAGTTGCGCGGCTACGTGTACGCCAACCCGTTCGGCGACGACGATCACCTCGAAGGGGTGCGGGAGACCCTCGCGGACCCCGCGTTCGTCGGGCTCATCACCACCTCCAGCGTCCACGGGGAGTTCCTCGGCTCCCCGCGCGCCGACTCCTTCTTCGCCCTGGCGGCGGAGGCGGGAGTGCCGGTCCTGGTGCACGCCCCGGCCGAACCGGCCGGCACGGAACGGGTCGACGAGATCGGCTTCGTCGAGCAGATCGGCCGGTTCGGCGACCTCACGATCGGCATGGCCATGATCGCGTTCGCGGGATGGCTGGACAAGTACCCGGACCTGCGGCTGATCGGCGCGACCGGCGGCGGCGCCATGGCGCTGCTGCCGGAGCGCCTCCAGACGGCGGCGCGCCCACGGCACTGGGGCGGTGGAGCACCACCCCCCGGCGCGACCGCGCGGGCCGGCGCCGGGCCGGGCGCGCGGTCCGCCGGGCCACCGGCCGCCGCCGGTCGGGCGACCCCCGCCGGTCGGGCGACCCCCGCCGGTCGGGCGGGCGGGCCGCCGTCGGCCGACCCGGTCGCCGCGCTCCGGCGCATGTACGTCGACACCAGCCCGTTCAGCTCGGCGCACCTGAGCCTCAACGCCGAGGTGCTGGGACCCGAACGGATGCTGTTCGGCACGGACTCGCCGCCGATGGCGGCGCCGCTGGAGGACTTCGTCCACATGATCGAGAAGCTGCCGGTCGACAAGGCGTCCCAGCAGCTCATCCTCGGCGGCAACGCCGAGGCCCTCTTCGACCTAGGGAGCCGTCCTTGACGACCACGCAAGACGCCGTCACCGCGGCCGAGCGGTGCACCCCGGAGTTCCGGCGCGACCCGCACGCGGTCTACGCCCGGCTCCGGGAAGCGGCGCCGGTCTGCCCGATGAGACCGCCCCACGGCAACGAGACGTACCTGATCACACGGTACGAGCACGCGCGGGCCGCCCTGTCGGATCCGCGGCTGAGCAAGGACATGTACGGGGCCCTGGACGCGTACCGGAGGATCTTCGGCGAGTCGTCCGTCGCACTGGACGACAACATGCTCAACTCCGACCCGCCCAAGCACACCCGGCTGCGCCGGCTGGTCAGCTCCCAGTTCACCCCGCGGCGGGTGGAGGCCCTGCGGCCGCGGATCGAGGAACTCGCCGGGGACCTGCTCGACGCGTGTCCGACGCGGGAGCCCTTCGACCTGCTGCCCGCGTTCGCGTTCCCGCTGCCGATCGGCGTGATCGGCGAACTGCTCGGTGTGCCGGCCGAGGACCGGCCGCTGTTGCAGCGGCTGTCCACCACGGTGGCGCAGAGCGGGTTCGGCGAGGAGGCCAAACGGGCCCAGCAGGAGGCCGAGGAGGCGCTGCACGCCTGCTTCACGGACCTCGTCGCGGACAAGCGCGCCCACCCGGGCGAGGACCTGCTGAGCGCGCTCGTCACGGTCCGGGACGGCGAGGGCGGGCTCACCGAGAGCGAGTTGGTCTCCACGGCGTTCCTGCTGATGTTCGCCGGTCACAAGACGACGGCGTACCTCATCGGCAACGCCGTCCACCACCTGCTGTCCCGGCCCGCGCAGCTGCGGGCCCTGCGGGAGGACCCGGAGCTGATCCGCGCGACGGTCGAGGAAGTGGTGCGCTACGAGGGCTCCGTGGAGAGCGCCACCTTCCGCTACGCGACCGAGGACGTGGAGTACGGCGGGACGCTGATCCCGAAGGGCTCCCTGGTCCAGATCGCGCTCAGCTCGGCCAACCGCGATCCGCGGAAGTTCGACGCGCCGGACGAGTTCGACGTGACTCGGCCGGGCAACGCGCGGGACGCCCATGTGGGCTTCGGGCACGGCATCCACTACTGCCTGGGAGCCCCGCTCGCCCGGCTGGAGATGCAGGTGGCCCTGACCAGCCTCTTCGGCCGGTTCCCGAGGATGGCGCCGGCCGACCCCGCCGGCGGGCCGCGATGGATGCAGGTTCCGTTCCCGGCCTTCCGGGGCCTGGCGGAGCTGCCGGTCGTGCTCGATCCCTCCGGCTGACCGGCGCGGACGGACGGGCCGAGGGGCGCGGAAGCCGTACGACGGTTTCCGCGCCCCACACGGCTGCCCCATACGCCATGCGGCTGCCTGCGCGCCGCATCGCGGGCCGATGGACGTTCTCCTGGTCCGGGAATACCCCCATGGGGTATATGGTTGGTCGTGAGTGGACACCCGGAGCGGGTCCGCACCACGGCGGAACGGGCCCCACGACGGAACGGGTCACCACGGCGGATTGGGGATGACGGTCATGGACCACGGCACGCACCGCACCGGCACTGCGCACGACCACACGCCCGCCCCCTACCACCACCCCGGGCACGACGGCGGCCGTCCGCCCGGCGTGTCCTGGGCGACGGCGGTGCGGGCGACGCTGCACTGCCTGACCGGCTGCGCCATCGGCGAGATCCTCGGCATGGTGATCGGCACCGCCCTGACGTGGGGCAACGCGCAGACCATGGCGCTGGCGATCGCGCTGGCCTTCGTGTTCGGCTATTCGTTCACGCTGTTCGCGGTCCGCCGCGCGGGGCTCGGTCTCGGTGCCGCCGTCAAGGTGGCGCTCGCGGCCGACACCGTCTCCATCGCCGTGATGGAGCTGGTCGACAACGGCGTCATCGCCCTGGTCCCGGGTGCGATGGACGCCCACCTGTCCGACGGACTGTTCTGGTGGGCGCTCCTGGGCGGCTTCGCCGTGGCCTTCCTGGTGACCACGCCGGTGAACAAGTGGATGATCGGCCGAGGCAAGGGACACGCCGTCGCGCACGCCCACCACTGACCCGCCCGTGCCCCGACCTGCCCGTGCCTCGACCCGCCCGTGCCCCGACCGGTGCGGCCGGCCCGGTCCGGGCGCCCGCACGGGGCGGTGTCCGGGCCGGGCCGTCCGTCCGTCTCATCCGAACTGGCCGGGCTGGTAGTCCCCGGCGGGCTGCCGGACCATGACGTTCAGGCGGTTGAAGGCGTTGATGACGGCGATGAGGGACACCAGGGCGAGGAGCTGGTCCTCGTCGTAGTGCTTGGCGGCGTACGCCCAGGCCTCGTCCGTGACACCGCCGGCCGCGTCCGCGATGCGGGTGCCCTGCTCCGTGAGTTCGAGGGCGGCGCGTTCGGCGTCGGTGAAGACCGTCGCCTCCCGCCAGGCCGCGACGAGGTTGAGCCGCAGCGCGCTCTCCCCGGCGTGCGCCGCGTCTTTGGTGTGCATGTCGGTGCAGAAGCCGCAGCCGTTGATCTGGCTGGCGCGGATCTTCACCAGTTCCTGCGTCGCGGCCGGCAGCCCCAGGTCCGAGGCCACCTTCCCCGCCGCGGAGAAGTGCCTCACGACCTTGGCCGCGTCCGTGTTGCCGAAGAGGTTCAGGCGAGCTTCCACAGGGGGCTCCTTCGTCGTTGTCCGTGGATACACACCCGTGACGGGCCGGCCCGGCGGAACGTGACACGAACGGATGTGACCTGCGTCTCCCCCGCCGCACCCGCGGCGGGGGCCGCCCACGAGCGGGTCACGGCTGCCGGCGGCGGCAGGCGTCGAGGAGCGTGCGGGCCCGCTCGCGGAAGGCCTCGTCGCGGCCGATGATCCGCTCCTCGACACCCGAGCGGACGACGCGTGCGTCCCCCTCGGCGAGGGCGGCCAGCCGCGGCAGGTGGGTGGCGGGCAGGGCGTCGGCGCCCAGGGCCTCGAGCGCCTCGCACACCGCCGTCGCGTCGGCCCCGCGTCCGGCCGCCTCCACCACGGCCGCGGCGAGCGCGGCGCGGTCCGGCGCGGAGGGTTCGGCCACGGCCACGAGGGCGAGAGCCGCCGCCGACACCTGGACCGGGTCGTCGAGCAGCGGCTCCAGACGGGGTGTCAGGGGCCTTCCGGCGGCGCCCAGGAGCGCCGTCACCCGGGCCGCCCGCACCGCGGACCACCGGTGCCAGGGGCTCTGCGCGGCACGGGCGAAGACCGAGTCCAGGGCCGAGAGGACGGGAGCGGCGTCGCGCGTGATGCGCCACAGCGCCTCGGCGAGCGCCGTGTCCGTGTCGAGCACGGGGGTGACCGCCCTGCCCTGCGGGCCGCTGAGGGCGGCGCGCAGGGCGGGCACCAGCGATGCCGCCCGGGGCCCGAGGGCGCCTGCCGTCCGGACGGCCTCACCGAGGTCACGGGTGTTGCCCGTGATGTGGCGGGTGAGGCAGCTCAGCAGGGCCTGGTCCTCCCCGGTCAGGTCGTACAGGGCCTTCGCCACCGGCAGTGCGCCGTTCTCGGCGGTGGCCCGCAGCGCCGCGACCGTCCGCTCCCGGTGCCGGTCCCCGGGCGCGCAGGCGGACGCGATCGCCGCTGTGGCCGGTGCCACCCGCTCCGCCAGATGCGGCAGGGCGGCGCACAGTTCGGGCAGGGCGGCGGCGGCCCGGGCGCCCCATCCGGCCAGCAGGTTCGCCAGCTGCCATGGTTCGTTGCCCGAGAGCAGGTCCGGCCGGGAGAGCCGGCGGCGGACGGCGTCGAGGAGTTCGTCGTCGTAGGGGAACGGGCGTCGGGGATCGGTGGGGAGGCGGAATCCCGCGGCGCAGTCGAGCGCCCGCGGGCGCCGTCCCAGTCCGCGGGCCAGGAGCGGTGCGGCTTCGCGGGGGGCGATGAGCACCAGCGCGGCCAGAGCCCGGTCGGCCCGGTCGTCGTCCTGGGCGGGATCGCGTCCCGCGAGCGGGGCCAGCGCCCGCGCCGCCGGGGCGGCGTCGGTGCCCAGCCTGCCCAGGAGGGAGGCGACGGCGACCACCGCGTCGTCGTCGGCCGGCGGGACCAGGGCCGGCAGCAGCCTGCGCGGGGCGCTCCGGGAGAGGGTGCAGGCCCGGTCGGCCGCCCACACGGCCTCGGCGCGCACCTCGGGCCGGTCGTCCCGGAGCGCCACGTCCAGCAGGGCGAAGGCGGCTTCCCGGTCCGCGGCGCGGTCGCGGCCCAGCAGCGTCTCGACGACGGCGGCCAGCGGTTCGCGGCGGTCGAGGACGAGGCGGTCGGCCATCAGCGGCCCGGTGGGCAGCAGCGCCAGCACGGTGGTGTGGTGCGCGTCGCTCCACGGCAGGCCCGCGTCCAGGCCGGCGAACACGGCGGCCATGCGCAGCTCGGCCGGGTGGGGCGCCGTGAGGACGGTGGCGGCGGTCGCGGCGCCGAGCGGGGCGTCGAGCAGGGCGAGCGCGGCCAGCAGCTCCGCGCGCACCACGGCGTCGGACTCCCGCTCCCAGCGCGCGCGGAGCGTCGGGAGCGCGGAGTCGACGGCCCGGGTGTGGCCCACGGTCCAGGCCGCTCGCCCGCGGACGCCCGGGTCGGCGGCGTCGAGCAGCGGCAGCAGCAGGGGAAGTTCACGGGCCACGGCTGCCCGGACCGTGCCCGGTGCGACGCCGTGCTCGTCCTCGCTCTCGGCCATCCCGCCGATCAGTTCCAGCACGTCGGCCGTCCGGTGGCCGGCGGCCGCGACGCGGGCCAGGAAGGGAACGGCCTCCGCGCTGGCGGCGTAGACCGTCCCCTGGTGCAGCACGCTGCCGTAGAGCTCGGACAGGGCCTCGTCCGAGGCCTCCCGGTCGGCCCCCGCGAGGGCCCGCAGCAGGTCGGGGAGGTCTTCGGCGCTGCCGTAGGCGTGGGAGACGGCGGACCAGGGGCGGGCGTCCAGGCCGTCGAGCGCGTGTGCGAGGGTCATACGGGCAGGATGTCAGGCGGCACTGACACCGGGACGTGTCGGCTCCGGCCCCCTCCCCGGCCGCCCACGTCCTGCGTGCCCCGTGCGGCCCCGTCGGCCGTGGCCGCCTACAAAGGAGGGCAGGAGCCGGTCCGTGCGTCCGGCGGGAGAGAGGGAGCCCTCACATGAACCACCAGAAGGTGCGCGACCTGATGAGCGACGCCGTCGTGCGGGTCCGGCGCGCGACGCCGTTCAAGGAGATCGCGCATCTGCTGCTGGAGTACGACATCACGGCCGTCCCCGTCGTGGACACCGACGACCGCCCGGTGGGCGTGGTGTCGGAGGCGGATCTGCTGCACAAGATGTGGGGCCGGCCGGAGGGCGACGCCGGAGGACCGGTCGCCGCGCCGTCGCCCGCCAAGGCGTCGGCCATCGACGCGGCGGGGCTGATGACGTCGCCCGCCGTCTGCGCGCGCGAGGACTGGAGTGTCGTCGACGCCGCCCGCGTGATGGCGCAGCAGGGCATCAAGCGGCTGCTCGTGGTCGGCGAGGACGGGCGGCTCACCGGTGTGGTGAGCCGGAGCGACCTGCTGCGGGTCTTCCTGCGCACGGACCAGGCGATCCGTACGGAGATCGTGGAGGAGGTGCTGGTCAAGACGCTCGGCGAGGCCCCGTCGGCGCTCCACGTGGACGTCACGCACGGCCATGTCGTCCTCAGCGGACGGCTGTCGCCCCGGGTCCCGGTACACGTCCTGGAGGGACTCTGCCGCGCCGTCGACGGTGTGGTGGCCGTGGAGTTCAGGGCGGTGCGGGACGCGGACCCCGAGGGTTCGGCGTGAGGCTGGCCGGGCGGTGACGGGGGCGCCGCGACGGCGCCCGGCGGTGTGCGGCGGTGTGCGGCGGTGTGCGGTCGGTCGTGGCGCGGAGGCGTTCACTCCCCGGCCGGGGCGAGCACCACGAAGTCGGCTCGGGCGGGGTCGAGGCAGACGGCGAGCCGGCCGACGCCCTCCGCGTCCTCCGGGCCCATCTGCACGCTGCCGCCGTTCGCGGTGACCTGGGCGACGGCGTCGTCGCAGTCCGTGACGGCGAAGACCGGGTGCCAGTACGGCTGTCCGTCCGTCAGGGCGAGGTCCTCAGCCGGGAGTTCCATCAAGCCGCCGTGCATACGCTCCTCGGGGAGACCGGCGGGCGTGATGAGGGTGTACACCCCTCCCCCGCCGGGCAGCTCCATGTCGCTGAACCGCCAGTCCAGGACGGTGCCGTAGAACTCCTTCGCGGCCTGCGCATCACTCGTGTACAGCTCGGTCCACGTCAGGGCGCCCGGCTCCTCCACCAGTTCGACGCCCTTGGTCTCCCCCGGCTGCCAGACGGCGAACTGGCCCCCCAGCGGATCGCTGTACTGCGCCATGCGGCCCCACTGGCCGAGGTCCCTCGGGGCCACCCGGACGGTGCCGCCCGCCCGCTCGACGGCCTCGGTGGTGGCGTCCGCGTCGGTGACGCCGTAGTAGATCATCCAGGCGGACCGGGCGCCCTCCTCGGTCAGCTTGCCGAGCCCCGCGACGATCTTGCCGTCCTTGCGGAACATCCCGCCTTCCGTGTCCTCCCCCTCACCCATGGACTCGTAGTCCCAGCCGAGCACCGCGCCGTAGAAGGCGGCGGCGGCCGGGACGTCGGGGGTGCCGAGGTCGAGCCAGCAGGGGGAACCCGGAGGGAAGTCAGTGGTGATCATGAGGGGTGCCTTTCACGAGTCCTGTGCGACTCAGCGTGACACCCGCGACGGCCATCCGCCCGTCGGCGGGCGACGGCCGCCGTCCGCCGTCCGCCGCCCGCCGCCCGCCGACGAGGCGGCCACGCGTCTGCCGGCGCGGTGATCGCCCGCCCGCCGACCGCGGCGGTCCCCCGACCCGCCGCGGGTGCCGGTGGAGGGCCGCACGGCGGCGCCCGGGTCGGCGCCGTCGCCACCCGGCCGCGGGTCGCCGTATCGGCCTCGGCCCGGCCACGGGCCGCGGCCCACTGCGCCGGCCCGGCACTCCGCCCGGCCGCCCGCTCCGGACGACGGCGGGGCCGCGGGCGGCGGGCGGCGGGCGGCGGTCTACCAGTGGCCGCGGACTTCGGGCGACTGCGGGCATCGGGCGACCGCGGACGGCTGCGGGCTGCTGGCTGCTGGCTGCTGGCTGCTGGCTGCGGACGACACAAACGGCTGCGGGCTGCCGGGCGCCGCCCCGGCCTCCCGGGAGGGGCGGCGGGACGGCGGGTCCGGACAGCCGCGGGCTCCGGACAGCCGCGGGCTCCGGGCCGCCGCGGGCCTCGGGCCGCCGCGGGCTGCGGGCGGGAGCAGGTGGCGCCCGGCATGTACGCGGCGGGCGCCGAGGTGGCCGTACTGATCGTCGGCGGTGGGCCGACCGCGGGCGGCCGCGGGCATCGGGCGAACGCTGGCGGCCGCGGGCGACGAGCGGCTGCTGCCGGTTGTCGCGCTGGGGGGTCACCAGCCTCGTCGGCTGTGTGTGGTGTGGCGTGGGGCGCGCGGGATGTACGTCGCTCTGAGGGCGCCGACGAGGGCGCGGCGTAGCTCTCGGTCCTCGGCGGTCTCCAGGGGCATGTCGAGCTGGACGATGCCCACGCCGGCCGCGCGCAGCCAGCCGATGCGGGCGGCGACGGTGGCCGGGGAGCCGACGAACGCGCCGGCCAGCGTGCGCGCGATGTAGGCGGCCAGTGGCCGGGGGCCTTCGGCGCGGCCGCGTTCGCGGTCGCGGTCGAGCTGGACCGCCTCCAGCCAGCGCGCGCTGTCGGGGCCCGAGGTCAGCCGCAGCGCGTCCGCGCGGATGCGCCGGGCCCGTTGCTCGGCCTCCTCGTCGGTGGGGGCCGTGATGACGGTGACGTGGCGCCAGATCCGCAGCGTCCTGCCGTGTGCCGCGGCCGCCGCGCGCGCCCGTGCGATGTGCCGGCGGGTGGCCGTCAGCGGCAGGGGCGGCACCGCGTACACGTCCGCGTGCCGTGCGGCGAGTTCGACGCCCTCCGGTGACGAGCCGCCGAAGGAGAGGAGTTCGGCGCGCGGGTGGGGCAGCAGGCCGGAGCGGGCGCCGCGGACGGTGTAGAACTCGCCGTCGTGGTCGAAGTCGCGGCGCTCGACGAGGGTGCGGCGGAACAGCTCCAGGTACTCCCCCGTCCGGCGGTAGCGGGCCGCCTTGCCGAGCGTGTCGCCGTCCCGGGCCACGTCGGCGTCGCTGGAGCCCACGATGACGTGGGCGGCGGCCCGCCCTCCGGAGAGCCGGTCCAGGGTGGCCAGGGCGCGCGCGGCCGCGGTGGGTGCCGTGGGGCCCGCCCGGTGGGCGACGGCGACCCGCAGCCTGCTGGTGGCCGCCAGCGCCCAGCAGGCCACCAGCCACGGGTCCGGCCAGGAGCTGGACTGGACGACGAGGGCGCTGTCGAGTCCGTCCTCCTCGTTCTCCCGGGCGGTGCGCGCCACGAACTCCGGGTCGGCGTCGCGGTCGCGGGGGTCGGGGGCGAAGCGCAGCGCCTGGCGTTCCTCGGGAGTGGTGCCCGGCACGGGTGCGGCGCGTACCCCGCCGCGTAGGTCCAGGTCCAGGTTCAGGTCCAGATCCATGGCAGTGCCTCCGCGGGCGGGGTGGGGATGCGGACGGGGTGGGGATGCGGACGGGGTCAGTGGGCGGCCGGGCCGAGGCGGGCGAGGGTGTCCAGGACCCTGGCCCGGCTGACGAACACCTCGGGGGGCAGCGACACGTACAGCTGGATGGTGGTCACGCCCGGCCGGTGGTAGCGCAGGATGCGCTCGCGGCACTCCTCCGGCGACCCGCTGATGAAGAGCCCGTCGACGACCTCGTCGGGCAGCGCCTTCTGCGCGCCGTCGACGTCGCCGTCGGCCCACCGTTCGTGCGACTCGCGCAGCAGGTCGCCGTGGCCGAGCCACTCGTGGAACCTGCGGTAGGGCTCGCGGTTGAGGATCCAGGCGAGGAAGGGGCGGGTGGCGCGGTGGGCGTAGTCGGTGTCCTCGGTAGGACAGACGAACACCTTGACGACGAGTTCCTTGCCGGGCGGCTGCGGTCCGACGGCGTCGAGGATCTTGGGCACGTCGTCGGGGAAGAGCAGGTTGGTGATGGCGCCGTCGCCCTCGCGGAACGCCAGGCGCAGCATCCCGGGCCGCAGCGCGCCGAGGATCACCTTGACGGGGTCCACGGGCGGGTGGGGCAGGCGGTAGCCGGTGATGGAGAAGGTGTCGAAGTCACCGGCGATGTGCTCGCCGCGCAGGGCGCGGGTGACGAACCGCAGGACGTCCCGGGTCCGTTTGTACGGTTCGTCGAACGGGATGCCGTTGATGTCCGTGACATGGGCCGGCACCGAGGCGCCGAGGCCCAGCAGGAGGCGGCCGGGGGCGAGTTGGGCGAGGGTGGCGGCGGTCTGGGCGAGGACGGCCGGGCCCCGGGTGTGGACGGGGACGATGCCGGTGGCGATGCGCAGGGTCGGCGACCAGGCCGCCACGGCGGCGAGCGGGGTGAAGGCGTCGGTGCCGCCGCCCTCCGCGCTCCACACGTCCGTGTAGCCGAGGTCGGGCAGGCGTTCCACGAGGAAGCGGTGCCGGTCGATGGTCAGTCCGGGGAGCGGCAGCGTGATGCCCCAGGTGGGGGGCAGGCCCGGCGCGGGGGTGTGGGAGACGGTCATCGGGCCACCCATACGGTCGTGAGGTCGAGGAACCAGGACTGCGGCTGGACGAGGCCGTGGACGTGCGGGGAGACGGCCCTGGGGTTGCGGTCGTTGACGACGAACAGCCAGGGCGCGTCCTGCGTGACGAGTTCCAGGGCCTGGGTGTAGTCCGCCTCGCGGGCGGCCTGGTCGGCGGAGGCGCCTGCGGAGGCGAGCAGCTCGTCGACCTGGGGGTTGCTGTAGTGGCCGGTCCAGAACGGGCTGTCGGTGCCGATGAACAGGGGCAGCAGGGCTTCGGACTGGAACAGGGTGGTGGACTGCGCGATGGCCTGTGAGCCGCGGGCGACCTTCCCCTCGGCCTCGGCGCTGATCAGGGTCGACCAGTCGGTGGTGCGGATCTCGACCTTGATGCCGACGGCGGCGAGGTCGCGTTGCACGGCCTCGGCGATGGGCACGGGGACGAGGTTGCCGGAGCCGCCGGTGGGGACGGTGACGGAGGTGGTGAAGCCGTCGGCGTAGCCGGCCTCGGCGAGCAGTGCGCGGGCCTTGTCCGGGTCGTGGTCGTAGGTGTCGTCGGCCGGGTCGTGGGCGAAGGTGCCGGGCGGTGCGGCCTGCCGGGCGGGTTCGGCGGTGCCGTGCAGCAGTTCCTCGGCGATGGCCTCGCGGTCGATGGCGTAGTTGGCCGCCCTGCGGACGCGGGGGTCGCTCCAGGGTTCGGCGGCGGTGTCGAGGATCCAGTACCAGAGGTGGTCGTAGCTGTTGGTGACGACCTTGGCGCCGTCGGCCTCCAGGCTCGGGATGTCGTCGGGGTTGGGGTACTCGATCCAGTTGACGGAGCCCGAGCGCAGGGCGGCGGTGCGCGCGGCGGCGTCGGGCAGGGCCTTCACGACGAGCTTGTCCAGCTTGGGGGCTCCGCGCCAGTAGCCGTCGAAGCGCGCGAGCTCGATCTGCTCCCCGGCCGTCTGCTTGACGAAGCGGAACGGGCCGGTGCCGACGGGGTGTTCGGAGAACTTCGCGGATCCGGTCTCGCGGACGGCGGTGGGGCTGGCGATGAGGACGTGCGCGAGGTCCTGGGGGAAGTGTCCGTTGGGTTTCTCGGTGACGAGCTGGATCCGGTCGTCGGCGAGCTTGGTGTACTTGGTGATGCCGCCCGCGTACTCGCCGGCCGCCGCGCCGAGGGCGTCCGTGTGGTACGGGCTCTTCTCGTCGAGGTAGCGGTCGAGGTTGAAGACGACGGCGTCGGCGTCGAAGGCGGTGCCGTCATGGAACTTCACGCCCTTGCGGAGGGTGAAGGTCCAGGTCCTGCGGTCCTCGGCGACCTTCCAGGAGGTGGCCAGGGCTGCCGTGATCTCGGCCGGGCCGTCGGTCTTCGACAGGTCGTAGCGGGTGAGGCCCTCGTAGAGCTGGAAGCTGACGAGGCGCTTGCCCTCGTATCCGGCGCCGCCGATGACGGTGTCGGGGTTGGGGAGCTTGCCCGTGGCGCCGATGACGAGGGTGCCGCCGGTCCTGGCGCCGCCCGCCGTGTCGTCGGCGGCGGATCCGGTGCCGCAGCCGGCCGCGGCGAACGGCAGCAGCAGGGCGGCGGCGAGGCCGGCGGCGCGCAGGCGGAGGCGGCGGCGGGGCCGGCCCGCCGGGAGCGGGAGCGGGAGCGGGTGTGCCGCGGGGCGGTGGTCGGCCGGGGGGCCGGGCGGGTGCTGGTGGTGCGTCATGGGTTCCTCGTCGTCACTCATGGGGCGGACGGTTCACCGACGGGCCGGTGCCGGTCGGCCGTGTTCGGCTCGGGGGGTTCGGTGGCGGGGTCGCCGACCGGCGTGGACCGGTCGCCGACGGGCGTGGACCGGGCGGCACCGGTCGGTCCGGGGGGCTCGGCGCCGAGGTCACCGGCCGGTGCGAGCCCGTCGGTGGCGTCGGCGCCGACGGGCACGGCCCGGTCGGACCGGTCGGCCCGGTCGGACCGATCGGACCGATCGGCTCGGGCCGGCTCAGGGGGCTCGGCCCAATCGGCTCGGGCCGGCTCGGGGGCGCGGACCGATCGGCTCGGGCCGGCTCGGGAGGCACCGACCGGTCGGCAGTGGCCGGCTCAGGGGGCGCGGGAGGCTCGGGGCGGAGGGCGGCGTCGGCGGCGAGCAGGGCGCGTGTGTAGGGGTGGCGGGGCGCGTTCCACAGGGTGGCCGTGCCGCCCTCCTCGACGACCCGTCCCCGGCGCAGGACGACGACCCGGTGGGCCAGGTGCCGTACGACGGCCAGGTCGTGGGAGACGAACAGGCAGGCCAGGCCGAGGCGTTGCCGCAGGTCGGTGAGGAGTTCGAGGACCTGGGCCTGGACGGTGGTGTCCAGCGCGGAGGTCGGCTCGTCGCACACGATCAGGTCGGGGCCGGTGGCCAGGGCGCGGGCGATGGCGACGCGCTGGACCTGTCCGCCGGACAGTTCGCGCGGGTGGCGGCGGGCCAGCTCCGGTGCCAGACCGACCCGTTGGAAGAGGTCGGCGACGAGGGCGGGGCGCTCCTTGCGGGGCGTGCCGTGCACGCGCAGGGCGAGGGCGACCGCGTCTCCGGCGCGGAGCGCGGGGTTGAGCGAGCCGCGGGGGTGCTGGGGCACGAACTGGAGGCGGGCCCGGGTCCGCCGTCCGGAGGGGCCGCGCAGCCGGTACGGGTCGTGGCCGTCGAAGCGGACGGTGCCGGCGTCGGGGGCGAGCAGGCCGAGGGCCAGCCGGGCCACGGTCGACTTGCCGGAGCCGGACTCGCCGACCAGGGCGACCGTCTCCCCGGCCGACACGCGGAGGGAGACGCCGTCGACGGCGAGGGGGCCGCGCCGGTGGCGCTTGGACACCTGGTCGAGGCGGAGGAGGTCGCGGGTCATCGGGGCCCTCCCGGCTGTGCGGCCACCAGGGCGGCGGCATGGGGGTGCTCGGGTGCGCTCAGCAGCTTCGCCACGGGCCCGGTCTCGACGATCCGCCCGTCGCGCAGGACCGCGGCCCGGTGGCCGACGCGCCGGGCGACGCCGATGTCGTGGGTGACCAGGAGCAGGGCGACACCGCGCTCGGTGAGCAGACGGGCGAACAGGTCGAGGACGTGTGCGCGGACCACGGCGTCCAGGGCGGTGGTGGGTTCGTCGGCGATCAGCAGTCCCGGCCCGCAGGCCAGGGCGAGGGCGAGGGCGGCGCGCTGCCGCAGGCCGCCGGAGAGTTCGTGCGGGTGGCAGCGGGCGACGCGGTCGGGGTCGGTGACGCCGGCCGCGTCCAGCAGTCCGGGCACGGCGCGGCGGGCCTCGGCGCGGTGGCCGGCGACCCGGTGCCGCTGCAGGACCTCGGTCAGCTGTGCGCCGACCCGGCGCAGCGGGTCGAGACCGGCGTCGGGGTCCTGCGGGACGTACCCGATGCGCCGGCCGCGGATGTCGGACAGGGCGCGCTCGCCGAGGGTGCGCAGGTCGGTGCCGGACAGGAGCACGCGGCCGCTCACCCGGGCGCCGCGGCCGGGCAGGCCGACGACGGTGCGGGCCAGGGTCGACTTGCCGCTGCCCGACTCGCCGAGCAGCACCAGCGCCTCGCCGGGACGCACGGTCAGCGACACCCCGTCCACGGCGCGCACGGTGCCGTGGGTGACCGTCACGTCCCGCACCTCCAGGTGTTCGGGTGGATTCATCGTCCGGCCTCCGTGCGCAGGTTCCGGCCGGCGCCCGTGCCGTGGCGCAGGGCCTCGCCGAGGGCGTTGAAGACGACGGAGACGGCGAGGATGGTGACGGCGGGCAGTACGGCGACCTCGGGGCGGGTCAGCAGGCTGGGCCGGAGCTCGTCGAGCATGGCGCCCCACTCGGCGGCCGGCGGGGGCACGCCCAGGCCGAGGAAGGACAGTCCGGCCGCGTAGACGACGGCCAGCCCCACCAGGGAGGACGCGTAGACGAGCAGGACGGGGGTGACGACCGGGGCCACCTGGCGCAGGGCGACGGTCACCGGGCCCGCTCCGCTGACCCGGGCGGCCTCCAGGTACTCCGCGGTGCGGATGCGCCGTACCTCGGTGAAGGCGACCCGGGTGACCGCCGGGGTGAGCACCACGGACAGCGACACGACGGTGGCGAGCAGGCCCGGCTCCATCACGGTGGCGACGGTGATGGCGAGCAGGACGCCCGGGAAGGCGTAGAGCACGTCGAGGGTGCGCAGCAGGGCGTGTTCGGTCAGGTGTCCGCCGAGTCCCGCGGCGATGCCGAGCAGTGTCCCGGCGACGGTGGCGACGGCGACCGGGAGGAGTCCGCCCAGCAGCGAGGGGCCCGTCGCGACGAGCAGCCGGCTCAGCACGTCCCGGCCCTGGGAGTCGGTGCCCAGCGGATGTCCGGTGCTGCCGGGCGGCAGCAGCCGGTCCCGCAGGCTGCCGGCGTCGGGGTCGTGGGGCGCCAGCAGCGGGCCCAGGACGGCGAGGAGCAGCAGCGCGCCCGCCAGGCACGCCGGTACGAGCAGGCTCGGTCGCGGGACGCGGTTCACAGCGCACCCCGCAGCCGGGGGTCGATGAGGGCGTGGGCGGTGTCGACGGCGATGTTGACGCCGACGAAGGCGACGGCGACCAGCAGCACGCCCGCCTGGATCAGCGGCAGGTCGCGCGCGGTGAGCGCGTCGTACAGCAGGCGGCCGACGCCCGGCCAGGCGAAGAGGGTCTCCACGAACACCACGCCCTCCAGCAGGTAGGCGAGTTGGAGTCCGCCGATGGTGAGCAGTGCCGGGGAGGCGTTGTGGACGCAGTGCCGCAGGACGGCGGCGCGGCGCAGGCCCCGGGCGCGCAGGCCGTCGGCGAGGTCGGAGTGCAGGACGCCTCCGAGGGCGGCGCCGAAGACGCGGGCGGTCAGGCCGAGCGGGACGAGGGCCGCCGCGACGGCGGGCAGGACGAGGTGGTGGAGCCGGTCGGCGGTGCCGCCGCCGGCGAACAGGTCCTGGGTGCCGCCGGCCGGGAACCACCGCAGCCCGACGGCGAACGCGGCGATGAGCAGCAGCGCCACCGAGTACTGCGGAGCGGAGACGGCCAGGGTGCTCAGGGCGCGTGACAGGCGGGCCGTCGGCCCGTCCGGGCGGGTGGCGCCCAGCGTGCCGAGCAGGAGGCCTCCGGTGAGCACGAGCAGGAAGGCGGCGCCCGCGAGCACGAGGGTGTGTCCCAGGGCCGGCAGCAGGAGTTCACCGACCGGCCGCTGGGCGGAGACGGAGACGCCGAGATCGCCGCGGAGCGCGTGGCCCAGCCACCGCACGTAGCGCAGGGGCAGCGGCTCGCCCAGGCCGAGCCGTTCGGTGAGCCGGTCCCTGGCCTCGGGCGGCGCCCCGGGGCCGAGCAAGGCGGCCACGGGGTCGCCGGGGACGAGGGCGACGGCGGCGAACACGACGACGGTGACGCCCAGGAGCGTGGGAACGGCGAGCAGCAGGCGCCGCAGGAGGTACCGCCTCATCCGTCGGCCTCCCGGTACGCGGCGCCGGGGCGCCCGGCGGGCGAGCGTGGGTGGGCGGTCATGCGGATGTCCTTCCTGGACGACGAGCCGGGTGGCCCCTTGGACGACGAGCCGGGTGGCCCCTTGGACGACGAGCGGGGTGGCCCCTTGGACGAAGGCGGGGGGTGGCGCGTTCGTGTGGGGGGCGCGGGAGGCGGCGGCGGTGCGGCGGCGCGCGGCACCGGACCGGGCCCGGGGCGCTGTGACCGAAGCGTGCGGGACCGCGACGGTCCCCGACCAGCCAGGCGTTGATGCTGATACCCGGGGTCACAGGATCGGTGGTACGGAATACACGGTTCCCTCATAAGCACGTGATCCGGCCCTTGTTGACCCCCGTCGACAGGCCGAATTACGCTGTTCGCATGGCCAAACGGCGAACCGACTTCACGCTGGTCGGTATCGGCGGCTCGTGGCACCGCAGGTGTTTCGACGAGTCCTGTCGTCCGTGTGCCGGGCGCTGACCTGACGGCCCGTCCGTCGACGCGCCCCCTCCCTTGATCACGGCTCGATCCGCCGGGGCTCCGCCCGTCCCGGCCCGCCATCGCTGAGGGGACCACACGTGAAGCCGTATCGCCGTGTCGGCACCGCCTGCCCTGTCACGCCCGGGGGTTCGCTGTGACGACGCTCACCACCGCGACCGGATGCGGTGATCCGCGTGCCGTGCACGCGGAGATCGACAATCCGCTGGACATGATCGCCGGGCATCAGCTGCTGTCCGACGCCGAGGACCGCCCGTCGGGCCGGGCCACCGCGCCCCGCCGGCGCTGGGCCGCCGTCCCCTGCGGCTGCGGTCACCCCGCCTGCTCCGGGCCGGAGGCCCACCGCCCCTCCCCCGTCACCCGCGTCTTCCTCGCCGAGCGCCACCCCGTGGCCAGTGCCGGGCTGCGCAGTGTCCTGAACGCCGACCCGGGCACCGCGGTCGTCGGCAGCTCCGGGGATCCGCTGCGGCTGCCGGACGCGCTGCGCCGCGTACGGCCGGACGTCGTGCTGCTGGGGCGCGGCGGAACGCTCGCCGAAGACCTGGCCCTGGTCGCCCGCCTCCGGGCGCCGGAGGCGGTCCCCGACGCCCGGGTGCTGCTGCTGCGCAGAGCGACGAGCACGGCCGAGGCGAGCCGCATGCTGCTCGCGGGCGCGAGCGGGTGTTTCCCGCTCGACCTGCCCGAGGACCGGATCGTGCAGGCGGTGGCCGTCGCGGGCGCCGGCGGCTCCGTGTTCCTGCCCGCGCCACCGCCGGTCCGCGTCCAGGTGGCGCAGCTGGCCGGGGACGCCGCGGAGCCCCTGCCGCAGCACTGCGGGCTCACCGACCGGGAACGCCAGGTCCTCGCCCAGCTGGCCCAGGGGCTCAGCAACGCCGAGATCGGACGGGAACTGGCCCTGGCCGAGGCCACGGTGAAGAAGCACCTGACCAACGCCATGCGCAAGACCGGGCAGTCCGACCGGCTGCGCGCCGCACTGTACGCGCACCGGCACGGCCTCGCGGGCTGATCCAGGCCCCGGACGCACGGGACCCCACCTGCGGGCCACTCCCGGGCTGGGGCGCGGGTGGCCCACGGACGGGCAGTGGACGGGCCGTGGACGGGCCTGGACGAGCCGCGCACGGGCCGTGGACGGACTTGGGCGGCCGTGGACGGACTCGGACGGGCCGCGGGCAGCCGTGGACGGGCCCGGACGGCCGTGGATCGACCGCGGACGGTCCGGACCGTGGGCAAACCGTGGGCAGACCGTGGGCGGACCGCGCACGGGCCGTGGATGGACTCGGACGGGCCGCGAGGCCGTGGACGGGCCGTGCATGGGCCTGGACGGCCGTGGACGGACCGCGGATGGACGGCCGTGGACCGACCGCGGACGGTCCGGACCGTGGGCGGGTCGTGGGCGGGCCGCGCACGGCTGCGTACGAGCCGTGGACGGGCCGCGCACGGGCGTGCGCTGCCGAGGTGCCCGCCCCTCCGCAGGTCCGCCGCTCCCGAGAACCCCCACACCCACCACCCCCGCCCCGAGGGCGACCTTCGGAGCAGTTGGCGGGCTCCGAAGGTCGCCCTCGGGGCCCCCTTTAGGGGCTTCTGGGGGATCGCCCCGCTTCCTAGCGTTTCCGGTCAACAGGACCCGACCGGTCCGCTCCCCACCGCGAAGGAGATCCGAGATGAGCGATGCGCCCGCAGGAGGCATCGCGCGCGGCGGTTCCGTCGGGGTGCCGGCGTCCGGCGCGGACGACGGCACCGGCGCCCGGGAGGCCGGCCGCCCCTTCACCGCCGTACTGGGCACCCCGCCGGTGCCCGGTGCGCACCCCGCCCCGGCCGACCGGCTGCGCAACGGCTACCGGGGCATGCCGGAGGCGGAACGTTCCGCTCTGTGGCGGCAACGGCTGCACGAGGCGGAGTCGGGGCTGACCCGGCTGCTGGCGGCCTGGCACGACACCACCCATCTGTCCGACTGGTTCGCCCTTCAGGCGGAGATCTTCGCGGACCTGCCGGACCCCACGGCCGGCGGCTCCGCGGACTGGCAGCGTGTCTTCTTCCGCGGCCAGGCCCTGATGGAACGTTTCCTCGTCTCCCGGCACGGCGAACGGGCCCTCGCCGCCTGGGCCGACGCCATCGCCGCGGTGCACCGCGATGTGGAGCCCGACCACGGCAGGGGGGCCGCCGACCCCGTCCACCGCATCGCGCGCCAAGCCGAACTGTACGGCTCCGACTACGAGTTCGACGACGGGATCGGGATCGGCGGTGCCACCCGGGCGGCGCTGACCATCACGCACTGCGCGATCTGGGACTACCGGGAGAAGGCCCGCCGCTCCGGGGTCCGCATCACGCTCGCCTCCCCGTGCACGTACTGCACGAAGGCGCTGTCGGCGAACATCCGCGCCAAGGGCTTCGAGCCGACCCACAGCCTCAGGACCGGCCCCACCGGCCACGGCTGCCGCTGGGAGGCGGCCGCTCCCGAGGCTCCCTCCGACTCCTCAGGGGAGCAGTGATGTGCGGCGTCACCGGATGGCTCGACTGGGACACCGACCTGCGGACGCGGGCCGCCACCGTACGCGCCATGACCGAGACCCTGGCCTGCCGGGGGCCGGACGCCACCGGCACCTGGCTCTCCCGGCACGCGGCGCTCGGCCACCGCCGGCTGTCCGTCATCGACCTCGAGGGCGGCACGCAGCCCCTGGCCGCCGGCCGGCCGGAGACCGTGCTCGGCTACAACGGCGAGCTGTACAACCACGGGGAGCTGCGGCGGGAGCTGGAGTCCCTGGGCCACGTCTTCCGCACCCGTTCCGACACCGAGGTGGTGCTCCGGGCGCACCTTCAGTGGGGCACGGACGCCCCCCGGCGTTTCAACGGCATCTTCGCCTACGCACTCTGGGACGGGCGCGAGGAGGAACTGCTCCTGGTCCGCGACCACCTGGGCGTCAAACCCCTCTACTGGCACGCGCACGCCACCGGGGTCGTCTTCGGCTCGGAGCCGAAGGCCGTGCTCGCCAACCCGCTGTTCCGCGCGGAGCTGGACGCCGAGGGCGTCGCCGAGCTGTTCGCGCTGCCCGCCGCGCCCACGGCGGGCCACGGGATCTTCCGCGGGCTGCGCGAGGTGCGCCCCGGCCACCTGGTCTCCGTACGCCGGTCGGTCACCCGTGAACGGCGCTACTGGCAGCTGGTGTCCCGGCCGCACACCGACGACGCGGCGACGACCCGGCGGACGGTGCGCGACCTGCTCTCCGACGCCGTGGAGCGACAGCTGATGAGCGACATCCCGCTGTGCACGCTGCTGTCCGGGGGCGTCGACTCCAGTGCCGTCACCGCGCTCGCCGCACAGGCGCGGGAGCGGTCCGGGCAGGGCAAGGTGAGCAGCTTCTCCGTGGACTTCCCCGGCAGCGCCGACCGGGCGCCCGACGCCTGGCGCACCGGCGCCGACGCTCCGTTCGTCAAGGCGGCGGCCGAGCACATCGGCACCCTGCACACCTCCGTCGTCATCCCCGACGACGACCTCCTGGAGGCCCGGCAGGCCGTGCTGCGGGCGCGGGACCGGCCCGGCTGGGGCGAGATGGACGCCTCCCTGCACCTGCTCTTCCGCGAGGTGCGGCGACGCTCCACCGTCGCCCTGTCCGGGGAGGCGGCCGACGAGGTCTTCGGCGGCTACCCCTACTTCCACGACGCGGCCGCCCGGGCCGCGGACACCTTCCCCTGGCTGCACGGCCGCGCCACGCCCGCCGCGCTGCTGCGTCCGGAGGTGCGGGCCGAGGTCCGCCCGGAGGAGTACACCGCCGAGCAGTACCGCGCCTCCGTGGCCCGGACGCCGTACCTGCCCGGTGAGACGGGCGCCGACCGCCGGGTGCGGGAGCTGTTCCACCTGGCGCTGACGCGGTGGCTGCCGCCGCTGCTGGAACGGGTCGACCGGGTCAGCATGTCCGTCGGTCTGGAGGTACGGGTGCCGTTCACCGACCACCGCCTGGTCGAGTACGTCTGGAACGTGCCGTGGTCCCTGAAGGCGCCGGACGGCCGGTCCAAGGGGCTGCTGCGGGACGCCGTGCGCGACCTGCTGCCGGCCGAGGTCGCCGACCGGCCCAAGAGCGGCTATCCCTCGACGCCCGCCGTGCGCTACACGCAGGTGCTCACCGACCGGGCCCACGCACTGCTCGCCGATCCCGCGGCTCCGGTGTTCGACCTCGTCGACCGGGACGTCGTACGCCGGGCCCTGGCCGAGGGCCGGACCCTGCCCAGCCCGCGCACCGCGCCCAATCCGGTGGGCGGCCTGGACCACCTGGTGCAGGTCGACGAGTGGCTGCGCGCCTACCGCGTGGGGCTGCGGTGAGCGCCGCGCGCACCGGCCCCGGCGCCGGTCCCGGGACGGCGGCCCGCCGGGGCGACGCGACGGCCGACGCCTTCCGTGCCGCCGCCCGCCGCTGGACCACGGGGGTCGCCCTGCTGACCGCCCGCCACGGCGAGGAGGTCTTCGCCAAGACCGTGTCCTCGCTGTGCACCCTCTCCCTCGACCCGCTGCTGATCAGCGTGGCCGTCAGCGCCCGCAGTCCGGTGGCGGCCGCGGTCCGCGCCGACGGCCGGTACGCGGTGTCGGTCCTCGCCGGTCACCAGGAGCCGCTCGCCCGGCACTTCGCGGCCCCCGGCGCCGGCCGGGCCCTCGGACTGTTCACCGTGGCGCCCATGCGCGCGGAGGCCACCGGGGTCCCCGTGCTGGAGGACTGCCTGGCCTGGTTCGACTGCCGGCTGCACACGGTCCTGCCGGGCGGCGACCACGTCGTCCTGGTCGGCCGGGTCGCCGCCGCGGACGACCGGCCGGGGGAACCGCTGCTCTACCACCACGGCGCCTACCACTCGCTCGCCCACCCGCCCATCCCCTCCACGGGAGCCCGCACATGACCCTCCTGGACACCTCCGCCGACACCGGCCGGGGGCTGCTCACCGGCGACCGGTACCGCGCGGAACTCGACGACGGCCGTGAGCTGTACCTCGACGGCAAGCGGGTCTCGGACCCCGCCGGACACCCCGCCTTCCGCCCCGCGGTCGACGCGCTCGCGGATCTGCTGGACCTCCAGCACGACCCCGGGCACCGGGACCTCCTCACCTACCGGGACCCCGGCAGCGGGCAGCGGCTCGCCCGCGCCTACCAGCCGCCGCGCACCCTGGAGGAACTGCGGCTCCAGCGCCGCAGCGCCGAGTTCTGGCACGCCGCGTCCTTCGGGCAGCACGGGCGCTCCCCCGCCTTCATGGCGTCGATCGCCGTCGGCGTCCACGACTTCCGCAACCGGCTCGAACGCGCCCGGCCCGGATTCGGCGCCAACGCGCACGCCTGGTACCGCCACTGCGCCACCAACGACCTCGTGCTCTCCCACGCGCTGGGCGACCCGCAGATCGACCGGTCCGCCGATCCGGTGGACGACCCGGACCTCGCGCTGCGCGTCCTGGCGGAGACCGACGAGGGCATCGTGGTGCGCGGTGCCAAGCAGCTCACCACCCTGGCGCCGCTCGCCCACGAGGTGCTGGTCTACCTGTCGGCCTCCTTCACCCAGCGCCGCGGCGAGCAGTTCGTCGTCTGGTTCGCGCTGCCGCTGAACACCCGGGGCCTGGTGACGCTGTGCCGCGAGCCGCTGGGCACCGAATCCTGGGGCCACGCCCACGCGTTGGGGGCGCGCTACGACGAGCAGGACGCCATGCTCTTCTTCGACGACGTCCTGGTCCCCTGGAACCGGGTCTTCCTGCTGCGCGACGCCGACCTGGCCCGCACCGGGCTCGCCCGGATCAACGCCTGGTCCGCGTACATCGGCCACGTCCGCTACCGGGAGCGCCTGCGCACCCTGCTGGCCACGGCCACGCTCGTCGCCGAGAGCATCGGCGTCGACGGCTTCCGCTCCATCCAGGAGGACCTCGGCCGGCTGGCGTCGTACACGGAACTGACGGAGATCCTCCTCGACGCCGCCGAGGCGCGCGCCACCGTCACCGACGGCGGGCTGCTGGCTCCCGGCGACACGGCGGCCGGCCGGGTCTGGTCCGCCGAGGTGGCCGAGGGCGCGGTGGACGTCCTGCGCCGCATCGGCGCCTCGGGGCTGCTGATGCAGCCGACCGAGAACGACCTCGCCCATCCCCGGCTGCGTCCCCTCCTCGACCGCTACATGCGCGGGCGCGGCATCGACGCCGAGCGCAAGTCCCGGCTCCTACGGCTCGCCTGGGAGCTGACCGGCGACGCGTTCGGACAGCGTCAGCACCTGTACGAACTCGTCCACCGC
This sequence comes from Streptomyces sp. NPDC003247, assembly GCF_042888135.1. NCBI lineage: Bacteria > Bacillati > Actinomycetota > Actinomycetes > Kitasatosporales > Streptomycetaceae > Streptomyces > Streptomyces sp. NPDC003247. The sequence goes on from NZ_JBIAPF010000016.1 coordinate 126,123, forward strand.
GGCGACCTCGCCCGCAACCGGATCAACCTCTTCAAGCGGTACGACCAGAGCGACGTGCGGCGCCGCCTGGAGGAGTTCATCGCGACGCCGCATCCGCCCACGCCGTTGCCGCCCCCGCCCCTCGCCGCCGCCGCGCGCCCCGCGACCGGCACGGACGACGCCCAGGAGGACCGCTCGTGACCCTGAACGACACCGAGACCCAGGCCCGTACCCTCGGCGGCTACGACGACGCCAGCAGGCTGCGCCAGGTGCACGACCGCGACTGGGTCCTCGACCGGGTGTCCGGGGAACCCCGTGTGCTGGTCGACCTCGGCAGCGGTATCGGCCAGTTGCTGGAGGCGGCCCTGGTGTGCCACCCCTCGCTGCGGCTGGCCGTCGGGCTGGAGCGTTCCGAGCACCGGATCGCCGAGGCCGGCGAGCGGCTGCGGCCGTTCGGCGCCCGCGCGGTGCTGCACCGCGCCGACCTGACGGCGCCGGCCCCACTGCCGTACCGCGCGGACGTGGTGACCATGACGTCGGTGCTGCACTGGCTGTACCCGGTGGAGCACCGGGTCCTCGCCTGGGTGCGCGACCACCTCGCGCCCAACGGCACCTTCCTGCTGACGACGTATCACCCCGCCCGCGACGGCCACGGCCTCGGCGGCGAGGACGACATCGTGCGCGAGGCCCTGGCCGGCCTCGGCGTCGCGCGGGAGGCGGTGCCCGGGCTGCTCGACGACCACGGGGTGCTGCCGATCGCGACCCGGACCCGTTCCGTGGCGGAACTCGCCCCGCTACTGGGCGAGTTCTTCACGATCGAGGATCAACGGGAGCGGGAGGCGGTGGTCACCGTGCGGGACGCGGCCCAGTACGAGCACTTCCACGCGGCGACCTTCGGCGACTACTACGCCTCCGTGGTGGAGCCCGGACAGCGGGCCGCGTTCTTCCGGGCCGTCGGACGCGTCGCCGCGGAACGCCAGCGCGCACGGGGCCGGGTGAGCGCCATGCCGGTACGGCTGTGGAAGCTCACCCCGCGTACCGGAGCCACCCCCTAGGGTGAAGGGCGGTGCGCGGTCGCGGGGGGGGGGGCCCGCCCCCCCCCCCCCCCCCCCCCCCCCCCAGTCCCCTCACCACTGCCCGCCCCAGTCCCCTCACCACTGCCCGCCCCAGTCCCTTCACCACCGTCCGCCCCAGCCCCCCTCACCACCGTCCGCTCTCCCCTCTCACCACCGTCCGTCCGCCGACCGATCGATCGGCACAGGCCGAGGAGCCGTCACCATGTCCACCCCCACCCCCGGCCCCAGCCAGGAGCTCGGTGCCTTCCTGCGAGCCCACCGCGAACTGCTCAAGCCCGCCGACGTGGGTCTGACGGCCACCGCGCGCAGGCGCACGCCCGGCCTGCGCCGGGAGGAGGTCGCCTCGCTCTCCGGCGTGGGCCTCGCCTGGTACACCTGGCTGGAGCAGGGCCGGGTCACCGCCTCCCGGCAGGTGCTGACCTCCGTCGCCCGGGCGCTGCGGCTGGACGCGGCCGGCCTGCGGCACGCCATGCGGCTGGCCGGCTACCACGAACCGGTGGCGTCCGACGCCGAACCGGGCGGCCTGGCCGCCGCCGTACGTCCCGTCCTCGACTCCTGGCCGACCAGTCCCGCGGTGCTGCTGGACCGCCACTTCGACCTGCTCGCCTGGAACGCCCCGTGGAGCGCCCTGTGGGGCAGCCCGGAGAGCGTTCCCGCCGACCGGCGCAACCTGATGTGGCTGATGGTGGCCGACCCGCGGCTGCGCACGGTGCTGCACGACTGGGAACCGCTGGCGATGAACATCTTCCAGCACTTCCGTGCCCAGGCGGGACCGGCGCTCGGCGACCCGCGCACCGGCGAGCTCTACCACCGGCTGGCGGAGGACGCGCCCGAGCTCCGCCACTGGTGGAGCTGCCACTCGGTGGCGGAGCTGACGGCCCGTTCCGTGACGGTCCGGCCTCCGGGGTCCGCGCCCATGACCCTGTCGTTGTCGTCGTTCCACCCGGTGGACGACCCGTCGGCGCTCGTCCTGCTGTTCACCCCGCTGACGGAGCAGGACCGGGTGCGGATGACCGCGCTGTGCGAGCGGCCGTTGCGGGCCGTGGCCCCGGACGGGGGTGAGCGGCAGGCGGGGTGAGTCCCGCCCGCCGCTCACCCGGGGCTCACGGCCGGGCGGGCTCCTCCGCCGCCGCTCCGGCCGCCGACGGTCCGTCCGCCGCTCCGGCCGCCGACGGTCCGTCCGGCGTGGCGGCCGTCGGCGGTCGGTCCGGTGTGCCGGTCCTGCGGCGCAGTCCGGTGCTGAGGGCGAGCGCCGCGAGCGCGGAGGCCAGGGCGAGGCCCGCCCCGACGACGAGCGTTCCGGTCCCCGTGTCGTCGAAGGCTCCGACGGCCCAGGCGCCGAGGCCCGTCCCGGCGTACATCGTCGACGTCAGCCAGGCACTGGAGGTGGCCCGCAGATCGGGTGCGGCCGTCCCCGCCAGGGTCTGCTGGTCGATGACGAACCCTCCGCTCGCCACGAACCAGACGGTGACGCCCAGCAGCGCGAGCACGAGGCCGGGGCCCGTGGCGGTGAGCGCGACGCCCGCCGCGAGGAGCAGGCCCCACACCGGGAGGAGCGGAAGGTGGTCGCGCCCCGCCGCCCGGGACCGGTCGCCCAGCCGGCCGCCGATCAGCGAGCCGGCCACGCTGCCCGCACCGACGAGAACGCCGACGAGCCCGAGGGCGGACACCGACAGGTCGAACCGGTCGACGAGCACCACGCCCAGGAAGGTGTAGGCACCCAGGTTGGCCGCGTGGAAGGCGGTGTTGACCCCGAGGGCCTTGCGCAGGGCGGGGTGCCCCCACGCGGCGAGCACGGCGCCGAGCGCCCCGCGGTCCGGGGCCGGCGCCCCGGGCACCGGTCCGCCGCTCACCTGGCGCACGAGAAGAGGAACGGCCGCCGCGGTACCGACGGCGAGCGCGAGGAACGCCGACCGCCAGCCCGTGGCGCCCGCCAGCAGTCCGCCGAGCGGCACACCGACGACCTGGCCGCAGGAGAACAGGGCCATACCGAGTCCGAGCGCGCGGCCCCGGACCCGTTCGGGGGCCGTCTCGGCGATGTGCGCCCAGATCGCCGGACCCGCGGCGGCCGCGGCCAGGCCGGCCAGCGCCCGGGAGACGATCAGCAGGGCGAGCGACGCCGACAGGGCGGCGGCGGCGTTGGACAGCAGGAAGAGCACGGTGCCGGCGAGCAGGGTGCGCCGCCGGCCGAGGCGGTCGCTGAGCAGCCCCAAGAAGGGCGCGGTCACCGCGTAGACCAGGACGTAGGCGGTGACGCTCTGGGCGGCCGCCGACTCGGACACGTCGATGTCGTCCGCGATGGTCGGCAGCAGCGGGGAGACGAGGAAGGTCTCGGTGCCGAAGAGGAACAGGAGCAGGAAGACGCCCGCGTAGCGCCACCGGTCGAACGTTGTCCGCCCGGGGTCGGCCGCGGTATCGGCGGCCGGGTCGGGGCGTCCGCTCGCACTCACCAGGGATCACTGCCTCTCAGGAACGGGGAACGGGGAACGGGGACGAGGGAAAGGAACGAGGGAAAGGAACGGGGGGAAGGAACGGGGGAAGGAACGGGGGAAGGAGGACGGGAACAGAAGGCCGCCGCCCCGGCCCCGGGCGGCCCGCGACGGGACCGCGACGGGCCCGCGACGGGACCCCGACGGGACCGCGACGGGACCGCGCCGCGCGGCCGCGGCGGACGGCGCGGGAGCACGGCGGCCCCGCCCGCCCATCGTGTCCGCGGCCCACGACGTCAGCCAGGCAGGCGTTCGTCCTGTGACCAGGACCCACAGGCAGCGGGCGGTTCGCTACGACATATGCGACAAGTCCATGATCGCCTTATGCTGATCTGAGACAAGCTCGGGCACTCGACAGCCGGCCCGGAGCCGGCGGGAAAGCGGGCTTCCCATGGCTGATCGGTTCAGAAGGTCGGGGATGATCGGCGAGTTGTCGGCGGAGTTCGCCGGCACGATGGTTCTCATCCTCTTCGGCTGTGGCGTCGTGGCCCAGGTGGTCGCCGGCGGGGCGCTGACCACGCCGCCGGGCGGCCTCGGGAACCACGACAGCATCTCGTGGGCCTGGGGCATCGGCGTCACCCTGGGCGTCTACGTCGCCGGCCGGATGAGCGGAGCGCATCTCAACCCCGCGGTGACCGTCGCCCTGGCCGCGTTCAAGGGGTTCCCGTGGCGCAAGGTCGTGCCGTACGCGCTGGCGCAGACGGCCGGCGCCTTCGTCGCCGCGCTCATCGTGCGCTGGAACTACACCGAGGCGCTCGCGAAGGCCGACCCCGGTCACACCTACAAGACGCAGATCGTGTTCTCCACCCTCCCGGCCAACGGCAACACGAACCTGCCGGTGTACGAGTGGGGCGCCTTCCGCGACCAGATCATCGGCACCGCGATCCTGCTGCTGCTGATCTTCGCGGTGACGGACCTGCTCAACAACCCGCCCGGCGCGAACCTGGCCCCGTTCATCGTCGGTCTGATCGTCGTGGCCATCGGCATGGCCTGGGGCACCAACGCGGGGTACGCCATCAACCCCGCACGCGACTTCGGCCCCCGGCTGGCGAGCTTCCTCACGGGCTACGGCGGAGCCTGGCGGGACCAGTACGGCAACTTCTACTTCTGGGTACCGATCCTCGGTCCCCTGATCGGCGGTCTGCTCGGCGCGGGACTGTACAAGGCCTTGATCGGCCGGTTCCTCCCCACGGCGGAGCCGGAGCCCCCCGGCCGCGTCCCCGCCCCCGAGCGCCGCCCCCCGCACAGCTGACCCCCGGACCGGAGGCGGTACCCCATGGCTGACTTCGTGGGCGCGGTGGACCAAGGGACCACCAGCACCCGTTTCATGATCTTCGACCACTCCGGCAACGAGGTGGCGAGGCACCAGCTGGAGCACACCCAGATCCTTCCGCAGTCCGGCTGGGTCGAGCACGACCCGGTGGAGATCTGGGAGCGCACCAACTCGGTGATGCAGACCGCCCTGCGCAACGGCAATCTCGTCGCGGAGGACCTCGCGGCGATCGGCATCACCAACCAGCGGGAGACCACCGTCGTATGGGATCCGCGCAACGGGCGCCCCTACTACAACGCCATCGTCTGGCAGGACACCCGCACCGACTCCATCGCCGCGGCCCTGGACCGCTCCGGCCGGGGCGACGTCATCCGCCGCAAGGCGGGGCTCCCGCCGGCGACCTACTTCTCCGGCGGCAAGATCCAGTGGATCCTGGAGAACGTCGACGGCGTCCGCGAGGCGGCGCGTCAGGGCCACGCCCTCTTCGGCAACACCGACGCCTGGGTCCTGTGGAACCTCACCGGCGGCCCCGACGGCGGTGTCCACGCCACCGACGTGACCAACGCCAGCCGCACCATGCTGATGGACCTGGAGACCCTCGACTGGGACGACGAGCTGCTGGGCTTCTTCGACATCCCCCGGGAGATGCTGCCCGCCATCAACCCCTCCTCCCACCGCGAGGCGTTCGGCGTGACCCGCTCCTCCCGGCCCATGCGGGCCGCCATCCCCATCAGCGGGGTCCTCGGCGACCAGCAGGCGGCCACGGTCGGACAGGTCTGCTACGCGCCGGGCGAGGCCAAGAACACGTACGGCACCGGCAACTTCCTCGTCCTCAACACGGGCACGGAACTGGTGCGTTCACGGCACGGGCTGCTGACCACCGTGGCGTACCAGTTCGGGGACAGCCCGGCGGTGTACGCGCTGGAGGGTTCCATCGCGGTCACCGGGTCCGCGGTGCAGTGGCTGCGCGACCAGCTGAAGGTCATCGGTACGGCGGCCGAGAGCGAGACACTGGCCCGTACCGTGCGGGACAACGGCGGCGTGTACTTCGTTCCCGCGTTCTCCGGCCTGTTCGCCCCGTACTGGCGCTCCGACGCCCGCGGCGCGATCGTCGGCCTGGCCCGCTACAACGACAACGGCCACCTCGCGCGGGCGACGCTGGAGGCCATCTGCTACCAGAGCCGGGACGTCGTCGAGGCCATGGAGCAGGACTCGGGAGTCCACCTCGACGTGCTCAAGGTGGACGGCGGGGTGACCGCCAACGACCTGTGCATGCAGATCCAGGCGGACGTGCTCGGTGTTCCGGTCAGCCGCCCCGTCGTCGCCGAGACGACCGCGCTCGGCGCCGCCTACGCGGCGGGCCTCGCCACCGGTTTCTGGCGGGACACGGACGAACTGCGCACCCACTGGCAGGAGTCCAGGCGCTGGGAGCCCGCCTGGTCCGACGAGCAGCGCGCCGAGGGCTACGAGGGCTGGAAGAAGGCGGTGGAGCGCACCCTGGACTGGGCCAAGGTCGAGTAGCCGGCGACGGTTCCGGTCCGGCCGTTCCCCGCGCCGGAGCCGGTATCCTGCGCTCCTCCGTGCGAGGATCCCCCAGGCCACCGGGCCTTCGGGCGGGACCCCGGGCGACCGTTCACCGGGGTGCGGAGGGGAACCTCCTCGTGCCGTCCGAAGGTGAAGGACCGATCCTCGTTGACCTTGACACCGGCGGCCGGCCGCGACCGGCTGCCCTCGCTGACGGGGCTGCGCTTCTGGGCCGCCCTGCTCGTCGTCCTCTACCACCTGTCCCGTCAGGTCGGGCCCGTCCCCGGCCTGAGCGAGGCGGTCTGGTACGGCCGGAGCGGGGTGACGTTCTTCTTCGTGCTGTCGGGAGCCGTCCTGGCCTGGACGTACGACGGGGCGCGGGTGCCCGCGCGGGTCTTCCTGTGGCGGCGCTTCGCCCGCGTCTGGCCGCTGCTCGCCGTCAGCGTCGGGTTGTCGGTCGCCGTGTGGGCCGTCATGGGCCGTACCGTCCCGGCCGGGGCGGTGGCCGCCACCCTGCTGCTGGTGCACGCCTGGTTCCCGCAGCCGGTCGTCTTCACCGGCGGGAATCCGGCCGCCTGGTCGCTGAGCGACGAGGCCTGGTTCTATCTGCTCTTCCCGGCGCTGCTGGCGGTGCTCGCGGGCCGTCGCGCCAGGGTGTGGGCGTGGACGGCCGCCGGCGTCGTCGGGGCCTCCCTGGTGCTGTGGCCGGCCCTGTCCGGTCTGCCGCCCACGACGCGCAACTGGGCCCTCGACTACCTGCCGCCGACCCGCTCCCTGCACTTCGTGCTGGGCGTGGTGGCCGGGCTCGCGCTCCGGCGCGGCCGGCGGCCTCCCCTGTCGCTGCCGGTGGCGATCGCCCTCGTCGCCGGCTGGCACCTGGCCCTCGTCCCCTGGTCGCACGCCGTTCCGGACATCCTCTGGTACAGCCCGTACAACGCCTCGCAGTGGCTGTCGGCGCCGCTCTTCGCCGCCCTGATCTGCGCCGCCGCCCGCGCCGACCTGGACGGCAGGCGCACGGGCCTGGGCGGGGCCTGGATGATCCGGCTCGGGCACTGGTCGTTCGCCTGGTACCTCCTGCACGAGATCGTGATCCGGGTGGCCGTCTTCCACTGGGGCAAGCCCGCCCCCGGCGGCGAGACGGCGGCCTTCTGGGCGGGAGCGGCCGCCGTCAGCCTGGCCCTCGCGGCCCTGGCCTACCAGGGGGTGGAGCGCCCGGCCGAGCGGTGGCTGCGCGGCCTCACCGGCCGGTCCTCCCCAGCCTCCGCGTCCTCCCCTGCCCCCGCGTCCTCCCCAGCCTCCGCGTCCTCCCCTGCCCCCGCGTCCTCCCCAGCCTCCGCGTCCTCCCCTGCCCCCGCGTCCTCGCGGGCCGACGCGTCCTCGGAGTGCGACGCCCCCTCGCAGGCCGACGGCGCCGGCGCCTCCGCCCCCGTGTCCGGCGGTCCGCCCGGTCGGTGAGCTCCCGGGCGGCGGGCGACCGCGCCTCCGCCGCCGTGCCGGCCGCGTCGCTGTCCGCGCCTCACCACAGGCTCCCCGGTTCGGTCGGGGGCGGCGGGTCGCCGGTGGCCGGGTCGCGGCAGGTCACGACGATCTCGCTCCACACCTGCTTGCCGCCGGCCACCGGTACCGAGCCGGACGACTCGGACACCGCCTCGACCAGCAGCAGGCCCCGGCCGCCCGTCGACTCCCAGTCGACGATGACCGGTTTGGCGGGCGCCCGGGGCGAGGAGTCGCTCACGCTGACCCGTACCCGGTCCCCGCGCAGCACCAGGTCGATGCGGACCGGGCCCTGGGTGTGCACCAGGGCGTTGGTGACGAGTTCGGAGACGACCAGCAGCACCGCGTCGGCCGCCTCCTCCACCCGCCACCGCCGCAGCGTGCGCGCGGTGAACCGGCGGGCGTGCATGACGGCGTCGGGCAGCCGCCACACCGCCCAGCCGGCCTTGACGGGACGGGTCTCCATGCCGTCGTAGCGCAGCAGCAGCAGCGCCACGTCGTCCTCCCGGCGGCCGCCGTCGCCGAGCAGGGCGTCGGCCATGGCCCCCGGGTCCGCCGCGTCCGCCGCGGCGAGCGCGGCGCGGGTGCGGTCCATGCCCTCGTCCAGGGGCAGGTCGGCGGACTCGACCAGGCCGTCGGTGATCAGGGCGAGCACCGTGCCGGGGGTCAGGGTGACCGAGGTCATGGGGAACTCGGCGTCCGCGAGGATGCCGAGCGGAGGCCCGCCCTCGACCTCCGCCTCCTCGGTCGTGCCGTCGGGGTGCCGCACCAGCGGCGCGAGGTGCCCGGCCCGCACGAAGAGCAGGGTCCCCTCCTCCATGTCCACCTCGGCGTAGCAGCAGGTGGCGAACAGGTCGGTCTCCATGCCGACGAGGAGGCGGTTGGCGTGCGAGAGGACCACGTCGGGCGGGTGGCCCTCGACCGCGTACGCCCGTACGGCGGTACGCATCTGCCCCATGATCGTCGCGGCGGCGGCGCTGTGCCCCTGCACGTCACCGATGACGAGCGCCACCCGGTCCTCGGTGAGGGCGATGACGTCGTACCAGTCGCCGCCCACCTGGAGTCCCCGCCGCGCCGGCAGGTAGCGGGCGACGGCCGTGCCGCCGGGCAGTTCCGGCAGCCGCCGGGGCAGCAGGCTGCGCTGGAGCATCGTCGCGAGCTCCTCCTCGGCGTCGTGTGCGTGCGCCCGGGTGAGCGCCTGTCCGACGAGCGCGGCGGCGGCGGTGAGGAACGACCGCTCCTCGGGGGCGAACGCGTGCGCGTGGTCCCAGCCGACCAGGCACACGCCGAGGATCCGGCCCTTGGCGGGCAGCGGCAGCACGGCCAGACCGCCGGGACCGAGGTCGACGAGTGCGGGACCGGGGGCCGCCCCCGCGGGCCACAGGTCCATGCGGCCGTCCCGCAGAGCGGCCCGGAGGGCGGACAGGGCGGCGTCGGGCACCTCGACGAGCGGCTGCTGCTCCGGGCGCGGCGCCGCGCGCCAGCTCCCGGGCCAGTCCGCGGGCTCCGGCGGGTCGTGAACGGTGACGTCGAGCCGGCCGTCCTGCGCCTCGGCGAGGGCCACCCGGCCGGCGCCCAGCGGCTCCCGCAGCGCGGTGACCGCGACCCGGCCGACGTCCCGTACGGTCGTCGCCTCGTCGAGGGCGGCGGTCAGCCACTGGATGCGGGAGACGTCGTCGGGGCCGCGGCGCAGCACCGGCGTCGCGGTGACCACCCCGAGGATGCGGTCCGGCCGGTCGCCGGTGCCCGCCGGCACCCGGCACGCCAGGCTCAGCCAGCGGAGCTCGCCGGTGGGGCAGCGGACGCGGAACTCCAGCTCACGCCGGTGGCCGAAGGCCTGGGCCGACGGTTCCAGGACCGCCATCAGGGCGTGCATGTCGTCGGGCAGGGCGTGGGAGAGCAGGGTCTCCGCCTTGCCGTCGAAGTCGTCCGGGGTGATGCCGGTCAGTTCCAGGAGGGTCTCGTCCGCCTCGACCAGCCCGGTGCCGGGCACCAGGACGAAGGAGCCGATGCCCAGGTTCCGCAGGGCCGGGGCGAGCAGCGACGAGGGCGCCGGGCGGCCGGCTGCGGCGCGCAGCAGGCCGGAGACCGCTTCGGCGCAGCGCTCCAGGAGGTGGCGCCGTTCGGCGTCGAAGCCCTGCGCGTCGGTCCCCGCCACGACCAGGCAGCCACGCCGTCCGTCCGCCGTCCGCAGGGGCAGCGCGGCGAGCGACCGGCCGGGGGGCGGCGGGCCGCCCTCGTCGTCGTAGGCGGCGCGTTCCAGGTCGTTCAGCCACAGGGGCCGGTCCGTGCGCACGGCGTGGGCCGCGGGCGAGCCGCCGGACAGGGGCAGGCGCTCGGGCAGTCCGTGCGCGTGGTCGGTGCCCGAGGAGGTCTCGGCCAGTCCGTGCGCCTGGTCGGTGCCCGAGGAGGTCTCGGCCAGCCGGAGGTCCTCGCCGTCCGCGGCGGGCACGTAGACGGCCGCGAGCGCGGCCCCGGCGAAGCTCAGGACGCGCTCGCTCGCGGTGGACCCGGGCACCTGCGGGGGTGCGCCGGTGGGTCCGGCCAGGAGCGCGGGCGCGCCCGCGCCGGTGGTGGCGCCGGCCTCGGGGGCCGACGGCTCCCAGAGCCCGGTCCGGGCCCGGCCGTCATGAGGCATGTCCGCGACCACCTCCCCGTGGAGGCCTCGGGTACCGAGGTGTCGAACGGTCGGGTGTCGACGGGTGGGACCCGGCACCCATCCACCAGAATCGCATATGCGGCCCCGGTGGACAGATGTCGACGAACATGCAGCATTCGCCCAGGACCGCGGCCGGTGCCACACTGTCGACGTGGCCGTCTTGCCGTTTCCGCTCGGCCCGTTCCTCCCGGACGGTCGGCGCCTGTCCCCCTTCGCCACGGACGGTCGGCGCCTGTTCCCGCGCCCTGGCCGTACGGGCGCACGCCCGGGCCGTGCGGCGGGCCGCGGTGCTACACGGGTGGGGGAGGCCGGCCGGAGGGAGGGCTCCCGGGTGAAGGTCCGCCTCCGGGGCGTGGCCGTGATCGTGACCGCGGGCTCGGCGGCCGTCTCCCTGGCGGCCTGCGGCTTCGGTACCGGGTCCGGCTCCGGCGAGGGGGACGGGCCGAGCATCGGTCTGCTGCTGCCGGAGGCCACCGCGGCCCGCTGGGAGACGCGGGACAGGCCCCTGCTGGAGAAGGAGATCGAGCGGCGGTGCGGCGACTGCGTGATCGAGCACGCCAACGCGAGGAGCGATGTGGCCCTCCAGCAGAAGCAGATGAACTCGATGATCGCCAGGGGCGTCGACGCGATCGTGCTCGCGCCCGTGGACGCCAGGGCGCTCGGCCCGACCGTCGGCAAGGCCGAGGAGGCGGGCATCCCGGTCATCTCCTACGACCGTCTCGCCGCGGGCCCGATCGCGGGCCACGTCTCCTTCGACGCCGAGGAGGTCGGCAGGCTCCAGGGCACCGCACTGCTGAAGGGCATGGGCGCGCGGGCGTCCGACGGCCAGATCGTCATGATGAACGGCGATCCCGGCGACCCCAACGCGGCGGCGTTCGAGAAGGGCGCCCTGTCCGTCCTCACGGGCCGGGTGAAGATCGGCAAGACGTACGACACCCTCCAGTGGCGGACCGAGACCGCGCACACGAACATGTCCGGGGCCATCGCCGCACTGGGCGCCGGCAACATCGACGGGGTGTACGCGGCCAACGACGGGCTCGCCGCGGGCGTCGTCTCCGCCCTCCGGGCGAACGACGTCGAGCCGCTGCCCCCCGTCACCGGGCAGGACGCCGAACTCGCGGCCGTACGGCGCATCCTGGGCGGCGACCAGTACATGACCGTCTACAAGCCGTTCGCTCCGGAGGCCGCGGGCGGTGCCGCCATGGCAGTGGCCGCGGCCCGCGGGGAGAGCCTCGGAAGGATCGCCACGGACACCGTCCGGACCCGCGACGGGACCACGGTCCCGGCCATCACGCTGACCCCGTCGGCCGTCACCGCCGGCACCGTCGCCGACACCCTGGTGAAGGACGGCGTGTACACGGTCCGGCAGCTCTGCACCCCGCGCCTCGGGAAGGCCTGCGGCGACGCCGGACTCACCTGACCCGCACCCCCGGGCCCCGCACCCCCGGGCCCCGCACCCCCGGGCCCCGGGCCCCGGCCTCCGGGAAGGAGATGGTTCTCCGTGCCGGCTCCCCCCTTGCTGGCCCTGCACGGGGTGTGCAAGCGCTTCGGCGTCGTCGAGGTGCTCCGGGACGTCGAGCTGGAGATCCACTCCGGCCAGGTCGTCGCGCTGCTGGGCGACAACGGGGCCGGCAAGTCCACCCTGGTCAAGGTGATCTCCGGGGTCGTGCCCGCCGACCGGGGCGCCGTCGAGTGGGAGGGCCGGCCGGTCCACATCAGGCGCCCCCAAGACGCCCGGGACCTCGGCATCGCCACCGTCTACCAGGACCTGGCGCTGTGCGGGAACCTGGACGTCGTCGGCAACCTGTACCTCGGGCGGGAGATCCGCCGGTTCGGGTTCCTGGACGAGGTGGAGATGGAGCGCCGTACCCGGCACCTCCTGGAACGGCTGACCCGGGACCTGCCCGATCTGCGGGCCCCCGTCGTCTCCCTCTCCAGCGGCCAGCGCCAGACGGTCGCCATCGCCCGCTCGCTCCTCGGCAAGCCCCGCGTCCTGCTCCTGGACGAGCCGACCGCGGCGCTGGGGTTCCAGCAGACCACCGAGGTCCTGGACCTCGTCGACCATCTGCGCGACCGCGGTCTGGGGGTCCTGCTCATCAGCCACAACATGGGCGACGTCAAGGCCCTCGCCGACCGGGCGGTGGTGCTGCGGCTGGGCCGCAACAACGGCTTCTTCGACGTGAACACGGCCCCCCAGGAGCAGATCATCTCCTCCGTCACCGGCGCCACGGAGAACGTGCCCCGCCGGCCGGCCACCCGGGAGGCGTGGTGAAGGAGACACGCGGCAAGGCGGACACCGCACGGCCCGCCGGCTCCCCCGCGCCTCGCGCGCCGGCGTCCCGGGCACGGGACGGACGGGCCGTCGTCCGCCCCCTGGCGGACCGGGTCGCCGCCGTCCGCCGCAGGCTGGGCACCGGTGACCCGGGCGCCCTCCCCGTCGTGTCCGTCCTCGCCGTGGTGTGGATCGTCTTCCAGTGCCTCGACCCGAACTTCCTCTCCCCCCGGAACCTGTCCAACCTCAGCGTGGACATCGTGGGCCCGGGGATGATCGCGGTCGGCATCGTCTTCGTGCTGCTGCTCGGTGAACTCGACCTGTCGGTCGGCTCGGTCAGCGGTCTCGCGGCGGCCGTCTTCGCCGTCCTGAACGTGAACAACGGCGTGCCGGAGTGGCTCGCCGTCGTCATCGCGGTGCTCGCGGGCACCGCGGCGGGCTCCGTCCAGGGCTATTCCTTCGCCAAGACCCGGGTACCGGCGTTCGTCGTCACCCTCGCCGGGCTGCTCACCTGGAACGGCATCATGCTCTCCGTCCTCGGGACGAGCGGCACCATCACGCTCGACGAGGACGGGCCGGTCGCGCAGCTGACCAGCTACCACTTCGGCCACGACGCCGTCGCCTACGGCGTGGCGGCGGTCGGCACCGGCGCGGTCCTCGTCGTGTCCCACCGGGACCGCAGGCGCCGGGCGGCCACGGGCATGCCGCACCGCTCGCGCCGGGTCGTGGCGGCCCGCACCGGCGCCGTCGCCGTGGCCGCCTTCGGCTCGGCGTACGTACTGAACCGGTTCCAGGGGCTGCCGCTCGCGCTGCTGGTCTTCCTCGTGGTGGTGGCGGGCCTCGACATCGTGCTCCGGCGCACCCACTACGGACGGCAGGTGTACGCCGTCGGCGGCAGCGCCGAGGCCGCCCGGCGCGCCAGCATCGGCGTCACGCGCGTGCGGACCGCCGTGCTCGCCGCCTCGGGCACCATGGCCGCGATCGGCGGCCTCTTCCTCGCCTCGCGGATCACCTCGGTGAGCCAGAACTCCGGCTCGGGCGTCCTGCTGGTCAACGCGATCGCGGCGGCCGTCATCGGCGGCACCAGCCTGTTCGGCGGACGCGGGACCACCTGGTCCGCGGTGCTCGGCATGCTGGTCATCCAGTCGATCTCCTCCGGCATGGCCATCACGGACACTCCGGCGGCCGTGCAGTTCGTGATCACCGGTGGAGTGCTCTTCGCCGCGATCGTCATCGACTCGCTCTCCCGGCGCTCGCAGGAGGCGTCCGGGCGGGTCTGACGCGCGGCCGAGGGCGACGGGCGGTGTCGTGTGGTTGCCCTGTCGCCGCCTTCGTGGGTGTCGTCGTGGGTGTCGTCGTGGGTGTCGTCGTGGGTGTCGTCGTGGGTGTCGTCCGGGGCTGGGCGTCATCCGTCCGGTACGTGCCGCAGGAGGAGGAGGGCGACGTCGTCGGTGCGCCGGCCGGCCGTGCCCGACCTGGTGAGCAGGGTGTCGAGGAGCCGGTCCGGATCCCGGTCGTCGGCGTCGGCGAGATGCCCGGCGAGCTCCGCGATGGCGTCGTCCAGGTCGACCCCCGGTGTCTCGATGAGCCCGTCGGTGTAGAAGACGAGCGTCAGCCCCGGAGCGAGGGGCGTCCGCGTCACCGGGAACTCGGCGTCGGGGTCGATGCCGAGCAGGGGTCCGGGCGGTACGTCCACGGGCCGGGTGGTGCCGTCGGCCAGGCGCACCAGCGGGGGCGGGTGGCCGGCGCTGGCCAGGGTCAGCCGCCGGGCGGCGAGGTCGAGATGGGCGTAGAGGCAGCTGGTGAACAGGTCGGTGCCGAGATCGGTGAGGAGCCGGTTGGTCCGGGACAGGACCTCGCCGGGAGCCGTGCCCAGGGTCGCGTGGGCGTGCACTCCGGTACGGACCTGGCCCATCAGCGCGGCGGCGGCGACGTTGTGGCCCTGGACGTCGCCGATGACGGCCGCGGCGGCGCTGTCGCCGAGCCGGATCACGTCGTAGAAGTCCCCGCCGATGTCCATCCCCCGCGTCCCGGGCAGATAGCGGGCGGCGACCCGCAGCCCGGTGACCGTGGGGAGGGTCCGCGGCAGCAGCGCCTGCTGGAGGCCGTGGGCGAGCTCCAGTTTGGTGTCGTACAGGCGGGCCCGGTCCAGGGCTTGGGCGATGAGCCCGGCGAGCGACGTCATGACGGCGCGTTCCTCGGCCGGGAACACGTGGGGCTCGTCGTAGGAGAGGATGCAGATGCCCACGGGGCGGCCGGACGTGATCAGCGGCAGGAACGCCCACGCCTGCTTGCCGCTGATCCGGGGCGCCTCGGGATAGATGCGGAGCATGTCCTCCGGTGCGGCGAAGAAGGCGGGGATGCCGCTGGCGATGGCCTGGCCGGCCGGGGTGAAGCCGGTGTCGAGGGGGAGGCTGTCGAGCTGTGCGATGGTGGCGGCGTCGTAGCCGCGGTGGCCGGTGATCCGCAGCCGGCCGCCGTCGACGGTGGACAGCACCAGTCCCTGGGCGCGGAAGGCGGGCATGATCTGGTCGGCGACCAGGTTGACGACGTCCCGCACGCCGACCACCTCGGTCAGCCCGGCCGCCAGGTGCGTCAGCTGGTAGAGCTGGCCGGCCCGGGCGGGCGCGGCGGCGGGTCCGGGACTGCGGGTCGCCGGCCAGGGCGGGGGCCGGCCGCCGATGGGGACGATCCGGACACTGATGCCGCTGGCGTCCGGATAGAGGTGGAAGTCCATCCACCGGTCCGGCGGGCGGCACGCCGTGAAGGCGACGGGCTCCCGGCTGAGCACCGCGGCGCGGTAGCGGTCCTCGTAGGTGGGGTCGTCCAGCCAGAGCAGCGACTGCCACGGCAGGGTGCCCAGCAGCTGACCGGCGGTGCGGCCCAGCAGGGTGCAGGCCCCGGCGCTGAGGAAGGTGAAGCGTCCCTCCAGGTCCAGGGCGCAGCTGCCGCCGGGCAGGCGTTCGGCGAAGTCGGCGGCGGCCATCGCCGGGCCCAGGCGCCGGTGCCCGGCCCCCGTGGGCAGCACCCGGATCCCCCGGCCGCACGGCGAGGGCCTGCCCTGCTCGACGGCCTCCTCCAGCAGCCGCGCCAGGCTCCGGCAACTGGCCTCGATGTGGCCCTGCTCCCGCCGGCTCATGCGCGAGGGGCGGGTCGCCGGCCACATCAGCAGCAGGGCGCCCAGCCGCCGGCTCGCGGTGACCGGGGCGGCGACCAGCGCCAGCGGGTAGGGCAGCACCATCGCGGTGCGGGGGTAGGACTGGGCCAGCTGTCCCTCGCCGCCCACCCACACCAGGCGGTCGTCGCGGACGGCGTCGGCGACCGGGGCCGGAGCGGACAGCGGGACCGTCGCCCACGGCGTCGCGAGTTCGGCGGGCGCCCCGCACAACAGATCCAGGCAGAGCATGCGCTCGTCGGGCGAGAGCACGTACAGGGCACCGATGGTCGCGCCGGTACGCCGTACCGTCTCCGTGAAGACGGCGTCCAGCGCCTGCGTGTCGGCGGCCGGATCACCCGGGCTGGTCACGCGCCACCTCCCGTCGTCGGTGCGGACCGCGGACCGGCCGCGAGTCCCCGGCCGAGGGTCCCCAACCGTGGGACCCCAGCCGTGGGACGCCAGCCGTGGGACGCCAGCCGTGGGACCCCGTCCGCGGGGCTCCCGTGCGCGGGCCCACCGGCTCGCCGCCCGCCGTGCCCGACCTCGCCCTAGGGCGACGGTACGCCCGTGGAGGGCGGTCGGCGCGGTGTCCGGCGCCCCGGCCCCCGGCCACGCCGCGACGGTGGGCGGATAGTGCGGGAGGGTGTGGGGGAGGGGTTCTCCTCGTCTCCACGTCCGGGAGGGGCGGTGGGTACAGGTACGACGGGTACGGGTGCGGGCACGGGTACGTCGCGGGAAGCGGACGGCGCGGCCCGCGTCGCCGGTGCGGGACGGCCGGCGCCGCCGCTGCGCTGGGCCGTGGTGCTGGGCTGGCTCGTGGGACTCACCGTGCTCCTGGCGGTCGTCGGGTTCTTCCTCGGCCGGGAGACCCGGCTGGCTCCGTTCCTGGTGGTGGTGCCGGCGCTGGTCGCCGGGCGGGGCACGGTACGGCAGACCGCCGTCGCGGCCGCGTGGACGACGGTCGTGATCGTCGCGGCTCTCTTCGACGCCGCCGAGGACACGGCCGGCGCGGCGGTGGCGACCGTCGTCTTCGCCCTGGTCTTCAACGGTCTCAGCCTGGCGCGGGTGATCCAGCGGGTCGGCGACGAGGGTGAGATCGCCCGGCTGCGGTCGGCCGCCGCCGCCCTGCAACGGCAGCTGTTGCGCCCGTTCCCGCTGGTCACCGACCATCTCCTGGTGCACGGCCTGTACCGGCCGGTGGAGGAGGACAGCCGCGTGGGGGGCGACGTCTACGAGGTGGTGGCGTCCCCCTACGGCAGCCGTGTCTTCATCGCCGACGTCCAGGGCAAGGGGCTGCCCGCCATCAGCGCGGCCTTCGCCGTGCTGAGCGCCTTCCGCGAGGCGGCCGTGTCCGAACCCACCCTCACCGGGGTCGTCGACGCCCTGGAGGACGCGGTGCTGCGGCACAACTCCTTCGCGGCGCAGGTCGGCGAGAGCGAGCGGTTCGTGACGGCGCTGGTCCTCGGTGTCGACTCCGGGCAGGAGGTCCAGGCGATCAACTGCGGCCATGTCGCGCCGCTGCTGCTCGACGGCGGGCGCGCCGCTCCGGTGCTCCCCGGCGAGCCCTGCGTCCCCCTCGGCCTCGACGCCCTGACCCCCGCGCCGCGCACCGTCGAGTGGTTCGGGTTCCCCTCCGACGGCACGCTCCTGCTCTGCACGGACGGCGTCACCGAGGCCCGCGATCCCTCGGGCACCTTCTACCCCCTGGAGCAGCGGGCCGCCGGCTGGAGCCGGATCCGCGCCAGTGAGGTGCCCACCGTCCTCTACCGGGACCTGCGGCGCCACGCCGCGGGCGCGCCCACCGACGACACCGCGCTGCTCGTACTGCGCCGACGGGCGGACGCGGGGGTCGTGTGAGCGGGGCGGGGGCGTCGCGTGAGTGGGGCAGGGGCGTCGCCCGAGCCGGACGGGGGTCGTCGCGTATGCCGAACGCGGGGGTCGTGTGAGCCGGACGGGGGTCGTGTGAGCCGGACACGGGCGTCACGTGAGCCGGACGCGGGAAGGCATCGCCCGAACCGGACACGGGGGGGGGCACCGCCCGAACCGGACACGGGGGGGCACCGCCCGAACCGGACACGGGGGGGGCATCGCCCGAACCGGTGTCACCAGACGGCGTCGCCCGAGCCGGAAGCGGGGGACCGCCCGTGCCGGTGTCACCAGTCGGGTGCGCCCCGCCGCCGGGGCCGGCGGGGCCGCTCAGTGCGCGGCATCGCTGTCGGCCCGGCCGCCCGCGCCGAGCGGGCCCGTCGGGCGGAAGGGCTCCTCGGCCTCCAGCCGGGGCAGCGCGCGCCGGCACCGGCGAAGTACCAGGGGTGGCAGGGCGGCCCGGGTGACCTGGGCCAGCCGTAGCCAGGCGGGCACGTAGACGGCGGTGCGGCGCCGCTCCACCGTACGGGCCAGGCGCTCCGCGACGGCCTCG
Organism: Streptomyces sp. NPDC003247; assembly: GCF_042888135.1. Lineage (NCBI taxonomy): Bacteria > Bacillati > Actinomycetota > Actinomycetes > Kitasatosporales > Streptomycetaceae > Streptomyces > Streptomyces sp. NPDC003247. Next base: position 144,465 of record NZ_JBIAPF010000016.1, read on the forward strand.
GCCGGGTGGACGCGCCGGGCGGGCGGCGGCATGTTCGCGCGCAGCTCGCGCAGCACCACGTACCGGTCGGCGTCCCGGATCATGTCGGTGTCGGTCCAGTTCAGGTAGGCGATGCCCACCGCCACCCCGTGGTGGGCCACCTCCGCCCGCAGGGAGTGGGCGAAGGCCTCCACCCCGGCCTTGGAGGCGCAGTAGGCGCTCATCATGGGGGCGGCGCCGATGGACGCGAGTGAGGCGACCTGGAGGAAGTAGCCCTCCGTGCGCAGGAGGTCGGGCAGGAAGGTGCGGGCCGTCAGGGCGCTGCCGACGAGGTTCACGTCGACGACCCGGCGCCAGGAGGCCATGTCGGCCGTGGCGAAGGGGCCGCCTTCGGCGATGCCGGCGTTCGCGACGACGGCCGACGGCGGGCCGAGGCGCTCGCGGACCGTGCCGGCCGCCCGCCCGAGGGCCTCCTCGTCGGTGATGTCGGCCTCGACGGCCAGGGCCGGGGCGGGCAGCGCTGCGGCGACGGCCTCCAGCGCCGTTCCCTCGTGGCCGATCAGGGCCAGTCGGGCTCCGCGCCGGGCGAGGGCGTGGGCCTGGGCCGCGCCGAGGCCGCGGGCGGCCCCCGTCACGACGACGGTGCGGTTGCGGAGAGGGCTGTCTGCTGCCACGGCTTGCTCCGATCGGTCCCCGCGGGGGCGCGCCCGCGGGGCTCAGGGGGCGGGGGGTGCGGGGGGTGTGCGGCCGGGGTCCGGCTCGTCGCCGACGCGGTCGCGCCGGGCGAGGACGCGTTGCATCCGGCTCAGGCCCGGGGCCCGGTGCCGCCGCAGCGCCGCGCGGGCGGCGTTGGCGCCGGGGGCCCCGTGCACGCCCCCGCCCGGATGGGCGCCCGCGGAGGCGAGGAACAGCCCGCGCACCGGCGTCTCGGGGCGTCCGGTGCCGGGCACCGGGCGGAAGACGAGCTGCTGGTGGAGCGCGGTGGTGCCGCCGTTGATGGCTCCGCCCCAGAGGTTGGCGTCCAGTTCCTGGAGGGTGGGCGGGGCCAGGACGCGGCGGGCCCGGACCAGTGACCGGAACCCCGGCGCGAACCGTTCGACCTGGCGTTCCACGCGGTCGGCCATCACGTTCCGCTCGTGGTCGTCCCAGGTGCCGGTGAGGCCCTCGTCCCCGGCGTCGGACCTGATGCGGTGGGGCACGTGGGTGTACGCCCAGGCCGATTCCGTGCCGCGCGGGGAGCGGGAGGCGTCCGACGTCGTCATCTGCCCGAACAGCGAGAACGGACGGTCGGGCACCTGGGCCATGGCGATCTGGGCGGCGAAGCGGGTGAGCTCGTCGAGGCCGTCGGCCAGATGGACCGTGCCGGCCTGCGCGGCCCGCTCCGCCCGCCAGGGCACGGGACCGTCCAGGGCCCAGTCGACCTTGAACGTGGCGAAGTCCCACTGGAACCGCCGCAGGTCCGCCAGCAGCTGGGAGGGCAGGTGCTCGGGTTCGAGGAGTTCGCCGTAGAGGGCGGGGACGGACACGTCCGCGAGCACGGCGCGCCGCGCGGCCACCGTGTCGCCGTCGGCGGTGCGCACGCCCACGGCCCGGCCGTCCCGGACGAGGATCCGGCCCACCCGCCGCCCGCAGCGCAGGACGCCCCCGCGTGCGCGCAGCCGGTGCACGAGGGCCGCGGTGAGCGCGCCCGCGCCGCCGACCGGCACCGGGAACCCGTACGTCTGGCCGAGCATGGCCATCAGCCAGCCGAAGCCTCCGCTGCCCGCGGCGTCCGGCGCGAGGTCGGCGTGCAGCGCGCTGCCGGCGAGCAGGAGCCGGCCGCCCTCGCCGCCGAACTCCTCGTCGCCCATCCGCCGCACCGGCAGGACGAGCGTCCGCGCGAGGCGCAGCCCGCCCGCTCCCCGCAGCCGCAGCGCGAGCCGCGTCGTCGCCTTCAGCGGCGGGAACGGCGTGAACAGCGCGTCGAGGATGTCGGGGCGCAGGCGCTCCCACACCTCGTGCAGGCCCCGCCAGGCGGCGCCGTCGCCGGGGTGGAAGGCGTCGAGGGAGGCCGCGGTGGTGTCGATCCGGCGGTCCAGCACCGCGCACCGGCCGTCGGGCAGCGGATGGGCCAGGACGCGGGGCGCGTGGCTCCACCGCAGACCGTGGTCCTGAAGGCGCAGCCCGGCCAGCACCGGGGAGGCGGCGGCCAGCGGGTAGAAGGAGCTGAAGAGGTCGTTGACGAAGTCCGGGTCGACGCCCCGGTCGTGGCGCACCCCTCCCCCGGGCTCGGGCTGTTCCTCCAGGACCTCCACGCTCCAGCCGGCGTCGGCCAGCAGGTTGGCCGCCACCAGCCCGTTCGGCCCGGCCCCGATCACGACGGCGTCAGGCATCGCCGCCTCCGCCCGCGGCCCGCCCGGCCGGCCCGGCACCCCGCCCGCCGTCCCCCTCGCGGGCCTCCTCCTCGCAGACCCTGGCCAGCCGGGCGAGCATGGCCCGGTGACGGAGCTGGATCAGCGCCTCCACCGCCACGTTGTGCACCGCGCCACCCGCTCCCTGCAACGGGTGCTCGTCCACGATCACCAGGCAGTGCTCGCCCCAGGGCCGCAGTTCGACGGCGATGCGGGCGGTGCCGAGCGCACCCGCCCGGGCCTCCAGTTCGAGGCAGGTGCCCTCCTCGCAGCGCCGTACGACCGTCTCGTTGGTGAGCCGCAGGGGGCCCAGCCGGATCTCGTACCGGATGGCCGCCCCCGTGCGGGGCCATTCGCCGCGCACGGGGTACGACTCCGATGTCCCCACCACCCAGTCCGCGTACCGATGGCCGTCCGCAAGGACGGCCCACACCGTTGCCGGGTCCGTCTTCACCAGTCGATGCCGCACCGCCACAGCAGCCTCCAGGGTTCAGCGTTCGCTCACCGCCAAGTGCCCACTTGGCGGTGAGCGAACCAGGACGATCACGGACGTCCCCGGCGGGTGACGCGCGCGGGCGGACGGCCGGCGACGCCGACGACGTGCCCGGGTGCGGCTCAGCCCTCGGCGCGGCACGCCTCCCAGGGCCTGGGCCCCGTGCCGGACCGCCACCCCTCCAGGTCCTCGGCGGCCACGCACACGATGCCGCACTGCTCGGCGTACTCGGCGGCGGGTGCCGTGAAGTCGCTGGTCGTGACGACGACGGCGACATCGGCGGCGTGGACGGTGAAGCAGGTGCCGCCGAAGCGCTGGAGGTCCTGCGATCCGACCTTGTGGCCGTCGGCGTAGCGCTTGCACTGGATGACGACGGTCCGCCCGTCCGGCGCGACCGCCAGGACGTCGGCGCCCAGGTCGCCCGCCCCGCCGACGACCTCCACGTCCGTGCAGCCGTCGCGGGCGCACAGGCCGGCTATCGCCTGTTCGAACTCGGCCGGGTCCAGCTCCTCGCCCCAGGCGAGCGGGGTGCCGGGGGGAACGGGCGCGGTGGGCGGCGCGTCCTCGTCCCGGTCGGGCGGCGGGGCTGCCGTCGGCACGGGATCGTGGGCTGCGGGACCGGGCGCGACGAGGTCGGGTGCGACGGGTGCGGGCGGGGCGGGTGCGGCTGAGGCGGGCGGGGCGGCGTCCAGTGCCTCGGCCGCCGTCTCGGCCGCCTCCTCCAGCGCCTCGGTGGTGCGCCGCACGAGCCGGCGGGCCGACCACCGCCGCCGGCCGCGACGCCCCGCGACCACGCCGGCCACCACCAGGAGGAGCACGGCCGCCACCCCGGCGGGGTGCCGCTCCCAGGCGGCCGCCGCGGTGCGGACGGCCATCCCGCCGAGGGTGAGGAGCAGGGCGAGGAAGGCGAAGAAGAAGGCCGTCGACCGCAGATCGAAACGGCGACGGCGCGCGGGACGCGCACGGAGACCGGACGGCCCGGACGGCCCGGGCGGCACAGGGGGCAAGGGGCGAGTGGGTGCGGTCACGGTGGTACGTCCTCCCCGTCGTCGAAGGCCTCGGTGATGATCACTGGGCCGTGTGCCCGGGTACGACGGGTTCACCGCGCCGACGGTGACGGCGATCGGCGCCTGGCCGGGGTGGCACCGCGGCCGCCGGCGCGGGCGTGGCCCGCGCCCTTCCCGCCCGCGGGCGGGAAGGGCGCGGTCCGGAGGTTCCGGGCCCTTCCCGCCCTGCGAGGACGGCGGCGGGGACGACGAAGCGGGGACGGGAGGGAGGGCTTGGAGGGTTGAGGGCCGAGCCGTCAGATCCGTCCACCGGTGAGCCGGGTGAGCGGTCCCTGCGCGGGGCGGCCGGAGCGGCGGCCCACCGCGTAGGAGGCGGCGCTCAGCGCCGTCAGACCGGCCCCCACGCCGGCGGCGACCAGCTTCCGGTGGGCGATGACGGTCCAGGCCGTCCTGGCCGTGGCCGCGACCTGCCCCGAGGTCGCGATGATCGCCTGGCGGCCGGCCTCGACTCCGCGGGCGGCGCTGTGCGCGGCACCCGTCGTCACCTCCGCGGCACGACCGGCCGCGGACGCCACCGCCGACGTGGCGTCACCGGCCTTGCCCGCCACCGCCGACGTGGCGTCACCGGTCTTGCCCGCCACCGCCGACGTGGCGTCACCGGTCTTGTCCGCCGCGTTCTGGGCGGCCCGTGAGGCGGGAGCGGTCGCCTTGCCGGCGGTCCGCCGGGCCTTGTCCGCGGTCACCCGCTTCGATGCGGTGTCTTCGTTCGGTTGCCTGTTCGGTTCAGTCATGGACATCGCTTTGCCTCTCCGTCCGCGGGCAAACACGTAGGGCGCCCACCGGCCGCCCGGCGTCCGCGCCGCGACGCCGGCGGCCGGTCGCGGCGGGCTCCGGGGTGGGCTCCGGGGTGGGCGGCCGACCACCGCGTGGGTAGGGTCACGTCCATGCGCCTCGCCCTCTTCGACCTGGACGGCACCCTGGTCGACCGGACGTCCGCCTTCGCCGACGCGATAGCCGACCTCTGCCACGACCACGGGTACGGACCCGAGATCGAGCGGTGGCTGCTGTGCGAACTCGCCGACCACGCGGACCGGGGCGACTTCGCCCGGCTGCGCGCCCTGTTCGGGCTGGGCGAGTCGGCCGAGCACCTGTGGCGGGTCTACGTCGACCGCATGGCCGCCGCCGTCACCTGCCGTCCCGCCGTCCTGCACAGCCTGTCCCGTCTGAAGGAGAACGGCTGGAGCGTCGGCGTCGCGACGAACGGGGCCTCCGACATCCAGCGGGCGAAGGTGCGCGCCACCGGCCTCGCCGACCTCGTCGACGGCATCGCGGCCTCCGGCGACATCGACGTCCGCAAACCCGACCCGCGTCTGTTCGAGCTGGCCGCGGCGCGCTGCGGCACACAGCTCTCCGCCGACGACTGGATGACCGGCGACCAGCCGGAGGCCGACATCCGGGGCGGGCACGAAGCGGGCCTGAGGACCATCTGGGTCACCGGCCGGCCCTGGCCCGAGGGGCTCGCCGTGCCGCACCACACGGTGACCGACGTCACCGAGGCCGTCGACCACCTGCTGGCACACTCCCGCACCTAGGACCGTCCGGCCCGTCCGTCCGGCCGGCCATCGGCTGCTGTTCCGCTCGCGGGCGCCTCGTCTTCACCCTCGCGCCGCCTCCGCGTCCCCCCGGGCCACCAAGATCACCTTGCTTGTCATGCACGCCATCTCAGCTTGGTACCGAAGCCCGCTACGGAAGGAAGTCGACGTGGCCAGCCCTCTCTGGAGATCGTTCGCGGTATCGGTCGTCACGGCGTCGGTCGCTCTCACCTGCGCGCTGCCCGCGTCCGCCGAGGACGACGACGTCCTGCCGGCCGTCTCGCCCCGCGTCGAGACCGCGGCCCTCTTCGACGACGAGGAGGGCGGCAACGCGGACGCCGACGATCCCGCGATCTGGCGCAACGCCGCCCGGCCCGAGGAGTCCCTCGTCGTCGCCACCGCGAAGGAGGGCGGCCTGCGGGTCTACGACCTCGACGCGCGCCTCGTGCAGTCGGTCGCCGCACCGGCCGGGCCCGGGGCGGAGGACGCGCCGGGCCGCTTCAACAACGTCGACCTGGTGCAGGGGATCCGCCTCTCCACCGGCAAGGCCGACCTGGCGGTGACCACCGACCGCGGCAACGACCGCCTCCGCTTCTACCGCATCGCCCCGGGCACGGCCGGCGGCCCGCTCACGGACGTCACCGACCCGGCCGCCGCGCCGGTCTTCTCCGCGGACCAGGCCGAGATCAACGAGCAGCGCACCGCGTACGGCCTCGCCACCTGGACCGACCGGTCGACCGGCCGCAGCTACGCGCTGGTCAGCCAGCGCGAGCGCACCACGATCGCCCTGCTGGAGATCACCGCGACCGCCGGGGGCAAGGTCGGCTACCGCACGGTCCGCACGCTGGACCTGCCCTCGTCCTTCCGTCTGCCCGACGGCACGTCCTGGTCGCCGTGCGCCGAGCCCGGCGAGCTGCCCCAGGTCGAGGGCATGGTCGTCGACCCGGCGAACGGCACGCTCTACGCCGGGCAGGAGGACGTCGGCATCTGGCGCGTCTCCGCCACCCTCACCGGCACCCCCCGCCTCCTCGACACCGTCCGCGAGTACGGCGTCGAGGGCACGTACGACGAGGCCACCGAGGAGTGCGTGAGCGGCGACGACCCGGGCTACGGCGGCACCCGGCTGACCGCGGACGTCGAGGGCCTGACGCTGATCACCGAGGACGACGGGGACGGATACCTGCTGGCGTCCAGCCAGGGGGACAACACCTTCGCCGCCTACGACCGCGAACCGGGCGAGGCGGGTGAGTACGAGGGCGGCTTCCGCGTCGCCGCCACCGCGACGGGCCCCGACGGTTCCGAGGAGTGCGACGGCGCGGCGGCGCTCGACGCGCCGCTGGGGGCGAAGTACCCCGACGGTCTGCTCGTCGTCCAGGACGGCCACGACGACGCGGGCGACGCCACGGACCGCACCGCGACCAACTTCAAGTTCGTGGACCTCGGTGACGTACTGACCGCGCTGGACGACTGAGCCGTCCGGCACCTCCCGGCGGCGGCCCCTTCGACGGGGCCGCCGCCGTCGCTCTCATCCCCCGCCGCCGGGTCCGGCTCCGCCCCTGAGGCGCTCCAGGTCCGCGGGGCGGACCCGGATGACCAGGACGGCGACGACCGCCGCGAGCAGCGCGAAGACGGCCGCCGTGACGAAGGCCGCCGAGACCCCCGCGCTGAGCACCTCGTCGGACCAGGGCGCGGGGAGTTCGCCGGTGCGCCGGAACCGCAGGCGTTCGGCCGGGGTCGCCCGCGCCAGGAAGTCGGGGACCTGCCGCTCCGCCTCCTGGGCGGAGGCCGTGCCGAACACCGTGACCAGGATGGACAGCCCGAGTGAACCGCCCACCTGCTGGGTGGCGTTGAGCAGGCCGGAAGCCGCTCCGCTCTCCCGCGCGGGAACGCCGGAGAGCGCCATCAGGGTGAGGGACACGAACTCCATGCCCATGCCCACGCTGAAGACGAGCATCGGGCCCAGGATGCTGCCCGCGTAGGTGGAGTGGACGTCGGTCTGCGTCAGCCAGGCGAGGCCGGCCGCGGCGAGGACCGCGCCGGCCACCATGAAGGGCTTGGGCCCGTACGTCGGCAGGAGGCGGGAGGCCACTCCGGCGCCGGTCGCGATGAGGGCGCTGACCGGCAGGAAGGCGAGCCCGGCCTGCAACGGGCTGAAGTCCAGCACGTTCTGCACGAAGAGCGTGAGGAAGAAGAACATGCCGAGCATCGCGGCGGCGAGGCAGAGCATGATGCCGTAGGTGCCCGCGCGGTTGCGGTCGGCGAACATGCGCAGCGGTGTGATCGGCTGCCGGGAGCCCCTCTCGACCAGGAGGAACAGCGTCAGGAGGACGACGGCCGCGGCGAAGGAGGCCAGCGTCAGCGCGTCGCTCCAGCCGTCCTGCGCCGCCCGGATGAAGCCGTACACCAGCAGGACCATGCCCGTGGTGGAGGTCGTCGCCCCGGCGAGGTCGAAGTGGCCGGGGTGGCGTTCGGACTCCCTGATCCAGCGGGGGGTCGCGAGGACGATGAGCAGGCCGATCGGGACGTTGACGAACAGGACCCAGCGCCAGTTCAGCCACTCCACGAGCATGCCGCCCGCGAGCAGGCCGATCGCACCGCCGCCCGCCGACACCGCGGCGAACACCCCGAAGGCGCGGTTGCGTTCGGGTCCCTCGCGGAAGGTCGTGCTGATCAGGGCGAGGGCGGTCGGTGAGGCGATGGCCCCGCCGGCCCCCTGGAGGGCACGCGCGGCCAGGAGTTGGCCGGGGCTCTGGGCGAGGCCGCCGAGCAGGGAGGCGAGGACGAACACCAGGACGCCGAGGACGAAGACGCGGCGTCTGCCGAGGATGTCGCCGGCCCGGCCGCCGAGCAGCAGCAGACCGCCGAAGGCGAGGGTGTAGGCGCTGACCACCCACGACAGGCCGGTGGTGGAGAAGCCCAGGTCGCGCTGGATGTGCGGCAGCGCGATGTTCACGACCGTGATGTCCAGGACCACCATGAGCTGGCAGGAGGCGATGACCAGCAGGGCCATCGCGTTGCCGCCGCCCGCGCGACGGGTGGAGGCCTGGGTCGCCGAAGTCGGCTGCGGAGTAGTGCTCATGACGCGTCGTCCGATCGGGCGGGCCCACGAGGGACGGCCGGCGCGAACCTCCGCCGGCGCACCCGCCACCGTTCGACCGTACGCCCGACGGCGGCCCCCTGACCACTCGATCACCCGTGGGCGCACCCGGCGCACCGCACATTACTGAACCGTAACCTACCGACGGGTACCCCCGGTAACCCCGCCCCGGCTACCGTCCTGACAGTTCGTCTAAGAGCACGCGTTCAGCGAACGGCACGGGCAGCGGTGGACGACCGGGGCTCCGTGCCGAGCGGTCCGTCCTCACCGGACCGTCAGCCACCCGAGCCGCAGAGGAAGGCTCGGCCTCCCCTTCTCCCCAGGAGGTCTGCCATGCCCGCTTCCACCCGCCTGCTCGCCGCCGCCGTCACGGCGGCCGCCTGCATCGGCACGACGGCCGTCCCGGCCGCCGCCGCCGGGCCGACGGACGCCGTGGTGTCGCGCGGGGTCACCATCCCGGCGTTCTACACCCCGCCCGACCGCCTCCCGGCGGCCGACGGCACCCTCGTCCGCACCGAGGAGCTGCCCCTCGCCCTGAGCCTGCCGGGCGTCGACGGTCCGCTCCCCGGCACGGCGACCCGGCTGATGTACAAGTCCACCGACTCCACCGGCGGGCCCGTGGCCGTCACCGGCGCCTACATCGAACCGACGGCCGCCTGGCAGGGCGGCGGGGCCCGGCCGCTGGTCGCGCTCGCGCCCGGCACCATGGGACAGGGCGACCAGTGCGCCGCCTCCCTCAACCTGGAACAGCCGCTCACGGTCAACGGGCAGACGCTGTCCATCGGTTACGAGAACCTGGCGATCTACCGGCTCCTGGCCCAGGGCATCGCGGTCGTGGTCACCGACTACGCCGGGCTGGGCGCGACCGACCGGCTGCACACCTACGTCAACCGCGTCGACGAGGCGCACGCCGTGCTGGACGCCGTACGGGCCGCCCGGGCCCTGGACGGAACGTCCCTCACGGACGGCTCCCGGGTCGCGCTGTACGGCTACAGCCAGGGGGGCGGGGCCACGGCGGCCGCCGCCGAGCTCCAGCCCTCGTACGCGCCCGACGTCCCGCTCGCCGGGACCTACGCGGGTGCCACGCCCGCGGACCTGGTCGCCGTCACGGAGGCGATCGACGGCAGCGACCTGGCCGGCGCGCTCGGCTGGTCGGTCAACGGGTTCCTCCAGACCGACCCCGCGCTCCGGCCCATCGCCGAGGCGCATCTGAGCGAGGACGGCAAGTCGGCGCTGAAGGACCTCTCCACGATGTGCGTGGGCGACGCCCTGCTCTCCTACAACTCGGCCCACAGCAGCGCCTGGACCACGGACGGCAGCTCCCTCAGCGACATCATCGAGGCGGAACCGGCGCTGAAGGCCTTCCTGGCCGACCAGCGGATCGGCACGCTCGAACCGGCCTCCCCGGTGCGGGTGGCCACCGGCACCACCGACGACCTGGTGCCGCACGCGCAGGCGCGGGAACTCGCCGTCGACTGGTGCGCCAAGGGAGCCGACGTCACGTACAAGCCCGTCGTGCTGCCGCCGCTCGGCCGGGCGCTGCTCAACCACTTCGCCCCGCTCCTCGCCGACCAGGGCGACGCCATCGCCTGGCTGGCCGACCGGCTCAAGGGCAAGCCCGCCACGTCGAACTGCGCCGCCCTCCCCTTGCTGCCCTGACCCGGGGGGCGGGGGACGGACGGGCGGGGGACGGGCGGGGGTCGCGCAGTCGGGCGACCGCCGCCCGCCGCCGCCCGCGTCCCCGTCCTCCGTCCCTCCCCCACCCTCTCTCCCCCGCCCCGTCCCCCGTCCTCGGGGGTGGGCGGGACGGCCTAGGGTGGACCCGTGATCGAGGTGGAGGTCGTGCAGCTGCTGGTGTCGCCGGTGCACCGGCTGTCGGGGCGTCCCGCGGACGGGCCGGCGGACGGGCCGGGCGGTGAGCTGGTGGAGTCGGCGCCGGTCCGCGGCGGTCTCGGACTGGTCGGCGACCGCTACTTCGGCCGCCCGGCGCACCGGGACGCGGCCGTGACCCTGATGGCCGCCGAGAACCTCCCCCTGGACATCAATCCCTCCACCGACCTGCGGCACACCCGCCGCAACGTCCTGCTGCGGGGCGTCGACATCGACTCCTGCGTCGGCTCGACGATCGTCCTCGAAGGAGCACACGGCGCCGTGACGTTCGCCGTGAACCGTCCGGCGCGGCCCTGCGCGTGGATGGACGTCACCGTCGGCCCGGGGGCGCAGCGGGCCCTGCGCGGCAAGGGCGGGGTGCGGTGCACGCCGCTGTCCGACGGGGTGCTCGCCCTCGGCCGGGCCACGCTCCGCGTCGTGGACGCCGAGGGGCCCGTGCCGCGCTGACGAGCCCCTCGCCCGGCCGTGCGCTCACAGCCCGTCGAGCAGGCCCAGGCGGGCGACGATCCGTTTGCCGACCGGTTCGCGCACGACGGTGACGTCCTGGGACACGGCCATCACGATCTCCAGGCCGTGCTGGCCCACCCGCGTCGGGTCCGCGCCGCGCGGCACCGGCAGCCCCGGATCGCTGTCCCACACCGCGATCTCCACGGCGGCACCGTCGATGCGCAGGTGCAGCAGGACCGGCCCGGGAGCGTGGCGGAGCGCGTTGGTGACCAGCTCGCTCACCACCAACTGCGCCACGTCCAGGGTCCGCGCCGAGACCGGCACCCCGTGCTCACGCTGCACGCGCGTGAGGAAATCACCCGTCAGATGCCGTGCCCCGGCGATACAGCCGTCCTCGCCGTCGAGGGCCAGCGTCGTCTCGACAGGGCCCGCGTCGGGCCCCGAGGACCTGTCGTCGGGCGGGACTGGTTCCATCCGGACCGCCTTCATTACCCCGTTCATGGCCGCGCGCCTACCCCCGAACCGGTCACCTATGCCTCACGAGCATCACGGGCGCGTCGGCGCACGCGTACGGGCCGCGCGCGCCCGCGTGGGGGCCGCCCGCGCACCCGGGCGGGCGGCCGGGCGCCGGTCAGCCGATGTGGTAGCTGTCGCCGTACACCGCCCAGTCCAGGGGCGGTTCGAGGTCGAGGTTGCCCGCGCGCAGGAAGACGCGCTGCGCGGTGTCGACCCGGCTGGTGTCGCTGTGCGCCTCCTCCTGTCGCATCGCCCGGACCCGGGCGTCGAGGAAGGCGTCCAGGTACGTCGTCTCGTCGCCGCCCCGGGCCGGCGGCTCCGCCCGGGCCAGGGCCCGCTCACGGATGGCGCGGAAACCGGCGTCGTCGTCCCCGTCGCCGTGCATGACGAGGGCGTCGAAGTACACGAACTGGCCCAGGGCGCGCAGGCCGTCCTCGGTGGCACGCCGTAGCGCCGGGTCGAAGTAGACGCGGTCGCGTTCGTCGTCCTGGGCCCGCTGGAAGGCGGTGTCCCGGGCGGCCCGGCGCCAGTCCGCCGGGAAGTGGGGGTCGAGACCCGCGTGGGAGTCGGTGCCGTCGACCGCGCGCAGGGCGGGCAGGTACGGGGCGAGGACGTTGCCGGGCACGCGGTCCGTGTAGAGCTCGACCAGTTCCAGCATGTCGCCGGTGCCGGAGCAGAAGCCGACGGTGCCGGCCGTGTATCCCCGGCCGTCGCCGATGTCCTCGACGTACGCGTACTGGGCCCTCCAGTCGAGGGAGGAGTTCTCCGCGCTCGACACCAGCCGCATGGCGGTCTCCTTCTTCGCGGGGTCGTCGAGGCCCCCGCCGGCGCGGGGCGCGACGGCGGCCGTGGACGAGGAGATCAGCGGGGAGGCCGTCGACGCGGCGAGGAGGGCGAGGGCGGTGCGGCGGGTGGCGGCCGCCAGGCTCCGCGCGGCACGAGGGAGGTGCACCACTAGGGCTCCAGGTGGGGGACGGATGGGGGGCACGGGAGGGGGGACGGGAGGGGGGACGGGAGGGGGGGACGGGAGGGGGGGACGGGAGGGGGGACGGATGGGGGGACGGGGGCAGGTCAGCGGGGTGCCGCGTCCGGGGGCGGCGGCCGGTCGGCGGGGCAGTGGGTCAGCGGGTGCCCGGCTCGTCGCACCGCCAGTCGAAGCGGCGGCCGTCCGCCGGGCGCCGTACGTACAACGCGCGGCCGCCGGGGCCGTAGCGGCCTATCTCCGTCGTCAGCGCCACCTCGTGCCGGTCGTGCCGGTCACCCGGGGCGTGGTCGGTGACGTCCAGCAGCAGGCCGTCGAGCGGTCCGCCCACCAGTTGCGCGTACGCGCGGTCCGGGCGGGGGCTCGCGTCGTCGTGGTCGGCGCCGTAGACCCGGCCCCGCATGAAGTCAGCCTCGTCCATGGCGGGCAGTTTCGCACCCACCACTGACAACGACCTGTGAGACGGGCCCCTCCCGGGGACGCTCTTCGGCCAAGGACATGGCGGAAAGGCGTCGGACACGGGCACGGCGTCGCCCCGCGGGTATCACTTCCCCACACGTCGTGCGGAACGGGGTGGGGGGTGCCGGCCCTGGGGGGACACGGGGGACGGGAAGCACCGGCGGGTGAGTCGTCGCGGGCCCGGCGGCGCCGGGTCGTGCGCGAACTGCGGGCGGCGGGGCGCTACGGCCCCCGGCTGCGCGACGCGCTGCCCGGGCTGGCCGTGCTGGTCCTGGTGGTGTGCGGGGCGACCGCGGCGCTCGCGCTGGCGGGCCGCACCGCCGGCGTGTGGGTTCCGGTCCTGGCCGTCGGGGCGCTCGGCGGCGCGGCCGTCGTCGTGGGGCGCCGTTCCCGGCGGCCGGCCCGGAGGCGGCGTGGCTACTACAGCGCCGAGGAACTGGCCGAGCTGGACCTGCCGGCGCTGGTGCTCGCCGTGGCGCGGATGCTGCGCCGGGACGGCTGGCGGGTGGTGCCGCCCCCCGCGCACAGCGCCCCGCACCTGGCCGCGCGGGACGGGCGGGGGCGGCTGCTCGACGTGGCGTTCCGGCCGGTGGCCGAGCCGCTGCCGGACGAGGAGACGGCCTGCTCCTGCCGCTCGCGGTCCCGGCCCGCACGCTCCGGGCCCCCGCTGCGGCTCGTCGTGCACCGCGGCTCGTTCACGCACCGGGACGAGGTCTGGGCCACGCGCCAGGGACACACGTACCTGATCGACGGCGCCCGGCTCCGGCTCTGGGCGTGCGGGACGCCGTTGGCCGAGGTCGCCGGTCTCGGCCGCCCCGAGCCACGCCCTACCTGAGCGGGCCGTCCCGAGCCGCGCCGTACCTGAGCGGGCCGTCCCGAGCCAGGCCCTACCTGAGGGGGTCGGCCCGAGCCAGGCCCTACCTGAGCGGGCCGTCCCGAGCCAGGCCCTACCTGAGGGGGTCGGCCCGAGCCAGGCCCTACCTGAGGGGGTCGGCCCGAGCCACGCCCTACCTGAGGGGGTCGGCCCGTCCGGCCCCTGGCGCCCGCCGGCCGGGATCCGGCCGTGCGCCCGCGGCCGCCCGGTACGGCCGCGGCACGCACGCTCCGACGCCGGTCCCTCCCCCGCCCGGCGCTGACCCGTTCGAGTGGCCCCGTTCCGCGCATCGTCGTAGCGTCGAGACCTGACCGGGCGGACGACGGGCTGGAGCGGACATGCGCGGACACATCACGAGGACGGCGGCCCTGCTCTGTGCCGCGCTGGGACTCACCGCGGCGATGGGCACGGCGTCGGCCGCGCCCGGCGCGTCGTCCTCCGGGGCGGAACGGGCGGCCGCGCGCCAGACCACGCTCCCCGTGCTGGTGGACTGCTTCTGGCACCCGCAGAAGCGGCCCGACGCGTACATCCTGGCCTGCGGCGACGGCAACAGCCGCCTGGTCCGTCTGAAGTGGGACCACTGGCACGCGCGCTCCGCCAGGGCCACGGGGGTCAACGTCGTCAACGACTGCAAGCCGTACTGCGCCGTGGGCACCTTCCACTCGTACCGGGTCGTCGTACGGCTCGACCGGCCGAGGCCCTGGGCGAAGGATCCGCAGGTGCAGCGCTGGGGGCGGATCAGCCTCGAGTACACCGGGGCGCGGCCGGAGGGTTTCTCCAGGGTCATGAGCTACCCCCTGTGGGACTGACATCGGGACTGACGCGGGACTGACGGCGCTTGCGGCCGGCCCGCCGAGCGGGCAGGGTTCGATGCCGTGGCCACCTTGCTGATCGTCCATCACACGCCCTCCCCGAACTGCCAGGCGATGTTCGAGGCCGTCGTCTCCGGCGCGACGGCCCCCGAGATCGAGGGCGTCCGGGTGGTCCGCCGCGCCGCGCTGGCCGCGACGGCCTCCGACGTCCTGGCCGCCGACGGCTACCTGCTCGGCACCCCGGCCAACCTCGGCTACATGTCGGGCGCCCTCAAGCATTTCTTCGACCAGGTGTACTACCCCTGCCTCGACACCACCCGTGGCCGCCCCTTCGCCTACTACGTGCACGGCGGCAACGACGTCACGGGCGCGGTCCGTGGCATCGAGGCCGTCACGACGGGCCTGGGCTGGCGGCGCGCCGCCGAGCCCGTGACGGTCACCGGGGAGCCCGGCAAGGCGGACCTGGAGGCCTGCTGGGAACTGGGCGCCACGACGGCCGCGGGCCTGATGGACTGACGGACGGACACACACCTCCTCCGAGACGTCGACTCCTCTCTTTCTGAGCCGAGTTGGTCGGTCGCCGCGGCCTCCTCCCCCACAGCCGCACCCCGCCCACCGGTCAGAAAACGACAAGGATCTTCACTTTTAGAACATCCTTGCTCCAGTTCCGGAACCCGCCACCCTCACGGGCGACCCGCTCCGTACCGTTCCGGGCACGAGCGGGGCCGGAGGAACCCGGGCCCGCGCAACCGGCAGGAGGAGCGCCGTGGCGAATGTGGAGATCTCCCTCAAGGAGATGATGACCGCGATCGAGGGGGCGCTGGGCGCGGCGGTCGTGGACTACACCAGCGGTATGGCACTGGGCACGCTCGGCGGCGGCAAGGACCTGGACCTGTCCATCGCCGCCGCGGGCAACACCGACGTGGTCCGCGCGAAGGTCCGCACGATGGAGCACCTCGGCCTGACCGGAGAGATCGAGGACATCCTCATCACGCTCGGCAGCCAGTACCACATCATCCGCCTGGTCGGGAGCCGCCGGAGCACCGGCCTGTTCGTCTACCTCGTCCTGGACCGCGCCCGGTCCAACCTGGCCATGGCCCGGCACCAGCTCAAGCGGATCGAGGCGCAGCTCGAGGTGTAGCCGGACCGGCGGCCGACGGCTTCGCACGCCCGCGAGTTGCGGACTTCTGCAACTCGGCACATCCACATCCGTGCATCACCGGGGCGTGCGGGGCCCGCGATCGCCAGGATCGTGACGGACGCGGGACGACGACACACGACAGGACGCACCACTCGCCGGACGCACGCCCCCACAGGACGCACCACCCGCCGGACGCACACCCCCACAGGGCGCACCACCCGCAGGACGCACCACCCGCAGAGCGCAGGACGCAGGACGCACCACCCGCAGAGCGCAGGACGCAGGACGCAGGACCCGAAAGCGGCAGGGAGCGAGCGATCGACCATGCAGGTTCCCCTCTACCAGGCCAAGGCCGAGTTCTTCCGCATGCTCGGGCACCCCGTGCGCATCAGGGTCCTCGAACTGCTCCAGGGCGGCCCCGTCGCCGTGCGGGACCTGCTCACCGAGATCGAGATCGAACCGTCCAGCCTGTCGCAGCAGTTGGCGGTGTTGCGCCGCTCCGGGATCGTGGTGTCGATCCGGGAGGGCTCGACGGTCAGCTACGCGCTCGCCGGCGGCGACGTGGCCGAACTGCTGCGCGCGGCCCGCCGCATCCTGACCGAACTGCTCGCGGGGCGCAACGAGTTGCTGGCCGAGCTGCGCCAGGCCGAGCCGCCCGCGCGATCCGGGCCCGCGCATCCGACGCCGGCCCCCGAACCCGGGCCGCCCGCACGCGCCAAGGCCCCGCTGCCCGTCCCGCAGGGCGGTCCGGGAGGGGGGTGACGGGCGCCGCCACGCGCTCACAGGTCCGCTTCAGGTCCGTCGTGGAGGTTGGACCGCATGCACGGACACAGACCACGTACCCCCGAAGCCGAGCGCAGCAGGCGCTGGTTCATGAACAAGGCGCTGCTCGTCGGCGGTGCCGCCGCGGTGGCCACGATGACCGGCTGCTCCTCGGAGTCCTCCGGTACCGCGGCCTCCGCCTCCGGCGCCCCGAGCGGCATGCCGTCGGGAGGCCCGGGCGGCATGGGGCCGGGGGCGAGTGAGGTGAAGTACGCCGACTTCGTGGGCGTCACCACCGACGGCAAGGTCGTCGAGGACCTGAGCTCCATCCACTCCACCGGCGTCTCCACGGACGCGCTCGTCAAGGCCGCGCAGGCCTTCCTCGACGGTCTGTCGAAGACGCAGCAGCGGTCCACCCTGTTCGACATCAAGGCCGACGAATGGCTCGCCTGGAGCAACGTCGACGGGTACGAGCGCAAGGGCGTCCGCATGGGCGACCTCACCGAGAAGCAGCGCGACCTCGGGTACGCGCTGCTGGGAGCCGCCCTGTCGGCGAAGGGGCTCACCCAGACCCGCAACATCATGAAGCTCAACGCGTTCCTGGGCGACTACAACGGCGGAGGCAAGGAGACCCTCACCGAGGGCCACTACTTCTTCACCGTGATGGGCACCCCGTCGACGACCGAGCCCTGGGGCTTCCAGTACGAGGGCCACCACGTGGCCATCAACTACTTCGTCCTCGGCGACCAGGTCGTCATGACGCCGACCTTCATGGGCTCCGAGCCGACCTCGGCCACCTACAACGGCGAGAAGATCACCCTCTTCAAGCCGGAGACCACGGCCGGCCTGGCCATGCTGCGCTCCCTGACCTCGGCGCAGCAGAAGAAGGTGATCTCCGCCGACGAGAAGGGCGGCACCAACATGGTGGCCGGGGCCGGCCAGGACAACCTGAAGCTGGCCTACCAGGGCCTCGCCGCCAAGGAGTTCACCTCCGCCCAGCGGCAGAAGCTGCTCGACCTGGTCGCTGTCTACGTCGGCTACATGGACGACGGGCACGCCGCGGTGAAGCTGAAGGAGGTGGAGGACCACCTCGACGACACGTACTTCTACTGGATCGGCGAGACCAAGGACTCCTCCGCGTTCTACTACCGGGTGCACAGCCCCGTCGTGCTCATCGAGTACGACGCCCAGTCCCCGCTGGCCTACGGCGAGAACGCCCAGATGGGCGGCGGCGGTGGCGCCCCCAGCGGCCAGCCGTCCGGCATGCCGAGCGGCCAGCCCAGCGGCGGCCCGGGCGGCGGCGGCATGGGCGGCGGAACCCCCACCCAGCAGCACATCCACACCATCATCCGCACGCCCAACGGCGCGGACTACGGGGTGGACCTGCTGAAACTGCACCTGGAGAACGACCACTGAACCGGCCCTCCGCGGCCGGACCCGGGGCCCGGCCGCCGTGATCTCCTCACGGCGGCCGGGCCCCTCGGCCTGTGCGCGTCAGCCGCCGCTCAGGCGGGCGCGCAGCAGGTCCTTGCCCAGTTCGGCGCCCTTGCGGCTGTCCGCCTGGGCTTTGCGGAACAGGTCCGCGATCTCGGTGTCCTTGTCGCGCTCGGCGTCCTGGATGTAGGTCTCCAGGCGCAGCGCGTTGTTCAGACACGCCTCCACGTACCAGATGAGGTTGTAGTCCTTGTCCCGCGTGCCGGTCACGTCGCCGGTCTCGGTGCCACTGGCCATGCCAGTCTCCTTCCAGCGTGATCCTCGACGTCTCGCCGAGCCGGTCGCCGGGTACCCATCGCCCCCGCGGGCACACCGGACCACCCGCCACCGCGCCGCCCGGCCACCCTCCACCACGCCGCCCGGCCACCCTCCACCACGCTGCCCGCCGACCCGGCCGAACAAGGACGCGGAACCCGAACGAAACACCCGAAACGCCAGGACCCGCCACCCCTTCCGCCCCGTAGAAATATCTACCAGCATGCAGGTGCCGAGTCGGCGTGCGGCCGACGGCGGCCCGAGAACGGTGTGCCGCGCGCCCTGGTGCGCCGGCCCCGGGCGGAACTGCTGTGGAGCCGGACATGAGCGATGCGATGTGGGCGCGGGGCGTGGAGTGGCTCGCCGCCGCCGCGAGGGACCCGAGGGCCTGCAAACGGGACTGGGACCAGGGCAGCGGGATCGTCCTGCTGGAGGCGGGGCGCTACTGGGACGTGCTCAGCGTCCCGGGCCACCTGGGCCTGCTCACCCTGGACCTGCTGTGGCAGCCGTCGCTGCCGGTCCCGGGGCCGACCCTCGTGGACACCGCCGCCCACCGGGTGGGCTTCTTCCTGCCGCCCGAGCCCGGCAGCCGGTGGATCGGCGCCGGCGTGCGGCACGCGGGCCGCGGCTCCTGGATCGCGGTGCCTCCGCCGTACCGGCCCGCCCGGTCCCTGGAGTGGCTCGTACCGCCGGACGGCACCGGCGCGCTGCACACCCCCGCCACACTGGAACTGACCCTGCGTCAGGCCAACGCCTCCCTCGCCGTCCTGACGCCGCCGCACGGGGCGTGAGCGCCCGGAGCGCACCCGTCCGCCGGGAGGCCCGCACCCCTGCCCGCACCCCGCCCCGCACCCTCTCCGCCGTACCAATGTCCCCATGGGACACAAGTCTCGGAGGGACTCATGTCCCATGGGGACATCAAGGTGTACTCTCAGGGCCATGAAGGCAACGGAGCCCACGACCGCACCGGCCGCCGGCACCCCCGAGGACCGGCGGCAGCGCAAGGCGCGCCAGACCCGGGACGCCCTGGCCACCGCGGCGATCGACCTGATACTGGAGCACGGCCTGGCGGGCACCACGGTGGAGGCGATCGCGGAGCGCGCGGACGTGACACGCCGCACCTTCAGCCGGCACTTCACCGGCAAGGAGGACGCCGCCCTCGACTTCGTGCGCGGCGACGGCGACCGCATCAACGCGCTGCTGCGCGCCCGGCCCGCCGGCGAACCCCCACTGCTCGCCTACCGCCGCGCGGTGCGCGCCTGGCTGGCCGACCGCGAGCACCCGGCCTGGCACGTACGGCCACGCATGCGGCGGCTGCTCGCCCTGGTGGACCGCGAGCCGGCCCTGTTCGCCGCCTACGAACGCATCCGCGTCGACGCCCAGGAGGAGTCGATCCGCATCCTCGCCGACCGGCTCGGCACCGACGACGTCCGGGACGTCCGTCCTGCCGTCGTGGTCGACGCCGCCGCCGGCGTCCTGACCGCCGCGCTGCGCCTCTGGGCGCGCGGCGCGGAGCACGACTCGGGAGCCGCAGACCTGGCCGCCCTGGTGGAGCGGGCCTACGACGCCCTGATCGGGGAGGCCGCGTCCGCGGGCTCCCCCGGCACTACCGAAGAGTGAGAAGCACCATGAGCACCACCCCCGTCACCGCCCCCGTCACCGCCCCCGTCACCGACTACGCCTCCGAGTTCGCGGGCCGGACCGCGCTGGTCACCGGCGCCGCCTCCGGCATCGGTCTGGCCACCGCCCGCCGCCTGGGCGCCGGCGGCGCCCACGTCGTCATCGCCGACTTCAACGCGGAGGGCGCCGAGAAGGCCGCCGCCGAGCTGACCGCCGAGGGCCTGTCCGCCGCCGCCGTCGAGCTGGACGTCACCCGCCCCGCCTCCGTCGAGGCGGCCGTGCGGTTCGCCGTCGACACCTTCGGCGGCCTGGACCTGGCCGTGAACAACGCCGGCATCGGCGGCCCGAGCGCGCCGACGGGCGAGTACGACATCGACGCCTACGACCGTGTCGTACGCACCAACCTCGACGGCGTCTTCTACTCGATGCGCTACGAGCTGCCCGTCATCGAGGCCGGCGGCAAGGGCGGCGCGATCGTGAACGTGGCCTCCATCCTCGGCTCGGTGGCCTTCGCCGGCTCCCCCGCGTACGTCGCCGCCAAGCACGGCGTGGTGGGCCTGACCAAGTCGGCCGCCGCCGAGTACGCGGCGCGCGGCATCCGCGTCAACGCGGTCGGCCCCGGCTTCATCGAGACGCCCCTGCTGCGGGAGATGGACCAGGCCGCCTACGACGGCCTGGTGGGCCTGCACCCGGCCGGCCGCCTGGGCCGCTCCGAGGAGGTCGCCGAGCTGATCGTCTTCCTGCTGTCGGACCGCGCCTCGTTCGTGGCCGGCAGCTACCACCTGGTCGACGGCGCCTACACGGCCGTCTGAGCGCGGAAGGGAGTCAAGGTCATGAAGGCACTTCAGTACCGCACCATCGGCGCGCCGCCCGAGGTCGTCACCGTCCCCGACCCCGAACCCGGGCCGGGCCAGGCCCTGTTGAAGGTCACGGCGGCCGGAGTGTGCCACTCCGACATAGCGGTGATGAGCTGGCCCGCGGAGGGCTTCCCGTACGAACTGCCGCTCACCCTCGGCCACGAGGGCGTCGGCACGGTCGCCGCGCTGGGCGCGGGGGTCACCGGGGTGCGCGAGGGCGACGCGGTCGCCGTGTACGGGCCCTGGGGCTGCGGGACGTGCGTCAAGTGCGCGGAGGGCAAGGAGAACTACTGCCTGCGCGCCGACGAGCTCGGCATCCGGCCGCCCGGACTGGGCGCGCCGGGCGCGATGGCCGAATACATGCTGGTGGACGACCCCCGGCACCTGGTGCCCCTGGACGGTCTCGACCCGGTGGCGGCGGTTCCGCTGACCGACGCGGGACTCACGCCGTACCACGCGATCAAGCGTGCCCTGCCCCGGCTGGTGCCGGGCTCGGCGGCGGTCGTCATCGGCACGGGCGGCCTCGGGCACGTCGCCATCCAGCTGCTGCGGGCGCTGACCCCGGCACGGGTGATCGCGCTCGACGTGAACGAGGACAAGCTGCGGCTCGCCCGGGAGGTGGGCGCGCACGACGCGGTGCTGTCGGACGCCGCCGCGGCGGACGCCGTGCGCGCGCTCACCGGCGGCCTCGGCGCACAGGCCGTCTTCGACTTCGTCGGCGCGCCGGCGACGGTGGCGACCGCGGGCGCGGTCGCGGCCGTCGAGGGCGAGGTGGCGATCGTCGGCATCGGCGGCGGCACGCTGCCGGTGGGTTTCGGCCACCTGCCCTTCGAGGTGTCGGTCCACGCGCCGTACTGGGGCAGCCGGGGCGAGCTGTCGGAGGTGCTCGCGCTGGCCCGGGCCGGCGCCGTCTCCGTGCACACCGAGACCTTCTCCCTCGACGAGGCCCCGCTCGCCTACGAGCTGCTGCACCACGGGAAGGTCAACGGGCGTGCGGTGATCCTGCCGAACGGCTGATCGCCCGGGCCCGCCCTCCCGGGGACCCTCCGGGGACGGAAGGGCAGTCGGATCGGGCAGACCAACTCGCCTGTGTGGCAAGGCAATTCAGACAGTCGACGCAGAAGCGATCAGATACCGAGCACTTTCGGAGCGAAGTACCGCTCCACCGTGCGAGACCGATCGATGACGGTGTGTACTGTGCTGCGGGTGCCCGGTCCGATCGCCTCGGGCCCCTCCCTGCCTTCCCCGCACCCCCTGCCCTCCCGTCTCCGATCCGCCCGACCCTCCCAGGAACCGAATCGATGATCGAATTACCGGACCTGGTGGCCGGCGGCCTCGCCGCCGGCACACTGTCCGCGCTCGCCCTCGGGGGCGGGCTGCTGCGATTACGACGGCAACGGACCCGGCAGCACGCGGAGATCACCGCGCTGCACACCCGGCTCGACGGCTCCTCCAAGGCGTTCACGGCCGAGGTCACGCACCTGGCGGCCCGGCGGGTGCCCGCCGCCGTGCGCCAGGTCGCCCACCCCCACCTCGACGTCCCCGGCCCGCTCCAGCCCCTCACCTTCGGCACCCCCCTCGGCATCGCCCTGGAGAACGTCCTGCTGGCGGTGCAGTCCGAGGTCGCCGACCAGCGCACCCGCGTCGACGCCGCCGCACAGGCCGGCATGCGCGGCGCCACCCGGGAGATCCAGGCCGCCCTGTACCGGCTCCAGGACGCCCTGCGCGGCCTCCAACAGCGCTACGACGACCCCGAGTTGGCGCAGATCCTCTTCCAGCTCGACCACGAGAACGAGCAGTCGCTGCGCCGCGCCCAGGTCGCCGCGGTGGTGTGCGGGGCCTGGGTGGGGCTCGCCCGCGAGGAGTCGCACCTGGTGGACGCGGTCACCGGCGGCCAGGCCCGGCTCGCCGGGTACCACCGGGTCACGGTCCACAACCACCTCGAACCCGGCACGGCCCTGGTCTCGCACGCCGTGGAGCCCGTCGCCATCGTCGTCGCCGAACTGCTCGACAACGCCCTGCGGCACTCCGCGCCGGACACCGACGTGGTGGTGAGCCTGGAGCACGTCCGCCACGGGGTGTGCGTCACCGTCGACGACGCGGGCCTCGGCATGACCCAGGACGAACGCGACCGGGCCCAGCGGCTGGTGGCCGGCAGCGATCCGGTCCTGCTCACCGACCTCGGTGACCCGCCGCGCATGGGACTGGCCGCGATCGGCCGGCTCACACGCCAGTTCGACCTGGCCGTCGACCTGTCCTCGGTCTCCCCCTACGGCGGCGTCCGGGCGGTCCTGCGGGTCGACAGCCGCCTCCTCAGCCACCTCGACCCGGCCGACCGGCCCCCGGCGCCGAGCGCCCCGCGGACGACCCGCAGAACCGCCCGGACCGCCCCTCCAGCCTCTGCTGCACCTCGGGCCTCAACCGCATCTCCGGCCTCGGCCGTCCCGGCCGCCCCGGCACCGCAGCCCACCCCCTCGCCCCCGTCCGCACCGGCGGCCCGGTCCACCGCGCACGCCTACGGCACACAGGACACCGCCCCGGACCCCCTGCGCCACCCCGCGGCCCGCGACCCCGACGGGCTGCCGCAGCGCCGCCGCCGTGGCCGGGCCACCGCCACACCCGAGCGGTCCGCGCCGGAGCGGTCCGCACCCGAGCGGTCCGTGCCGCCACCGCCGGCGCGCCGCCCGGAGGACGCCGCCGCCGCACTCGGCGCACTCCAGTCCGGCACCGCCGCGGCCCGCGCCGAGGCCGCACCCGAAGGGCCCGCACCGGCGGCCCACGAAACCGACCACACCGACCACGAAGGAGGGGCGGCCCGATGACCAGCCGCAACACGGGCGACACGGCATGGGTGCTGGAACCGGTCCTCCAGGTGCCGCACGTGCTGGCCGCCGTCATGCTGACCCGCGACGGGCTCGTGACGGGGTACACCGACGCGCTGTCGCGGCCGTCGGCGGAGCGGGTGGCCGCCATCACCAGCACCGTGCAGGGAGCCTGCCGGACGGCGGCGGCCGCCTTCGCCGACCGGGACCGGGCGGAGGTGCGCCAGATCGTCATCGAGTCGGACCACGGCTACGTCCTGATCGTGCCGACGGACCACGGCACCTGCGTCGCCGCGTACGGGGACGGCGAGGTGCGCCTGGACCTGCTGGCGCACCGGGTCCACTCCCAGGTGGCGCGGCTCGGTGAGAAGGCCATGGCGGCCGTGCCCCGGGGAGCCGACGACACCGCCCCGGCATGACCGGCCGCCGGGCCGGCCGCCCCCTGGTCCCCGCCTACCTGTCGACCGGCGGGGTGGCCCGGCCCAGCCGCCCCCACCTGGAGCGGCTGTCGGTGCTCGCCCGCAGCGCCGAGCCCGTGCCGGCCGGACTGCCCGCCGCCCAACTCGCCCTGCTGGACGTCCTGGAGGGCGGCTCGCTCACGGTGGTGGAGGCGGCGGCGCTGCTCCGGCTGCCGGTCTCCGCGGTGCGCGTCCTGGCGGGCGGTCTCGCCGACCGGGACCTGCTCCTCACCCGCGCGCCGATCCCGCCCGCCGACCGGTTCGACCCCGACCTGCTGAAGAGAGTGGCCGATGGCCTCCGCGCCCTCAAGCACCCCTAGGCCCTGTCGTCACATCCCCGCCTGCCCGGCGACGCCATGCACGTCCTCTCACCGCACCGGGCCCAGACCCGAGTACATCCAGTACGCGACGACAGGACCTGGTGTCGGCGCACCCGACGCGATCCACCTGCCCGACACCGCCCGCGACCTGGTGAAGATCCTGGTCGCGGGGCCGTTCGGGGTGGGCAAGACGACCCTGATCGACTCGGTCTCGGAGATCCGGCCGCTGCACACCGAGGAGCCGCTCAGCGAGGCGTCCGCGGGAGTGGACGACCTGGCCGGGGTCCGGGAGAAGGCGACGACGACCGTCGCCATCGACTTCGGCCGGATCAGCCTGCCCGGCGGGGTGGTGCTGTACCTGTTCGGCACCCCCGGCCAGGAGCGGTTCCGGTCCCTGTGGGACGACATCGCCCACGGGGCGCTCGGCGCGCTCGTCCTGGTCGACAGCCGCCGGCTGGACGCGTCGTTCGACGTGCTCGGTCTGGTGGAGGAGAGCGGACTGCCGTACGCGGTCGCCCTCAACGCCTTTCCCGACGCCCCGCGGCACCACGGCGAGGAGCGGTTGCGGCGGGCGCTGGACCTGGAGCCGGGGACGCCGATGGTGACGTGCGACGCGCGCGACGCGGACTCCTCGGTCGACGCGCTGCTCGCCCTGGTAGACCACCTGATCGAGGCAGGATCCGAGGAGGACCGATGACCGCTGCCCCGGACCGGGCCGACGTCCCCCGGTCGGCGCCCGTACGGCTGTGGGAGGACGGCTTCGCGGCCGATCCGCGGCGCTACTACGCGGCCCTGCGCGCCCAGGGGCCCGTCGGCTGGGCCGAGTTGGCGCCCGGGGTGCCGGCGTACCTGGTCACGGACCGGAGCGCGGCGCTGGACGTGCTGCGCGACCCGGAGACGTTCTCGCACGACCCGCGCGCGTGGGAGGAGACCGTCCCCGCCGACTCCCCGGTGCTCGGCATGATGCGGTGGCGGCCGAACGCCCTGTTCGCCGACGGGGCCGCCCACGTCCGCTACCGCGCCACCCTCATCGACGTGTTCGACCTGGTGGAGCCGCACGACCTGCGGGCGCGCGTGCACCGGGCGGTGCGGCTGCTGGCCGGCCGGATCGGGCCGCGCGGCGAGGCCGACCTGGTCGGTGACTTCTCGCGGCCGCTGATGGCGCTGGTCCTCAACGACCTGTTCGGGCTGCCGGACAGCCAGGGCGACCGGCTCGACGAGGGTCTGGGCAAGATGATGGAGGGCGGCGCGCAGGCCGCCGAGGGCGAGGCCCAGTACGCCCGGTACGTCCTGGAGCTGATCGAGGCCAAGGCCGAGCGCCCCGGCGACGACCTGCCGAGCCGGCTCCTCGCCCACCCGGCCGGGCTGACCCGCGAGGAGGTCACCTGGCAGGTGTTCCTCACCCTGGGCGCCGGCTACGAGCCCACCGCGAACCTGCTCTCCAACACCCTGTCCCGCATCCTCGGCAACCCGGCCTACTACTCCACCCTGACCAGCGGCGCCCGCCCGGTCATGGACGCGGTGGTCGAGGTGCTGCACCACGAGACGCCGCTGGCCAACTACGGCGTCTACTACGCCCGCAGGCCGGCGGTCCTGCACGGGGTGCGGCTGCGCGACGCGGTGCCCGTGGTGGTGTCGTACGGGGCGCTCGGCCTCCCGCACGGCCCGCGGGGCGGGGAGGGCGCCCCCCTCGCCGGAGGGGAGGACGCCGGCGGCCGTCACCCGCGCGACGCCTCGCACCTGTCGTGGGGTGCCGGTCCGCACGCCTGCCCGGTCCGGCAGCACGTGCTGCTGCTGGTCACGGAGGCGATCGAACGGCTCACCCAGTGGCTGCCCGATCTCGCCCCGGTCCTGCCCCGCGAGCGGCTGAGCTGGCGGCCGGGCCCGTTCCACCGCTCGCTGACCGCCCTGCCCGTCCGTTTCGCGCCCCGCTCCCCCGACCAGCCAGGAGTCCCGTCGTGACCCTCACCCCGCGCGTCGACCGCGTCGCCCTCGACCCGTTCGGCTCCGACATCCCGGGCGAGAGCGCCCGGCTGCGCGCCCTCGGTCCGCTCGTGCCCGTGGAGCTGCCCGGGGGCATCCCGGCCTGGGCGCCCACCGGCTACGACGTCCTGAAGGAGCTGATCCTCGACCCGCGGGTCAGCAAGGACCCGCGCCGGCACTGGCGGCTGTGGCCCGAGATCGGCGAACACCCCTCCTGGGCCTGGATCCTGGGCTGGGTCGGCGTGGTCAACATGCTCTCCACGTACGGCGCCGACCACGCGCGGCTGCGCAAGCTGGTGGCGCCGAGCTTCACCCACCGGCGCACCGAGGCGCTGCGGGAGCGGGTGGAGGCGATCACCGCCGAGCTCCTGGACGATCTGGCGGACGGCGGTGAGGTGGTCGATCTGAAGGCGGGGTTCGCGCATCCGCTGCCGATGCGGATCATCTGCGAACTGTTCGGCGTGCCCGAGGGGATGAGGGACGCCACGGCCCGGCTGATCGCGGCCATCATGGACACCACCGACCCGAGCCCGGAACACGCCGCGTTCGTGCAGGAGCAGATCGGCGCGGTGCTGGGCGGGCTCATCGCCCACAAGGTGGAGCACCCGGGCGACGACATGACGACCGAGCTGATCCGGGTGCGCGACGAGGACGGCGACCGGCTCGGCGACGAGGAGCTGCTGCACACGCTGCTGCTGGTGATCGGGGCCGGGTTCGAGACGACCGTGAACCTCATCGGGAACGCGGTGGTGGCGCTGCTGGACCGGCCCGAGCAGCTGGCGGCCGTGCGGCGGGGCGAGATGGGCTGGGACGCGGTGGTGGACGAGACGCTGCGGGTGCACCCCTCGATCGCCTCGCTGCCGCTGCGGTTCGCCGTCGACGACCTGGCGGTCGGGGACGTGACGGTCCCGGCCGGGGACGCCATCGTCACGACGTACGCGGCGGCGGGCCTGGACCCGGCGCACTACGGGCCGGACGCGGCCGTGTTCGACGCGGCGCGCGGGGCGGACGACCATCTGGCGTTCGGGATCGGGGTGCACCGGTGCATCGGCGCTCCGCTGGCCCGGATGGAGGCGCTGACCGCGCTGCCCGCCCTGTTCGAGCGGTTCCCCGAGCTGCGCCTGGACTGCGGCGCGGAGGCGCTGCGGCAGGTGCCGTCGTTCATCGCCTTCGGCTGGCGGGAGATCCCGGTCCGCCCGCGCGGCTGAGCGGCCGGGCGCGTGACGGCGCGGGGGTACGACCGGTCCCCCGCTCCGGTCGTACCCCCGCGACGTCTCGAACCTACGTGCTCGGCGGGCGACTTGGGAATCGTGCCGGTGCCCGCTCGTCCGGCCGGAGGGCTCACCTGTGCACAGGTGCGTCCGGAAGGCCCGATTGCGCCGGGTGGAGGCGGGGCCGGTCGAGGTCACCGGTGATCAGATGGGCGAGGACGACCTCGTACAGGTCGCTGCCGGCGGCGAGGAGCTGGCGTTCGAGGACGGGTTCGGCGCTGCGGACGTGCTCGCGGACGGTCTGGGCGTGGACGCCGAGCAGGTGGGCGGCGCGTTCGGCGTTGCCGCCGGCGGCGATCCAGGTGCGCAGGGTGCGGCGCAGGTCGCGGGGGTCGGTGTCCAGACGGGTGAGCAGGTCGCCGGCCCAGGAGTGCAGGGCGGGCCCGGTGAGCAGGTCGTCGAGGTGGACGGGGGCCGTGGCGGGGCCGCTGCCCAGGTCGTCGAGGCCGGCCTGCGCGGTGAGGGCGAGGTGGACGGCGGCGCGGACGGTGAGGTCGGCGAAGTCGGTGCCCAGGAGGGTCTCGACGCGTTCCATGCGGGCACGGACGGTGTTCCGGCTGACGCCGAGGACCTTCGCGGTGTTGACGGCGGTGAACTCCAGGCCGAGGCGGGTGGTGGCGAGGAGTTCGGCGCGGGTGTGGTGCGGGAGGGTGTCGAGGGGGCGCAGCAGACGGGTCGTCCAGGCGTGCACGACGGCGGGGTCCATCAGGCGTTCGGGGTGGGTGCGTTCGGCGTGGACGGCCGCCTTGCCGGGGCGGAAGTGGGCGACGGCGAGGGCGCTGACGGCCTGTCCGTAGGCGGTGGCGGTGTGGGCGAGGCCCTGGGGGAGGCTGCCGCCGAGGAAGGTGTCGGGGTGCCGGTCGCACAGGCCGCGCAGGGCGGGGCCGGCGGTGTCGTGCGGGGCGACGACGATGACGTGGGCGTCCATGGCGGGGCAGCGGACGACCAGGGCGTGGTCGCGGGTGGCGGCGATGCACGCCTCGGCGAGGCGGTCGCGGTCGTCGGGCGTGCTCTCGACGACGTAGACGCAGGCGGTGTCGGTGTCGAGGAGGCCGGGCCACAGGCCGGCCGCGACCCGGCGGGCGGCGACGGTGTCCTCGACCATGAGCAGCTGGAGGATGGCCAGGCGCAGGTCGGAGGTGGCGCGGGCGAGGCGCTGTCCGGTGGCGGTGGTGCGTTCGGCGCACAGCAGCAGGGCGAGGGCGGCCGTGGTGTGGGTGACGACCTCGGAGGTCCGCCGGTCGAAGGGGGCGGTGCGGGAGACGGTGAGGACGCCGGCGCCGGCGGGCGGCGGCAGGTCGACCCGCAGCAGCCGCAGGTGGCGGCCGTCGTCCTCGCAGGCGGCGGAGGCGATGCGGCCGGCGACGATGTCGGCGGCCAGGTCCTCGTCCAGGGAGACGGTCCGGCCGGCGAGGAGGGTGCCGGCGTCGTCGCGCAGGGAGACGGTCGCGTCGACGGTGGCGGCCAGCCAGTCGACGATCCGGCGGACGTCGCGTGCGGTGGGGCGCAGGTGGTCGAGGAGTTGCTGCTCCCACGTCGACTCGGCGGAGTCCGTCACGTCCGTGTGACGTTTCCCGTCCCCGTCCGTGTGACGTTTCTCGGCGTCCCGGCCAGCCATGTGTCGGCGTTCTCCTCGTCCTCGCGGCCCCGGTCGGGGCCGAACCCGTCATATCGGTCAGGGACGTTACCTCACCCGGGCCGCGCGCCCGCCCACCGCGCCCGCGGGTGCGGGCGGAGCGGGCGGGCGCGGCGACGGAGCGGGTGGCCCGTCGGCAGGGGAGGGAGCGGCCGGGAGGGGTCCGGTCACTCGGACGGCGTGGACCTCCGCATGCCGACGGCGGCCAGGACCGCGCCGACGACGCACAGCAGGCCGGTGACCACGGACGCCGTGTGCAGGCCGTTCATGAAGGCCTGGTCGCTGCCCTCGACGACGGCCGCCCGCAGCTGCGCGGGCATGCCCTCGGAGACGGGGGCCACGCCCATGGCGACGGCGTCCTCGGCCTCCTTCAGCCCGGCGGCCGCGGCGGCGGGGACTCCGGCGCGGGTGAGCTCGCCGCCCAGGGTGGAGCCGACCTCGGCGCTGATCACGGAGACCAGGACGGAGGTGCCGAGGGCGCCGCCGATCTGGAGGGTGGTGGCCTGGAGGCCGCCGGCGACGCCGCCGTCCCTGACGGGGGCGTTGCCGACGATGGCGTCGGAGGAGGCCGCCAGCACCATGCCGACGCCGAGGCCGAGTGCGACGAACGGCGGCCACATGGTGGCGTAGGAGGAGTCGGTGGACCAGGTGAGCATGCCGAAGCAGGCGGCGGCCTGGAGGACCATGCCCAGCGGCATGCAGAAGCGGGCGCCGAACCGGCCGGTGAGGGCGGCGCCGAGCGGGGAGGCGACGAGCGAGGCGAGGCTCAGCGGGAGGGTGCGGACACCGGCCTCGACGGGGGTGTAGCCGCGCACGTTCTGGAGGTACAGCATGATGAAGAAGATCGCGCCGAGCATCACGAAGAAGTTGAGCGCGGTGACGACCGCGCCGATGGTCAGCGCGCGGCTGCGGAACAGGCGCATGGGCAGCAGCGGGTGTTCGACGCGGGTCTCGTACCGGCCGAAGACGGCGAGGAGGACGAGTCCGGCGAGGACGGCGCCCCAGGTGCCGGCCGCGGTCCAGCCCCAGGTCTCGCCCTTGACGACGCCGAAGACGAGGCTGAGCAGGCCGAGGGCGAGCAGGATCACGCCGGGGACGTCGAAGCGGTGGTGTCCGGTGGAGTTCCTGGACTGCGGCAGGACGAGGGCGCTGAAGACGAACGCGACGACGCCGATGGGGAGGTTGATGTAGAACACCGACTCCCAGCTGACGTTCTCCACGAGGAGTCCGCCGACGATCGGGCCGAGCGCGGTGGAGACGGCGGAGACCATGGCCCAGATGCCGACCGCCATGCCGAACTTGCGGGGCGGGAACACCGCGCGCAGCAGTCCGAGGGTGTTGGGCATCAGCAGACCGCCGAAGACGCCCTGGAGGGCACGGAAGACGATGACGCCGGTGATCGAGCCGGACAGGCCGATGGCGACCGAGGAGACGGCGAATCCGGCGACGCCGGCCAGGTAGAAGGTGCGGCGGCCGAAGCGGTCGCCGAGCTTGCCGCCGAGGATGAGGGTGGCGGCGAGGGCGAGCAGGTAGGAGTTGGTCACCCATTGCAGGTCGGCGGTGGAGGCGTTCAGGTCGCGCCCGATCTCCGGGTTGGCGATGGCGACGACGGACGCGTCGAGCTGGACCATGAACAGGCCGAAGGCGACCGCGCAGAGGGTGAGCCAGGGGTTGGAGCGGAAGCGGCCGGGGGCGGCCGGGGGCTGCTCCGCGCTGCGCGCGGGCACGCCGGAGGGATCCACGGTCGTGGACGGCATGGAGAGGCCTTGTCTGTGTGCGTGAGGTGGGAAGGCGGGCGGGGCACGCGGCCGCGTCGCACGGCGGCACCGTGCGGAGGCGCCGTGCGGCGAGGGGCGTGCGGAGGGACCCGCGGAGGGAGGTGTCAGTGCGCGGCGGCGTGCAGGTGGCGCGTGAGCGACGTGAGCGCGCCGAGCGCGGAGCCGAGGGCGTCCATCTCGCCGTCGGTGAGGGCGTCCAGCGCCTCGGCGAGGTAGGCGGTCTCGAGGTCGCGGACCTCGCCGAGGCGCCGGCGCGCGGTCGCCGTCAGGTACAGGTGGGCGACGCGCTTGTCGGCGCTGTCCTGCCGGCGCTCCAGGTCGCCCTGTGCGGTGAGCTGGGAGACCAGGGTGCTGACGTTGTTGGGCTTCATCAGCAGGGCCTCGGCGGCCTCGCGGACGGTGGCGCCCTCCTGCTGCGCGACGAACTTCAGCAGCAGGAGCTGCCCCTCGGGGGGCTTGGGCAGGGGGTAGGTGGACACGACACGGCGGTCCAGGGCCCGGTGCAGCGCGGGGAGGCAGGCCGCGAGCTCGGAGGCCACGCGGTCGGTGCCCCGGGAAGGCGCGCTGGTGTCGGACATGTGTCGAGTGTAGGTATTCGCGGATACCTATGTCAAAAGAGGTACCTGGAGCTGGACCCACCGGCACCCCGGCCGACCCCGCGCGGGCCCGCCTGGCGCGGCCCGCCTGGCGCGACCCCCACGGCGCGAGGCCGATGGCCTGCGCCGCACGTTCCGCGGCACGGAATAAGCTCGGCGGATGGCGAAGTACTACGACGTGCACCCCGACAACCCCCAGCCCCGCACCATCGGCCAGGTCGCGGCGGCCATCCGGGGGGACGCGCTCATCGCGTACCCGACGGACTCCTGCTACGCGCTCGGCTGCCGGATCGGCAGCCGGGACGGTGTCGATCGGATCCGGTCCATCCGCGAGCTGGACGACCGGCACCACTTCACCCTGGTCTGCCAGGACTTCGCGCAGCTCGGGCAGTTCGTGCGGGTGGACAACGACGTGTTCCGCGCGATCAAGGCGTCGACGCCCGGCAGCTACACCTTCATCCTCCCGGCGACGAAGGAGGTGCCGCGCATGCTCCAGCACCCGAAGAAGAAGACCGTGGGCGTGCGCATCCCGGACCATGTCGTCACGCAGGCCCTGCTCGCCGAGCTCGGCGAACCGCTGCTGTCGAGCACCCTGCTGCTGCCCGGCGAGGAGGAGCCGATGACCCAGGGCTGGGAGATCAAGGACCGGCTCGACCACGTCGTGGACGGGGTGCTCGACTCCGGGGACTGCGGCACCGAGCCGACGACGGTCGTCGACTTCTCCAGCGGCGAGGCGGAGATCGTGCGCCACGGGGCGGGTGACACCACACGGTTCGAGTAGGTGACACCTCGGGCGCCCGGGTCAGGGCGCTTCTGACGGATCTCCGTGTGACGCCGCGGAGATCCGTCAGAAGCGCCCCGAGGAACGCCCCACTCACCGGGGGCCCTCACGGCCGGTTGGATGGTGCGTGCAACGATGGGTCCCGGCCGGGCCCCGCCGGACCGGTCGACTGCTCGCCGTGAACCGCGCAGAGAGGCACCCCCTTGACCTCCGTACAGGGAACCGCTGTGGACGTCCCCACCGAGGACGGCGTCGCCGACGCCTATCTCGCCCACCCCGGTGACGGGGCACCCCGTCCGGGCGTGCTGCTGTACCAGGACGCGTTCGGGCTGCGCCCGCACCTGCGGGCGATGGCGGACCGGCTGGCCGGGGCCGGGTACACCGTGCTGGTGCCGAACCTGTTCTACCGCCACGGGCGCGCCCCCGTCGTGGAGCTGCCCGAGTTCATCGACCCCTCCGCACGCCCGGAGATCTTCGCGAGCCTGCGGCCGATCATGCAGTCCCTGACGAACGACCTGGCCATGCGGGACGCCGACGCGTACCTGCGCTGGCTCGCGGAGAACCCGCTGGTCACGGGCGGTCCGGTGGCGGTGACCGGCTACTGCATGGGCGCCCGCCTCTCCCTGCTGACCGCCGGTACCCACCCGGACCGGGTCGCGGCGGCGGCCGGCTTCCACGGCGGCCGGCTGGCGACGGACACGCCGGACAGCCCGCACCTGGTGGCCGGCCGCGTCACCGCCGAGCTGTACTTCGGCCACGCCGACGACGACCCGTCCCTGCCGCCCGAGCAGATGGAGCGCCTGGACGCCGCGCTGACCGAGGCCGGGGTCCGCCACCACTGCGAGGTCTACCCGGGCGCGCACCACGGCTTCACCCAGGCCGACACCGCCGCGTACCACGAGGAGGGGGCGGAGCGGCACTGGACGGCCCTCCTGGACCTGCTCAAGCGCACGTTCTGAGGGAGCACCGAGGCGCCCGGGTGCCTTCACCCGGGCGCCTCCCCCCACCCTCCATCATTGACATGCCCACATCCCAGTGCGACCGTGAGAGCGCTCTCACGCAAGGTATGGACCAACCCCCACAGGTCTCCCCGCACGGAGGTGGAGCGTGCTGCGCACCCTCAGGTCCCGGCTGGCGGCAGCGGCGGGAGCCGCCGCTCTCGTCTGCACCCTGCTCACCCTGGGGCCACCGGCCCGGGCCGCCGTCCCCGACACCGTCCCCCTCACGATCACCAACGACTCCGGCCGCGGCGAACCGCTGTACGTCTACAACCTGGGCACCCTCCTGACGACCGGACAGCAGGGCTGGGCGGACGCGAACGGCACGTTCCACGCGTGGCCCGCGGGCGGCACCCCGCCCACCCCGGCCCCGGACGCCTCGATCGCGGGCCCGGCGGCCGGCCGGTCGGCGACGATCCGGCTACCGAAGTTCTCGGGCCGGATCTACTTCTCCTACGGACAGAAGCTGGTGTTCGGGCTCACCACCGGCGGACTCGTGCAGCCGGCCGTGCAGAACCCCACCGACCCCAACCGCGACATCCTGTTCAACTGGTCGGAGTACACACTCAACAACTCCGGACTGTGGCTCAACAGCACACAGGTCGATATGTTCTCCGCGCCGTACGCGGTCGGTGTGCAGGGCGCTGACGGCGGCACCGCCAGCACCGGGCACCTCAAGGCGGGCGGCTACGACGCGTTCTTCGCCGCCCTGCGCGGACAGTCCGGCGGCTGGGCGAACCTGATCCAGACCCGGTCCGACGGCACCGTGCTGCGCGCGCTCTCCCCGCTGTACGGGGTGGAGACCGGGGCCCTCCCGGCCGACGTCATGGACGACTACGTCAACCGCGTCTGGCAGAAGTACGCCACGACGACCCTGACCGTGACGCCGTTCGCCGACCAGCCGGGCCTCACGTACCACGGCCGGGTCTCGGGCGGGGTCCTGGACTTCACCGACTCCTCCGGCACGGTCGTGACGAGCTTCCAGAAGCCCGACGCGTCCAGCGTCTTCGGCTGCCACAAGCTGCTGGACGCCCCCAACGACGCCGTGCGCGGGCCGATCTCCCGCACCCTGTGCGCGGGCTTCAACCGCTCCACGCTCCTGACCGACCCCTCCCAGCCGGACACCTCACCGGCGGACTTCTACCAGGACGCGGTGACCAACCACTACGCCCGCGCCGTCCACGCGCAGATGGCGGACGGCAAGGCGTACGCGTTCGCGTTCGACGACGTCGGACAGCAGGAGTCGCTGGTCCACGACGGCTCCCCGGTCCAGGCGTATCTGACGCTGGACCCGCTGAGCTGAACGCGACGACGTCCCGCACCCGGAGGGAGTCCGGGTGCGGGACGTCGGTCAGGGCGTGCGGATCAGCCGGTCGTGACGGCGGTGTCGTCGACCACGAAGCTGGTCTGGAGCGAGGAGTCCTCCACGCCGGTGAACTTCAGGGTCACGGTGGAGCCCGCGAAGGAGGCGAGGCTGAAGGACTTCTGCACGTAGCCGGAGGCCGCGTTGAGGTTGGAGTAGGTGGCCAGGGTGGTCGACCCGGCGGTGACCGTCAGCTTGTCGTACTGGGTGCTGGTGGTGGTCTCGGCCGTGTCGACGTGCAGATAGAAGGTGAACGTGGTGTTGGTGCAGCCGCTCGGGATCGTCACCGACTGCGACAGCGTGTCGGTGTGGGTCGAGCCGTAGCCGTCGAGCCAGGCCTTGTAGGAGCCGGTGCGGGCCGCCTGGCTGCTGGAGTTGGTGATGACACCGCTCGACGCCGTCCAGGTGGTGTTGCCCGACTCGAAGCCCTGGTTGCCCAGGAGCTGGGCCGAGGTGCAGGAGCCGCCGCCTCCGGAGGAGCTGACCGTCCAGGTGAAGGACGCGGTGCCGGTGGCGCCGGTGGAGTCGGTCACCGTCACGGTGGTGCTGGAGGAGCCGGCCGTGGTCGGCGTACCGGAGATCAGCCCGGTGGAGCTGCTGATCGACAGGCCGGCGGGCAGGCCGCTCGCCGCGTAGGTCAGGGAACCGCTGTTGGTGCTGCTCGCCGCGATCTGGAGGCTCACGGCGGTGCCGACGGTGGCCGACTGGCTGCCCGGGTTGGTGACCGTGACGCCCGTCGACGGGACCGTGATGTGGCTGCCCACGTTGATGCCCGCGAAGGCGTTGCCGACCCCGGCGTACTGGGTGGAGCTGGAGCCGTAGAGGGCGGTGGCCGCGTTCAGGGCGGCGGTGCGGGCGCCCGCGTAGTTGGTGCTGGACGTCATGTACGTCGTCAGCGCCTTGTACCAGATCTGGAGGGCCGCGGCCCGGCCGATGCCGGCGACGGCGACGCCGTCGGAGGTCGGGCTGTTGTAGGTGACGCCGTTGATGGTCTTGCTGCCGCTGCCCTCGGAGAGCAGGTAGAACATGTGGTTCGCCGGGCCCGAGGAGTAGTGGACGTCGAGGTTGCCGATGCCGGAGTACCAGCTGTCGGCGGAGGAGCCGTCCTTGTCGGGCTCGTCCATGTAGCGCAGCGGGGTGCCGTCGCCGTTGATGTCGATCTTCTCGCCGATGAGGTAGTCGCCGACGTCGGTGGAGTTGGCCGCGTAGAACTCCACGCCCGTGCCGAAGATGTCGGAGGTGGCCTCGTTCAGCCCGCCGGACTCACCCGTGTAGTTGAGGTTCGCGGTGTTGGAGGTGACGCCGTGGGTCATCTCGTGGCCGGCGACGTCCAGCGAGGTCAGCGCGTGGGTGCTGCTGGTGCCGTCGCCGTAGGTCATGCAGAAGCAGTCGTCGTCCCAGAAGGCGTTGACGTACGCCGAGCTGTAGTGGACGCGCGAGTAGGCGGCGACGCCGTCGTTCTTGATGCCGCTGCGCCCGAACGTGTTCTTGTAGAAGTCCCACGTCACCTGGGCGCCGAAGTGGGCGTCGACACCGGCGGTCTGGGTGTTGGAGCCGGAACCGGTGCCCCAGACGTCGTCGGAGTCCGTCATCAGGGTGCCGGTGCCCGACGTGCCGTTGTTGAGGCTGTACGTCTTGTGGCCGCCGCGCGTGGTGTCGTACAGCTGGTACGTCGAGCCGGACAGCGTGGTGCCGATGGTCACCGTGCCGCTGTACTGGCTGTTGCCGGTGCCGGTCTTGATGTCCTCGTAGCGGTGCAGTTCCGCGCCGGTGGTGGCGTCGGTGATCACGTGCAGCCGGCTGGGGGTGCCGTCGTCCTGGAGTCCGCCGACCACCGTCTCCCAGGCGAGCTTCGGGGTGCCCTCGCCCGCCCAGATCACCTTGCGGGCGCTGTCGGCGGCGGGGTCCTGGGCGTCGAGCGCCTCGGCGGCCTTCAGGGCCTTGGTCTCGGCGGCCGCCTTGCCGTACGTGGGCGTGGTGGACTTGACCGAGACGGTACGGCGGTCGTTGTTGAAGGTCGTGCTCACCGTGCCGGTCGCCGACGAGGCCGGGGGCGTGTGCACGACGAGGTCGCCGCCGAGGACGGGCAGGCCCGCGTACGTGCGCTCGTAACGGGTGTGCACGGTGCCGTCGTTGTCCTTGACGACGTCCTTGACGACCAGCTTCTCCTGGGCGCCGAGGCCGAGCGACTCGGCCGTGTCCGTCGTCTTCGTCTCGGCGCTCTTGATCAGTGCCGTGCGCTGGGCGGGCGTGAGCTCGGCGGGCAGGCCGCCGGCGCGCAGGGGGCTGGGGTGAGGGGCGGCGGCGGGCTGCGCCGCCGCGGGGGTCGACGGGACACCGAGAGCGAGGACGGCGAGCGTGGAGAGCAGGGCGGCTCCGGCCGCGGTCCGCTTGCGGGGGTTGGGTCTCACTCGTACTCCTACTGCGGCGGCCGCGGGTGGCGGCCGGTGACAGACCGGGCAGACGGGTGTGCTGTCCGGCACGAGCTGAGGTGCGCGGGACCTCGAGCGCTGTGGGGGGCGGCGTGCCGCGTGTGAGCGGCAGTTGGGTGGAGGATGACAGGATTGTCCGGGGCATGTCATCCACGGATCGGAGCTTCGAGGGTTATCCCTCGGTGCGGTACGGCTCCCCCTCCCGACGGACTGGCCGGAAGGACTTGCTTTCACCGGTGGTCACACGTAGACCTTCCCCTACAACAAACGTCGCTCTGGGGGGAGTTGGCGATGGAAGGTACGATTGACGGCTTCCGGTACGGGGTGGTGACCCCGGTGGCGGCCTATGTGATGGCCTGCCTGGGAGGGGCCCTGGGGCTGCGCTGCATCGTGCGCTCGCTGATCAACGGGCATGCGTGGAAGCCGGGCTGGCTGGCCCTGGGAGCCGTGTCGATCGGCTGCGGCATCTGGACGATGCACTTCATCGCCATGATCGGGTTCCAGGTGGAGGAGACCCGGATCGGCTACCACGTCGGGCTGACCGTGCTCAGTCTGGTCGTCGCGGTCGTGGTCGTGGGCATCGGGGTGTTCGTCGTGGGGTACCGCGGCGCGGGCGGCGCGGTGCTGTGCCTCGCGGGATCGGTCACCGGGATCGGGGTCGCCACCATGCACTACCTGGGCATGGCGGCCATGCAGCTCAACGGCAGCATCACCTACGACCCGGCCGCGGTCGCCCTCTCCGTGCTGATCGCGATCGTCGCCGCGACGGCGGCCCTGTGGGCGGCCGTCACGATCCGCGGCTTCGTGACGAGCCTCGGGGCGAGCCTGGTGATGGGCGTCGCCGTGTCCGGGATGCACTACACCGCCATGGCCGCCGTCAGCGTGCATGTGCACGGCACGACGTCGTCCTGGGCCGGCGACAACCCGACCTCCCTGCTGCTGCCGATGCTCATCGGGCCGATCGTCTTCCTGGTGCTGGCCGGGGTGGTGGTGATGTTCGACCCGCTCCTCGTCCTCGGGGACGGCGAGTGGAACCCGCCCGCCGGGACCGGACGGGCCGCCCCGGCCGGCGAGCCGTCGCCCCGGAAGGCCACCGGGCGCTCGTGGAGCAGGGGCTGAGCAAGGGCTGAGAGCAAGGGCCGAGCAGGGGCGCGGCGCTCCCGCACGCGCACCGGCAACCGCCGTCCCGGACAAGGCGGTTCACCACCCCCCGGCCGGCACTCCCTCCTTGATCGATTGCTACGGTGCACCGATGGCCACATCCTCACGCGAGACCGCCGAAGGCGCCGGCTGGGGCGGCGCCGGCCGGGGCGCGTACCAGCAGCTGATGCCCGGCGACGTCCAGAAGATCTCGTGGCTGGACCCCAGGATGCTGTGGGCGGCGCGCAACGGTGTGCTGGCGTCCTGGTTCGGCGATCCCACGGGCCGTACGCGCGCCCGGTGGGTGGCGCAGCGGGAGGCCGCCGGGGCGCCGGCCGACAAGGTGATCCGGCGCACGGACCCGGACCGCTTCTCCTTCATGGTCATCGGTGACACGGGAGAGGGCGACGACCCCCAGTACGCGGTCGTACCCGGCTTCCTGAAAGCCGGTCAGGACACGCGGTTCGCCGTCCTGGCCAGTGACGTGATCTATCCCGTCGGCAGCGCGGACGACTACGACGGCAAGTTCTTCCGGCCGTACCGGGACTACCCGGCGCCGATCTACGCGATACCCGGCAACCACGACTGGTACGAGGACCTCGGCGGGTTCATGCGCGTCTTCTGCGACGACGCCCCGCCCCTGCCCGCCGAGCCCGCCCCGCGCCCGCTCACCCGGGCCTGGCTGCGCTCGCTGCTGTGGCACCGGCCCCGCCCGGACGACGGCCGCCGCCTGGCCGAGGCCCGTGCGCTGCGCTCCGCGGAGTGCCAGCGGGCGGTGCAGCCGGGACCGTACTGGGCGATCGACTCCGGGCCGGTGCGGATCATCGGCATCGACACGGGCCTGCTGGGCACCCTGGACGCCGAACAGGGCGCGTGGCTGCGGGAGGTGTCGCGGGGGCCGCGGCCGAAGATCCTCGTCACCGGCTCGCCCCTGTACGTGGACGGCGAGCACCACCCGTGCCCCATCGAGGGCGGCGGCACGGTCGACGAGATCGTGCGCGACCCGGAGCACCACTACGTCGTGGCGATCGGCGGCGACATCCACAACTACCAGCGCTACCCGGTGCGTCTGGAGGACGGCCGCACCTTGCAGTACGTCGTCGCGGGCGGTGGCGGCGCGTTCATGCACGCCACGCACACCATCCCGCGCGTCGACGTCGCCGGGGTGACCGAGGCGGACTTCCGCTGCTATCCGCTGCGCGGCGACTCCCTCGCCTTCTACAGCCGCCTGTACGGCCGCCGGCTGCGGCTGCGCCGCTTCTTCGCCCTCACCGAGGCCGAGGCCACGGCCGTGGTCGCCGAGCGGCTGGGCATCCCGCCGACCCGGACGCCGGGCGGGGAGGTCCGGCTCACCCGGCGGATCCGGCTGGTCGCCGGACTGCTCGGGGCCGGCCGCCGCCCCGACCGCGCCGCCCGCGTCCGCCTGCCCGTGCGCAAGATCTACACGCAGTTGTTCTCGCCGAGCTCGGCGACGTACAGCCCGCCCTTCTTCAAGTGCTTCCTGCGCCTGGACGTGACGCCCGAGAGCCTGCGGCTGCGCTGCTACGCGGCCACCGGCAACCGTGCCCAGGAACTGGACCCGCCGGTCGAGGACGAGTTCACCGTCCCCCTGGCCTGAACCCCGTTGCGAGAAGGAGACCGTGACGGCCGCCCCACGCCCGCCGCGGAAGCTGGGCACCGACATGGCGACGAAGCCCGGGTCCGGCGCTGGGCCGGCGGTCCGGCGTCACGGGCTGAGGCGCCCGGCGACGGGCGGCGGGCGGCGGGTGGCGGGTGGCGGGTGGCGGGTGGCGGGCTCACCAGCGGCCGGGCGCGGTCCCGGTCACCGGCTCCGACGGCCTGCCGTCCACGCCGACGGGCACGTCACCGGCGAGCATCACCCGGTGCATGGTGCGCGGGAAGGAGAGGTGGGCGTTGTCGCCGGGGGCGAGGTGGATGGTGGCCCGGTTGTCCCAGAAGGCGACGCTGCCCGGCTCCCAGCGGAAGCGGACCGTGTACTCGGGCCGGGTGGCCTGCTCGAGGAGCATCTCCAGGACCGCCGCGCTCTCCGCGCGGGAGAGGCCGGTGATCTGCTCGACGTAGTAGCCGTTGACGTACAGCACGCGCTCCCCGGTCTCCGGGTGGACGCGCACCAGGGGGTGCACGGACGCCACCTGGTGGTCCAGCAGATGGCGCAGGTACGCGTCGTCGCCGGGGCGGGGCTGGTAGCCGACGCCGAGCCGGTGCTCGGCACGCAGCCCGTCGACGAACCCCCGTACGGGCGCGGAGAGTCCGGCGTAGGCGGCGGCGAGGTTGGACCAGGTGGTGTCGCCGCCGTAGGGCGGTACGGTCTCGGCGCGCAGGATCGTCGCGGCCG
The DNA here is from genome assembly GCF_042888135.1 of Streptomyces sp. NPDC003247. Lineage (NCBI taxonomy): Bacteria > Bacillati > Actinomycetota > Actinomycetes > Kitasatosporales > Streptomycetaceae > Streptomyces > Streptomyces sp. NPDC003247. Next base: position 185,066 of record NZ_JBIAPF010000016.1, read on the forward strand.
GCGGGTCGATACGGGCGCCGTGGTCGCAGTGCCAGCCGCGCAGCAGGGTGTGGCGGCGGCGCCGCAGCCACTCGTCGTGCTCCATGCCGAACCGGCCGCCGAGCTCCAGCCGGTCGGCGGTGGTCTCGATCTCCGGGACGTCGGCCGGGGAGGCGCCGCCCCGCTTGCGCAGGACGACCGGCTCGCCGAACCGCCGGGCGAACGCCACGTGTCCGGCGTGGTCGAGGCGCTGCCCGCGGAAGAACACCACCTTCCAGCGCAGCACCGCCTCCCGGATCGCGGCCACCTGGGTGTCGTCGAGCCCCTCGGCCAGGTCGACGCCCGTGATCTCGGCGCCGATGTGCCCGGCGACCGGCCGCACCTGAAGTCCGGCCGCCCGCACGGCCTCGTCCGTCGTCCGGCTGTCCGTCGTCATGCGTGCTCCGATCGTCGTCGGGTGCGGCCCGGTGCCGCCCGCAGGCTTCCTCCCCCACCGCCGCGGTTGATCAATCCTCGCTCCGTCCCCGAAGCTGGGAGCGACGGTACGGTCGAGGAAAGGCGCGACGGTGGGCAACATCCCGGTGCACACGCTCAACGACGGAACGAAACTGCCCGTTCTGGGGCTCGGCACCTGGCCGATGGACGACGCGCAGGCGGAGGAGGCGGTGGCCGCGGCGATCCGGCAGGGCTACCGGCTGATCGACACGGCGGTGAACTACCGCAACGAGACGGGCGTCGGCCGCGGCATCGCCCGCGCCGGCGTGCCCCGCGAGGAGATCGTCGTCACGACGAAGCTCCCGGGCCGCCACCACGGGTACGAGGAGACCCTCGCCTCCTTCGAGGAGTCCCGCCGCCGTCTCGGCGTCGACCACGTGGACCTGTACCTGATCCACTGGCCGCTCCCCCGTCAGGGCCGGTACGTCGACTCCTGGCGGGCCATGATCAAGCTCCGTGAGGAGGGTCTGGTCCGCTCGATCGGCGTCTCCAACTTCACCGCCGCGCACATCGAGCGGCTGGAGAAGGAGACGGGCGTCCTGCCGTCCGTCAACCAGATCGAGCTGCACCCGCTCCTGCCGCAGGACGAACTGCGCGCCGTCCACGAGGCCAAGGGCATCGTCACGGAGAGCTGGAGCCCCCTGGGCCGCGGCTCGGACCTCCTGGCGGACCCGGCCGTGGCCGCCGTCGCCGAGGCGCACGGGGTGACCCCGGCCCAGGCCCTGCTGCGCTGGCACGTCCAGCTCGGCGCGGTGCCCATCCCGAAGTCGTCCGACCCCGGGCGGCAGGGCGCCAACCTCGACGTGTTCGGCTTCGAGCTGGACGCGGCGCAGACGGCGGCGCTCACGGACCGCGCCCACCGGCGGCTGGGCGGCGACCCGGAGACGCACGAGGAGTTCTGACCGGACGGGCCCCGGCGGCCGGAGGACCACCGGACGCCGGGGCCCGCCGCCCGGTGAGCGACGCCGAGCGCCGGGACTCACCCGGCGGCTGACGTGCCGGAGGTCAGGAACGGTGGGCGCGCAGTGCCTCCAGGGCACGGTCGGCGTGGGTGTTCATGCGCAGCTCGCTGCGGACCACCTCCAGGACGGTACGGTCCTGCCCGATGACGAAGGTGACCCGCTTGGTCGGTGCCAGGGAGAAGCCGCGCTTCACACCGAACCGCTCCCGCACCGCGCCGTCGGCGTCGGACAGCAACGGCATGCCGAGGGTGTGGCGTCCGGCGAACTCCTGCTGCCGGTCGACGGAGTCGCCGCTGATGCCGACGGGCCGCGCGCCGACGGCGGCGAACTCGGCGGCCAAGTCGCGGAAGTGGCAGGCCTCCGCGGTGCAGCCGGCGGTCAGGGCGGCGGGGTAGAAGAAGAGCACCACCGGCCCCTCGGCGAGCAGTTCCGTGAGGCTGCGCACCGTGCCGGTCTCGTCCGGCAGCGCGAAGTCCTCGACCAGGTCACCGGTCCGCGGCGTGGCGCTCATCGGTGTCCCTCCCCGGTCGCGGCGCGCCCGGCGACGCTGCGGGCCCACAGCACGAGCGGCACCTGGAGGGGAAGCCGGCCGATCGCCGCGGCCCTCAGCGGGGCGGGCCGGTGGCGCCAGTCGAGCGCCATCTTGACGTTGGCGGGGAAGACGCCGACGAAGAACGCCGTCGCGGCCAGGGCCGCCGCCCGGCGGGTCCGGGGCATCGCCACGCCCGCCGCGAGCGCCAGTTCGGCGACGCCGCTGGCGTACGTCCAGGCCCTGGGCGAGCCGGGCAGCGCGCGGGGGATCATCGCGTCGAACGGGCGTGGCACCGTGACATGGGCGATGCCCGCGCCGGCCAGCAGGCCCGCGAGCAACAGGGGTGAGCGTTCGGACCGGGGCACGGTTCCTCCTCTGACGGCCTGCTCTGAACGGCCTGCTCTGAACGGCCTGCTCCGACGGGCTGCTCCGACGGCCTGGCGGGCGATCCTACTGGAAAGTAAGGACGGGTCCCGGAGGGGGTCCCCCAAGTTGCCGCAGCCGTACGGCGGGGGGTGCGGGGGCGCGCGGGGGTGCAGGGGCACGGGCGGGGGATGCGAGCCGCGAGGGGCGGCGCGGGACAAGAGACGTGAACCGCAAGACGGGGCGGCGCGGGGCAGGAGGCGTGAACCGCAAGACGGGGCGGCGCGGGGCAGGAGGCGTGAGCGGTGAGGGGCGGGCGCGGGGCAGGAGGCGTGAACCGCGAGGGTGGGGCCGGCAGGCCGGTGCCCCGGCCCTGCGTGGGCCGCTGTCCAGGCCGTCAGGCGCCGCCCGCGGGCGGCGGCAGCGTTCGCTCGGTCTCCTCGTCGACGGCGTGGGAGAGCAGGTCGTCGACCATGCGGTGGAAGAGCGCGGCGAGCTGTCCCAGGTCCTCGGGGGTCCAGTCGGACAGCGCCGCCTGCATTCCGCGGGCGCCCGCGTCGCGGACCCGTTCCACGGCCGCGCGGCCGTCGTCGGTGAGCTGGATCCGCTGCGCCCTGCCGTCGTCGGGGTCCGGCACCCGGACGACGTGGCCGGACTTCTCCAGGTGCTGCACGGTCCGCGTGACGTGCGAGGCCTCCACCCCCAGCCGCTGGGCCAGCTCCCCCGGCCGCAGCGGCTCGGTGTCGGCGATCTGGCGGAGCAGGGCCACGGCGGCGCGGTCCAGGGGGACACCGGCCAGTGCCATCAGCCGGTCGTGCCGACGGGCACGGGTGCTCAGGTAGGTGATGCGCGTGAGCGCCCGCTCGATCTCGGTCACGTCCGCCGAGGCGGGGGCGGAGGACAGCGGTTCGGTCGACATACGCCCCACCGTACCATCTTGTTGCGTAACTCAAGTAAGTTGTCGTCGGGGGTGCGGCGGAGGCCCGCGCCGCGCCGACCACCGCGGCCTCCCGCGGGGCCACCGCGATCGCCGCCGCCGACGGAAACGGCGTGCGCGCCGGACTCGGCGGACTCTGCGTGCGCGGCGGACTCGGCGTGCGCGGCGGACTCGGCGTGCGCGGCGGACTCTGCGTACGCGGCGTGCGCGCCGGACTCGGCCGTCACCCAGGAGCGGCGGCCGCCGGACGCGGCGGTCGGGTGCGCGACGAGCGGGCCGGGGACGCGCCCCCGCGCGCCACCCCCGCCCCGGCCCGGCTCACAGACGCCCCGGCCCGGCTCACAGACGCCCCGCCCCCCGTTCCCCGCGCAGCAGCCACGCCAGGTACGCGCCGCCCGCCACGCCCGTCACCACGCCGACCGGCAGCAGGGACGAGCCGGTGAGGCGCTGGGTGGCGAGGTCGGCGGCGGAGACCAGGAGGGCGCCCGTCCAGGCGGCGGGCAGGAGGTTCGGGCCGGCGGCGCGGGTGAGGCGGCGGGCCAGTTGCGGGGCGGCCATGGCGACGAAGGGGATCGGGCCGGCCGCGGCGACCGCCATCGCGGTCAGCCCGGTGCCGACGCCGAGCAGGGCCAGGCGGCTGCGTTCGGGCGGGACGCCGAGGGCGGCGGCGGTGTCGTCGCCCATCTCCAGCAGGGTCAGCCGGCGGGCGTACACCAGGACGACGGGCAGCAGCGCGGCCAGGCCCAGCGCGGCGATGCGGACGTCCGTCCAGTCGCGGGCGTTGAGCGAGCCGATCGTCCAGCTCGCGGCCTGGGCCGCCTTGCCGATGTCGGCGCGCACGTAGAGGAAGCTGGTCGCCGAACCGAGCACCGCGGAGGCCCCGATGCCGACGAGGACGAGCCGGTAGCCGTGCACGCCCCGCTTCCAGGCGAGGACGTAGACGGCCGCGGCGGTGGCGAGGCCGCCGCAGACCGCGCCCAGCGCCGTCTGCGGGGCTCCGGCGTCGAACAGGATGATCGCGACGAGCGCGCCCGCCGAGGCGCCGTTGCCGAAGCCGGTGATGTCCGGGCTGCCGAGCGGATTGCGCGTCAGCGACTGGAACACCGCGCCCGCCAGGCCCATCCCGAAGCCGACCAGCACGGCGACGAGGGCCCGCGGCAGGCGCAGGTCCATGACGATGAACTCGGCGCCGGGCGGCCCCGACCCGGCGAGGGTGCGCACCACCTCGACGGGCGTGAGGGCGTAACTGCCGGTGCCCAGGGAGAGGATCAGGGCGCAGACGGTGAGCGCCGCGATCACGGCGCAGGTGAGCAGGGTGCGCGGGACGCAGCGCAGGGACCAGGTGCCGGTGCGCAGGACGGTGGCGGTGCGGGGCGCTTGGAGCAGGCTCACAGCTGGGCCACCTTCCGCCGCCGGACCAGGTGGATGAAGAGCAGGCCGCCGAGGAAGGCGGTGACGGTGCCGACCTCGATCTCCGAGGGGGGCACGACGATCCGTCCGAGCACGTCGGAGGCGAGGAGGAGGACGGGGGCGTAGAGGGCGCAGTAGGGCAGCAGCCAGCGCGGGTCGGAGCCGCAGAAGGAGCGGGCCGCGTGCGGGATCATCAGGCCGATGAAGGCGATCGGCCCGCAGACGGCGGTCGCGCCGCCGCACAGCAGGGTGATGGCGAGGACGGACAGGACACGGGTGCGCCGCACGCGCGTGCCGAGGGCGCGCGCGTGGTCGTCGCCGAGGGCGAGCGCACCGAGCGGACGGGCCAGGGCGAGGGCGAGGGCGGCGCCGGCCAGGAGCAGTGGGAGCACGGTGATCAGCAGGTCGGCGTCGCGTTTGGCGAGGGTGCCGACGGACCAGTACCGCATCTCGTCCAGCGCGTTCAGGTCCCACTGCTGGAGGCCGTTGACGTAGCCGAAGAGGGCCGCGTTGACGGCGGTTCCGGCGAGGGCGAGGCGGACGGGGGTGGCGTGCCGGCCGCCGCCCAGGGCCTGGACGGCGGTGGCGGCGACGGCGGCCCCGGCGAGCGCGAACCACAGGTAGCCGGTGAACGTGGTGATGCCGAGGACGCTGATCGCGGTGACGACGGCCGCGGAGGCGCCCGCGTTGACGCCGAGCAGGCCGGGGTCGGCCAGGGGGTTGCGGGTCAGGGTCTGCATGAGGCCGCCGCCCAGGCCGAGCGCGGCGCCGACGGCGATGCCGATGAGGGTGCGCGGCAGCCTCAACTCCCGCACGATCGCGTCGTTCTCGGTGCCGGTGGGGCTGAACAGCGCGCTCCACACCTGGTCCGGGGCGATCTGCTTGGCGCCTACACCTAGCGAAAGCAGTGTTGTCGCGCTGAGCAACACCAGGCCGAGCACCAGCCCCCATGCCCGTATGGAAGCCCGCGACCTGCGGCTTTCCTCTTCGTGGGGCGCGTCGGACGAGGTCGGCGGATCCGGCGGGGCCGGCCGTTTCCCCCCGGGGCGGGGGCGCAGATCAGCGAACATGTGCTTAGCTTAGGCTAACCTAAGCAGGGCTGTTGACGATCTCGTCGACACTTCATGCCCACATGTCCAACTGCCGTCGGCGCGCCGCCCATCGACGTGATCCGACGGCCCGGAGGGGGAGAGATGTCCGCCTTGGAGACCCGCCCCGTACGGCGGGACACCACCGACGCCGTACGCCCGGTGCGCGTCACCGGTCCGCGGATCGCGCGGCTCCTGGAGGACCTGGACCGCCCGGAGTGCGCCGACGGCACGCGGCGCGCGGCCGTGACGGCCGCGTTCTGGGAGGAGGTCGGCCGTCGGGGCACCCCGCTCGTCGAGGAGTGCGACGGCCGGCCCGGGTACCGGGCGGTCACCTTCCTGTGGCGCGGTCATCGGGCCACCCGGCAGGTGCTGTTGCACGCCAACCGGATCGTCGACCGGGACCGCCTGGCCGACTCCCTCCTGGAACACGTCCCCGGCACCGACGTCTGGCACCTGGGGCTGCTGCTGCGGTCCGACCACCGCGGCTCCTACCGCATGGCGGCCGACGTCTCGGCCAAGGAACCGCCCATGGATCCGGCCGGGCTCCAGCAGCGGCTGCGGTCGCTGTCCGTGCACGCCGCCGCCGACCCGCTCAACCGGCGCCGGGTGCCCACCCGTTGGGGCGGGGCGGACGCCTCCGTCTTCGACCTGCCCGACGCACCGCCGCAGCCGTGGGCCGACCGGCCCGCCGGCGGACCGACCGGGCGCGTGGAGCGGCACCGGGTGAGCGCCCCGGCACTCGGCGGCGACCGTGACGTCTGGGTCTACCTGCCCCCGGGGCACCGCCCCACCGACCATGAACCGCTGCCGGTGGTGGCGCTGTGCGACGGCGACATGTGGTTCGGGCGGCTCGCCCTGGGCCGCACGCTCGACGCGCTCGTCACCGACGGTGCGCTGCCCCCGCTCGCCGTCCTGGCGCCCGACGCCGTGGACCGCGACACCCGCTGGCGTGAACTCGGCGGCCGGGAGCCGTTCGTGAGCTTCCTCGCGGACGAACTGCTGCCCTGGGCCGCCGGACGCTGGCCGCTGACCACGGACCCGGCGCGCACGGTCGTCGCCGGCCAGAGCCTGGGCGCGGTCACCGCGCTGCACGCCGCCCACCGGCGTCCGGAGCGCTTCGGCAACGTCCTCGCCCAGTCCTCGTCCCTGTGGTGGCGGCCGGGTCTGCCGCCGCCCCGGGGCCCCAAGCCCATCGTGTTCGGCGAGCCGTGGCTCGTCGCGCGGTACGCCGCGGCCGGCCCGCGGTCGGTCGCGGTCCACCTGGACGTCGGTCTCCACGAGGGCTCGATGGTCGAGCACAGCCGCGCCCTGCACGAGGTCCTGCGCCGGTCCGGCCACCGGGTCACCTACACGGAGTTCAACGGCGGCCACGACTACGCCTGTTGGCACCCCGGCCTGGCCGACGGCCTGACGCGCCTGCTGGGCCCCTGAGCCCCTCCCCCGCTGTCCCGTCCCCATCGCCCCCTCCACACCCGTCACTTCCTCCACACCCGTCACTTCCTTCACCCCCTTCGTTTCCGAACCACCGCAAGGAGTTCTCCCCCATGTCCTCTGCACGCACCTCCCGCCGGGCGGTCCTGACGTCCGCCGCCGCCGTCGTGACGGGAGCCCTCCTCCTGTCCGCCTGCGGCGACGGCGGGAACGACGGAGGCACCGCCGGCGCGGAGGCGGGCACCCGCGCCATCACCGACGCGACCGGCCGCGAGGTCGAGGTCCCCTCCGCGCCGACGAAGGTCGTCACGCTGAGCGAGCCCACCCTGGACGCGGCCCTCGCGCTGGGCGTCGAACCGGTCGGCGCGACCGCCGGCCGGGGCCAGAAGGGCGTCTCCACCTACCTCGCCGACAAGGCCTCCGCGGCGCAGGTGGTCGCGACCGTCGCCGAGGCCGACATGGAGAAGGTGGCGGCGCTCCAGCCCGACCTGATCCTGCTCGACGAGACGACGGCCGTGAAGAGCGAGGTGTCCAAGCTCCAGGCCATCGCGCCGACGGTGGTGACCGCGAAACTGAACGAGGACTGGAAGAAGGCGTTCACCGCGACCGCCGACGCGCTGAACAAGAAGGCGGACGCCGAGAAGCTCCTCACGGACCTCGACACCGACATCGCCGCCGCCAAGGCGAAGCTCGGCGCGAACGCGGGCGCGGTCGTCAGCGTCGTCCGCTGGCAGAACGGCGCGCCCTCGGTCGTCGGCAGGGGCGTCGGCCACGTCGGCTCCACCCTCACCTCGCTGGGCCTCACCCGGCCGAAGGACCAGCAGGGCACCGGCACCGGACACAGCGAGCCGGTCAGCCTGGAGAAGCTGTCGACCATCGACGGCGACTGGCTGTTCTTCGGCACGCTCGGGGACCTGGCGGACGGTGAGAAGGCCTACGCCGAGGCGCGGAAGGTCGCCAACTTCGGCAAGCTCGAGGCGGAGCAGAACGGGCACGTCGTCGTGGTGCAGGGCTCGGCGTGGAACAGCGCCGGCGGTCCGCTGGCCGCGCGGATCGTCCTGGACGACGTGACGAAGGCGCTGGCGTCGTGAGCGCGGGCCTGGAGAACCGTCTCGCCCTGGTGACGGGCGCGGGCCGCGGCATCGGCGCGGCCGTGGTCACCGCCCTCGTCCAGGAGGGCGCCCGGGTCCTGGCCACCGACCGGGACACGGCCGGCGTCGAGGCACTCGCCGCGGCGCACCCGGGCCGGGTCACCGCCCGCCCGCTGGACGTCACCGACGCCCGGGCCGTGGAGGCCCTCGTCGACGAGGCCGAGCACGCACTCGGCCCGCTGGACATCGCCGTCAACGTCGCCGGCATCCTGCGGAACGCGGATGTCGTGAACCTGACGGACGAGGACTGGGCGGCGACCTTCGCGGTCAACACCGACGGCGTCTTCCACGTCTCGCGCGCCGCCGCCCGGCGGATGGCGGCCCGCGGCGCGGGCAGCATCGTCACCGTCGCCTCGAACGCGGCCGGCATCCCGCGCGCGGGTCTGGCCGCCTACGCCGCCTCCAAGGCCGCCGCCGTCATGTTCACCAAATGCCTGGGCCTGGAGGTGGCCGCGCAGGGGGTGCGCTGCAACACCGTCTCCCCCGGCTCCACCCTCACCGACATGCAGCGCGCCCTGTGGACCGACGACGCGGAGGACTCGGTCCGGCGCGTCATCGAGGGCGACCTGGCCGCCCACCGCACCGGCATCCCGCTGGGCCGGATCGCCGACCCCTCCGACATCGCCGACGCCGTGGTGTTCCTGGTCTCCGACCGCGCCCGGCACATCACCCTGCACGACCTGTACGTCGACGGCGGCGCCACCCTCCGGGCCTGACCCGGCCCGACCGACCCGACCGGCCGACCGGGCCTGATCCGGGCCGGAGCTGAACCGGCCTGGCCTGGCCTGGCCTGAACTGGCCCGAGTCGGGCCTGATCCGGGCCTGATCGGGCCTGATCCGGGCCTGACCGCCCCCGCCACCCCGTGCACGCCCCCACTGGAGACACCCATGTCTGCCCGACTGCGCGAACACCCCGCTCCCGCCCTCCTCTCCCCCGGCGCGGCCACCGCTCTGCTGGAGGCCTACCGGCCCGGCACCGACCGGTTCCTCTCCTCGCCCCGGCACACCCTGCTGGGCCGGGGGACGGCCGCCGAGATACCCCACGGCACGGACCCGCTGGCGCACCGTGTGCGCGACGTCCTCGACGGACTGCGCCGCCCCGACGCGCCGGCCCCCCTCGTCATGGGCTCCATCCCCTTCGCCCCCGCCGCTCCGCCCGCGCTCGCCGTGCCCGACATGGTGCACTGGGCGCCCGCGCTGCGCGAGGACCCGCTCGTCGCGCTGCCCGTGGCCGCCGGCCCGCACCGGCCGGACTGGCGGGTCCGGGAGGTGCCCTCGCCCGAGCGGTACGGCCAGGCCGTCGCCGCGGCCGTCGCCCGGATGCGGGCCGGCGAGTTCGACAAGGTCGTCCTGGCCCGCACGCTGGAACTGACCTCCGCGCGCGAGCCCGACCTGCCGACCATGCTGCGCCGGCTGGCCCAGCGGGACCCGTCCGGCTACTCCTTCGCCCTGCCCAGCGGCCCCGGCCGCACCCTCGTCGGCGCCAGCCCCGAACTGCTGGTCTCCCGGCGGGGCGGGGTGCTGACCGCCAACCCGCTCGCCGGGTCCGCCCCGCGCAGCGCCGACCTCGCCGAGGACGTGCGCCGGGCGGCCGCGCTCCTGGAGTCCGCGAAGGACCTGCACGAGCACGCCGTGGTCGCGACCGCCGTCCGGGAGGCGCTCGCGCCGTTCTGCACCCGTCTGGAGGTGCCGGAGCGGCCCACGCTGGTGCGGACCGCCGCGCTGTGGCACCTGTCGACGACCGTCACCGGGGAGCTGTCCGACCCCGCCGTGACCGCCCTGGACCTCGCCTGCGCCCTGCACCCGACGCCCGCGGTCTGCGGTACGCCCACCGAGACGGCCCGCGCGGTGATCGCCGAGTCCGAGCCGTTCGACCGGGGCCCCTACACGGGCATGGTCGGCTGGCAGGACGCGGACGGCGACGGCGAGTGGGTGGTGACCATCCGCTGCGCCGAGGCCGAGGGCCGCACGCTGCGGCTGTTCGCGGGCGCCGGTGTGGTCGCCGAGTCGACCCCGGAGGCGGAGACGGCGGAGACCGCCGCGAAGTTCCGCACCTTCCTGCACGCCGTGGGGGCCGACCTGTGAGCGCCTCCGCCCTGACCCCCGGCGTCGACTCCCCCACCTGGCCCGCGGAGTTCGCCGAGCGTTACCGCGAGGCGGGCTACTGGCGCGGTGAGACCTTCGGCGGCGTGCTGCGTGCCCGCGCCGCCGCCCATCCCGACCGGATCGCCCTGGTCGACCCCGCGCCCGAACGCCGCACGTGGACCTACCGGGAGCTGGACGAGCGGGCCGACCGGCTGGCCGCCGGGTTCGCCGCCCGCGGCATCGGGCGCGGCGACCGGGTCGTCGTGCAGCTGCCGAACACCGGCGAGTTCGTCGAGGTCGTCTTCGCGCTGTTCCGCATCGGCGCCCTGCCCGTCTACGCACTGCCCGCGCACCGCGACACCGAGATCGGCTACTTCTGCTCCTTCACCGAGGCCGTCGCCTACGTCGTCCCCGACGTCCACGCCGGCTTCGACCACCGCGCCCTGGCCGCGCGGGTGCGCAAGGAAGCGCCGGGCCTGCGGCACGTGTTCGTGGCCGGCGACCCGGGCGAGCACACGGCGCTGTCCGACGTACCGTGCGACCCGGGGCAGCGGCCGCTCGCCGGACCGGAGCCGCACGAGCTGGCGTTCCTCCAGCTGTCGGGCGGGACGACGGGCGTGCCCAAGCTGATCCCGCGCACCCACGACGACTACGCCTACTCGCTGCGGGGATCGAACGAGATCTGCGGTGTCGACGCGGACACCCGCTTCCTCGTCACCCTGCCCGCGGCCCACAACTTCCCCATGAGCTCACCCGGCTGGCTGGGCGTGCTGCACGCCGGCGGCACCGTGGTGATGTGCCCGAGGCCCGACCCGGCGACCGCCTTCCCGCTCATCGAGAGCGAACGGATCACCATGACCGGGCTGGTGCCCCCGCTCGCCCTGCTGTGGACGGACGCGGCAGCGGGCGGCACCGGACACGACCTCTCGTCGCTGGAGCTGGTCCTGGTCGGCGGCGCCAAATACAGCGAACAGGCAGCCCGCCGTCTCGAACCCGCCCTCGGGTGCCGGCTGATGCAGGTCTTCGGCATGGCCGAAGGCCTCGTCAACTACACACGGCTGGACGACGACCCGGAGACGGCGGTCACCACCCAGGGCCGGCCCATCTCCCCGGACGACGAGATCCGCATCGTCGACGACACCGGGACCGAGGTCCCCGACGGCGCCTTCGGCCACCTGCTCACCCGCGGCCCCTACACCATCCGCGGCTACTGGCGCGCCCCCGAACACAACGCCCGCTCCTTCACCCAGGACGGCTACTACCGCACCGGCGACATCGTGCGCCGCACCCCCACCGGACACCTCGTCGTCGAAGGCCGCGCCAAGGACCAGATCAACCGCGGCGGCGAGAAGATCGCCCCCGAAGAGGTCGAGAACGTCATCCTCGCCCACCCCGCCGTCCACGACGCCTCCGTCGTCGCCGTACCCGACCCCTACCTCGGTGAACGCACCCTCGCCTACGTGATCCTCCGCCAGGGCGCCGACCCGCTGAAAGCGGCCGCGGTGAAGCGTTTCGTGCGCGAGCGCGGCATCGCCGCCTACAAGGTCCCCGACCTCGTCGAGTTCGTCGACGCCTTCCCGCAGACCGGTATCGGCAAGGTCAGCAAGAAGCAGCTGCGGTCCAGCGCCGAGCAGCACTGAAAGGCCCTCTCCCCATGGCACTTCCCGCCATCTCCCCGTATCCGCTCCCGACCGCCGCCGAGTTGCCCGTCAACCGGGTGTCGTGGACCGTGGACCCGGCCCGCGCGGTCCTGCTCGTGCACGACCTCCAGCAGCACTTCCTGGCCGCCTTCCCCACCGGCGAGCAGCCACTGACCGGCATGCTCGCCAACACCGCACGACTGCTGACGGCAGCCCGCCGACTCGGCGTGCCCGTCGTCTACTCCGCCCAGCGCGGCGGCCAGACCCCCGAAGAACGCGGACTCCAGCTCGACTTCTGGGGCCCCGGCGTCACCGACGACCCCCAAGCACTCGCCATGCCCGCCGCCGTCGCACCCCAGCCCGGCGACACCCTGCTGACCAAATGGAAGTACAGCGCGTTCACCCGCACCGACCTCGAAGAACGGATCCGCGGCCGAGGCCGCGACCAACTGGTGATCGTCGGCGTGTACGCGCACATCGGCGTCATGACCACGGCCTGCGACGCATGGTCACGGGACATCCAGGCCTTCGTCGTCGCCGACGCCGTCGCCGACTTCACCCGCGACGACCACGACACGGCCCTGCGCTGGACCGCCGGCCGCTGCGCGGTCGTCACCACCACCGACACCGTCTTCGGGGAGGTCTGAGCGATGGCCCTCACCACCGAACTGATCCGCGCCGACGTCGCCGACGTGCTCGGCGAGGAGCCCGAGGACATCCCGGTCGACGAGAACCTCCTCGACTACGGCCTGGACTCGGTCCGCATCATGACCCTGCTGGAGCGCTGGCGGCGCGAGCACGCCGTCACCGCCGACTTCGCGGACCTCGCCGAGCGGCCGGCCGTCGAGGCCTGGACCGCCCTGCTGGGGGCCGTATGAGCACCCCGGACCCCACCGAGACCGTGCTGCCGCTGACGGCGGCCCAGTCGGGCATGTGGTTCGCGCAGGCCCTGGATCCGCTCAGCCCGGCCCAGAACACCGCCGAGTGCCTGCACCTCGACGGCCCCCTCGACGCGCGGGCGTTCGCACAGGCCCTGCGCCGGGTCGCCGAGGAGGCGGAGTCGCTGCGGGTCCGCGTCGAGGACACGGCGGACGGTCCGCGCCAGCACCTCGTGCCGGACGTCGAGCTGCCGCTCACCGTGCTCGACCTGCGCGACGCCGCGGGAACCGACGACGCCGAGGGAAGGGGCGACGCCGAGGCAACGGGCGACGCCGAGGAGCGGGCGGAGGCGTGGATGCGCGCCGACCTCGCCCGGCCGTTCGACCTGGCGGCGGGACCGCTGTTCCGGCACGCCCTGATCCGGGTGGGCGACGAGCGGTGGCTGTGGTATCAGCGCATCCACCACCTGGTGATGGACGGCTTCGGCTACTCGCTGCTGGTGCGCCGCACCGCCGAGGTGTACTCGGCGCTGGTCCGCGGCGAGGAGCCGCCCGCCCGTACCTTCGGCCGCCTGGCCGACCTGGTCGCGGACGACGCCGCCTACCGGTCCTCGGAGACGTTCGCCGCCGACCGCGAGCACTGGGCGCGGGCCTTCGCCGACCGCCCCGAGGCGCCCCGCCTCGCGGGCCGCGGCGCACTGCCGTCCCGCACGTTCCACCGCCGCACGGCCCATCTCGCGCCCGACGTCACCGACGGGCTGCGCGACCTCGCGGCACGGCTGCGGGCCACCTGGCCGGACGTGCTGATCGCGGCGCAGGCCCTGTACACCGCGCGGGCGACCGCGCGGACGGACGTCGTCCTGGGGCTGCCGCTGATGGGCCGTATGGGCTCGGTGGCGCTGCGGGTGCCCGGCATGGTGATGAACGTCCTGCCCCTGCGGCTGTCCGTCACCCCCGAGGCGACCTTCGCCGACCTCGTCCGCCAGGTCGTGCTCGGCATCCGCGAGGTGCGCCGCCACCAGCGCTACCGCTACGAGGACATCCGCCGCGACCTGGGCCTGCTCGGCGAACAGCGCGGCCTGGTGGGCCCGTTGGTCAACGTCATGCCCTTCGACTACGGCGTGGACTTCGCCGGCACCCCGGCCCGCGCCCGCAACCTGTCCGCCGGCCCGGTCGACGACCTGACGGTCAACGTGTACGACCGCGCCGACGGCCGGGGACTGCGCGTCGACCACGACGGCAACCCCGCCCTGTACGACGAGGATGCCCTCACCGCCCACCAGGACCGGTTCCTGCGCCTGGTGGAGCGTCTGACGGCCGCCGACCCGCACGGGCCGCTGGCCGCCCACCCGATCGCGACACCCGCCGAACGGGCGCTGGTGGTGGAGGAGTTCAACCGCACGGACCACCCCGTGCCGCCGACCACACTGATCGGCCCCATCGAGTCGCAGGCCGCGCGGACCCCGGACGCGACCGCGCTCGTCTACGGCGGCACACAGCTGACGTACGCCGAACTCGACGTCCGCGCCAACCGGCTGGCGCACCACCTCCAGGGCCTCGGGGCGGGGCCGGGCGCGGTGGTGGCGGTGTCGGTGCCCCGCTCGGTGGAGCTGGTGGTCGCGCTGCTCGCGATCCTGAAGGCGGGCGCCGCCTATCTGCCGCTCGACCCCGACTACCCGGCGCCCCGGCTGGCGTACATGCTCGACGACGCGGCGCCGGTCTGTGCGGTCGCCGACCGCGCGGACCGGCTCCCGCCGGACACGAGGACGCCGGTCGTGGTGCTGGACGGGCTCGACGTCTCCGGCCGCCCGGCGGTGCCCCCGGCACGGGCACTCACCCCCGCCCACCCCGCGTACGTGATCTACACCTCCGGCTCCACGGGCCGGCCCAAGGGGGTCGTCGTCCCGCACCGGGCGATCGACAACCGGCTGCGGTGGATGCAGCACGCGTACCGGCTCACCGCCGGCGACCGGGTGCTCCAGAAGACGCCCTCCTCGTTCGACGTGTCGGTGTGGGAGTTCTTCTGGCCGCTGCGGGAGGGCGCGACGCTGGTCGTCGCCGAGCCCGGCGCGCACAAGGACCCCGACCGCCTGGCCCGGCTGATCCGCGAGCAGTCCGTCACCACCTGCCACTTCGTGCCGTCGATGCTCCAGGTGTTCCTGACGGCGCCCGGGGCGGGCGGCTGCCGCGCGGTGCTGCGCCGGGTGTTCTGCAGCGGCGAGGCGCTGCCCCGGGAGACCGCGAACGCCTTCGGGCGGGCGCTGCCGGGCGTCGCGCTGCACAACCTGTACGGTCCGACGGAGGCCGCCGTCGACGTCTCCCACCACACCTGCGCCCCCGAGGGCACCGGCGCGGTGCCGATCGGCCGGCCGGTGTGGAACACCCGCCTGTACGTCCTCGACGCCGCGCTCCAGCCGTGCCCCCCGGGCGTGCCGGGTGAACTGTTCCTCGCCGGGGTGCAGTTGGCGGACGGCTACCTGAACCGGCCCGAGCTGACCGCGTCCCGGTTCGTCGACGACCCGTTCGGGCCGCCCGGCGGCCGGATGTACCGCACGGGCGACGTCGCCCGCTGGACCCCCGACGGCGAGGTCGAGTACCTCGGCCGCACCGACCACCAGGTCAAGCTGCGCGGGCAGCGGATCGAACTCGGCGAGATCGAGGCCGCGCTGGCGGCCCGGCCGGGCGTCGACGGGTCCTGCGCGCTGGTCCACGAGGACCGGCTCGTCGGGTACGTCACCGGAACCGCCGACCCCGTGGCGGTGCGCGCCGCGCTGGCGCGGGAACTGCCGGAGCACCTGGTGCCGGCGGCCGTGGTGGCCCTGGCGGAGTTCCCGCTCAGCCCGAACGGCAAGCTGGACCGCGGCCGGCTGCCCGCCCCCGTCTTCGCGGGCGGCGCGGACGGCCGTCCCCCGGCGACCGCGCGGGAGGAGACGCTGACCCGGCTCTTCGCCGAGGTGCTCGGTGTCGAGCGGGTCGGCCCCGACGACGCGTTCTTCGACCTCGGCGGCACCTCGCTGCTGGCGGTGCGGCTGGTGGCGCGGGTGCGCGAGGAGTGCGGGGCCGAGCTGACCATCGGATCGCTCTTCGAGGCGCCGACGCCGGCCGCGCTCGCCGTACGCGTCGACGCGGCGGGACCGGCCGCGCGGGACGCCCTGGACGTCGTGCTGCCGCTGCGGACCGGGGGCGGGCGGCCGCCGCTGTTCGCGATCCACCCGGCGGGCGGACTCGCCTGGTGCTACGCGGGGCTCACCGCGCGCCTGGGGCCCGGACAGCCCCTGTACGGCGTCCAGGCCCGTGGTCTGGCCGGGGACGAGCCGCTGCCGGCCACCCTGTGGGAGGAGGCCGCCGACTACGCCGGGCGGATCCGGGAGATCCGGCCGCGGGGCCCGTACCGGCTGCTGGGGTGGTCGGTGGGCGGGATCCTCGCGCACGCCGTGGCCGTGCTGCTCCAGGAGGCCGGTGAGACGGTCGAACTCCTCGCGCTGCTCGACGCGTTCCCGGCCGAGCAGTGGCGGGAGCGGCCCGCGCCGGAGGAGGGCGACGCGCTGACCGCCGTGCTGCGCATGGCGGGCTTCGACCGCACCGGCGAACGCACCCGCGAGGACGTCCTGGCCACCCTGCGCCGGGCCGGCAGCCCCCTCGCGGGCCTGTCCGACGCGACGCTGTCGAGGATCGTCGACATCGTGCCGAACCACGCCCGCATGATGCGCGAGCACCGGCACCGCGCGTACCGGGGCGACGTGCTGTTCTTCACGGCCGCCGCCCCCCGCCCCGAGGACTGGCTGACGCGGGAGGCGTGGCGGCCGCACGTGACCGGCGCGATCCACAACCACGACCTGGACTGCACCCATCCGCAGCTCATGGCGGACCGGCAGCTGGACGAGGTCGCGGTCCATCTCCGCGCACGTCTCAAGGAGCTGGACGCATGAGCTCCACCAGTCCGTCGGCCAGCTCCGTGCGCCAGCAGAGGTAGTCGTGACCGCCGTTGAACTCCCGGAAGGAGGAGTCGTGACAGCCCAGAGCGGCCAGGGTGTCCCTGAGCCGGCGCGCGGCGGGCAGCGCCACCCACTCCTGTTCGCCGAAGGACAGCCGGAACCGCACCGGCGGCCGGGGCCGCTCGGCGAGGACACGGGTGAACCACTCCGCGTCCGGGCCGGCGGGCCACCAGAACGAGCCGGACTGCGCCAGGACGTTGCCGAAGCGGTGCGGGGCGGCCACTGCCGCGTAGGCGGCGGTGAGCCCGCCGAGGCTCTGTCCGGCGATCACGGTCCGTGCCGGGTCGTCGGTCAGCGGCAGGTGCCGGGCCGCCCACGGCAGCAGTTCGTCCGTGAGGTGGGCGACGTACTCGGGGCGGCAGGCCAGTTCCCGCCAGCGGGTGGGCTCGTCCACCGCCTCCGGCAGCACGGCGGCCAGCGGCGGGACGCGGCCGTCGGCGATCAGGGTGTCGAGCAGCCGCGACACACCCAGCCGGGGCTCCCAGTGCTCGCCGTCGAGGAGCACCAGGACCGGCAGCCCGGCCGCCGGTCCGTGTTCGCCGGGCGGCCGGTACAGCCAGACCCGGCGGGTGCCGCCCAGCCGGCCGCTCGGCACCCGGTGCTCGGTGACGGTGCCCCGGGCGACGCCGGGCCGCGGTTCCCAGTCCACCGCCCGGGGCGCGGCGGGGAGTTCGGCGTACGGGACGGGCGTGCCGTCCCAGCGGTGCGGCAGCGAGCGGGGGTTGTACGGGTCGGTGCGGCGCCGGGTGCGCAGCCACCGCCAGTGGTCCGGGGTGCCGGCCTCGGGTCCGCCGCCCTCGTCGACGTACAGGTCGTAGGTGCCGCGCCAGTCGTGGCGCAGCCGGAGCGTCCAGTGCCACACGTCCGTCCCGGGGACCCGTTCCATCAGGTTGCCGGCGGGATCGCGCGGGTCGCCGAGCTTGTTGGGCAGGACCTGCACGGCGCGTGTGGCGGGGGTCCCGCGCCACAGGAACGTCACCGCCCGGTGGTCGGCGGCGCCCTGCGGGTCGGGGGCGACGAGCGGGGTGCCGGTGCGGCGGACCCGCTCCCAGAACTCCTCGACGCCGTCCGGCCCGGGCAGCGCGGCGGCCGGTCGCGTCAGGCGCGGCAGCGGGTGCGGGCGCGGCAGTCGGGGCGGGTGGTGCGGGGCGCCCTCGGGCGGCGCGGACCAGGACATACGGGCGGACTCCGGTGGGGTGAGGCACTTCCGATGCGGGACTTCCGATTAGGCAACCCTAACCTCGCCTGTCCTCGCGCTCGGCGGCACACCGCATGGGCACCACGGCGCCCTCGGCCACGCACCACCCTCAGCAGCACATCTCTCATCTGCCAGGAGCAGTTCTCATGACCTCTCACAGACCCACCCCCGTCCGGCGGCTCGGCGGCCGGGTGATCGCGCTGACCGCGGGCACGGCCCTCGGCCTCGGCGGGCTGGCCATGGCCCTCCCCACGGTCGGAGACGCCCATGACACCGTGTCACTGGCGGCGGAGGAGGAGGCGGCGTCGCCCACGGTGACGCTCGGCACCACCACCGTCCAGGCCGGGGGCGAGGTGTCCTTCGCCGTAGCCGGGTTCCCGGCGGGCGGGACGCTCAGCGTCAAGTTCGACGACAAGACGCTGCTGAAGCAGTTCACGCTCGGCGCGGACGGCACCTTCTCGGGGGCGGTGACCGTCCCGGCCGACGCGAGCGCCGGGGCCGGGCACTGGCTGCGCTTCCTCGCCACGGGGACCAGCGTGCGCAGCGCGGACCTCACGGTGACCTCCGCGTCGTCGCCGTCGCCGTCGCCGTCGTCCTCACCGTCGTCCTCGCCGTCGCCGTCGTCCTCGCCGTCGTCGTCCGCGGCGACACCGGCGGTGAGGCTCACCGGCGGCGCCTCGGTCACGGCGGGCAAGAAGGTGTCGTTCAGCCTGTCCGGCTTCGTCAAGGGGCAGACCGTCACGGTGAAGCTGGACGACAGCGCGATCCTCGAGCAGTTCGCGGGAGCGGTGGCCGCGGACGGCACCTTCAGCGGCTCGGTGACGATCCCCGCGTCGACCTCGGCCGGCGCGCACTGGCTGCGCTTCCTGGCACCCGACCCCGCGACCAGCCTCAAGGCGGACATCACGGTGACCGCGGCCTCCACCGGCAGCGGCGGCAGCAGCGGCTCCGGCGGTTCCTCGGGCGGCGGTTCCTCGAGCGGCGGTTCCGGCGGCTCGGACAGCGGCTCGGGCGGGAGCACCGGGTCCAGCGGCAGCTCCGGTTCGAGCGGGAGCACCGGGTCGGACGGCAGCTCCGGTTCCAGCGGCGGCGGCACCTCGTCCGCCTCCACCTCCGCGACCATCACCGCGGGCTCCCAGGTCGCCGCGGGCGGCAAGGTCTCCTTCCGCGTGACGGGCTTCCCGGCCGGGCAGCAGCTGACGGTCAAGCTGGACGACAGCGAGATCATCGGGCAGTGGCAGGGCGGGATCGGCGCGGACGGTTCCTTCTCGGGCAGCGTCACCGTCCCGGCGGACACCCCGGCCGGATCCCACTGGCTGCGCTTCCTCGCCCCGAACCCGGCGACCAGCCTGAAGGCCTCCTTCACGGTCACCTCGTCCACCGCCGCGCCGACCGGCTCGTCCGGCGGCACCTCGTCCGCCGGCACCTCCGGCACGGGCACCTCGGGCACCTCCGCCACCCCGGTGCCGGCCGCGTCCGGCGAGCCCGCCAGTGCCACCAACTCCGCCGGGGCGAAGGCCGAGATCACCGCGAGCGAGGTGCAGGCGGGCGGGACGCTGCACTTCGAGGTGACCAAGTTCCCCGCCGGACAGACCGTCACCATCAAGCTCGACGACGAGGCCATCCTCGGCCAGTGGACGGCCGACGCGCAGGGCTCGTACGAGGGTGACGTCACGGTGCCCGCGGACACCGCGCCCGGCGCGCACTGGCTGCGCTTCCTCGCGCCGAACCCGCCGACCTCGCTGAAGGTCGAGTTCACCGTGGCCGAGGCGACCGGGACCGGCGCGCAGTCCTCGTCCACCACCGCCCCCGGCACGACGGAGAAGACGCTCGCCGCGGCCGCCTCGGTCGAGGCCCCGGTCTCCTACGCCACCATCGCCTGGTCGGCGGGCGCCGCCGCCGCGGGCGGGGCCGCCGGAGCCGCGGCCACCACCCTGTTCGTCGTACGCCGCCGCCCCTCCGGGGCACCGGCCGGCGGCTGACGGACCCCCACGGACCCCGGCACGCGTCCCGTGCCGGCCGGGCCGCCCCGCTTCCCGGGGCGCCCGCATCTCTCACCAGTTCTCGTTCCCGAGTGTTCCTGAGGAGTACATCCATCATGACCAGCATCGACCGTCGCCGTGCCCTGACCTCGGCAGCCGTCGCCGTCGTCCTCACCGCCGGTTCCTCCGTGGCGCTGGCCGGCACCGCGTCGGCGAAGCCGGCCGCCGCCCCGACGGCGACCACCGTGTCGCTCGCGGCCGGCCAGTACCAGTCCGCCTACTCCGAGCGCAACGACGTGCTCTGGGTGACCACCTCCGTGGGCCGGGCGGCCAACCCGACCGCCCTGCTGAAGGTCGACCCGGAGACCCTGGAGGTCGAGCAGTCGATCACCCCGCCGGTCGCCGACGCCACCACCGGCACCCTCGAAGGCGTGTACGGCGTGGCCGTGGACGACGAGCACAACACCGTGTGGGTGACCAACACCCGCGTGAACACGGTCGCCGTCTACAGCCAGAAGACCGGCGAGCACCTCGCCACGCTGCCGAACGTCGCCCACGCCCGCGAGATCGTGGTGGACGAGAAGCACAACACCGTGTGGGCCAGCGCCTTCTCCGGCGCCGCGCTCGTCGCGTTCGACTCCAAGACCCTGACGGAGAAGAAGCGCGTCACGGTCGAGGGTTCGGGCCCGGCCGGTCTCGCCGTCGACGAGAAGACCGGCACGGTCTACGCCACGGACCTCAACAACGACCGGATCATCGAGGTCACCCGCGACTCGGACACCCCGCGCCTGATCCCGGCCGGTGACGGCCCGATCTCCGTCGCGCTGTCGAAGAACGGCCGTACGGCCTACACGGCGGACCAGACCGCGGGCACCCTCTCGGTCGTCGACCTGCGCACGGGGACGGTCACCAAGACGATCACCACCGGCGCGGGCGCGCTGTCGCTCGACACCGACGACCGCTCGGGCGACGTCGTCGTGGTCAACCGCACCGCCGCCACCGCCACGGTCGTCGACCCGGGCAAGGGCGTCGTCGAGGCGACGGTCGCCACCGGCGCGAACCCCAACCACGTGGAGGTCGCCGACGGCGTCGCCTACGTGGTCGACAAGTCGGGTGACGGTGAGAACGGCGCCGACACGGTGACGGTCATCGACCTGCACTGAGAAGGTGCCCCGGCGGATCGGACGCCGGGGCGCTCCGCCCCCGCCGTCGTGGCGGGGGCGGGTCCGCACCACGGCGGACCGGGTGGTCCCGTCCCGGTCCGTCGTGGTGCGGCCCTCGCAGGGGCGGCCCTCTCCGCGACGGCCCCCGCCGGGAGGGCCCCCTCCGGGACTGCCCCCTCCGGTTCGGGCCTCGTTCGGGCTCCGTTCGGGCGAAAGGGCCGAGGGGCGCGCGTGGCGCCCGGCGCACGTGTCGACACCTCACCCGTGACCCTGCCGCTGATCGCCCCCATGCTCGCCACCCCCGGCTCGCTCCCGCCCGCGGCACAGGACGCCCGCTGGGCCTACGAGACCAAGCAGGACGGTCAGCGGGCCGTGGTCTACCTCGCCGGCGACGGGAGCCTGGTGCTGCGCGCCCGGTCGGGGGAGGACATCACCGCCGCCTACCCCGAACTGCGCCCGCTCGGCGCCGCGCTGGGCCGCACCGCCGCCGTCCTGGACGGGGAGGTGCTGGCGCTGGACCAGCGGGGCCGGGCCGACTTCCAGTTGCTCCAGTCCCGGATGGGGCTGGCCGGGTCGCCGGGCAGGGCCGCGCGGCTCGCGGCGACGGCACCCGTCCACCTGGTCCTGTTCGACGTGATGCACCTGGACGGCCGCTCGCTGGTGCGCCTTCCCTACCTGCGGCGGCGCGCCCGGCTGGAGGAGCTGGGCCTGGACGGGCCGTTCTGGTCGACGCCCCGCGCGCTCGTCGGGCACGGCCGGCAGGCCCTCGACGCGACCCGCGCGCACGGTCTGGAGGGGCTGGTCTGCAAGCGGCTGGACTCGGTGTACGAGCCCGGTGTGCGCTCCCGGGCCTGGATCAAGATCCGCAACATGCGCACCGCGGACGTCCTGGTCGGCGGCTGGCTGCCCGGGAAGGGCCGGCTCACCGGGCTGCCCGGCGCCCTGCTGGCCGGACAGCGGGCGGGGGGCGACCTTCGGTACGTCGGCAGCGTGGGCACCGGCTGGAGCGAGGCCGAACGCGGCGAACTGGCCGCGCTGCTGCGGACGTTGGCCACCGACGTGTGCCCCTTCACCCCGGTGCCGCGCGCGCCGGGCGCGCACTGGGTGCTGCCCCGACTGGTGGGCGAGGTCCGCTTCAGCACCCGGACCCGGGCCGGAATGCTGCGTCAGCCGTCCTGGCTGCGGCTGCGCACCGACCTCACCCCCGAGGAGTCCGCGGCCGACCTCCCGGACGCCCCGGAGTCCTGACGCGGTCCCGGCGGTCAAGTGTTGGGCTGCGCTTCACCACGGATACGCCCGCGCCCTCTTGGCGTGGACATGAAGGTCGGGGAAGCTGAACTTCCCTTTCCCCACAGCCGTTCGGCTGCGCCCGGACCCGAGGAGGACGCAGTGTCGTCATCGCACCCCAAGGCCCACCGCAGGAGATGGCTCACCGGACTCGCCGGTGCGGCCGCGCTCGTCGTCGCCCTGCCCACCGCGGCCTACGCCGCCCCGCCGCAGGCCCTCCCGGCCAACGCCGAGGCCGCCGAGCTGACCTACCAGCCGGCGTTCGACTACGACACCGACGGCTGCTACCCCACCCCCGCGATCGGCCCCGACGGCACCGTCAACGGCGGACTGAACCCGACCGGCGCCCTCAACGGCAGCTGCCGCGACGCCTCCGACCTGGACAACACCAACAGCTACTCGCGCTACAAGTGCAACAACGGCTGGTGCGCGTACCTCTACGGCCTGTACTTCGAGAAGGACCAGGCCGTGGCGGGCAGCAGCCTCGGCGGACACCGCCACGACTGGGAGCACGTCGTGGTCTGGGTGCAGAACAACCAGGTGCAGTACGTCTCGACGTCCAACCACGGCTCGTTCACCGTCACCGCGGCCTCCGGGGTCCGCTTCGACGGCACGCACGCCAAGGTCGTCTACCACAAGGACGGCATCAGCACCCACTGCTTCCGGCTGGCCAACTCCGACGACGAGCCGCCGGAGAACCACAAGGCCACCTGGCAGTACCCGCCGCTGGTCGGCTGGAACGGCTACCCGGCGGGCCTGCGCGACACGTTGAGCGCCTACGACTTCGGCAGCGCCAACTTCGGTCTGAAGGACGCGAACTTCGCCGCCCACCTGGCGTCGGCCGAGCCGTCCGGCCTCGCCTTCGACCCCTACGCCTGAGCCGGTGCCGGGAACCGGCCCCGGGGCACGGGTCCGGTTCCCGGCACCGGAGTGGCGCCGTCCGGCACGAAGACGCCCCCGGAAGGGTCTATGGTGTCCCGCATGTCCGTCCCGGAACTCATCCGCATCGTCTCCCGCGACTCGCCCATGGCCCTGGCCCAGGTGGAACGCGTCCGCGCCGAACTGGCCGTGCTGCACCCCGGTGTGCGCACCGAGGTCGTCCCCGTGAAGACCACCGGTGACAAGTGGATGGGGGACCTGTCCAAGGTCGAGGGCAAGGGGGCGTTCACCAAGGAGGTGGACGCGGCACTGCTGGCCGGCGAGGCGGATCTCGCGGTGCACTGCGTCAAGGACGTCCCGGCGGACCGGCCGCTGCCCGCGGGCACGGTGTTCGCCGCGTTCCTGAAGCGGGACGACATCCGGGACGCCCTGGTGCACCCCGGCGGGCTCACCCTCGACGAGCTGCCGGCGGGGACCCGCATCGGCACCTCCTCGGTGCGCCGGGTCGCCCAACTGGCCGCCACCCACCCGCACCTGGAGTGCGTGCCGTTCCGCGGCAACGCCAACCGGCGGCTGGCGAAGCTGGCGGCGGGCGAGGCGGACGCACTGCTGCTCGCGGTCTCCGGGCTGGAGCGCATCGGCCGGACGGACGTGATCAGCGAGGTGCTCTCGCCGGAGACGATGATGCCGCCGATCGGGGCGGGCGTCCTCGCCCTCCAGTGCCGGGAGGGCGACACCGCCCTCATCGACGCCGTCAGCGGGCTGGGTGACCCCGCCACCCACCGGGAGACCAGCGCCGAGCGCATGTTCCTGCATGTGCTCCAGGGTCACTGCAACAGCCCGATCGCCGGGTACGCGCGCGTGGACCGCAGCGGCGAACTGTCCCTGCGGGCCTGTGTCTTCACCGCGGACGGCAAGACACGGCTGAACGCCCACGAGTGGGCGGGCCGGCTAGACCCGGCCACGCTCGGCACATCGGTGGCCGTCGCGCTGCTGCGTCAGGGCGCCCGCGAGATCATCGACGGCATCCCCCACTGAGACGGCGCCCCTCCGCACCGGGACGGCGTCCCTCCGCACGTAGGCGGCGCCCCTCCGCCGCGGTGGAGCCGCCGAGGCGGGGAGCCCCCGCGGTGGAGGCGTCGGGGCGGGGTGCCGCCGCGGCGTGGCCGTCGCGGCGGGCGGGCCCTCAGGCGGTGCCCTCCTCGGCCTGGTCCCGCAGGAAGTTGCTCACCTGGCGGGCCAGGCTCTCCCGGCCCGCGCCGGCCGGCGCGCCGGCCGCCCCCTCGTGCAGTCCGAGACCGCCCGACCACATCCGGCGCCCCGCCCATTCGTCGTCGACGCGCAGCTGGACCTGGACGTCCACCTGGCCGAGCGCGGCCTCCGGCCCGGCGGCGTACAGGACGGCGGTGGCGCGGCGCAGCGGGTAGACGTCGAAGCCCTCGATGAACTGCGAGTTGCGCCAGTCGACGAAGGCGCCCTCCCCGTCGGGCCCGATCCGCACGTCGATCTGCCCGTCCTCGAGGTGCACGCCGAAGCCGCGCTCGCCACGGTTCTCGACGGTCACCCGCAGACAGAAGTACGTCAGGCCCTCGGCCGCGTCGTCGCGCCCGCGCGGCGGCTCGGCCCGCTCCAGACGGTGGACGCGGACCCGCAGACCGGCACGCTCGTCGTACTCCTGCCAGTCCCCGACCACGTTCGGCTCGTACACGGTCCACCTCTCGACTTGCTACGGGCTGCTTCCTATCCGTGTGCTCTGTGCACTGTCAAATGAGCGGAATGCACGGTGGCCAGGTGGTTCACCCCTTTTGATCGCTGATCAAGCCGTGCGCAGGCACGATCCGTCCGAGGGCCGCGCGCGGGCGGTCCGCGGGCGTGCCGCACATCACGTCACACCCGTCACCGCCCGGCAAGATCAGCGGGCCAGCCGGCCCAGCAGGGAGGAGGCCGCGGTGATGCCGAGGGCGGCCGCGACGATCAGCACCCCGAAGTCGAGCGCGAGGTGCGCCGGCGTGCCGAGGAGGAGGCCGCGCAGGGCGTCCACCTCGTAGCTGAGGGGGTTGACCCGGCTGACCGCCTGGAGCCAGCCGGGCATGACGTCGAGGGGGTAGAGGGCGTTGGAGCCGAAGAACAGGGGCATGGTGATCGCCTGCCCGAAGCCCATCAGGCGGTCGCGGCTGAGGACGATGCCCGCGATGGTCATCGACAGACAGGCGAAGAAGGCCGATCCGAGGACGACGATCGCGGCGACGCCGAGCAGCCTGAGCGGGTTCCAGGTCAGCGTGACGCCCAGCAGGGCGGCGATGACGATCACGACGACCGCCTGGATCACCGACTTCACCCCGGCCGCGAACGCCTTTCCGGTGATGAGGGCGGAGCGCGGAGTGGGCGTCACGAGCAGCTTGTTGAGGATGCCCGCGTCGCGTTCCCAGATGATGTGGATGCCGTAGAAGATGGCGATGAACATCGCGGACTGGGCGATGATGCCGGGCGCCAGGTAGTCGATGTAGGGGATGCCGCCGGTGGGGATCGCCTTGATCCGGGTGAAGGTCTGACCGAAGATCAGCAGCCAGAGAGCGGGCTGGACCGCCCGGGTGTACAGCTCGGTACGGTCGTGGCGCAGCTTCTGGAGTTCGACCGCGCACATCGCGGCGACCCGGGCCGGCAGCAGCCGCCAGCCCGCCCGGGGTTCCGGCGGGCGCACCAGCAGGCCGATGCCCCGGTCCCGGGCGCGGTCAGCCGACACGCTGGGCGGTGCGGCGGGTGCTTCGGACATCGCGGAAATCTCCTGACTGGTCGTCGAGGCCGCTGCCGGCGACGTCGCGGAAGACGTCCTCCAGGGTCGGCAGCGGGTCCGTGGCCGGGGCGCCCCGGCGTTCGCCGAGTCCGCGGCGCAGTTCGGCCGGGGTGCCGAGGGCGCGGATGCGGCCGTGGTGCATCAGGCCGACCCGGTCGCAGTAGTGGTCGGCCTCGTCCATGTAGTGGGTGGTGACCAGGACGGTCATGCCGGTGGCCTCGCGGACGGCGGTGATGTGCTCCCAGACGCTGGTCCGGGCGATCGGGTCGAGGCCGATGGTCGGCTCGTCGAGGATCAGCAGCCTCGGCGCGCTGACCAGGGCCTGGGCCAGTTCCAGCCGCCGGATCATGCCTCCGGAGTAGGTGCCGGCGAGCCGGTCGGCGGCGTCCGTGAGGTCGACGGCGGCCAGGGCCTGGGCGACCCGTTCGGCGCGTTCGCGGCGGGGGACGTCGAAGACCCGGGCGAACAGGGAGACGTTCTCCCGGCCGGTGAGGCTCGCGTCGGCGGACAGCTGCTGCGGCACGTAGCCGAGCAGCCGTCGTACGGCCATGCGCTCCCTGGCCGCGTCGTGGCCGAAGACGTGGACCATGCCGGAGGGCACCGGCAACAGGGTGGTGACGCAGCGGATCGCCGTGGTCTTGCCGGCGCCGTTCGGGCCGAGCAGGCCGAAGACCTCGCCCTCCCGGACGGTCAGGTCCAGCCCGTCGACGGCCTTCGTGTCACCGAAGGCGTAGGCGAGCCGGGTGCAGGCGACGGCGTCGGTGGCGGTGGCGGTGGTCATGATTCCTCGGCCTCCTCGTGCAGGTGGACGGCGAGTGTGCGCAGGGCGGGGAGCGCGGCGCGCAGCGCCGCCCGGTCGGACGCGTCCAGCCGGGCGACATGCCGGCCGACGAGTTCGGCGCGGCGCCGCTTCCAGTCCCGCAGCCGGGCCTCGGCGGCCGGAGTGAGCAGCAGGCGCGCCGCCCGCCGGTCGGCGGGGTCGGTCTCCCGCACCAGGTGGCCGCCGCGGACCAGTTGGTTGACGAGCGTCGAGACGGAGTTGCCCGCCAGGCCGAGCTCCTTGGCCGCGTCGGAGACGCCGACGCCGGGGCGGGCCTCGACGAGCCGCAGCAGCTCGACCTCGGCGCCCCGCAGCCGGGGCACGGTCAGCCCAGCGCGCAGCCGGCGTCTGAGCAGCCGCTGGACGCCGACGAGCGCGTCGGCCAGCTCTTCGGGGAAGGTCTCGGTCTCCGCGTCCACCCGGCCGAGATTACCTCTGTGTCAGAGGTAACTGGACCAAGAACAGGTCAAGGCAGAACCAGCCAATAACCGTACAACTGTTTCAGATACCCCCATTCCGGGCATGGACAGGGATGTGCTTCGGACAGGAGGCACGTCCGTGGGACCCCGCCGCGCCGGCCGCCCCGGGTGATCTCACCGCCGGGTCCGAGGCCCGCGTCCCACGGTGTCCGTCCATCCACCGGCACCTTCCTGAGGGAGGCGCGCGTGATGCGTTCCACCGTCAGAACCAGGCAGCACCCCCACGACGACGCCCCGGACACGGCCGAGTCCTTCGTACGGCTCGCCCAGCTGCCCGAGGGGCCCGAGCGGCGGGCGCTGCGGGACGAGCTGGTCCGCCTCTGGCTGCCCATGGCCGAGCGGATCGCCGTCCGCTTCCGGGGTCGCGGCGAGGCCCTCGAAGACCTCTACCAGGTGGCGGCCCTGGGACTCGTCAAGGCCGTCGACCACTACGACCCCGACCGCGGCCGCGCCTTCGAGGCCTACGCCGTGCCGACGATCACCGGGGAGATCAAGCGGCACTTCCGGGACCACATGTGGACGCTGCACGTGCCGCGCCGGGTCCAGGACCTGCGCAACCGGGTGCGGCACGCCGCGAAGGAACTCTCCCAGACCACCTCCGGACGGCCCCCCACGGTCGCCGAGATCGCCGAGCTCACGCACCTGAGCGAGGACGAGGTGCGCACCGGGATGGAGGCGCTGGAGTGCTTCACGGCGCTGTCCCTGGAGGCGCAGATGCCCGGCACCGACGGCTACGCCCTGGAGGACGCGCTCGGCGACCCCGACCCCGCCTTCGACACGGTGGTGGACCGGGTGGCGGTCACCCCGAGCCTGCGGGCCCTGCCGGAGCGCGAGCGGACCATCCTGTACCTGCGCTTCTTCGGCGGGATGACCCAGAGCTGCATCGCCGAGCAGCTCGGCATCTCGCAGATGCACGTCTCGCGGCTGCTCAGCGGCTGCTTCGCCCGGCTGCGCGAGGAGGTCGTGCCGGAGGCGAACTGACGGCCGCCTCCCGGCCTGCGGGGGCGGTCCGGTGGCCTTCCCAGCGGCACGTCCGGCCCGCTGGGAAGGCCACCGGACCGCCCCGTGGGCCGGGCCACCGCCCCGTGGGCCGGGCCACCGCCCCGTGGGCCGGGCCACCTACCCGCAGGTCAGGTCACCGGCCCGGCCGGCGGTGGCGCGCCCGGCACTCGGGCGGGGTCGTGCCGGCCGAGCAGTTCCTCCAGTTCCGCCCGGATCTCCTCGGGCAGCTGCCCGCCACGCCCCCACAGCAGGATCAGCTCGGCGACGGTGCGGAGCTTGATGTTGGTGTGCTGGGAGACCTCGCGCAGGACCGCCCATCCCTCGTCCGGCGTCATCCGGCCCAGCGCGACGACCACGCCGATCGCCTGGTCGACCACGGCGTGGGAGGCGACGGCCTCCTTGAGCTGGTCGACCTCCCGCTGGAGCGCGAAGATCCGGTTCGTTTCGTCGGGGGACCCGTGCGGTACTCGTGACACCCCTCCATCGTGCCACCGGCTCCCCCGGCAGGCGCCGTGGGCGGGTGCGGCCGGACACTGGGAAAAGGACCCCCGGCCGCCGCCCACAGATCAGGAACGCGAGTGCCATGAACGATGACCCGAAACCCGGCCCCGGTGCGAAGGATGTCGTCTCCACGCACTCCGTGTTCGGCGCGCCCTGCTGGGTGAGCCTGACCAGCCGCGATCTGGAGGCCACCCAGGACTTCTACTCCGCCGTCCTCGGCTGGGAGTGGCGCCGGGGCAGACTCGGCGACCACTTCCGGACGGCGCTGGTCGGCGGCGTCCCGGTGGCGGGCGTCGCCGCCGTCGCGGCGATGTGGCAGATGGCGGTCGCCTGGACGCCGTACTTCGCGGTGCCGAGCGCGGACGTGGCCGCCTCCCGGGCCCGGGAGCGCGGCGGCACGGTGGCCGTCGGCCCGATCTCCCTGCCGCCCGGCCGGGCGGCGCTCCTCGCCGACCGGGACGGCGCGACCTTCGGTGTCTGGGAGGGGGCGCTGAACAGCAAGTGGGAGGTCTGGCGGCAGGCGGCCCCCACCTTCATCCGGCTGCACACCCGCGACGCCTTCGACTCCGCCATGTTCTACGGCGAGATCCTCGACTGGGCCTCGAACCGGCCCGGCTGCTGCGAGGTCCACTACGAGAGCGGCGAGGTGGTGCTGCGCAGCCGGGGCGACATCGTGGCCCGGATCGAGTCGGGCGCGCTGGAGGCGGCACCCGATCCGACGATCCGGCCGCACTGGCAGGTCCACTTCGCCGTCGCGGACGTGGCGGACTGCGCGCGGGCCGCGGAGCGGCACGGCGGCAGCGTACTGGGAAAGGCCTTCGACGAGGCCGTGCTGCGGGACCCGGACGGCGCCCAGTTCACGGTGACCGCGCACCGGGACCGCTGAGGCCCCGCAGTCAGGACGACGTACTCGCTTACTCGGAGCGCCTGGGCGGCCGGGACAGCACGAGCAGGCTGCGGGCCTCCACGGTGACCTCGGTGGCCGCCTTGTGCTCGGTCTCGTCCGGGCCGCCGTCGGGCCGCACCGTGTCGACGCACACCGTCCAGCGCTCCCCGTACCCGGGGCCGGGCAGCCGGAAGACGACCGGCTCCCAGTAGCTGTTGAGCAGCAGCAGGAAGGAGTCGTCGACGACGGGGCGGCCCTGCGGGTCGGGTTCGGCGATCGCGTCGCCGTTGAGGAAGACGCCGACGCAGTGCGCGTCGGAGCGCCGCCAGTCGCCGTCGGCCATCTCCCGCGCGTCCGGCAGCAGCCACACCAGGTCGGGCAGCGGCTGGCCGGCGTGCGTCACCGTCTCGCCGCGGAAGAAGCGGCGCCGGCGCAGGACGGGGTGGGCGGCGCGCAGGGACACCAGGTGCCGGGTGAAGCCGACGAGGTCGCGCTGCTCCGCCGTGAGCCGCCAGTCGATCCAGGAGATCTCGTTGTCCTGGCAGTAGGCGTTGTTGTTGCCGCGCTGGGTGCGCCCGAGTTCGTCGCCGTGGCAGAGCATCGGGATGCCCTGCGACAGCAGCAGGGTGGCGAGGAGGTTGCGCTGCTGGCGGGCGCGCAGCTCCCGTACCTCCGGGTCGCCGCTCGGCCCCTCCACGCCGCAGTTCCAGGACCGGTTGTGGTTCTCGCCGTCGCGGTTGTCCTCGCCGTTGGCCTCGTTGTGCTTGTCGTTGTACGAGACGAGGTCGCGGAGCGTGAACCCGTCGTGCGCGGTCACGAAGTTGACGCTGGCGCGCGGACGGCGCCGGCTGTGGGCGTACAGGTCGGAGGAGCCGGTCAGGCGGGAGGCGAACTCGGCGAGCGAGCCCGGTTCGGCGCGCCAGAAGTCCCGTACGGCGTCGCGGTAGGGGCCGTTCCACTCCGACCACAGGGGCGGGAAGTTGCCGACCTGGTAGCCGCCCTCGCCGACGTCCCACGGCTCGGCGATGAGCTTGACGCGGCTGATCACGGGGTCCTGCTGGATCAGGTCGAAGAACGCCGACAGCCGGGACACCTCGTGGAACTGCCGGGCCAGCGTGGCCGCGAGGTCGAAGCGGAAGCCGTCGACGTGCATCTCGGTCACCCAGTACCGCAGCGAGTCCATGATCAGCTGGAGGACGTGGGGGTGGCGCATCAGCAGGCTGTTGCCGGTGCCGGTGGTGTCGTAGTAGTGGGACCAGTCCCCGTCCACCAGGCGGTAGTAGGAGGCGTTGTCGATACCGCGGAAGGAGAGGGTGGGGCCCTTCTCGTTGCCCTCGGCGGTGTGGTTGTAGACGACGTCGAGGATCACCTCGAGGCCCGCCGCGTGCAGCGCCTTCACCATCGCCTTGAACTCGGCGACCTGCCGGCCCCGGGTGCCGTGGGCGGCATAGCCGTTGTGCGGGGCGAAGAAGCCGATGGTGTTGTATCCCCAGTAGTTGGACAGGCCGCGGTCCTTCAGCACGCCGTCCTGCACGTACTGGTGGACCGGCATCAGCTCGATCGCCGTCACGCCGAGCGAGGTGAGGTGCCCGGTCACCGCCGGGTGCGCCAGACCGGCGTAGGTGCCGCGCAGTTCGGGCGGGACGTCGGGGTGGGTGCGGGTCAGACCGCGCACATGGGCCTCGTAGACGACCGTGTCGGCGTACGCGCGCTGCGGCGGGCGGTCGTCGCCCCAGTCGAAGGACGGGTCGGTGACGACGCCGAGCAGGGTGTGCCCGGCGCTGTCCTTCGGGTCCGGGCGCCCGCCCGCCCGCTCGAACAGGGAGGCGTGGTTGTCGGCCTGGCCGTCGACGGCCCGGGCGTACGGGTCGAGGAGCAGCTTGGCCGGGTTGCAGCGGTGCCCGGAGGCCGGGGCCCAGGGCCCGTGCACCCGGTAGCCGTAGCGCTGCCCCGGACCCACCCCGGGCAGGTAGGCGTGCCAGACGAAGCCGTCGACCTCGTTCATCGTCACGCCGCGGGTGCCGCCGTCGTCGTCGACGAGGACGAGGTCGACGCGTTGGGCGACCTCGCTGAACAGGGCGAAGTTGGTGCCCTCGCCGTCGTGGTCGGCGCCCAGCGGGTAGGGGCGCCCGGTCCACACGGGCACCCCTGCGCCGCGGTGGGTCCGCGAGGTCACCGGGCCCCCTCCAGGACGCCGTCCGCCCCGTCCGCGGGGGCGGCGAGGGCCGCCACGGGGACGGTGCGCGGCACCTGGAGACCTTCTCGCAGGCTCGGCTCCGGCGCGGTGGGCACCAGGGGGACGCGCTCGCCGGCGCGGGCCCGCTGCGAGAACCAGATGACCGTGCTGCCGGTACCGATGGCGCAGCAGCCCCAGCCGTCGCTCGTCTCCGCGATGTGCTCCAGGCAGCCGCGCAGGTCCTGGTCGGGACGCAGGTCCCGGTCGTGGCCCCCGACGGCGGTGATCAGGTGCTGGCCGTTCCACCACATCTCGATCGAGATGTGCTTGTCCGTGGCGTGCTCGTCGATGGCCCGCAGGAGCATCTCGGCTCCGCGGCACACGGGCTCGACGAGGTTCTCCAGGCTCCAGTGCCGGAGGTGCGCGGCCAGGATGCGCCTGACCTGCCCGGCCCGTTCCGGGCTCACGTCCACGTCGAGGTGGTAGTAGCAGGGCACTGCGGTCTTCATCGTCGTTGGCTCCTCACAGGCGAGGCTCTCGCCGTCCTCCTCGGTCTGCCCGACCGAGCCCCGAACACGAAGCGTGAGTGTTGTTGGCTCCTGAGTCACAACCACAGTGCGACCGCTACGCCATTCGTGCAACACGAGCACACCATTACCAAGATCCAACAGGACGTTGGGTGGTCAACCGTGCACCATAAGTGAAGGCCTCGGGAGGTTTGACGGTTTCGCACCTCTGCGTACAGGGCCGACCCGCTCGCCGCGGGGCGATGTACCCCTCGAACTCCCGGAAGGTGAACAGCGCCATGCTGCTACCAGCCAAGACCGAAGTGGCCAGACGTCTGCGCAGTTACCGCGCCTGGGAACGCGCGATGCTCGCCTGCCCGGGTGACGTCGCCGTGCGCGCCACTTTCGAGGACTGCGGTTACACCCTCTGCGTGCTGATGGGCAAGCGTTGCGCCCGGGAGGCCGCGGACGCCGCCGAGCAGTACCTGCGCGGCGGTTCGGACGCGCTCCCCCGACGGGGCGGGCGCACGCGCAGGAGCGGCGTCGCGCGGGCGTCGGCGGCGCGGCCCGTGCCCCATCTCGCGGCGGAGCTTTAGCGGGCCGACGTCCCGGCCACGGCGCTCCGGCCACGGCGTTCCGCCGGCGCGTCGGCGGCAGGCGGTACGGCGGTGCCCGGTACAGCGGCCCGCGGTACGGCGGTGCCCGGTACAGCGGCCCGCGGTACGGCAGCGGGCGGCACGGTGGCGGACGGTCGGGCGGGACCGCGGTGGCAGGCGGGACCACGGCGCAGGACGGCGAGCGGCGCGACGGCGGCAGGCACCGGCGTGGTGCGGCGGTGCGGCGGTGCGGCGGCGGCAGGTACGGGCGCGGTGCCGGAGGCACGACGGCGGCAGGCACCGGACGCGGTTCCGGAGGCACGACGGCGGCGGGCACGCACCGCGCGCGGCGCGTCGGCGGGCGAGGGGACAGCGGGCGACGGAAGCCCTATTCGATGGCGCGTTTTCGGTACAGCGGAGGTGCAGCGTGAGGTCCACCAGAGCGATCGGCCGTATCCCGGTGCGGGACGTCTCGCCGCTTGTGGAGTGCGGCAGGCGACCGGCCAAGTCCGTGAGCGGGGAGACGTTCCCGATCACGGCGACGGTGTTCCGCGAGGGCCATGACGCCATCGGCGCGAACGTGGTCCTGCGGGGCCCGGACGGCCGCCGTGGGCCGTGGACGCCGATGCGTGAACTCGCCCCCGGCACCGACCGCTGGGGCGCGGAGGTGACGCTCCACGAGGTGGGCCACTGGACGTACACGGTGGAGGCCTGGGGCGACCCGGTCACCACCTGGCGCCGGACCGCGCAGATCAAGATCCCGGCGGGCATCGACACGGGTCTCGTCCTGGAGGAGGGCGGCCGGCTCCACGAACGGGCCGCCGCCCGGGTACCCGGTGGTCCGGCCCGTGCGGTGGTGCGGGAGGCGGCGAGGAGACTGCTCGACGACTCGCTGCCGGTGGCCGAGCGCCACGCCGCGGCGCTGACCCCGAAGGTGCGGGAGGTCCTGGACCGCCATCCGTTCCGGGAGTTGGTCTCGGCCGGCCCTTCCGCACCGCTGCTGGTGGAGCGGGAACGGGCCCTGTACGGCGCGTGGTACGAGTTCTTCCCCCGCTCGGAGGGGACGCCCGAACGCCCGCACGGAACGTT